>CAVSQH010000021.1:0-325497 GCA_963730075.1 uncultured Solirubrobacterales bacterium | reverse complement strand
TTCAGCCGAGCAGCGCTCGGCGTGGCAGGGAGGGGTGGCGGTGATGCGCTCGGCGCTGGGCCGCTGAGAACTCGCACTCTGCTGCGCGTTCGCGGACGCTGTGAGGGGGCGGGATGCGAACGAGGCTAGGCGTCCTGGTTGGAGCGGTCGTCGTTGCGCTGGCGCTGGTGAGTTCGGGTGCGGTCGCGACGGTCGGCGCGAGGATCGCTTCCTCGTGCCGGGTCCGGGCGGTCAGACCCGAGGTTGGTAAGGTCACCCAGCGAGTCGTCCTGCATGGCAAAGTCTCGTGTAGCCAGGCTCGTCGCACGTACCTCGCCTTTCTACGCGCTGAGGATTCCGGGGCCTGTGGTTCGGGGCGTATCTGCGGGGTGCTTCAAGCCGGTGGCTGGCAGTGCTCTTTTTTAAGCTCTGTCGAGTCTAAGGAAGACGGCGGCCTTCAGGCCCGATGCTCCCGCAAGGGTTCGTCATTCGGCGTGTACAACGTTGCTGCGAAGACGGGTAGAGCCCGCGACCCAGCGGCTGTGGCGCGGGCCGGGTCTTTGAAGGGCGTGATTGGCCTGAATTTCACCGGCGGCCGCGTCCATGGCTACAGGGTGTCGCTGGGTGGTGCGGTGGGGACCCCGGGCGCGTCCCAAGATGTCCTGTCGCTCGTGCTCACCAAGACGACGGGCGGGCTCGCACAGAGTCACTCATGGGGCGTCAAGCTCGCTGCCGGCGAGATCAACATCAACCGCTCGAAGGCCTCCATCGTGGTCGACGATCCGCTCGGCCCCGGCGGCGCCGACGGCGAGTTGAACTTCACCTTCAGCGGCCCGCCGCACCTGCAGAGTCTCAAGAGGCTGTTCGGCTGCAATTCCAAGCACAACGTGATCTACGGCACGCTCACGGGCACGATCCGGATCAAGGTCGGCGATCACTTCTTCAAAACGATCACCGTCACGCGCATGACCGGCTGGGCGGTGGACACCTACACGACGAATGTGTGCCTCGCTCCCTGCCCGTCCCCGTACTACATCGTGGACGGCTCGGGGCCGTTCAGCCTCACCAAGCCCGTCGCCTATCTCGAAGCGGGCTCGCCAGGAGGCAAGCGAAGGCCTTCTACCGTGGCCGTCAGCGTGTTCGATCCGACGGTCGGCACCCCCTTTCTCGAGATAAACCACGAACTAGGGGCTGAGGCGCCCAAGTCGTTCGTCAGCTCGAACCCGAACCTAACGCGCGCCCAGGTGAAGACTCCCGGTGGTGTGCTATCGGGTAGCCTGAGCTTGAAGTCGTCGGGTCCCCTGCACAAGCTCGCTCCGTCGGTCTGCAAGGGCGGCCACTACCCAGAGACCTTCCGATACGCCAAGGTCACGAAGGGCAGGATCACCGCAACGTTCGACTCGATCGGCAAGTTCTCGCTTGGCACCAACCTGAACAGTCCCGGCCCGGGCGGGAGCCGCCCCGACACGCTGATCAGTCATGTGTCATAGGCGTTCCCGTGACCGGCGCTCGCCACTTCGCCTCGCAGATGAAAGAGATCACGGCGCTTTACCACTCGGGTTCGCTGAGATCCGATGAGCTCCAGGCTGCAAAAGCGAGGCTGCTCGCCAGCTCGTAGCGAGGTACTACAGAGGACCCGTAATGGTCACCACCAGCCCCGGTCTGCAGAGGACCTGATGCGCTCGTTCTACTGAGACCAGACGATCGACATGCCCCTCGAACGCGCGCCCGCCCACACCACCAACGCCCACCGCTCGTCCCGACCTCAGCGAACCTCTACGCCGCCGGCAGGTGTCGGATCCGTGTACTCGCAGAAGACGACCAGCCCCGACCGAAGCAACTACAAGACCGTGATTCTCCACTGGAACGGCACGAAACTGGACGTGACCAGATCTAAGCCGTCGACGGATGAGCGCGCTCGGCGCGGATCACGGCTGACCGTCCTCGATGCGTCCAAGTACACGGACGTAGAGGTCGATGCCGAAGGAAGCCGGCAGCGAAAGGTCATGAACGGATTCGGCAAGACTGGGCCATCGGGCTGCGCTTCGCGGTTCGGCATAAGCGCTCACCTACACGGTGACATAAGCCGCGGCCAGGGCAAGGGCGTTTTGATCAACAACACGAGCTTCATTCGGATAGGTCCTTGGTGACTTGATGCTGTTCAAACCCTTGAGACGATCGTTGATGCTGTTCGAACCCTTGAGACGATCGAGAAACGTCGCACGGGTCGCAGTGCTAACCGTGATCCTGCTCTGCCTTACGTTGGCGGCTTCTGCGATGGCCTGGCGGCCTCCGACTCGGAACGAGCGGAAGGCGATAACCCAGGCCGCTATTAGCACTGCTGCTCCACACAAGAAAGTCCACGTCAGCAACATCCATGTCTCGACAGTCGGTCGATGGGCTTCGGCGGAAGTCACGATCTATCCGCTGGGCACTTCAACGGATATCCTGCACAAGGTTCATTCCAAATGGATCCTCGCTAGCAACGGAACCGCTGGTGAGTGGTGTGTCATGCCGCGTAAGGACCAGCGAAATCTCGGGTTCCGGGCCGGCGCCCTATGCGAGAGTAATCAGATGAGACGTCTTCTCATCAGCCTAACCGGGGTGGCCGCGACTTCCGCAGGAGCCAAACGCTCGTGCCGCACCGAGCGTGTTCAGCCGGGAACAAGCGGGCCCCCTAGGACTGGCGCTACCAGTGGTCCGGGTATCCCGTACAAGATCATCGTGTGGCGCGGCAAGGTCTCCTGCCGTAAGGCGCGCAGCCTGATAAAGGCGACCGGCGAGGGCAAGGGCACCTGGCATGAGGCCCCTGATTTCGCAGCGATTTACACGAGCTTCCCCGGAGGCTGGCGCTGCGCGCCTACTGGTACCGGGGGGGGTTACGGCTGTGTGCGGGGCCGGCGCATCGGGGCGTCCGGGTACACGGACCAAGTCGACGGCATACAGCTCTAGCCGCTGGTTACGAGCAGGCAGCGCGTGCACGCCTTTTTCGCAGTGACCGAACATAGATTCTGGGGACTCGAAAGCACGGGAACAGATCATGAAGCGGATCATCACCATCATCATTGCCGTCGGGCTCATCGTGCCGGTGGTCGCTGTCGCGAGTCGAGTCGCGACCGGCAGCACTCGGACAGCGATCGACCGAGTTGCGGCCCCGCAGTTGCCTGCCGGCATCCCGGACCGGTGCCTGTACGCCCAGGTGACGACCAAGGACGGGGGCAAGTGGGCCGAGGTTGGCTTCAACGGGTACGCCGGGCACTCGTGCGGCCGCTGGGTGTTCAACGGTGTCGATATTGAGCACCGCGCTCACGGGCGCTGGCATTACGTCACCGGGGGTTCTGCGATGATCCCGTGTGGGCGGGTCGGGATCCCCGTCGCGGTCCGTCGGGACCTGCATCTGCCATGTCGATGAGTATTGGCGCTCGCTGTTCCACGTGTCGCGCGAGGTACTGCGTAAACCGGGGCAGAAGGCGCACGATCAGGCCCAGCGGTCGAGTATCTGAAGGGCATGGTCAGCGCAGGCGACGCCACGGCGCTCGCCGCCGGCTGGTGTCCGCTGCCACTCCGGGGTGCACCCAGCAGCGCCCGGCGGCTTGCTTCGAACCCTTCGCCACGCGCTGCGCGGCGATCACCTGCGCTGTGCCGGCTCGAGCCGGTGTGCCGCGGGCAGCGTCTCAGAAGCGTTTCCAATCGCGCAAGGGTCGGTGGCGATGAGAGTGATCCGGCCGCTCGCGACGATCGTGACAGCGATTGCGGCGCTGTCGGCGCCCGCGTACGGCGCGAGTTTTTTGACCGAGACGAGCACGACACCAAAGTGCGCGTCCCGACAGCTCCTGATCTCGCTGGGGCCGGAGAGTGCCGCGAGCGGGCGCTTGGCCATACCGATTCGTTTCCGCGACAGAGGGGACACGTGCAGTCTGCGCGGCTATCCTCGCGTCGATGGCCTGTCGGCGAGCGGCCGAGTCGTCGTCCGCGCCAAGCCCGCTCTCGCTGGGTATTTCGGCTCCTGGAGCATCGCGACGATTACCCTCAAGAACGGGCAGACTGCTTCAGCATTGCTGGAAGGCGTCGACCCGGCCTTTTTCGCCCGTCCACCTCCCTCCTCCCGCAGGCTTCGCGTCACTCCGCCAAATGCCTCACATAGCGTCCGGCTGCGCGCGCCCTACCCGTTTGCCCACCTGACCATTCATCCCGTTGTCGCGCGCCAGAGCGGCACTGGCAGGTAGATCGCCCGACCGAACTGTTATTTCTGATGCGGAACCGATGTGGTGACCGCTTACCGGAGGTTCGTCAACGTCGTCAGTCACGCCGAATCGATCTGCGGGGCAGTCCGTTCGACCGCTCTCACCGGCCCGTTCGGCCCCCCAATCAGGCCCGAACGGGCCATAGACAGCACGGCGCCCGGGGCGTAGCGTCACCACAAACTATTACTCTGGGCCAAGGCTGTTTCGTCGAAGGGACCGAAATGGCTGTCAAGGCCGGGTGAAAGTTCACCCGGCGCCGACAAATGGCCAAGACTGGGACCAGCTTAGTCGGGGGCTTGCAGGAAGGAGCGCTGATGAGCACCCCCCTCCGTGATCGTCAGCCCCAACCCGGGCGATCAGGTGGCTGCTCGTGGACGAAGCGGCCACCCGCGCTGGCGAGCGCGCGCGACCCGGTTACGCCCTAGCAGTCGCGTCCGCGCCGCGGCTGCTTTGCCGGACCGCCAGCAAGGCTGCCGCTCGCTGTCGTGTCGATGCCTCTGGGCGGTTCGGAGTTAGTGGTTAGAGCAGCCGCCAGAACTCTCCAGTTAGCCCAAGCTGGTCGAGGATCGCTTGCTCCTGCTCGAGGCTGCGAGGCTGCCAGTCCGGCGCGACCGCATCACTGCACCAGGCATGCGCCAGCTCGCTGAGCTTCGCCACCGGGATGATCGCTCCGGGATTGCGCGTCCCGAGCCACCGGTCGATGTGCTCTTCCGACCGGAAGAGATTCATCGTGCTTCAGGTGAAGACGATGTCGTCCCACCAGCGCGCGGCGGGAACGAGTGAATGGAAAAACAGGCTCTCGTCACCGACCCGTTGTTTGTGCACTTCGACCGCGATCGACTCTCCACAGTCCGGGCACGACGTCTCGATCCGACCATCCGCAGGCATCGATACCGAAGAGATCATCTCGGCGATCCACGCGCGACACGCCCCGATGATGCACGCCCGCGCCGGGCTCGCCCTGTAGCCAAACCGCAGGAGCCCATCTCGCGCTCCCGCCTCCAACCGCACTCCTGCTTGCCAGCCAAGCAGCGGTCAGCCATCAGCGTTCCTGCTCGATCAAACCACCAGGCTGGTCAGACGCAGCGAGACAGCTCGGTTCGTGCCGGAGCAGGCGTGTAGGTCCGGTGGCCGGCGGGGCTAGGACCAGAACTCGTCCCAGGCGTAGAGGTCCTCGAAGTGCTCCCGACCGTCAACCACCCGGCCGGCCTTGAGCTCGAACACGATGCAGTTGCCAACATCCAGGTGTTTGCCGTTTCGGTCAGCGGTGCTGCGCTGGATGCCGATCACCAGGGTGTCGCCAACTGCAGCCATCTGCTGCAGCTCAGCCCGAAAGGTCCCTCCAGTCTTCTCCGCGAGCTGGCCGAAGTACGCCAAGGTCGCCCCGGCTGCCCTTGTAGTCGCCGGCCATCGGGCTCCGGCCCGGCAAGTGCCACACAGTCTCGTCCATGAGCTCGGTGAGCGTGCCCATGTCGCCCGTGTTGAACGCCTCATAGGCGCGTCGCATGATCGCGACGTTCTCTTCTGGGGTCATCGTGATGAACTCCTTCGCTGCCGAGCCCTGCCCCCGGCGATTGAGTTTGGGTGCGCCCCTCGCGACCGCAAGACGACCCTACACCCCATCCGCGTCAAGCAGGGTTTATTTCGCTCTGCTTGGTCGAAACGCAGGAGCCGGTGAGGCTCGGCCCAGCGCCTCTGCGATTGAGCAAGACGAGGAGCTACGCGCCCGCGAGCCAGAACGCTGCAGCGGGCTAGGAGCAACACGCGCTGACTGCTCCGTTTCGATCAATCCGACGCTCTTCGTGGGGTCCATCGAGAATTCTCAGCCGTCTCGCGCGAGGGTCCTCAGATGCGCTGAGCACTAACTGAGCGTCCGGTTTCGACTGTCTGAAAAAGAAATCCCTCAGCGGCTTGCAAGAGGCTAGAGTCGCCGTATCGGTGGTGGCTGACAGCCGACTCGTCGCAGGTGGGGCCCGCTGGCCGATCGGCTTCCGTTCTAGGTTGGTGCACGAACGAGGAGTGGTCGCATGCATCGCAGACGTGTCTTCCTAGCCGTTTCTCTCGCCGCCGCGTTTTGGCCGGCGGCCGCGGCCGCGCACGCAACGACGTGCCAGCCGTACAGCGCAACCGCACAAGACGCCGCGACATCCCCAGCGGGCCCGTTCATCGGCATCCAGAACGTGACCATTGGCAAGACAAGCTACGGCGACGTGCCGACCGTGACGACAGTCCTCGCACCGCTGACCCCGCAAGGCACCTCAGGCGTCTTGACGACCACGACGAGCCACGCGATCGCACTCCCATCTGGGACGATCACGACAACCGATAACGCACACCTGATCCCGACGCAGACGCCTGGCGTCTACAAGCTCGTCAGCCATCTTGTGATCACCGGCGGCGCAACCGGACAGCTGCAGCTGCAGGGGACGTTGAACCTCGGCACGCTGTCGGCCGAAGGCAGCGTCGTCGGCACCGTCTGCGGCCTCGGCTGAGCGGCCGACAGGCTGGCGGTGTGAGGCTAAGGTTGAGCTCCGAGGCCACGAGTTCCGACTAACCCAGCCGCCAGATCACCGTTCCTGGGAGATTCCCGAACGCTCGCCTAGGCGATGCCACCGGCCGGGGCAGGCGAGAATGCACCCGTGACTGAGATCCACGCGCGTCTGCCGATCGCGTGCCGTCGAACCCGTACGACCCGAGCGCTTCCGCGTCGGGCTAATAACGACAGCGCGGCGCGCGTCCCAGATCGCCGTTAAGCCAGCGCGGATTGAGAGTGCTGCTTGTCGATCAACCCGGGAGTGATGCGGTCCCGTCTTCGCCCCGGCTAGCCAGTGAACAGCGGCGGCGCGGCCTGGGTCAAAGCGCGGATCGCCGTAACCCCAGGTTTGTCCGTTCCGGCGGCGCAAAAGCCTCCGACGGTGCATGACACGCCAAGGAGGTCAGCGTCGGTGGCAGTACGCTCAACCTTCCAGGCTGAGCCGTTCCATCGTTGCGTGTAGCCCCTACCGTTGAAGTCTCCGACCGTGCTACACGCCGTTCGTGACGCGCAGGACACGCCATTGAGGTCCGATGCGGTGCTATCGGTTTGTTGCCAGCGCACACCGTTCCAACGCTGGATGACCGTGCCCCCACCGTCAGAGCCGATCCAGGAGCCTACGGCAACGCAAAACGTCAGCGTGGCACACGACACCGCGTTCAGATCGTTTGGTCTCATCATTTACGTAGATCAGCGTCGAACGCCACCGAGTCCCATTCCAGCGCAGCGCGCGTCAGCCTGAACCTCCAAACTGATGTCCGCGGCAGTCCCGACAGCGTGCAGGCCGCTGCGCTGATACGCCCGTCAATCGCCGCCGGCGCCGAAGCCGAGGTCGCCTGATCCAGGACCGACCATCGCTCCCATCCCTCGGCCGCCGACCCGGATCCAACAGCCATACAGGCACGCGCACCCGGGCACGACACAGCCTGCGGAACCACGCCAGCTAGATGCTGGCGCGACCAGCGCAACCCATCCCAGCGTTCGGCCAACGGCCACCCATTCCCGTGCTTTGTGAAGAACCCGACGGCCGTACAAGCTGTAGTTGAACTACAGGACACGCCGCTCAGCTCGGTATCTCGCGACCCCCGTATCTTCACGGTCCGCAGCTCCGACCAGCGCGACCCGTCCCACAACTCGGCCAACGGCGCCGCCCGGCCCCCGTTGCTTTCCGTCGGGATCACGATTCCCACAGCCATGCAAAACCGCTTCGACGGACAAGACACGGACAAGAGCCGTCCCTTGGACGGCTTGAACCTCTGAACTCGCCAAACCGCCGCGTCAGACGACGACGCCCCAAACCAGCACACCGATGAGCCCACGAGCACGCCAACCAAGCTTCGCAACCCGCGAGCCACCCCGACACGACTCCATCCTGACGGTCCCATCACGTGCGCTCCCGCCCAAAGCCTCGGGCGGATCAGGCGACAAGCTACTCCCGTCCAGGGCGAGAAGTCAACACGGCGGCCCCCGATACGTGTTCGCACTCGGCTCAACTCCCGATGTTGGGCGTAACTGTCGCCGCCCCGTCAGACAGCCTCCGCCGCCTTCCGTTGCACGCGACCGTGTCACTCCTCCCTACCAGACGGATAGCAACGGATATTGGAGCTTAAGCGCCTGGCGGGGCGGCGCGCCGACTAGCGCGACGACGCCACCCAGGCGAGGCAGTCACTGTCGCTTGGGGCTGTGGCTGTCGCATAAAGGTCTATCCGGGGGGTTTAGCTAAGAGACTTCTGGGATGCCTCAGAACTTCATTGCGGTTGACCGGGATCAGGTGTTGTTGATGCCGCCGTCGTTGCAGGAGTGGCTGCCGGTGGATCACTACGCGTGGTTCGTGCTCGGGTCGGTGGAACAGATGGACCTGACCGGCTTTCTGGCTGCCTATCGGCCGGATGGGTATGGTCGCCCGGCGCACGATCCGGCGATGATGGGGTCGCGCTGTTGATCTATGCGTATTCGCGCGGGCTGTGTTCGTCGCGGGGGATCGAGCGAGCGTGTGTCGAAGACATCGCGTTCCGGGTGATCGCGAGCAACCTGAAGCCTGATCACGCGACGATCGCCCGGTTTCGCCGTCGGCATGAGAAGGCGCTGGCGGGCTTGTTCACCGATGTGTTGGAGTTGTGCGCGGAGGCGGGGTTGGCGAAGGTCGGGATGATCGCGATCGATGGGTCGAAGTTGAGCGCGAACGCGGCGCAGGAATCGACTCGCGGCTATCGGCAGATCGTGCAGGAGCTGCTTGAGCGCGCGGACCGCATCGATGCTGAGGAGGACGAGCTCTACGGCGATTCCCGGGGTGATGAGCTGCCAGAGGAGTTGTTGACGCGTGAGGGTCGCAAGAAGGTGCTCGCCGACGCGAAGCGCCGGCTGACCGAGCGTCGCGCGAAGGAGGAGCGTCCGATCCCAAGCTCTCGGACCGAGCGCCTCACGGAAGCCAAGCGGCGCCTAGAAGAAGAGCACCAAGTGCATTGCGAGGCGAACGCTGCCTATGAGCAGTGGCGTCAGACGGGGCGGATGAAGAACGGTCGGCGGTTCGGTGCGCCCCCAAACCCGTATGTCCCGCCCGAGCTGCCGGATGGGCGGATCAACGTGACCGATCTGGACTCCGGGAGCATGAAGACGTTACGGGGGCACATGCAGGGCTACAACGTCCAGGCCGCCGTCAACGAGCAGCAGATCGTGATCGCGGCCGAGGTCACCGTCGTCGCGCCGGACTTCGGGAGCCTTGAACCGATGGTCCTCGCAACGCTGCGCGAGCTCGAGCACGCCGGGATCAGCGAACGGCCCGGGGTGGTGCTCGCCGACGCCGGCTACTGGCATCAGGCGCAGATGGAGAACGTGATCAACCACGGAATGTCGGTGTTGATCCCGCCCGACGCCGCCAACCGCAAAGGCGCTCGCCCCGGGTGGGAAGGTGGTTACTACGACCATATGCGCCGGGTGCTTGCGACCGATTACGGCGGCGGTCTCTACAAACGCCGCCAGGCGATGATCGAGCCGGTATTCGCCTACACCAAGTTCAACCGCAAACTGATTCGGTTCATGCGAAGAGGCAGATCCGCCGTCAGGTCCGAGTGGCGATTGATGACGGCGACGCACAACTTGCTCAAGCTCCACAACCACCAGATAGCGACCGCCGGGGCCTAGGGAGGCCCCAAGTCGCCCTCGACCGACACCCGGCGGTCACAGCCGCGGTCCCAAGAGCGCACCCTCGATGCGCTCAACCACGGCGAAGACGGACTTATGCGACAGCCACAGCTAAACGCGACAGTGTCCACAGAGTGGCCCCAGCGCGCCAACGCTGCAGGTCCGACGGAGCTACTGAGAGTCGGGAGGCTTGGTTAGCGACCAGGGATCGAGCTGGATCGTCCATCGCGGCGCGGGCCACTCCTGGCGAGCCCATTCGAAAAACTGGGCTTCCGCGTCGCGCGCAAGGCACGGAACGCGATCGTGGGCCATTCGCTCAGACCGCCGGCGGAAGGGCGAACGCGGAAGACTTGAGCGTCACCGCTTGCGCTCGGCCTCGTCCTCGGCAACCTTCAGCGCCTTGTCCGCCAGCGCGTATCCCTGGTCGCCGATCGCTCGGAGTTCCTCGGCGAGGGCGCGCATCGGGTAAGGGTTGTCGTCGCTGGCCATCTTGGCGCGCATCAGCGCGGCTTCGCGGACGAACTGCGAGACGCTCGAGCCTTGGCGTCTGGCGGCCTTTTGGATCAGCTTCATTCCCTCGCGGGTGAAGCTGATCGTGGTGCGGGTCATGGGCATCGGCATGGGCATGGGCGAAGAGTCTCCTCAAACGTTTCGTTTGCTAGCGTCGATGCTAGCACCAGCGACAGCACGCACGCTAGTGGTTGCGAAGAACCTCGTAAGGAAAACGGTTCTCGTGCTAGCGCTGCCACTAGCATAGGCGCTAGCAGGCATGCTATCCCGGTGTTTAGCTGCGTGGGGGCAGTTGGTGGGGGGCAACCCGGCAGCGGGTTGCCCCCTGCGAGCTATCGACGACACGAGGAAAGCCGCCATGAGAATGAAATCAAGCCATAACCAGAGAATCGCTGCTGGCGGAGGCGCGATGCGCCGCCGGAACAGACGGCCGGTTGCGATCCTGATGGGGGCTCTCGCAGCTGGCATCACGCTGATCGCGATGGCGTCGGCGGCGGCAGCTTGGGGAGCTTCCCCGACCGCGCAGATCACGGTTCTTTCTAACGAGACGACGTATACGACGTGGGCGTTGGCCAACTACACGGCGAGGATCCGTGCGCTGCCTTCGACGCATGCTCGCGCGATCGCGAAACTCCGTTTCGGCACGCCGGACGGTTTGGGTCTGCAGGCGTACCTGCTCATGAGTGAGCAGACGACGCCTTCGGGCGCCTGGGTGAAGGTGCGCGTACCCGGCAGGCCCAACGGCCGAATCGGCTGGGTGCAGCGGGGCGCTCTCGGCGACTTCGAGCTGGTCCATACCAGGCTCGTGATCAATCGCGCTGCACGCCAGCTGACGCTGTATCGCAATGGCAAGGCGATCTTCCATGCCCCCGTCGGCGTGGGCAAGCCGAGCACGCCGACCCCGCCCGGGCACTTCTGGATCACGGAGGCTTTTCGGTCGGCTGATCCCGCCTACGGCCCGTACGCGTTTGGCACCACCGCCTACTCCTCGCTCAGCGAGTGGCCGGGCGGCGGTGTCGTCGGGCTGCACGGGACCAACGAGCCGTGGCTGGTCCCGGGCGCCCCTTCCCACGGTTGCATCCGCGTGCACAACAGCGACATCCTGCGACTCAAGAAACTCGTGCCGATCGGCACCCCAGTCTGGATCCGGTAGGTCTCGAGTCGCCTAGGGCGCTGCCGAGCGGCGAGTCGACACGACCCCGACGAATTACAACGCTCGAAGTGCTCGTCGCCGCGAACGCCCACCCTCCGCCCGCCGCGATCACAACGACGGCCACGCGGTTGCCCTCGTCGTCTTCGAGAACCTCAACGATGGTCCCGTTGAGCGGTCCGCTGGTGTGCTTGATGATCCGAACCGTCTTCTCGGCCGCCTGCTCAGGTGTTTCAGTCGCGCCGTTTGTGCTGCACAGCGCGAAGCGCTCAGCTCACTCGGCCGGCGTTTGGGAGTCCGACAGCTGCACCCCGAGATCGCGGATTCGCTGCACCGCACGGTCGAGGCGCTCGTCCTGGAGCGACCCTTCGTCGACCAACGTGTAGGTCGTGCGCCCGAGCTCGGTATAGGCCTGCGCGAGGTCGCGCCTCAGCTGTGCGTCCTGGACGGTGTCGCGAGCGCGCGCCGTCGCCTCTCCGGCCCCGACCTTGACCTCCTCGGCACCGGCCTTCAGCTTGTCCATGAACCCCATCGCCGTCCCTCCTTCATCCGGACCTGTGTCCGCCGGAGAATCGTAGAGCACCATCTATTACCGGCGTCCGTTGCGGTGTTCGCACTCAGCGAGAGCGGAACACCGATGCCGTCATCGCTCAGGAGACGAGATGTACGTGTCGAGCGTGAGGCTGTCAGCCGAGAGTGCCGGTACGGGCTAAACCGAGGCGTCCCGTCGAACGAGACGCTCACTTGTGCTTTCCCGCGATCGACAGCGGCCAGCTCGCTACCGCGTTAGCGACCGAGGAGGCGTCCGGATCCCGCCCTTTAGCTCGCCAGTCTCCTCGAGCGCTCACAGTGCGGTTAAGCCGTTCGTGGTGCGAGCCCGCTCAAGCCGCTGGCCCCACAGTTGAACGCTGTTTGCCTCCGCTCCATCTCCTCGTCCGCGCCATCGGCGCTTTCGGCGGCTTGCGGGCTTCGGCCGG
Organism: uncultured Solirubrobacterales bacterium; assembly: GCA_963730075.1. Lineage (GTDB taxonomy): Bacteria > Actinomycetota > Thermoleophilia > Solirubrobacterales > Solirubrobacteraceae > Palsa-465. Next base: position 312,963 of record CAVSQH010000021.1, on the reverse strand, counting down.
CGTTCTGACCGCAGGGCCAGGTTGACGAGGACAGTAGACCCTGGAGCCGAGCGGCACACCCGTAGTAATGCGCTTTCAGTTCGCAGGACGCTACTGCGGAGGCTGACGAGCGGAGCGGCCATCAGACGTCGTCCTCCCCCGGGGCGTCGTGCTCCCTGGGAGGCGGCGAGGCAGCGTCGCCGCTGAGTGACTCGACGAGCGTCTGCGTCGCCCTTACAAGCCGCTCAAGCACGTCAAGCAACTCGGCTTGATTGGCCTGCGCGAGCGTGGCCGTCGCTTCGGCCATCGCGGGCCGAACGTCGCCCACGCGGTCACGCTGCCCTCGTCCACCTCGGCCGGCTCGGGCTCTCGGCTGTCACGGATCGCGCCCGCCTCGAGGAACCGGTCCAGATCCGAGCGCCTGACACGAACGCGTCGCGATCCGACCCTGACCGCTGGCAGCTCGCCGCGGTCGATCATGTTGCGGACCGTCTGCTGGTTGAGCTTGAGCAGGTCGGCGATTTCCGTCACGGTCAAGAACTCGTCGGCCATCACGCGAATCTAACCGAGTACAACCAAGGCTGCCCTGGACCTCGGAAAGCCGCACATCAGAGCGGGGCACCGCGCGACGAGGACGCCCCGCTTCCAACGACCGCGCGGTGCCGGCCCGATGTCGCCCCCGCGCCACGGGCTGGCTCGGGGGCAAGCCGGGTTAGATACGAACCCGGTACGTCGCAGCTACCCGCACTCTCTTCCTTGAAACGACCTTTCTTCCTAAGAGTTGCGGTTCTCGCAGTACGATTTTCGGGCTTGGTCCCACGGCCAGCCACGCCTCAATCAATCAGGCGAGCGACCCAGAGAACGCACCCCTGCACGCGTTTCTCGGGAAGCGAAACCCCAAGGCGCACGCGCCACAACCGAGCGCCGACACCCGGAGGTCAACGGCCCGACCGTGGGGCCAGCGTAGCCCCGGGCAGGAACGCTTCGGCGTCCGAGCTGCTCGGTAGGTCACCTACCTAGACACAACTGAGGTGGCGGGCTACGATCCGTTCAAGGCGGCTGGGAGGCGCCAGCAACTTAAACCGGGGTTGCGATGGTCCTCAGTTGGGTAGGAAGCGCTGGATCCGGTCTGCGCGTGCGCGCGATGATCGTTGGAGGGCTCTTGACGGGCGCGTAACCAGCGCCGTCGTGCCCCGGTCCTGCTACCTGCGACTCCGCGCGCTGCTCACGATCGCGAGCGCCGCCATCCTCGTGCTGGCGTACGTCGTGTTCGCACTCGCGACCACAAAGACCACGATCGTTGTAGAGAGATCCGCTCCGCCGGCTCATCGCTTTGATCTGAACCGCAGCCTCGCAAGCTCGGTTGCCGCCGCTGAGACCGGAGCGCGGCTCGATCACCGGGGGCTCAAATAGCGCGGCGTCGCTAGCGGCAGAAACGGACTCGTGTGCGCCGATAAGCCGAGCCACGCGAAGGCACTAACGCCCCACCGCTTCGCCCCGGTGAGCCGCCGCGCTTCACAACATGGGGGCTAGACCCCATTGGCAAGCCTCGCCATAGGGCATAGCTTCGGCCGCCACTTGCTCTGGAGGCAAGTTCCGAGATAGCCGCGCTGGCCCTCGAGGATTCTCCTCTAGGTCCTCGGGGGCCCGGGCGGATCGGAGGCATCACGCGCTCAACGAGGTCACCCTGATCCCGTCGAGGTGTCCCCGCTGTGGGTTGAGTGTCTCGCCCAGAGCATCGTGGCTGGCGGTCAGATACCACCCCCGGTGCCTGGCGCGCCGCCAGACGAACGTTGAGCTCTCGCAAGCCTCCCTCGTTGCCGCCGTGCGCGACCGCCGACCACGCGCCACCCGTGGCATCGAGGCCGGAGGCCCGGTGAGCCAGCAGGCCAAGGTGATCCGTGAGCTACGGGCGCGTTCACCCGCCTCTCAGCGTCAAGCGTCAGCGAGCGAACGCGCACGGCAATCGTGCCCGGTGGACGAGCACCACACCCACCGCGAGCTAGCGGCAGCCGCCGCTGACCGGGGCACGAAAAAGGATCGGCCCCAATTTGGGAATGGGGCCGATCCGCAGCGTCATCCGTGACGCAGGAGCAATCCAGGCGAGGACAGCTCAGTTATGTGATCGGCATTCGCGGTTCAGACCTTGAGATGCCCGTCACGGGATCACTCGCCGCTCTGAGCGTCTGAAGTCATCCTTGCACGGTAAGCGTGAACCCTGGACCGCGTTTGCTCCGGCCCGCTTATGGCGAGTCGCGGCCTCGTGAGATCTGCCACGGGTCAAGCCGGACCGTGAACCGCTCCAGAGCCGTGGTCCCCCTCCACGCGGCGAGCGTCACTAGGATGCGCTCGTGCGTGCTGATGCTCGATTCTTCGGATGGGTGGAGAGGCATTCCCCGTTGTGCCCTCGGTGCGGCGAACGCATCGGCGTCTACGAGCCGTTTAGTCGCGATCGAACCCGAAGGCCGGAGGGAAACCTCTCTGGCGCGCGAGCCACACCTGTCAGAACGCGCAGCGGCTTTGATGCACGCGGTCTGCGCGGCTGTCCATCTGAGGCCGCGACCCAAGCCGGGCCCGCAGGATGGCTTTGCCGGAGACGGCTAGCGACACTCACTCATCAAGCGTAGGCTCAACTCGTGCCCTGGCTCGAAGCCGCTCACAAGCTGGCCGCCGCGAGTCACGATCGAGCCGCTGCAGCAAGCGACCGAAGTGAGGAAAGGTTCGACCGGCTCGAGCAGCCATACTTGGCCAGCCGCGAGTGGGAGCGCGTACGCCGCCGCCACCGCGACCGAGCCGCTACCGAACGTAAGCTGGCGCAGCTAGAGCGAGACTGGATCAGGCGCGCTAACGCAAGGGGCGCACGCGAGCTCGCCTGGGGCGGGCTACTCAACAATCGCACGTAGATCAACGCGAAGGGAGCAACCGACAATGTCAACAACCACCGACGCCGTTGAGGCCATTCAGGCGCTGCGCGAGCAGTGGCCGCTTCACTTTAATTCCGACAGAATCACCGAGCTTGGCGAGCTGTTCTATGCCCCCGACGCCTATGCCCTGCCCGGGGGGAGCGACATCGTACGCGGCCGCGCCGACATTGTCGCCTTCTTGCAGGCGGCGAAAGACGGGGGCGACAAGGTCCACTTCGAGCTCGGGGTCATCGACACGTCTGCGTCAGGGGACATCGGGTACCTCGTCGGCAACTATGTCTTCACTGACGCTGCGGGGGAAACATTTCCCGGGCTCACACACGAGGCCTATCGACGCCAAGCCGATGGCGGCTGGCAGTGCGTCGTGGACATGTGGCACCACATCGACGCTTGAGGCCGGGAGGCGGCGTGCAGCGGCCTTTCTAAGAGCAGCACTGCCGTAAGAAGCTGGTGAGCGTGTGTCCGACTCCGCTCATAGCCCGTCGCGGCCGTCAGACGGCGAGAGCTGCCACGGATCAAGCTGAACCGTGAACCGGCCCGCCGGCCACCGCTCCCGAGCCCAGGCGAAGAACTCCACCGCGTCCTCGAGCTCGACCGTCCGCTGCTCGACGCCGGTCACGATCCACGGCCTGCCGTGATCATGCTCGGTGACCGTGAACGAGAACGAGCGCACGAACATATGTTCGCATACATTCGGTTTCGTTCGCTCCCGCTATTAGACCCCAATCCGACAGCCTTGTTATGTCGAGGAATACGAAGGGTCCCAGGGCCTGTCGCTCGAACAGAGCGCGGCGCTCACGCGTGTCTGCCGAGCCCGGGGAATTTGCACGCGGCCGCCGCCTGCTTGAAGTTCGGCGATTGCGGTCTGATCGTGCTCGGGACTGCGATGACCGCGCCCGGGACACCGAATATGAGGCTGTGGCCCGCCGGGCTGGCAGGCGGCTCGCTGACCGGATCGGGGAACCCCGAGACACCGTGCGCTCGCATGCACCGGGCAAGCGCGAGCACCTGCGCCTTCTGCGCTCCAGTGGCTGCTGTAGGGCCGCCTCCACCCGGAAGCAGGTCATGGCAGGCCCGCTGTGCAGCTTCGAAGGCGGGCGAGGTCCCGATCCGGACACCGCCGCCCTCGGCGCTCGGGTCGGGGAAGTTCGGCACGCCGTTGGCACGCATGCAGTCCGCGTACTTGATCCCGGGTGCGCTCACGCCACTGTTGGCGTTTGAGTTGCTCGACGATCCGCAGGCGCCGATCGCCATCGCACACGTGATGGCAGCGAGCGCGAGTAGCACGTCGTAGCCCTTCGGTCTGGACCGGGACGAGATACGTAGCGAGGTCACTAGCTCACGATTCGGGGCGGTCAGTGGAAGTGGCACGCCCTGGCCGCCTTCGTGAAGGCGGGGGAGTTGGTGTTGATCGTGTTCGGCACGAGCAGCCACAGGTCGCCGATGCCCTCGGCGAGGCTGTAGTTCTGCGGATTACTCGGCGGGGTCGTCCTCGTAGTCGGATCCGGGAACCCGCTGACGCCGTGGCTGCGCATGCACTCCGAGGTCGCGAACATCTGCTGCTTTTGTTGCTCGGACGCATGCGCCGGTGGACCGCCGCCAGGCAGCAGCTTGCGGCAGGTGGCCTGCGCAGCCTCGAACGCCGGTGAGGCAGGGTTGAGGCCGGTGCCGTCGAGGTGGATCCCACCACCGGGGCTGGGGTCCGGGAACGCGGTCACGCCGTGGCTGCGCATGCACTCCGAGAAGGCAAGGAAGGACTGCGCGTGCGACGAGGCGCTCGGCTTGTGCCCGGACGAACCGCAGGCGGCGACCGCGACCGCGCAGATAACCGAAGTAAGCACTATCAGTACGTTCAGGCCCTTCGGGTTGACCATGGACCCGGGTTGTAATGGACCGCGAATAACACGGACGTAACGCCCTCACGCTGCCGGCTTGATCGAAATGGAGTACCGGGCGCTACGGGTGCTTGCGTGGAGCCCGGCCCGGTCGGTGTCCTCCTACGGCGATGGAAGCCAGGCGACTAGCGACTGTCGGCGCGGCCATGCAAGCCTCACTACGATCACCGCGATGAGGAAGCTTGTGGCCCTGGCCGTATTGGTCTCGTGTCTGGGGGCGTGCGGGGGCTCTGCTGTGACCACCAGCCAGCAGCCCAAGCCGGTCAAGAACCTCTCTGCGGTTCGGCTTCTTCCGTGCTCAGAGACGATCGGTGCGCAGGCACCGTTTACCGGGCTGAGTGTCATTCTGAGAGTCGTCGCCCTGCCGACGAGTCCGCATATGCGGCGGGCGCTCCAGACCGCTTTGACTGGTTCGCGGAACCCAGCGGCCCGTCTCTTCGCCAAGGAAGGCTTGGTCGTCCGCGCTGGCGCCCGCTTTGAGGTGAGCGTCCCACCGCGCCTGCGAGACCGGGTCTCGATCGGTTGGGGAAACGCGGGTGAGGGTCACGTCGGTTCGACCATTTCCGTACCAGGTTGTCGCGGCGCTCATGGCGAGAAGTGGCTCGCGTTCGCAGGCGGCTACTGGGTGCGCAGCACAATCTGTGCACCGCTGACCGTCGATACACACGGCCTGCGGCGGAGAGTCTGGATAGGCATCGGAGAGGCGTGCCCAGGACAATTCCCGCCTCCTCAACCAACCCAGACCTAGCTCCCCCGGACCCCTCGCCCGGCCGCCCCGTCGCTGCCGCCTCGATCGATCAGCAGCAGTCTCGGGCGCGACCATTCAAGGTCGTCTCGCGACGCTACCCCTTCTAGTTGCCCGGAGGAGCACTCTCGCGGGACTCTGTCGAGGCCACTCGGTTTGCTCAGCTGCGTATCGCAGCCACGACCCGATCGAATGCCCCCTTCGGCACTAGGTTATTGGGCGTCACGAACGGCCGCCGTTTGGTTTTCGTGAGGATGTAGTCGTAGGAGTGGACTCAGTGTGTCCCCGAGCTCGCGACCTATGGACGTGGCTGCGTTCGGCGGACTGGTATCAGAGTTTGACAAGTCGTTGCTATTCGACCGGGCTTGCTCATCGCCGGTGAGCGTCGCACATGAACTGCCGTTGAACTCGTAGAAGGTCTGCATCGCGGAGCTATCTTCGGTCGACCCGGATTCCGTGATCGTTACCGGCTGGTTGACCTGGGGGTTCGCAGACGGCGCGAGAGTTAGCGTCGCCGCAGACGCGGAAGCTGTAGTAGCGCCGCCAATTGCTACCGCCAAGGCCGCTACGGTTCCGGCCAATAGCCGTCGCCCTCGCTCGCCCCTTGTGGGACTCGTGCATGCCCCTCGCGCTCGACGAACTCATGCAAACGAGCAAAGCCTTTCTCCCAAGCTGTATCGAGAGCGTCCCAAGTCCACCCCGGCAGGGCCTCCAGCCGAGTGCGTCGCGCCGGGTCGAGCCTATTCAGATGGTAAGACCGGCGCTGTTGAGCGACCCAGGTACCAAGGGCGTACCCGTGTTCGCGATGGGCGGCCGGAGCCTGCGCGTGTCCCTCGCGCTCGACGAAGCGCTGCAGCAGGCCGAGCCAGAAGTCCCACGACGCCGTGGTCTGCTCGACCAGCCGTGCGTTGAAAGCCCGGACGAACTCGGCACCGACGCGGCCCGGGAGATCTAGCTTGATCTTGCCTGGTCGCTGTGGCAGTGATCGCCGGGCACCAAGGCGTCGACGCAACTCGTCCAACTCCTCGCCGAGTGCCTCATCGTGCGCTCTCAGCGCCTTAAGCACGTCCCAGACGTTATTGAAGACTGACTCGTCAAGGACCTGGTCGGGGTCCTCGTCGTCGGAGAGGAACACGGGCAGGATGATGGTGCCGAGTGTCTTGTCAGGTGCCTTGCGGATCGCCCGGCCGACCGCCTGGATGATGTCGATGGTCGAACCGCGTGGGTCGATGAACGCGACGCCAGCGAGGCTTGGCAGATCGACGCCTTCGCCCAGGCAGCGAGCGTTGCTGAGCAGTCCGGTTTCGTCCGGATCGAGGTCGCGGAAATGCAGCAGCACGCGGTCGCGGTGACCGCTGGACATCGCGCCCGAGACGTGCTCGCTCCAGATCGCTCGCCGTGGGCTCGACGCGTGCGGGCATCCACGCGCTCACAAGGCATGTCCTCGCTGAACGCTCGCGCCGCCTTGACCCGGCTGTGGAACGAGATCACGCGGCGCAGGTTGTACTTACGCATCGCTTTGGCGAGAGCGATCTGCCCGGCAAGAGTCCGAGCATCTGTGATCTGCTCCCCGTCAGGCGTTACGAACTCGCCGCGCTCAGCCCAGGCTCGGTACATCTCGTTATCGACCCCGACGACGACGACCTGGTAGTCAGAGAGCAGACCGCGCTTGATTGCATCTCCAAAGGTCAGCCGATGCAAGACCGGCCCGAAGACGCTCGCATCGTCCATTGAGGCAACTTCAACGTCGAGCAGTCCGGCCTCCCTGCGCAGGCGCGGGGTGTAAAAGCGGGGCGTGGCGGTCATGAACAATCTGCGTCGACTTCTGATCCTCCCGGCGTCGAGGATCGTGCCGAACTCGCTCGATGACGCGCGCCCAGCACATCGGTGCGCTTCGTCCGCGATCACCAGGTCGAACCGCGGCGTCTTGCGGCGATACGCCGCAGCTATCTGTGGTGACGACTGATAGGTGGCGAACACGAAGCGGCGTCCGCGCCGGCGAAGGAACCCGGCTATCACTTCGGGGTTTGTCGTAACGGGAATGGCCAACTCGGCTGTGTGCTGGACGAACTCGTCCTCTCCGACGACGGTCTGATCGGAACACACGGCCAGATAGTCGAACGCCAGCGTGGCGTTTACTGACCACTCCCGGAGCGTCTGCGCGAGCAGTGACAGCGAGGGCACCAGCACCAGCGTCCGCGTGCTGCCGAGTCGCTCCGCGATCCACAGCGCCGCCAGAGTCTTGCCCGTCCCGCACGCCATAATCAACTGCCCCCGCTCCTGGTCCGCAAAGCCTCTGACGGTCGCTTGGATCGCTTCGCGGACGTGCGGAAACGGCTTCTTGCGTGATGGTCGCTGCGGGCGAAGGTCATCTGGCGAGGAAGGCCACGACACTTCCGCAAGCTCCAGGGGTGAACGCAGCAGATAGCCGACAGGCTCGCGTTGAGAATCGAGCGTCCGGCGCGCGGTCGCTCCCAGGCGGTCAGTCGTCGCGATCAGCAGCCGATACGAAAACTGCGAGCGACTGGACTCGCTCAGGAACGAGTCCACGTCCGCCTTCTTGATCGCGTAGGACGGATCGTACGCCTTGGCCTGGATCGCCCACAGGCGGCCATCGCGCTCCTCAGCCACCAGGTCGATGCCCGCATCTGCCGCCCACGCCCCAGCCCAGTCCGACCACAGCCACACCTTGCGGATGCGGTTGCGGTACTCCGGTGCGTTGCGCAAATACCACGCGCAGATGCGTTCAAACTGCCGGCCCCGCACGCCGGGCCGAACATCGAGTTGACTCAAAAGGTCAGCCAGCGGCATCTGCGATGCCACGACCATATCTCTAGAGCGGGCTCGGTCGGGCCGAACAGCTACCGCGCGGCCCGGACGGCACGCTGCGCTTAGCAATCGACGGCAACGCTATCTCGCTGCCCAGCTCCGGTCTTGATCCTCAGCCGCGCGGCTGCCGCAGGCGTCGGGACCGGGAGATGAGTGCTGCAATTAAGCCCGAATCAGAAGTAGGAAACCGTTCCTTCAATTGGCGGCAACTAGGTGCGTCGAGCCGCTAGATTTGGCCCGTGACCGATGTTCTCGCGCCGTTCGTAGAAAGCATCGACTGCGAGTGTCGTCGCCTTGGTCATACGTTCGGCTGGCGCTTTCTTTACTCGCCAGCTCGCACTCTCGCTCCGTCCACGCGTATGGCGTTCGTCGCCGCGAACCCCGGAGACTCCCGGTACCACCCGACCCATGCGGAGCAGTGAGGAAGGCAACGCGTACTACCTTGACGGCTGGTGGGGAACGCACCAAGAAGGCGTTTTCCAAGCTCAGGTTCGGCAGCTCTTCGCGGCGCTCGCGGCTTTGCACCGGGATCGGCAACCTGATTGACGGCGAGCATGCGATCGCGATCACGGCGAAGCACGCGTCCGGCAGCTGGACGGCGCGGTCGTTGCCTCCACGCGAGTGCGGGTGTTGGGTGCCTAGCGTCGGGCGTGTCAGTGGTGGTGGCTGGCCCGCGCCACCGCCTGCGCGTAGGTGCCGGTGTTGAGCTCCCACGAGGCGTCGGTCCATTCAAACGGCAGGATCTGGGCGATTTTCAGCTTGGAGAGACCGACTAGGGCCTGGTAGACGTAGCTTTTGACGTGCCGTGGGTTGGCCGAGCCCCAGGTGCCGGCCACCGAGGTCCAGCCGTACTCGTTGACGATCACCGGCGTTGACCCTCGGTGGTAGTAGCGCATCTGGGCGAGCGCATAGCGGGCCAGGGAGACCGTTCCTTTGGGGGTGGCCGCGTAAGGGTGGATGGCGACGGCGTCGAGTCGCTTTCCCTTGAAGGCTTTGAGCAGCCGTGGCAGCGAGCTGTGGGTCCAGGCTAGCCCGCCGGACATCACCCGCGTGCCCCGGTTGACGTGATGGATGGCCGAGCGCACGGCCTCATACATCCTTGCGTACTCCCCGAGGTCGATCCGCGGTCCCCAGTTGTGGTTGTTGTCAGGCTCGTTCCACACCTCCACGATGTTCACCGGAACGTAGGGCAAGGTCGGATGCGTGGCCCAGAACGAGCCGTGGTTGCCATAGCGGCGCATGAACGCGGTGGCGTAGGCGGCGAAGTTCTTGTTGTTGGCCGGCGGTAGCGGGGTGATGAACCTTCCGCTCTTTAGGTGCAGCACGTGCGCCCGGTGCACTTGCGCCCACTTGGGCGTGTACTCCAGCGTGGGCTCCCAGCGGATCCGAGCCTGCGCCATCTCGCCGGCGATCATGTCGTCATAGGCCCAGTTGTAGCTGTGGTGTCCGCCGACCGGAGCGTGGGGCTCGGTGTTCGCCCAGTCTGAGTCCGCGCGTCCGACCCGACCCCCGGCCGCATAGAGCGCGTTGAGCGAACTGATCACCTGCTCGGCCGACCACGCGCCCCGGGACTGATACACGAAATCGCCGCCGACCTCGGCGCCGTACGTCGTCGCGTTCGCAGTGGCGGGAACTAACAGCGCCAGAGCGAGCAGAAGGAGGGACACGCAGCGTTTTATAGCCTTACCGTGGTCGCTTATCACTGCGTCTCCTTCGTCGGCCCCGCGGGGGTTGTTCACCGCTCGCGAATGGATTGCGAGGCGGGTGATTCCCGCGTCTCTAGATCACACACCGAGCGAGGTGGGTCCGTTACGGGTGTGGCAGAAGAATCTCCGAAGAGTTCGGCGCCGACCGCCGCCCGCTGAGTACTTCGCCGCGATTGCGATCGCGTGCTCGTCGTCGATCAGCCGCGCCGCTATGAACTGGTGTCAAGCCACCGTGTCGACGCTGATGCTGCTGTCGCCGGCTGCTGCTCCCGGACAACACGAGCCGCGCGACAGGCCAAAGACGCCGAACTCGGCCAACGCGGTGTGCGGCGCGGTCCGGCTCATCGCTCACTTCCGCTCTCGAACGAGCAGGAGCCTTACCAAGACCCCATCCTGGACGCTGCCGGGGTGATCGAACACCAGCGGTCCCGAAGCACACTCGTCAAAGCGCGCCGATCATCCGAACTCCAGACCGTGGATTGTCGCCACCAGTCCCTCCACACGGTCGCCTCACGAGAGCCTCAAAAATGCCGGACGGGACCCACGAAACAAACGCAGATCAGTTCGCGTTCGTCGCCTACCCCCGGTGTATCGCGAAACGCTCGCTACGTGTGCGTGCTCGCGATGCGGCGGACGGTCGCGTTGCTTGGCTGGCTGGCCGGCAGGCCGTTGCTTGCTGCGTGTGTGCCGGCTGGCAGCCTGATCGAGCCGTGGGTTCCAGTCCGTCGCCCAGCTGCCTCGTGCGCTCCTGCGGTGTGCTCGAGCTGGACGACCTCGGCAGAGTACGTACCAGCGTGAGCGGGCGGGAATGGCCGCGTCATCGGGGGCTCTTCCGCGGTGTCCATACAGCAATCGAAGATATGGTGTACGCTCAGGCGACAAATCGGCCCCGCAACGCGCCAACGTCCGGGGCCATGGCACAGGAGGATGAGCTCCGATGCAGGTCATAGGTTACGTGCGCGTCTCGACCGACGAGCAGACCAACAGCGGCGCCGGGCTCGCAGCGCAACGAGCCGCGATCACTGCCGAATGCCAGCGCCGCGGCTGGCGGCTGGTGGAGATCATCGAGGACGCCGGCTACAGCGCCAAGAACCTCAAGCGCCCGGGCGTGCAACTCGCGCTCGAGACGCTCCAGCGCGGCAAGGCGAGCGGGCTCGTAGTCGCGAAGCTCGACCGGCTCAGCCGCTCAATGGTCGACTTCGCCAAGATCATGGAGACCGCCCAGAAGCAGTCGTGGGCGCTCGTGGCGCTGGACGTGAACGTCGACACGAGCTCGCCTTCGGGTGAAGCGATGGCGCACATGCTCGCGACCTTCGCTCAGTTCGAGCGTCGTCTGATCGGCCAACGCACCCGGGAGGCGCTCGCAGCCAAACGCGCAGCAGGCGTCAGGCTCGGTCGACCGCTGTCGCTACCTGCCACGGTGCGCACCCGGATCGCCGCCGAGCGTCAAACCGGACGTTCGCTCGCCGCGATCGCCGACACGCTGAACGCCGAGGGTGTGCCCACAGCACAAGGCGGACGCAAATGGTGGCCATCCACCGTACGCGCCGTGCTCAAAGCGACATAGACCAAGCCTCCAGCGAGCGACCCCGTCCGCGGTCTGCCCGATCACCCGTAGTAGAACTCCATCTCGAGCTCCCGCTTCCGCCTGCGCGCAGCCTCTCCGTCGCAGAGATCCAGCGCATGACGCAGTCCGACGACCTCGCGAGCATGCCGCTCGCGAAGCTGCCTCTGTCTCCGCGTTGACCATCCGGACCTCGTTGGTGCGGCTCACGACAACGTCCTCAAGCACTTTGACCTTGGCCTCGAGGTCTTCGATCCTCGCCTGGAACACAGCGCGTGCATCGGCGTGCGCCAACAGCACCTCACGCATAAACGCCGAACGACTGAGCCCGGCCACCGTGGCCGCTCGATCAACCCCGGCAACCTCGTGCTCGAACATCCGCGAAGCGACATGACGATCGGGCTGCGGTTCGCCTGGTGCGCGAGGCCTCGCGCGGTTACGACTCAACTACCGACGCTCCGTGTTCCGTGGCTTCTTGAAGCTGCTCTCGCGCGAAATCCGGTTGGATTACACAACCTAGCGTGCGTTTCGGGGTCGGCACTGAATTTTACACTTCGGCGCGGAAACGTAGCTTCGCTGCCGCCCGCCGGAGGGCTGCTCATCACTTCCTCGACCGGCGGCCGGAGGTTAGGGCTCGTGGAGAGCACCTGGCGGTGCGGGGCGGGCAGTGCTCTATCACTCCCTAGAGACCCGGCGAATGACTCGCAAGCGTCCGTAACCCGTTGATCTGGGGTCGGCAGGTGCGAGTGCGGTCGTGTCGAGTCAGGGATCGTCAGAACCCCGCGCTGAGCCTGGCTGAGCTCCGAACACGATCAGAACCCGATCAATACCGTTGGCTCGTCGGCAAAACGGCCGTATTGCTCTGTCTTTGCTTGTGTCTAGACAACGAGAAGCGCGTTCGTGTTTTCAGCAGGTTCTGAGCCGTGGAACCGTGTAAACGGACGCGCTACGACCATTGCAACAAACGACGGTCTTCAGCTCGAACTCGGATGGGTTCAGCAGCTTCGGTGACCTCCATCAGCATTAGCCCGTTTCGCGCCCTGCAGGCTGCTGTGCGCGTTGCACAGCCTCGTGGGCGGCGAGCGCGTCAGTCATCGCGGTCGGCCTCGGCGCGGAGACGCCTGGCCCAGCGCCCGGGCGGAGCTCGCCGCTGACGATGCGATCTCCATGCGTACCGAGGCGGCGCAGTGGTACGTTGAGCTTCGGCGTGAGTCGGGTCGTGGCATAAACCGACTTCGCCGCCTTCTCCTGGGCGTGGGTGGTCGTGGTACGCATCCCACAATTCTACGGCGTTCTGGTACCCGTCCGGTACCCGTGCGAATCGAGTGCCCCAGTGAAAAAGGCGATATATGCGGGCCTTTTCCGATGGGCCGTGGAGGACTCGAACCTCCAACCTTGGGATTAAGAGTCCCCTGCTCTACCAGTTGAGCTAACGGCCCTTGGCGCCCGATGTTAGCCGGGCCCGAGCGGTCGCGAGGGTCAGCAGGACTGCGCGATCGTCGGCGTCGTCTTGGCCGCCTGGATCTCTGATTTGACCGTCTTTTGGCTCGCCTTCGGCGTCAGGGAGAGCGCCTTGGCGAGCGCGAGATCGCCCTTGCGGGTCTGCTGCGCGGCGTAGGCCGAGGCCGCGAGGCACTCGTAGCCGTGGACCGAGTTCGGGGTCGCGGCAGCCTGGATCTCCCAGGCGTTTGCCTCACTGGCGTAGTTGCCGAGATTGCCGTAGGCGCGGGCCGCGAGGATCGCGAGGTTGGGATCCGGCGTCTTGGTGAGCTGCAGGTAGCGCTGCCAGGCCTGGGTGGCCGCCATCAGCTCCCTCTTCCCGTTCGCAGTGAACGAGTTGGTGGCGGTGTCGAAGTTGCTGCCCGTGCTCGCGTTCTCCCACCGGGCGGCGACGAGCGCGTGCCAGGCAGCGGGGTTGGTGGGAGTCTGCCTGGTCTGCTTGAGCGCCGCCTTCTCCTGCGAGCTGAGGGCCTGGTTCTGGGCATTGCCCGAGCCGTTGCCGGTGAAGGCGTTCAGGAGCCCGCCGTTGCCGCTGCCGGTGCCGACGCCGAACAGCACGAGGCCGCCGCCGATCAGGAGGGCCAGGCCGAGATAGACGACCTGCACGGTGCGTCGGCGTCCACGGCCACGAAGATCAAAGAGCATCAGAGAGATTTATGGTTCGTCATCATCGACCGTATTGAGCTCGGCCAACGCACGCTTTGCGTCGCGACGGTCCGCGATCTTGAGCATCACGATACTGGCCAAGAATAAGATCACCAGAGGAGCAGTCTCAAGGCCCGTGGTGACCGGATCGGCTCCTGGCATCGCGGCCGCGATCACGGCGATGATCACGGTCGCGTAGCGCCAGTGCCTGGTCAGCGTGGTGCCGTTGATGATCCCGGCCCTCTGAAGGCCGAGCAGTCCGATCGGCAACTGGAACGCGAGCCCGATCGCTGCCATCGTCATGACCTCGAATTGGTACAGCGGCTTGGCCTGGACAAGGGCGTTGAAGTACGAGCTGTTGTAGCCCTGGAGGAAGCGGATCGCCGCCGGCAGCACGATCAGGTAGGTGAACACCACCCCGATCACGAACAGCACCGGTGCCGCGATCATGATCGGCAATGCGATCCGGCGCTCCTTCGGACTGAGCGCCGGGATCACGAACGCGTACGCCTCGTAGAGGATCACCGGCAGCGTGAACAGCAGCGCGAAGTAGAAGCAGACGGTCAGCGTGGTCGTGAACGGCTCGCCGACCCCGATCGTGATCGGCACGTTCTTCGGCAGTGACTGGGGCAGCGCCTTGGCCTCGTCATTGAGATGGGACGACAGCTGGCTGAGGATGGCGCGCACCTGGGGGCTCAGGCTCGTCTGCTGAGCGAGCCTGCCGGCGTCCTGCGCCGTCTTGGCGACGTCCTTCGAGGCCCGCACCTGATCGCTCGTCAGGCCCGAGAGGTGGTTGGCCTGGTTGGTGACGGACTTCGGCAGCGGTTTATTGAGCACGTTGAGCAGCGCCTGGTTCTGCCAGAAGCAGATCCCGAACGCGATGATCAGCGCGCCGACGCAGATGAACAGCCGAGAGCGAAGCTCGTCCAGGTGATCGACAACGCTCAGCCGATCCTCGTGGCTGACGGGGCGTAGAACCCTAGGCATCTACTCGCCTGCGGCGCAGAGCCCCTGGCACGTCTCGCAGACGCACCGTCAGGACTTCTGCTCGGAACCGACCTCTGCGGACCCCCGCTCCGCGGTCGGGGCCTGCTCCGCCGGCGTGCTCGGCGCCGGCTCGGAAGTGCCGGTCGACGACGAGATCGCGGGGCGCTGCTCGTCCTCGTCCTTGGAGTCGCCGGTGATCGAGTCCTTGAACTCGCGCATCCCGGTGCCAAGGCTCTTGCCGAGTCCGGGCAGGCGCTTGGGACCGAGGATCAACAGAACGATCACCAGAACGACGATCAGGTCAGTGGTTGGGTTGCGAAACATCTTTGAGGAAGCCCTCCGATTTGGTTGATCAAGGGTAGCGGGCTACGCGTCCAGTGGGGCACAGCAACTTCTCAAGCCCGTATCGGGCGCCGCCGATACCAGATCCAGCCACCTAGAAGAGCTTTCGAGAAGACCATGAGCCACGAACCGAAAAACAAATCCGTCCGCCGAATCGTCCTCCCGAGCGGTCGCAGCATCGAGATCGTCAAGCCGGCGCCAGCAGTGCCGGCTCCCGCTGAGAGCCTGCACATGTGCCCCGAGTGCGAGTCGCAGCTCGTCCAGCCGCTCGAATGGGGAGAGGGTCAGGATGGTTCGTGGGAGATGGTCCTCAAGTGCCCGAACTGCCACTGGCAGACCGAGGGCAATTACAGCCGCGACCAGATCGATCGCTTCGAGGAGCAGCTCGACGAGGGTGTGGCGGACATGCTTTCCGACCTTCGCCGGATGACCCAGGCCAACATGGCCGAGGACGTCGACCGGTTCGTCACGGCGCTCGAGCGGGACCTGATCCTGCCCGAGGATTTCTGAGCAGCGGCCGCCGGCCTCAGGCGTAACGCTCGACGACGCCCTCGGCCACCAGCTCGAGCGCGGCCCGCTGACGCTCTTCCAATGACGGCAGCTGCCCCTTGGCGGCGGCGACCAGCTCCATCGCCCGGTCCCGCGCGGTCTCGAGCGCGCCGGTGGCGGCGATCCGGTCGCAGACCTCGGCCGCTTGCTCGGCCGTCTGAACGTCCCGTGGGGCAACCGCGGCGAGCTGCGGATCGCGCGAGCGAGCGATCAGCAATGGCAGCGTGACCGTCCCGTCGAGCAGGTCGGTCCCGCGCGGCTTGCCGGTGCGCTCGGGCGGGCCCGACACGTCGAGCACGTCGTCGAGCACCTGGAAGGCGACCCCGATCCGCTCGCCGAAGCTCCCCAGCGCGGCAGTTGGGCCGGCGCCCTCGATCGCCCCGAGCTCGCATGCGGCGCGGAACAGAACCGCGGTCTTGAGCCGGCACCGTTCCAGGTAGCGATCGATCGATACCGCCTGCCAGGCATCGGCGCGCTGCATCAGCTCACCGGCCGCAAGCTCGGAGCTCGCACGTGACAGCGCCCGCACCGACGGCAATGACCCGGTCGATGCCAGCTCGGCGAAGGCGCGCGAGAACAGCAGGTCACCGGTCGCGGTAGCAAGCCGGCGACCGGCGGCCGCGACGACCGTCGGCCGCCCGCGCCGCAGCGGCGAGCCGTCGAGGACGTCATCGTGCACGAGCGTCGCGCTGTGGACGAGCTCGACGGCGACCGCCGCGGACAGCAGGCCGTCGGTCTCGGGCGGGGGGGCGCCCGCGGACAGGAATACGAGCAGCGGGCGCAGCCGCTTGCCGCCGGCCGCGATCGTGTCACCGGCATAGCGCGCGAGCAGCGGACCGTGGCCGCCCGCCAACTCTGCGAGCCGGCGTTCGAGCTGCTCCATCAAGCGAGAGGCCGGCGCACCGCCGGCCTCGACCACGGCCTGCACCGCACTCATCGCTGCACCTCGCCGACGTGCATCGCGATGATGCCGCCCGCGGTCAGGACATAGCGGACCGACCGCAGCCCGGAATCCCACATCAGAGCGGCCAGGTCGTGGGGCGCCGGGAACCGTCTGACCGAGCTCGGCAGGTAGCTGTATGCGTCGGGATCGCCCGCGATCCGGCCCAGCGCCGGCACGATCCTGTCAAACCAGAGTTCGAGGAACGTGGACACGGGCGCCCGCGTGGGCGTCGTTATCTCGAGCACGACGACATGTCCTCCAGGCCTGACGACCCTCCCCATTTCGCTCAATCCTCGCTCCAGATCCGAGAAGTTGCGCGCCCCGAAGCCTACCGTCGCCGCATCGAACTCGTCATCGGCGTACGGCAGCTCGAGCGCGTTGGCCTGCTCGAAGCGCAGCTGGACCCCTTCGGGCAGACTGCCGACAGCCTTCTCGCGAGCGAGTCCGAGCATACCCTCCGAGAAGTCGACGCCGACAACCTCGCCCCCGGGCCGCACGCGCTGCGCCAGCTCGAGCGCGAGGTCGCCGGTGCCGGTCGCGACGTCGAGTACCCGCCCTCCGGGCCCGACGGCGGCCAGATCGGCGGCCCGCCGGCGCCATTGGTGGTGCAGTCCAGCCGTCATCACCCCGTTCATCAGGTCATAGACGCCGGCGATCCGATCGAACATCGCGCGGACCTGGGGCTCGGCGAGCGTGCCCGGGGTGGGCTGCGTCCCGCCCTGCGGCGGCGGAGGTGCGCTCGCCGTCATCGCGAGGGGCCGGGCGGCCCTATTGGAGCTCGGCGAGGAAGTTGACCAGGTTCTGGAACTTCTGCGGCTCGTGCTGGGCGAGGCTCTGGAACGACGGCATCGGTTCGGTCGGGTTGCGCAGCGTCTGCCCGATCGCCTGCGGGCGCAGGATCGAGCCGATATGCGTCAACGGCGGCCCAGGACCGTTGTTCCCGTTTGACCCGAGCACGTGGCACGCCAGACAGCCGGATTGGCCGACCACCTCCGCGCCCTTGGTGAAGGTCACCTTCTGGGCGGCGGTGAGGTTCGACGGCGGCTTCATGTCGACCGAGTTCGGCGAGCCGGTGTTGGCGCCCGAGTAGGTCAGGTAGGCCATCGCGAAGATCGTCGCCAGCCCCGCCACCAGAGCAACCGGGCGGCGCTCGATCCGACGCTCAGGGCTGCGGTCATAGAACGGCAGCAGGAACAGCAGAATCATGCAGATCGTCGGCACGCCGATCGTCGCCATCGGCGTGAACTTCGGGACGTTCTTCATCACCCGCAGGACCTCGAACAGGAAGAAGAAGTACCAGTCCGGACGGGGAACGTAGGTGGTCGTCGTGGGGTTGGCCTTCGGCCCCATCTCGGCGCCGAACATCGCCGCCAGGAAGATGATCACGAACATCACGATGCACGCCATCACCGCGTCCTTGGTGACCGCGTAGGGGAAGAACGGCTTGCCCTCGTTCTTCAGAATCGAGTATTCGCGGAGGTATTCCTCCTTCTCGGCCTGGTTCATCGCGCGACCACCGCGGTCAGGGCGCTCATACCTGCGTCTCGCGCAACTCGGGCTCCTCCTCGGCCTTGATCCACGGCGGCGCGGAGATGCCGAGCTTCGTGATCAGGTAGAGATGGGCACCGATCAGGGCAGCGATCAGCCCAGGGATCAGCAGCATGTGGATCGCGTAGAACCGCGACAAGGTCGTCGCCCCGAACTCGGGCCCGGCTCTGAGGAAGTCAGACAGGTACGGGCCGATGAACGGCCCGCCACTGTTGATGTTGACGCCGACGACCGACGCCCAGTAGGAGCGCTGGTCGAACGGCAGCAGGTAGCCGGTGAAGCCCATCATCAGCGTCAGGATCAGCAGCACGACGCCGATGATCCAGGTCAGCTCACGGGGGTACTTGTAGGCGCCGAAGAAGAACACGCGCCCCATGTGCAGGAAGATCAGGATGATCATCACCGACGCACCCCATTTGTGCATCGCGCGCACCAGCTGGCCGAGGAACGCGTCGTCGGTGATGTAGCGGATCGACTCGTACGCCCCGCCGTACGCGTCCGGGCGGTAGAACATCGCCAGAAAGACGCCGGTGACGGCCTGGCTGAGGAACGCGAACAAGGTCGCGGACCCGAGCGTGTAGGCCCAGTTGATCCCGCGCGGGACCTTGCGGAACAGCAGCCACCGCACACCCCCCGACAGCGACGTGCGCTCGTCGACCCAGTCGACGACTGTCAGGCCGGCCTCGGCCGCGGCCTGACCCGGGGTCAGGTGGCCGTTACCGTTCCCGTTCTGGCCCGGCCGCTTGGGCGCCGGCTGAAGGATCTTGGGAGGGGACGGAAGCTTTGGCATCAGGGGGTGTTCGGGATCAGCGACGGCGTGAAGCGGCTCGGATACAGATACTGACCGATGCCGTCGAGCGGCTCGCCGGGATCACGAGGCGAGAAGCGTCGCAGCTCGGAGTTGACCGAGTAGCGGGGCCCGAGCTCAACCAGTCCGGTGTTCGGGTTCACCCGCGAATAGAAGCGGTCGAGCGGGCGCACCGGGGGGCCACCGGCGACCATCCCCCGGAAGTCGTACACGCCGCCGTGGCACGGGCAGATGAAGCGCTCGGCGGCCGCGACGAACCGCACCGGGCAGCCGAGGTGCATGCACCGCGACGACAGCGCGATGAAGTGGTTGTACTGATCCTCCGGCTCGGTATCGATCGCGGGGTTGCGCCTACGCACGTAGGCGATCGTGTCGCCGGCCTCGCCGATCCCCTGGACGACCTGGATGACCCGCACCGCATACGTCGTCTCGACGAAGTCACTCGGCGGCCCGACCACCTGCCAGCTGAACGGCTCGCGGGCGAAGACGGGGCCGAGCGCGAACCCGAGCGCCGGCAGCGTGAAGGCTGCGGCCGCGACGATTCCCGCACCGTTGGCTGACAGAACCATGAACCGACGCCGCGTGACGGTCTCGCCCTCGAACGCACCCGGGATCTGCCGATCGGCGGTGTACTTCGACTTTCCGGCTCTGTGTCTGTCTTCCACGTGCGCTCTAGATCAACGACGGCTAAGGGATATTGAACGACCGGCGAAGCGTACAGTCAACAAAGAGGCGGGCGTCACTATCCCCGCTCCGCGGTGACCTGCTCAAGCGCGGCGGCGGCGCGCTCGTCCCCGGCCCGCGTGAGCTCCTTGGCGGCCTCGTGTCCGGGGGTCGATCCCCACCCGATCGCGGTCGCGCCGGCGCCCCAGATCGCGTCCACCAGCCGGCGCGCCTCGGCCGCTCGCGGCTCGCCCTCGGCCTGGGCCAGCAGCGAGATCAGGTCTGCGAGCTCGGCCACGGCGCCGAGATCGCCGAGCTCGGCCAGCCGCGAGAGGCCCATCGCGAAAAGCTGATCTCCGAGCAGCAGCGCAAGATCGGGATCGCGATCGTCGATCACCTGCGGGCCGCCGTAGTGCAGCAGCGACCCCTCGCGGATCATCTCGACCAGCAGCTCGTACTCGCGCTCAAGCCCCGCAGCGCGAGGGCCCTGAGCCGCCAACTGTGCCGGCCCGGGCTCGGCGGACAGAGGGTCTGAGCCGTCGCGAAGCGCGGCGGCGGCGGCCCCGCCCTGGCCGCGCAGTTCGTCGGCGAGCGCCAATGCGCCGTCGCGCGCGCTTCTCATCCCGACGCCACTTCGTTGAATGCCTCGGCGGCCGCCTCCACCGTGCGCGAGATGTCGTCGGGCGTGTGCGCGAGCGACGGGAACCACGCCTCGAACTGCGACGGCGGCGGGTAGACGCCGCGAGCCAGCAGCGCCCGGCAGAACCTGGCGTATGCGTCGGTGTCGCACATCTGCACGGTCAGGTAGTTGTGCGGCGGGATCGGGCGATCGGTGAAGAAGACGGTCAGCAGGCCGCAGACGCTCGCAACCTGCACCGGACAGCCCGCGCTGTGGGCCGCCAGGCGCAGCCCGTCGGCGAGCGCATCGGTCGTCGCGGCGAGCCGCTTGTAGGCGCCGGCGTTGAGGTGACCGAGCGTGGCCAAAGCGGCCGCGGCCGCGAGCGGGTTCCCAGACAGGGTGCCCGCCTGGTAGACGTCGCCGGCCGGGGCGATCCGCTCCATCAGCTCGCGCGAGCCGCCGTACGCGGCGGCGGGCAGGCCCCCGCCGACGACCTTCCCCATGATCGTCAGATCGGGCATCACCCCGAAGTGCTCCTGCGCGCCGCCGGGCGCGACCCGGAAGCCGGTGATCACCTCGTCGAAGATCAGCAGCGCGCCGTACTGGTCGCACTCTCGCCGCAGGGTCTCCAGAAAGCCTGGCTCGGGCGGAACTACGCCCATATTTGCTGGAACAGGCTCGAGCAGGATCGCGGCCACGTCGTCGGTGTCCGGGAGCGAGTGCAAACCGTTCCAGGTACAGCTGATAGTCGCTGCGGCAACAGCACCCGGGACCCCGGGGCTGGCCGGAATTCCCTGGGTGGCCATCCCGGACCCCGCCTCGACGAGCAGACCGTCCACATGACCGTGGTACGCGCCGGCAAACTTGATCACCTTCTCGCGGCCGGTGACCGCCCGCGCGAGGCGCAGCGCGCTCATCGTCGCCTCGGTTCCCGACGAGGTCATCCGCAGCATCTCGACTGATGGGACCCTGCGCGTGATCTCCTCCGCGAGCAGGACCTCACCCTCGGTGGGTGCGCCGAACGACGTTCCGCGGCCGGCGGCATCGGTCACCGCGGCGACCACGTCGGGGTGCGCGTGGCCGAGGATCAGCGGCCCCCACGACGAGACCCAGTCGACGTACTCGTTGCCGTCGACATCGGTGACCGTCGCGCCGCGCCCCGCGGCGATGAAGATCGGGTCGCGGCCGATCGATCGCATCGCCCGGACCGGAGAGTTGACTCCGCCGGGGAGGACCCGCAATGCAGACTGGTAGAGCTCGGCGGACCGAGGCGTGCGGTCAGCGGCCGACTTGCTCACACGCCCGCGTGCTTGCGTTCCCAGTCGCGATAGTCCTCGGTGAAGTAGAGCAGGCGGATCTTCTTGAACTCAGTCGACGAGTACAGCGTCGCGCGCCCCTCGACGCCGGTATCGGCCGCGATCGAGTCGAGGATCGCGTCGCACTCCTCCTTCGAGCGGCCGTGGGCCATCGTGAACACCGAGTAGGGCCAGTCGGCGTAGGTCGGGCGCTGATAGCAGTGCGAGATCCCGCGGAACGAGGCCATTCGCATTCCGAGCTCCATGATCCGCTCGTCGGGGACCTTCCAGACGCCCATCCCATTGGCGCTGAATCCGGCCCGGCGGTGATACAGGATCGCCGCGACCCGTCGCAGCAGCCTCCGCTCCTGCATGCCGCGCAGGTGCTCAAGCAGCCGGTCCTGGGGGATGTCGAGCGCGGCAGCAGCAGGCGCGTAGGGCTCGGCGATCACCGGCATGTCGCCCTGGAGCGCCCGGATCACCGAGCGGTCGAACTCGTCATAGGGCTGCGGCTCGGTCTCGGCCGGGGGGACGGCCTCGGCCGCGCGGGCGAGCGCATCGGTGCCGGCCTCCATCTCGAGATCCATCCGGATCTTGAACAGCTTCAGCGTCGGCAGCTGGCGGACCGACTCGGCCCCGGCCAGCGCGGCGAGCACCTCGAGTGTCCCGTCGAGGCCGAGCGGCGAGTCGGGCTCGGTCGCGATCGTGAACCAGATGTTGAACTCGTGGTTTCGCAGGTAGTTGTGCGAGACGCCCGGGTGCTCGTTGATGATGTTCGCCGCACGCCACGGGTTCTCGGGATCGACCTTCGCGGCCACGAGCATCGACGAGTAGCCGAGCGCTCGGGTGTCGAAGATCGGGGTCACCTGGCGGATGATGCGCTCGTCGAGCAGCCGCTGGACTCTGTCCATCGCCTGCTGCTCGCTGATCTCAGCCTCGCCGGCGACGTGCCGGTACGGACGCGGGGCGATCGGGAACTGGCCCTGCATCAGGTTGAGCAGACGCTTGTCGAGCTCGTCGAGCGCGATCGCGGCGCCCTCTTTGCGGCTGCGGAGCTTGGGTCCGTGCTGACCCCGAGGGCGCGAGGTATCAGCGTCGCTCACTGAAGCCATCGCGCGGCATCCTTGGCGTGGTAGGTGATCACGACGTCGGCGCCGGCGCGGCGGATCGCGGTCAGCGCCTCGAGCACGACCGCGCGCTCGTCGAGGTATCCGGCCGCGGCGGCGGCCTTGACCATCGCGTACTCGCCGCTGACGTTGTACGCGGCCAGCGGCAGCATCGTCGCCTCCTTGACCCGCCGGATCACGTCCAGATACGGCAGCGCGGGCTTGACCATCACCATGTCAGCGCCCTCGTCGACGTCGAGCAGCGTCTCGCGCACCGCCTCGTTGGCGTTCGCCGGGTCGAGCTGGTAGCTGCGGCGATCGCCGAATGCGGGCGCCGAGTCCGCCGCGTAGCGGAACGGCCCGTAGAACGACGATGCGAATTTCGCCGAGTAGGCCATGATCGGGGTCTCGGTCAGTCCGTCGTCGTCGAGCGCCGAGCGGATGAAGCCGACGCGTCCGTCCATCATGTCGCTCGGCGCGATGACGTCCCCGCCGGCGTGGGCCTGGGAGACGGCGGTCCGCGCAAGCAGCTCGAGCGTCGCATCGTTGTCGACCGAGCCGTCATCGCGGATCACCCCGCAATGGCCGTGGCTCGTGTACTCACATAGGCAGAGGTCGCAGATCACCAGCAGCTCGGGATGCGCCTCCTTGATCGCCCGTGTCGCAAGCTGGACGACCCCCTCCTCGTCCCAGGCGCCCGAGCCCTCCTCATCCTTGGCGGCCGGAAGCCCGAACAACAGCACTGCCGGGATCCCAAGCTCCTGCGCCTCGCCGGCCTCGCTGACCGCGTTGGCGATCGAGAGCCTGTCGACGCCGGGCATCTCGGCGATCGGCTCGCGACGGTCGAGCCCATGCGCGACGAACATCGGGTACACCAGGTCCGCCGGGGCAAGGCGCGTCTCGCGGACGAGGCCGCGAAGCGCGTGGGTTGACCGGAGCCTGCGTAGGCGGGTCTGCGGAAACGCCATGGTCTTGATCCGAGAATACCGCCGGGAGCTCGGCGGGCGGGTCGTTCGGCGTTTCGGTGACGCGCGGAGCTCGCGGCGTCTGCTCGAGAGTGTTCGTTGAAGGGTGGCGCGATCGCGGCATCGGCGCGAGACTGTGATCAACGTGAGCTACGCACTCGATCGGCTCGGGTGGCTGCAATTCGAGCAGTTGTGCACGCGCGTGGCGGAGCTCGATGGTGACGTGCCGCCGGGCGCCTGGAGCGGTGGCGCCGATCGCTGCCGGTTTGCGCTCTGCCCGACCGCGATTGGGTCCCCGCTGACCTCGCACCGACTCGCTGACCCGGTGCTCCTCCAATGCGCGTGGATCCGGCCCGATGGGGGCGACGACGCGGTCAGAGCGGCGGTCGGGCAGCTCGCGTCGCGATATCCCGATGAGCTCTCGCAGGCCGGCTCATACCTGCTGATGGCAAACGCCGAGTTCGAGAGGCCGCTCCGGACGGTGCTCGACAATCGGCAGCTGGGGCTGCTCGGCACCCACGAGCTCGGGGCTCGGATCGACGCCCGCGCCGAGCTTCGCCTGGCGATGCCGTCCCTGCTCGGCCTCGACGGATCGGCCGAGCTGATCACCCCGACGGTCGCCAACGGTTCGACGATCGAGCGCGCCGCTGCGAACGAGCTGGCCGAAGTGTTCGTCCCGACGCGCACGTATGCCAAGGCGCTGCAGGTGCTGACCGCACACCGCTTCGCGGTTCTCACCGGGCCCCCGGAGATGGGCAAGACCGCGATCGCCCGGATGATCGCGCTGGCGCAGATGACGTGCGGATGGCAGGCGCACGAGTGCACCTCGCCAGACGCAGTCTGGCGCGCGTTCGATCCAAGCTGCCCGCAGGTGTTCATCGCCGATGACGCGTTCGGCTCGACCGAGTACCGGGCCGACGCGGCCGACCGGTGGGCGCTCGCGATCGAGCGGCTGCTGCGTTCGATGGACCAACGCCACTGGCTGATCTGGACCTCGCGCCCGGCCCCGCTCCATGCCGCCCTGCGCCGGTTGCATCGCGAGCGGGGTGCCGAGCGGTTCCCGGCACCGGCGAACGTGCTGGTCGACGCGAGCGACCTTGACGTGGTCGAGAAGACGCTGATCCTGTTCCGCCACGCCAAGCACGCCGCGCTGGCCGAGGACGTCAACCAGAAGCTTCAGCTGTGGGGCGACGAGATCGTCGCCAACCGCCACTTCACGCCCGAGCGGATCCGCCGGCTGGTGGCCCATCTGCGGACCGAGCCCGCGAACGTGATGTCGGCCGTCAGGAGCGAGCTCAACAGCGCGACCGACGCGATGGCGGCGTCGTTTGACACGCTCGGCTCCGAGCACCAAGACCTGCTGATCGCGCTGCTCGACACCCCGCCGGGACCGGTCTCCGAGCGGGACTTCGTCGCCGCCCTGCGCCGCCACCACGACGGCTCGCTCTCCCGGGCGCCGGTCCAGTTGGTCGACAGGCTTTCCGATCACTTCCTGCGGGTGCACGCGTGAGGGCGCCTCGCCCTCGGAGGGCGTGCCGGTGAGGATCGAGTGGGTCCACCCCAGTTGGCGTGATCTGGTGATCGAGCGGCTCGCGTCCGACAGCACGGCGCGGCGGCACTTCCTCACCGCAAGCGGCGCCCACGGACTGGTGCTCGCGCTCTCGACCGCGGGCGGCTCCTTCGGTGAGCGCAGCCTGCCGTTGGTCGGATCAGACCAGGACTGGGACGCGGTGACCGATCGCCTGTACGCGCTGATCGCCGAGCTCGAGCTGCCCGAGCTCGAGGCGATGTTCGCGGCGCTGTCGGAGGCGATCTTCCAGCTCGGCGACCGCCACGGCCGTGACGAGGCGTGCGCGGCCGCCGGGACCGCGCTGACCCGGACCGCCGCGCTGTGGGACGCGTCGCGCAAGCCGATCGCGCTCGACGCGCTCTACGCGTGGATCTCGCTGGCCCGGAACCTGGCACCCAGGCCCGAGGTGCCCGACCTGTCGGTCACTTGGGTGGAGCTACTGCCGGCGCGCGCGCCGCAGCTCGATGACCGGGCCGACGTAGAGCGGTTCGCCGACTGGCTGGGGGTGTGCGAGCTCTTGTGGGGTTACGACCCCGACCTGAGGGAACGGCTCGGGTTCGGGGTCGAGCAGGTCCACGTGATGGTCGTGTTCCTGACGCGCGTCGAACGGGCGCGCTCGTCCGAAGTCGCTGGACTCCCGAAGAGTTCGTCCGACGCCGTCTTTCGCGCGCTGTCGTCGATCGGCTCGCTGGCCCCCGAACTGTCCGGATATGCGCAATTCATCCGCGCGAGGCTGGACGACGAGGTCGAGTTCGGCAGCGCGCAGCTGCCGCCGCCGAGTCGGCCGTTCTACCGGGGCGAGACGTTCGACGTCAGGCGGGTGCTGCTCGATCTCTGACCGCGGCGGCGGGCTACCAGAGCGTCGCCCAGCGGTGCACGGTCCAGTTCCTGATCAGGCCAGCGTGCAGGTACGGGTCAGCGGCGACGAACGCCTCCACGTGCTCGCGATCGACGCCCTTGAACACGAACACACCCCCGGTCGGCGGATCGAACGCCCCCGCGCTGACGAGCGCTCCGGCCTCGCGCTCAGCCGTGATCCTCGCGCGGTGCGGGCCCCGATGGGGCTCGCGGCGCTGCTCCATGTCCGGCACGTAGTCGTACAGGAGGAGGTGGAGGACATCGTCGGCGGCCATCTGGAGTCAAACCGTAGCGCGGCCCAACCGTCGCTGGCGCTACGCTTGCGGCGATGAGCAATCTCGACCGTCGCAAGGGGTACAAGCCGAGGAGGGCTCGCGAGCAGCGTGCCTACCGGCTGGTTCAGGTCGGCGGCGCCGCAGGATTGGTCGGCGTCGCCGGGCTCGTGTTCGCGATCGTCGGCGTGATCGGCTACACGCTGCCGGTGATCGCGCTGATCGTGACTGTGATCTGCTTCTTCATGTTCCAGCGCACGACGGGGACTCGCTGAACCGAGCTGGGGGCCGGGCGGCGCGGGCTCCCGGCAAGCGGCACCCGCATCCGCGTTCTGTGTGAGACTGGCGGCAGGCGAATGGGGGCAAGGCGATGTTGGCGATGACCTGGGCTGCAACGTGAACGACTGCGCCGCTCCCCGGAGCGGCCGGCGGCGCGCGGCCTGGCCGGTGCTCGTCCTGGCGCTGGTCGTGCTCGGCGGCGCACTGCCCGCGGCGGCGACCGCCAAGTCGGCGCCGGGGTCCTCGCACAAGCCTGCGTCATCGCACAAGCCGCCACCGGTACCACCCAAGCCAAAGGCGAAATCGAGGGTCTCGGTCGTGCTCACGAGCGCCAACCTCAAGCAGGCGATGGCGCCAGCTGGGTCGATCGCGTTCTCGGGCACGCCCGTCCCGCACGCGCCGGTGATCGGTGTCAAGGAGTCGGTCCGCTACCAGCGGATCAAGGGCGTCGGAGGCGCGATGACCGACACCTCGGCATGGCTGATGTACGACCAGCTGGCCCCCGGGGTGCGGGCATGGCTGGTGCGGCGGCTGTTCGGACCGACCGGGATCGACCTGCGCTTCATCCGGATCCCGATGGGCGCCGCGGACTTCACGTCGGGCCGCGCCCCCTTTAGCTATGACGACATGCCGGCCGGCCAGACCGATACGACGCTGGCGCACTTCACGATCGCGCACGACCTCTTCTACGTGATCCCGGCGCTCAAGCAGGCGCTGGCGCTCGATCCGCACGCGTTCGTGATGGCGACCCCCTGGAGCCCACCCGCATGGATGAAGACCAACGACCGGCTCGGCAACCCGCTCAACGCGGTCGGCTTTCTGAAGCAGATCGACTACGCGCCGTACGCGCAGTACTTCGTCAAGTTCCTCAAGGCCTACGCCGGGCAGGGCGTGCACATCAATGCGATCACGCCACAGAACGAGCCGGGCATCCACACGATCTACCCGGGGCTGACGATGAACGCGGCCAACGAGGCCCAGTTCGTCGCCAGCGATCTCGAGCCCGCGTTGCGGGGGGCCGGGCTGCGGACCAAGATCTATGGCTATGACAGCAACTGGTTCCAGCGGACGACCGGCTTCGCCTACCAGCTACTTCAGAGCCCCGCCGCCGAGGACCTGGCCGGGCTCTCGTCGCACTGCTATTTCGGCGAGCCGACGTTCATGACGACCGTCCACCTCGAGGAGCCCCGGCTCGACCAGATCGTGTCCGAGTGCTCGACCGGGAACCGGCCCTTCTCAACCTCCGAGCTCGAGATCGCATCGATCCGCAACTGGGCCTCGGCGGTCAACACGTGGAACATCGCGCTCGACCCCAAGGGCGGACCGGTGCAGCCACCGAATGACGGCTGCAAGCATTGCACCGGGCTGGTCACGATCGGGCCGGGTCTGCGCACCGTCACGTTCACGCGCGACTACTACCAACTGGGTCAGCTCTCGAAGTACGTCCAGCCGGGCGCGGTGCGAATCCAATCCAACAACTTCGTCAGCTACGACACAGCGGCGCTCACCGGCAACATCGCCAGCCCCGGCCTCGACGACGTCGCCTTTCAGAACCCCGACGGCAGCCGCGTGCTGCTCGCATACAACAACTCGATCAAGCCGATCACATTCGCCGGCGAGGACGACGGCTACTACTTCAGCTACAAGCTGACGCCCGGCGAGACCGGCACATTCATCTGGAAGTCACCGACCGGGCATTGAGCCACTAGCGCGCGAACCTCGTCAGCGCCACGCGTGCCAGGCACCCGAACACGACCGCCAGCACCGCCAGATGCAGCAGCGGTAGCCCGATTCCCGGCGCGGTGCCGCTGAACGCGTTGCTAACGGCCTGCAACGCCGCCTTGAACGGGAACACGAATGCGATCGCGTCGAGTACCGACTTCAGCGTCCCCGAGACCGCATTGGCGGGGACGAGCGCGACGAACGCCACCGGCAGCGAGATCAGGAACGCCATCAGCGACGCGGCGCTGACCTCGCGCGCGAGGCCGCCGATCGCAACCCCGAGCGCCGCAAACGCGCAGCCTCCGATCACCAGCGCCAGGACCCAGAGCTCGAACCGCGACCAGTCGAGGTGCACGAACAGCGACACGAAGGTCGCCATCACAAGCGTCACGACGGCCGCACACCCCGCGGCCAGCGCGATCTTCTCGATCAGCAGGCGACCCGGCGACACGAGTCCCCGGACCAGACGCGAGTAGGCGTTCTCGGACCGCTCGAGGGCCAGCATCCCCGCCGCGAGCAGCACGGTCACGAACATCAGCGACACGATTACGGCGATCGCGACCGCATAGGCGTCGGCAGGTGTCGTGCGGCCGTTCAGCTGCCTGACGGTGACCGTCAGCGGCGTCCCGATCGACCCCAGCACTGGGTGGGCGAACGTCAATCCGGCAACCGCCAGGTTGGCGAACCCCTCCACCTGGAGCAGCGCCACACGCAGCGGCGAGCGTGGCGGCAGCGCCGCCAGCGCGCCGGTCATGATCGTGCGGACGTTGCGCATCCCGAGCAGATGGAAGTTCTGACCCAGTAACTGGACCGTGCCGCCGTTGAGCACCCTCTGCAGGTCGGTGATCGCGACCCGCAGGACCTGCTTGGAGACGCTCTGCTCGACCCCCGCCAGCCGCGACGAGATCGCCTGATTGACGAACTGGCGCTCGATCGGATCATTGGTGTTGAGGATCACGTGCACGGTCGGCTTCCCGATCCCCGACGTGACGAGGCCCTGAATCTGCTGGGGCAGCGACGCCGGGATGATCACCGCCGCGAGCGCCTCGCCGTCGCGCACCTTGGCGATCGCCTCGGCACGCGAATGGACCTCGATTGCCTGCACCGACGAGAGCAGTTCGCTGGCGTAGTGGGCGACGTCGATCTTCTGGTTGCCGAGGCTGATCTGGCCCTTGCCCACCGGGACCTGGTTGTAGAAGGCGACCTTCGGCTTGCCGGGCGGGCTCGAGAGCGCGAATCCGATCATCAGCGCGATCGCGATCGGGTAGACGATCAGCAGCCCGACCAGGAGAGGCGAGCGCCGCAGGATCTGGAGGTCTTTGACCAGCAGCCAGCGCACCCGAGAGCTCGTTTTAGTGCCCGCGCTCGTGCAGGAAGTGCATCAGCGCCGCCTCGAAGTCACGCGGGTCCCCGCCGACCGCCCGTTCGAGCTCGCCCGGGGTGCCCGTGAACAGCAGCTCGCCGTCGGCCAACAGCAGAACGCGGTCGGCGTAGCGCTCGACCTCGGAGACGTTGTGGGTCGAGAAGACGACCGTCGTTCCACGCTGGGCGAGGTTCGAGATGAACTCCCACAGCCGCTCGCGCTGGCGCGGGTCGAGCGCCGCCGAGGGTTCGTCGAGCAGCAGCACCGACGGTTCGGCGATCAGCCCGATCGCGATGTTGACCCGCTGCTGGTTGCCGCCCGAGAGCTTGGACAGCTCGTCGTCGGCGCGCTCTGCGAGACCGGTAAGCGAGATCAGTCGTGTCACGACCTCGTCCGGATCGGGGACCCGCTCGAGCCGCGCGAACAGCCGCAGGTTCTCGGCGACCGACAGCTTCGAGTACAGCGCCGGCTGCTGCGGAACCCAGCCGATCTCGGAGCCCGGGCGGCTCAGGTCACCATCGTCGGGCTCGAGCACGCCGGCGAGGATCGAGAGCAGAGTTGTCTTGCCGGCGCCGTTTGGCCCCGCGATCCCCACCAGCTCGCCGGGTCGCAACTCGAAGCTGACCGAGTTCAGCGCTGCACGGTCGCCGTAGCGCTTGGTCAGCGAACGGGCGACGAGCGCCGCGCCCTGCTGGCCCATGGACGCGGCAGATGACACCGCGGGCAGGCTAGTCGGTCGGCGCGGCGGCGCCGTCCATCAGCTCGAGCTCCGCACGCGGGGCTCGAGCGAGGCGCCACATGCTGCGCAGTAGGAGTTCTCGGCGCTCGCGCGGGCGCCGCATTCCGCGCACCGGTCCGGATCGGTGCCCAGCAGCTCGAGCCCGACGCCGTGCGTACCCCAGGGCTCAAGCACGAGATGGCGTCGCAGGTAGACCACGGTCTGCCGAATCACGGCGATCACCGGCAGGGCCAGCAGCGCCCCGGCGATCCCGTACAGCTGATAGCCGATCAGCAGCGCGAGGATGATCAGGATCGGATTGATCCGCAGCGAGAAGCGGAACACCTGCGGTGCGACCACGTGGCCTTCGAGCTGCTGCAGCGCGATGAACATCAGCACCACCCACACCGCGCTGATCGGATTGGTGAACAACGCCAACAGCACGGCCGGCACCGGACCGATGATCGGCCCGATGTACGGGATGAACTCCATCAGCCCGTAGAAGGCGCCCAGGAAGACGGCGTACTTCTCACCGTCGGGGAAGATGCCGAGCAGCCCGAGGATCGTCAGGGCGAGCGCCGCGCTGGCCCCCATCACGAGGCTGAACACGAGCTGGCCGCGGACGTAGCCCGAGACGGCCTGCTGGACGAGCAGCGGGTAGTCGTCGGCCGGGGTGCCGTCACCCGGAGGCATGATCGAGCGCACCAGGTTGCCGATCTGGTGGCCATAGATCAGCAGATAGACGGACAGCACCAGCACGAGCACGAGGTCAAAGCCGATCGTGACGATCGACGAGAGCAGCGACCGCGAGAACGAGACGATGTCGCCCGAGCGCTTGAGGATGTCCTTCTGGAGCGTGTCGAGCGCCGTGTGGCCCTGCTGCTGGATCTGGACGTGGACGCCGCGGTTGTCGAGCCACGTCTGCAGGTTGGCGAGGTCGTGGTTGGCGCTCCTGACGATGCTCGGAAGGTTGTGCTCAAACCGGGAGATCTGGCTGCTGACCGGGTTGACGAGCAGGAACCCGATCCCGACCAGGACCGCGAGCCCGACGAGGTAGACGCTCAGGATCGCGAGCCCCCGTGGGGTCTTGCGCTCGAGCACCCGCACCAGGGGCGCGAGGATCAGGGCCACCGTCGCGGCGGCGATCAGGACCAGCAGGACCGAGCCGGCAGCGCGGGCCAGCGCCCACAGACCAAGCAGCGAGAGCGGCAGCACAACCAGTTGCACCCAGCGGGGCACGACGACAGGGGCTGGAGGGGTGGCGACTGGCGGCAGATCGAGCTGCTCGGTCGGCGGCTCCGCGGAGTCGTGCTCGCGCGTCGGCGCCACCGAATCGGGAGACTCGCCGGCTGGGCTGCTGCTGCGCGACCTGACCCGAAAGCGCATGTAACTGGAAGTATGCGCCCCTGAGCCCGGGAAAAATGAGCGATCCAACGAAGATCCTGTTCATCGGTGACGTGGTCGGCGGCCTCGGCAAGCGCACGCTGCTCGAGTTGCTGCCCAAGCTCCAGGAGCGGCTCGAGCCCGACTTCGTGATCGCCAACGGGGAGAACGTCGCCGGCGGCAACGGAATCACGCAGAAGCTCGCCGAGCAGATGTTCCACGGCGGCGTCGACGTGATCACGCTCGGCAACCACAGCTACCGCCAGCGCGAGGTCTACGCCTACCTCGACCACGAGAAGCGGATCCTGCGGCCGGCGAACTTCCTCCGCAGCCAGCCCGGCCACGGCACGTGCGTCGTCACGCGCGGGAGCGTCCGGCTGGGCGTCGTCTCGCTGTCGGGCAACCTGTTCATGGACGCCGGCCGGCCGGCGTTCATCGAGGCCGAGGTGGCGGTCAACGACCTGCAAGCCCGCACCGACCACATCCTCGTCGACATCCATGCCGAGGCGACCAGCGAGAAGGTCGGGATGGGCTGGTACCTGGATGGGCACGTAACCGCAGTCGTGGGGACGCACACCCACGTGCCGACCGCCGACGCGCGGATCCTCCCGGCCGGTACCGCCTACATCACCGACGTTGGGATGACCGGCCCGCGCGGCGGCGTGATCGGGGTCAAGCGCGAGCTCGCGCTGGAGGCGATGACGACCAAGATGCCGGTCCGGTTCGAGGTCTCGACCGACGACCCGTGGCTCAACGCGGTTCTGATCACCACGGCCGACGAGCCGCACCGCGCAAGCGCGATCGAGCAGGTCCTCGAGCCCGGTACGGGGACCGTCTAGCTGCGGACGGCTGAGCCGACGGCAACCGGCTCGGGCGCGCGCCCCGGCGTCCATACCGCCGGGCAGATGGCGCGCCGGTCGCGCTCGGGATGGCCGGCGAACAACGCCACCGCGACCATCGGGAAGAACCACACGATGTACGGGTACAGCCAGTAGTTGGCGGTCAGCTGCAGCGCGATGATCACCGCCGCCCCGAGCGCGGCGACCTCGACGATCCCGCGCCGCTGGGGCACGAACGCGACCAGGATCGCGAGCCCCACGGCGGCTCCCTGGAGCAGGTGTTGAACGACGCCGAGGCCGCCCCACAGGCCCCAGATCGAGAACGGCGTGTTGCGCGAGGACTGATAGGCGACCGAGTCGTGCCAGAAGTAGTGCAGGTCGCCACCGAGCAGCACCGGCAGCATCGCCACCAGCACGGTGGCGCCAAACGCGACCCCGTAGACGACCGTCGCGCGCCGTCCCGGCCGACTGGCGCCGGTGCCGCGCCACAGCAGTGGCGCGAGCGCGAACGGCGCGAATTTCGTCAACCCGGCCATCGCCCCCGCGACACCACGCCCCGCTGGGGACCCGATCACGAGCAGTGCACCGACCAGCAGCGCCGCGACGAGTGCGTCGTTGGTGTTTGAGTTGAGCGTAAACAGCGTGAACGGATACGTCACCCAGGCATACATCAGGACGACGCCGAGCGCGTGGCTCCGAATCCGCCGGCCAAGCAGATACAGACCGCCGACGGTCAGCACGTCGAACGCGACCGCGGCCGCGTGCGCCGCGGGTAGCGAGTCCCAGGTCCCGCTCCAGCCGAAGATCAGACGGAACGGAACGTAGAAGTAGTAGCTGATCGGACCGTAGGTGTCGCCGTAGGTGTTGTCCTTGGGCCAGTGGCCGTAGAGCAGATGGCCGTGGATCAGCTTGTCGGCGCCGATCACGCCGGCGTAGCCGACGTCGATCACGTTCGAGTTGAGGAGGTTGAGACCAATCCGGAGTCCGAGCAGGAACACGACTCCGAACAGCAGCCAGTGGGTCGGCGCGATCACCTCGAGCGGCCTGCGCGGGATCCCCTTGCCGAACGCCAGCAACATCATCCGGGCCAGGAAGTAGACGAGGAACGGGTACACCAGCGGCACCGAGAGGCCAATCGCGCCGTGGTTGAAGAACGCCAGCGAGATCGAGAAGCCGAGCAGCATCAGCAGGTCGACGTGGAGCAGTGACGGGCGGCGTCGCCACGGTAGGAAGGGCGCCAGGAATAGCGCGCAGAGCGGCAGCCACACGTAGAGGGCATTCGAACGGCGGCCGAAAGCCCCCGGGTAGCCCCGCGCCATCGTCCACGCGACCTGGTAGCCGGTCCAGACCTGGGTGACCTTGGCCGTGCCGTCGTCGACGTAGACCTGCATCAGCTCTCGCTGCGGGTGACCGGTCGAGAACCAGCTCACCTGCCAGGTGGTCGGCCCCTTGGTGTACTCGTACGGATTGGCCTTGGGGTGTTTGCGCAGCTCGGCCTTGACACGCGGATCGGCCGACGCGATCGCGAGCACGCGCGCGGCGGTGAGGCGAAAACCCTTGGGAGGGTGGTCGAGGCTCGAGATCAGGACCGGCGAACCGGCGGGCTCGGCGATCCTGGTCGGGTCAGCCCTGGCGGCGCCGGCGAACGCGAGCAGGCACGCCAGCGACGCCAGGCACGCCAGCGACGCCAGGCACGCCACGAGACGACGCGAGAAGATTGACGGCAGGGCGCGCGTCCGGCCGGCGGCCTCTACGCGCGGAAGCTCCACAACTTCTGGCCCACGAATGACAGTGGCGTGGCAGCCGCGATCGAGATCGCCTGCGCGACCACCTTCGGTAGCCCCGCTCCGTCGACCAGGGACACGAGCACGACGTAGCTGAAGGCGAAAGCGATCACCGAGACGGTGAAGAACCGCGCCGCCTGGACCATCGGATGGGCCTCCCTGGCGCCGAACGTCCAGTGGCGGTTCCACCAGAAGTTGTTCAGCACCGAGACCGCGAACGCGATCACGGCCGCGATCTTGTAATTGATCGACAGCAGGTGGACGCACGCCGCGAACACTGCCAGGTTGACGATGTACCCACTAGCACCGACCGCCACGAAGCGGCCCAGCTGGAACCAGTTGTCGGGCTTGCGAACACCGTGCCGAACCCGATGGTGGAACGGCAGAGTGACGCTGGAGGTCAACTCGTCAGACACGTCGCCAATGTATCGGCCGTTCGTGTGCTCAACGTGAGACCCCTGTTGATTTAACTCGGTCCTAATCGGGGGAATTTGCGGATCCTAGTCCGAAATGGTCCAGGACCATCGGGGTAACGTCGCGCAGCGACCACTGTTCGCGGGCGTCTCGCGAGTCAGGGCCGGTCCCGCACCACAGCAATGCGCCGAGCGAATCGGTCCGGTGCAAGGAGCCGTGGGACCCGCCTCCGACGTGGTCAGAGCCGCCCCAGTCGACGAACTCATAGCCGGGCGCCGCTGACAGGAGCACGTCACCGGAGTTGGGGCAGTGCAGCGACGACCAGACGCGAGTCAGCGCGTCGGGATACTCGGTCGTCAGAAAGCGGCCGTCCTGAACCTCAGCGCGCAGCACCGCGAGGTCGCCCTCGACGCTCCAGCGCTGGCCGCGCGGGTCGATCAGCTCGCCCCCAGAGGTGAAGCGCAGCTCGCCGCGGCGGCTGGAGACAATCGCCTCGTCGCCGGATCCCATCGTCATGATCAGGTCGACCCCTTCGAGCTCCTTGGCCGCCTGGATCGCGCCCGCGATCAGCTCTTCGGACCGGTCCTCGTCGAGCGCGTAGATCATCGCCGAGCGCTGCGCGGGGCTGAGCGCGAGCTCGGCGCCGATCGAGCGCGCCGGGCTCGGGGTCGCAACGTCGAACTCGGCGAACGCGTAATCGAGCCGGATCCGCTCCTCGACCGCGGCCTGCGAGTGGTCAGACAGGATCACTACCGCGTACTTGTCGAGGAATTCGTCCGGGCCACCGGCCGCGTGCATCAGCCGCTCGAGCTGGCGGTCGGCGCCGGCGATCGAGGTGACCTGGGCGTGGGGACCGTTGCGGTGCGAGTAGGCGTCGTTGTCGGGCAGCGAGAACAGCAGGAAGTCGAACAGATCATGCTCGGCGAGATACGCGCCAACGCAGCCTGTGTGCTGATCACGGGCGCCCGGAAGGCCCAGCTGACCGCGGCAGCCGGTCCGCCGCGATGCGTAAATGTCGGCGTAGAAGAGCTCCTTGGGGCCGTAGATCGTGCGCCTGAACAGCGTCGAGGTGACGATCCGCGCCAGCGCCGATTCGTTGGCGACCTCGTGTTGGTATCGGCCGCGGTAGATCAGGTAGGTCGTCCCAGCGGTGCGGACGTCGGCGTCGTCGAGGGACTCGAACACGGTCTCGACGTCGTGCGAGAGGTGCTCGTCGTTCATCCGGTAGACGGTGTCGGTCAGCGATCGCACGACCCCGAATTGGCGCGAGGCCGAGAAGCTCGAGCCGTATTCGATGTAGCGCTCCTCCTCGCGGTGGTACCAGTTCATGCTCGGGATCAAGTGCTCGTCGGGCCCGACGCCGGTGGTGATCGTCGCCGCGCAGACGGGCGTCACCGACGGGAACGCGGCCACGCAATCGCCGACGTAGACGCCCTGCTCCTTGATCCGCGCCATCGCCGGCGCCCGGCCGGACGCGATCGCGCGCTCGAGCATCGACGGCTTGAGCGCGTCGACGACCGCCATCACGAGCTTCTTGGGCTGCCCGCTCATGCCCTGTTCGTGCTCACGCGCGTCAGGGTCAGTGTCAGCGGAGGATGCGCAGGCCGGCGTACTTCTGCTCGTCGCGGCCGCGGCCGGCGACCAGCAGCCACAGCAGCAGGCCGAGGACGATCACGCCGACCGGCGGCGCCAGCACCGACAGCACGGCCGCGATCAGGGCCGCCGCCTCGGCGATCAGCGACAGCGCGCCGACGGACTCGTTGTCGAGCCGGGCTCGCACCCGGCCCAGCAGTGGACGGGTGGCCATGATGCCGACCGCGGCGCACAGCACGCCACCGATGATCCCGGGCCAGATCACGTACCCGCCGCGGCACAGCGAGCCGGCAAACAGCAGCGCCCCGAGCGCGATCGAGCACCCGGCGACCAGCAGCGCGACCGGCCCCTGCTCGAGCTTCTCGCTTCCGAGCCGCCGCTCGATGACCGCCAGGATGATCGCGCCGACCGCCATCCCGATTAGGAAAGGAGTGCTCTGCAAGAAGGAGAAACTGCAGTGAGCGAAGTCGATCTGAACGTCGCCCGCGCCCAGCGCGCCGACGGCCAGGGCCGGCAAAAACGGCCGGATCCCCACCGCGCAAGCCACGCCGATCCCCTGGAAGATGTCGAAGACGAGATGCACCGTGCTGTACCGTGACGAAGCGTGACGATAGACGAGAGGGCAGCGTGAGCCCCGGCGAGGGCGGCGCCAGCCCCGGTCGCGGCGGAACCCCCAGACGCCCGCGGTCGACGGCACGAGACATCGAGCGTTACGCGAGCCTGTTCGCCGAGCGCACGAAGGTCATGCGCTCCTCGGCGATGCGCGATCTGATGGCGCTGACCGAGCGAGAGGATGTGATCTCGCTCGCGGGCGGGCTCCCCGACACGACCACCTTCCCGCCCGATTCCTACGCCGCCCTGATGGGCACGGTTGCAGGCGAATCGTGCGCGCGAGCGCTCCAGTACGGACCGACCGAGGGCCTGGCGCTGGTCAAGGAATGCATCACCACCGTGATGCGCGCCGAGGGGATGGTGGTCGCCCCCGAGGACGTGCTGGTCACCACCGGCGGCCAGCAGGTGATCGACCTCGTCTGCAAGACGCTGCTCGACCCGGGTGACGTGGTGATCGCCGAGGCGCCGACCTACCCGGGCGCGATCCCGACCTTCTGCGCCTACCAGGCCGAGGTCGTGCAGGTGACGATGGACCGCGACGGGATGCGGACCGACGAGCTCGAGGTCCAGCTCGACTCGCTCGAGGCGGCCGGCCGCCGACCCAAGTTCATCTACACCGTGCCCAACTTCCACAACCCGGCCGGCGTGACGCTGTCGCTGGAACGCCGCCGCGAGCTGGTCAGGATCGCCGCCGAGCGCGAGCTGCTGGTGCTCGAGGACAACCCCTACGGCCTGCTGCGCTACGAGGGCGAGCCGCTGCCGACGCTGTACTCGCTCGACCACGAGTTCGTGATCTACGCGAGCACCTTCTCGAAGATCCTGTCGCCGGGCGTGCGGCTCGGCTGGACGGTGGCGCCGCCCCCGATCGCCTCGAAGATGCAGATCGGCAAGCAGGCTTCGGACCTCTGCTCATCGTCGATCTCGCAGTACTTCGTCAGCGCCTACTTCGACGCCGGGCCGTGGGACGACTACGTCCGCTCATTGCTCGAGATCTACCGGCGGCGGCGCGACGTGATGCTCGACTCGCTCGCCGAGCATTTTCCGCGCGAGGCCGACTGGACCCGCCCCCAGGGGGGGCTGTTCATCTGGGCGACGATGCCCGACTACATCGACACCACCGATCTGCTCGCCCGGGCGCTCCAGGAACAGGTCGCATTCGTGCCGGGCCGTGCGGCGTATGTGGACGGACGCGGCGGGTCAGCGATGCGGCTGAACTTCTCGGGCATCGACGAGGACGGGATCCGCGAGGGAGTCAGGCGGATCGGCGAGGTCGTGCGCGAGCAGGTCACGATGTACGGGACCCTGACGGGGGCGCGGGCGCGGGTCGAGCAGCCGCGCGACGACGCCTCGGCGATTGAGCCCCGGCGTCGCGTCGCTCCGCGCCCACCCGACCACCATGACCGCGTAGCCGAGGCCGAGCTGGCCAAGGTTTTGAGGCTCCCCGCCAAGCGCACCAGCGCTGGCTGAGGCCAGTAGGGATCCGTGAGCCGCGTCGCGGTCCTCAAGGGAGGGCGGTCGTTGGAACGTCAGGTGTCGCTGCGGTCCGGCGCGCGGGTCCAGGATGCGCTTGCGCGGCTGGGCCACGAGGTGATGCCCGTCGACGTCGGGCCGGCGCTGGTGGAGACGCTCAGCGGCGATCGTCCCGATATCGCCTTCGTTGCGCTGCACGGCCGCGACGGCGAGGACGGCACCGTTCAGGAGCTGCTCGAGGTATTGGGAATCCCGTATACCGGCTCGGGCGTATCGGCGTGCATCCGCGCGGCTGACAAGGTCCTCGCGAAGCACGCGATGCGCGACGGCGACGTGCCGACGCCCGACTTCTACGCGTTCAACGAGACCGCGTTCGAGGCGCTCGGCGCGGCCCAGGCCCTGCCGGCGATCGAGCAGCGGCTCGAGTTCCCGATCGTCGTCAAGCCGGCCCGGCAGGGGTCAGCGCTCGGGATCAAGTTCGCGCGCACCCCGGCTGATGTCCCCGCGGCGCTGGTCGCCGCCTTCTCCTACGACCGCAAGGTGCTGCTCGAGCGCTACGTTCACGGGCGCGAGCTGGCGGTGTCGATTCTCGAGGACAGCTCCGCTTCGCCGGTCGCGCTGCCGATTCTCGAGGCGCTGCCCGAGCAGGAGAGCTTCTATGACTTCGAGTCGCGCTACGAGATCGGTCGCACCCGGTTCGTGTGCCCGGCTGAGCTTGACGACCAGGTGGCGGCGCGGGCGAGCCAGATCGCGCTCGACGTCTATGCGCTG
The DNA here is from genome assembly GCA_963730075.1 of uncultured Solirubrobacterales bacterium. Classification (GTDB taxonomy): domain Bacteria; phylum Actinomycetota; class Thermoleophilia; order Solirubrobacterales; family Solirubrobacteraceae; genus Palsa-465. The sequence continues at coordinate 273,703 of CAVSQH010000021.1, read as the reverse complement.
CTCGGATGCGCCGGGTTCGCGCGCGTGGACCTGATGCTGTCCGCGGAGACCGGCGAGCTGTACGTGCTCGAGCTCAATCCGATCCCGGGTTTGACGGAGACGAGCCTGCTGCCACAGGCCGCCGAGGCGGCTGGGATCTCGTTCGAGGAGTTCGTCTCGCGGGTGCTCGGCGCGGTTTTTGCTGTGTGAACGCCGGTAGGGCAGTCCCCCTCTCGCAGCCGGGCGCTGATCGGTGGTGCATGGCGTCTGGCTGGGCGCCGGCGACGCGACTGCTGCGAGAGCGGGTAGCCGACCCCCTTTGCCACCACCGAGCCCAGCGCACGCTCGTCTTGTTTCCCGGTTTGGGCGCGGGCGGGTATCGGGCCCCGGCTGCCGGGAATAAGTGTGGAAAATCGGCGCGCAGCCAGGGGAATTTCCACGTTTGTGGCGCTCAGCGGGCGTTTCGTGGAAATGCCGGCGAGCGGACGCGCGGTTTCCACGAACTGGCCCCCTCAGGCGGGGGCCGGCGCGCTCGGTGCGGGGGCCCGGCGCGTTCGCGGCCGGACCTACTCCTCGGAAGCGAAGTCCTCGGGCTTGACCGTGTCGAGGAAGTCCTTGAACTTCTCGACCACTTCCTCGGTGTCCTCAACCTCGTGCTCAAACTCGATCGCGGACTCCGAGATCACGTCGTCGGCGGCGAAGATCGGCGCACCTGAGCGGACGGCCAGCGCGAGCGCATCGCTCGGGCGCGAGTCGATTTCGAGCTCGCGGCCGTTGGCGCGGAGGCTGATCGACGCGTAGAAGGTGTTCTCGCGCAGCTCGGTGACCGCGACTCGGGTGCATTCGACGTCGAGCTCGCCGAGCATCTCGGAGAGCAGATCGTGGGTCATCGGCCGAGGCGTTGAGGCTCCCTGGAGCTTCATCAGGATGGCGGCCGCCTCCGGATGGCCAATCCAGATCGGCAGGAACTTGTTGTTCTCGACGGTCTTCAGCAGCACGATCGGCTGCTTGCCGACCATGTCGAAGCTCACGCCGTAGATGACCATTTCCTGCACGCGTTCGCTCCTCTTCGGGGTTGGGCAAGTATAGGGGCCCTGCCACCGCCTCCAGACCGGCTTCCCGGCCGCCGGGTGCGTCCGATGACCATTGCGTAACGCCGTTCAGCCGCCTCGACGTTCAACGCGCGAGCCCTTATGCTAACCGGCTAAGTGGCAATGGCCGGTGAGAGAGAGGATCCCGCCGCGCGCGTCCCGTCGCAGCCCGGCGGACCGCCACCCGTGCGCGTGTCGCCGCAGCCCGGGGGGCGGGCGCCGGCGCCGGGAATGCTGGCCCTGGTCCAGTCCTTCATCAACACCCACTTCGACATCGAGCACGATCATGGCGCCGAGATCCTGAGTTCGAGTCCGGCACTGGCGAGCTGGCTCAGAGGCCGCGGGCTGATCGACAGCGCCACCGAGATCCACGACCACGATCTGCGGCGGGCGATCGCGCTACGCGAAAGCCTGCGGACGCTCGCTCGCTGCACGCCCGAGGACCGAAGCGCGCTGGAGCAGGCGCGCGAGCGACTCGACGCGGTGGGTGCAGGAGCACGGATCGAGGTCCGCTTCGCCCACGACGGCCCGCGGTTCGTAGGCGCCCCGGATGCCGGGGTCGACGGCGCCTTCGGAACTCTGCTTGCGATCGTCGGGGGGGCGATCTCCGACGACAGCTGGTCACGGCTGAAGATCTGTCCCGGCCACCACTGCGGCTGGGCGTTCTACGACAGCTCGCGAAACCGCTCAGGACGGTGGTGCTCGATGTCAGTCTGCGGTGGACGCGAGAAGGCCAAGGCCCATTACCGCCGCCGGCGGGCGCCCGGGAAGAGCTGACCGTGTCCTCGCTTGCGGCGCGGGTTCGGGCCCTGACCGCACCGCTGGTGCTGGTGATTGCGCGCGCCCGACGGCGGCCGGCGCAGTGGCTGCCCGGCCTGCTCGGTCTCACCCTTGCCACCGCGTTCGCGTTCGCGGTCGTCGCCGAGGGCGAGATCGCCGGCGACCGGGCGGCCCGTGCGACCTTGGCCGCGGTCAGCTCGCTCGGCAGCACCGTGCGCGTCACCTCGCAGGGACCTCTGGCGGCAGGCCAGGACGCGCAGGCGAGTGCCCTGCTCGACCGGCTCGGACTGCCCGCCCAGACAAGGGTCGTCCTGATGAGCGAGGTGCGGCTCAACGGGGTCGTCGTACGGCCGGTCGCGATCGCGCCGCTGACGGAGTGGCTCCCGAGCCCACTGGCCGCCCGGCTCGGCCCCTGCACGGAGCGGTCGTGCCCGATGGTCCTGGTCGGCGGGTCGCTTGATCAGACATATCTCCGCGCTTTCGGGATCCACATCCACGTCGTCGGCACCGCCCCGCTGCGGGACGCGGCGCCGCTCGGCTTCGCGCCGGCAAGCTCGCCGAGCCCGCCGATCCTCGCCACCGGCGACCCACGGGGCCTTGACGGGATCCGGGGCCTGAGCGGCATCTACCGGACCCAGAACTGGCTCTCGACGCTGCCGCTGGCGAGCCTGCAGAGCTGGCAGCTGTCCCGGACCGAGGACCGCATGCAGCGCATGCAGCAGACGCTCCAGCAGTCCGGTGGAGCGTTCTCGTTCAGCGGGCCATTCAACGCGCTCGATGCGGCCCGCGCGCGGGCCAATGCGGCACCGAACCGGCTGCTCGCGGCCGGCGGCGGGGCCGTCGCGGCGCTGTCGGTGTTCCTGATCCTCGCGGCCTACGGACTTCGCCGCGAGCGCGACGGCGATGTCGATCGGTTGATCGCGGCCGGGGCACGGACCGGACAGCGCGTGGTCTTCGCCGTGGCGGAGTCGGCCGTCCTGAGCGCCGTTGCCCTGATCGCGGGGGCGGCGCTGGGGATGCTCGCGGCCGCGCTGCTGGCCGGCGCCGCGGGCGTCCCTGCCGGGGGCGTCCTGCGCCACAGCCTTCTCACCCCCACCGCGCTCGCGATCCTGGTCGGAGCGTGGCTGGTCGCGACGGCGGTGATCTCGATCGTGCTGCTCGCGCCGAAGGCGCACGCGGTTGACGTGCTCGCGGTCGCGGCCGCCGCTGCGCTCGCGCTGACGCTGACCCGGGGGAGCGCGGGCGGCGGCGCATTGCCGGCGTTGCTGGCACCGCTGGCATGCATCTGCGTCGGGGTGCTGGTCTACCGCCTCGCGGCCGTGGCGCTGCGCGCGGGCGAGCGCGTCGCGCGCCGCGGCCCATCGCTGACCCGGCTCGCGCTGGTCAGCCTCGCCCGCGCCCCCACCGCCCCGGCGCTGGCGATCGCATTCATCGCCGTCAGCACCGGACTCGCCGGATTCGCGCTCTCTTACCGGGCGACGCTGCTGCGCGGCACCGCCGACGAAGCCGCCAACCAGGTTCCACTCGACGCGCTCGTCGCGCCTGGGCCGAGCTTTCAGACGCCACTCGAAGCCGCTCCGCTGCGCCGGTGGGAGGCGCTGGCGGACGGCCCGGTGCTCCCTGTCCGGCGAACCGACGCCGACTACCTCAGCGGCGGCTCATCAGTGACGGCGTCCGCGCTCGGCGTCCCGGCCGCCGGTCTGCACTTGATCAACGGCTGGCGCCAGAGCGACGGATCTGCGCCGCTGGCGACCCTCGCCCAACGGCTCGCACCCCCCGGACCGGTGCGTGTCCCCGGGCCGACGCTCCCCCGGGATGCTCGGTGGCTGGCGGTCTCGATCCGGGCCGCCGATGGCGGCGTGCTGGTCACCGCCGACCTCCGCGACGGCGCCGGGACGATCACGCGGTTGCAGCTCGGAGGCGCAACGCCGACGGCACACTCCGTCAGAGCGCGGCTCCCGCACGGCAGCTTCGAGCTGGAGGCGCTCGAGCTCGACGAGCCGCCCGGCCTGCAGGCGACCAACGGCCACCAGAACGCCGAGAACCCGGCTGCGTCGACCCAGTTCTCGACGGCCGTGACGATCGGTCCGCTCGAGTGGTTCGACTCACGCGGACGGCGGCTCGGTGGGGCCACGATCGCCGGCTGGCGTGCTGTCGGCGCCGCCGCCAACCGTGGCGCCTCAAACGCGGTCCTGCATCTGCGCTTCAGCGACAGCGGCACCCCGGGGATCGTCCGCCCGACGCAGCCGTCCGACCTCCATCCGCTGCCGATCCTGGCGTATCGCGGGACCGCAGGGGCCGCAGGGCCAGGAGGTCGGATCGTGCTGACGATCGACGGACTGCCCGTCAACGCGCGCATCGTCGGCGTCGTGCGGCGCTTTCCGACGATCACTGCCGACGCTGACGGATTCGTGATCGCCGATCAGTCGAGGCTCGCGGCGGCGCTCGACGCATCGCTCCCTGGTCAGGGCCGGCCTGACGAGTTGTGGATCGACACGCGAAGGCCGGCCGCGGTCAGGGCCGCGCTGCAGACCCGGCAGCTGCGGACCCTGACGGCCTCGTTCCGCGCTGACATTCAACGGCGGCTGGGCGGCGATCCGATCGCTCGCGGCGTCCTCGGAGTCCTGATCGCGGCCGCCGCGATTGGGGTCGCACTGGCGGTGATCGGTCTGCTGCTCGCGCTGCTTGGCGCGCTCCGCGACGAGTGCGCCGAGCGCGAGCTGGTCGTGCACGGGCTCGGACCGCGAGCGCTGGCGCGCGAGCTGCGTACAAGGATCATCGTCGCCGCCGTGTTCGGTTTGATCGCGGGGGTCGCGGTCGCAGCCGGGTTGACCCGGCTCGCGGTCGCCGCGGTGAGCTCGGCCGCCACGCTCGCACCGCCTCGGCCACCGCTTGTCACGGTCGCCCCGTGGGGCGAGCTGGGGCTGCTGGCGCTTGGCGCACTGGCCGCATTCTGGGTGGCGAGCTGGATCGTGACCTACGCCGCGATCATCCGGAGGCGAGACCCGTGACCGACGCCGCGGTGGTGCTGCGCGACGTCTTCTGCGTGCACCGGACGCCCGAGGGCGACGCAGCGGCGCTGCAGGGGCTGACGCTTGAGCTCGACGAAGGTGAGCACCTCTGCGTGCTGGGACCCAGCGGCTCGGGCAAGTCGACGCTGTTGCGGGTGGTCGCCGGCCTTCAGGAGCCGTCAGCGGGCTCCGTCACCGTCTTCGGGCGCGACCCCGGCCGAATCTCGCGCCGCGAGCGCTCGCGGCTGCGCCATCGGTGGATCGGGTTCCTCTACCAGCAGGCGGAGGCGACGCTCGCTCCGGACCTGTCCCTGTCGCAGGCCGTCGCCCTGCCCCTGTCGCTGCGCGGCGTGCCCCGATCAGAGCGCCGCAGCAGGGTCGCGGAGCTGTTGCGCGCCGCCGGCCTGCAAGACCGCGCCGATGCGCTGCCCGGACAGTTGTCGGGAGGCGAGCGTCAGTGCGCCGCGCTCTGCGCCGCGGTCGCGCATCGGCCGCGGCTGCTGCTCGCCGACGAGCCGACCGCCGAGCTCGATGAGCGCTCAGCGGCGAGGGTCGCCGACCTGATCGCCGAGCTGGGACGGTCAAACGGCACGACCGTGATGGTCGTCTCCCATGACGCCGCGATGGCCGCTCATGCCCGGCGGGCGATCCGGATCCGGGACGGCCGCGTGGTCGAGGATCTCGACGGCGCTCGGCGGTCGCTCGTGGTCGGACGCGGCGGCTGGATCCGCCTCCCAGCCGGTCTGCTCGGGCGGGCCGGCATCAACGCGACGGCCGAGGCGGAGGCCGTCGACGGCGGGCTGTTGCTGACCCCATCCGCCGGACGGGAGCCCGACAGGCCGCCACCGAGGCCGACCCCCGGTCAGGTGATCCATCGTGCCACCGCGGCGCGGCTCGAGTTGCGCTCGGTCACTCGCAGCCGCGGTCGAGGCGCCGGCCGTGCCGCGGTGCTCCACGATTTGACAGCGGCATTCGAGCCCGGCCTGCTGACGGCCGTTACCGGGCGCTCGGGCGCCGGAAAGACGACGCTGCTCGAGCTGCTCGCGTGCATGCGCGTTCCCGAGTCGGGCGAGCTGCTGCTCGACGGCCGCCCGCTCCAGGCGCTGAACCGAGAGCAGCTCGCGGGGGTGCGTCGCGAGCGGATCGGCTACCTGCCGCAGGAGCCGGCGCCGATCGGCTTTCTCAGCGCGCTCGAGAACATCATGCTCGCGCTGGGATTGCGGGGCATCGCGATCGGCGAGGCAACCGAGCGCGCGGAGGCGGCGCTGAGGCTCGTCGGGCTCGCGGAGCGCTCCCGCCAGCGGGTTGACCGGCTCTCGGCCGGTGAGGCACAGCGGGTCGCGCTCGCACGCGCGCTCGCGTGCGCGCGTGGACTGCTGGTCGTCGACGAGCCCACGTCCAGGCTCGACGAGGACAACGCGACGACGGTCGCGGTCGCCCTGTGCGAGGCCGCCGTGGAGGGTCAGACGGTGATCCTCGCGACCCACGACCCCGATCTGATCCGGTATGCCGATCGCGTCCTCGAGCTGGCCACGTGACCGCGGGGCGCGTGACGACGGCCTGGCCGCGCGCCGACTGACCGCGGCCGTTTGCCGTCCGGGCGGCCGTGGGCGATGCTGTGCGGCAAACCCTCATGCCTGGAGCAAACCCCCCGATTCCTGGAGGCAGAACGTGAGCACCTCAGAGGCGCCTGGCCTGGTCACCGACATGGCGAGCCTGCGCGACCACGTCGGCGAGCACATCGGCTACACCGAGTGGCGCGAAATGGAGCAGGATCGCGTCAATCAGTTCGCCGACGTGACCGAAGACCACAACTTCATCCACGTCGATGTCGAGCGAGCCAAGGAGACGCCGTTCGGGGGGACGATCGCGCACGGGTACCTGACGCTGTCGCTCGCGGCGCCGATCGCGATGCAGTTGCTCAGGGTCACCGATGCAAAGGTCGGGATCAACTACGGCCTTGACAAAGTGCGCTTCCCGGCTCCGCTGCGCGTTGGGGCGCAGTGGCGCGGCGGCGCTGAGATCATCGCCGTCGACGAGGCGGGCGGCGGCCTCCAGGTGAAGCTCCGCACGACGGTCGAGATCGAGGGGTCCGAGAAGCCGGCGATGGTCGCCGAGTGCCTGACCCGCATCTACTAAAGCGGCGTTGATCCTTAAAGTGAGAGCGCCCCGGAACCGGCGGGATATGAGGCCGGATCTGCGGGGCGCGCTCGAGGGAGGAGAGGTACTGCACGAATATAGTGGCGCATCTCGGCTAGAAGTCAAAGACGAGTATTCGATTTGATTCATAATGGGAGCTTATGGAGCTCCGCCAGCTGAGGTATCTCGTTGCGCTCGCCGAGCAGGGCAGCTTCACCCGCGCCGCGGCCAGCGAGCACATCGCGCAACCGGCCGTCTCCCAGCAGATCCGCAAACTCGAGGATGAGCTCGGTGTCGCGCTGGTCGAGCGGACTACGCGCCGGGTGACGTTGACCGAGGCCGGTGAGCTGTTGGTCGTGCGGGGCCGCCGGATCATGGCCGAGCTCGAGGGGGCCGAGGTCGAGCTCCAGGCGTTGCGGGGGATGAGGGCCGGCCGTGTGACGATCGGGGCGATGCACACGATGGGGCCGATCGATCTCTCGCTGCCACTGTCGTTGTTCAGCGACCGCCACCCGGGCGTCGCATTGACGGTGCGCGAGCAGTCGAGCGAGGAGATGGCCGAGATGCTGCGTGTCGACGAGCTCGACCTCGCCTTCTTGTCGGTCACCGAACGGATCGAGAGCCACCACCTCGGTTTGCAGCAGCTCGTGTCCGAGGAACTGGTCGTGCTGCTGCCGCGTGACCACCGCCTCGGCAAGCGACGCCATGTGAGGATGGCCGAGCTCGCCGGCGAGCCGTTCATCAGCTTCCGGGAGGGCGCGCGCCTGCGCGAGCTGCTGGTCTCGGCGGGGCGTGAGGCAGGGTTCGAGCCCAGGGTCACGCTCGAATCCAACGAGAGCCAGCGTGTCCGGCGGCTTGTCTCGAGAGGGCTGGGCGTCGCGATCCTGCCGCGGTCAGACGCGGACGGGCCCGGCGCCGACGTCGCCGTCGCCAAGTTGATCGAGCCCGCGCTGAGCCGGGACATCACGCTCGCGTGGCGAGAGGGCCGGCGCCACACGCCCGCCGCCGCTGAGTTTCTCGAGCTGGCACGCGAGACGTTCGGCTAGTCGTCGGCGCGGTAGCGGGCCACGCCGGCCACGCCTGCCACGCCGGCTCCGGTGCTCCGTTGTGTGCGCTCTGACTAGCAATGCGCTTAGTTTTGGTAGATCGCGGGTAGGTAGTCCCTTGCGTAAGCCAGTCACGCACAGGAGGAGAGAGATGCCGATCCGCCGATTCGCCTTGACAGCCCTAGCAGTGGGAGTGACGACCGCCTTCGCGGCGCCGTCCGCGGCGGGCGCCGCCGTTCCGGGAACGTCCTCATGGCGGGAATCGGGCGCTCGCGATCTCGGCGCGATGACTGCACGTCGGCTGACGATCACCCTCGCGCTCAAGCCGCGCGACGCAAACGGGCTCCGGTCGCTGGACTCGCACCCTCATGCCCCACTGTCTCCTGCCCAGTTCGGCGCGCGCTTCGCGCCCTCGCAGAGGTCGGTCAACGCGATCCGAAGCTGGGCTGCGGCCCACCGGCTGGCCGTCGGTTCGGTGTCGGCGAATCGCCTGCTGGTAACCGTCACGGGCCCGTCGGCGCAGATAGCGCGCGCTCTGAACACGGGCTTTGACTCCTTCGACCCATCGTCGGGCAAGCGGTTCTTCGCACTCGCGCGGCCGGCCCGGCTGCCGAGCGCGATCGCGGCGACCGTCGGCTCGGTGCTCGGACTTTCGGACCTGTCGGAGGTGTCGCTGGCCGCACTGCCGCGACCGTCGCAAGCCGGACTCGTCAGGACGCTGTCACGCGCTACCGGTGGGGTCCCGCCGCTCGGGCTCGGCGGCGGCTCGCTCAACTACCCGGCCTCGTACGGTCCGAAGGACTTCTGGTCGATGTACAACGCCCCGTCGGTCGACACCGGCGCCGGCCAGCAGCTGGCGATCATCACCGAGGGTGACCTCAGCAAGCCGGAGACCGACCTGGCCACGTTCGAGAAGCAGTCCGCCCTGCCAACGGTGACATGGAACCAGGTCAACGTCGGCACGCCGAGCATCGATACATCAGGCGACGACGAGTGGGATCTCGACAGCCAGTACTCGACCGCCTTCGCCCCGGGGGTCTCTCAGCTCGACGTGTACGTCGCCCCGTCGCTCGCTGACCAGGACATCCTCAGCGCGGTCAACCGCTGGGTGACCGACGACATCAGCAAGCAGGGCAGCTTCTCGGCCGGCGAGTGCGAGCTGTTGGCGCAGGCGAGCGGCTTCACCACGAGTCTCGACACCGTGCTCGAGCAGGCCGACGCCCAGGGGCAGACGATGTTCTTCGCGAGCGGGGACACGGGCTCTCAGTGCCCGGCGCTGACCGCGGTCAACGGGCTGCCGGCCGGGCTTCCAGGAGTCGACTACCCCGCGTCGAGCCCGTACGGGATCGGCGTCGGCGGGACCACCGTTCTGTCGCCGAGCGGTCCCAGTGAAATCGCTTGGTACGCCGGCGGCGGGGGATCGAGCCTGATCGAGCCGACGCCCGCTTTTCAGTCTTCGACCTCAGTTGGTGGCGCAGTCCCGTTGGTAGAGCGCGGCGTGCCGGATGTGAGCCTCGACGCCGACCCCGAGATCGGGTACCAGGTCGTCGTCGACGGCAGCACCGAGACGATCGGCGGCACGAGCGCGAGTACCCCGTCGTGGCAGGGCATCTGGGCCAGGGCCCAGGGCGCCCACGGCGGCTCGCTCGGCTTCGCAGGCCCGGTGATCTACGCCACCGAGCCTGCGGCTGCGTTCCATGACATCACCCCCGGGACCAATGGGTTGTTCACGGCGCTGCCCAGCTGGGACTACACCACCGGTCGCGGCACACCCGAGATCACGAAATTCGTCAACGGCGCCTGACCGGCACCGGTCTGCTCCGGGTTCCCCTCCACGGCGCGGCAAAGGGCGGTCCGCGTGACCGCGCCCGAACACATGTACGGATTTGCTCGATTCGGTGTATCCAATGTGCGAAGCCGCCGATTCACGGGTATACGGGCTGTCCAGGCCCGAAAGCCCCTTCCGGTGGGGATCTAAGAGCTTCGGGAGCGGACTTTAAGAAGTCCGTAAGCATAGTTCGATGATCATCGAACTTTTGCTATGATTATGTCCGGAGCAAAACCATGAAATCACTGGAGAAAGACCTGAAAACCTCTGATACGGAGGCTCGCGAGAACCCCGGTACGGGCCGCGAGCACACCGACGCAACCCAGCGCGCGCGCAAGCGTGGCGAGCACGGCGTAAGCGCTGCCAGCACCACCCCCAGGCGCCAGGGCCGGCGTCGCGCCGTCCACAGCGGCGAGCGTCGCCAGGGTGCCGAAGGTCATCGAGCAAATGCGGATAGCGGCTTCCTGAGCGAGAACTCGCTCGATCTTTTCCTTCGTGCTGCCCGCACGCATTCGCTGCTGACCGCCGATGAGGAGATTGAGCTCGCCAAGCGCATCGAGCGCGGTGACCTCGAGGCCAAGGAGCGGATGATCAACGCAAATCTGCGGCTGGTCGTCTCGCAGGCTCGGCGCTACCAGGGTCACGGGCTACCGATGGAGGACCTCGTCCAGGAGGGGATGCTTGGGCTGATCCGCGCGGTCGAGAAGTTCGACTGGCGCCGCGGCTTCAAGTTCTCCACCTACGGCACATTGTGGATCCGCCAGGCGCTGCAGCGTGGCCTTCAGAACCACGGGCGCACGATCCGGCTTCCGGTTCATGTCGCCCAGCGGCAGACGAAGGTCCGCAAGATCGAGTCAGAGCTGAGCACCAAGCTCGGGCGCGAGGCGACCGATGAGGAGATCGCCGCCGAGGCGAAGCTCCCCGTCGAGGAGGTCGCCGAGCTGCGCGAGCTGACCCGCGGGCTGACAAGCCTCGACCAACCGGTCGGTGAGGATGGCGAGACGGCCTTCGGCGATCTGCTCGCGAGCGATCGGCCGCAACCGGCCGAAGAGGTCGAGACGGCCGAGCGCCAGCAGATGATCAACGGCGCTGTGGACCTGCTTCCGCAGGCCGAGCGTGACGTGATCCGGCTGCGCTTCGGGCTCGCCGGTTCTGACCAGCTCAACCTCCGGCAGACCGGGCAGGAGCTGGGGATCACCCTCGGCAAGGCCCGCGAGCTCGAGCAGCAGGGCCTGCGCAGGCTGGCTCAGAGCTCGAGGCTCGAAGAGCTACGCCGCGCGGCGTAAGCGCTCAAGTTGCAACCGACGGTCACGGGCCGGGCGAAGATGCCCGGCCCGCCGTCGTTGCCGGGCAGGGTGGGGTCTGCCGCCTGGCCGGGATTCGGTTTTCCGCCAGGCGCCTCAGATTGGGACGGCCCACGAGTGCTCGCCAGCGAACGTGACGCCGACCGCTGAGCCGCGCTCGATCGACTGCCCGGCGCCGCTGGTGCTCGCGACGAGATCGCCAACCTGATCGGACTTGAGGCGCACGGTCCGCTGTGCGCCGAGGAACGCTACGTCGATCACCGTCGCAGTGACCCCGTCAGACTGGGCACTGGCCGGGGTGAGCTCGAGCTCCTCGGGGCGGACGACCACGATCACCGCAGCGCCCTGCTGCAGGCCATCGGCGCCCGCCACGTGGCGCTCGCCGACGCCCTCGATGTCCGCCCGGTAGCGCCCCGACCCCTCGGCGCTTACGATCCGACCCGAGAGCCGGTTCGATGCTCCGACGAAGTCGGCCACGAACGCCGTTTGCGGACGCCGGTAGACCTCCTCGGGCTTGCCGACCTGCTCGAGCACGCCCGAGTTCATGACCGCGACGCGATCGGACATCGAAAAGGCCTCGCCCTGGTCGTGGGTCACGTAACAGAACGTGATCCCGACCACGCGGTGCAGATCCTTGAGCTGCGTCTGAAGCTCTGCCCGGAGTTTGAGGTCCAGCGCGCCGAGCGGCTCGTCGAGCAGCAGCACGTCGGGCCGGTTGACGATCGCACGAGCGAGCGCGACCCGCTGCTGCTGGCCACCTGACAGCTGCGAGGGGCGAGCACGCTCCCGCCCCTCGAGGCGTACGAGTTCGATCGCCTCCTTGACCCGGCTCGCGATCTCAGCCCGAGGCCGCCTCGCCTCCTTGAGCCCGAAGGCAACGTTCTCCCACACATCGAGATGCGGGAACAGCGCGTAGCTCTGGAACACGGTGTTGACCGAGCGGTGATACGGGCGGACACGGGTGACATCCTTCCCACCGACGAGGATCGTCCCCGAGGTCGGATCCTCGAACCCGGCCACCATCCGCAGCGTGGTCGTCTTCCCGCAGCCCGACGGGCCAATGATCGAGAAGAACTCGCCTTGGCGAACCTCGAGGTCGAGCTCGCGCACCGCGACCAGGTCACCGAAGCTCTTGCTGACCCCGGTCAGCGTGATCGCGGTTGTCCCGTCGGCCACCGCCGGTGGGCGCCCGGTGTCGGCGGCGTCGGTCATTGCTCGTAGAGGCTCAGCATCCTGCTGCGCCGACCACTGCGGCCGAGCCGGCCCGCGGTGGTGAAGGCAGTCACGGCGAGCGCCATCAGCGCGACCGTGAGGAACATGACGAACACGCCGACGGCGTTGATCTCGGGCGTGATCCGGAACCTGATCATCCCCAGCAGAACGATCGGCAGTGGCGACTGTGACGTGCCCTGTAGGAAGTAGGAGGTGACAACGTCGTCGAGCGAGAAGGTGAACGCGAGCAGGCCGGCGGCGATGATCGCGGGCATCAGGGTGATCAAGGTCACCCGCCGGAACGCGCGCCACGGGGTCGCGCCAAGGTCGGCGGCTGCCTCCTCGAGTGCCGGGTCGAGCCCGATCAGCCGTGCCTGGATGATCAGCGTCGCGTAGGCCGAGTTCAGCACCGCGTGACCGATCACGATCGTCGGCAGACCGAGCGTGAAGTGAAGCTTCAAGAACAGGAAGAACAGCGCGCTCGCGAACACGACCTCGGGTACGACGATCCGTGCGTACACGAGACCGTCGTACGCAGCCCGCGCTCGGCGCGGTGCGCGCCGCCACCACAGCGCGCCTGACAGGGCGACCGCCAGTGACAGCAGCGCCGACAGCACCGCGATGATCAGTGTCGTCTCGAACCCGGCTCGGACGTTGGGATCGTTGACCGCCTCGCGGTACCAGTGGCCGGTCGCTCCCGTCCACGACGTCAACAACGAGTTGGTGTCAAAGGAGCCGATGAACACGACCGCCAGCGGCAGCCACAGGAAGGCGATCACCAGCAGGCTGAGCAACGCGCTGATCGGGTGGCGACGGATGTTCACGTCGCCGGCTCCCCGGAGAGCTGGAACTTGCGCAGGAAGAACAGGACAACGATCAACAGCGCCATCAGGGTGACCGACAGCGCCGACCCGAATGGGTAATTGCCGGTTTCCTGGAACTGGTTGGCGATGATGTTTCCGACCATCAGCGTCTTGCCGCCGCCGAGGATCTCCGGGATCACGTACTCACCCATCGCCGGCACCCCGACGATGATCGAGCCGGCGATCAGCCCCGGCCGCGCGAGCGGCAGCACGATCCGCCTGAACTGCCGCCACGGGGTCGCCCCGAGATCGGCGCCGGCGTTGTAGATCGCGGGATCGATCCGCTCCAGCGACACGTAGATCGGCAGGATCATCAGCGGCAGGTACGAGTACACGATCCCTATCCCAATCGACGCCGGCGTGTAGAGCAGGTTGATGTGAGAGTGCGGGCCGACAATCCCGAGCGTATGGGCGATGCTGTCCAGCGGCCCGTCGTTCTGCAACACGTCGACCCACGAGTAGGTCCGGACGATGAAGCTCGTCCAGAACGGGATGATCACCGCGGCGAGCAGCAGTCGCTGGGTCCGGGGGCCCTGGCGTGAGATGAAATACGCCAGCGTCAGCCCGAGGATCGCGCATGCGACCGTCGTACCCACCGACAGCATCACGCTGCGCACCAGCGTGTCGACGTACAGCGAGGAATCAAAGGCCCGGTAGTTGGCGGTCGTCCAGCCGAAGTCGACGTTGAAGTTGATTAGGTTCTCGGTGCCGAACGAGTAGACAAGGATCAGCCCGAGCGGCACCAAAAAGCAGGCGACCGTGACCAGCCCGGTGGGCAGCGCCAGCAGATGGCGGGCTGCCCGTCTCGTCACCCCCGCCTCCGAGCGGCGTGGGGCGCCAGTGACGGCGGCAGAGACTAGGCCGCCTTCACTTCCTGCCACGTGTTAGCCCACAGCGTGGCGCCCTCGGCACCGAGGTAATGATCGAACTCGACCTTCGCGAGCGTGCTCTTGTTGGGAACCAGGATCGGATTCTTGGAGATCGTGGTCTTGATAAACGGGGTCGCACCCGGGACGAGGTAGGCGGTGCCCGTCGCGTTGACGAACTGGGCGTACTGCCTGGGCTCGAGCAGGAAGTTCATGAACTCCTGCACGAGATTGAGGTGGCCGGTCGACTTAGCGGCGGCGAACCCCTCCAGGTAGGCCTTCATTCCCTCGGTCGGCTCGACCCACTCGATCTTCGGCTGCTGTTGCTTGTTGACCGCGACGTCGTAGTCCCAGTCCATCGCGATCGCGGTCGAGCCGTTGACCAGCCCCTGCCCGACGTTCGTGTTCAGGAACGCCTTCAGATGAGGCTTGATCTGGATCAGGGCGTTCTTGCAGGCGGTCAGCTGCGAGGGGCTGGTCGAGTTGCTCGAGTAGCCGAGGTACTTGAGCGTCGAGCCCATGCAGTCACGCTCGAGATCGATGAACACGATCTGACCCGAGAACTTCGGCGCCAGCCGCCACACGTCATGCCAGCTGGTGATCGTCTCGCCGACGATGTCCGGCCGGTAGCCGATCCCCACCTTGCCGTAGTCAGTCGGGATCCCGTACGGATAGGCGGTTCTGAAGCTGTGGGTGACACCCGAGATGTTCGGGATCTTCGCGAAGTCGAGCTCCTGGAGCACGCCGGCGGCATGGGATTGGCCGGTGTCACTGGTGTCGGCTAGAAGCAGATCGTACTGGCCGCTCTTGAACGCCAGAACGACCTCCGCGCTGCTGCTCGTCGCGTTGGTGACCTGCTTGACGTGAGCTCCGGGATGGAGCTTCTCGAAGGTCGGGATCTCGTGCGGCCCGATCCAGTCCGGATAGTTGTTGAGGACGATCGTGCCCGTCAGCGGTCCGCCCGAGGCGCTGCCCGAAGAGGGGCTCGAGCTCGAACCGCACGCGGCCAGCAGCGCGCCGGCGGTTGGCAGGCCGACCCCGAGTTGGGCTCCGCGGCGCAGCAATGCTCGCCGAGACAGCGCGGTGAGGGACTCGAGGTCACCGGGGGCCATCGCGTGCAACGTATCAAACGGCAATCGGCTGCTGGAGCACCTTAATCACACCGCAGCACACGGGTCTGGAAGCGACGCGTGGTGATCAACTCGTCGTGCAGGAACGCGGTCAATTCGGTCTCGACGAGAAATTCGGTCGCAGTGCTCCGCATCGTCGCGTCGGCCTCGATCCGCACGTCCCAGCCGGGCCTGCTCAGGGCTGCTCGCCGCCGGCAGCGGACCTCCGCTGAGAGCGGGTCACCATCGGTGATCCGGTAGAGGTTCTCGCCCCAGTCCTCGACCTCGAGATCGAGATCGTCGAGCCGCAGCCGGCCGCCGAGGAAGTCGGGCTCACTGAGCAGCTGCACGGTCGCGGTCGCAAGGTCGCGTGTGATCAGCTGACGCTGAGCGCTCTGGGTCACCCATGTGACGCTGACCGGGTCGGTGTCAAGCTCTGGCGTTCCGAGGTCCGGGCGTCCATGTGGGCCGAGCAGCGGCAGTTCGAGCGCACCGGCTGCGGACGAGATCGCAAGCGTGACGGGTTCCGCCGCCGGCCACACCCAGGGCCAGTACGTGGGCGAGATCGCCAGCCGAATCCGATGACCGGCGGCGAAGCGATGGCCCGCGCAGTCGAGCCTGAGCTGTACGTCGGTTTGTTCGCCGGGGTGCTGCAGGGTGAGGACCCCGCGCGTCACCAGCAACGATTCGCCCGATGGCGAGACGTCGCACAGCCGTGCGACCACGCGCGCCGTGCGATGGTCGCCGCTGATGCGCAGCCGCAGCCGTGGAAAACCGCACAGCTCCGTGTCACTCTGGAGCGGCTCGGAGTCCAGGCAGAGCGACACGGCGTCGTCGGGCCGTTGGTCGAGCGGCAGGCTCGGGCCGCCGTACGGGCACCAGCTGCCGGCCATCAGACCGTTGGTCTGCACGGAGCCGACGCGAAGCTCCGTCCCGTCCTCGGCCGGTCGGCCGTCGCTGAGACCTCGGTCGGCGATCTGGAGGATCCGGAGGCGCTGGTCCGGGGGCGGCCAGGCCGGGATCGAGACCCACCGGCCGGCTCTCGCCGCCTGGCTGGCCGCGGGGGAGTCGAAGTCCTGCACGTAGGCGCGCAACTGGGGCGTGGCCTCGTATCCGTTGTCGTCGTCACGCAGGTAGCGGCCAAAGAAGCGCGCGCATTCGGTCAGGAAGGCAATCATCGGCCCCGGCGTCGTCGTGTGCGGGTACCCGTGCGCCCAGGGGCCGAGCAGCCCGAACGCCGGCGATCGCAGGTGCGCGAGCAGTTCGAGCACGGCGTTCCGGTACGGGTCGGCCCAGCCGCCGACGGCCAGCACCGGACAGTCGATCGCGTCGTAGTTCGTCGACACTGAACCGTGGCGCCAGTAGTCGTCCTCGAGCTGGTGTGAGAGCCAGCGCTCGATCATCGGCGGCGCGACGCTCAGTCGCTGCTCCCACATCTCGCGCCACCGGTCGCCGACGACTTCGGGGTCGGGCGGCCGCGCGTCGAAAGCCAGCATCGTGGTCGCCCACGAGAGCATGTCGTGCGCGTTGACAGCGCCGCCGATGTAATGGCAGTCGTCGGTGTATCGGCGCACGGTCGAGTTGACCGTCACGACGGCCGCCAACTGGGCCGGCCGGCGCGCGGCGACCTGTAGGCCCGCGAACCCTCCCCACGAGTAGCCGATCATGCCCACCCGGCCGTTGCACCACGGCTGCTCGGAGAGCCAGGCGATCACCTCGCAGGCATCGTCCTGCTCTCGGGACAGGTACTCGTCCTCGAGCAGGCCGTCGGAATCGCCCGACCCCCGGATGTCCACGCGCACGCCGGCGAACCCTTGGCGCGCCCAGTACTCATACCGCGGGTGGTCGATCGTCAACGTCCCGTCAGTCCGGCGGTATGGGATCGCCTCGAGGATCGCCGGGCTGGGCCGCCGCTCGGCGTCGTCGGGCAGCCAGACGCGAGCCGCAAGTCGGCAGCCGTCCGAAAGCGTGATCCAGACCGGGTCGAGCACTTGGGGCATCGCCGGGTATCTTGGCGGTCGTGTCCAGGTTTGCCGACGTGGCCCGGTCTTGATCCCCGAAATCGTCGCGGATCTCCCCCGGGCGACAACCGTTCGCGACGACTGGATCACGCTCTCGGACGGGTGCCGGCTGTTCGCGAGGACGGTTCTCCCGGTCGATGCGATCGATGACCCGGTGCCAGCCGTGCTCGAGTACCTCCCGTATCGGCTGACCGACGGCACCGCTCACCGGGACGCGACGCAGCACCCTTACTTCGCGGGTCACGGCTACGCATCGGTGCGGGTCGACATCCGGGGGACCGGCAACTCGGATGGGATCCTGTGCGACGAGTACCTCCCTGAGGAGCAGGAGGATGCCTGCGAGGTGATCGCCTGGCTCGCCAAGCAGCCGTGGTGCACCGGAGCGATCGGCATGTACGGCAAGTCGTGGGGCGGGTTCAACGGCCTCCAGGTCGCCGCCCGACGCCCGCCGGCGCTGCGGGCGGTGGTCAGCGCCTACTTCACAGACGACCGCTACGCCGACGACGTTCACTACGTAGGTGGATGCCTGCTCGCGCACGAGGCGCTCAGCTGGGGCAGCTACATGCTTGGGCTCAACGCGCTGCCCCCCGATCCCGAGATCGTCGGCGACCGCTGGCGCGAGATGTGGATCGACCGCCTCGAGCGCACGCCGTTCTTCGCTGAGCAGTGGCTGGCGCACCAGCGCCGCGACGAGTTCTGGCAACAGGGCTCGATTTGCGAGGACTACGGAGCCGTGGTCGCCCCGACGCTGCTCGTCGGTGGCTGGGCCGACGGCTACACCAACCCCGTCGGGAGGACGCTGGCGGGCTTTGTGCGGGCCGGCGTGCCGTGCCGCGCGCTGCTCGGGCCGTGGAGCCACGGTTGGCCGCACGTCGCCGACCCGGGACCTCGGATCGGCTTCCTCCAGGAGTGCCTGCGCTGGTGGGACCACTGGCTGCGCGGCATCGACAACGGGGCGATGGACGTGCCACTGCTGAGAGTATGGATGCAGGAGCATGACCAGCCGGCGGCGTTTCACGCTCAGCGCAGTGGACGGTGGGTGGGCGAGACCACGTGGCCGCCGTCACGTTTCGCAGGCCAGGAGTGGTTTCCTGACGGCGGTGGCGGCTTGGCCGCCGCCGCTGGTGAGCCCGCCAGCGCGTTGCACGTCACCAGTGAGCTGTCAGGCAGTGACGCGGGCGCGTGGTGTCCGTACGGTGAGGTGACCGACTTTCCTCCCGACCAACGGGAGGAGGACGGGCTGGCGCTGAGTTACACGTCGGCCGTGTTGGATGAGCGTCTCGAGGTCCTCGGGTATCCGGAGGTGGCGCTGGTGGTCGAGGTCGACAAGCCGTTGGCACTGGTGGCGGTGCGGCTGTGCGATGTGGCCCCGGACGGTAGCTCGCTACTTGTCGCGCGCGGGCTGCTGAACCTCACACATCGCGACTCTCATCTCGAGCCCGAGCCGATGCCGGTCGGTCAGCCGACCCCGGTCCGGGTAGTGCTAGATCTGGCCGGCCACGTGTTCGCGCCCGGCCACCGGATCCGGCTCGCCGTCTCAGGCGGCTACTGGCCGTTTGCGTGGCCGCCACCGGAGAACGTGTCGCTTCGGTTGGTGCTTGGCGACGAGACCCGGCTGGTGCTGCCGGTGCGCGGTACTTGTGACGAGCCGGCGGTGCCGCCGTTCCACAGGCCGGAAGCGAGCCCACCGGCGGCCGGCGAGGTCGACCATCGGCCTTGGCGCTTTTTTGAACGCGATCTCGCGACGGGTCGGCTGACGATCGAGGTCGGCGGTGAGGAGCGCTCGCGGCTTGAAGCGTCGCGGCTTGAGTTCGGCGAGCGGGTGTCAAAGCGCTTTGCAATCGAGCACGGTTTGCCGCTGTCTGCACGCGTTGATTGTGACGGCGAGCACTTCCTGCGGCGGGGCGCTTGGGGCGTCACCATCCACGTGCACACGTCACTCTTGGCTACTGCGACCAACTTCCGCGTCACCCGTGAGTTGACGGCACTCGAGGATGACGAGCTGGTGCACAGCGTTCACACTGAGCTCGAGATCCCGCGCGACGGAGTGTGACCGTCAGCTTTGCCGCTGTGACGCGGGCGGCTGATCTTCGGCGGCGTCCTTGTCCGAGTCGGCGCCGAGCTTGTCGATCGCATCACCGGCCTTCTCGCCGAACTTGGCGATCTTGTCGCTGTGCTTGCCCTTTGTCTTGCGATCGACCGCGACACCGGCCGCGTCGACGGCTTCGTGGATCTGGTCCTTGTGCTCGGCGACCGCGTCCTGTGCCTGCTGGGCGATGTTCTTGAACTTGTCCGTCAGTCCCATCTCCGCCTCCCTTGTGGTCCGGTGCGGCTTGGGTCAGCATAACCCCGCCGCGAGCGCGCTCGCCGGTGACTACTACGGCCGCGACCAGGTGCTCGCCTGCCGGACCGTCTGACCGCCGTCCGGCGCCCCGAGACTCAGCCCAGCGGCGGGTCGACGTCATCGTAGATCCGGGCCGCGGCGAGCTTGCCGCTCTGGCCCCGAACGTAGACGGCGATCCCGGCCTGAGGCGAGAGCTCGGTCTTGCCCCACCGCACAACGTTGTACTCCAGCGCGCAGGCGCGCCCGTCGTCGATCTGCGCACAGTGCTCCAGTGGGACGCCCCCGTCGTTTGAGAACAGCCGCAAGAAGAAGTTGCGCAGCCGGTCGGGCCCGGTGTGGATGTACTGGCCGCTGGCGGGCTCGCGCGCGTACCCGTCTGGCTCGAATGCGTCCACGATCGCGTCGAGGTCACCGGCCGCGAGCGCGCGCTGATACTCGCCGACGACATCAGACTCGCGCAGCTCCGGGTTGGGCTGCAGCAGCGGCGGCCGGTTGACATGGCGGCCGGTCAGCGGCCACCTGCTGGAGTAGAGGCGCAGTTCGATGATCCGCCCGTCGCGCCGCTTGTCGGCGACGATCGCAAGCGGCACCCCGACGCGCCCCTCGTCGCCGTCGACCCGTAGCACCACCTCCTCGAAGCCGTGCTCCCTCATCACGACGTGGTCGACATCGTGCACCTCAACGTTTAGCTCGCCGAGCCAGGCTCTCGTCTCAACCACGAACGCCTCAAATGCCCGCGCGCCCTTGATGCGTCCACGGATGTGATGGTGAAGCTCAGGCTCGCCGGCGAACGACTCGACCAGCGCATCGAGCTCGCCGGTCAGCAGCCCGTCGAAGTAGGGCACCGCCACGAGCCGACGGCGGCGTTTCTCCTCGAGTTGCTGCAGCGTGTGCGCTGAAAACAGCTCCGGTGCCCACGGCATCTGCGAAGACTTGCAGATCCGGGCCTACGGGTTGGTCCAGGCAAGCGCCTCAGCGGCCGCGACCAGCCAGACCGGGCCCAGCACCGGGATACCAGTGAATTGCCCGGCTGTCGATCGCTAGCACGTCGAGCGTGGCGTCGTCCTGCGGAGCGAACGGAAGGCCCAATCCGAGTGAGCGTCTCGTTCCGTCAATCACGAGGTAGGTCGCTCCGAATCGACCACGCGATCACGCTCTCGTACGGCCTGCGCGGCAGCTTCGGCAGGCCTCGGCAAAGTCTTGCGCTTCCTGAAACCCGCCGCTTTGCAGGCATTTCCTGTCATGGGCGATCCAGGACTCGAACCTGGGACCTCTTCCTTATCAGAGAAGCGCTCTAACCGACTGAGCTAATCGCCCGTGCGGGCGATTCTAACGGCGGGCCGAAGCCGCCGTCCGGATCTGGTGCGCCGCCGCGAGGGGGTCAACTCGCGACCGCGGCATTCAGCGCCGCAGCCGCGCCGCCAGCTCGAGCGCCTCGTCAGCCGACTCGAAGCTCAGGTGAACCCGGTAGCCGCCCATCGCCGTGGCCGTGACCTCGACGTCGCGGCCGAGCGATGAGCCGAAGCTATCGGACAGCAGCACGATCGCCGCCTCCTGGTCGGGGTGAAGTGCCTGCCGGCGGCGGGCGCGCCGTGCGCCACCTTGGTCGCCGTTGGCGCGGCGGGCGTGCTCCTCGAGCTCGCGGACCGACCAGCCGGCCGCAACCGCCTCGCGGGCCAGGCGGCGACGGTCGTCGTGGTCGGTGGCGAGCAGCAGGGCGCGGCCGTGGCCCTCGCTCAGCTCGCGGCGCTCGATCGCGGCCAGCGCCGGGTCGGGCAGGTCGAGCAGGCGGATCAGGTTGGAGACGGCGACCCGGCTGCGGCCGACGCGCGCGCCGACCTCCTCGCGTGTGAGACCGAGCTCCTCGGTCAGGGCCGCGCAGGCGCGGGCCTCCTCGACCGGGTTGAGATCTTCACGAACCATGTTCTCGATCAGCGCGACCTCGAGCGAGGTGGCGTCGTCCTCGTAGCGGACGATCGCCGGCACGCTGTCAAGCTCGGCGAGCCTCCCGGCGCGCCAGCGGCGCTCGCCGGCGACCAGCTCGTAGGTGCCGCCCGGCACGGGGCGGACCAGCACGGGCTGGAGCACGCCGCGGACCCGGATCGATTCCGCCAGGCCGAGCAGCGACGCCTCGTCGAAGGTGCTGCGCGGCTGGTGAGGGTTGGGGACGATCAGGTCAATCGGGATCTGCCGCAGCTCCTCGGGCTCCTCGCGGGGAGCGACCGAGAGGATCGCGGCGAGACCTCGGCCCATCGCCTGGCGTTCAGCCACGGGCGGCCACCTCCTTGGCTAGCTCGAAGTACGCGTCCGCACCGGCGCAGTGGGGGTCATAGTGGATCACGGGCTTGCCGAAGCTCGGCGCCTCGCCGACTCGCACGTTGCGTGGAATCACGGTGTCGAACACGAGCGCCGGGAAGTGATCGCGGATCTCGCGCTCCACGTCCTGGGCCAGGCGAGTTCGGTTGTCGTGCATCGTCAGCAGCATCCCAGCCACGGTCAGGCGCGGATTGAGTTCCCGCTGGACCAGCGAGAGCGTGTCGAGCAGCCCCGCCAGGCCCTCGAGGGCAAAGTACTCCGACTGGACCGGGACGATGACCCGGTCGGCCGCCACCAGCGCATTGACCGTCAGCGGGCCCAGCGACGGCGGGCAGTCGAGCAGCACGAACGCGAACCGATCCCGAAGCGGCGCGAGTGCCTCGCGGAGGCGGTTCTCCGAACCGGCGAGCCGGGGCAGCTCGACGGTCGCGCCGGCGAGATCCGGTCCGGCGGGGACGACCGAGAGGTTGGCGATCCCGCTCTCGACGACCGCGTCCTCGAGGGCCAGATCACCGACCAGCGCGTCGTAGATCGTGGGCCGCGTGTGTTTGCTGATCCCGAGTGCCAGGGTGGCGTTGCACTGCGGGTCGATGTCGATCAGCAATGACTCGTAGCCGGCCTCGGCGACGCACGCCGCGAGGTTGACGGCCGTCGTTGTCTTGCCGACTCCGCCCTTCTGGTTTGCGATCGCGTACACGGTGCTCACGGTTCATCCAAGCTACCGCCGTCGGCGGTCAGATGAGGGCACGGCGTTCCTTAAGCAGCGGCGCGAACTGGGGCGCCACCCTCTACCGGCCGCCGAGTGGACGCTTACGGGCCACGCCGACCCGGCGCGGAAACCGTTCCGGCGTCTCCGCAACCTTGACCATCGGCTGCAGATGGCGATTGACAGCACCCGGGTAGGGCTCGACGTCGTGCGCTTCGCGTAGCTCGAGCCCTAACTCGGACGCCGCCCGACGCGCGGAACGCTCGGCGTCAGGATCGCGTCTTCCCCTCCAGACCAGCAACGTCCCGCCGACCCTCAGCAGCGGCGCGCCGTACTCGGCGACCACGTCGAGCGGTGCCACCGCCCTCGCGGTCACAAGATCAAACCGCCCTAGCCCATCGGGCCATGCCTCGGCGCGTGCGTTGACCACGACCGCGTTCGACAGCGAGCAGGCCTCGACCACCCGCGAGATGAACTCGCACTTGCGGCCGTTGCTCTCGACCAGCGAGACCGACGACTCGGAGAGCGCGATCGCCAACGGGATTCCCGGCAAGCCGGCACCGGCGCCGAGATCGGCGATCGAGCGCGCCCGCCGCACCGGATCGAGATCGAGCGCCACGAGCGAATCCGCCAGGTGGTCATCCAGCGCGCCGGCGGCGTCGCGCACGGTGGTAGGTGCGAGCGGATCGGAGACCAGGGCGGTGAGCAGCGCCGCAAGCCGCGTCTCGGCGGTCGAGTCGAGGTCGAACCGGCGCGCCAGGACACCAAGACGGTGGGCGATTGCCTGATTGACCGCCTTGCCCAGCTTACGTTTCACGTGAAACGCCCGAGGTTGGGCGAAATGCCTTCGATCAGTCGACGAGCGGCGCCACGACGAGCCGCCGGCTGGGTTCCTGGCCCTCACTGTAAGTCTCTACGTCACGGCGAGACTTGAGGTGCTCATGGATCACCTTGCGCTCCATCGCGCTCATCGCCTCGAGCGGGACGGCGCGACGGTGGTTGATCGCCGTCTCGGCTGCCTGGTCGGCCGTGGCCCGAAGCGCGACCGCGCGGCGCTCGCGGTAGCCGGCAGCATCGACGGTCACCGGCCTGCGCTCTGCGTCGCCCTGCATCGCGAACCTGTAAGCGATGTGCTGGATCGCGTCGATCGTCTGACCGTGGTGACCGATCAGCAAGCCGAGATCGTCGCCGTGGTACTCAGCGCTCAGCCCGTCGGGGCCGTCGTGGACTTCGACCTCCGCATCGATGCCGGCCGCGTCGGCGATTCGCTCCAGCAACTCCTGGACGCGAGCGGCGGGGGCGTCAGGCGTGACCGACACGGCTACCTCCTCCGGCCGGAACGCTTTTTCTTCTTCCGCGGCGGCCGTGGTGGTGGTCCGGATCGCGGTTGCGCGGCCACGGCAGCCTTCTCCTTGTCAGCCTTCGACCGCCCTCGGATCAAGCCGCTGAGCCCGCCGGAACCGGAGCCGTTGCTCGACGTGTCGCCGTCGTCCTTGGCTCCGCCGCCGTCCTTCGGTGGACTCTTGACGGTCGAGATCATGCTCGTTGTGCCGGCCGCGGGCGTCGCTGACGCCACGGCCGGCCTTACCGGCCCGATTCGTCGCTTGATGATGTATTGCTGCCCCATCGTCCACAGGTTGGTGGTGATCCAGTAGACCAGCACGCCGGCGGGGAAGCTGATCACGAACAGGACGAACACCAGCGGCAGCGCCATCATCAGCTTGCGCTGCGTCGGGTCCATCGTCGGGCTCGCCATCATCATGCTCGAGGCGAGCTGCGTGCCCACGTACAGAACGATCAGGACGATCAGAACGGCGCCGCTCGCCTTGTTCGTCAGGTCGGGAATGAACAGGAACGAGGCACCGCCGTGCGGTCCGCAGGGGACGGTGTGGGCGGTGCTCAGAACCCCGTGGTTGTGGAGGCGCTGGATCCCCGGGCAGATGTCCACGCGGAGGCTCGTGCGCAACATGTAGTACAGCGAGATGAAGACCGGCAGCTGGGCCGCCAGCGGGAGGCAGGACCCGAGCGGGTTGACGCCGTTCTCCTTGTAGAAGCGCATCATCTCCTGCTGCTGGCGCTCCTTGTCCTCCTTGTACTTCGCCTGCAGCGCCTTCATCTCGGGCGCCAGCATCTGCATCTTCTGCATCGAGTGGAACTGCTTGACCGTGAGCGGAATCAGCACCGTGCGGACGCAGATCGTCAGCAGCACGATCGACCAGCCCCACGAAACACCGACGCTGTTGTGGAAGAACGTCAGGACCGACTGGAAGACGTCGATCAGCGGCTGGAGGATGCTCTGGATTATGTTTGCGCTCTCAAGCATGCTCAGGTACTAGCCGCCGGTGGTCTTGGCTTGAACAGCTGCTGGTCCTCGACGTGGTCAACCCCACCCAGACTCCAGGGGTTGCAGCGGAGCAATCTCCACCCGGCAAGGACGAGACCGCGGAGTATGCCGTACCGCTGGATCGCCTGCGCCGCGTACTCGGAGCACGACGGGTAGTACTTACAGCGCGGCGCGAACGCCGGCGAGAGGACGCGCTGGTAGCCGCGAATCGGCGCAACGAACAGCGCCCGGACACGCATTACGCGGCGTCCTCGGCCGGCTCGGGCTCGGCCGCACCCGAGACCGCAGAGCCACTCACGTCCGGCCCTCGCTCGGCGGCGCCCGGAACCTTGTCAATCAGCTCAGCGAGCGCATTTACGACGCCGGCAAGTCCCTCGCGCTCAGCCAACTCACGAGTGCTCCGCCGAGCGACCACGACCGCGTCAGTGTCGGCCGGCAAGCGGGCGCTCTGATCCGCAAATGCCTCGCGGAGCAGGCGTTTTACGCGATTACGCTCGACGGCGCCGCCAACCTTGCGAGACACCGACAGGCCCAGCCGGGGGCCGCGGTCATCGCCGCCGCGAGGAAACACGTACAGCACCAGGTCGCGCCCGGCGTGCGAGCGACCCTGACGGAACACACGGTCGAACTCAGCGCTTCGCGAGAGCCGTCCCCGACCAGAGCGCTGCCCGGCGCCGGGTACGCCGAGCATCAGACCGTCAGGCGCTTGCGTCCCTTTGCGCGCCGCCGCTTGAGTGTCAAGCGCCCCGCGCGGGTGCGCATGCGGGCGCGGAACCCATGCGTGCGTGCGCGCTTGCGCTTCTTTGGCTGATAAGTACGTTTCATGGCTCGTGGCCCGCGACGAGCAGGGCAGGAAGGTCGGAGTATACGCAGGCACGCTCAGCTCTCCGGGAACTCGTTCCGGATCGCCGGCGAACCCCCACCGGCCGAGCTAGACCGAGCGTCGAGATACATCCTGGCCATGCCGCGTTCACTTTTTTTCGCGCTTTGCGTCAACACCCCGCGGAGCTTCCTCGGGGCCCTCATCGCCGTTGGTATATTCGCCGCCCCCGGGCGGACTCCCGTCGCCCCACCTAGATCGTTTCCCTCAATGCTCCTGGGAGGAGTCGCTTGGCGCTGTCCGCGCAACCCGAGCCCACGCCCGCCTGGCGCACGATCCAGTCCGAGCTCAGGAAGCTGGTTGGGGATTCCACCTACGAGATCTGGCTCGCGCCGCTCGAGCTCAAGTCCTGGGATGGCGAGCTGCTCACGCTCGAGGCCCCGCCGGCTACGCGAACATGGGTGGCGGACCGGTTCGGACGACTGATCGAAGGGTGCGCCGGCCAGGTCCTCGGGCAAGCCGCGCGCGTCTCGCTCGAGATCATCGGCGGCCGGCGCAAGCAGGAGGCTCCACCTCAGGTCCAGGCTCCGCCCGTATCAACGCTCAACCCTCGCTACAGCTTCGAGCAGTTCATCATCGGGCCCGGCAACCGGCTCGCACACGCAGCCGCGCTGGCGGTCGCCGAATACCCCGGCCAGGCCTATAACCCCCTCTTCCTCCACGCGCCACCTGGACTCGGCAAGACCCACCTCCTGCACGCTATCGGCAACTACGTGGTCGCATTCGGGACCGGCACGACGGTCCGCTACACAACTGCCGAGTCGTTCACCAACCACTTTCTCGCTGCACTGAAGAGCAAATCACTGGAGCCGTTCAAACGCGCCTACCGAGACGCCGACGTGCTCCTGATCGACGATGTCCAGTTCCTCGCCTCCAAGACCCGGACCGAAGAGGAGTTCTTCCACACCTTCGACGCGCTCCATCAGGCCGGCCGCCAAGTCGTGGTGACCTGTGATCGGCCGAGCTCGCTACTGGCGATCGAGGAGCGCCTGCGGGAGCGCTTCGA
This sequence comes from uncultured Solirubrobacterales bacterium, assembly GCA_963730075.1. Classification (GTDB taxonomy): domain Bacteria; phylum Actinomycetota; class Thermoleophilia; order Solirubrobacterales; family Solirubrobacteraceae; genus Palsa-465. The sequence continues at coordinate 246,858 of CAVSQH010000021.1, read as the reverse complement.
GGCCGGCTTGGTCGCCGATCTCAGCCCGCCCGACCATGCGACCCGCGTCGCGATCCTACGCAAGCGGGCCGCGCTCGACGGTGTCATGGTCGCCGACCCCGCGGTCCTGGAACTGATCGCCGATCGGGTCACGAACAACATTCGCGCGCTCGAGGGCGCGCTGATCAGGGTCGTCGCATTCCACTCGCTCACGAGGCGCGAGATCGACCTCCAGCTCGCAACCGAGGTGATGGACTCGATGTACCCGGTTCGCCGGCGGGCGAGGCCCTCGATTGCGCAGGTACAGGCAGCGGTGGCCGAGCACTTCTCGCTCACAACCGCAGAGTTGATCTCGGCCGGCCGCAAGGCCAGCATCGTCTGGCCCCGCCAGGTTGCCATCCATATCGCGCGCGAGCTGACCGGGGCACCTCTCGAGCAGATCGGCGAGGCGTTCGGCGGCCGCAACCACGGCACCGTGCTGCACGCGTGCAAGAAGGTCTCAGACCGGCGCGCCAGCGATCAACAACTCGCCGGGGAGCTCGACACGCTGCTCGAGGAGATACGCAGACTGCAAGCCGACCGCAACTGTTGACAGACTTGCCTGTCTGCCTCCCGCAACAACTTCGCCGCAAGATGCGAACGATCGCGCACTTATCGACAGCCTTTATTCGCCCTATGACTTCTAATTCCTTCTTGAGGTATCAACAGTGAAGATTTCACTCGAGCGCGAGCGCCTTCTAGCCCAGCTTCAGACGGTCAGCAGGGTCGCTTCGACTCGGAGTGCGATCCAGGCTCTGTCCGGCGTTCAGTTGTCGGCGTCCGAGGCCGGCTGCGAGCTCCGCGCCACCGACATGGATGTTGGTCTGCGCGTGCCGCTCGAGGCCGAGGTGACCCGTGAGGGCATCGTCGTACTCCCGGCTCGGCTGCTGCTCGACGTCGTCCGATCACTTCCCGCCGACTCCGTATCGCTCGAGCTGCGCTCCGCCGAGCAGGACGTGGAGATGGTCTCGGGCAACGCGATCTTTCACATCCGAACGCTCCGCAGTGAAGACTTTCCCCCGTTCCCCGAGGCCGACGAGGGTTCGACCGTCGAGTTGCCCGCCGCCGCGTTCGTGTCGACGGCGCTGAAGGTTGCCGGCTCCGCCTCACGAGATGAGACGCGCCCGGTGCTGACCGGCATCCTCGTGTCGGCCTCCGACAGCGAGCTGCGGATGGTCGCGACCGACTCCTACCGCCTGAGCGTCAAGGAGACGACGCTCGAAACTCCGCTCTCATCCGGCTTCGAGGTCAACGTGCCGGCGCGGGCGCTGCAGGAGCTGGGGCGGCTCGTGACCCAGGGCGAGGACGAGAGCCTGCAGGTGAGCGTGCGCCAGAACCAGGTGCTGTTCACGCTCGGCCGCGTGATCCTCTCCTCGCGGCTGATCGATGGCCAGTTCCCGAATTACCAACAGCTGCTGCCGGAGACGTTTGAGCACGAGCTCCGGCTGGCCGGCGGGGAGTTCACCGACGTGGTCCGCCGGATCAGCCTGCTCGCACAGAAGAACGCGCCGCTGCGGCTCGCCTTCAGCCAGGGTGAGGTGACCGTCTCGGCTCAGACGCCTGATGTCGGCGAGGCGCTTGAGTCAATGCCAGTCGCGTTTCAGGGCGAGGCGCTCGAGATCGGCTTCAATCCCGAGTTCCTGCGGGCCGGACTGGAGGCGATCGAGGACGGCGAGGTCGTCCTGAAGCTGATCAGCCCGCTACGGCCGGGACTGATTGAGGCCGGCGACGAGAGCCGCTTCCGGTACCTGATCATGCCGATCAGGCTCAACGTCTGACGGGCGTGCGCCGGTGCGCGTGGTGCGTGTCACGCTGCGTGATTTCCGCAGCTACGACAACGCTCAGGCCCAGTTCGGCGAGGGCCTGACGGTCATCACCGGGCCGAATGGCGCCGGCAAGACCAACCTGATCGAAGCGCTCTACTTCGGCTGTACGGGACGTTCGTGCAGGACCACGAACGAGCGCGAGGTCGTGCGCTTCGGCCAGCGCGCGACCCGGGTCGTCGTCGATGCGATCGCCGAGGACGGCGGCCACGAGCTCTCGGTCGGCTTCTCGCCGGGCGAGCCGAAGCGGATGAAAGTCGACGGTGCCAATGTCGAACGGCTGGTCGAGGTGACCGAGCGCCCACTCGTCAGCGTCTTCCTGCCCGACCGCCTGGAGCTGATCAAGGGCGCCCCGGCGCTGCGCCGCGCTCATGTCGATCAGCTCGTCGCGGCGCTATGGCCGTCGCGGGTGACGACCCGACGCGCGTACGCACAGACGCTCGCGCAGCGCAATGCGCTGATTGCTCGGATCCGCGCGCACGGCGCGAACCGTGGGTCGCTCGCCAGCTGGGACGCGCAGCTGGCTCAGCACGGACTTGCGCTGATGAGTGACCGGGCGACCGCGATCGAGGAAGTGCGTGACCGGTTCGCGCGCTGCTGCGCCGAGCTCGGGCTCGACGGCGAACCCGCACTCGCCTACCGGCCACGGTCGCGGGCGACCGACGTCGACCAGCTGCGCGCCGAGCTCGCCGAGCGGGCCGAGTCCGATATCGAGCGCGGCTTCACCGGCCACGGCCCCCACCGGGACGATCTCACGACGCTGCGGGAGGGCCGCGATCTGAGGGCGTACGGCTCCCAGGGGCAGCAGCGGCTGGCACTGCTGGCGTTACTGCTGTCCGAGCGCGAGGCGATCGCCGCGCGCCGTGAGGCCCCGCCTGTGATGCTGCTCGACGACGTGATGAGCGAGCTCGATCAGACGCGGCGCCGCTCGTTGGTCGGGCTGTTGCGCGCGACCGGTGGGCAGTCGGTGATCACCGCGACCGACCTCGACCAGGTGCCGGGGTCCGAGGATCCCGGTGTGACCAGGCTGGCCGTATCGGCGGGGCGTGTGCTCGGGGAGGCGCTGGCGGCGTGAGGCCTGCGGTTTGTGCACTCGACCGGACGCTCGCGGCGTGACCCCGTACCGCAGAGCACCTCGCTCGCTCGGCTCGGCGCTCGGCGATCTGGCCGACGAGCTGGCCCCCGAAACGCTGCTCGCCGAGGTCCAGCGGGCGTGGCCGGCGGTGGTCGGCGAGGCGATCTGCGCAGAGGCCCAGCCGAGCGCCGAACGGGGCGGAGTGGTGACCGTTTCGTGCTCTGCGTCGGTGTGGGCGCAGGAGCTTGACCTGATGGCTCCGCAGATCCTCATGCGGCTCAACTCGAGCCTGACGCGCGGGTCCGTGCAGCGCCTTCGGTGCGTTGCGACAGGGTACTCGTAGCGGGGCTCTGCAGGCGCCGTCTTTTTCCGCGTTTTGCAGGCAAAACCAGATGTGTTGGGGGGCGATTTCCGCCGTTCGCTGTGCTATTCTTCTGTACACCAATTCTTTGACGCCCCGGCGCGCTCAAGCGTGGCGCGAAACCGGGGCGTTGCAACGTCATCGGAGGATCGTTGGCGAACGACGACAGCGCCGCAGCGGGCGCGAACAAGCAATCCACTTACGACGCCCAGGACATCACCGTGCTCGAGGGACTCGAGGCGGTTCGCAAGCGTCCCGGCATGTACATCGGCTCCACCGGAGCCCGAGGGCTGCACCACCTGATCTATGAGGTCGTCGACAACTCCGTCGACGAGGCGCTCGCCGGTCATTGCACCGCGGTCACGGTGACGATCCACCCCGACGACTCGGTGACCGTGATTGACAACGGCCGCGGGATCCCGGTTGCCGTGATGGAAAAGGAGCAGCGCCCGGCGGTCGAGGTGGTCCTGACGGTCCTCCATGCCGGCGGCAAATTTGGCGACGGCGGCGGTTACAAGGTCTCAGGTGGTCTGCACGGAGTCGGCGTCTCGGTCGTCAACGCGCTCTCGGAGCGGCTCGACGTCGAGGTCCGGCGCGACGGCTACAGCTTCACCCAGACCTACGAGCGCGGTAAGCCGCTTGGTGACCTCAAGCGTGGCGAGCCGACCAAGGACACCGGGACGACGATCACGTTCCTGCCCGACGCCGACATCTTCGAGTCGCTCGAAGTCGACTTCAAGACGATCGAGGAGCGGATGCGCGACACCGCCTTCCTCACCCGTGGCCTTCACATCACGATCGTTGACGAGCGCGGCACGGGCAACCGGGCCGAGTTCCAGTATGAGGGTGGAATCGTCGACTTCGTGACCTACCTGAATGAGAACAAGGACCCGATCCACAAGAAGGTCATCTCGTTCGAGGGCGAGAGCGACGAGGGCGCGGTCGAGGTCGCCATGCAGTGGAACTCCTCCTACCAGGAGTCGGTGTTCTCGTTCGCCAACAACATCAACACGCTCGAGGGCGGTGCGCATCTCAGCGGCTTCCGCTCGGCCCTCACCAGCGCGCTGAACAAGTACGCGCGCGACAAGGGTGAGCTCAAGGACAAGGACGAGAACCTCACCGGCGAGGACGTGCGCGAGGGGCTGACCGCGGTCATCTCGGCCAAGCTCACCGACCCGCAGTTCGAGGGTCAGACCAAGACCAAGCTCGGCAACCCGGGAATGCAGGGCTTCGTCCACTCGATCGTCAACGCCCGGCTGGCCGAGTTCCTGGAGGAGAACCCCCAGGACGCTCGCGCGGTGATCCGCAAGGCGGTGTCAGCCGCGCAGGCGCGGGCCGCCGCGCGCAAGGCCCGTGACCTGACCCGCCGCAAGACAGCGCTGGAGAACTCGACGCTGCCCGGCAAGTTGGCCGACTGCTCGGTCAAGGACCCGGCGCTGGCCGAGCTGTTCGTGGTCGAGGGTGACTCGGCCGGCGGCTCGGCGGTGAGCGCCCGGGACCGCAACACGCAGGCGATCCTGCCCCTGCGTGGCAAGATCCTCAACGTCGAGAAGAGCCGGATCGACAAGGTGCTCGGCAACGTCGAGGTCCAGGCCCTGATCACCGCGATCGGGACCGGGGTACGCGATGAGTTCGACATCGAGAAGGCCCGCTACCACAAGATCGTGCTGCTGACCGATGCCGACGTCGACGGCGCGCACATTCGCACGCTCGCACTGACGCTGCTGTTCCGCGAGATGGAGCCGCTGATCGAGGCCGGCTACGTCTACATCGCAAAGCCGCCGCTGTATCGGCTCACCCGGGGCCAGAAGCACCGTTACATCGAGCGGGAGACCGAGCTCGAGGACATCCTGCTCGGGGACAAGTTCGAGAAGCTCGAGGTCTACGACCGCTACAACAAACCCTTCAAGCTGACCGAGGCGCGCTGGAAGCGGTTCTCGCAGCTGCTCAAGAAATACGAGGGCTGGGCCTCGGCGCTGCGGGCCGCCCACGGTCACGGGATCGTGCAGTTCATGCAGCAGGCCCGGCTGCTCGAGGAGCAGATCACCGACGTGCCGAGTCTGATCAAGCACACCCAGGCCAGCGAGAACAACGGTGACGGCCACTCCTACCAGCTGGTCCTGGTCGAGGAGCGTCCCGACGAGGTTGTGATCCGCACGATCGAGAACAAGACCGGGCTGGCGACCACCCATCACGTCCGTCATTCCGCCTTGGACGCGCAGGAGTACCGCCGGCTGGCCGATCAGCATCGTGAGCTCGTGGCCCTGACCGGGACGCCTCCGTTCACGATCCGGCTGGCCGAGAACACCAGCGAGGCCGGCACTTTCGAGGAGCTGCACGAGGGCATCCTCGCGATCTCCCAGCGCGGGATCGACTACTACCGGTTCAAGGGCCTGGGCGAGATGGACGCCGAGGAGCTGCGCGAGACGACGATGGATCCCGAGACCAGGACCCTGGTCCAGGTCACGATCGAGGACGCGGCATCGGCCGACCGGGTGTTCTCGATGTTGATGGGCGACCAGGTCGAGCCCCGCCGTGCCTTCATCGAAGACAACGCCCTCGCGGCGACGCTGGACGTGTAAGGGAGGCGCCCGATGTCAGCAGTCGACACCATCGGCGGCGGCAACATCGAGCCCCGCGGGCTCGAGGAGGAGATGCGCTCCGCGTATCTCGACTACGCGATGTCGGTCATCGTCGGGCGCGCGCTGCCCGATGTCCGCGACGGGCTCAAGCCGGTCCACCGCCGGGTCCTGTATGTGATGAGCGAGTTGGGCCTGCAGCCCAACCGCAAGCACGTCAAGTGCGCGCAGATCGTCGGCGAGGTGATGGGCAAGTACCACCCGCACGGCGACAGCGCGATCTACGACACGCTGGCCCGGATGGCGCAGGACTTCTCGATGCGCTATCCGCTGGTCGACGGCCACGGCAACTTCGGCAACATCGACGGCTGGCCGGCCGCGGCGATGCGTTACACGGAGGCCCGCCTCGCGCGTCTCGCCACCGAACTGCTGCGCGACATCGACGCCGAGACCGTCGACTTCGTCCCGACCTACGACGGGTCGCGTCGCGAGCCGTTCGTGCTGCCGGCTCGGTTCCCCAACCTGCTGGTCAACGGCGGCTCCGGGATCGCGGTAGGCATGGCGACCAACATCCCGCCGCACAACCTGCGCGAGGTGGTGGCGGCCACGATCGCGTACATCGACGACCCGGAGATCGACGTCGAGGGGCTGACGAAGCACATCAAGGGCCCCGACTTTCCGACCGCCGGCACGATTCTCGGCCGCGAGGGGATTCGTGACGCCTACGCGACCGGTCGGGGCCGGATCCGCGTCCAGGCCCGCGCTCACATTGAGCCGATCGGCCAGGGCAAGGAGGCGATCATCGTCACCGAGCTCCCCTTCCAGGTCCGCAAGGGCGGCGATGGCGGGCTGATCGAGAAGATCGCCGACCTCGTGCACGACAAGAAGGTGACCGAGATCACCGACGTGCGCGACGAGTCAGACCGCCGCGGGATGCGGATCGTGATCGAGCTCAAACGCGACGCGATCCCCAAGGTCGTGCTCAACAAGCTGCACAAGCACACGTCGATGCAGTCGACGTTCGGCGTCAACATGGTCGCGCTCGTCGACAACGTGCCGCGGACGCTGTCACTGCGCGAGGTGATCGGCCACTACGTCGACCACCAGCGCGAGGTGGTCGTCCGGCGGACCAAGTACGAGCTCCGCCGGGCCGAGGAGCGCGCACACGTCCTCGAGGGTCTGCTGATTGCGCTCGCCAACCTCGACGAGGTGATCGCGCTGATCCGCGGGTCGCGCGACCCCGAGGCCGCACGGGCCGGGCTGGTTGACCGCTTCGAGCTGACCGTGATCCAGGCGCAGGCGATCCTGCAGCTGACCCTGAGCCGGCTGACCGCGCTCGAGGCCGACAAGATCAAGCAGGAGCACGCTGACCTGGCCGAGCGGATCAGTGAGCTGCGGGAGATCCTCGGCGACGAGCAGAAGGTCAACGCGCTGATCAAGGAGGAGCTGCAGGAGATCGCCGACACCTACGGCGATGACCGGCGCACCGAGATCACCCACGCCGAGGGCGAGATCGACATCGAGGATCTGATCGCCGATCAGCAGATGGTGATCTCGATCACCCACTCGGGCTACATCAAGTCGCTTCCGCTTTCGACCTATCGCCAGCAACGCCGGGGCGGAGTCGGCGTCACCGGGATGGACATGAAGGATGAGGACTACATCGAGCACCTGTTCGTCTGCTCGACGCACGACTACCTGCTGTTTTTCACCAACCGCGGCAAGATCTACCGCCTCAAGGTCTACGAGCTGCCAGAGGCCTCGCGAACTGCGAAGGGCCGTGCGCTGGTCAACCTGCTGCCGCTGCGCGAGGGCGAGCGCGTCCAGTCGGTGCTGTCGACGCGCGACTTCAGCGAGGGCAAGTACCTCGTGTTCGCGACGCGAAACGGGATCGTCAAGAAGACCGAGTTCGCCGCCTACAACACGCCGATCAAGGCCGACGGGATCATCGCGATCAACATCCGCGACGACGACGAGCTGATCGCGGTGCGCCGCACCAGCGGGCACGACGACATCATCATGGTCTCGCGGTCCGGGCAGGCGGCGCGCTTCAGCGAGCAGAAGGTGCGAGCGATGGGCCGGGACACCAGCGGTGTGCGCGGGATGAACGTCAGCCAGAAGGACAACTCGGTGCTCGCGATGGATGTCGCCCGCGACGATCAGGAGCTGTTGGTCGTGACCGAGAACGGCTACGGCAAGCGGACCCCGATTCCCGACTATCCCGTCAAGGGTCGCGGAACGATGGGGGTCAGGACGATTCAGCTGACCGAGAACAAGGGTGCGCTGGCCGGTGCGCTGGTCGTACGCGAGCACCAGGAGCTGGTGTTCATCTCGCAGAACGGGATGGTCCAGCGCACGTCGGTTCGCGGCATCAACCGTTACGGGCGCGCGTCGCAGGGCGTGCGGGTGATGAACATCCGCGACGACGATCAGGTCAGCGCCGTGGCGTTGGTCGCCGAATCCGAGGCCGCGACGGCGGCGCCGGTCGCCGACGATCCGCCTGACACGCCTGCAGCTGACGAGTAGCCCGCAGACGCAAGGACGCGTCCGAATCGTGTCGCACACGTTCGCTACTCTTCTTCGTACCAGAGAAAGGAGGTGGTCCTAACTTGTCTGACAGTTTTTGCGGGACCCTGGAGGTGTCCGGCCGCTAGGTCGGAGGCTGACCCCGCTTAGCGGAGTCCCCCCGCGACACCGCCGTTGGACGAGCGCCGGGAGTAGTCCCTCCGGCTTGGATGTAGCTCGTGACGGAAATCGCAGCCAAGCAGTTACGCGAAGGGCGCCGACGTTGACGGCGCCCTTCGTGCGTCTGGCGGACGGCGCCACCGGCTACGCTGGGTGCATGTGTCGAAACATCCGCACCCTCCACAACTTCGAGCCTCCCGCGACCGAGGAGGAGATCCGCGCCTCGGCGCTCCAGTATGTCCGCAAGATCAGCGGCTTCTCGAAGCCGTCGAAGGCCAACGAGGCGCCGTTCGAGGCGGCCGTCGAGGCCGTGATGGCGATTTCGGCCAAGCTGCTGAGCGAGCTTTCGACGTCGGCGCCGCCGAAGGACCGCGAGGTCGAGGCGGCGAAGGCCCGGGCACGGGCGGCCGAGCGCTACGCGGCTAACGCCGCCTGAACGACCGGTCGCCGCCGGCACGTCGAGCTCGGTACGGCGCGGTTACGCAGCGAGGTAGGCGCGCCAGGCGACCGGGATCGTCGGGCTGGCGACCTGGATGAAGACCGAGGGGTTCGGCGCCTTTGGCTGGCGACTGAGGTTCATCCCCGCCTGGCGGGGCAGGGCGTTGCCCTTGCGACGGTTGCAGGGCGCGCACGAGGCGACGATGTTCTCCCAGCTCGAGGAGCCGCCCTTTGAGCGGGGGACGACGTGGTCGACAGTCAGGTTTGAGCGAGCGCCGCAGTACTGACAGGTCCAATCGTCGCGCGCGAACACCGCCCGACGGGTGATCCGGCGCCGGTGCGTGTCACGCGGGATGTGGACGTAGCTGACCAGGCGGATCACGACCGGCCGCGCAATCGTCGACGAGGCCGAGTGCAGTTTCCACTCGCCGTGCTCGATCACCTCGGCCTTGGACTTGAGCAGCAGCACGACGGCGCGGCGCACCGTGCAGACGTTGATCGGCTCATACGTCGCGTTCAATACGAGCACCCGGCCAACTTCATGCCCGCGCCGCTGGTGCTGACGAGGCGGCGCGGACCCAACTGGTTCTGCTGGGCTAGCTGGACGGGCCATAGGCTCTGCACGCGGCAGTGTAGCGACGGTCCCGGCTCGCCCATTCCGTATGTGGGGCGGGCGCATTCGGGTTTCGCTGGGCGGTCTGCGGGCGATCACCCAGGCCGCGGGGCACGACTGACTACGCCGCGGGGAAGGAGCCCAAGACCCGCAGCGTCTCGACGTGCGCCCGAAGCCCCGCCAACCCGGCGGCGACGTGTGGCTCGGTGTCGCGCCCCTCGAGGTCGCAGAAGAACATGTAGCGGCCGAGCCTCTGCTTGCGCGGGCGCGACTCGATCCGGGTCAGGTTGACCCCGCGATCGGCGAACTCCGACAGGCAGGCGACCAGCCATCCGGGGGCCTCGGAGCCGATCCCCCAGAACACGATCGCCGTCTTCCACGGGCCGAGCGGCTCGCCGCCGTCACCGCCCGGGCCGCCCGGAGGCGCGCCGGCCGGTCCCAGCCACGCGAACCGGGTCTCGTTGTCGGCCACGTCCTCGACCCCCGCTCGGAGCACCCGGCACCCGTACCGCTCGGCCGCCAGCCGGTTGCCGAGCGCGGCCCACGGCCCGTCATGACTGGCGACCTGGCGGACCGCCTCGGCCGTCGACGGCCCGACCATCACCTGCGCCCCGGACAGCCGGGTGCGGATGAAGCGGGCGCACTGGGCGCTGGCCTGCGGGTGTGAGACGACGACCTCGATCTCGGACAGCTCGAGTTCGGTTCGCGCGATCAGGCAGTGACGGATCGGGTGGACGACCTCGCCGAGAATCCCGACGTCGTCGGTCTCCATCGCGAGTGCGTCCAGGGTCGCGTTGACCGAGCCCTCGAGCGAGTTCTCGATCGGCACCAGGGCACGCTGCACCGAGCCGCTCTGGACGGCCATCACCGTGTCGTAGATCGTTGGCAACGGCACCAGCTCGAGGTCGGTGCCGTGGCTGGCCGCCAGCAGGGCCTCCTGGGTGAAGGTCCCCTCGGGTCCAAAGTAGCCCGCTCGCACTTGCAGCCAGGCCCGGGCCGGCTACCCCGTTGACGGCTCGCCGCCGCCCTCGAGCGCGAGCCGGATCGCATCATTCTCCTCGGGCGACAGTTCTAGCTCACCGCGTCCGTCGGTGACCTGCTTGGCGTACAGCCGGGCCTGGTCGCGGTGATGGATCGACGACAACACGACGCCCGACCGCGTCGCGTCGAGCAGCGCGATCGAAGTCGACTGGCGGCCCGACATCTCGCCGTAGGCGTCGTAGCGGACCAGTGACCGGTACGCGATCGCGCCGTCGAGCCGCTGCTCGGTGGTCTTCATCCGCTGGTCCAGACGCGCGGCGACGTCCTGTACGTACTCGTTGAGCGCCTCGAACTGGCTCTGCAGGGCGGCCGCGTGCGATACGAGGTCGGCGCGACCATCTCCGAGCACCGTCTTCTGGTCGGCGCGGACGCGACGGAGCCTGATCGCGAGGAACAGGCTCAACAGCAGCGCCACCACCGCCACCACCCCGGCAGCGATCGCGACGATGCCGACGGTGCTCGTCAGGTCGTGCACCGCAGGAAGGATAGGCCCAGAGCCGGAGCGCCGGTCGCCCGCAGGGCGCGCACCCAGACACTCGCCGAGGTCCGTCCTACTGGAAGGTAACCGGGAACGACAGCGTGTTGTTGGAGATGTGCTTCTCGCCGGGGACGGGCTCGATCGTTGCGACGACGGTCGCGGTCCCGGTGGCCGGCGTCGAGGACAGCTTCACGTTGCAGGTCGCCGACTTGCCCGCGAACGTCTCGGGCACGGTCGTGTGGCCGCTGACGTTCGTGCCCGACACCGACACCTTGCAGACGACGTTGGTCTCGTTGTTGGTGCCGCTGTTGGTGAAGTTCAGCGTGAAGGTCGGCGCCGGGCTGGCCGGAATCGTGTTCGCCGAGCCCGTCTGGAGCGTCGTCCCGCTGACGGTCACCGAGTTGAGCTCGTGGCCGTGCAGTCCGGGAGCGATCTTGCCGCCCGACGAGGCGGGCAGCGTCACGTGCAGCTCGGAGGCGATGAAGCTGGGCGTCACCCACTGGTAGTTGGGAACGAACTGACCCGCGGCGATCTGCTGCCCGTTGGCCCCCCCGACCGCGATCCCGGCGCCGTGGAGCGCAGACGCAATCGCGGTCGTGGTGTAGTTCTTGTAGACGACGTCGGACGCGTACAGGACTGCCATCCCGGCCGCGATCTGGTCGACGGCGTCCTTGCTGGCCTGATTGCCGACCGCCGGCTGGATCTGGGAGGCGATGTTCTTGATCGCGTCATATCGCATCTGCAGCGCGAAGACCAGGTTTCGCTGGGCGGTTTTGGCCTGATCGGGGACGCTCAGCCCCTTCGCGGCGTTGAGCTGGTTCAACGCGCTCGACAGCGTCTGGTTGATGCTGTTCTGGGCGTTTGTGACGTTGGAGGAGCTGATGCCGCTGGAAAGGATGCCGAACAGCCGCTTGCCGGTGGTGTTGGACTGGGCGATCAGCGACGCGACGTCGTTTGAGTAGTTCTTCAGGGCGCTGTTGCGCGCGCTCACCTGGCAGCTGTGGACGCCGAGCGCGATCAGCACCACGACCACCAGCACGACGACGACCAGCACCCCCCGCCGCGTCTGGATCGATTGTTGGCCGCTGGGGGGCCGACGACCGCTTCCCGACGGCCGGCGTCTACGCGGTTGAGACCGAGGCGATGTACGAGGCTCGTCGGCTTCGTCGAAGAACGACAGGAGGAACGCTCCTTAAAGGACTTGTGAAGAGCCCAGTATGACCGCGGCGACGGCTGGATAAACCGCCCGGGCAATCGGCGCTGCAGCCGGCCGTTCTGCGAGCCGGCGCCCGCGCACCCGCAGGGACCGATCCAAGCGCGTGGAAAACACCACCTGCATGAGTCCAAGCCAGGCACGGACCGCTCGGCAGCTGACGCCTCAGACGCGCAGCTCGGGGAGCGCGGCAGCGCCCGCTGAGGTCGTGCTGGGACGCTACCGGCTCCACCACCGGCTCGGGAGTGGGGCCTACGGCACGGTCTGGATGGCGACCGACGAGCGTCTGGAGCGCGACGTCGCCGTCAAGGTGATGCCACGCGAGCGGATCGTCAGCGGGCGCTTCGAGCGCGAGGCCCGCGCCGCGGCCCGGCTCTCGCACCCCGGAATCGTGACCCTGTACGAGGCGGCCGTCGACGACGAGGGGGCCTACCTCGTCTCGGAGCTGGTGCGCGGCGCGGCGCTCGACAAGCTGCTCGCTGCCGGGCGCCTGTCTGACCAGGACATCGTCTCGATCGGGATCGTGCTCTGCGATGCGCTCGGGCACGCTCACGGGCAGGGCGTTGTACACAGGGACGTGAAGCCATCCAACGTCCTGATCCCAGAGCATCCGGTGACGCCGGGCCAGCTCGCGAAGCTGACCGACTTCGGAGTCGCGCACGTGATCGGCGGCGACTCGCTGACGCTCACCGGGGACGTGATCGGAACCCCGGCCTACATGGCGCCCGAGCAGGCTGACGGTCTGCCGGTGAGCGCCAACGCCGACCTGTTCTCGCTCGCGCTGGTCCTCTACGAGGCGCTGACGGGCCTCAATCCCGCCGGCACGAGTACCGCGGCACATCGCGCCCGCCGGCTCGGCGCACACCTGCCGCCGCTTCGTCGTCAGCGCCGTGATCTGCCCCGCGAGCTTGGCCAGGGAATCGACTTTGCGCTCCGCCCCCGGCCCCGGGAACGGGGCCGGCTCTGTGATCTGCGCAGCGCGCTGGTAGCGGCACGCGAGCAGGTGGGAGACGAGCCGGGCGTCGTGATCGGCCCCTGGGGTGGTTCACCACCGACCACCGACGAGCACGCATGGGCCGAGCCGCCTGCGCCCGTGTCGGCGCCACCGGCGCACGCCGAGCCCGAAGGCGATCCAACTTCCGTGTTTCCGATCGAGAGCTGGCCTGCCCGCGGGCTCGCGGCCGCGGCCGCGGCCGCGACCGCCGGCTGGCTCTGCACCGAGGTGCTCGGCCGCTCGTCGATCCCGCCTGCGCTGGCGGCGCTCGTGGTCGGTGGGGCAGTGCTGGCGCTGCCGGGAATCGGCTGGCTGGCGTTCGTAGCCGCCGTCTTCGGCCTCGCCGCGGCTCACGGTCACGCAGGGTTCGCGCTGCTGGTTCTGATCGCGCTGAGTCTGCCGGTGGTGCTGATTGTGCGCACGCCGAGCGCATGGCCGCTCGCGGCCGGGGCGCCGGCCTTGGGGCTGATCGGTTTGGCTGGCGCCTGGCCCGCGATCGCCGCGCGTGCCCCGACGATGTGGCGCCGTGCGGGGCTGGCCGGGGTCGGCTGGATCTGGCTCGCACTGGCGGCGCCGATCGCCGCCCGGGTCCTGTATCTGCCCGCCGTTGCAGGAATCCCGCCGCCGAATGACTGGTCGGGCTCGCCCGCGGCCGCCGCGCGCGATGTCCTCTCGCCGCTGTTGAGCGCGGGCGTACTGGCCCCGGCCGTCGTCTGGGCCGCCGCCGCGGTCGTGCTCCCGTGGGCGGTTCGCGGTCGATCACCGCTGCTGGACATCGTCAGGGTCGTGATCTGGTCGGGGACGCTCGCCAGTGCCACCGCGGTCGCGGTGACCGCCGTTCATGGCTCAGATGCGGTCTCGGCGGCCCCCACCGCGGTGACCGGCGCGGCCCTCGGCGGCGTGATCGCGCTCGCTCCATCGATCGTCTCCGCGGTGCGTCGCGGGTGGGCGCCGGGGCGTGATCCGAATGGCTCCGGAGGACAATTTCCGTAGCATGGATCTGCCCCCGGGGCGTCCCCATGAGTGTCCTCAGAAGCCTAGAAAGCAAGATCGCAGGCCTGGTCGAAGGCACGTTCAGCCGTGCTTTTCGCTCAGAGGTGCGCCCGGTCGAGATCGCGCGCAAGCTCGCGCGCGAGATGGAGCAGCACAAGTCACTGTCGGTCTCGCGCACCTACGTTCCGAACGAGTACACCGTGTATCTCTCGCCCCGCGACCGCGAACGGTTCGCCGACTACGAGGAGGCGCTCGCGAGCGAACTGGCGGGATACCTGCTCGAGCACGCGCGCAGCGAACGGCTGGCGCTGACCTCGCGGCCGGTGGTCGAGTTCGAGACCGATGACCGGCTCGGGCTTGGGGAGTTCGGGATCCAGACCCGGGTCGTCAACCCCGAACCCGACGACGAGCACGAGCCGGTCTCGGAGGAGTCGGGCCGGACGATGATCTACAGCAGCGCCGGACGGGTCGCGGGGCCACTCGAGGAGCGCGCACACACACGCGTCCAGACGGCGCTCCTGATAACCGGTGGACGGCGGATGGTCGTCGGTCCGGGCGGTGCCACGATGGGACGCAGCAGGCGCTGCGATGTGATGCTCGACGATCCGAACGTGTCGCGCACGCACGCCGAGATCCGACCCCGGGGCGGTTCGTGGGTCCTGACCGATCTCGGCTCGACCAACGGTTCTCGCCTCAACGGTCGCAGGCTTGACGGGGCCGAGGTCCTCAAGCCCGGTGACGAGATCGAGCTCGGCACCTCGCGGCTCACGTTCGAGCTCGAGTAAGGGGACACGCGCACCTGTGCTCGAGCCCGTTTCTGTTGGCCTCAAGTTCGGCTTCCTTGCGGTCCTCTATCTGTTCCTGCTGTGGGTCGCATGGAGCGCCCTGCGTGACCTGCGTCGCGGCCGCGGCGGCGTGGTCGAGTCAGACCGCCCGCCGCCTCCGGACGCAACCGGCATGTACGACGCGGCTTCGGGGATCGGCGGGAGCGATGACTTCGAGCCCCGCCTGCTCGTCGAACATGCCGTCGGTCACGAGAGCGGAGTTGCCTATGACGTGATGGACGGCGCTACGCTCGGCCGCGGAGACGTCGAGATCCGCCTCGACGATCCATTTGCGTCAACCCGTCACGCTCGTATCTCGCGCGAAGGACACGTCGTGGTGATCGAGGATCTCGGCTCGACGAACGGGACTTATCTCAACGACAACCCGCTGACCGGGCCGCAACCTTTGCACGACGGTGACCGGATCCGGATCGGGGACTGCGAGTTTTCCTACTTGCAATGACCTCGCACTCGACAATCGTCTGATGCTTCGCGCAGCCCACACCACCTGGCGGACCGACACCGGTCGTCAGCGCCGCGGCAACGAGGACAGCGCCTTCGCCCGGGCGCCGCTGTTCGTGATCGCGGACGGCATGGGGGGCGCCCAGGCCGGCGAGGTCGCCTCGCGGATCGCGGTCGAGGCCTTCCAGGGCGAGCTGCCCGACCAGGGGAGCCCGGAGGAGCGACTGGCCGGCGTGGCCCAGGTCGCCAACCGGCGCATATACGAGAGCGCGCGCGCAGAGCACGAGCGAGCGGGGATGGGCACGACGCTGACCGCGGTGTACGTCGACGACGGCACGCTCGCGGTCGCGCACGTGGGCGACAGCCGCGCGTACCTGTTCCGCGACGGTGAGCTCGGGCTGTTGACCCAGGATCACACGCTCGTCGGAGAGCTCGTCAGACAGGGCAAGCTCACCGAGGAGCAGGCGGCCGAGCATCCGCAGCGGTCGGTGATCACACGTGCGCTCGGGATCGACCCCGAGGTCGAGGTCGACACCTGGACGTATGCGGCCCGTGCCGGCGACGTCGTCCTGCTGTGCAGCGACGGGTTGACGTCGATGATCTCAGAGCAGCAGATAGCGGCCGTGTTGGCGAGCGAGCCCGATCTGGACGCGGCCGCCAAGCGGCTCGTCAACGAGGCCAACGAGGCCGGCGGCCGCGACAACATAACCGTGATCCTGTTCACGCTCGAGGAGGTCGGCGGCGCGACCGGCTCCGACGAGCCGACCGTCGTTGGGATGGCGCCGGTCAGCTCGAGCGATGACGGCTCGCACGCCGGCCAGCGCGGGGCCGCGACCGCCGCCGCGACGCTGACCGCCGCACCTGCACCGACCACCCACCCACCGCCGGGCAAACCCGCCAAGCGCTCGGCCGCGCGGTTGGCGCGCACCCAGGGCAGGCGGCCCGGGGACGGGTCGGGACGTCGGGGTCCCGGCCGCTTCACCAAGCCGCTGGCCGCCCTGCTGGCGACCGTGATCGTGCTGTTCCTGGTCGGCGGCGGTGGCTACCTGGCCACCCGGCAGCTGTTCTTCATCGGAACCAACAACCAGGGGATCGTGACGATCTACCGCGGGCTGCCCTACGACCTGCCGTTCGGCATCCGGTTGTACGAGTCGTTCTACGTCTCGGGCGTCCCGGCCCAGTTCGTGCCCGCGCAACGGCGCTCGCTACTGCTCAACCATCAGATCCGCTCGCAGGGTGACGCGATCGGCCTCGTCCACGCGGCCGAGCTCGGGCAGCTGGCCAAATGACCGCTCGCAACCGAGAGCTGTTCGCCCTGATCCCCGCGTCGCTGCTGGTGACCGCCGGCTTCGCGGGAGTGTTCATCCAGCGATCGAGCGCGATCGCAGGGGTCTCGCTGACGTACGGCGCGATCTTCCTCGGGCTGTGCCTGGCGGGGCACATCTTCATCCGGATGACGCTCCCCAACGCCGACCCGTACATGTTCCCGCTGATCGCGGTGCTGGCCAGCTTCGGGCTGGTGATGGTCTACCGGATCGATCCGACGCTCGCCCGCCAGCAGGCGCAGTGGTTCGTGCTCGGTCTGATCCTGTTCGCGGTCACGATCGTCGTCTTCCGCGACTACCGAAAGCTCGAGCAGTACCGCTATCTGATCGTGTTCATCTCGCTCGCGTTGATGATCCTGCCGCGCTTCCCGGTCGTCGGCTACCAGGCCAACGGCGCCTACCTGGGCCTGCGGATCCCGGGGCTGTTCGTGTTCCAGCCGCCGGAGTTCGCCAAGATCGGTCTGGTCATCTTCCTGGCCAGCTACCTGCGCGACACGCGCCAGCTGCTGGTCGTCGGAGCCCGGCGCGTGCTCGGGGTCACGATCCCGCCGCTCAAGCACTTCGGCCCCGTGATCGTGATCTGGGGGCTGGCGATGGGGACCCTGGTCGTGCTCAGCGACGTCGGCTCGTCAATCATGTTCTACGGGGCGCTGCTGGCGATGCTCTACGTGGCCACGAATCGCGTCTCGTTCGTGGTCGTCGGGCTGATCGCCGCGGCGATCGGGTTCTGGTACCTCGGCACCCATATACCGCACATCCACGCTCGGGTGGAGACGTGGCTGCATCCGTTCAACCCCCATCTCTACGACGCGCCGCTGGGCAGCTTCCAGATTGCCAACTCGCTGTTCGCGCAGGCGGCCGGAGGCCTTTTCGGGCAGGGCTTCGGCCAGGCGATCCTGACGATGCCGGGCGGTGCGACGCTGCTTCCGTTCCCGCAGACCGACATGATCTACGCGGTCATCACCGATGAGCTGGGGCTGTTCGGTGCGACGGCGGTGCTGCTCGCCTATCTGATCTTCGTCTGGCGCGGCTTCAAGACCGCGATGCTGGCCCGCGACTCATTCTCGAAGCTGCTCGCGACCGGACTCACGTCGATGTTCGCGCTACAGGTGTTCGTGATCGTCGGCGGCGTCACGCGTGTGATCCCACTGACCGGCGTCACGCTGCCGTTCATCTCCTACGGCGGGTCGTCGATCATCGCCAATTTCGTGCTGCTCGCGCTGCTGCTGCTGGTCTCCGATCGAGCGCGGAGGCCCGCGCAGTGAACAGCGCGATCGCAAAGCTGTTCATCGTCGTCGTGGTGCTGTTCGCGCTGCTGATCGGCTGGACCTCGCGCTGGACGGTGTTCGAGGCCTCGTCGCTGACGGCGAACCCGCTCAACCGCCGGACGCTGGTCGACGACCTGCGGATCAAGCGCGGAAGGATCATTGCCGACGACGGAACCGTGCTGGCCAAATCGGTGCCGGCTCCGGCCGGCACCTGGACGCGCCGCTACCCGACCGGCGCGCTCTTCGGCCAGGCGGTCGGGTACCTGAATGCGCTTGAAGGGCAGGTGGCCGGCCTCGAGGAGTCCCGCGAGGAGGCCCTGCGGGGCCTTCAGACGGGGTTGAGCTCGATCTTCGGCCAGCTCAGCCCGCATCCGGTTGGCGACGACGTCTACACGACGCTTGACCCCAAGGCACAGGAGGTCGCCGAGCAGGCGCTCGCCGGCCGAGCGGGGGCGGTCGTGGCGATGGACCCGCAGACCGGTGCGGTCAAGGTCATGTACGCCAACCCTGGCTACAACAGCAACGACCCGCACGCGTGCACCGGAGTGGGCTGTGAACTCAACCGCTCGACGAAGGGCCAGTACCCGCCGGGCTCGACGTTCAAGGTCGTCACCGCCACGGCGGCGATCGACTCCGGCAAGTACACGCCGAGCTCGATCGTCAACGGCAACTCCCCGGTGACGATCTCAGGCGTGCCGCTGATGAACGACGGCAACCAGAGCTTCGGTCCGATCGATCTGACGACCGCGTTGGTCTATTCGGTCAACACGGTCTGGGCGCAGGTCGCCGAATCGCTCGGGCGCCCGACGATGACCGAGTACATGAAGCGGTTTGGGTTCTACTCAATACCGCCGCTCGACTACCCGCCAGGGGAGATGGCGACGAGTCGCCCGTACTCGCCGACCGGCAGGCCCTACGTGCCCGCCAGCCCCAACGAGGACATCGGCCGGATCGCGATCGGCCAGGGCGGCCTGCTGGTGACGCCGCTGCAGATGGCGATGGTTGCGTCCGCGGTCGCCAATGGCGGCAAGCTGATGGCGCCGCGATTCACCAACAAGATCGTCGATCAGGACGGCCGCACGGTGCAGACGATCAAGCCCCACGTCTACAGCCAGGTGATGAAGCCCTCGACCGCCACCGAGGTTGGTCAGATGATGGAGAAGGTGGTCGATGAGGGGACCGGCACGCCCGCGCAGCTCGGCACCGGCATCCCGTTCGCTGGCAAGACCGGCACCGCTTCGGTGGGTCCGCCCGGAGCGGGCCTGACGCAGCCGTGGTTCATCGGCTTTGCCCCGATCCACGATCCGAAAGTGGCGATCGCGGTCACGGTCGAGCGCTCAAACGGCGGCTTCGGTGGCACCGTCGCGGCTCCGATCGCCAAGGACGTCGTTCAAACTTTGTTGGCCGAGGGGCAATAGCGATGGCGGGACCGACTCCCAACACCCTGATCGACGGTCGCTACAAGGTGATCTCAAAGCTCGGCTCGGGCGGGATGGCGGATGTGTTCCTCGCCGAAGACGAGCAGCTGTCGCGCAAGGTGGCGCTTAAGCTCCTGCACGAGCGGTTCGCCGCCGACCCGGACTTCGTCGAGCGCTTCCGCCGTGAGGCCCAGGCCGCCGCCGGCCTCCAGCACCCCAACGTGGTCGCCGTCTATGACCGGGGCAGCTACGAGGACACGTACTACATCGCGATGGAGTACCTGCCGGGGCGCTCGCTCAAGCAGCTGATTCGCGAGGAGGCGCCGGTCGATCCGATTCGTGCGATCGACATCACGCTCCAGATCCTCAAGGCGGCCCGGTTCGCGCACCGCCGCGGGGTGATCCACCGCGATCTGAAGCCCCACAACGTGATCGTCGACGACGCCGACCAGGCCAAGGTGACCGACTTCGGAATCGCGCGCGCGGGCGCCTCGGACATGACCGAGACCGGCTCGATCATGGGCACCGCCCAATATCTGTCTCCCGAGCAGGCCCAGGGGATGTCGGTCGGCGCGGGCTCGGATCTGTACTCGATCGGGGTCGTTCTCTATGAGCTGCTGACCGGTCAGGTGCCGTTCGACGCCGACGCCGCGGTGACGATCGCGCTCAAGCACGTCTCCGAGGCGCCGACGCCGCCGACGCAGGTCAACCCCAACGTGCCGCTCGAGCTTGAGCAGGTTGTGCTGTGGGTCCTGAACAAGAACCCGAATGACCGTCCCGCCAACGCCGATGATCTGATCACGGCACTCGAGCACGCCCGCGTCTCGATCCTGTCCGGTGCAGCCGGCCAGGACACGGCACGAATGGCCGCCGTGGCGGCGCTGGCGGCGACCGGCGCCGGCGGTGGCGGCGCGCTCACTCCGCTGCTGGCCCCCGACGTCGCGCCCTACCCCGATCCGAGCACCAACGGCGGCGCCCCCGACGACGAGCCGCCCGACGACGAGCGCCGCAATCGCTGGCTGCCCTGGGTGCTTGGAGTGCTCGTCCTGCTGCTCGTCGCCGGCGCGGCGGCGGCGGCCTACTTCATCAGCAGGCCCAAGCAGAGGGTCGTGCCGACGGTGACCGGGTTGCAGCTCAATGTCGCGAGGACGGTGCTGCTCAACGCCGACTTCCAGGTCGCCGTGATCAACGTCAACAGCTCGAAGCCGGTCGGGGTCGTGATCGGCGAGGATCCGGCGCCCGAGACGAAGGCTGACAAGGGATCGACGGTGACCCTGAGCGTCTCGCAGGGGCTCGGCAACACGACGATCCCGTCAGTGATCGGCCTCAGCCAGGCGGCGGCCAAGAGGCAACTGCAGCGAAAACACCTGCGGGTGCGAGTGGTGATGCAGCCCTCCCAGCAGTACGGCGTCGGTGACGCGACCGGGACCGACCCGCGGTCCGGGCAGACGGTGTCGGCCGGGACCCAGGTGACCCTGTTCGTCTCCTCCGGCAAGCCCGAGAAGCAGGTGCCCAACGTCGTCGGCCTCGACCAGACGACCGCGAGCGCGGAGCTGACCGGCGCCGGGTTCACCGTTGCCCCTTCGAGCGAGACGTCGAGCACTGTGACGCCGGGCGACGTGATCAGCCAGACGCCGGTCGGCGGCACCAGCGCGACATCGGGGTCGACGGTCGCGATCACGGTCGCCAAGGCGCCGCCCTCGGTCAGCGTCCCGCCGGTCGTCGGCGACTCGCCGTCGAGCGCCCAGAGCGCGCTCACGGGCGCCGGCTTCAAGGTCACCAAGCAGACTCAGGACGTGTCGGACAAGTCCCAGAACGGAATCGTGATCAGCCAGTCGCCGAAGAGCGGCGCGAAGGCCAAGCAGGGAAGCACGGTGACGATCATCGTCGGTAAGTTCGTCCCAACCAACACGACGACCACCCCGACGACCAGCACCACCACGAGCACGTCCACGAGCACTTCCACGACTAGCGCCTCCACTACCAGCAAATCTGCCGGATGACCGTCACTCGTGTGGCGGTTTTGGGTGGAGGACGGTCATCCGAGCACGAGGTGTCGCTCGCGTCGGCCGCATCCGTCAGCGAAGGGCTGCGAACCGCGGGCTACGAGGTCACGCTGATCGATATCGGACGTGACGGGGTGTGGCGCCGCGGTGGCGAGCCGCTCGCGCTCGTTCCGGGCCAGGGTCTGCCTGGCGCCGACATCGCGTTCCCGGTCCTGCACGGCCCGTTCGGCGAGGACGGGACGGTCCAGGGGTTGCTCGAGTGCCTCGACGTGCCCTACGTCGGCGCCGGCGTGCTCGCGTCGGCGCAGTGCATGCACAAGGTCGTGTTCAAGGATCTGATGACGCAGGCCGGGATCCCGCAGGTCGAGTACCGCGCGATCGGCGAGGCCGAGTACCGCGCAGCTCCGGGTGCGATCGTGGCGAAGGTGCAGCCGCTCGGGTGGCCGCTGTTCGTCAAGCCCGCCCGCCTCGGGTCCTCGGTCGGGATCGGCAAGGTTGAGAACGAGCAGCAGCTGCCGGGCGCGCTGGAGAGCGCCTTTGCTCATGACCCGGTCGCGATCGTGGAGGCGTTCGCCGCCGGCCGCGAGATCGAATGCTCGGTGCTCGGCAACGACGAGCCGATCGCCTCCGAGCCGGGCGAGATCCTGCTCGGCACGGGCGAGAGCGGCTGGTACGACTACGAGGCCAAGTACTCGCCCGGTGGGATGAGGCTGGTCGTGCCGGCGCGCGTGTCACCGGAGGTCACAGATCGGATCCGCGAGCTGGCGGTGGAGTCCTTCCTGCGCAGTGGTTGCAGCGGGCTGGCGCGCGTCGACTTCTTCGTCGTCGACGACCAGGTGCTGCTCAACGAGCTCAACACGATGCCCGGGTTCACCGAGACGAGCGTGTACGGGTCGTTGTTCGCCGCCAGCGGGATTCCGTATCCCGAGCTGCTCGACCGGCTCGTCGGCTTTGCCCTCCAACGCCACGAGGCGTCGCGGGCATATCGCTTCTGAGACGCGGAGCCGAGACAATCGGGTGCGATGGACCAGTCATTTCGCACCTTCCTGGGCGAACTCGAGCGGATCGGGGAGCTGCGGCGGATCTCCGAGTCGGTCTCGCTGCGGTACGAGCTCTCGGCGATGCTGGCCGCCGGCGATGCCGGTCCGGCGCTTCTGTTCGAGAACGTCGAGGGCAGCTCGATCCCGATCGCCGGCGGCGTGCTCGCGAGCCGTGCGCGGATCGCGGCCGGGCTCGGCGTCGACGTGGCGGAGATCGGCGAGCGGATGCTCGAAGCGCTCGCGAGGCCGATCGCGCCGGTCGAGGTGGCGGATGCGCCCTGCCAGGCGGTCGTCGTCGCCAACCCCGATCTCGCTCGGCTGCCGATCCCGTGGTTCTTCGAACACGAGACCGGCCCCTACGTCACCGCCGGTGCGATCGTCGCGCGTGACGGCTCCGACGGTCGGCGCGCCAACCTCTCGATCGCGCGGCTCAAGCCGCTGGGGGGTTCGCGGGCGATGGTCGGGATCGCGCCCAATCACCACCTGGCGGCGCTCGCGGCTCGGGCCGCCGCGCGCAACGAGACGCTGCCGATCGCGGTCACGATCGGCAACCACCCGGCGGTGCTGCTGGCCTCCTGCCTGTATCTCGACCTGGGTGTCGACGAACTCGAGCACGCCGGCGGGCTGCTCGGGGAGCCGGTCCAGGTCGCCCGGACGGCGGCGGGCCTGGCGGTGCCGGCGCACTGCGAGATCGTGCTCGAGGGCCGACTCGACCCCGGCGAGCGCGTCGAGGAGGGACTGGTGTCCGAGTTCCACGGCATGTATGAGGACTACGGGGCTGGGTCGGTCGTGACGTTCGATCGGATGACCACCCGTCGCGACCCGATCTACCAGGTGATCGAGCCGGGCCGCCACCGCGAGCACCTACTGCTCGGCGGGATCGGCGATCGCCGCCGGGCTGACCGCCGAGCTGCGCCGGGTGATTCCCGCGGTCCGCGAGGTCGCGGTGCCCGAGGGGGGCGCGGGCCGGCTGGCGGCGGTCGTGTCGCTCCGACCCGGCGCACGGCCGGGGTCGGCGCAGCGCGCGATGTTCGCCGTCTGGGCGAGCGTCAGCCTGATCCGGACCGTGACCGTCGTCGACGGCGACATCGACCCGTGGGACCACGTCGAGGTCGAGTGGGCGCGGACCGCTTTCGCGCGGCCCGACCGCGACCTGCTGATCGTGCCCGGCGGCGCCGCCGACCGCGCCGAGCCACTGGAGCTGCGCGGCACGGTCGCCAAGCTCGGGATCGACGCGACCCGGAAGGCCGCCGATCGCGCCGACCACCGGGTCGCAGCGCCGCCGGCTGATGCGCTGCAGCTCGCGCGCCGCCGGCTCGCGGAGGGCGAATGAGCCGCGACCGCGTCATCCTCGGGGTATCGGGAGCGAGCGGGCCCCAGCTCGGGCTCGCGGTGCTGCGGGCGCTCCATGGTCTCGACGAGGTCGAGACGCATCTGGTGATCTCGCGCGGCGCCCGGCGGACGATCGGGCTCGAGCTCGATGGCGGCATGTCGCAGTTCGAGTCGCTCGCGGACGTCGTCCACGACCCCGACGATCTCGGCGCCCCGATCTCGTCGGGCTCATTTCAGACGGTTGGGATGGCGGTCGTGCCGTGCTCGATGCGGATGCTCGCGGCGATCGCGACCGGCAACACCACCGACCTGCTCTCGCGCGCGGCCGACGTGTGCCTGAAGGAGCGCCGCCGAGTGGTGCTCGCGACGCGCGAGGCGCCGCTCAACCTGGTTCACATCCGCAACATGGAGACCGCCACGCTCGCCGGCGCGACGATCGTCCCGCCGGTGCTGTCCTTCTACCACCGGCCGCAACGCGTCGAGGAGATGGTCGACCATGTGGCGGGGCGGATCCTGGATCAGCTTGGGCTCGCCCACTCCCTGGTTCGGCGGTGGGGGGAGTCCTAAGGGGGCACGGCAACCCGTGCTCCGCAGCCGGGCGCTGATCGTTGGCGCTCCGCGTTGGTGGCGCTCAAACGACGCGACTGCTGCGGAGACGGGTACCGCGCCCCCCAAAAACCCACCGCCTACTCGGGCCGCGGGCTCGCTTCTTTCCCCGCCACGCGCCGACGGGTAAAGATAAGCGGCTCGTCCGAACGGCCAGGGTGAGAGCGGACAGGGCAGCTAGCGACTGCCCGCCCCTGGACCACGCCGGAGCGACACCCCGGCGCGTTCGGCCACGAGCCGCGCCCCGAGCAGCTCTCCGTCGATGTCCCCGTAGCGCTCGAGCGCCTCGTCGTGCAGCCGGCTGACCGCGCCGATCACGTCGACCGGTACGCCGACGGAGTCCGCCAGCGCGATCACCTCGTGGAGCTCCTCGCAGCACCGTGCCAACGGGAACGTCGTCAGGTCGTCTCCGTCGAGCAGCGCCTCGGCGTGCTCCGAAAGAAAGCGGCTGCCGGCGGGGCTGGTCCGCAGGCTCTCGAGCAGCACCTCGAGGTCGAGGCCGAGCCGGCTGCCCACCGACAGCGCCTCGGCGGCGGCGATCGCCTGCGTGAACCACAGCGCGTTGATCAGCAGCTTGGTCGCGTATCCGCTCCCGCATCCGCCGGTGTGCATGACGCGCGAGCCGAGGATCTCGAGCAGCGGCTGCGCGGCCGCCACGTCAGCCGCCTCACCGCCCGCGTACACGACCAGGTTCCCTGTGCCAGCTTGCACCGGCCCGCCGCTGACCGGGGCGTCGACGGTGCGGATACCGCGCGGACCCGCGGCTGCCCTGCGCGCCTGTGCCACGCGCGGCGACGCGCTGCTCATCTCGACCCACAACGATCCCGGCGCGAGCGCGCCGACCGCCTCGGCCAACACGCCGAGCACCTCGTCGGGCCCGGGCAGCATCGTGATCAGAACGCCTGCGCGGGCCGCGGCCTCGGCGACCGACTGCACCCGCCGGCAGCCCACCGCACCCGCTTGCGCTCGCACATCGGTGGCCACCAGATCGAAGCCCGCTGACGCCAGACGCTCGCACATCGGCCGACCCATGCGCCCGAGACCGACGAACCCAACAGTGTTCGAACCTGACGCCATCGCCCGGCCATTCTCGCTCAGCCGTGAGTGATGGAATATCGTCAGAGCTCCCGGCAAGGCTTACATACGCCGACGATCCCAGGGATTCCAATGGAGCATTTGGAGGCTGAGACCAACCCATCGATGACCTTTGTCATCACCGAGCCTGACCCCGACACGGCGTTGGTCACGATCCGTGGCGAGTTGGACATCTCCAATGTCGAGGAGCTCGAGGAGGCGATGGCGCCCTTCATCGAGCGGCGCGTCGGCCGGGTGATCCTCGACCTCGCCGACCTCCAGTTCGCTGACAGCTCCGCGATCGCGATCTGGGTCCGGTGGTCGACGCTCGTCGGCGAGATGCGCCTGCGGAGCGTCTCGCCGCTGTTGCGAACGGTGATCACCACGATGGGGCTGACCGGCAAGCTCCGGCTCGAGCGCTGAGACGATGAAGGCGATCAGGCGCGAACGGGACTTTCCGCTCGACGTGCTGTCCGTCAGCGCCGCCCGGCGGTTCGCCGCCGAGGTGCTCATCGACGTTCCAGACTCGGTGCTCGAGGCGGTGCAGCTGATGGTCTCAGAGCTGGCGACCAACAGCATCCGCCATGCGGGGACGGGCTTCCACGCGGCGATCATCACCGAGAGCGAGCTCGTCCGGGTCGAGGTGACCGACCTCGGCGGTGGCACTCCTACCGTCCGCTCACCGGGTCCGACTGACCCTCGCGGCCGCGGGCTGGCGATCGTCGAGATGTTCTCCAACGCCTGGGGAGTCCGGTACGCATCGGCCAACGACAAGACGGTCTGGTTCGACCTCGGCTGGGACTCGTCCGCCGCCGACGTGCAAGGTCACATCCACGAGCGCGCGACGGCGAAGCGGGCGACGGCCGCAGCCCGCTCGCAAAAGCCGGCCTCTGCCGCGCGCACGCTCACTGCGACATAACCGACCGCTGCAGCGTTACGTGTACAGCGCGACCTCGTTGAGAGCCACGCTCGTGTGCGGCCCGAGGTCGGTGATCCAGACCAGGTAGTAGCGGTACTTGACGCCCCGGGTGTCGAGGCGCAGCGCCTGGGTCGAGCGCACGTTGGCGCTCCCGCCGACCTTCACCCAGCCGTTGGGCCCGACGTCGAACGTATCGGGACTGGGCTGCGTGCGGCGCCCGTAGATCACCGCGGCGAACCCTGGCGTGGCGGTATCGATGATCATCGACCGTGCCGCGACGCCCGGACTGGCATCGACGTACAGCCCGACGCCGGGCTTGCTCTGCAGCCCGTAGTAGTAGGTCTCGGTCGTCCACGCCGTGTTGCGGTTGTTGTCGATCGCGAGCCCGTCCTGGCCCGGGTGCTGGTTCGTCGGGCCGCTCGTCGCGTCGGGGTTGTAGTCGTGCGCGCACGTGCTGCACAGCTGCACCTGTGCATGGGTCTGCGGCGGTCGCGCCTGGGGCAGGTCGCCGCTTCCGTGATGGGTGCGTGGGACCAGGAACACGAGCGCGGCGACCGCCACCGCAACGACCACGATCAGCGCGAGCACGACCGTCGCGGGGTGGCGCAGCCGGTATGGGATCCGCCGCCGGGCGTCGGAGGGCAGCGTCTTGAGGACGGTCGTGACCTCGCCCGTCGCACTTCCCGCCCGCGCGGTCTCGATCGCGAGCACATCCTCGAGATCGGCGATCAGCTCGGCGTCGTCGGCGTAGCGGTCGTCGGGGTGCTTGGCGGTCGCCGTCTCGACCACCGCGGCAAGCGCCGCCGAGACCTCGGGGCGCTTCAGCTGGACGTCGGGCAGCTCCTCGCGGACGTGCTTCATCGCGACCGCCACCTGATTCTCGCCCTTGAATGGGACCTCGCCAGTCAGCATCTCGTACAGCACAACCCCGACCGAGTAGAGGTCCGATTGGCCATTGACGTGCTGGCCGAGGGCCTGCTCGGGCGAGACGTAGTCGGTGGTGCCGAGTACCCGGCCGTCGGCGGTCAGGCCGTCCTCCTCGAGCGTGCGCGCGATCCCGAAGTCGGTCACCTTGGCCGACCCCTCCTGGTCGATCAGGACGTTCTGCGGTTTGACGTCGCGGTGGATGATGTGCTGGGAGTGGGCTGCTCCCAGTGCGCGGGCGATCTCGATCGCGTACGCGACCGCCTCCGGGATCGGCAGCCGTCCCTGGCGGCGGATGCGGTCCTTGAGCGTCTCTCCCTCGACGTACTCGAGCACGATGTATGGGCGCCCGTCGTCCTCGCCGGCGTCGATCACGCCGACCACGTGCCGGTGCGAGAGCTGCGCGACCGCGCGAGCCTCGCGGCGAAAGCGCTCGAGCTGATCAGAATCGCTCGTCACCTCGCGATTCATCAGCTTGACTGCGACCTGGCGCTCGAGCGTCTCGTCGAACGCGCGGTAGACGGTGGACATGCCGCCGGAGCCGATTCTCGCCTCCAGCCGATAGCGCCCATTGAGACTGGTGCCCACCAGCGTGCTCATCTACGTGTCCCTATTTTTGCGCCACTTTGTTGTCGGGCACACCGGCACCGCCCACGTCGGCCCGTCGGTCGTCCACGGTGGCGGTCAGAGGATTGGTCAGACGGTGCCCAGGCCGTCCGCGCCTCCCTCGATTCGCAGCTCCGGCAGGGCGACGACGCCGGCGCGGTCGGTGACCCGGCCGATCACGGCGGCGCCCGGATGGTGCTCGACCAGGAGCCGCGCCGCCGCCTCGCCGTCGGCCGCCGCGACCATCGCACAGAACCCGCAACCCATGTTGAACACCTCCCACATCTCGTGCGCGGAGACGCCGCCGAGCTCGGCGATCAGCTCGAACACCGCCGGCACCGCAAGCGGGTCGGTGATCTCGTAACCGACGCCGTCGCCGATTCGCAGCAGATTGACCAGGCCGCCGCCGGTGATGTGGGCAAGGCCGCGGACGTCGAGGCCCGACCGCAGCAGTGCGAGCACGGCGCGCACATAGATCACCGTCGGCTCGAGCAGCGCGTCGGCGACGCTCGGGCCGCCGAGCGCCGCTGGGGTGTCATCCAGCGACAGGCCGCCGTCGTCGAGCAGTGCCCGGCGCGCGAGCGTCAGCCCGTTGGAATGCACTCCCGACGCCGGGATCCCGATCACCGCATCGCCCGCCCGGCACCGCCGCCCGTCGACGATCGTGTCCAGCGCAACGGTTCCGAACGCCGACCCGACGAGGTCGAAGCCGTACGGCGAGGGATGGCCGCGGATCACCTCCGGCAGCTGGCAGACCTCGCCGCCCGGGATCTCGACCCCGGCCGCCTCGGCCCCGATCCGCAGGCCGATCGCTAGCTGCTCGAGCTGGTGCGGGTCGGCCTGCTCGACGGCGAGGTAGTCCAGCAGCGCCAGCGGCTCCGCGCCGACGCAGATCAGGTCGTTGACGTTCATTGCCACGCAGTCGATCCCGATCGTGTCGAACCGCTGTGCCGCCTCGGCGACGATCACCTTCGAGCCGACGCTGTCGGTGGCCAGTGCGATCCCGAGATTCGGCGCCACCTTGATCACGCTCGCGTAGTGGCCCGGGAGCGGGACCGCCAGCGAACTGCGGCCCGGTTCGATCGCGCGCAGCACGTCGACGAGCGCCGCGACGCCGCGGTCAGCCTGATGGGTGTCCACCCCAGCGGCTGCGTAGGCGTCAGTCATGCATCAATTGTCTTACATCCCGCGGACTCTCCCGGCGGCGGCGCAGCCGCATCACGACAGCCGTCGCAAGCGCGATCCGGTAGCCCGCATACGGGAGCAGCGACCGGTCGCGCTCGACCTGCCGGATCAGCCACGTCGAGCCGAGCGTCGAGCCGAACGAGGCCGCGGCCCCGAGCGCGAACTGCAGCCGTGTCCCCGGCGGCAGCCCGCGACGGGCCAGCCGGGTTCCCTTCAGCAGCGTCGCCCCGGCGATCACCGGCAGTGCGACGTGTCGCGAGAGCCGGTTGGCGTCCTCGCGCGTGAAATGACGCATCCGGGCGGCGGCGAGCGTCGCGCCGTTGCGCGACACGCCGGGAATCAGTGCCGTCGCCTGGGCGAGCCCGAGCAGCAGCGCGTCGACGGCGCCGGCCTCCTGCGAGGTCCGGGTCTGCGGGGCACGATCGGCCAACGCCATCACCAGCGATCCGCAGATCAGCCCGGCGGCGATCGTCGGCGGGGTCCCGAGCCGGCGCTCGATCGGCCGCTCGAGCGCGTATCCGACGATCGCCGGTGGCACGAACGAAAGCGCGATCAGGGTCGCGATCCGCCGGTCCATCCCGCGTACCGCGTCGTCGACCTCGCCGCGCAGTGAGATCAGCAGTGCCGCAGCGGTACCGGCATGAAGCGCTACCTCAAAGGCCTTGCGCAGCTCGCTGTCGAGGCGGTCGTAGTCCCAGCCCAGCAGCCACGGGATCACGGTCACGTGGCCCGAGGAGGAGATCGGCAGCAGCTCGGCCGGCCCGTGCAGCGCGCCGAGCGTCACCGCCTGGGCGATCCCGAGCCTGCCGGGCCGCGCGCTCTGGGCCGCGCTGTCGCCTGCGGCAGGGCGTGGCTCGGTCTCGCTGTCGCCCTCGGCTGAGCAAAGCTCAGTCGGGTACGACATCGGCGGCTGGCTCACCCGGGCCCTTGCGTTCAGATCGGCGCCGGTAGATGAAGTAGACGATCGCGGCCACGATCACGGCGAGGCCCAGGTAGTCGACGTACTCGAGGTGGTGGCGCCACGTCTGCCACTGGCTGCCGACCTCGCGCCCGAGCACCGCCAGGCCCGACATCCAGATGATCGAGCCGAGCGTCGCGAGCACGAAGAAGCGCCAGAACGGCATCTTGGCCACCCCGGCGGCGTACGGAAACGCGACCCTGATCACGGGCGCCATGCGCGAGAAGAAGACCGCCGGGTCGCCGTAACGCTCAAACCAGCCGTGTGCCTTGTTGAGGCGGCGTTGGCTGACGTGGAACTTGCCGCCGTGCTCGTGCAGCTCCTGGGATGCGAAGAAACCGATCGCGTATGCGATTGAAGCGCCCGCCACGTCACCCACGACGCCGGCCGCGATCACTCCCGGCAGCGTCAGGTTGCCCTGGAACACGTCAAAGCCGGCGAACAGCATCGTCGGCTCGGTTCCGGGCAGGCCGATAACGCCTGTCATCAGCGACAGCAATGCGACGCCCGCGAGCCCAAGGCTCCCAATCAGATGCGTCGCCAGCCGAACCAGGGGCTCGGTCAGTGAGGCGAAGGTCAGCAGCAAGCGCGATCAAGCCTAGCGGGCATCTGGGCCACCGTCGCTCCGCGCAGCGCGGCGCAGCGCGAACCCCGAGGTCGATCGACGCAGCTACCGATTAGGGTCTCGCGGGTGCGCGTTTGGGTCGACCTGACCAACTCCCCGCACGTCCTCGTGATGCGGCCGGTGATCGAGCAGCTGCGCGCTCGCGGCCATCAGGTCGAGGTCACTGCCCGTGATTTCGCCCAGACGCTCGGGCTGTGCGAGCGGTTTGGGATCGAGCACACGGCGATCGGCCACCATCGCGGCGCGGGGCTGGTCGGCAAGGCGTGGGGGTTGGGCGCTCGCTCGCTGGCGCTCGTCCGGTGGGCCCACGGGCGCGACTTCGATCTCGCGCTCGGACACGGGTCAAACGACGTCACGGTCGCGGCGGCGATTCTTAGAATTCCCTCATCGACGACCTTCGATTACGAGTGGGCGAAGGTGCAGCACACGGTCAACTGCCGGCTCGCGAACGCCGTCGTGGTGCCCGACGCGATCCCGCCGGAGCGGCTCTACCGCTACGGCGCCCGCGGCAAGCTGCACCGCTATCCCGGGCTCAAGGAGGAGTACTACCTGGCCGACTTCGAGCCCGATCCGGCGGTCCTGGCCGAGCTCGCGCTTGACGTCACCGAACCGATAACGGTCGTCCGCACGCCGCCGGCCGTGTCGCTCTATCACCGGTTCGAGAACGACCTCTTCGGCCAGGTGCTGCAGCGGCTGCGCGGGTCGCAGGCCGTGGTCCTGCCGCGGACCGCCGCACAGCGTGCAGAACTCGTCGCGACCGGCGGTTTGATCGTCCCCGAGCGTGCGATCGACGCGCAATCGCTGATCGCCCACGCGGACCTCGTCGTGTCCGCCGGCGGCACGATGAATCGCGAGGCGGTGGCGCTCGGGACGCCGGTGTTGACGGTCTTCGAGGGGCGCCTTGGCGCGGTCGACGAGCGGCTGATCGCCGACGGCCGCCTGCGCCGCCTAACTGCCGTCGACGAGGTGGCGCCCGTCAAGCGCGACGCCGCGGGCGCGCGGGCGAACGAGCGGGTGAGGCGTGACCCGGCGCTGTTGACCGACCTGCTGCTGACGCCCGTCGCCGGCTGACCGGCGCTCCGAACGGTTTGTGTGCGTCTCGTTAGGGTCGCGCTAGCGGGCGGCCGCCGGCCGACCGGCGCGGCCGAGATTACGTCAGCGGGGCTGGTACCTTCCGTTTCGCCTCGTGTCAGACACCACGCTAGAGACGCCACACGTCCCCCCGACGGGGGATCGGAACTCGACGCCGGAATCCAAGCCCGGCGGCGATCGCCCGTTCCTGATCCGCCATGTCTGGTGGTTGGTCGGAATCGGGATCGTCGTGCTCGCTGGGCTGATGATCCTGATCCTCCGCACGCGGCCGGGCTACGACCCCTACGGCTGGATGGATTGGGGCTATCAGACCCTGCGCGGCACGCTCAACCTCGGCGGCGCGCCGTCGTGGAAACCGTTCACCTACCTGTTCAACGTCCCGTACGCGATCTTCGGCCACTACGCGCTGTGGATCTGGATGCTGACGTCGGTCTCGATGTCGCTCGCCGGAGCCGTGTTCGGCGGCCGGATTGCCTTCAAGCTGACCGCCGCCGACGATCAGCACCGGTACGCGGCCTGGGCCGCAGCCGTGTTCGCGGGCGCGTTCGTGCTCGGCATCCAGGACTACTTCCACTACGTGATGAGCGTCCAGTCGGACCCGATGCTGGTGACCGTCGTCCTGGCCGCGATCGACTGCTATCTCAACCGCCGCTTCGCGTGGGCCTGGTGGCTCGGCGCGCTCGCCTCGCTCGGCCGCCCCGAGGCGTGGCCGTTCGTCGGCCTGTACGGCATCTGGCTGTGGATCAAGTTCCCGAAGATGCGCTGGCAGCTCTACCTCGGCGTGCTCGGCAACGCGTTTCTGTGGTTCGGCGTCCCGACGATCACCAACGGCCGCCCCAACATCGCCGGCCAGCTCGCGCTCGAGTCGCCTCGCGAGTGCACCACCGGCAAGATCACCTGCACCTGGGATCGCTTCACGGCGTTGGACTACCTGCCGGTCGAGATCGCCGCCCTGATCGCGGTCGCGCTCGCCTGGATGCGGCGCAACTACACCGTCCTGGTCCTGGCTGCGATGACGCTCGGCTGGGTGATCGTCGAGATCGCGTTTGCCCTGCATGGCTTCCCGGGCGTGCCGCGCTACCTGTTCGAGCCCGCGGCGCTGACCGGCGTGCTGGCCGGGATCGCCGTCGGCTGGCTGCTGCTCGACGCCTCCAAGATCAGCCACAGGCTGCCGAGCTGGGCCGGTGCGCCGGTCGTCGCGGTCCTGTTCTTGACGATGGTCCCGGGCGCGATCTCCCAGGTCCGGACCGAGCACAAGGACGTATTCCACGAGCGGATGCGCACGACCGAGATCAACAAGCTCGCGGCGACGATCAACGCCCTTGGGGGTTACAAGAGCCTGCTCGCCTGTGGCCACCCGGTCGTCAACGTCGAGTACGTGAGCATCATGGCCTGGTACACGCATCTGAACACCGGCGTCGTCGGCCATCGCCCGGAGTGGGAGATCAATACCCGCAAGTACCCGATCGTGAACTTCATCCCGCTGCCTAACGGGTGGGCGGTCAAGTCGTATCGGGCCAACAAGCTCAACGGCCCGCCGTCGCTGATCGCCAGGTGCTCGAAGATCAACGATCTCTATGTGCCGACGGGATTCCACCCCGGCGGCGTCCTGATCCAGAAGTAACGCTCCGCAGGCGACTCGAGGAGCATTTCTGCCCCCACAGGGCACTTTTGCTCCTAGAGTCGGCCCCACCCACGGCGATGTGAGCCAAAATCGCGCTCTTAGCGGCGCTTCAAGCAACCGCGATTACAATCAGCCCCGCATGCGCCGGCGGATCCGATCCGCGGCCTTTCCCGTCCATCGTCACGCAGTTCCGCAGCTGCTGGTGGACGGAGTCATGGTCGCGTTGGCATATTTCCTTGCCTTCTGGCTGCGTTTCGAGGGTTCCCCGAAGCAGCCGTACGGGCATCTGTTCGATGACACGATCGCGTGGGCGGTCGTGGCCACGCTCGTCGCACTCGCGGCTTTCGGCCAGTACCAGCGGCTGTGGCGGTTCGTCGGCCAGCGCGACTACGAGGCCGTGCTCAAGGCGGTCGTCGTGGCGACGGTGGTCGTCGTCGGCGCGATCGCGCTGCTGCACCCGGTGATCGCCGCGCCGACGCATCGGCAATTCGTCGCAGGCCACCATCACCACCCGGCTCACTTCAAGACCGTGAGCGGGACCGCGTCCGGCGTCACGCTGCCGGGGAGCGTGATCGCGCTGTACTTCCTGCTCTCGCTCGCGCTGCTGGTCGGCGCCCGGTTCGCGGTGCAGCTGATCACCGACGGCCGGGTCCGGAGCCTGCGCGCCGGCAAGGGCGCCCGCGAAGTGCTGGTGATCGGCGGCGGTGACGGCGGGCGGCTCGTGGTCCGCGAGCTGATGCGCAACCCGGAGCTGCATATGCGCCCGATCGGCTTTCTCGACGATGACCCACGTAAGCTCAGAACCCGCGACGAGCACGGTCTCAAGGTGCTCGGCGACACCTCGTCTGACCTCTCGCGAGTGCTCGACGAGGTCGAGCCAGATGAGGTCGTGATCGCGATCCCGTCCGCCCCCGGCACGCTGCGCGCCCGCGTCGTGACCGCCTGCCGCGCCCGCGGGATCCCGGTCCGCACGATGCCCACCGTGTTCGAGCTGCTGCGTGACGGCTCGGGCCAACTCCGGGTCACCCGCCAGCTGCGCGAGGTCCGGGTCGAGGACATGCTCGGCCGCGAGCCGGTGCGCGAGGAGCTCGACCGTGTCGGCGCCTACCTCGCCGGCCAGATCGTGCTGGTAACCGGCGCCGGCGGCTCGATCGGGTCAGAGCTGTGCCGGCAGATCGCTCGTGTCGGTCCGCGCAAGCTGGTGCTCCTCGACCACGCCGAGGACAACCTGTTCGAGATCGCCCGAGAGCTCGAGGAGGACCGCCACGTCCGCACGGCGGTGCCGGTGCTCGCCGACTGCAAGGAGGAGGAGCGCCTACGCGAGGTGATGAGCGAGCACAGCCCGTCGATCGTGTTCCACGCCGCCGCCTACAAGCACGTCGCGATGATGGAGCAGAACCCCGTTGAGGCGATCCGCAACAACGCGCTTGCGACCCGGGTCGTCGCGAGGGTCGCGGGCGAGAGCGGCGTGATGACGTTCGTGCTCGTCTCGACCGACAAGGCCGTGATGCCCGCGACTGTGATGGGCGCTTCCAAGGCGCTTGCCGAATGGACCGTCGAGGCCGCCTCGGCGAAGTACCCGTTGACCCGCTACGCGACCGTCCGGTTCGGCAACGTGCTCGCATCGTCGGGGTCGGTGGTGCCGATCTTTCGCCGCCAGATCGCCGCCGGCGGCCCGGTCACGGTCACCGACGAGCGGATGGAGCGCTACTTCATGACGATCCCCGAGGCGGTCCAACTGATCATCCGGGCCGGCTCGCTCGGCGAGCGCAGCGGCGAGGTCTACGTGCTCGAGATGGGCGAGGCGGTCTCGATCCTCGACCTGGCCGAGCAGATGATCCGCCTGTCGGGGTTGGAGCCCGAGCGCGACATCGCGATCGAGATCGTCGGCGCGCGGCCGGGCGAGAAGTTCCACGAGGAGCTCTTCAACCCGTCCGAGCATCCCCAGCCGACCCCCGCCCAACGTATCCTGCGAGCAAGCCACGATCCGCTGGATCCGGCCTGGGTAGAGCGGACATTTGCCGAAATCAACCTGTTGGTGCTTGAAGGGGACGCTGCCGCGCTAGCGAAACACGTCTCCGATCTCTCTGTCGCCCGCGTGACCCGCGACGTGGGCGATGGTGCTCGCTTCGTTTCTTAGACTGCCGCAGAACCTCATGGGAACCATCACTTTCGCCCTTTCGGTGCACCACTTCGTGTCGTCGGTGGGCGCCGACGCGGGGTTCGCAGCGATCATCGGACTCGCGATCCTGGTGCTGCTGTTCTTCTCACAGGCGCGAGAGACAGCGACGCTGCGCGACCGCGCGTCCGATTCCGAGGAGCACGTCCGCCAGCTCGAGCTCCAGCTCGCCGCCCTGTCGCGCGGAGTGACGCCGAGTCCGCCGGCGGTCGCACCGGCGCCTCCGGGCGTCCAGCAGCAGCGAACCGGGGTTGCCCCCGCGCCCGCGGGCGTCGCTGCCGCGGCGGTCGCCGCACCCGTTGCAGCCAGGGTCGCGCAGCGCAGCGCGCCCCAGCCCGTCGGGCTCCCCGAAGCCCCTGCCGGCGTCGGAGCCCCCGCGCTCAGCTTTGCCACCCGGTTGATCCCGACCGGCGACCAGCGCCCGATCTCGATCCACGCCTCGGGCACCCCCGCCGAGGGCGCCGTGATCGGGGCCGCGGCCGGCGCGGGTGCCGCAGCCGCTGCCGCAGCCGGTGCCGCGGCCACCGGTGTACCGGCCGAGGGCTCGGCGGGGAACGACCTCGGCGGGACGGTCATCGCCCCGCCCGGACCTCGTCCGGCGACCGCCGCCGGCGGCGCCAACGGCGTCTCAGGCACCCGTGTCCCGCCCCCGGCCGCCGCGCCCGCCGCCGTGGCCGCCGCGCCCGCCGCCGTGGCCGCCGGACCCGCCGGGGCCGCCGCCGGAGCGGCGTCAACCCGTTCCGGTCAGGCGCCGCCTCGGGCCCCCGCTCGCTCCGCGGGCGCCCGCCCACCGGCACCACCTCCGCGTCGCCCCTCGGGGTCCGGACAGGGAGGGTCGCGGGCCCGCGCCGTGGCACTCGGCGTCGCGGCCGCGATCGCCGTCGCGGCGGTCGTCGTCGCGCTGCTGGTGCTGACCTCCGGCGGCAGCAGCTCGAGCCAGTCGAGCAGCTCGAATGCCGCCAACACCGCCAACGGCCACCATCACCGGGGCGGCCATAAGGCGGGGGCGGTCAAGCCCTCGGCCGTGACGGTCGTCGTCCTCAACGGAACCTCGACGCCGAATCTCGCTCACGACATCACCCAGCAGCTGGCGAACGCCGGCTACAAGACCGGGACGCCTGCGACCGCGACCGACCAGACCGAGTCGGCGACCGTCGTCGGCTATCTCCACGGTCACCGTCCCGCGGCGCTCGTAGTGGCCAAGTCGCTCAAGCTCGGCTCGGCGTCGGTTCAGCCAGTCGATCAATCGAGCGAAGCTGTAGCGTGTCCGCCTTCGTCGCCGTGTTCGGCTCAGGTGGTCGTCACGGTCGGCGCCGATCTCGCTTCAGCCGCCGCCACCAGCACGACTGCCGCCACAACGTAGCCGCACCCCAAAATGTCTCTGACGGATCTGCTCAACCTTCCAGAAAGGACCGCGAAGCCTCGCCAGCAGGGGATCACTCACGTGCTGGACCGGGGACTGTCGGTCGCTGATATCGACAGCTTGGTCGAGGTCACCGGCGATTACATCGACCTGGTCAAGCTCGGGTGGGGAACCGCAGTCGCGACCCGCAACCTCGAGGCCAAGCTGGCGCGTTACCGCGAGCATGGGATCCCGGCGATGTTCGGCGGTACGCTGACCGAGCTGGCGATCGCCCAGGATCGTCTCGACCAGCTGGTCGCCAGGCTGCACGAGCTCGGACTGGAGCACATCGAGGTCTCCGACGGGACGATCACGATCGAGCATGAGCGCAAGCTCGAGCTGATCGAACGCCTCGCGACCGAGTTCACCGTCCTGTCCGAGGTCGGCTCCAAGGACAACACGCGAATCATGGCCCCGTTCCGGTGGGTCGAGCAGATCCAGACCGAGCTCGACGCCGGCGCGTGGAAGGTGATCGCCGAGGCCCGTGAGAGCGGCAGCGTCGGCATCTTCCGCCACGACGGCGAGGTCCGGATGGGTCTGATCGACGAGATCGTTCACGCGATCCCGCATCAGAAGGTCCTGTTCGAGGCCCCGCGCAAGGACCAGCAGGTGTGGTTCATCCGTCGCTTCGGGCCGGACGTGAACCTCGGGAACATCATTCCCGAGGAGGTGCTGTCGCTCGAGACGATGCGTGTCGGGCTGCGTTCCGACACGGCGGTCCTCGACGTCGATGAATGAGACCGGTCGCCGGGGCTCGCGTCTAGCGCCGGCGGCCGCGCACGCATCATGGCGGCCCGATCGTGAGCTCGAGCCGTCCGCTTGAGGGCGTCGTGCTCGCCCGCCACGGGCAGACGAACGACAACCTCGAGCCGCTCCGCTTTCAGGGCTTCACTGACACCCCCCTGAACGACACCGGGCGCGCGGAGGCCCACGAGCTGGCCGCCCGGCTCGCCGACGGCGAATTCGACGGGCTCGGGCGGCGGTTGCGGACCCTGTGGGCGTCGGATCTGAGCCGCGCCCGCGAGACGGCCGAGATCGTCAGTGGCGCCCTGAGCCTGCAGCCGGTACTTGACGCCCGCCTGCGCGAGGCAAGCCGTGGCCGCTGGGAGGGCCACACGTTCGCCGAGATCGAGGCCCGCGAGCCGGAGCTGTATGCGCAGTGGCGCGGCGCTCCCGAGACCTGGCGCTTCCCCGAGGGCGAGTCGCTGCTCGAGCAGCAGCAGCGTGTCACCGCCGTGCTGAGCGATCTGCACGACGCCGGAGCACTGCCGGCGCTCGCAGTCTGCCACGGGGGTTCGATCCGCGTGATGCTGTGTGCCGCTGACCCTCGTGGCCTGGCCGCCTTCCACAAGTTCGAAGTACCCAACGTGGCGGTGGTACCGCTGTGAGACGGCTGCCGGTCGCGGCGTTCGTCGCACTGGCGATCGCGACGATCGCTGCGTTCTTCGTCACGCAGCATCTGAAGGTCACGACCCCGGTCGTCAACGGTTTCCCGGCGCCCGCGCCGGCGGCGATCAATCCGATCAACGGCCGCACCTGCGCCGTCCACCAGCACGACGGCACCGTCAAGCTCGTCAACCACCGCCGGATGTTCGTTTCGTTCTATCTGCAGAACCGCTCCGACAACGTCGACGTCTACATCGTCAACCAGGACGGCAACATCGTCAGGACGATCGGCTCAGACGTCTACATGCAGGCCCGTCCGCCCAAGCGCCATCGGTTCGTCTGGGACGGCCGCACCGACAACGGCTCGGTCGCTCCCGACGGGACCTACTACATCAAGGTGTCGCTGATCCACCAGGGCCGCTCGGTGCTGATCTCAAACCCGGCGGGAGCCGAGCCGGTGACGGTCGTGACGGTGCCGCCCCATCCCCGGATCACGAGCGTGAGACCGAAGCTGATCCCGCAAAAGGGCGTCAGCGGGGCGACGATCCACTACACCGGGGCCAACGGCCTGCCTGGGCGGATCCTCGTCTACCGCACCGACCCACCCGGTCCACCGCGCCTGGTCAAGAACTTCGCCGCCGGCCGCAACGGAACCTCGGTCTGGGACGGCACGCTGCCCGGCGGCCGTCCGGCGCCGCAGGGCACCTACATCTTCCGTCTCGAGGTCACCGACAAGGCATGCAACATCGGCTACTTCCCGCCCGAGTGGCCCCCGGTGCCCGGCACGACCGCGCATGACGGCGTCACCGTCCGCTACCTCGCCGCGCAGACGCCGACGGCTGCCGTCCCGGCCGGGACGGCGGCGACCGTCTATGTCGACGCCCGCCAGCACGCCTACCACTGGGCGCTGCTGCGTCCCGGCAGTCGCCACACGCTTGCGTCGGGCACGACCAGGGACTTCCAGCTGCAGGTGCCGCTCCCCGGAGCGGGGCCCGGCGTGTACGAGCTGGCCTTGCGCTCGGGCGATCATCGCACCGCCGCGCCGCTGGTTGCCAGCAAGGCGCCGCGTGCATCCCGCGCGCGTGTGCTGGTGATCCTTCCGGCGCTCACCTGGCAGGGTTACAACCCGGTCGACGACGACGGCGATGGACTCCCGAACACGCTCGCCGCGGGCGACTCGATCAGCCTCGAGCGGCCGTACGCCGACGGTCTGCCGGCGAACTTCGCGGGCGAGGCCGCGTTGCTCGCCTACCTCAAGAAGGCCGGCTTCAGTTACGACGTGACCACCGACCTCGGGCTCGAGCGCGGGATCGCACCATCGCTGAACGCACGCACCGGGGTGGTGCTCGCCGGCACCGAGATGTGGGTTCCCGCGGCGCTGGGCGCCGACTGGCGCGGCTACGTCGCCGGCGGCGGTCACCTGCTGTCGCTGGGTGTCGACTCACTGCGCCGCGGCGTTACGGTCTCGGGCCAGAGCGCGTTCCTGCCCACCCGTCAGCGCGCGGTCGACATGCTCGGCGCGCGGGTCGGGCCGGTGACCAAGACCCATGGCACGCTGATCCTGGCGGGCGCCGATGGCCTCGGGATCTTCTCGGGCACGTCAGGCGCCCTGAGCGGCTACCGGACCTTTGAGCCGTTCCACTCGCTGACCGCGCCCGAGCGGATCGCCTCCGAGGCCGGGGTCAGTGCCGGCGCCGCGGCCGTGATCGGCTACCGGCTCGGCCGCGGGAGTGTGATCGACGTCGGCTTGCCTGGCTTTGCGTCCACGCTCGCGCACAACTTCGACGGTCGCCAGTTGCTGGACCGGATCTGGCATCACGAGCTCGCGCGCTAGCAGGGGCACTGCGCGCCTGCGGTGTGCGTACCGTTCTGCCTGCCGATGACCGCCTACCTCAAGCGCCTGGTCTCCTCGTTGGCGGCCTACCAGGTCGCCGACGTGGTCTCGAAGTTCATCGCAGTCCTGCTGCTGCCGGTCTACACGCGCTACATCAGCCCGGCCGGCTACGGGGTCGTCGAGCTGCTCGCCAACGGCGTGATCTTCATCAGCATCGTCGTGCGCTTCGGGATGATCGAGTCCTTCCTGCGCTTCTACTACAGCGACGAGGACCGCCAGCGCCGCGACGCGCTGGTCCGCCACTCGGCGGCGTTTCTGCTGATCGCGACGACGGTCGCCTGCGCGCTGCTGGCCGCGTTCGCGGGGCCGCTCAGCGAGCTCGTCCTCAGCCACCGTGACACGACCACGTTCCTGGTCGCCGTGCTGGGGCTGTGGTCGTTCACCAATCTCGAGTTCGCCTACGCGGTGCTGCGAGTCGACGAGCGGCTGCGGCTGTACGCGACCGCGTCGCTGATCAACGTCTTCGCAACGATCGGGGCCTCGCTGGTGCTGGTTGTCGGCCTGCACGACGGCGCCCGCGGACTGCTGTTGGCCAACTACGGCGCGTCGACCGTCGTGCTGCTCGGGCTGTGGTGGAAGCTGCGGGCGCGGCTGATTCCCCACGACGCGCGCGTCGAGTCGATGTCGGAGCTGCTGCGCTTCGGCCTGCCGACCGTCCCCGCCGAGGCCTCGGTGTACGCGCTCAGCATCGTCGACCGCTACTACATCTACCACGCGCGCAGCCCGACGCTCGCGGGCCTCTACTCGATCGCGGTCAAGCTCGCGGGCGCGGTCGCGTTCATCGTGCGCGCCTTTCAGTACGCGTGGCCGCCGCTGGCCTACTCGGTCACCGATGACGCCGAGGCGGCACGTCTGTACGGGCTGGTGACGACCTACTACGTGCTCGTCTCCGGCTGGGTGGTGGCCGGGCTGGCGCTGCTCGGACGGTGGGTGCTGCGGCTGCTGGCGGCGCCGTCCTTCTACGGCGCCTACAAGGCGCTGCCGTGGGTCGCGCTCGGGTGGGCGCTGTACGGGCTGTGGGTCGTGCTGCTCGTGGTCGCCGGCCGCGCCAAGGTCACCACGCGCAACTTCCCGGCGGCGATCGCCGGCCTGGCGGCGAACGTGATCCTGATCCTCGCGCTCGTGCCGACGCTCGGGATCGCGGGCGCCGGCATCGCGCTGTGCGGGGCCTACGTGGTCATGCTGGTGGTCATGTACCTGCTCACGCGCAAGGCGTTCACGGTCGACTTCGAGTGGCTGCGTCTGGCGCGGATCGTTATGGTTATGGGCGGCCTGGCGGCCGCCGGTGATGTGGTCTTGCCCACCCACGGCGTGGTCGGGCTGCTGGCGCGCGGGCTCGTGCTGGTCGCGATGCCGCCGCTGCTGCTCGCGACCGGGTTTGCGCATCCGGCCGAGATGCGGCAGTTGCGACTGCTGCTCGCCCGTGCACGCCGCCCGTATCCGCCGCCGGCCGGGAGCCAGCCGTGAGTCGCCCG
This sequence comes from uncultured Solirubrobacterales bacterium, assembly GCA_963730075.1. Taxonomy (GTDB): domain Bacteria; phylum Actinomycetota; class Thermoleophilia; order Solirubrobacterales; family Solirubrobacteraceae; genus Palsa-465. The sequence goes on along the minus strand of CAVSQH010000021.1, from coordinate 204,923 downwards.
GCCGTCAGCGTCGTGATGCCGTTCGCAGGCTCGCGTGCCGAGGCCGAGCGCGCGCTCGACGCGCTGCTGGCGCTCGACACCGACGACCGCGACGAGCTGATCTTGTCCGACAACGCTGGCGTCGTGCCAGAGCGCGACGGCGTGGCGGTGGTGCTCGCCGTCGCCGAGCGCTCCCCCTCGCACGCGCGCAACGTCGGCGCCGAGCACGCGACCCGCGACTGGGTGCTGTTCCTGGACGCCGACTGCCGCGCCCAGCCGGGATTGATCGCCAACTACTTCGCCGAGCCTGTCAGAGACGACGTCGGCGCGCTCGCGGGCGAGGTGATCGCGTCGGCCGACGGCGCCACGGTGGCGGCCCGCTACGGCGCGACGCGCAACTTCCTCGGCCAGGACGCCCACCTGGGTCACCCGTACCTGCCGCGCGCGGTGGCCGCCAACCTGCTCGTGCGGCGGGTCGCGTTCGAGCAGATCGGGGGGTTCTACGAGGGCGTCCGCGCGGCCGAGGACACCGATTTCAGCTGGCGGCTGCAGCGCGCGGGCTGGGTCCTGGAGCCCCGGCCCCGGGCGCGCGTCGAGCACCACTACCGGACCAGCATCGATTCGCTGCGGCGCCAGTGGCGGGGCTACGCGGCCGGTCGGGCGTGGCTCGGGCGCCGCTATCAGGACTACGAGCCCGAGCCGGCCTTGCGCCGGGCGGGGGGTCGGCTCGTGCACCGCCGCTCACCGCGCCGACGGGCGCGACCGCCCGACCGCGGCGCGGCGCGCGTCCGCCGCAGCGACCGCGGTCGCTTCCTGGCGCTTGACACCCTGCTCGGTGTCGAGGAGCTGGCCGGGCTGACGCTCTCCAACCGGCCCCGGACTTCCTCGCCGACGGGTCGTGGCGCGGTGGCGGTCGTGCTCGTCGCCGACCACTTCCCGACCCGGGGGGATCCGCTGAGCGACTTCGCGCGGACGTTGTCGGGCGCCCGCGTCGAGGCGGTCGCCCGGCCGGAGGCGTTCGATCCCCGCGCCGCCCGTGCGCTCGCGGTCGACTACCGCGAGGACGACGGGCTCGCGGCCCGGCGGCTGGCGGTGGTGCGCCTCGCCGTCCGCCATCCGCTGCGCTGCGCGCTTGACCGGTGGCGTCGCCGCCCCGGCGATGTTTCGCTGGCGGCGCTCGCGCCGGCGGTCCTGCGTCTGGCAGCCGACCCCGGCGCTCGCGTCCACGCGCTCGGCGGCGACGGCGCTCGCGAGACGGCCCGGCGGCTGGCGGCGCTCGCCGGGCGGTCGCTCGAGCCGCCTGCGGGACATCCGCTCGAGGGCGCCTGATGCGCGTCGACCTCGTCGACCCCTCGGCATACACGCCCCCGTATGACCACGCCCTGTGCGCGGCGCTGGCCCGCGCGGGCGCCGACGTCCGGTTGGTCACGAGCGCCTTCGCCTATGGCGACACGCCGACGCTGCCGGGCTACCGGGTCGACGAACGGTTCTATCGGCTCGCGCTCGGCGCGCCGGCTCCCGGCTCCGGCGGGCGGTCAAGGCGGCCGAGCACGTCCCCGACATGCTCGGCTACCGGCGTGCTGTGTCCGCCGACGTGGTCCATTTCCAGTGGCTGGCGATGCAGTGGCTGGACGTCGACCTGCTGCCTCGACGCGGCCGCTCGTGCTGACGGCACACGACCTGCTGCCTCGCGAGGCTCGGCCCGGCCAGACGCGCGGCCAGCGGCGGCTGTACGAGCGGGTTGACGGGATCGTCGTCCACTCGCAGTACGGACGGGCACAGCTGGTCGATCGGCTCGATGTCGACCCGGGCCGGGTACACGTGATCCACCACGGGGCGTTCGATCATCTGGCCGCGATGCCGGCCGTGCCGCTGCCCGCTGAGCTGCAGGCGATCCAGAGTCCGGTGGTGCTGTTCTTCGGCCTCCTGCGGCCGTACAAGGGGCTTGAGACGTTGCTCGCGGCCTGGCGGGGGATTGAGGGCGCCGAGCTGTGGATCGTCGGGCGCCCGCGGATGGCGCTCCCGCGGGTATCGGATCCGAGCGTCCGCTTGATCGGGCGGTTCGTGTCTGACTACGAGCTCGGCGCGTTCTTCCGACGCGCCGACGTCATCGTGCTCCCGTACTCGAGGACCGAGCGGCTTGACTTCTCCGGCGTGCTCGCCACCGCGCTGGCGTTCGGGCGCGCGAGCGTGGTCAGCGATATCGGCGGCTTTTCGGAGGTCGCCGAGATCGGGGCCGCACGGCTGGTGGCGCCCGACGATCGCCGACGCGCTGCGCGACGCGCTCGTGGCCCTGATCGACGACCCGGCGGCCCGCTCGCGGGTGGGCGCGGCGGCGCTGGCGGCCGCGCACGGTCCGTACTCGTGGGACGCGGCCGCGCGCGAGACGCTCGCGCTGTACCGGCGGCTGGGTCGATCAGACGCCGGCCGGCGTTTGCGCGGCCGCGCGTCGCTGCACCTCGGCCCGCACGACCGGCGCGACCTCGGTCCCGAACAGCTCCATCGAGCGCAGCACGTCCGCGTGCTTGACCGCGCCGACGCTCATCTGGCCGATGTAGCGGCTGATCGCCGAACAGCTCGTGCTCGAACAGGATCTTCTCGGCGACCTGCTCGGGCGACCCGGCGGCGACGGCCCCGCGCGGCGAGCGCAGCGCCTCGTACTCGGGCCGCCCGACGGCGGCCAGCCGCGCTCGCGGCCGATCCGGTTCATCATCGCCAGGTACGGGCTGCGCGAACGCCGAGTCGGCGGCCGCCTGGGTCTCGCCGACGAAAGCGTGCGTGTTGATCGCGACCGGCAGCGTTGCCGCGTCGTGCCCGGCTTCGCTCGCCGGCCTGGCGGTAGAGCTCGACGAGCGGCGCGAAGCGCTCCGGCTGCCCGCCGATGATCGCCAGCGTCAGCGGCAGGCCGAGCACGCCGGCGCGGACGACCGACTGCGGCGAGCCGCCGACGGCGACCCACACCGGCAGCGGATCCTGCACCGGCCGGGGCCAGACGCCGGCGCCGTTGAGCGGCGGCGCGCAGTCGGCCCGACCAGGTGACGCTGGTCCGACTCGCGGATCTTCAGCAGCAGGTCGAGCTTCTCGGCGTACAGCTCGTCGTAGTCGTCGAGGTCGTAGCCGAACAGCGGGAACGACTCGATGAACGAGCCGCGGCCGGCCATGATCTCGGCCCGGCCGTCTGGAGATCAGATCGAGCTCGGCGAACTGCTGAAAGACCCGGACGGGATCGTCGGAGCTGAGCACCGTCACCGCGCTCGACAGGCGGATCCGCTCTGTCCGGGCGGCGATCGCGGCGAGCGCGAACGCCGGCGACGAGATCAGGAAGTCGGGCCGGTGGTGCTCGCCGATCGCGAACACGTCGAGTCCGAGCTGCTCGGCGAGCTCGGCCTCCTCGAGCAGGTCTCGCATCCGCTGCTCGGGGCCGACGCCCGAGCTCAGGTCGGCGAATGTGGCAACTCCAAGTTCCATGTGTGGCGCGAGTCTAGCACGGTAGTTGTGGGGACAACTACTCCTGTGGTCGTGCCGCGTTCGTTTTTGGCTTGCGAAGGGGTGAGCTGGTGGGCATGTCAAACGCGACAAATCCACCCGGGCGCGGACGATTTGTCACGCCTTGCAGGCGCTCAGGGGACCGTCCGCACCCGCCCCCTTCGAAAGCCAAAAACGCGCTCCAGCAACCGCGTGCGCCGCGCTCCAGCAACCGCGTGCGCCAGAATCCCCGCGCGATGACGATCCTGGCGATCCTGTTCTGGGTCTGCGTGGGCCTGCTGGTCTACGCGCACCTCGGCTACCCGCTGCTGCTCGTGGCGCTGGCGCGCGTGCGCCACCGCGCGCCGGCAGCACCGATCGGCACCCCCGACGTGTCGGTGATCGTGCCCGCGTACGCCGAGCAGGAGGTCATCTCCCAGCGGGTCAAGAACCTCCGCTCCCTGCGCTACCCGCCCGAGCGTCTCGAGGTGATCGTCGCCTGTGACGGCTCTCCGGACGAGACCGCCGCCCGTGCCCGCGCCGCCGGTGCCGACCTCGTTCTCGAGCTGCCGCGCGGCGGCAAGATCCGCGCCCAGGACGCGGCCGTGCAGCGCGCCCGGCGGAGATCGTCGCGTTCTCGGACGCCAACGCGCTGCTGGGAGCCCGAGGCGCTGACCGGCGCTGGTGGCGCCGTTCGCCGACGAGCGCGTCGGCTACGTGTGCGGCGCAGGTCGCGTTCGTCAACGAGCGCGGTACCAACCAGGAGGGGGTCTACTGGCGCTACGAGATGGCGGTGCGGGCGCTCGAGTCCCGGGTCCGGTCGGTGACCGCCGGCAACGGCGCGATCTACGCGACGCGGCGCGACTCCTACCTCGTCGTCGACCCGATCATGGGCCACGACCTGTCGTTCCCGTTCAACATGGTCAAGCGCGGCTGGCGTCGCCGTCTACGCGCCGCAGGCGCGCGCGCGAGAGAAGATGGTCCCGTCGATCGAGGGCGAGTTCGCGCGCAAGCGGCGGATGATGAGCCACGGCTGGCCGATCGTCGCTGCGCGGCGGGATGCTGTCGCCGAGGGGCTATGACCCGCTCTACGCGCTGATGATCGTCTCCCACCGGCTGCTGCGCTACATGTCGCCGTTCCTGCACCTGATCGCGCTTGGGACCAGCATCGCGCTGATCGGCCGGGGCGTGGATCTACGTCGCGGCGGTCATCGTCCAGCTCGCCGTGCTCCTGGCGGCGCTGCTGGCCGGGCTGATCCCGGCGCGGCTGCTGCTGCTGGCGCGCTACTACGTGCTCACGACCGCCTCGCTGGCGGCCGGCCTGTGGGACTGGCTGGCCCACGGCACCCACGCGGGTTGGGAACCGGCGGAGGGAACGCGGTGATCAGCCGCGCGATCGACCTGACGATCGGGCTGGCGGGCACGATCCTGACCGCGCCGCTGGTCGCGATGCTCGCGCTCGCGATCCGGCTCGGAGTCCCGTGGCGACCCGTCTACCGTCAGAAGCGCGATCGGCCAGGACGGCCGCCCGTTTCGAGATCTACAAGCTGCGCACGATGGTCAGCGGCGCCGAGCACACGGGCGCCGGGCTGGCGATCGCCGCGGGCGACGACTCGGATCACCCGGATCGGCGCGCTGCTGCGCCGCTACTCGCTCGACGAGCTGCCGAACCTCTGGAACGTCGTGCGAGGCGAGATGGCGATCGTCGGCCCGCGACCGACGCTCGAGGGCCAGGTACTCCAGTACACCGAGCGCCAGCGCGGCCGGCTCGCGGTCAGGCCCGGGATCACCGGCTGGGCGCAGGTCAACGGCCGCGCGTCGCTGCCGTGGCCCGAGCGGATCGAGCTCGATCTCTGGTACGTCGAGCACCGGTCGCTGGCGCTCGACCTCCAGATCCTCGGGCGGACGTTCGAGACGGTCGTTGGCGGTCATGGCATCTACAAGGGAGTCGACGGGCGGCTGGGCCGCCTGCCCGAACGAGACCCTGTCACCCGCGACGTGACGTGCCTGCTGACCGGCGTCGGCAAGCGCTACGACATCGTCTCGGCGTTCGCCCAGCACGCGACTGACGGTCGCCGCCGATCCCAACCCGCTCGCCCCGGCGCAGTACGCGGCCGACGTGCGCCGCTCGGTGCCGCGATTCACGATCCGGATTACGTCCCCGCGCTGCAGGCGTTGTGCCAGGAGTTCGGGGTCGGGGCGGTCGTACCGCTCACCGACCTCGACCTCGAGATGCTCGGCCACGCGCGCGTGGCCGGTCGGCTGCCCGCGTTCGTGCCCGACCCGGCGTTCGCCCGCGCGACGTTCGACAAGTACGAGACCCACCTGCTGCTCGAGCGCCTCGGACTGCCGTCGCCACCGACCGTGCTGCCCGGCGAGCCGGTGCACGGCTATCCGGTGATGATCAAGCCGCGCCAGGGTTCGGGGGCGCGCTCGATCCACCGCGCCGATGACGAGCGGGAGGCGAGTTCCTCGTCGACTACGTCCGTGAGCCGACGATGATCCAGTGGGCGATGGACGGCCCCGAGTTTTCGATCGACTGCCTGTCGGATCTCGACGGGTCGCTGCCTGAACGTGATTCCGCGGACGATGATCGAGTCACGCGGCGGCGAATCGATCAAGGGCACCGTGATCGACGATCGAGGAGCTGATCGGCCTCGGCCGCCGCATGGTCGAAGCGCTCGGCTGTCGTGGCCCATGCACCGTGCAGGTGTTCCGCGACGAGGGATCGGGATCGGCATCACCGACGTCAACACCCGCTTCGGCGGTGCCTTCCCGGCGCCCGATGTACGCGGCGCTGCCCGGCCGCACCTACCCGGAGCTGATCGTGCGGATCGCCCGCGGCGAGCGGGTCGAGCCTCACGTGGGCGAGTTCAACGCCGGGCTGACGTTCACGCGCTACTACTGGCAGCTCGAGCTCGACGGCGAACTGCTTCCGACCGGCCGCGACATCGTCGCCCCGCCGGGTCCGCCGCGCCCGCGCTGACGCGAGCATTGGGCATTTTCGTCGCTATGCGACGAAAATCCCCAACGCTTTGAGCTCTAAGCGTCCAGATGGGGGCCGATCAGCGCCAGGTCGGCTTCGCTCAACCGGTCGCTGGCGGTCTTGCGCTGGTGCCAGTACGGGTACAGCAGCCGCGGCCGGCTGACCCGCTCGAGCCGCGAGCGCTGCTCATCGGTCAGCTCGAGCTCGGCGGACTTCAGGTTGTCGGCGAGCTGCTCATCGGTCCGGGCGCCGATCACGATCGAGCTGATGCTCGGACGGTCGCGCAGCCATGCGAGCGCGACCTGGGCGGCCGACACGCCGATGCTCGTCGGCGACCTCGACCAGCACGTCGACCGTGTCGTAGAGCGCGTCCTCGTCGTAGACGGGCGGCTCGATCCCAATCGGTCAGGTGGCGCGAGCCCTCCGGCGCGTCCTGGCCGCGGCGGTACTTGCCCGACAGCAGCCCACCGGCGAGCGGGCTCCAGACGAGCGTCCCGAGGCCCTGGTCGACCGCCAGCGGGATCAGCTCGTACTCGGCCGAGCGCTCCTGCAGCGAGTAGTAGATCTGCTGGCTGACGAACCTGGGCAGCCGGTCGCGATCGGCGATCCCGAGTGCCTTCATCAGCTGCCAGCCGGCGTAGTTGCTGGCGCCGATGTAGCGGACCTTGCCGGTCATGAGCAGGTGCTCGAGCGCTGCGAGCGTCTCCTCGAGCGGCGTCTGGCCGTCCCACTCGTGCACCTGGTACAGGTCGATGTGGTCGGTCCGCAGCCGCCGCAGGCTGGCCTCGCAGCCGGCGATGATGTGGTGGCGCGAGAGGCCGGCCATGTTCGGCTCTGGCCCCATCGGGAAACGGACCTTGGACGCGATCAGGACGTCATCGCGCCGGCCCTCCAGCGCCTCGCCGAGGATCTCCTCCGAGCGTCCGGTCGAGTAGATGTCGGCGGTGTCGATCAGGTTGACGCCGGCGTCGAGACACATGTCGATCTGGCGCTTGGCGCCGGCCAGGTCAGTGTTACCGACGCTCGCGAAGTCGCCGAGCCCCCCGAACGTCATCGTTCCCAGCGTCAGGGTCGAGATCTGCAGCCCGGAGGTTCCAAGCGGGCGGTAATCCATGCAATTCCTTTCACTCGATGCTGTCCGGCTCAGGCTAGCCGCACCGTCCTGGATCGCCGGGCGCGCCCTGAGCGGTACCGTCTGCAGGGCCACCGGATCTGAAGTCAGGAGGAAGCACCAGTGTCGAAAGCTCCACGTTCGCTCGCCGGGAAGGTTGTCGCGATCACCGGCGGGGCGAGGGGAATCGGGCGCGCGACGGCTGCCGCGCTGATCATGCAGGGAGCGCGGGTCGCGATCGGCGACATCGAGTCAGGGCTCGCCGAGCAGTCCGCCAAAGAGCTCGGCGGCGGGACGATCGGGCTGCCGCTCGACGTCGCCAGCCGGGAGAGCTTCGAGAGCTTCCTCGAGCAGGTTGAGCAGCGGCTGGGCCCGCTCGACGTGCTGGTCAACAACGCCGGGATCATGCCCGTCGGACCGTTCGTGGAGGAGAGCGATGCGAACGCCGACCGAATGATCGACATCAACCTCCGCGGCGTGATCCTCGGCTCGAAGCTGGCACTCGAGCGCTTCCTGCCGCGCGGCCGCGGCCACCTGGTCAACATCGCCTCGAGCGCCGGCAAGTACGGCGCTCCCGGCGGAGCGACCTACTCGGCCACCAAGCACGCCGTCGTCGGCCTCAGCGAGGCGATCCGCGGCGAGGTGCTGCGCAAGGGCATCAGCGTGACGGTCGTGATGCCGATCGGCGTCAACACCGACCTGTACTCGGGGCTGCCGCAGCCGCGCGGGTTCAAGACCGCCGAACCCGAGGATGTCGCCAACGCGATCGTCGAGGCGCTGCAGTCGGGGCGCTACGAGGTCTACGTGCCGAAGTCGCTCGGTCCGACCTTCCGCATGCGGGGGCTGATGACGACCAGGGCGATGGACCTGTTCACGCACGCGATCCGCAGCGACCGCGTGTTGCTGTCAGCCGATCGCTCGAAGCGCAGCGCCTACGAGCAGCGGCTGGCCGAGGCCGAGGCCCGTGCGTTCGCGGGCCCAGCCGCCGCGCAAGCCGAGCCGGCTCAGGCGCCAGGGGAAGCCGAACCCGAGGCCAAACCGACCACCGAACCCGAGCCCGAACCGACCACCGAACCCGAGCCCGAACCGACCACCGAGGCCGCCGCCGAGACGGTTTAGGCCGAGGCCAGCCAGTCGGCGATCAGGCTCCCGATCTGGGTGCCGGCGTCCTCCTGCAGGAAGTGGCTCGCGTCACCGATCACGTGTGCGACCTCTGACCCGAGCGCAGCTGCGAACCGGCGGCCGGTCTCGAGCGGCAGCACGGGATCGGAGTCGGCCCACATGATCAGCTTGCCGCGCTGATCGGAGCGCAGCGCCTCGAGCACCCGCTGCCCGGCCTCGGCCCCAGGTCCCTCTGGGGTCGTCGGCAGGATCAGCGGGAACGCGCGCGCGCCGGCCTTCGACGCGGGATTGGGGAACGGGGCCTCGTAGGCGGCGATCACCTCATCGCCCGGGTCGCGCTTGCACGCGCCCCGGACCAGGAAGCCGACCGGCAGATCCTCGGTCCGGGCGACGAAATCGCGGAACATGTTCCACGCCTCGCTCATCCGCTGGTGGCCGGTGAACAGTCCCGTGTCGAGGATCACGATCTTGCCGACGCGGTCTGGCTGCTCGACCGCGACGCGCAGCCCGATCGGGCCGCCCCAGTCGTGGACGACGATCGTCGCGTCGCGGATCTCGAGCTGCTCGAGCAGCGTCGCGATCGCCTCTGTGTGGCGGTCATACGTGTACCAGTCGATGTCGACCGGCTTGTCCGAGCGCCCGAACCCGGGCAGGTCCGGAGCGATGCAGCGATGGCCAGCGTCACGCACCGGGACGATCACCTTGCGCCACAGGTAGGACCAGGTCGGCTCGCCGTGCAGGAAGATCACCGGCTCGCCGTCGCCCTCGTCGATGTGGGCCAGGCGCAGTCCATCGAACTGCCGCCACTGGGGCGCGTAGGGGAAGTCCGAGAGGCCGTCGAGCAGCTCGTCGGGGGTGCGGATTGCGTCGGTCACGCCCGTCCAACCTACACAGCGTGGGCGGCCGCCGCTCAGCGCAGCCAGCGGCCGGCGCCCGAGGCGACGGTCACGTCGATCACCCGCGGCTCGCGAGCCCAGGCGATCAAGTTCAGCGACTGGAGCCGGTCGAGCATCGCCTGAAACGCCCCTGCCTGAGCGCCGGAGACATAGCGGCGCTCGATCTGGAACGAGTCGCCAGTGGCCGCGGCCGCGAACCGGTCGCCGATCTGGTGTTGGTAGCGGGCGTCGCTGACGGCGCTGTAGAGCCGCAGCGGCTGGGCGCCGCCCGAAAGCGTCCGGACGCGGGCGGCGAGCTCGATCAGCATCCGCAGCGCAACCGGGCGCAGGCCTCGGTAGAGCGACGCGGGGGCGCCCACCTTTCCCGCCTGTGAGCCGATCCCCGGGCTGATCGCGATCCCCAGCGCGGCGGCGTTGCTCGGCAGCGGCACGACGGCCCCGCGCTGGTAGGCGGCCGACAGCGCGCTCGGGTTCGCGAACGCAGCCGTCTGGTCGGGCGGGTGGAGGACCTCGGAGTCCGAACCGGAACCGTCCTGCAGCCTCGAGAGCCTCGCCAGCGCGCCGCGGTCGGTGCGGTACAGGTGCATGATCTGTTCGGCGCCGAGGACCCGCCAGTAGTAGAGCGACGAGTCGTCGCCGAACCCGGCGAGCAGGTTGTAGGCCCTGCCGTGGTGGACGGGCGAGGTGTCGAAATACAGCTGCGCGTACGGGACCGGGCGCCCGCCGTCATAGTCGCTCAGGACCTGGTGCAGGTTGCCGATTCCCATGTGGTAGGACTCGATCGCCAGGTCCTCGCGGCCGAACTGGCCGTAGGCGAACTTCAGGTAGCGGACGGTCGCGGCGAGCTCGGCCGCTGGATCAAAGCGCTGGTCGATCGCGGCACGGCGCGACAGCAGCGGTCCCAGGCGGCCGCCGTTCTCGCCCGAGGCGACGGCGTTGATCTCGGCGGTCAGCCGCCGGCTCTTGGCCAGATTGATCTGCATCCCGAGCAGCGACTGGCCGGTCTGGGCGAGGATCTGCGTCAGCCCGGCGGCGTCGGCGGCATCGCTGCCGGCGATCACCTGCGGCCGTCCGGCGCTCTCGACGAACACGAGCGCCTCGAGCAGGTTGGGGTCGATCCCGGTTCCCGCGGTGACGCGGTCGACCAGCGGGCGAAAGGCGGCCACGCGGGCCGCCGTCGCGAGCGCGCCATTGGGGCTCTTGACGAACAGGACGTGGGCGTTTCCGGTCGTCGCTCGGGCGACGTAGTCGGCCGAGCGCGCCGGGGAATAGCCGAACGGATCGCCGCCTCCGGCCGCCGCCGCGACGGCGGCTCGGGGTGGCTTGGGCACCGAGCTGCCACCGAGGGTGCTCGCGACCAGCGCGATCACCAGCAGAACCGCCGCGACCAGCGCGCCAAGACGGACGCGGCGCTGCTGCACGCTGAGGCGGCGCCCCCGCGCGCTGCGACCCGGCGTCGAGCTCACGTGCGGAAGGTCAGGCCCTTGCAGCGCCCCGCCTGGGTGGCGTTCTGCCAGTTGCTGGGGAAGAACTGCCACCCGTAGGAGTGCGTGTACATGTTCACGATCGGCTTCGGGTGTTCGTTCTCGGCCTTGCGGCTGAAGTACAGGACGCCGGTGTTGGTGCCGAGATCCCAGGCGAGGATGCTCTGCCACGCGATCCCGATGTTGGGCTTGCCGCAGGCGAGGATCCGTGACGCCCCGAGGCGCCTGACGACCGCCGCCAGGAGGTTGATCTCATCGGTCCGGGCCCGCTGGGCGGTCAGGTCCGCGCGCTCGATGTTGATCCGCCCGTGGGCGGCCGGGACGAGTGAGGCGGCGAAGATCGCGATCACTGCGGCCGCCGCCCAGCCCGCCAGCCGCGGCGAGCCCTTGATCCCGACCCGCTCGAGGATCGAGCCGGCGTCGAGGATCACCCGTCCGACGAACACGCCTGCCAGCACGCACACGCCGGCGCCGGCCTCGTAGAGGTAACGGGGCACCGCGGGCCATCCGTGGAGCGCGAACGCGGCCTCGACGATCACCCACAGGGCCACGCCACCGGCCAGCAGCAGCACCGGCCGGTCGCGGCGGATCAGCGCCATCGCGGTCGCGAGCAGGGCCGCGATCTTGATCGACGCGGCGTTGAGCTCCCAGAAGCGGCTGAGGGTGCCCGTGATCTTGTTGCCGTGGATCGCGCGCGGCGAGCCCTGGGCCAGTGAGGCGGCCGAGAACGGGCTCTTGGAGCTGATCGCCGGGATCCCGAGCCAGAGCACCGGGATCAGGACGATCCCGACGATCATCTGGCGCCGCATCGCGGGCATCGTCCGCCACGCCCAGACGACGTAGATCGCCATCGGCGCCCACACCTCGGGCCGGCCGAGCGCGGCCAGCCACCAGCACCAGAACGCCCACCGGTAGCGCCGGCAGATGATGCAGTCGACCGCCGCCAGGCAGAGCGCGACGATCATCGTGTCGGACTCGGCGCTGAGGATCGAATGCATGTAGTCCTCGATCCCGAGCAGCGCCAGCGCTGCGACCAGTCCGGCCGCGTAGGCGGCATAACGACGCTCGCCCGGCGCCCGGACGAGCCAGAAGGCCACCCGCCACGCGAACACCAGCCCGGCGAGCGAGAACGCGTACGCGGTCACGATCCACAGAAACAGCGCGTGCTTGCCGAACACGGCGTAGGGCACGGTGAACAGGTACGGCAGCGGCTTCCAGGACGGGGCGCCGTTGGTGTCGAGCTTGAGATGGATCGTGAGCCGGCCCCAGACCAGCCATCCGTAGGGGTCATAGCCGGGGCGCGCGCGGGCCCAGAGCATGACCAGGGTCGAGATCACCAGCAGCGCGACGGCGCCCAGCGGCCAGCGGTAGCGGTACGCGAACCGCGCCACCGCATCGCGATTGCTGCGAATGCTCGAATCGGTCGCGAGGCCGTCAGGCAACGGCCCGCGCGTAGGAAACGTCTGCTCCGACACGGGAGCGCCGAAGGTAGCAGCGATCGGCCGCGACACCACGAAATGGGCAAGATCGCGTATGCTGCGCAAGTTCACCGGCGGGCCACGGTCCGTCCGGTGGTCTATTCTCGTGCGCTCGCGGGTAAGCAAGACTGCAATGGCTGACTGCCTATCCGCCTGAGGCAGACCGCGAACGCCGAAGATCTTTAGTCGATGGAAGGCATTGGAGCGTCTGAATGAAAATCCTGGTTCTTGGCGGTGATGGCTACCTGGGTTGGCCGACCGCACTGCATCTGTCCGCAAAGGGACATGAGGTAGCGGTCAACGACAACTTCGCCCGCCGCGGCTACGACGTCGAGATGGGCGTCGAGAGCCTGGTCCCGATCCTGACGCTCGATGAGCGGATCGCCGCTTGGGGCGAGGTCGGTGGGATCCAGATCAAGTCCTACGTCGGCGATCTCTGCGACGCGGAGTTCGTGCACGAGATGGTGCGCGACTTCCATCCCGAGGCGATCGTCCACTTCGGCGAGCAGCGCGCCGCCCCGTACTCGATGATCTCGCAGGCACACGCGGTCTACACGCAGACCAACAACGTGGTCGGCAACCTCAACGTGATGTACGCGATTGCCGACATCGACCGCGACATCCACCTCGTCAAGCTCGGCACGATGGGCGAGTACGGACAGCCCAACATTGACATCGAAGAGGGCTGGATCGAGATCGAGCACAAGGGCCGCAAGGACCGGATGATCTACCCCAAGAAGCCCGGCTCCTTCTACCACTGCTCCAAGGTCCATGACAGCCACAACATCGAGTTCGGCTGCCGGATCTGGGGCCTGCGCGCGACCGACCTCAACCAGGGCGTCGTCTACGGCGCCGACACCGAGCAGACCAAGCTCGACGATCGCCTCGCGACCAGGTTCGACTACGACGCCGTGTTCGGCACCGTCCTCAACCGGATGGTGATCCAGGCGGTGCTCGGCCATCCGCTGACCGTGTACGGCAACGGCTCGCAGACCCGCGGCCTGATCAACATCGTCGACACCGTCGAGTGCATCCGGCTCGCGTCGGAGACCCCCGCCGACCGGGGTGAGTTCCGCGTCTTCAACCAGATGACCGAATCGCTGTCGATCAATCAGATCGCCGAGACGATCGCCAACGAGTACCCCGGCGAGGCGACGATCGAGCACACCGAGAACCCGCGCGTCGAGATCTACGACCACTACTACAACGTGGTCCACACGGCGCTCGAGGGGCTTGGCCTGAACCCGACGCTGCTGTCGACGACGCTGATCGACCACCTGTTCGACGTGGTCGAGCGCTACAAGGACCGCGTCGACCTCGCCGCGATTCGCCCGACGGTCAAGTGGGCCGAGACGACGAGTGAGCTCCCCCGCACGTCGAGCGAGCTCGCGCGGGCGAAGTGACCCAAGCCGCTTCGGGGGCGCCGACACAATCGATGGAGGGCAGGCGGGTCCTGGTCACTGGCGGCTCGGGCTTCATCGGCCGCCACGTGGTCTCCGTGTTGAGCTCCGACGGCGCCCGGGTCCGGGTGCTGGATCTCAAGCCCCACCCCGACCCGTCGGTCGACGTCGTGATCGGTGACATCTCCGACCGCGAGGCGGTCGACCGGGCGTTCGACGGCGGTTTTGACTCGATCGTCCACCTGGCCGCGATCACGTCGGTGCTGCGGTCGCTCGAGCATCCAGTGCTGACCTATCAGACCAACGTCGCGGGCACGTTCAACGTGCTCGAGGCGGGCCGCGCTGCCGGCGTGACCTCGCTGGCGTTCGCCTCGACCAACGCCGTCACCGGGCCGATGACGGCGCCGAAGATCTCCGAGGCGGCGGTGCTCAATCCGCTGACCCCGTACGGCTCGACCAAGGCCGCCGGGGAGATGATGATGTCGGCCTACACCGCCTCCTACGGGCTGCGCTGCGCCTGCATCCGGCTGACGAACGTCTACGGCCCGGGGATGCAGGCCAAGGACAGCATCGTCGCCCGCCTGATGCGCTGCATCCGGCTCGGCAGCACGTTTGAGATCTACGGCGACGGCACCCAGGTGCGCGATTACGTCCACGCCCATGACGTCGTCGCGGCGATGCGGCTGGCGCTGCTCGACGACAAGTGGGCCGGGCCGATGGTGATCGGCTCGGGCTCGTCGCTGTCGGTCCTCGAGGTGATCGACGCCGTGCGCGCGGTCAGCGGGGCCGAGATCTCGTTCCGGCACGGGCCAGCCAAGGCCGGTGAGATGCCGGCGGTGATCGTCGATTCGAGCCGCGCCCACGATGCCGGATGGTCGCCGAGGTTCCCGCAGCTGTCCGACGGCCTGGTCGGGGTGTGGGACGAGTGGTCGACGGCCGAGATCGAGCAGCCCGCGGTGGCGGGCGGGGCGGCGTCATGACGCTCCACGCTCCGCGGTCCGTGGTAGGCGGTGCCCAGTCGTGACGCTCGCGGACCCCGAATCGGTGGCGACCGAGCCACAGTACGAGGAGCTCGAGGCCGTCGAACGCGATGCCGCGCGGGCCTTCTTGACCGTCAACCCGGCCGGCGCCGGGGCGGCGCTGGCGGTCGTCGTGCCGGCCTACAACGAGGAGCCGACCGTCGCCCAGGTGATCGCCGGGGTCCCGTCCACGGTGGGGGGACTCCAGACCGAGGCGATCGTCGTCGTCGACGGAGCCAGGGACACGACTGCGCAGGAGGCGCTGCGCGCCGGTGCCCTGGTCTGCGACGTGCCGGTCAACCGCGGCCAGGGCGCGGCGCTGCGGCTCGGCTACTGGCTCGCCCGCGCCCGCGGGGCAAAGCTGATCGTGACGATCGACGCCGACGGCCAGTACGAGGCCGACGAGATCGCGCGGCTGATCGAGCCGATCCAGAACGGCAGCGCCGACTTCGTTTCGGGTTCGCGCCGGCTGGGGACCGAGCTGACCACCGACGCGACCCGCCACGCCGGGGTGATCGTGTTCGGCGCGATGATCAGCATCCTGATCCGCCACCGGATCACCGACCCCGCCTGCGGGCTTCGGGCGATGCGCTCCGAGGTGACCGCCGCGGTGACGCTCGAGCAGCCTCAGTACCAGGCGTCAGAGCTGATGATCAGCGCGGCGCTGCACGGCTTCCGGCTGACGGAGGTGCCGACCACGATGCGCGACCGCGGCGGGCACGCCACCGCCACCAAGAAGGGCGGGAACTTCGGCTACGGGGTGCGGTTCGCGCGCGCTGCGGTCCACACCTGGCGGCGCGACCGCCACGCGGCCCGGAAGCGGGACTTGCCTGCGAACACCCAGTGTTCGTAGACGAGGTACTTGACGCCGAAGAAGAAGGCCTGCACCGCGACGTAAGCGGCCGTCACGAGTAGGACCCGGATCCCGTGGTGGGCTGGGATCGACTGGACCTCAGACGACGTCCAGCCGGTGGCCGCCGACGACATCACCAGCACCGCGACCGAGATTGCGATGTAGCCGACGATCTCGCGCATGATCGAGACCTGGCCGCGGATCTTCCACGCCCAGCGGCGGTTGAGGATCCAGTTGGGCACCGCGCCGGCAACGAACGCGGCGATCGAGCAGATCGTCGTGTTGATGCCGAGCACATACATCACCGCGAACACCACGATGCTGGTCGCCAGCGCGACGACGGAGCCGATCGCGTAGCGCGTGATCTTTCCAGCGTGCGCAGACGCGCGCAGACGCGTGTAGAGGTCAGAAACCACCATCTGTGATCCTAGCGGCTGAGAGCCATTGACCGCTACCCGCGATACGTTGGGAAATTATGGAAATTCAACCGGTCGACGCGGATTTCGAGCTTGATCACGACCTGGTGCTGGTTGGTGACAATCAGCACGCGCTCGATCGCCTGCCGCCAGCCAGATTCGACCTGGTGTACATGGATCCTCCGTTCAACACGGGACGAGCCCAGGCGCGCAGGACAGTCGCGGCGCGCCAGGATCCGACTTCGTCGCGAACGGGGTTCGGCGGCCGGCGCTACAGCACCCAGCTGCTGCGGTCATTGAGCTACGAGGACGAGTTCGGCGACTATCTGGCCTTTCTGGAGCCGCGTCTGGCCCGGGCGCGCGAGCTGCTGGCGCCCGACGGGACGCTGTACTTCCACATCGACTATCGCGAGGCGCACTACTGCAAGCTGCTGCTCGACGAGATCTTCGGCCGCGATGCGTTCCTCAACGAGCTGATCTGGGCCTACGACTACGGCGCCAAACCGCGGCGCCGGTGGCCCGCCAAGCACGACACGATCCTGGTCTACGTGCGGACGCCGGGCGGGCACCACTTCGATGCAGACGCGGTCGAGCGCGAGCCGTACATGGCGCCGGGGCTGGTGAGCGCCGAGAAGGCCGCCCGCGGCAAGCGGCCCACCGACGTCTGGTTTCACACGATCGTCCCGACCAACAGCCGTGAGAAGACCGGGTATCCGACCCAGAAGCCCGAGGGCGTCCTGCGCCGGATGGTGGCCGCCTCGTCGCATCCCGGCGGGTGGTGTCTGGACCCGTTCGCCGGCTCGGGCACGCTCGGCGCCGTGTGCCGCGAGCTCGGGCGCCACTTTGTGCTCGTCGACAGCAATCCGGTCGCGATCGAGCTGATCGGGGCGCGCCTCGGCGCGCCGGACGCGGTCAGCGATCGCGCTGGTCGCGAACGAGCGGCACGAACCTGACCGGGTCAAGGCGGTCGCGCAACAGCCCCTCCGGCGTCCGCCGCACGCGGACCAGATGCTGGCGGCGCTTTCCGACCGGCGCGACCAGGCGGCCTCCGACCGCGAGCTGCGCCACGAGCGCCGGCGGGAGCTCGAGCCCCGTCGCGGCGGCGACGTTGATCGCATCGAACGGCGCCTCCTGCGCGAGGCCGCGCGAGCCGTCACCGACCACGCAGGTCACGTTCGTGATCCCAAGCTCGGCAAGGGTCCGCTCGGCCCGGGAGCTCAGCTCGGGGTGGCGCTCGATCGTCCACACCACTGCGGTCAGCGCCGACAGCAGCGCCGCGTGGTAGCCGGAACCGGTCCCGACGTCGAGCACACGATCGCCGGGCGCCGGCTGGAGCAGCTCGAGCATCCGCGCGACCACGAGCGGCTGCGAGATCGTCTGCCCGCAATCGATCGGGAGCGCGACGTTGTCGTAGGCCCGCTCGAGATCGCCCGCGGCGACGAACCGCTCGCGCGGGATCGACGCGATCGCCTCGAGCACGCGCTCGTCGGCGATGTAGGCGCTCAGCTGGCGTGAGAGCTCGCGGGCGGGGTCCATCAGTTCAATGCTCTCCGCTTGTGAGGGTCATGACGCGGGCGGCGTGAAAGAATCGAGAGATGGCAGCGAGCGCGAAGGCCCAGCGTCTGCTGATCATCGTCCTGGTTGGTCTGCTGGCGGCGATCGTCGGCGTCCTGGTCGCCGATAAGGGAGGGTCGTCGTCGGCACCGGCGGCGGTCACGAAGTCGCCGTTCGACGGCCCGACGATGCCACCCGGGCTGCACGCCAAGAACTTCTCGCTCGTCGACCAGAACGGCCATCGGGTGACCCTGTCGCATTACCGCGGCAAGGTCGTCGTGCTGACGTTCATTCATTCGCTGTGCCATGACACGTGCCCGTTCATGGTCGAGCAGATCAAGGGCGCGCTCAACGATCTTCCCAACGACGGCCGCGGGATCCCGACGATCGGGGTCAGCGTCGAACCGGGCCAGGACACCGTCGCCCACCGCAGGGCGTTCCTCGCCCGCCATGACATGACCGGGCGGATGTCGTTCGTCAACGGCCCGATGGCGATCATGCGTCGTGTCTGGCACGACTACGCGATCCAGCCGGTCACTCCCCATATGGATCACTCGACGTTCGTGCTGCTGATCGACAAGCGCGGGTTCGAGCGGGTCGGGTTCGCGGCCGACCAGCTGACGCCAGAGGGTCTCTCTCACGACATCCGCGTGCTCGAGCGCCAACCGGCCTGATGCCCGGTCTAGTGGATCGCCGCGGCGACGGCGACGGCCACGAACAGCAGCGCCAGGTACAACAGCGAGTAGTGGAACAGCACGCCGGCGCGCGCCGGCGAAGGGTCGCGCCACAGGCGCCAGGCCAGCACCACCAGCGCGCCACCCAGCACCGCCGCGCACGGTGTATAGAGCCAGCCGAAGGTCCCCACCACGCCCGGAACCAGCGATAGGACCACCAGCACGAGGGTGTAGATCAGTACCTGCCGCGCGGTCGCCACCGGGCCGCGCACGACCGGCAGCATCGGTACCCCCGCGGCGTCGTAATGACGCGTGAGCAGCAGTGCCAGCGCCCAGAAGTGAGGCGGCGTCCAGAGCAGCACGATGCCGAACAGGAACAGGGCTCCGAGCCCGAGCTGGCCGTGTGCAGCGGCCCAGCCGGCGAGCGGCGGGATCGCCCCGGCCGCACCGCCGATGACGATGTTCTGCGGCGTCGTGCGCTTCAGCCACAGCGTGTAGACGAGCACGTAGAAGGCACCACCGCTGACCGCCAGCACGGCCGTCAGCAGGTTCGTGAACGCGGTCAGGACGACGAACGCCGATATCGACAGGATCAGCCCGAAGGCGACCGCGTGGCCGGGGGCGATCCGCCCGGCGGCGACCGGCCGCGACGCTGTGCGCGGCCCCATCAGCTGGTCGATGTCGCGATCGAGCACGTGGTTCAGCGCGCTCGCGCCGCCGCATGCGAGTGCGCCGCCGACCACCAGTGCCGCGAGCTGCAGCGGCGCCGGTGACCCTCCCGCGGCGGCGACCATCGCGCAGACCGAGGTCAGCACCAGCAGCGACATGATCCGAGGCTTGGTCAGGGTCACGTAGTCGCGGGCGACGTCGGCCCATGCCGGGCGGAGCGTCGCCCCCCGTCGGCCGACTCCGAGTGCCTCGGCCATCTCAGGTATTGCTCCGCTGCGGCGCGGCGAGAATCCGCATGTCGTGGCCGACCCGCGATGGGATGTAGGGATACAGGTAGCCCGAGCGCTCGTCACCTCGGCGGTCGAGCAGATAGAGAGCCTCGGTGTGGCTGATGTCGCCCTTCTCCGGGCGGACGAAGATGTGGTAGGCGGCCCACACCCGTGCCAGCTGCACGTGGGTGCCTCGCAGCCAGTGCCACGTCGCGACGCCGGCCAAGCCCCACTTTCTGATCGCAGCGCGGGTGCTCGCCGGTGTGTCGAGCGGGTTTACGCTGACGACCACCAGCACCGGCCGCTGCGCGCGGGGGAGCTGGCGCTCGGCCGCGGCCAGCGCCCGTCCGGCGAGCGGGCACTCCTGCTTGCAGTGCGAGTCGAAGAACTCGATCGCGACCGTACGGCCACGCAGTGACGCTAGCGAGAAACGGCGGCCGCTCTGGTCACGGAGTGTGTCGATCGCCGGCGCCGGGCGGGCGCCCGCGGCCCACGTCGCCTCTCCATCGAGGTTCGAGGCGCGCGGCGTGACGGCGGCCGCTGGCGAATGGCCGCGCAGCACGAAGTGCGCTCCGACTCCGATCGCGGCCCCGAGCACCACCGCCGCGAGCAGGACGGCCAGGACGCTCGAGGCCCGCAGGCGGCCGCGCGGCGCCTGGTCGCGGAGCCCTGCGCCGGCCTCCATCAGGAGCCGCTGGCCTGTGGGCCGGGGGGCGGGGGATCTTCGGGGCCGGCGTCCGAGGCCGCAGCGAGCGTCTCCTGGGAGGGGAGCGACGGCGACGAGGCCGGCGTGTCCTCGGGCACGTGCCTGACCGCGATCACGTACCAGACCGCGATCGAGATCAGCAGTGCCAGCGGCAGCAGGATCGTCAGCAGCGAACCGGCGAGGAAGTTGTCGGCGAACGGAATCGGTGGCATGTGACGACGGTTCTCCTAGGTCGTGAGCGCGGGGCGGCGCTGGCGCGGTTCGCTGTCTGGCTCGAGCCAGCGATAGACCCCCAGCATCATCGCGATCGTGTACGAGAGCGAGCCGAGCACCCACATCACGCCGCCCGCGAGCTGCTGATCGGTCAGCGCGGTGATCCCGCCCGGACGGTGGGCCAGGTGAGCGTAGTGCGGGTAGAGCGGGTGGGGCACGAGCACAAGCGTGATCGCGAGCACCCAGCCGACGACCATCGCGCTGACCACGTAGGCGATCCGCGTCGGCCAGATCAACCGCGGGCGCAGCGGGCCCGGGTCGATCACCCGTGCCCAGAAGAGCAGCCCTGTGAAGAAGAACATCGCATGCTCGACGTCATGGATCGCGCTCGAGGTCAGGGTCGCGTTGTAGGCGGCCGGCAGGTGCCAGGCGACGAACGTCAGGTTGAACAGCAGCCACGCTGGCCACGGCCGTGCCAGTGTCCGGATCGGGGCGGTCCACTTCGATCTGGCGAGCGTGCGCCCGAGCGTCGTCCGCGCACCGAGCGGAAGCGCCCGCCACATCCGCGGCCACGGGCGCCCGAGCAGGATCAGCGGCGGTGCGACCGTCAACAGCAGCACGTGCTGGAGCATGTGCACCCAGAACAGTTGATCGGCGTAGGTGTCGATCGGTGACTCGAGCGCGACCACGATCGTCGCCAGCCCGGCCACGAACGACGCCGAGCGCCACGCCTGGTGCGAGCCAGGGCGGTATCCCCGGCCGCCGACCCAGTACAGCATCGCCGCGATCGCAACGTAGGCGAGCGGCAGCTGGATCGACCACCCTCCGAAGCTCATGGCCTAAAGGAGGTAGAGGATCACGAACAGCACAACGCCGTTGAAGACGTAGAAGTCCCAGAAGAACGAGCACGCCTTCACGCCGGCACTGATCACGGCCGGGTTGGTGTGGACGTCGGCGGCGGACGCCGGCTCGGATCCGTGAACGCCTTCGCTGCCTCTGCGCCATGCGGTTGCGACCTGCGTCTCGATCCAGAATAAGCATGGAAGCGTGAACACCGCGTAGAACGCCGTCCAGCCGACGTACACGCTCGCGAAGCCGCCGCTCGCTGGGCCGAAGCCGAGCGTCGTCCAGGTGATCACCTGCAGCACGATCGACAGCAGCGCGAGCACCGCCGCGACCGTGCCGGCACGCACCGTCAGCTCGGGGCGCGTGGCGGCCGCTCGCATTGCCAGCGCGCTCAGAACGAGCACGACGACGATCGCAAGGCCCCAGCCGACCGGCACCGAGACGTTGCCGATCTTCCAGCTCTTGTTGGGGTCCAGCGAGCGCAGGTAGAAGTAGGCGAACACGAACGAGACGAAGAAGAACGCGGCCGCGCCGCACAGCTGGCGCGCTCCGACCCACAACACCCGCGGCTGCCACTCGGGCGGCTCGAGCTCGAAGCTGGGATGGCTGGGGGCTGAGGCTGAGCCTTCCATTGCCTATGCACCTCCTCCGGCCGGGGCCAGCGCCGGGCCGCCGGCCGGTTCGACCCCGTACGGATACGGGTCGGCGTCGAACACCGGGAAGCGGTCGAAATCATGCACTGGCACCGGAGTGGGCAGCTGGAACTCCGCCGATTTCGAGTGCCACGGGTTGTCCTCGGCCCGCTCGCGCTTGATCAGCAACGACCACACAGTGTTGTAGAGGAAGACGAGCATCGAGATCCCGAGCACGAATGCCGACACCGACACCCAGTCGTTGAGCCCCTGGAGGTTGGACGGGTAGGTGACCACACGTCTCGGCTGGCCGAGGAAGCCGAGCGCGAACAGCGGCGCGAAGGTCGAGTTGAAGGCGATGAACATCATCCAGAAGTGGACCTTTGCGAGCGTCTCGTTGAACTTGTAGCCGGTCATCTTCGGGATCCAGTAATAGATCGCCGCGAAGAACGTGAACACAAGCCCGCCCATGATCGTGTAATGGAAGTGGGCCATCACGAAGAAGCTGCCGTGGGTCGTGACATCGCTGGGGACGTCTGAGTTGAACACTCCCGAGATGCCGCCCCAGAGGAAGTTGAACGCCCATGCCAGGCAGAACAACATCGGCACCGTGAGCCGTATTCGCCCGCGCCACAGGGTTCCCATCGCGCACAGGAAAATGAACCCCGTCGGCAGCGAGATCAGCTCGGTAGAGAGCATGTAGAACGGCCGCAGGTCGGCGTTGATGCCACTCACGAATAGATGGTGTTGCCAGACGAAGAAGCTCAGCAGCGTCACGCCGAGCATTCCCGCAACCGCGAGCCGGTATCCCCACAACGGCTTGCGGGCGAACACCGGCAGCAGCTCGAGGACGATCCCGAAGCCCGGCAGCGCGACGACATACACCTCGGGGTGACCGAAGACCCAGAAGAGGTTCTGGAACAGGTAATTGCTGCCGCCGTTGCCGGCGATGAAGAATGCGGTCTGGACGGTCCGATCAAATGCGCCCATCAGCAGGGCCGCGGCCAACATCGGCGCCGCCAGCAGCATCAGGATGCTGGTCGCCAGCACGCTCCAGACGAAAATCGGCAGCCGCGTCCAGGTCATCCCAGGCGCGCGCATTGTGATGATCGTCGCCATCAGGTTGAAGCCGAGCAGGCACATTGAGATGCCGACCAGGCAGAAGAAGCCGATGTAGGCGTCATAGCCGGCCGTGCCCTGGTCGCCGAGTGGCTGGTAACCGGTCCACCCAGTCTGAAAGCCGCCGAAGAAGATCGTCGTGATCAGCACCACGCCGGCCGCCATCAGCAGCCAGAAGGTGAACGACTCGATCCGCGGGTAGGCCATCCGCCGGGTGCCGATCATCAGCGGCACCGCCCAGTTCGCGAACGGGCCCAGAATGCCCGAGGTCATGATCCCCATCATCATCGCCCCGTGCATCCCTACGAGGGTCAGGTACTGGTTGGCGCCGAACACGTGGACGTTGGGCTGTAGCAGCTCGGTCCGGATCAGCATCGCGTTGATGCCGCCGACGAAGAAGAACACGCCGACCCCGACCATGTACTGCATCGCCACGACCTTGTGGTCCGTGCAGAGGCGGAAGTAGCGGCCGAGCCCCTCGCCCTCTGACTCGTGCTCGGCGAGCGTCGGCGGGTATCCGAGCATCCTGCGAATCGGATAATTGGCAAATCCGAGCCCGACCAGGAAGCCGATCACCCCGAACAGGTAGCCGAGCAGCACCGAGATGTCGTTCTGCCCCGACTCCGTGGAGAAGTAGTCGAGACTCGGGGCGTGGATCAGGCCGCCGATCCAGTATCCGAACAGCCAGCCGACGATCGCGAGGATGATCCCGGTCAACAGGTTGAAGCCGAACAGCCGTCGCCATGCGGGTTGGCGCTCGGCTGGGAGCGCGACTGAGGTCATCCGCCTCTCCTGGTCGGTTGCGGGAAGTACTGCTTGGCGTACGGCGGCAGCAACTTCGTCGCCGGCGCATAGAGCACGCGCTGCTGGGCGATCCACCGGGCGAACTGGGTCTTGGGCACGACATGGCCGGTGTCGAACATGTAGCCGTGGAAGACCCCGCACAGCTCGGCGCAGCGGACATTGAACGTCAGCGGGCCCTTGGTCGTCACGTAGGCGATGTTGTTGACGCCCGGGTTGGCGTCGGCCTTGACGCCGAGCTGGTAGGCCCAGAAGGAATGGATCACGTCGAGCGAGGTGACGTTGAACTGGATTACTGTGTTGGCGGGCAGCACGATGTCCGGGGTCTCGACGCCGCCGTAGCCCGGCCAGCGATAGGTGAACTTCCACTGCTGTGCGATCACCTGAACCCGGAGCGCGTGACTGGAACCCGCCGGCGCGGCGATCGGGTTGGGACCCTGGCCGCCGCCGGACCCGTCAGCGAGCAGCCGCACCGTCCCGTAGCCGGCCAGGAACAGGACGATTCCGGTGGTGACGATCAGCCACCACATCTGGATCTGGGCGTTGCCGCGGATTGCGGGGCCGTCGACGACCGTTCCGGTATCGCGCTCGCGGAAGGCGACGATCGCGTAGATGAAGTACACCAGCACCGCGAGCGCCACCGGCGTCGCGATTGCGAGCAGCACGGTGTTGTCGACCACCTGCCCCGAGGCCTCGACGCTGCCGTTGCCCGGCGGCAGCCCGGGTCCGAGAACGAACACGACGATCGGCGTCATGATCACCGTTGCCGCCAGCCACCACAGCACGACGCGCCGCCAGTGGTTGACTTCGCTCATCGCCGCGCCCGCCTCATACGATCTTGATGAAGCCGTCCATATAGCCGACGGTCTGCATCGGGCCGCCGAAGCCCGCAATGAAGCCGGCGGCGCACGGCACGAAGCACTGCCAGCGGTACAGACCGGGCCCAGGTGTACGGATCGTGAACGTCGTGGTCGAGTGAGCCTGGCTCAACGAGCACGGCGCGTTCGCACATGGATTCTTGGCGTTCGCTGAGACGCCGTAGATTGGGACCGAAACGCCCCATTGCGGAATCGCGAACACATGCGACGCGGTGAGCGGATAGATCGTTTTGAGTACCTTGTTCTTCAGGCCGGTGCCGCCGAGCGTGAACGTGCCGCCGAGGGTGCCGGTCGCCTGCGAGATGAACGGGTTGCGCAGGCCGGTCTGCGAGTCGTAGTTGTAGATCGTGATCCGCACCAGCGTGTGGGCCGGCAGGTTGTATGTGGTGACGTGGTTCCAGTCAGTAGACGTGGGGCTGACCTGGTAGTAGGAGACCCACGTCGGGTGCGGATCGCTGAGCGCGGCGGCGGGCACGGTGCCTAGGAACAGCCGGGCGCCGACCGGTGTGGTGGTTGCCGCAGCTGAGCCTGGGACGTTCGTCAGATAGAGGCCGATGTAAAGGCCTAACAAGACGCAAACGATTGCTGCGCCGACACCGATCCCTACCAAAGCCTTTACCGGAGAGCGCCGTTCCATGGTCGCGGCGGACAAAATATCGCCGCCGCGGGCAAGCGCAAGACAGATGACCGTGATGTCATCTGCCGGTCATTTACAAGTCATCCGGCGACGGATATGTTGCTGTGGTTCAGGCTGCCCCCCCGGAGACAACATGCGCATACTTGTCGTAGAGGACGAGGCCCGCATTCGCGCGTTTCTCGCACGCGCGTTCGAGGCCGAAGGCTTCACAGTTGACGTGGTCAAGGACGGCGAACAGGGGCTGCTGCTGGCGCTCACCGGCAACTACGAGATCGTGATTCTGGATCTGCTGCTGCCCGGCCGTGACGGGCTCGAGGTGCTCGGAGAGCTGCACCGCCAGCGGCCCGGCCTGCCGGTGCTGATTCTGTCCGCGCGCGCCGATCTAGCGACCAAGTTGCGGGGCTTCGAGCTCGGCGCCGTGGACTACATGGCAAAGCCGTTCTCGCTCGACGAGCTGCTCGCGCGCACGAGAGTCCAGCTGCGCCGGACCCATAACGTCGACGGCGGCACGGTGCTGCGCGCCGGCTCGCTCGTGCTCGACGTTACGAGGCGCCAGGCCCGGGTCGCCGATCTGGTGGCCGACCTCTCAGACCGCGAATTCCGCCTGCTGCATTTCCTGATGCTGCACGTCGGCGAGGTGGTCAGCCGCCAGCGGCTGCTGTCGGAGGTGTGGGGATATGACTTCGACCCGCGGTCAAACGTGGTCGACGTCTGCGTGCGGCGGCTGCGCCGCCAGCTCGGCCCCGACGCCCCGATCGAGACGGTCCGCAACGCCGGCTATCGCGCCGCGGCGTGAGCGCCGACGCGCTTGTCGCCGGGCCGGACGCGACCATCTGGCTGCGCCGCTACCGGGTCGAGCTGCTGTGGGTGGCGTTCGCGACCGCCAATTACGCGGCGATGATCGCCTGGCCGAGCTGGGAGACGATCCCATTTCACTTCGTCTGGATCAGCCTGACGCTGCTGTACGGATTCCGGGTCTGGCCGCTGAACCCGACCCTGTTCGTGCTCGGCTGCGTGATGTTGGCGACCGGCGTCTCGATCGGCTTCGACGCGTTCCACGGCATTCAGTTGTGGGGTGAGCTGTTCGAGGTCCCGCTGATGGCGGCGATGTTCCTGGCGATGGTGTGGCATGCCCGCCGGCGGGTCGACGCGCTCCAGATCGCCGAGCGCCGCTCTGAGCAGCGCCGCTCGCTGCTCGAACGCCAGGAGCGGTTCATCCACGACGCGTCACACGAGCTGCGCACGCCGGTGACGATCGCGCGCGGCCACCTCGAGCTGCTGCGCGGCCAGGGCACGGAGTCTCCGGAGGTCGACGTCGCGCTCGATGAGCTCGGCCGGATCGACGGGATCATCGAGCGGCTGCTCGTGCTCGCGACGGCGGATCAGCCCGATTTCGTCCGCGTGGCCGAGATCGAGCTCGAGCCGCTGCTCGAGGACGTGTTGATGCGCTGGTCGGAGGTGGCGCCGCGCGCGTGGCGGCTCGGGCCGCTGACCTCGGGCCGCCTGTCGGTGGACGCCGATCGCCTTCGCACGGCGCTCGACGCGCTGCTCGAGAACGCGCTCAAGTACACCGAGCCGTATGCGGCGATCGAGCTGCGGGCCCGTCCGACTCGACGGGCTGGGTGCTGATCGAGGTGCAGGACGAGGGCTGTGGCGTGCCGCCCCAGGCGCTGGACCGGATCTTCGACCGCTTCGCCCGCTCCGATCCGGCCCGCACGCGGTCAGACGGTGGGGTCGGGCTCGGGCTCGCGATCGTCGACGCGATCGCCAAGGGGCACGGCGGGAGCTGCACCGTGACGAGCACCGCTCGGGGCTCGATCTTCGCGCTGCGGTTGCCGGGCTTCACGCCGCAGGCGACGGCGGCCGTGGGGGGGCCGGCGGGGCGGTAGGGCCGCGAATGCCCGGCTGAGGAGGGTGCGAATGCCCGGCTGGGGAGGGGTGCGGCGCCGGCGGGCACCCGAGCTCGCCGGGACCGGGCGCGCCGCCGCGGACCATGCAAAACGTGGAAAATCGCTCCGCGCCGGTCCGATCTTCCACAAAAAGGTCGCTGAGCGGGCCAAACGTGGACAACCCCCCGACTCCGCGGCGGATTTCCACGAACCGCACGCGCCACGCGAAGGCCGCACGCGCCACGCGAAGGCCGCACGCGCCACGCGAAGGCCGCACGCGACGCGCGGAGGCCGCACGCGGCACGCGGAGGCGCGCGTCAGAGCCTGCCGGACTCCACCAGCTCGGCGACCCGCGCCAGAAACGCCGCCGCGTGAGCGCCGAACAGGATCCGCGCGTCGCAGGCGAGCGTCAGCGCGATCACGTGGCCGGCGACGACCTCGCCGTCGCGCACCACCGGCGCGGCGCGCACGGCGCCCGCTGCGATCGCCGCGGCCTGCGGGCCGGCGAGCAGCGCGCTCGCGCGCGTGATCCCGTAGTCGCCGAGATCGGTGAGCGTGAACGTCGCGCCCGCGAGCTCGGGCGGTCGCAGCTCGCCGGCCCGGGCTCGTGTGACAGCGGCATCGAGCTCGGCGCCCAGCTGACGCAGGGACTTGCCGTCCGCGTCGAGCAGCGTCGGCGCGACGTACCCGTCATCGGTCTGGACCACGACCGCGACGTTGACGCGCGCGTAGAGCTCGTAGTGGCCGTCGCGATAGGCGGCGTTGGCGCGCGGGTGCTCGCCCAGCGCGACCGCGCACGCCCGCACCAGCACCGCCGTCAGCGAGCAGGCACGCTCGTCGGCGAGTGCCATGGCCGCCGTCGCGTCGACGTCGGTGCCGAGCTCGAGGTCGGGAACCGTCGCCCGGGTCTCGGCGTTGCGACGGGCGATCGCGAGCTCCGCTCGGCTGGGCATCTCGATTCGGGTCTCGCCCTTGAGCGCCGACGCTTCCAAGGATTCTCAGGCGTAGGCCGCGGGACGGCGGTCTGCCCACGGCAGCGCCTGCTCGAGCTGTGCCGCGACGCGCAGCAGGACCACTTCGTCGGGTGCGAGCAGCTGCACGCCGACCGGCAGGCCGTCCACTTCGCCGAGCGGCAGCGTGATCGCCGCCCACCCGGTCGCGTTGGCGACGGCGGTCCATCCGGTCGCGGCAAACTCGACGTCGAAGAACGCATCGACGGTTCCGCGTGACGCCGACAGCGAGCCCGGCGGCGGTGGCAGGACGTTGAGCGTCGGGCAGATCAGCACGTCGGCGGACTGAAACGCGGCCGCGGCGCGGCGCGTCTGGGCGTGGAGGTCGGCGATCGCGGCCGCGTGCTCGAGGGCCGTCAGCTCGAGCCCCTCGCGCAGCATGTCCCAGGTGACGGGATCGAGCTCGTCGGGCTCGGGCTGGCGGCCGAGCTCCTGTTTGACGAAGCCGAACGTGACCGCGTTGTCGACCGCGTGGATGACCGAGATCGAGCGCCGCACGACCTCGGGGTCCAGCGAAGGGGCTCCCGGCCGTACGTCGTGACCGAGCTGCTGCAGCGCGCCGGCGGCGCGGTCGGCGACCTCCTGGACGCGGGCGTCGACCTTGCCCGGGAACGGCGGCCGCTCGGCGCTGCATCACCCGCAGCCGCCCGGGGTCGGCGCCGACCTCGCTCGAAAACGGCCGCTGCGGCGGCGGCGCGATGTAGGGGTCGCCGGGGGCCGAGCCCGCGATCACGTCGAGCAGCAGCGCGGTGTCGCGCACCGTCCGGGTCAGCGCGTGCTTGTTGACGAGCCCATCGAGCAACTGACCGGCCGACGGCGCGAATGAGCTGCGCCCGCGCCGTGGCTTGAGCCCGACCAGCCCGCAGCACGCTGACGGCATCCGGATCGACCCGGTCCCATCGCCGCCCGACGCGGCACCGATCAGTCCGGCCGCGACCGACGCGGCCGAACCGCCGCTCGACCCGCCCGGCGAGACCGCGTCGTTCCAAGGGTTGAGCGTCGGCCCGAACAGCGACGGCTCGGTCGCGCAGTGATTGCCGAACTCGGGCGTGTTGGTCCGCCCGCAGATGATCAGCCCCGCGGCCTGGTAGCGCTCGACCGTCCAGGCCGTCTCCCCCGCGATGTGGTCGCGCAGCGCCCGAGAGCCCATCCGCTCCGGCAGGCCCGCCTGCGGCTCGCCGAGATCCTTGAGCAGGAACGGCACGCCGGCCAGCGGGCCGTCCCCGAGCGGGCCGGCGGCCGCCTCGCGCGCGGCGTCGAACTCCTCGAGCACCAGCGCGTTGAGCTCGGGCGCGCCCTGCAACGCGGCGATCGCCGCATCGACGAGCTCAAGCGCCGAGACCTCGCCGCTGCGCACCAGCGCGGCCTGCTCGGTCACGTCCTTTCGCATCAGCTCGCTCGACACCGGGCGTCACTCTAAACGGCTGATGCCGATCCGCTCCGCGTCGGCGCCGAGGGAACTCAAATTCTCCAGCCGACCGAGTCGGTCAGGAAGCCGGTGAGCAGCCCGTTGAAATGGTCGGGCGTCTCCCAGAACGACGCATGCCTGGCCATCTTCTCCAGGCGGGCGTCGGGCGCGTACTGCGCAACCCAGCCGCTGACGACCCCGTGCCAGTCGTCGCGCACCACGATCAGGGTCGGCTGGGCCCCGGCCAGCAGTGTGACCTCCTGCCGGAAGTCGAGCGGGATCGCCAGCCCGTTGATCAGTGACGCGATCCCGTCCGGCGTCTTGCGGCTGATCGCATCAAACCAGGCGATCGCCTCGGACTTGGGGTCCTCGAGCATCCAGGCGATGAACTCCTGGTTGAAGCCGGCTCGGTCGGTCGTCGGATTGACGATCCAGGTTGCGAGGCTCGCCTCGAACGGCGCATCGGGGCCGATCTCGAACCATCCCCACTCCCGGTCGGCGTGATCGACCAGATGCCTCGGCGACCCGTCGATGATGATCGAGCCGACCGTGCGGTCCGGGCCGTGGCGACGGACGAACGACAGGTGCTCGAACGTCCCCTGCGACCAGGACCCGAGCACGACCGGTCCCGCCGCACAGATGTCCACGACGCGCGCGACGTCGTCGCCGCGCGTGTCGTAGTCGTGATTGATCCAGTCCTTGGTCGAGTCACCCTGACCGCGCGGGTCAAACGAGACGACCCGGAGGTCGTCAGCCGCGAAGCGCTCGAACTGGTGCTCGAACACGTCCGCGCTCATCGTCCAGCCCGGCACCAGCACGAGCGTGTTGGGCCCGCCGCCGGCGGTCAGGCAGCGCAGCCGGGCGCCATCGGCCGTCTCGACGTAGCTCTCGGTGACGGCGGACGCCATCGCCGCGGCTGACGGCTATGCCGCCGCCGGCTCAGGATCCGGCCGGACGATCACCGTGTCGGCGATCGGGTTGATCTCGTCGACCGGCACTACGGGCCGTGCTCGAGAATCCCCCGCTCGGCGAGCAGCGCGTCGAGCGCGTCCAGCCAGCAGGTGTAGTAGGCGGTCGCGGCCGACTCGCCCTCGGTGACGGGGTGGCCCGCGATCGCGGCCGCGAGGTGGCCGCGGAACTCGCTCCACGGCGCGCCGGTCCGCTCGAGCACGACGACGCCCATCCCGAGCGCCCGTCCCTGCCACGGCTCCTCGAACACCAGCTCGCCGTTGTCGCGGGGCAGCGGCGCGTGGTCGCCGAGCTCCCGGTCGACGGTCGCCAGCTCGACGGCGTCGACGCTCACGCGGCGGCGGACTCCGGCACGGCGGGCAGGGCTACGCCGATCATCGAGTCGCGGGTCACGATCGCCTCGAGCTCTGACTCGCTCCATCCCTCGGTCGCGCTCGGGCGCATCGGCAGCACCAGGTAGCGGACCTCGGCGCTCGAATCCCAGACGCGGATCTCGACCTCGTGGCCGAGCGTCACCCCGAACTCGCTCAGCACGGCACGGGGCTCAGACACGGCTCGCGCGCGGTAGGGCGCGCTCTTGTACCAGGACGGGGGCAGTCCGAGCACCGGCCATGGGTAGCACGAGCAGAGCGTGCAGACGACCATGTTGTGGACCGACGGTGTGTTGGCGACGACGACCATGTTGTCGCCCTCGGTGCCGCCGAACCCGAGCTCGGCGATCGCGTCGTTGCCGTTGGTCAGCAGCCGCTCGCGGTATGCCGTCGTCGACCCACGCACGCGCGACGACCTTGGCGCCGTTCTGTGGGCCGACGTCCTGCTCGTAGAGCTCGACGACCGCGTCGATCGCGTCAGTCGAGACCAACCCCCGCTCGGCGAGCAGCGCCTCGAGTGCCTGGGCGCGGAGCTCGACCTCGGAGGCGGGGCGCGGATGGTGGTGTGCCGTGGCCGTGTTCGTGGTCGTGTTCGTGGCTCATGCGGGATCCAGATAACTCTCCCACAGGTCGAGCCACACCGTCCAGGATGCCTCGTCGCTGGGCCCCCACAGATCGGTCGACTCAAACGCGATCGAGTACACGGGCTCGGGCTGTACGCGCTCGCCGTACACGGCCCGGTCGGGCAGCCGGTCGGCGCCGCGAACCGCGTGCACAACGCCGGCAGCGCCGCGGGCGTAGCGCGGGCAGCGCGTATGGCCGGCGGGGTGCATCCGCTTGACCCGGACCCGGTCGCCCTCGCTGAAGCGTTCGCCGTCCGCCGCCACCGGGTCCATCGGGTGGGCGGTCAGCAGTCCGTCCACGTTCCGCCGGGCCATCTCGGGGTCCCGGTAAGCCGGCACGGTCTCGCCCCGCTTCAGACGCTCCATCATCCGCTCGACGTCGCCGGGCGCGATCGTGCCCTTGCGCTGCAGCCGCCGCTCGGCGCTCCACAGCCATCGCTCGTAGTAGGAGGCGGCCAGATACTCGGCCGGATCCATCTCCTCGCGCGTCGGCCGCCCGCCCGGCCCTGCGCCCAGGCCCTCGGGCCCCAGCAGCATGTGGATCGCGAACACCCTCGGCTCCCAGCGCTCGTGGTAGGCCTGTTCCGAGCCGGGCTCCAGGACCGGGCCGAAACCGTGCATCCCACCCATGTCATGCACGCCATCCACCTCCCGGTTAGCGTATTGGAGATGGACGGGTCCGAACACGCCGAGCAGTGGCTGGCGACGATGGTCCGGATCCGGCTGTTCGAGGAGAAGCTGGCCGAGCTGTTCAAGGCCGGCCGGCTGGTCGGCGTCGTGCATCTCTCGATCGGACAGGAGGCGACCGCGGTCGGCGTCTGCTCGGCGCTGCGCGACGGCGACCAGATCACCTCGACCCATCGCGGCCACCACCACATGCTCGCGCGCGGGCTCGACCCCCAGAAGATGTTCGCCGAGATCCTCGGTCGCGCCGGTGGGTACTGCGGCGGCAAGGGCGGCTCGATGCACGTCAGCGCGCCCGGGCTCGGGGCGATGGGCGCCAACGGGATCGTCGGCGGCGGGATCTCGCACGCGGTCGGACTCGCGCTCGCGGCGCAGCGGCTCGAGACGGACGGCGTCGCGGTCACGTTCTTCGGTGACGGCGCCGCCAATCAGGGCGCGTTGTTTGAGTCGATCAACCTGGCGATGCTGTGGCGGGTGCCGACCTTGTTCGTGTGCGAGAACAACGGCTACACGGAGTTCACGCCGACGGACGCGATCACGGCCGGCGAGAGCATCGCCGGCCGCGCCGCCGCGTTCGGCATCGCGACCGAGCAGGTGGACGGCGACGACGTGTTCGCCGTCCATCGGGTCGCCGCCGACGCGGTCACACGAGGGCGCGCCGGCGACGGCCCGACGTTCATCGAGGCGCGCACCAACCGCTGGCGCGGTCACCACGAAGGCGAGGAGAGTTACGCGCGCGGGTACCGCGACGCTCCCTCGCCCCAGGACCCGATCGACCGTCTCGAGCGGGCGCTGGTCGGCGCGGCGCCGGGGAGCGCCGGCATTCGAGCGGCGATCGAGGAGCAGGAGCGCCCCGCCGTCGAGGCGGCGCTCGCCGCGGCGCAGGACGAGCCCGAGCCACCACGAGAGCGGGCGCTGCAGGACGTGTTCGCGTGACCGAGGTGTCGGCCGCATCGTCGGTCAAACGACTCGGCCCCGCGCTCGCCGCCGGGATCGCCGAGCTGCATGCGCGAGGACCCACGCGTGCTGGTCTGGGGCGAGGACGTCCGGATCGGGGTGATGGGGCCGACTCGCGGGCTGGTCGACGAGTTCGGCCCCGAGCGGGTGCTCGACTGCCCGATCTCCGAGGCGGGCTTCGTCGGCGCCGCGGTCGGCGCAGCGGCCGGCGGACTGCGGCCGGTGGTCGACATCATGTTCTCGAGCTTCACCTACGTCGCGTTCGACCAGCTCGCCAACCAAGCGGGCCGGCTGCGGTACATGACCGGTGGACAGGTGACGATCCCGCTCGTGATCGTCGGCTCTGCCGGCGCGGCCGGGGCAAACGCGGCGCAGCACTCCGAGGTCCCGAGCGCGCTGCTGCTCGGCGCGGGCGGGCTGCGGGTCGCGTTTCCGTCGACGCCGCACCAGGCCTTCTGGCTGATGCGGGCGGCGATCCGCAGCGACGACCCGGTCGTGCTCCTGCACCACCCGGCGCTCGGCGCGGCCCGCGGGTCGGTCGGCGAGCGGCCGCTGGCACTTGGCGACGCGGTCGTCGAGCCCGAGGGCGGCGACGTGTCGGTGATCGGATCCGGGCTGATGGCCCACCGCGCCCGTGCCGTGGCGGCGGCGCTGGAGTCCGAGGGGCTGTCGGTCGAGGTGGTCGACGTCTGCAGTCTCAGCCCGATGCCCTGGGAGGCGATCGTCGCCTCGGTGCGCAAGACCGGGAGGGCAGTCGTCGTTGACGAGGCGCGGCTCACATGCTCGGTCGCGTCCGAGATCGCGGCCGGCGTCTGTGAGCGCGCCTTTGACGCGCTCAGGGGACCGGTGCGACGGCTGGCGGTGCCGGATGTCCCGATCCCGTTCGCGCCCAACCTCGAGGCCGAGGTCGTCCCCAGCGAGGAGTCGATCGCGGCGGCCGTACGTGAACTGGTCGATGTCTGAACCGGTCCCGATCCTGCTGCCCAAGGCGGGCATGAACATGGTCGAGGCGACCGTGATCGCGTGGCACAAGGCGCCGGGCGATGCGGTGCAGGCCGGCGAGCCGGTGGTCGAGATCGAGACCGACAAGGTCGAGATGGACATCGAGGCGCCCGTGACCGGAACCCTGACCGAGGTTCTCGTGGCCGTCGGCGAGGACGCGCCGGTGGGGGCGACACTCGGACTGATCGAGCCGTCGGAGTGAGCGCGGCGCTCGACGGCAGGCGCGCGATGGTGACCGGCGCGGCGCATGGAATCGGCGCGGCGGCCGCCCGGCGGTTCTGCGAGCAGGGCGCGCACGTGGTGCTCGCCGATCGGGACGGGATCGCAGCCGCCGAGCTGGCGGCCGAGCTCGAGAACGCCGGATATACCGCGCACGCGCGGACCGTCGACGTGACCGACGAGGCCGCGACCAGGCTGGTTGTCGACGACGCGGCCGGGCTGCTCGGCGGACTGAACCTGGTGCTCGCCAACGCCGGCGTGCTGAGCATGAATCCGCTGACCGAGCTGACGCTCGGGGAGTTCCGCAGGACGCTCGACGTCAACGTGCTCGGGACGTTTCTGACCTTCAAGCACGCACTCCCGCACCTGCGTGCGGCGGGTGGCGGCGCGCTGTTGTGTACGGCATCCCAGGCCGGCGTGCACGGCTACCCGGACCTGAGCGCGTACTGCGCGTCGAAGTTCGCAGTCGTCGGGATGGTCGAGTCACTGGCGCAGGAGCTTGCGGGCGATGGGATCCGTGTGTGCGCGGTGGCCCCCGGGCTCGTGGCGACCGAGATGTACCGCGAGCTGGTCGCCGAGACCGCGCGCGTGCGGAATATCGGAGAGGACGAGGCGCACCGGCGGCTGATCGAGACCGTGCCGTTCGGGCGGGCGGCGAAGCCGGAGGAGATCGCCGATGCGTTCGCCTATCTCGCCTCCGACGCGGCCTCGTACGTCTCCGGGGTCACGCTCGTGATCGACGGCGCCGAGCTGTCCGGATGAGCCGGGCGCTCGAGGACAAGGTCGCGGTGATCACGGGCGCCGCGTCCGGGATCGGCCGCGAGACGGCGCTCCTGTTCGCCGGCCAGGGCGCAAGGTTGATGCTTGCCGACGTTGACGACGACGGCAGCGAACAGACCGCGAGGCTCGCCTGCGAGCGCGGCGCCGACGCGGTCCACATCCACTGCGACGTGACCGATTCAGGGCAGGTGCAGGCGCTGATCGATGCTGCGGTGGCGCGCCACGGACGGCTCGACTGCGCGTTCAACAACGCCGGCATCGGAGGCGCGAGCGCCCAGATCGCCGACTACGGCCGGGGCGACTGGGACCGCGTGATCGCGATCAATCTGACCGGCGTGTTCCTCTGCATGCAGAGCGAGCTGCGCCGGATGGTCGACCAGGGCTCGGGCGCGATCGTCAACACAGCCTCGGTGGTCGGGGTGATCGGCTACCCACGGCTGGCCGCCTACAACGCCGCCAAGCATGGCGTCATCGGCCTGACCCGGACGGCGGCGCTCGAGTACGCGAGGCGCGGGATCCGCGTCAACGCGGTCTGCCCAGGCTGGACCGAGACGCCGATGGTGATGGACGAGGGCCCGGCGCCGGCATCGATTCCAGAGGTCTACGAGGCGATCGCGAACCTGGCGCCGATGCACCGGCTCGGCAAGCCGATCGAGATCGCACAGGCGGTCGCGTGGCTCTGCTCGGACGCCGCCAGCTTCGTGACGGGCCATCCGCTGGTCGTCGACGGGGGGGTCGCGGCGGGTGCGCGAGCGCGCCGAGGATACGGTGGATTAGGCGCTCTGGCGCCGGCGCTACGGGGTCAGGACGATCCGGCCGCGGGCCCGGCCCGGAGCGGATCAGGTCGTGCGCCTGCTGGGCCTGCTCGAGCGGCATCGTGTCGATCGTGTACTGGAGCGGCTCGCGCTGGGCGAGCTCGATCAGCTCGGCCAGCTCGTCCCGCGATCCCCAGATGCTGGACATGAAGTGCGCCTCGTGCGGGACGGCGCCGAGCCCGAACGGGATCCGTCCCCCGAACAGGCCGATCACGATCGCGATCCCCTTGCGGTCGACCAGCCGCGCCGCCTGGGCGAGCGAGTCCTCGGAGCCGACGAAGTCGAGCACCGCGGTATACGGGCCCTCGAGCTCCTCGGGCGCGGCCGCCTGCTCGGCGCCGAGCGCGAGGCCGCGCTCTCGCTTCTGCGCGCGACGGGTCGCCGACGTGCACCTCGGCGTCGGTCATCAGCCGCAGGTACTGGATCCCGAACTGACCCAGGCCGCCGGCGCCGAGGACCAGCGCCCGCGAGCCGGGGCCGAGCCACTCGCGCGCGTGCTTGACCGAGCGGTACGGGGTCAGACCGCCGCACCCCAGCGGCGCCGCCTGGACCGGGTCGAGATCGCCGATCGGGTACAGGTAGCGACGCGACGGGACGTGCAGGTACTCGGCGTAACCGCCGTCGCGGAACATGCCGGCCTCGCCGCCGTCGGGGCAGATCATCTCCTCGGTCGCGCGGACAGAAGCGGCATTCGCCGCAGCCCCACGGTGCGTACACGAGCACGTTGCCGAGCTGCTCGTCCTCGGCCACGATCTCGTGGCCGAGCACGAGCGGCAGCGGCGAGTCGAAGTAGTTCTCGACCACGTGCAGGTCCGAATGGCAGACGCCGCAGGCGAGCACTCGCACGACGCTCTCGTCGCCGCTGCCCGCCGCTGGGATTTCGCGCTCCTCGAGTTCGAGCGGCTCGTTGAAAGCACGAAGGACGACGGCGCGCATGGTGCTACCTCCTGTACGCGTTTGGGGGCATCGCTCGGCGCCCGCGAGACCGTTACGATAACCGCCCGCTCAGTGAGGGAGTAGAAAGAGGCCGCATGCATGTGACCGAATCAGCGAGTCAACATCGAGGCAGCACGGGAGCTGCTCGACCGGGAGCAGATCCACACGGTCGAGTGCATGTTCGCCGACACGTGGGGCATCCCCCGGGGCAAGCGCCTCTCGACCCCGCACTTCCTCTCCTCGGCGGCCGGCGTCGGCTTCGCGATCGCGAACGTCGCCTTCACCTGGGACATGCACAGCTTCATCTTCCCGACCGCGTTCGTCAGCGACGAGACGGGATACCCGGACATGCACGTCGTCCCGGACGTCTCGACGCTGCGGGTCGCGGCGTGGCGCGATGGAACCGCGTTCTGCATCTGCGACACGATCGATCCCGCGACCGACGGGCCGACCGAGATGGACGGCCGCGCGAAGCTGCGCCGGGCGGTGCGAGCGGCTCCAAGGGCTCGGCTATGACCCGGTCGCGGCGACCGAGCTCGAGTTCCACCTCTGCCGCGCCGACTGGGAGCCGCTCTACACCGGCGTCCACTGCTACTCGATGCAGAAGGGCAACGAGGTCGAGCCGGTGGTGAGCGAGATCAAGCGCGCGCTCGAGGCCTCGGGGATCATGGTCGAGGCGTGGAACGTCGAGTACGGCCCCGCCCAGGTGGAGGTCAACCTCGGCCACGGGTCGGCGATCGAGATCGCCGACGCGACGGTCATCCTCAAGTACGTCGTCAAGCAGATCGCCGTTTCGCACGGGCTGCGCGCCACGTTCATGCCCAAGCCGTACATCACTGATGCGGGCAACGGCATGCACATCCATCAGAGCCTGCGCGGCGCCGACGGTAACAACGCGTTCGCCGAGCAGGACGACGAGCCGCCGCTGCGGTCGAAGCTGATGCGCCGCTACCTGTCCGGGCTGCTCGAGCACCAGATCGCGCTCCAGTGCGTCAACTGCCCGACGATCAACTCCTACAAGCGCGTCGAGGACTACTCGTTCTCGCCGACGCAGGTCAGCTGGGGCCTCGACCACCGGCTCGTCGGGATCCGCTCGGTCGTCGACCTCGGCGCCGCGACGAGGCTCGAGTGCCGCTGGGCGTCGGCCGACGCCAACCCCTACCTGGTCCTGGCCGGCTGTCTCGTCGGCCGGCGCCGACGGGCTCGAGAACGAGTTCGAGGTCCCGCCGATGGTCACCGGCGATCCGCACATCGACGCGTCGCTGACCCGGCTGCCGACCCAGCTCGAGGAGGCGCGTGGCCGCGTTTGAGTCGAGCAGCTTTGTCCGCGAGATCTACGGCGACATGTTCGTCGACGTCTACCAGGTGATGCTTCGCCACGAGCTCGAGCTGTTCGCCCGCCAGGTCACCGAGTGGGAGCGCGAGCGCTACCGCGAGGTCATGTAGCGAGCAGCGCGCCGACGATCTGGTCGATCTGACCGGTCTCGGCGTCGGTGATACCCCAGGCGTAGTGGCCCCAGAGGCTCTGCACGAGTGCGAACGAGCTGCCGGCGATCAGCTCCTGCTCGGCCCGGCAGTCGGCCTGCGGGAACCAGCCGTCATGCGAGAAGGCGCAGACCACGGTCCGCGCGGTGATCTGACCGAGCGCCGCGACCAGATCGCCCCCGGCGTGGCGGGCGACGTCGGCCGTGCGCCACTTGGCGAGCTGGGCGAGCAGATCGGCCGCGTTCAAGCGACGCGAAGTCGTCCTCGAACAGTCGCTTGACGAGGTCATCGACCGAGGTCGAAGCCCAGCCTCGCGCCACGCCTCGCGGCGGTAGAGCTCGGCCGACAGACCGGTCGCCGCCCAGAAGTGAGCGTGCTGGCGGGCGCCGCCGCCGGCGAGCGCCTCCGCCGCCGCCGCGACCAGCAGGTCGTTGGCCGCGGCCGTCCGGGCGAGCCCGCGAACATCGCCAGCCGCTTCACCATCGCCGGGAAGCGGACGGCCCACTCGTACGCCTGCTGGGCGCCCATCGAGAACCCGAGCACGAGCGCAAGTCGCTCGAGGCCGAGCTGCTCTGAGACGAGCCGGTGCTGGACGGCGACGTCGTCGCCGATCGTCAGCTGCGGGGAACGGGCCCGCGGTCGTGCTCGGCGAGGACGAGACGCCGTTGCCGAGCTGCCCGGGGCAGATCGACGAACCACCGCTCCGGGTCGAGCGGGCGGCCGGCGCCGATCCACGAGTCGAGCGACGCCTGCGTCCCCGAGTACATGTGCGCGAACAGGATCGCGTTGTCGCGGTCGGGCGCGAGCGTCCCGTGAGTCCGGTACGCGAGCCGCGCGCCCTCGATCACGCCGCCCAGCTCGAGCTCGAGATCGCCGAGCTCGAGTGTCGCCGTCGACCGCCACTCGGACGCGTCAGCTAGTCGTGCCAGTCGTGCATGTGCGAGCGCACGTGCGCGGGAAGGGCCTCCGGCGGGTAGTAAGGTCGTAAAAATCGACGTCGAGGTGCGCGGCCTGATACCAGACTGTCATCAGGAACGGGTCAATCGTCGCCGGGAAGCGCCCGTACGTGTCCCAGATGTAGCGGCACAGGGTCTTCGTCGCCTCGACCGCCTCGTCGGACGGACGCGGGACGGCGCCGCGACCTCGGGGAGCGCCACGGGATCTGCGTCTTGTCCGGGGCCGAGAAGATGCCGTGCTCGCCCCAGCGCTGGTCGAGGATGAAGTCCACGGCGGCGTCCATGTCGGCGTGAAACGGCGGGCATGCGCCCTCGAAGATCCCCTCGAGTCCGACCGGAATCTCCTCGCCCGCGCCCACCGGAGCGTCGTCGGGCACGCGATGTGACCCGTGAACCCGAGACACCCGCACGGCCCCTCGCCGCCGATCTCATGCCACTCGCGCTCGCCGAGCAGGGTGACGCGGCCCTTTCCTCCCGAGAAGGGATGGCCGCCGATCCCGAGCGCCTGCGTGGCGATCATCAGGTTCTCGATCATCAGCCCTTCCTCGACGCCGTTCATGTCGACCATCTGCCAGCGCTCGAAGTCCCACAGGTCGACGGGATGAGCGGGATCGAGCAGCCCGGAGTCGACGAACGGACGCAGCGGGTCGTTGCCGAGCTGCTTGTCGACGATGTAATAGCCGTGCGGGCGGTCGAAGTAGAGGAGCATCGCCGAGATGCACTGGCGCGTCACGTCCGACACCGGGATGAACAGGGTCGCGCCCTCGGTGTTGACGAGCCACTCGTTGAACTTGAACAGATTGGGCGCCGGCGCGGGATGTCGAGGCGTCCGTCCTTGAGCTTGATCGCCTGCCGATAGAGCTCGCTTCGCTCCTCCTGGGTCTGGAGCTGGAGGTATCGCTCGGGCTTGCGGTCACGCTGCGGGAGCACGAACACGCCGTCGTCGTTGGTCCAGAAAAGCTCGGTGCCGTGGATCGCGAGCGGGCTGGGGAAGCTCCGTCCGGTGAACGAGGCCAACTTGTCCGCGCTGGTCGTCTCGCCGGTGCTCGTCGTGAACGGCCACTCCTCGCGGACGACGCCCGTGATCCCGGTCGCCGCGGCGACCAGAATCGCCTCTTCCTCGATCGCGAGCGGGACGGGCTCCTTCTCCGAGCGGAATGCGAGCGGGCCGGTGATCGTCGCTCCGAGCGCGAAGCGGCGAGCGCGCCGGGTGAAGATCGCGTCAAGCGCGGGGAATGAGAATGCTTCCCGAGCGCCTCGGGCCGGACTGCGGGGCGCGCGCGTCTGCTTGTAACGGCCATCGATCCGACCCTCCTCAGCTTGACTCCATCGAGTACGGTCTCCAGCGATGAAGCCGATCCTCGTGATCGAGCAAGAGTACTCGCTCAGGGGGCTCGGGCTGCTGGGGGAACGCCTCGACGCGTCGGGGCTGGCATACCGCAGCCTGCGGGCCTGGGAGGAGCGGATCGACGAGGTCGATCCCGGCGATGTTGCGGCGATCATCCCGATGGGCGGCACCCAGCACGCCTGGGAGGACGGGCGCGACGGGACGCTCGCAAGCGAGCGGAAGCTGCTCGCGCAAGCGGTCGAGTCTGGGGTGCCGGTGTTCGGCATCTGCCTCGGCGGCCAGCTCCTGGCCCACGCGCTCGGCGGCGAGGTCGGGCCCGCCGACAACCCCGAGCGCGGATGGCTCGAGATCGAGCCGATCGACGGCGCCGGCGACGATCCGATCTTCCGCCTGCTCGAGCAGGCGACCGGCGTCTATCAGTGGCACGATGACGTGTTCGAGCCGCCGCCCGGGTGCGGCGTGCTCGCGACCAGCGCCGCCGCTCCCAACCAGGCCTTCCACGTCGACGGGACCGAGGCCTGGGGGATCCAGTTCCACCCCGAGACGACGGCCGGACCTGTGGGAGCTGTGGATCGCCCGACACCCGAACGAGGTCAGGGCGGCAGGCGTCGACGTCGAGGCGATGCGGGCGGCCGTCCAGGAGGGCGCCGAGAAGTCGGGCGCCTTCTGCGCCGCGCTGTTTGACGCGTTCATCGACCGGGTACGGTTGGCGAATGAGTGAGTGGACGAGCGTCGGACCCGAGGAGGGTCGCCTCGACCTCGACGCGGTGACGATCGGCGAGTTCGAGATCGCGATCGCGCGGCTCGCACGACGGCTCGTGGGTCGCGTTCGACGACATCTGCACGCCACGAGGAGTGTTCGCTCTCCGAAGGCGATCTCGAGGGCGAGCGGATCGTCTGCCCGTGTCACAGCTCGGCGTTCGACGTCCGCACCGGTGCGGTGCGGCACGGTCCGGCCTACATTCCGACTCGCCGTGTACCCGGTCCGGGTGCAGGACGGCGAGCTCGAGCTGGAGCTGCCGTGAGCGCCGTCGCCGATGTCTCGCTCTCCGACGTCGACCTGACGGATCTCGACCGCTGGTCGCTGGGAGCCCCGCACGAGTGGTTCGCCCTGCTGCGCAGCGAGGCTCCGGTGTTCTGGCAGGACGAGCGTGACGGCCGCGGCTTCTGGTCGCTGACCCGCTACGCGGACATCCTCGCAGCGTCCAAGGACTACGCGACGCTTCTCGTCCGAGACGGGCGGCACCTCGCTGATGGACCTGACGCCCGAGCAGGTGCAGTCGCGGATGTCGATGCTCGACACCGATCCGCCCAAGCACCGGCGCCTGCGCAACATCGTCTCCAAGGCGTTCACGGTCCGCGTCGTCAACGCCTACGAGGATCGGATCCGCTCGA
The DNA here is from genome assembly GCA_963730075.1 of uncultured Solirubrobacterales bacterium. Classification (GTDB taxonomy): domain Bacteria; phylum Actinomycetota; class Thermoleophilia; order Solirubrobacterales; family Solirubrobacteraceae; genus Palsa-465. The sequence continues at coordinate 162,869 of CAVSQH010000021.1, read as the reverse complement.
TGTTCCGCGAAGTGCTCGACGGCGCGTTCGCCGAGCGCGAGCTCGACTTCGTCGACGAGGTCGCGGTCGAGCTGCCGATGCGGGTCCTGTGCGAGCTGATGGGCGTGCCGCTCGAGGACCGGCGCCACCTCGTCGAGCTCGGCAACCGGATGCTCGGCAACACCGACCCCGACCACGCCGGCGAGTTCACCGCACGGCGAGGCCGATCTTGTCTCAGTACGCGCACCTGCCCGTTCTCGAGCCCGGCGGCGCCGGAGATGTTCGCCTACGCCAACGCGCTGGCGGCGCGAGCGGCGCCGCGAGCCCCGCGACGACCTGACGACGCGGCTGATCGAGGCCGAGATCGACGGCGACCGCCTGACCGAGCACGAGTTCGACCTCTTCTTCCTGCTGCTCGTGACGGCCGGCAACGAGACGACCCGCCACGCGATGTCAAATGGGCTGCTGACGCTGCTCGAACATCCGGCGCAGCGCGACCGGCTGCTCGCCGATCCCGGCGATGATCCCGACCACGGTCGAGGAGATCCTGCGCTGGGCGCCGTCACTGCTGCACTTCCGCCGCACGGCCACGCGGGACGTCGAGCTGCACGGCCGAGACGATCCGCTCGGGCGACAAGGTCGCGCTCTGGTACGTCTCGGGCAATCGCGACTAGGATCAGTTCCCCGACGCCGACCGGTTTGACGTCGGCCGCGAGCCCAACCGGCATCTCGCGTTCGGTCTCGGCGGTCCTCACTTCTGCCTCGGCGCCCACCTCGCGCGGCTCGAGCTGCGGATCTGGCTCGAGGAGATGCTGCCGGCGCTGCGGCCGGATCGAGCTCGCGGGCGAGCCGAGGCGGCTGCGGTCGAACTTCTTCAACGGCGTCAAGAGCGTGCCCGTCCGGATCCGTTAGAGGCGCCGCCGGCGTCGACGGCCGCCGCCGCGCCGTCGCTGCGGAGGTCCGGTAGGCGAAGAATCGCGCGCGAGCACGACGGCGATCGCCAGCGCGTAGGAGATGATCCTGGATCACGAGCGAGGTCTTGGGCTTCGCGCGTCACCAGGATCGACCCCGCCGGGAACAGCGTCCCGCCGCCGATCCGCGCGATGCACGCGCGGGCACGACACGACCGCCTCGTAGAGGCCCGCCGGGACGTGCGGGACCTTGAGGTTGACCTGCTCGGCGACGTGGCCGACGGGCACGAGCGAGCCGTGGTTGGCGGGCACGAGATCAGCGACGACGGGAAGCTGGACGAGGCTGATCGACGCCCCGGCGACGGTCGGCGCCAGCGGCCGGTCGCTGCGTCCGGTGACCGTTCCGCCGACCTCGCTGCCCGGGCGGATCGAACGTGAACCAGACCGGGCTCCGGAGGCAGCGGAGCAGGTCGTCGTACGTGGCGATGTTCGAGAAGCCCGAGTACGGGCACGTCCGCGGGCTCAGGAGCGCCTCGCTCGGGCGGCCCGAGATCCCGACCGCGAGCGCGGGATCGACGCCCGCGATCCGGCGCACCGTGACCGCCTGCCCCTGGTATTGGGCCTTGCCGAGCGCCGATCCGAGCGGCAGCGTCTTCTGCGGCGCGGGCGTGGTCGGATAGCTGGTGGCGGTGAACTGCTGACCCTTGAAGACGAGCGGGTGCAGCAGACAGTCCCAGTAGGCGCTCTGAGTGAAGCCGGCGCACCGATGGCCGATCACGAACACGGTCCGCGGCAATCCGCTGGCGATCACCGCGACGCGCGGGTCGAGCGTGCCGACCGCCTTGATCTCGGCGGGCTTCTCCTGGCGCTTGCAGCCGTTGGAGGTCGTCGGCTCGTCCACCTCACCGGTGCCGACGCTCGAGCCGGCAGGGACGGTGACCGTCGTGGGGACGGTCAGGCGCTGCATACGCGAGGTGGTTGAACCTCAGGAACGTCTCGGTCGGGCAGCCCGATGCGGCCGAGGCCGGCGAGGCCCCCAGGAGGGCCCCGACGAGGAGCAGCAACAGCAGGGCGGGGGCGACGCGCAAGAGTGTGAATGATGCCCGAAATCGGCGCCGGTCAGCGCGAGTGGCGCCGCGCAAGCTCGCTGTCCCGGGTCTCGCCGGGAAGCGGGAGGTCGGTGTCGCGGCGGGTCTCGAAGGTGATCGAGCAGGGGCCGCCGGACCCGCCGACATCCTCCTCGGAGCGCCATTCGAGCAACCGCCAGCTGCCGATCGGGCTCGTCTCCACTCGCACGACGGGCAGCTTCTGTTGCTCGACGTACAGCAACGGCACCGAGGCGAGCTCGGTCCCGACGCGGCGAGCGCGTCGGGCCCGGACTCGCCAGCGGAACGCGACGAATGTTCCCTCGAGGGCTCGCGGAACATCGTCGGGGAGCTCGAACGAGAAGTGTCGCCAGTTGTCGTCATCGAGGGGGCCGACGTTGAGCTCCGCGCGGAAGATCTCTTCCTCGAGCCAGATCGGAACATGGCGGTTGCGGATCTCGGCGTACGTAGACCAATGGGAAAGCCGTTTTCGTCCGACCAGCTGCGGGGCGATGTCCACCCAGGACGCTTCGCATCGGACCTCGACGAGCACCGGGCGGCGATCGCGGCGCTTGTTGTGGCGCTCGACGCGGCCGGCGATCTGGCCGCCGCCGTCCGGGTCGGCCTCGTCGAGCGAGATCCCGAAGCCACGCGCATCCTGAGGCGGCTCAATCCCGCGGAACCGGAGCGCGTCGGGGACTTCGGTAACGAGCGACACGCCAGAACCTAGTGCTACGCAGCGCAGACGTACCGGTGCATACCGCTACGGTAGCGCCCCGTCTCCCCTCCACCTTGTGCTACCGGGGGCGGCGAGGTGACGCCGCCCCCACGCACTGAGAGCCGCTCAGGCCTCCTCGTGGACGAACTTGCCGACCGCGTCGTAGCGCCGTCTGGACCATCGCTTATAGCCGACTCCGAGCAGGCACCCGAGGATGAACACGGCGAGCGCGATGAATGGCGCCGCGAACGTCCAGCCGGTGTTCGGGGTGCCAAACAGCGTGGCCCGGTTGGAGATCATCAGGTAGACGGCGAACGCGATCGTCGCCGCCGCCAGGATCGGGCGCTACGAGCGTCTTGAACCAGTGAAAGCCGTCGCGGGCGTCTCGTACGAAGTAGAACGATGATCGCGATGCTGCACAGCGCCATGATCGGGAACAGGAGCAGGTTGCCCTGGAACGGCAGCCAGGTACCGATCTGTGACAGCGCCACCAGCGGGCTCGACACTCCGATGCCGAGCGCCGCGCGCTGAGCGCCGCCGGCCAGGCCCGTCGCGAACAGCAGGGTGAGGACGACGCAGAAGACGGCAACGGTGACGATGGTGGCGACGAACGGGCTCTTGTGGGTCGAGTGCGTCCGGCCGAAAATCCGGGGGAGGATCCCCTCCCGCCCCATCGAGAACAGGTAGCGGTTGGTGGTGTTCCACGAACGCCAGCGAGCAGGCGAACGAGCCGGTGATGATCAGGAGCTGGAACAGGTCCTTCAGCCAGGTGCCCACGAAGTGCTGCGCGACCGGGTAGTAGACGCTCGCGTAGTCGCCCTTCGGCAGGCCGACGCTCGCGGGCGCGGTCTTGATCCCGTACTGCGTCGAGACCGCCCACGGCCACTGGTTCTTGGACGATCCGTAGGCGCGAGACGAGCATCCAGGACCAGAACGTGTAGACGACGCCGAGCCCGATGCAGGAGATGTAGATGGCGTACGCCATCATCTTCTTCGGGTTACGGGCCTCCTCGGCGTAGTTCGGCGCCATCTCGAATCCGACCCAGGACCAGTAGGCCCCGAAGAACCCGACGCCGGCGGCCGAGGCGCCGAACACCGTCGGCCGCGCCCTTGACGCCGACTCCGCCGCCGAACATGCCCGGCCGGGTTCAGCGCGACCACAGGATCCCGTTCGGGCCGCCGCCCTTGAACAGGACCGCGAACGAGAAGATGAACAGGATCACGAGCTCACCGAACAGGCAGATGCCGAGGATCCGGGCGACGATCTCGACGTGGAAGTAGGTGACGACGACACAGGATCGGATGAACATCGACGCAGTAGATCCGCCAGTCCATGCTGATCCCGAACAGATCGTTGAGGCTCGTGTTGGCGAAGTACGTCGTCACGCCGTTGACGCCGACCGCGAACAGGGCATACGCGACCACGATCCCGATCGCCGTGCCCAGGCCGATGATCCGCCCGAAGCCGTACGAGGTGTAGGAGTAGAAGCCTCCGGCGGTCGTCTTGCGCCGCGCCATCTCGACGTAGCCCGACCGAGAAGAGCGTGAACGAGACCGCCGCGAGCCAGAAGGCCGCCGGCACCGAGATGCCGATCCCCAGACCCGACAGCGGGTCGTTGAACATCATCGCGGCGAGCGGCGCAGAGCCCGTGACGATGCAGAACAGGATCTGCGGGAGCCCGAGCGCGTTCCTGGCGAGTTCGCCTGATCCCGTCAGCCGCGCTACCTCCCGCTCTGGGCTGACATCTGGACGCTGCTGGCTTCCATGAGCCTCTCCTCGTTCGGTTTCCGGTCCCGGTGCTCTAAACCGAGATGGATACCTTATACGGCCTGGAAAGTCCATGTGCAACTTGCACAAGCTTTTGCAAGGCAATGTTCTCACGATCTGCGCTGCGATCCGGCAGCGAGCTCGGCGGGCGGTGTGGGAGGATGGCGCCGATGGCGCGACTTGCAGGCGGATCCGGGCACTCGTCACCGGAGGCACCTCGGGCATCGGCGCATCGATCGTGGAGCGACTTCCGAGCCGAGGGCGCCGCCGTCGTGTGCACCGGCAGGGACGAGGCTCGCGGACGCGCGCTCGCAGCCCGGACCGGCGCGGAGTTCGTCGCGCGCGGACGTCCGCGACGGCGCCAGGCGGTCCGCGATTCCGTCGCCGCGGCGGTCGCCAAGCTCGGCGGCCTCGACGCGCTCGTCGCCAACGCGGGAGTCCTCGCACGAGGCGCCGCTGTCGAGACACGACCGACGAGGCCTGGGACGCGGTGCTCGAGACCAACCTGCGTCGGCTACTACCTCTACGCGGTCGCCTGCCTGCCCCATCTTCGCGCGGCCGGCGGTGGCTCGATCACGATGATCTCCTCGGACGCCGGCGTCTGGGGCGAGACGGCGATCGGCGCCTACTCGGTCTCCAAGCGGGCGGTGAACATGCTCGTGCAGACGCTCGCCGTCGAGGCGGGCCCGACGGGATCCGCGTCAACGCCGTCTGCCCGGGGGACACCGCGCCCGGCATGGCGACCTACGTCGCCGGCCGCGACGAGACGTCGGATCCCGCGAGCTGGACGCTCCCGCCGCTGGCCCGGGTCGGAACCGGGGCCGACGTCGCGGGCGCGGTCACCTTCTTCGCCTCGCGCCGACGGCGCGTTCTGCAACGGGTCGATCCTGCTCGTCGACGGCGGCATGCGCGCGGCGCTGAGAGCGAGCGCGGCCGCGAGCGAGGCACGTCGGGAGCGAGGCACTCGATGACCGTCCGGCTCGGCCTCGACGGCCGGCGCGGCCTCGTCTCGGCGGGACGTCGGAGACTCGGGCGGGCGTGCGTGCAGCGCCTGCGCGACGAGGGCATGACGATCGCGTTCACGAGCGGCGACCGGCGAGGACGTCGGCGAGTCGATCGCTCGAGCGAGACCGGCGGCTCGCTGCATCGAATGTGACCAGCGCGACCGCGCGAGCTGCGACCGGGCGGTCGAGCGGGCGCTCGAGCTCGGCGGCGGCAGGCTCGACGTGCTCGTCACGACGCCGGGATCGTGCGTCGACGGGTCGATCGAGGCGACGTCCGAAGCCGACTTCCGCGAGCTGCTCGAGGCGAACCTGACGTCGCCGTTCAGGGTTGCCCGGGCGATGCATCCGAGCGATGCGCGCGCAGGGCGCGGGCTCGATGATCCACGTCGCCTCCGACGCCGGCATCCGCGCCGCCCACGAGACGGCCGCCTACTCGGTCACGAGCGCGGGCGTGATCGCGCTGGCCGAGCTGTTCGCCGCCGAGGGCGCGCCGCACGGCGTCCGCTGCAACGCCGTCTGCCCCGCCGATCGCTCGCTCCGAGAGCGCGCGCGGGCGGACGGGCGACCGCACCGCAGCGTGGCCTCGCTGGTCGCCTGGCTGGCCTGCGACGAGTCCGCGCACATGAGCGGCGCGACGCTCAGAATCGACGGCGGCGCCGGCGCCGCGATGGTCGCCGACACGCGGGCCTAACCACGAGTCCGCAACCTCGTCGCGCTTGACACGCGGTCCCCGCACGAATAAGGATTGCGCGCCATGGACCGGATCGTGGTCGGGTACGACGGGTCGGAGCACTCGCGCAAGGCGCTCGAGCGTGCCGCCGACATCTGCACATGGCGCGACGGTCGCCGTCGTCAGCGCCGCGCACGTCGAAGGGTTTCTCGGCGGCGCGGTCTCGCCGATCGACCCGGCCGAGGCCGAGGCGCGCACGAAGGCGCTCGACGAGGCGCGCGAGTATCTCGAGGGCCGCGGTGTCAAGGGCGAGTTCATCGAGGGCAACGGCAACCCGGCGGACGTGCTCGTCGAGGAGGCCAAGGAGTCCGGCGCCGACCTGATCGTCGTCGGCACGCACGGACGCAACGCGGCAAGGCGGCTGGCGCTTGGCTCGGTGAGCACCAACGTCGTGCAGCACGCGACGGTCGACGTGCTCGTCGTGCGCTGAGCTGCGTCGAGCGCGGACGGTCAGCCGTCGACCGACTGCCAGAAGTCGGCTCAGCAGCCGGTTGTACTCCTCCGGGATCTCCTGAAACGGCTGGTGGCCGGCCGCCTCGAGCACCACCAGCCGCGCGTCCGGGATACGCTTCACCAGCTCCCTCGGAGAAGCGGCGCCGGGAGCGCGAGGTCGAGCTCGCCGACCGTGACCAGCGTCGGGATCGTCGATCGCCCCGATCCCGTCAGCGGTGTCGTGCTCGATCAGCGCCTGGGCCGACCGGCAGAAGGCGTCGACGGACTGCGCGTATGGGCTCGCCTCGGCGGCTTCGATCCAGCCGTCCATCGTCCCGTCGTTCCAGATCCGCGGCGAGAAGCACCAGAGGTTGACGGTCACCAGGAAGTCGCCGATCGAGTCGGCCTTCTCGGCCGACCACATCCAGTTGCGGATCACCTCTTTGAAGAACCGGTCTCCGCGACACCAGGTCCCGTTGAGGACGAGGCTGCGAACGTGGTCCGGATGCGCGAGCGCGAGCTCCTGCGCGATCGCGCCCCCCATCGACGATCCGACGACGTGCGGTCGTTCTAGCCCGAGCGCGTCGATCAGCGCGACGGTGTCGGCCGCGAAGTCGGTGATCAGAAACGGTCCGTCGGGCGTGGAGGACCTGCCCACGCCTCGGTTGTCGAACGTCGTGACCCGATAGCGGTCCTTCAGTCCGGCGACCTGGTCGACCCAGCACGCGCCCTCATCGGCGAGGCCCGAGATGAACAGGACGTCGTCGCCCTCACCTTCCTGCTCGACCCAGAGCTCGACGCCATTCGCGGTCGTCGTCGTCATGCGCGGCATCCTAACCCAGCGACAGCGGCCTGCGGGCGGCGATGCGGGCGGCGTTGTGGGCCGAACGAGCCGCGCTTGCGCCGGCGTCGGCCTCGAGGTACGTGCGTCGCCGGGCTGCCGGCGAGGACGAGCGCGAGCCGGTCGCCGTCGGCGCCGATCCCGATCCCGAGCAGCGAGCTGCCTGCGCCGCCTCGCGCGCGAGCGCTCGCGGCGCGCCCTCGGCCGCCGCACCGTGACCGGGACGCCTTCCTCCTCAAACCCGGCGGCGAGCGCGGCGCCGACCGTCGGCGCGTCGGAGACGAGCGCCAGCACGAGCGGCTCGCTCATCTGCCGCCCGCGCTTGCGAACGTGAGCACGAGGCCGACGGCGACCGCCGCGCGCGGTCCGTGTCGGCCGAGCACGTTGCCGCGCGCGACCGCCAGATCGCTGCTCCTCGAGCTCGCCCGCGACCAGGTCGAGCACCTCGTGATCGGAGGCGCAGCCGCCGATCAGCAGCACCAGCTCGCCGTGCGGGACGCCGCCCCGGCCGCGTCGATCGCCCGCCGGACGTTGAAGCCCAGCACCTCCCGCTTGGCCGCCCGGCGGAGCCTGCACCAGACCTCCGGCGCGAGCTGCGCGGGCAGCGCGACGAGCCGCTTGCCGTCCAGCGCGCACAGGCGCGCCAACGTGTCGGGCGGGGCGGGCTCGCCGAGGAAGCTGCGGCTTCCGTCCTCGTGATGAAGCGTGAACGGCGTCTCGACCCGCGCCGAGCGGATGTCGCTTCGCGCGCTCGGCGAGCGCACGTCTGCGAGCCGAGCAGCGAGGCGCAGATGCGCGTCACGAGCTCGCCTGCGCCGGCGGTCGAGACGGCCCCCTCGGCGCGGTGCAGGTCGACCGTGCCGCCGCCGATGTCGAGGATGAACGGGCGCGCGGCCGGCGCCGGGTGTGGTCGCCGCGCCGAGCATCGCCGCGTCCGACTCACGGGCGACGACTCGCGCCCCGCTCGGGCACAGCTCGGACAGCGCCGTGACCAGGTCGCCGCTCTCGCCCTGCTGCCAGCAGCGCGATCGCGATCGCCCGGCGACGGCGCGCAGCCTGCGCGCGAAGCCCGGGATCGTCCGGCGGCGAGGGCAGCGACCGCCAGACGACGTCGAGCAGCCGGCTGCGGTTCGCCGGCCGCACCGCGGATCGCGGTGACCTGGCCCGGCGGGGGCGGATCGGCTCGCTCGTCGAGCGGCTGCTCGAGCCGTCGGCTTCCGACGAGGACGACCGAAGCGTCGCGCTGCGCGGCGCGCGCTGCGTCGCCGCGCGCGGTGCGAACGACGATCGCCGCTCGGCATCCTGCGACGGCCCGGGCCGCGGTGCGTGCGGCGCGCGCCTCGTCGGAGTCGAACCCGAGCAGCAGCCCGAGACGCAGCGGATCGGACAGCGTCGCGATCGTGGCCCCCGGCCGGCGCGACCTCGACGGCAGCGAGCGCTCCCGAGCGGAAGCTGGGCGGCATCCGCGACCTCGTCGACGATCGGCAGCGATCGGTCGAAGCGATTGCCGATCAGGACGCCGTCGTCGCCCTGCACGATCGCGGCCGCGATGCGCCAACCGCGCTCGCGGGCGTCACGGAGCTGGGCCGCGGCCGCGTCGAAGTCCTCCGTCCCACGACCGCGATCACGTCCCCGCCGGCGGGCGGGCCGCCGAGGTCCGTCGAGGCTGATCAGTCGCCCGGCGCCGACGCCTGAACCCGACGGCGTCTCGCTCGCGGGCCGCGCGATCGCCGTGCGCTCGAGCGCGAGCTCCTCGATCCTGCCGAGCTCGAGCAGATCGGTCTGGACGGGGTGCAGCTCGGCGAGCAGCGCGAGCTCGGGTCGTGCGCCCAGCCGACGCTCGGCCCGAGCCAGCAGCTCGGCGATGCCCGTCGATGCAGTCCGCTGAGCCCTTCGGGCCGGTCGTCGGGCATCGGCCGACGAACAGCCATGCCGGCTCGCTCCCGGGCTGTACCCGCGCGACTGCGACCTCGGTCGTCGAGTTGCCGACGTCGACGCCGGCGACCAGCACTCCTCAGGCGATGCCGGATACTGTGCGCTGCGTCGGTCGCCGGCGCCGCGGTCCGCTCGGCGAGCGCGTCGACCAGCAGCCGCTCGACCGTGTCCCGCCAGGCCGTCTTCGTCGAGCGTCCGGTGCAGTCCCTGCCGGCGCACGAAGCGGCGTTTGCCGAGACTGTCGAGCGCCCGGATCGCCTCCATCACGAGGTGGAAGTCGCGCTCGTCGACGAGGTCCTTGATCTCCCGGCTCGCCGTTTCTCTCGCGGCAAGGCTCTCGTCCGTGATCGGTCGAACGTGCCTTCGGCGACGCCCTGCCAATACGCGTGCTGGAACACGCACCCGGAGACGCCGCCGCCGGGCTTCACCCAGCAGCCGATCGTCAGGCCGCGGCCCGACGTCTGGATTCCCCGAAGCGCGAGTTGCAGAAGCGCGCGACCCGTTCTTCCGCCGCGAGCGCGTCGAGCTGCTGGCGGGCTATGCGTTTCCTCACGTGTCATCTCGGCCTCTCCTTGTCGGCTCATGCCAGTTCTCGTGCAGCTTTCGATGCTAAGCGATCAGGCCGCGCCGGACGTAGGCCGCCGCGGGCCTCGCGAACGAGCTCGGCGCACCGCTGCGCGCCGCGCGCCGGCGAGCGCTGTCGGCGAGTGAGTCGAGCTCGCGCGGCGGACGAGCGTCCCGGGCGGAGCATCTCGTAGAAGCCGCAGCAGCTCGTCGTCGTCGAACGGCGACCAGCTCGGCGGCGCGGCGGAGGTTCTCGCCGAGCTGCGGGTTGCCGCCGCGCTGGGCGAAGTCGGCCTGGAGGCGCAGCGTCTCGGCGGAGATCGGCGACGTCGCTCGGGATCGAGGCCGCCGGACACGGCCGCGTCGAGCGTGATCTCGGCGACCGCCTTGCCGGTCGCGGAGCGGACATCGGCGCGCGCACCGTCCCCGAGCGGGTAGTTCAAGCTCGGCCACGTCGCCTCCAGCTCGACCGGCTCGGCGCTCGTGCGCGAGCCGGCGCTCGATCGCGACCAGCTGCACGACGCGCGCGTGGTAGCGGGGACCGAGCGGCTCGCTCGACTCGGGCAGCAGCAACGGTGTCGGGCGCCAGCCCCTTGGCGTAGCGAGCCGCGTTGCGGCCCGAGTTCGCGGTAGAGCTCCGGCGTGATCCGCGGCGCGATCGAGAACAGCTCGAGGTTCGCCAGCGGCGGCAGGTCGGCGCGGTGGATCAGCGCGGTCCCCTTCGCCTGGAGTCCGACCGAGACGCCCGAGCCCGACAGGCGAGCGGCCGCCCAGCCGATCGAGCCGAGGTCGATCGATCGGCGCACCCGGACGAGCCGGGACTGGAGGCCCTCCTCCTCGATCCCCGCCAGCACCTGGCGCAGGACCTCGGCGACCGTCATCCCGTTCAGCGCCACCCAGATCTCGCGCCGAACGCCGGCGAGAGCCCGACGACGACCTCGTCGGCGCGCGTCGCCGACGGCCGGCCGGACCCTTCTCTCGCAGCACGATCGCAGCCCTCCGAGCGCGACTGCTCGAGCGCGAGGTCGGCCGGGAGCCAGACCTGGCGAACGTTGGCGACCTCGGCGCGGCGCTCCGGCGACATGCGGTACCCGGTGCCCGGTCCCGGCGTAGTCGTTGGGATCGGTGAGCGAGGAGAGCACGTTCAGGTCCTCGTCGAGGATCGCCGAGGTCTGGAGCACGTCGCCGAGCAGCCGCTGGCGGGTCATCTCGAGCACGCGCTCGGCCTCGACCTCGAACCCGCGCGCGACGCAGCGCGCGCACGACGTCGAGCGCCGTCACGCCGCCGTCCATGATCCGCTCGGAGGCGACCCCGGGCAGGTCGGACTCCGGCGCCGGAACGTCGAGGCTCCCGTGAGCGCGCACGCATGCGTCGACGTCCTCGTCCGAGAACTCGGCCAGCTCGAGTTCCTCGAACACGGCCCGGCAGGCCTCGGCGGCACGGCGGCGGACCGGCGAGCAGCTCGGCGTCCTCGCGCCAGCGCAGGCCGCCCTCGAACCCCCAGTCGCGCTGGACGACGAGGTAGTCGTCGAGGTCCTCGGCGTTCATGTTCGACGGTCCGAACGCGTTGTCGTAGGCCGGGATCGAGCCGAAGCCCGAGAACAGGAAGTCGGTCCCGGCGAGCAGCAGCGGCAGCGTGTGCGCGGTGCGGCGGATGTCGGACGACGACATCAGCGTGTCGTTGCCGGTGCAGGACTCGAGGTCGTGGAGCATCACGCACAGGTTCTCCGCGATCACCTCGCGCATCCCGTCCGGCACCGAGGCGGTCACGTTGACGCCGTCGATCCCGCCGTTCTGCACTCCCTGGGAGCCGGCCGCCCGCGTCAGCGCGATGCACCGCGCCTCGAGGTACAGCATCGACTTGCCCTCGCTGGCGCCCATCAGCACCTCGGCGCCCGAGCCGGAGGTGAAGCGCATCTTCAGCCCTCGCGATGCGTAGCACGACGCGAGGAATGCCTTCGACCATGGAGTGTCGTCGCCGTCGACGAACACCTGCTCGGTGCCGTACACCGACACCGTCTCGGCGTAGGTGGTCAGCCCGCGCATCCCGAGCTCGAGCTCGGTCCGCTCCTCGACCGAGCACTGCGTGAGCGCGCCCGGCCGGCCCGACCTGGCTGCCGATCAGCAGCGCCAGCGCGTTCGAGGGCGCATCGCGCAAGCACCGGCACGGTCGTCTCGAGCTCGCGGAACCCGAGCGCGACCGCGGCCGCGGCGTCGGCGGCGATCAGCAGCGGGTGGTCGACGCGGTTGGTCACGTGCGCCTGGATCGACGGCGTCCTGCGGACCCGCATCTTCTGCATCGCCTGGAGGATCTCGACCGGGGTCAGCAGCGCGAGCGTGGCCGCAATCTTGGCCGGCGTCATCCCGGCGGTCAGCCTCGTGACCTCGGCGCGCGGGACGCCCGGGTCGACGATCATCCGCGCGAACTGCACGGTCTCGATCGCCATCGCCTCCTCGGCGACCTCGAGGTCGATCCCGTGCCGCGCGATGAACTCGTCGAGCAGGTCGAACTCGGTCTCCGGCTTGCCGTCGAGCTCGACGACGCGGCCGTCCTCGATCCGCAGCGACGGCTCGGGGTCAAACGGGCTCGAGAAGGCGATCAGCCCCAGCGCCGGCTCCTCGGGCACGAGGTTGTCGGCGCTGATCGGCCGGCTGGCCAAGGAACTCGGATCGGGCCGATGCCCTGTCCTCGACGTACATGGCTGCGCCGAAGGGTAAGCCCTGGTCTCAGCGGCGGCCAGCCCGCGAGCGATCTCCGGTCTGGTCGCGGATCAGCGACTCGACGCTGGACCGGCACGAGCGTCGCGCTCGTCGGCGTCGCGATCCTCGGCACGAACGCCGTCTGGAGCTCGGCGCGCTCGCACCAGCCGTGCGGCGTCGTCGCCCCGCCGAGCCAGGCTGCGGTCGAGGCCGACCCACGAGCGTCCGCAGCAGCAGCTCTTTCCCGCGAGCGAGCACGTACCGCTGACGAACGACCCATCACTTCGAGCGTGCATTACTCATCCTACAACCGAGAGTACCACCGCGACCGCCCCTGACGCGCCTACTGACCGACCGCGTATGCTTGCGCGACTCGACGAGAGCTAGGCGCAATGGAGACCGAGAGCTTTGTGGCGTTGTGCAGCCTGCGCTGGTTTGCTCGACCGCGAGGCGCACGGTCGAGCGGGCGGCCGCGCTGACCACGGCGGGGCATGACATGCGGCTCGGGCTCGTCGTCAACCCGATCGCCGGCATGGGTGGCCGGCTCGCGTTCAAGGGCAGCGACGACGTCGAGCTGGTCGCGGCGGCGCGCGAACGTGGCGAGAGCGCCAGCTCGCCCCGGTGCGCGCGACCGAGGCGCTCCGGCCGCTGGCCGCGCTCGGCGACCGGCGTTCGAGCTGCTGGCCTACGCCGGCGAGATGGGCGAACGCGAGGCGCGTCGACGCGGATCTGCGAGCCGACCGTGCTGGGCGCGACCGGCGCCGGCCACGTCGGCGCAGGACACGCGCGCGGCCGCCGACGGCGATGGCCGATCGCGAGGTCGACCTGCTCCTGTTCGCCGGCGGAGACGGGACCGCGGTCGACGTCCTGCAGGCGATCGGCGACCGCGTTCCGGTGCTCGGCATCCCGGCCGGCGTGAAGATGCACTCGGCGGTGTTCGCGGTCAACCCGAGAAGCGCCGGCGAGCTGACCGCCCGCCTCGCCCAGGACGGAGTGCGGACGCGTGCGTCGGGCCGAGGTGATGGACGTCGACGAGGCGCTGCTGCGCGCCGGCGTCGGTGTCGGCCCGTCTGCACGGGTTCATGAACGTGCCCGGACGCGCGCCGTCACCTGCAGAGCGCCAAGGCGCGCTCGCTCGGGAGCGAGTCGGTGGCGCAGGAGGAGATCGCCCATCACCTGATCGACACACGTCCTCGGCGACGGCACCTGGCTGATCGGTCCCGGGCACCACGACCGGCGTCCTGCTGGCTCAGCTGGGGCTCTGCGCAAGACGCTGCTCGGCGTCGACGTGGTCGCGCGCCGGCGAGTGCCTGATCGCCGACGCCGACGAGCGGGCGCTGATCGAGCTGCTCGCGGCCAGGACGGCCGGGGATCGTCGTGACCCCGGTCGGAGGGCAGGGGTTCCTGTTCGGCCGTGGCAACCAGCAGCTGTCCGCCGCGGTGATCGAGCAGATCGACCCCGAACGGATCGTCGTCGATCGCCACCGAGGCCAAGATCGCGCGCCTCGCGCGGAGCACCTCTCCGCGTCGATACCGGCGATCCGGCGCTCGACGCGCGCCTCGCCGGCTACACCCGGATCACCGTCGGCTACAACCGCGAGATCGTCTATCCGGTCGCCTGATGAACGACCCCGAGGAGGTCACTACGTGAGCGACGCTCCGCCCGCCCACCCCTACATCCCGAACTCCGCGCCCGCCGTCAGGCGCGCAGATGCTCGACGCGATCGGCGTCGCGGAGCGTCGAGGAGCTGTACGGGTCGATTCCCGAGCGCCTGCGCGTCCCCGGGACTGCTCGACCTGCCCGAGCCGCTGCGCTCCGAGTACGAGCTGCGTCGTCACGTCACGGGCGTGCTCGACCGCAACCGAGAGCTGCGCCGAGCGGCTGAGCTTCCTCGGCGGCGGCTGCTGGCCGCACTACGTCCCGGCCGTCTGCGACGAGATCGTCAACCGGGGCGAATTTCTGACCGCCTACTACGGCGACACGTACGGCGACCACGGCAAGATGCAGGCGCTGTTCGAGTACGCGAGCATGCTCGGCGAGCTGGTCGAGTGCGACGCGGTCAGCCAGCCGACCTACGACTGGGGCGCGGCGGCCGCGACCTCGATCTGCATGGCGGCGCGGCTCACCGGCCGCGAGCTGGCGCTCGTGCCGGCGTCGGTCGGGGCCGAGCGGCGCTCGCTGATCGAGGGCTACTGCGAGCCGTGGGTGGAGCTCGCAGACGATCCCGTTCGACCCGAGCACCGGGCTGCTCGACCTCGACCGGATCCGGGAGGCGCTGTCGGACGCAGGTCGCGTGCGTCTACTTCGAGATGCCCGGCTTCCTCGGGCGCGATCGAGACGCAGGCCGCAGCAGATCGCCGCGCTGGCGCGCGACGGCGGGCGCGATGACCGTCGTCGGCGTCGACCCGATCTCGCTCGGCGTGCTCGAGGCGCCGCCGCGCTACGGCGCCGACATCGTCTGCGGCGAGATCCAGCCGCTCGGCATCCACATGCACTACGGCGGCGGGCTCGGCGGGCTTCGTCGCCTCCCCGGACACCGAGCGGTTCGTGTCGGAGTACCCGATGTTCCTGATCGGCCTCGGCCCGACGGCGGTCGAGGGCGAGTACGGCTTCGGCGAGGTCGTCTGGGACCGGACCTCGTACATCCAGCGCGGCGATTCCAAGGAGTACACCGGCACGACCCAGAACCTGTGTGCGATCGCGGCCGGCGCCTACCTGGCGCTGCTCGGCCCGCACGGGCTCGCGGAGCTCGGGCGGGGCATCGTCCAGCGCGCCGCGCTACGCCGCCGGGCGCCTGGACGCGCTGCGCGGGGTCCGCGCGCCGGCGCTCTCGGCGCCGTTCTTCAAGGAGTTCGTGGTCGACTTCTCGGACAGTCCGGCCGCACCGTCGCCGAGATCAACGGCGCCCTGCGCGAGCGCGGCATCTTCGGCGGCCTGGACCTGTCCGCGCAGTACCCGGAGCTCGGGCAGAGCGCGCTCTTCTGCGTCACCGAGGTGCACACCAAAGCCGACATCGACCGGCTCGCCGACGAGCTCGAGGAGGTGCTTGAGATGACGTTGCGTCCATTTCACCAGGCGAGCTGGAACGAGCCGATCGTGCTCGAGCTGTCGACCCCGGGCGAGCGCGGGATCATCCCGCCGCCGGTCGAGCCCGAGCTGGCCGCCGCCGGCGGCGATCCGCTCGCGGGCGCTGCCCGAGGCGCTGCGCCGCGCGCAGCGCGCCGCGAGCTGCCCGAGCTGCAGCCAGCCGCAGGTGCTGCGCCACTACCTGCGGCTCTCGCAGGAGACGCTCGGCAACGACGTCAACATCCACCTCGGTCTCGGGACCTGCACGATGAAGTACAGCCCGAAGGTCAACGAGGAGCTGGTCCGCTCGCCGAAGGTCGCCGACCTGCACCCGCTCCAGGACGACGACACGGTGCAGGGGATGCTCGAGGTCATCTACCGCTTCGAGCGGATGCTGTGCGAGATCTCCGGCCTGAGCCGGTTCACGCTGCAGCCGGCGCGGCGGGTCGCAGGGCGTCTACGCCAACGCGCGCATGATGCGCGCCTACCACGCCGCGCGGGGCGACGGCGAGCGCGACGAGATCATCACGACGATCTTCTCGCACCCGTGCGACGGGGCCGGCCCGGCGACCGCCGGCTACAAGGTGATCACCGTCTACGCGGGCGAGAAGGGATACGCCGAGCCCGATGCGATCCGCAGCGCGGTCTCCGAGCGCACCGCCGGGCTGATGATCACCAACCCCGAGGACACCGGGCTGTTCAACCCGCACATCGACGAGATCGTTGAGATCGTCCACGACGCCGGCGGCCTGTGCCACTACGACCAGGCCAACGCGAACGGGATCCTCGGCATCACCCGAGCCAGCGACGCGGGCTTCGACCTGTGCCAGTTCAACCTGCACAAGACGTTCTCGTCGCCGCACTGCTCGATGGGCATGCCGGTCGGCGCCTGCGGCGTCACCGCCGAGCTGGCGCCGTTCCTGCCGGTGCCGACGGTCGAGTTCGACGGCTCGCGCTACCGGCTCGACTACGACCGGCCGCAGTCGATCGGCAAGATCCGCGCCTTCCATGGCGTTCCGGCGACCGTCGTGCGCTCGTTCGCGTGGATCATGAGCCTCGGCGCCGAGGGGCTTCGCGAGGTCGCCGAGACGGCGGTGCTGAACAACAACTACCTGGCCTCGCGGCTGGCCGATGTGCGCGGCGTCGACGTCTCGTTCGCCGAGACCAACGCGGCCCGCCGGCTGGAGCAGATCCGCTACACGCTCGAGCAGCTGACCGAGGACACCGGGCGTCGGGACGCTCGACGTCGCGCGGCGGACGGCCGACTTCGGCGTCGCGAGCTACTTCCCCAGCCACGAGCCGTGGGTCGTGCCCGAGCCGATGACGCTCGAGCCGTCGGAGTCCTACTCGCGCGCCGACCTCGACGAGTACGCCGACATCATCGCCGAGATCTCGCGCGAGGCGTACGAGACTCCCGGACGCGGTGACCGGCGCGCCGCAGCGCAGCACGGTCCACAAGATGGACCTCGAGCAGCACGACGATCCCGAGCGGTGGGCGCTGACCTGGCGCGGGTACCAGCGCAAGCGCGGCGCGGCGCCGCCGGGTTCGTAGCGACTGCGATGCGCGAGGTCGCCCGCCGGCACGTGCCGATCTCACCCAGGCCCGAGCTCGACTTCGAGTCGCGAATCGCTGCGCTGCAAGGGTCGTTCTCGGGCCGGCTCGGCTTCTGCGCCGTCCGCTTGGGGGACGGCGAGTCGGTCGAGCTGCGTGCCGACGAGCGTTTTCCGACCGCGTCGGTGATCAAGCTCGCGCTGTGCGTCGCCGTGCTCGACCTGGTCGCACGCGGCGCGCTCGATCTCGGCCAGCCGGTGAAGCTGCCGGCGGCTGGCGAACGCGTGGCGGGCGGCGGGATCCTCAAGCAGCTCGAGCTCGACGCCGTTTCGTTGCGCGATGCGATCGAGCTGACGATCACCCTGTCGGACAACGTCGCCACCAACGCGCTGCTCGAGCTCTGTGAGGCCGACCGGGTCAACGCCTACCTCGACGGCATCGGACTAACGCAGACCAGGATCCTTGGCCCGGTCGACTTCGCCCGGATCGCGGCCGAGCTACAGGGCGGGATTGGCATCTCGACGCCGCGCGAGCAGGTGCGACTGTTCTCGGCGCTGGCCGAGGAGGAGATCCTCACCCCGGAGCTGTGCCGCTACCTGGTCGGCGTGCTCGGACGCCAGCACTACCAGGATCAGATCCCGCGCTGGCTGCCGTTCAACCACTACGCGCAATACCACGGGCGCACTCAGCCGCTGACGGTCGCCAACAAGACCGGCGAGCTCGACGGGATCCGCGCCGACGCGGCGCTGCTGATGCACGAGCAGCGCGGGACGGTCGCGCTCGCGGTGTTCACCGACGGCGGCCAGGACCTGCGCGAGAGCGTCGACGTCGAGGGGTCGCTGGCGGTCGCCGAGTGCGGCGCCGCGATCGCCGCTGTGCTGCTCGCCCTCCGCGTGTAGGCCCGAGCCGAGTAGACTGCCGCGCATGGCAGACGCTCTGGTGGTCATCGACATCCAAAACGAGTACTTCCCCGGCGGGGCGTACGCGCTTCCGCGCGCCGAGGAGGCCGCCGATCGCGCGGCGAAGGCGATCGAGGCGGCCCGCGCGGCCGACGTGCCCGTCGTCCACATCCGCCACGAGGAGCCCGGCAGCACCGACGGGTTCGTCCCCGGCAGCCACGGTGTGGAGACCCACGAATCCGTCGAGCCCGCCGACGGCGAGCACGTGGTCGTCAAGAACTACCCCAATTCGTTTCTGCAGACCGACCTCGGCGAGTACCTTCAGGGGGTCGGCGCGAGCCGCGTGGCCTTCTGCGGGATGATGACCTCGATGTGCGTCGACGCGACCGTCCGGGCCGCGGCCGACCTGGGCCTCACCCCGGTGCTGGTCGACGACGCATGCGCTGCCCCAGACCTCGAGCATCGCGGCAAGACGGTGTCCGCCGATGACGTTCACGCCGCGTTTTGCGCCGCGCTCGGCAGCGAGATCGCGACCGTCGTGCCGAGCGGTGACTTCACCGCCGAGCCCGGCGACGCCTGAGCGCAGGCGCGAGCACCGCCCGCGCTGCGGGGCCGGATAAGCGGCCCCGCTGCGGGGCCGGATAGCGGCCCGAGGTCGCGCACTCTTTATCCATTATCGTTGTCGCCCTACCGTTTTTCAGGGTGCGCGAAGGAGAGATGCCGTGACGACGTTTGAAGAGATCCGACCCGTCCAGACCCGCTTTCGGCTGGACCCGGAGATCATGGCCGGCACGATCTACCGCAAGTACGAGAAGGCCGCCCGCACGGTTTGGGATCCGAAGGAGCTCGACTACGAGCCGGACGCCGCCGACTGGAAAGCGATGACCGAGGACCAGCGTTCCGGGATGGCGATGATCACGGTTCGCTTCGAGGCGGGCGAGCAGGAGGTGACCGACGAGCTGTTGCCGATGCTCGCCGCGGCGCACGCGCTCGGCCGCTTTGACTGGGTGATGTACATCTCGACCTTCATGCAGGAGGAGGCGCGCCACTCGGAGTTCTTCACGCTCTGGCACGCGCGCGTCGCGGGGCTGATGACGCCCGCCGAGAAGGCGGCCTACTGGCCGCTGCGCGAGCACACAGTCGACCCGCAGGGACGGTTCACGGTCGGCGAGCCCGTGTACGAGGGGCTGCCCAAGTACGGCAAGCGGCTGCGCGACGCGGTCGACGGCGGCGACGAGGCGGCGATCGAGCGGGCGTTCGTCCAGTTCGCGACGCTCTACTGCGCGCTGGGTGGAGGGCGTGCTGACGATGCCCTCCTACGAGATCGTGATCGACACGACCGAGCTCTGGGGCGTGCTTGCCACACTCCGCACGGGGTTTCGCAGGATCCTCGCTGACGAGGGTCGCCACATCACGTTCGGGACTCAGTCATGCCGGATCCTGATCGAGAAGAACCCGGCCTACGAGGCGCTCGTCCACGAGGTGATCGACGAGTACCGGGGCAACGCGGTCGGGATGCTCGAGTACCAGCGCAACGTGCCCGGCCTCGACCTCCAGAAGTACCAGCGCCAGAAGGTCCGCCACTACCTCAATCGCTGCCGCGAGATGGGGATTACGGCCGACGATTCGCTCGTCGAGCAGATCATCGATCCGGAGATCGACTTCGTCGTGGGCGTGGAGGCGGGCTAGTGGCCCTTCGCTGGCGGTGCATGGAGGTCGACTGCGACGCTGTCGTCACGGCGTCGTCAGACGACGAGCTGGTCGAGGCCGTCAACGCCCACGTCCGCGAGGCACACGACAGCTACGAGCTCGAGGAGATCATCCTCGCGGGCGGCCGAGGACGCCACGCCGGAGGAGGAGAAGGCATGAGTTCGCAACACGGCACAGACGGGAGTAACAGTTGACCCTCGCGCAAGAAGATCTCGCCCATGTCGACGTTGCGAGCCCGAAGGTCTACGCCGAGGGCGTGCCGCACGAGACGCTCGCCGCGCTACGGCGCCACGACCCGGTTCACTGGCATCCGTTCCCGGGAACGCGGGACGGCTTCTGGCTGCTGACAAAGCATGCCGATGTGATCGCGATCGGCCGGGACCCGAAGCGGTTCTCGTCGCAGGTCGGCCACATCGCGCTCGAGGACCGCGAGCCCGACGCGCTCGCGGCGCGCCAGTCGATGATCGAGACCGACCCGCCCGAGCACACTCGGCTTCGCAAGCTCGTCAGCTACGCGTTCACGCGCACGAAGGTCAAGGAGTACGAGGAGTACACCCGCGCGATCGTCAGCGACCTGCTCGACAAGGCGATCGCGAAGGGGGAGTTCGACTGGGTGACCGAGATCTCCGAGCCGGTGCCGGTCACGGTCCTGATCTCGATTCTCGGCCTGCCCCGCGAGGACATCCCGATGCTGATCGAGCTGACCAGCGAGATGGCGGCCGCGACCGACTCCGAGTACCGCCCCGATCCGGTCAAGTACCCGAGTGACGATCGACCCGCGGCTGCTGCCATTCGGCACGCCGGCGGCGGCGCAGGTGATCGAGTACGGGCGCAAGATCGGCGAGCAGCGCCGCCAGAACCCAACCGACGACCTCGTCTCGGCCCTCGTCCACGCCGAGGTCGACGGCGAGCGGCTCGACGATCGCGAGTACGCGAACTTCTTCGAGCTGTTCATCTTCGCCGGCAACGAGACCACCCGGACCGGTATCTCGCACGGGATCCTGGCGCTGATGGAGCACCCGGACCAGTTCGACCGGCTGGTCGCCGACCCGTCGCTGGTGCCCACCGCCGTCGACGAGATCCTCCGCTACGGCACGCCGGTGATCTACTTCCGGCGGACCGCGACCGAGGACACCGAGATCCGCGGCGTGCCGATCCAGGCCGGCGATCGCGTCGCGATGTGGTTTCTGTCGGCCAACTTCGACGAGGACGTGTTCGAGGACCCGATGCAGTTCGACGTCGGCCGCCGGCCCAACCCGCACACGACGTTCGGGCGCGGCGGTCCGCACTTCTGCCTCGGCTCGTTCCTCGCCCGGCTCGAGATCAGGGTCATGCTCGAGGAGATCCTGGCTCGCAACGTCCGCTTCGAGCTCACGGGCTCGCCGGTCCGGCTGAGCTCGAACTTCGTCAACGGCTTCAAATCGATCCCCGTGCGGGTCGTGCCGCGCTAACCACAAAGACAAGGAGAGGCCTCATGGCGACCGTCGCAACCACCGCCGTCGAGCGGCTCTATCTCGCGGGTGAATGGATCGAGACCAGCGATGTGTTCGAGGTCTACTCGCCCTATTCGGGCGACCTGGTGGCGCGCGTCTCGCGCGCGAGCGCCGATGACGCGCGACGCGCGATCGACGCGGCCGAGCGGGCGATGCGCGAGCCGT
Organism: uncultured Solirubrobacterales bacterium; assembly: GCA_963730075.1. Classification (GTDB taxonomy): domain Bacteria; phylum Actinomycetota; class Thermoleophilia; order Solirubrobacterales; family Solirubrobacteraceae; genus Palsa-465. Next base: position 141,315 of record CAVSQH010000021.1, on the reverse strand, counting down.
TGGCGCCGTGGCAACGGGCCGACATCCTCGAGCGGATCTCGCAGCTGGTCCGCGAGCGCTCCGAGGAGCTTGCGCAGGCGATCTCCGCCGAGGCGGGCAAGCCGCTGAAGGCGGCGCGCGTCGAGGCCTCGCGCGCGGTCAACACGTATGCGCTGGCGGCCGGCGAGGCCCGCCGGCTGACCGGCGACTCGGTGCCGATCACCGGCACCGAGCACGGTCATGGCCACGCCGCCTGGACGGTCAGGGTGCCGATCGGGATCGTCGGTGCGATCAGCCCGTTCAACTTCCCGCTCAACCTGGTCGCGCACAAGCTCGCGCCGGCGCTCGCCGCCGGGTGCGCGGTGGTCGCCAAGCCGGCGAGTCAGACCCCCGTCTCGGCGCTGCGCCTCGCGGCGCTGGCCGAGGAGGCGGGCCTTCCGGCCGGCTGGCTGAGCGTCCTGCCGGGCAAGGCGAGCGAGGTCGGCGACGTGATCGTCGAGGACCCGCGCGTGAGGATGGTGACCTTCACCGGCTCGGCCGAGGTCGGCTGGGGGATCCGCGCCCGGGCGCCGCGCAAGAAGGTCGCGCTCGAGCTCGGCAATGCCTCACCGGTGATCGTCGAGGCCGACGCCGATCTCGAGCTGGCGAGCTCGAAGGTGGCGACGCACGCCTTCTCCTACGCCGGCCAGACCTGCGTCTCGGTCCAGCGCGTATACGTCCAGCGTGACGTGATCGATGACTTCGTGGCGCTGCTGGTGCCCAAGGTGCAGGCCCTGCACGTCGGCGATCCGGCCGACGCGGTGACCGACGTCGGACCGGTGATCGACCCTCCCAACCGCGACCGGATCCGCGACTGGATCGACGAGGCCGTCGCCGGCGGCGCCGAGGTGCTGACCGGCGGCGCGCCCGAGACCGGCCTGTTGCCACCGACCGTGCTCAAAGGCGTCACCCCCGAGATGAAGGTCTGCTCGCAGGAGATCTTCGGCCCGGTCTGCTCGGTGATCGCATACGACTCGCTCGGCGAGGCCTTCGAGCAGGCCAACGCGACCGAGTACGGGCTTCAGGCCGCGATCTTCACGCGCTCGCTGGACCCGGCCGTCAAGGCCGCCGCGGCGCTGGACTTCGGGAGCGTGATGGTCAACGAGGCGCCCGAGTGGCGCGTCGACCAGATGCCCTACGGCGGCACCAAGGCGTCGGGCAACACCAAGGAGGGGCCGTCCTACACGATCCGCGAGATGACCGAGGAGCGCCTGATCGTCCTCGGCGGGGTCTAGACCGCCGTGGCGACCAAGATCCAGGCCGCGGTCCTGCACGAGTTCGGGCAGCCGCTGGCGATCGAGGAGCTCGAGCTCGATCCGCCCAAGGCGGGTGAGCTGCAGGTGCGGATGGTGGCCAGCGGCGTCTGCCACTCCGACCTGCACGTCGTCCACGGCACCCATCCGACCTCGTTGCCGGTCGTGCTCGGCCACGAGGGCGCGGGGATCGTCGATGAGGTCGGTCCGGGCGTGGTCGGGCTGGAGAGCGGCGACCACGTGCTGCTCACCTGGCTTCCGTACTGCGGCCACTGCCGCCAGTGCATCCGCGGGTGGCCTGAACCGGTGCGAGAACACAGCCTGGTACGACGCGACGCTCGAGGACGGGACGTGTCGCTTTCACGCCAACGGTCAGCAGGTCCACCACTACAACACCTCGTCGTTCGCCCAGCGGTCGGTGGTCCCGGTGCGGACGGCGATCAAGGTCGACCCGAGCCTGCCGCTGACCGAGCTCGCGCTGATGGGCTGCGCGGTGATGACCGGTGTCGGGGCGGTGATCAACACCGCTCGGGTGCGGCCGGGCGACACGGTCGCGGTCGTCGGCTGCGGCGGCGTCGGGCTGAACGTCGTCCAGGGGGCGCGGATCGCGGGCGCGCAGCACGATCGTCGCGATCGATCGCGTCCCGGCCAAGCTCGAGCTGGCGCGCGAGCTGGGTGCGACCGCAGTCGTCGACGCGAGCCGCTCCGATCCCGTCGAGGCGGTCGCGGAGCTCGTCCCGGGAGGCGTAGACCATGCGTTCGAAGCGCTCGGCCGCCCCGAGACGATCGAGACCGCGATGTCGCTCACCGGCCGCGGCGGCCAGGCGATCCTGATCGGGATGGCGCCGCCCGACGCCCGCGTCGGGCTCGACGCGCTGACCGCGACGCTCGAGGAGCGATGCGTGCGCGGCTCCTGGTACGGCTCGTGCGTGCCGCTGCGCGACATCCCGCTGCTGGTCGAGATGTACCGCGACGGCCGGCTGCGCCTCGATCCGCTGATCACGACCTGTCGGCCTGGAGGACGTCAACGACGCCTTCGCGCGGATGGAGGCCGGCGAGACGGCGCGCAGCGTGATCGTCTACTGAGCGGCGATGCGGCTCTACGCGCTCCACTGCGGCGGCGACCTGATGGACTGGGCCGCGTTTGACCCGTTCGACGAGCGCGTCGGGACCAAGGTCTACAACCCGTACTTCATGTACGTGATCACCCACCCGCGCGGCAACGTCCTGTTCGACAGCGGCGTGCACCCCCAGCTGCGCGACCGATCCCGAGGCTCGGCTCGGTGCCGGCGGCCGCGTCGTTCGAGGTCGCGGATGACGCCCGAGGACCACGTCGAGGGCCGGCCTGGCGACGATCGGCATGAAGCCGGCGACATCGACCTCGTGATCCAGTCGCACCTGCACTTCGACCACGCCGGCGGGCTCGAGTGGCTCACCCACGCGCCGGTCCTGATCCAGCGCGAGGAGCTGAGCTTCGCGCTGCTACCCGCCGGTCTACCAGCGGCTGATCTACGTGCGCGGGGACTTCGACCACGACCTCGACTGGCGCCAGCTCGAGGGCGACCACGACGTCTTCGGCGACGGGCGCGCTGATCGTGCTCAGCACGCCCGGCCACACCCGCGGGCACCAGTCGCTGATGGTGCACCTCGACAGCGGACAGACGGTGATCCTGCTCGCCGACGCGGCCTACCTGCTGGCGAAGATGCGCGAGCGCGCGCTGCCCGGCGTGATCTGGAGCCCGGACGCGATGGTCTCGAGCTGGGAGCGGATCGAGTCGCTCGAGCGCGAGCACGACGCGATGCTGATCGCGACGCACGAGCTCGACTTCCGCGAGCAGCGTCAAGCTCGCCTCCGAGGAGTGGTACGAGTGACGGCACCGCGCGGCGCGCTTGACCCGCTGCCCGCCGATCTCGTCAATCGACGCGGTGAGCTCGATTCGGCCTGCCCGCGGACTCCGAGGTGACGTTCGTGCGCCACGGCGAGAACACGACCTACAGCGTCATCACCCCGCGACGGCCGGCGCTTCGCACTGCGCATCAACCGTCCCGGGTACCAGACTCGAGACGCGATCCGCTCCGAGCTCGCCTGGATGGAGAGCCTGCGTGCGAGTGGCGTCCGGACTCCGGTCGCGATCGCGGGAAGCGACGGCGATCCGATCCAGACCGCGACGGCCCCCGATGTCCGCTCGCGCACCGCGGTCCTGTTCGAGTGGATCGACGGCGTCCCGCTGAGCGCCGTCGGCGAGGTCGAGCCATGGGGCCAACTCGGCGCGCTGATGGCACGCATCCACGCGTACACGCGCGCGTGGCAGCCGTCGGCTGGTTCACGCGCCCGGCCTGGGACGCCGAGGCGCTCGTCGGCGACGACCCACGATGGGGGCCGCCCGATCCCGAGGGCGTGTTCGCGACAGATGACCGCGCGGTGCTCGAAGCGTGCTCGATCGGAGGTCCGCGCTCGGCTCGCTGCGATCGGCACCGGCCCCGACCGCTTCGGCCTGATCCACGCGATCTGGGGTTCGAGAACGTACTCGTGTCCGACGACGGCGAGGTCGTGATCATCGACTTCGATGACAGCGGCGACAGCTGGTACCTGCACGAGCTGGCCGTCGCGCTATATCCCCATGAGAGCGCGCGCGGCTTCGGCGATCGACGCGACGCGCTCGTGGGCGGCTACCGCGAGCGTCGCGCGAGCTGCCCGACGAGCTCCTCGCCGAGCTGCCGACGTTTCTGATGGCGCGGCGAATCCAGACGCTCGGTTGGCTCTACAGCCACCGGGAGACCGCGCACGCGCAACGCGCAGCGCGCCGCGGCGGCTCGCCAGCACGCCGGGGGCGGCGCGCGAGTTTCTGGCCTGGGCGGGCGACAATCCCGTCTGACGAGGCCGCGAGTCACTCTTTGACGAAAGCCACCGCATAATGTATGCATCGGTTCTGTCCCGACCTGCTGATCCTCGTCAGCTGCTGGCGCCGCGAGCTGCCCACCTACCTCGGTGAGCGGACCCGGCTTGACACGCTCGATCCCGCCTACGCGGAGCGCGTCAGCGACGCCGGCGGCCAGCCGCTGCTGCTCTCCCGCCCGCCTCGGCGGGCGACGCAGTCGGCGCGCGAGCTGGTGGACCTCGCCGACGGCGTGCTGCTGACCGGCGGCGGCGACGTCGATCCGTCCGCCTACGGCGCGCGCGCGCGAGAACGTCCACGACGACGACGCCGAGGCCGACGAGTTCGAGCTGGCGATCATCCGCGCCGCGCGCGCGGCCGCAGCTGCCGACGCTGGCGGTCTGTCGCGGCGCCCAGCTGCTGGCGATCGCGCACGGGGGCCGGCTGGCGCAGCGCCCGCCGGCGGTCGGCGGGCACACCGAGCTGACCGGGCTGAGCCCCGACGAGATCCTGCGGCGCACGCCACCCGGTGACGCTCGCGCCCGGCTCTCGCGTGCGCCCGCGCGCTGCGCCGCGAGACGGCTGCCGGTCAACACGATCCACCACCACCAGATCGCCGATCCCGGCGAGCTCGAGGTCACCGGCCACCGCGCCGGGCGGCGTGATCGAGGCGGTCGAACCGCGGACCGACTGGGCGTGCGTCGGGGTGCAGTGGCATCCCGAGAAGATGGACGAGCCCGAGCAGCGCGGCCTGTTCGAGCAGCTCGTCGGCGATGCGCGTGCCCGCCGCCGGAGGGCGGCCGCGTGAGCCCGCTGCGCGGCTACACGGCGCCGCTGTCCCCCGACGGCCGCGCCGGCCTGGTGCCCGCCGCCGCCGTGGCACTACTCGGGCGATTTCCTGATCGCCGAGTACCGCACCGACCCCGATGCGGTCGCCGCGCTGCTGCCCGACGAGCTCGAGCCGGCCGAGGACCCCGGCGCGGTCGCCGCGATCTTCGCCGACTGGCAGTCGTGCTCGGACGACATGCACGAGCTCGTCGATCCGATCCAGTCCCAGTACCGGGAGTTCTTCATCGTCGTCGGCGCCCGCTACCAGGGGCAGCCGGTCAGCCGCTGCGTCTACATCTGGGTCGACAAGGACTTCGCGATGTACCGCGGCTGGATTCAGGGCTTCCCCAAGAAGCTCGGCTCGATCCACATGACGCGGCTGTTCGCCGCCGGCAAGGCGACGCCCGAGCTGCACGAGGGCGCTCGCTTCGGTGCCACCTGCACCGCCAACGACCGCCAGATCGCCCGCCTGGTGGTCACGCTCGAGCACGTCTCGGACACGGGGCCGACCGTCAACGACCCGCCGATGCACAACACCCGCCACTTCCCGGCGGCCAGCGGCACCCGCCCCGACGTGTTCGAGCTCGTCCGCGCCGGCGGCCGCGATCGCGACGCGACGCCGATCTGGGAGGGCAGCGCCGAGCTGCGCCTCTACGACGACACGCTCGAGGACCTGCAGGCGATCGCCCCGCGCGAGATGCTGCGCGGCTACCGCTTCACGTTCGGCTACACCGTCGACGGCGTCGACGTGGTCGCCCAGCACCGCCAGGAGGTCGACGCATGAGACACGTCCGGATCGAGCACGACGGGCGATCGCTCGACGGCATCCTCGACGGAGACCGCATCCGCGCCGGCGAGGTCGAGATCGCCGTCGGCGACGTCGGTAGTGGCTGTCGCCGGTGACCCCGGGCAAGATCATCGCCACCCATCTGACCTACCGTTCGCGCGCGGAGGAGTACCGGATGGCGCGCCTCCCGCAGACGCCGTCGTACTTCATGAAGCCGCCGTCGTCGCTGTCGGCGCATCTGGAGGTCGTCCAGCGACCGCCGGACTGCCGCTTTCTCAACTACGAGGGCGAGGTCGCGGTCGTGATCGGCCGCCGCTGCCGCGGCGTGAGCATCGACGACGCGCTCGACTACGTGGCCGGCTACACGGTCGCCAACGACTGGGGCGTCCACGACTTCCGCCACGCCGACCGCGGCTCGATGCTGCGCGTCAAGGGCCAGGACGGGTTCTGTCCGCTCGGGTCCGGTGATGGTCGACGCGGCCGACGTCGACCCCGAGAACCTGACCCTGCGAACCTTCGTCAACGACGAGCAGGTCCAGGAGGGGCACACCGGCACCGACCTGATGTTCTCGTTCGCCTACCAGATCGCCGACCTCGCGCGGCTGATCACGCTCGAGCCCGGTGACGTACTGCTGACCGGCACGCCGGCCAACTCGCGCCCCGTGCAGCCAGGCGATAGGGTGGCGGTCGAGGTGGAGGGGATCGGGCGGCTGGAGAATCTGGTGGTGCAGATGGAAGAGACACTCGAGCCCGTCGGCGAGCAGCCGGCGGTGACCGCGCAGACGCTGCACGTGGCGCTCGCGATCCCTGAGGATCAGGCCGAGCGCGAAGTGACGCAGGAGGCACGATGACCGTTCCGCAAGTACTTCACCCATTTGCGGCGCCGACCAAGGCGGCGGACGATTTCCTCGAGATCGTCCGAGCCGAGGGATGTCGCCTGTGGGACGACGAGGGGCGCACGTACCTCGACGGCACCGCCTCGCTGTGGTACTGCGCCGTCGGGCACGGCCGCGACGAGATCATCGACGCCGTGCACGAGCAGATGGGCGAGCTCGTCGCCTACCACACGTTCGGCCGCTTCACCAACCCGCCCGCGCAGAGGCTCGCCGACGACGCTGATGGAGCTCGAGCCGATCGCCGGCGCCCGGGTGCTGTTCACCAACAGCGGCTCGGAGGCGGTCGACAGCGCGATGAAGCTCGCCCGTGCCGGGCACCGCGCCAACGGCGAAGGCGGGCGTACGATCTTCCTCAGCCGCCACTACGCCTACCACGGCGTGATGTTCGGCGGCACCTCGCTCGGCGGCCTGCCGCCGAACCGGACCGCCGTTCGGGCCGCTGCTGCCCGACACCTTTCAGGTCCCGCACGACAGCCTCGCAGGCGATGCGTCGACGCGGTCACCTACCACGGCCCGGAGCGGATCGCGGCGATCATCGCCGAGCCGGTGATCGGCGCCGGCGGCGTGTTCCCGCCGGCCGATGGCTACCTGCAGGGGCTGCGGGACCTGTGCGACGAGTGCGGCGCGGTGCTGATCTTCGACGAGGTGATCACCGGCTTCGGGCGCCTCGGCTCCTGGTTCGGCAGCCACCACTTCGGCGTCGCAGCCGGACATGATGACGTTCGCCAAGGCGGTCACGAGCGGCTACCTGCCGCTCGGCGGCGTCGTCGTCGGACCGCGGCTGCGGGGGTGGCTGGAGGCCGACGAGGCCTTCCTGCTGACGCACGGCGGCACCTACTCGGTCATCCCAGCTGCTGCGCGGCCGGGCTGGCGAACCTCGAGATCCTGCAGCGCGAGCAGCTGCCCGAGCGTGCCCGGGCGGCCGGCCGGCGGCTCCGCGCCGGCCTCGATCAGCTGTCGCGGCTCGCGACGGCGTCGCCGAGGTGCGCGGCGAGGGACTGATGCAGGCGGTCGCGCTCGAGCAGCCGGTCGTCGCAGCGGGCGTCGTCCGAGGCGATGCTCGCGCACGGCGTCATCGGCCGCGCGTCTGCCGTACGCGAACGCGGTCGCGTTCTCGCCGCCGCTGATCATCTCCGATGACGAGGTCGACGAGCTGGTCGGTGGGCATGCGCCGAGGCGATCGGGGAGGTGGCAGCCGCCGTCTGAGATGGACGGTCAGAGGCCCAGCTCCGCGCGGGCCGGACGGTGCGCCGCTGGCGATCGCCAGCGTCGTCGACCAGGTCTACGCGGCGATCCGCGACCGGATAACGCGAGGATCGCTGGAGCGCGGGACGCGGATCCATCAGGAGGAGCTGGCCGAAGATGCTCGGAGTCTCGCGCACGCCGGTGCGCGAGGCGCTGCGCCGGCTGGCGGCCGAGGGTCTGGTGGAGATGCGCACCAACCGCGGCGCCCGCGTCGCCGACGTCGGCCTCGGCGACATGCACTCCGCCTACGAGGCGCGGCTCGTGATCGAGCCCGGAGCCGCGCGGCTGGCGGCGTCGCCCGGCTGCCGCGCGCCGCTGGCGCGGATGCGCGCCGCGCTGACAGCGCAGCGACGCGCGATCCCCGACGTCCGGCGCAGCTTCGACGCCAACCGCGAGTTCCACATCGCGCTCGTGCGAGGCGTCGGGCAACCCGTTCCTGCTCCAGTTCGTCCAGCGTCTGTGGGTCGCGCGGATCGGCGAGGTGATCTACGAGCGCCAGAGCGAGACGCCGGAGCGGATGCGCCTCGACGCCGACGAGCACGAGCAGATCCTGGCCGCGATCGAGGCCGGCAACGGCCGCCGGGCCGAGTCGCTGACCCGCCGGCATCTGGCCGATGCGATGCAGCGCTCCATCGACCTGCTGCGCTGACGGCTAGCGTCCGGTTGCGCCGACGCCTGCCTCGTTGACGACCGTCGTTGGATCGAGCGTGCCGACGCCGCCCACGCAGATCTCCACCGTGTCGCCGGCGCGCAGATATCGTGGCGGCTGGCGCGAATCACCGACGCCGCCGGGCGTGCCGGTGGCGATCACGTCGCCCGGGTTCAAGCGTCACCCCCGCGGACAGGTAGACGATCAGCTGCTCGATCCCGAAGATCAGGTCGCGCGTGTTGGCGTCCTGCATGACCTCACCCGAGACCGTCGTGCGGATGTCGATGTCCTGCAGGTCGACGCCGTCGATCGACGCGATCGCCGGCCCCATCGGCGTGAACGTGTCAAAGCTCTTGCCGAGCGTGAACTGGCGCAGCGGTGTCTCGAGCTGCGCGCGCCGGCCGGAGACGTCGTGCAGGGCCGAGATGCCGCCGATCGCGTCGCGCGCGTTCTCGCGCGGTGGCCCGGTACGTGCGCCGGCCGATCACGACCGCGACCTCGCCCTCGAAGTCCGGGCGCGTCTCCTCGCGCGGGATCACGATCTCCTGCCCGGGGCCGATCAGCGACGACGTCCACTTTGGCGAACACCACCGGGACCGTGCGGGATGTCGAGCTCGGACTCGGCGGCGTGGGAGCGGTAGTTGAGCCCGATCGCAAGGATCTTGTCCGGGACCACCGGGTGCAGCAGCGTGACGTCGGCGAGTGCGTACTCCGGGCCGCGCGCCGCGGCCGAGCTCCGCCCACGCCTCATCGGTGGGGACGAACCCCTGCGGGCCGGCCGGGCCGGCGTCGCGCACGACTGTCGTCCTCGAGCGCGCCGATGCGCACCTCGCCCTGCGGGTTCGTGAACCGGACCGCTCTCACGTGGCTGCCTCCTGTTGCTCTCTCAGAACCTTGATCGCATTGACCGCCCGCGGGATGCCCGCGTACGGCGTCACCTGCAGGATTGTCTCCTCGATCTCGTTCCACGGGACGTCGATCGCCCGCAGCGCGCGGATGTGGGCGGCCACCTGCGGGTCGCTCGAGCCCAGCGCCGCGAGCACCGCGACGATGATCAGCTCCCGCTCGCGAGCGGTCAGCCCCGGTCGCGTGTGGACGTCGCCGAACGCGAAGTCGACGATCCAGTCGCCCAGCGGCCCCATCCTGGCCAGGAACTGATCACCGCCGGGCTCGTCGCCGAGCTCGGCCAGGCGGGCCAGCGCCCGCGCGCGACGTTCACTCTCCTGGGCGGAACCGCCGCTCTCACTTTCGCTTTCTGACGGGACCGCCGCTCACTGTCGCTCTCGTCGGCCATTTCTGCAAGCCTCCTCTCGCCGTCCGCCGCCGGTCGCGGCGGGCATTCTTGACCCGCCCACAGGCGGCGGATACTGTATCCAACCCGCGCGGCAGCGATCCGCGCCTCGAGGATCCCGCACCGCGCGCGCTTGATGATCTCGCTGCGTCGCATCCACCACGTCTGCCTCCGTGTCGAGGACCTGCGTGACGGCGAGCGACCGATGGTCGATCCAGTTCGGGCTCACGCTCCGCGACGGCCGCGACGGTCACGCATACCTCGCCTGCGACTACGAGCCGTACTCGCTCGAGCTGGCGCTGCGGCGCTGCCCGGCCACGACCACACCGGCTGGGAGCTGGCGCGCGGCGTCAGCCTCGACGACGCGGCCGCGCACCTCGACGGTCTCGGCGTGGAGTACGAGCGCCGCGACGGCGGGCTTCACTTCCGCGACCCCGACGGCCACGGCATCGAGCTGCTGCCGTTCGCGCCGATCCGACGATCCCCGCCCGCCGATCGCCCGCTCGACGACGACGCTCCCGGGCTTTCACCCCCGCAAGCTCGGGCACGTCAACTTCCTCACCGGCGAGCTGGCGCGCGATGACCGAGTTCTGCTGCGACGTGCTCGGGATGCGCGTCACCGACCGGCTCGGCGACGAGGGCACCTGGCTGCACGTCAACGCCGACCACCACGCGATGGCGCTGGTCGGCAAGGGCTACGCGCACATCCACCATCTGGCGTTCGAGCTGGTCGACTGGGGCGAGCTGCGGGTCGCGCTCGACCACCTCGCCCAGCACGGCCGCTGGCTGGCGTGGGGCCCGGTGCGCCACGGCCTCGGCCGCAACCTGGCCGCGTACGTGCGGATCCCCGAGGAGGAGTGCTTCGTCGAGCTGTTCAGTGACATGGAGCAGCTCGAGCCCGATCACGAGCCCCGCGACTGGCCCGACGACCGCGCACTCGTCCAACACCTGGGGCACGCTCCCGCCCCGCTCCTACTTCCGCTTCGACGAGGCGGCGGTCCAGGCCGAGCGCGAGGGGCTCGAGGCGCTCGGATAGCCCCTGCCGGCGATCGAGGGCAGCTGATGGCCGACCTCGGCCGTCAGCCAGGCGACAGGCGCCCGCACCGGCGAGCAGTTCCTCGACGGCCTGCGGCAGGGCGGCCGCGAGATCTGGCTCAACGGCGAGATGATCAGCCATCCGCTCGATCATCCGCAGCTGCAAGGACGCGGCGCTGTCGATGGCGCGCGTGTTCGACATCCAGCACGAGCACGCCGACGAGATGCTCGCGCCCTCGCCCGACGACCCGACCCGGCTGGTCAACGTCACGCATCTGATCCCCCGCACGATCGACGACCTGCCGCGCCGCCGCCGGGCGATCGAGCTGGTGGCGACGCTCTCCGGCGGCACGATGGGCCGCACCCCGGATTACCTGAACGTCACCTTCGCCTGCTTCGCCGGGCGCTCGGACGTGTGGGCACGGCGCGGCAACGAGCGCGGCGCCGCCACCCTCGTCGCCTACCAGAAGTACATGCGCGACGACGACCTGTCGACGACCCACGCGCTGATGAACCCGCAGGTCGACCGCTCCAAGCCCGAGGCCGAGCAGGCGATGGGCGAGGTGTCGCTGCACAAGATCGGCGAGACCCCCGATGCGATCGTCGTGCGCGGCGCGCGGATGCTGGCGACGCTGGCGCCGTTCGCCGACGAGCTGCTGATCTACCCCGGCTCGGACATCCGCCCCCAGGACGGCCGCTACGCGCTGTCGTTCGCGGTCCCGATCGCGACGCCCGGCCTGCGGTTCATCTGCCGCGACAGCTACTCGCGCCAGCGCGACCACTTCGACTACCCGCTGTCGTCGCGCTTTGACGAGATGGACGCGGTGGTGATCTTCGACGACGTCGAGATCCCCAAGGAGCGCGTGTTCCTCGACGGCGACACGGTCGGCTACAGCGAGGTGATCACCGACACCGGCTGGCGCGGCCACATCATGCACCAGGCGTTCACGCGCGCGTACGTGAAGCTGTGCTTCGCGCTCGGGCTCGGGCACATGATCGCCAACACGACCGGCGTGGTGCGCTTTGACCACATCCAGGAGAAGCTCGGCCAGATCTGGGCGATGAGCGAGCTGACGCGCTCGGCGCTGGTCGCCGGCGAGGCCGGCGCGCAGCTCGACGAGGGCGGCGTCATGTACCCCGACGACCGGCCGTTCCTGGCGCTGCGCGGCGAGATGCCCAAGTGGCTGCCGCGCTGCAACGAGCTGCTGCAGCTGATCGGCGGCGGCGGCTTCATGGCGACCCCGTCGCGAGCCGACATCGACGGGCCGCTGCACGACCAGATCGAGCACTACTTCCAGGCCGCCGGGGCCGACGCCGAGCGGCGGATCCGGCTGTTCCGGCTGGCGTGGGACTTCCTCGGCTCCGAGCTCGGCGGCCGCGGCGAGCTGTACGAGCGCTTCTATCTGTCTGATTCGTGGCGGATGACGGCGCTGGCGTACAAGATCGCCGACAAGTCGTTCCCCGAGATCGCTCGTCGAGCAGTTCCTGCACGATTGACGCCGACCGTCCTGATCACCGGAGGTGGCACCGGGATCGGTGCGGCGGTCGCGCGGCGGATGGCCGCCGACGGCTGGAGACGTGTGCGTCGCGGGGCGCCGGCCCGAGCCGCTGGCGCGAGGTCGTCGCCGTCGACCGGGGCGCTCGCGGTGGCCGGCGACGTGAGCGTCGAGTCAGAGGCCGCCGCGGGTGGTGAGCGCGTGCGTGGAGCGGTTCGGCCGGCTCGACGCGCTGGTGATCAGCTCCGGCACCGGCGCGACCGGGGCCGTCGGGGATCAGACGCTCGAGCGCTGGAACCGCGTGCTGCAGACCAACCTCACGGGCGCGTTCCTGATCTGCCACGCAGGCGCTCGGCGCCGCTGCGCGAGAGCCGCGGGGCGATCGTCACGGTCGCCTCGCTGGCCGGGCTGCGCGCCGATCCCGAGTCGGCCGCCTACTGTGCCTCGAAGGCCGGGCTGATCATGCTGACGCAGTGCATCGCGCTCGACTACGGGCCGCTCGGGGTCCGCGCCAACTGCGTCTGCCCGGGCTGGATCCGGACCGAGATGGCCGACGGCGCGATGGACGAGCTGGCGGCGCGATCACTCGATCGAGCCGCGAGGAGGCCTACGCGCTCGCCGTCGCCGACGTCCCCGCCCGGCCGCGCCGGCAACGGCCGACGAGGCGGCGGAGGCGATCGTCTGGCTGGCGTCCCCGGCGGCCTCGTACGTCAACGGCGCCGTGCTCACCGTCGACGGCGGCACCTCGATAGTCGACGCCGGTACGCTGGCGTTTGCGCCGCACCGTCGGGCGGCTGCACCTGGAGGATCCGAACCCCGAGGAGAGTCAGAATGAGTGCCGATCTCGATGCGCGCGCAGCCGGCTCGGCGCAGACGGCGCGCCAGCTCTCGGAGCTGGCCGACGGCGGCGTCCGCGCCGTCCGCCTCCAGTACGCCGACCTGCACGGCATCTGCCGCGGCAAGGACATCCCGATCTCGGCCTTCCCGCACGCGCACGAGGACGGGATCGGTTTCGTGGCGGCGATCATGACCGTTGACCTGCGCCACAACGTGGTCGCCGGGTTCGAACAGGGCTTCCCCGACCTGCTGGCGCGACCGGACCTCGACACGCTCGTGACCGCTGCCCTGGCAGCCCGACGTCGTCGCCTGCATGGTGGACCTCGAGGACCCGGTCACCCACGAGCCGTCGCCGCTCGACTCGGCGCGGCGCCCTGAAGCGTGTCCTGGCCGAGTTCTCCGAGTACGGTGTCTCGCCGATCGTCGCCCCCGAGCTCGAGTTCTACCTCTGCGAGCCTGACCCGCTGGCGCCCAACGGTTACCGCCCGTACGCGATCCAGGACAGCCCGGTGTACACGGTCGGCGATGTGGCCGACCCGAAGGGGACCCTGTCGACGGATGCTCGACGCCGCCGTCGGCGCTCGAGCTCAAGGCGATCGCGGCCGCCCACGAGTACGGCCGCGCCCAGTACGAGATCAACCTCCGCCACGGCCCGGCGCTTGACTCCGCCGACCGCGCCTTCCGCTACAAGGCGATGGTCAAGGAGATGGCCGCTCGCGACGGGCTGCTGGCGACGTTCATGGGCAAGCCGTTCAACGACGACGAGGGCTCGGGCCTGCACCTGCACGTCTCGTTCGACGACGGCGACGGCAACAACATCTGCGACGACCCCGACCAGCCCCACGGGCTCCACCCGCTCGCCCGCCACTTCCTGGCCGGCGTGCTCGAGCACGGCCCCGGGATGATGGTCTTCTTCAACCCGACCGTGAACGCGTACCGCCGGATCAGCGCCGAGGCGCTGGTGCCGACCCGGCTCTGCTGGGGCCACGACCACCGGATGACGCTGATCCGCGTGCCCGCGGAGCGCGGCTCGGCGACGCGGCTCGAGATCCGCCTCGGCGACGGCACCGCCAACCCGTACCTCGCCTACACGGCCGCGCTGGCCGCCGGCCTGGACGGGATCCGGCGCGAGCTCGAGCCCCCCGACCCGCTCGAGGGCATGATCTACGACCTGCCCGAGGAGCAGCTCGGCCGGCCCGCTGCCGACCACCTTCCAGGAGGCGCTCGAGGAGCTCAAGGCCGACACGGTCCTGATCGAGGCGATGGGCTCCGAGCTCGTCGACACGTTCGAGACGATCAAGATGTACGAGCTCGAGCGGTTCCGCGCCTGGGTCACCGACTGGGAGTTCGCGGAGTACTCGCCGCGGCTGTAGGGGCCGCGGTCGGTGTCCGCGGGCGTCTGGTGATCATCGACGCCGGGTGTGCTCGGCCCCTTCGGGGCCTGCGACTACCCGGCTAACGGCGGCTGGGGAAGGGCCCCGGGTCGACGGGCGCTGGGCGCCCGCGGCGGGCGGCGGGCGGCGGGCAAACTGTGGAAAATCGCGGCGGCCGGCGCTGATCTTCCACCGAATGCGCGCTGGGCGGGAGAGGCGTGGAAGATCGGGGGCGGCGGTTGCGATTTTCCACGGATCCTCGCGCGGAGGCGTTTTGTCTCGGTTGGACGCTGTCCCGATCTCAGCCGGCCGAGTCCAGGTGCGGAAGCCAGGTCCCGCCCAAAAGTATGGATTGGATACATTACCCACCCCTGGTATGGTTCCGCGCCATGGGAGCGAGCGCGGCCGACCGCCTTTCGGTCGACCTCCTGGACCACGATCTGTTTGCCGACCACGAGCCGTGGGAGGTGTTCGACCTCCTGCAGCGCGAGGCGCCGGTCTACTTCCACCCCGAGCCGGGCGGCCGTGGCTTCTGGGCGCTGACCAAGTACGACGACGTCCAGGCGGTGATCCGCGACGCGAAGACGTTCTCGTCCGAGATCGGCGGCTCGGCGACGATCGCAGGACCTGCCCGACGACGTGCTCGACGCGCGCCGCAACTTCCTCGAGTTCGACCCGCCCAAGCACGGGCGCTACCGGCGGCTGATCTCGACCAACTTCACCCCCGGCGCGGTCGCCGTGTACGAGGTGTGGCTGCGCAATCTGGTGCGCGAGATGCTCGACCGGATCGAGTCCGGCGACGAGTTCGACTTCGTCGCCGAGCTCGCGGCGCCGGTCCCGATCCGCGTCCTGGCCCACATCCTCGGCATCCCCGACGAGGATCTCCCGCGGCTGATCGCGCTCGGCGACCGGCTGCTGGTCGACACCGACCCCGAGTACGTGGGGGAGTTCGCGTTCACCGAGGAGCGCCCCGAGGATCGCTACAAGCCGTTCGGCTCGCCGTGGGCCGAGGAGCTGTGCACGATCGGCCGCGCCTACTACGCCGATCGGCGCGCGTGCCCGACGCGAGGACGTGCTCACGCTGCTCGCGAACGCCGAGATCGACGGGCAGCAGCTGTCCGGGACGCGATCTCGACAACATGTTCGCGCTGCTGATCGTCGCCGGCAACGAGACGACCCGCCAGGGGCTGGCGCTCGGCACGCTGGCGCTCGCCCAGCATCCCGACCAGTACGAGCTCGTGCGCGCACAGCCCGAGCTGATCACGCTCGGCGGTCGAGGAGATGCTGCGCTACGCCTCGCCCGGTCTGGTGGTTCAGGCGCACGGCGGCCAAGGCGACCGTGGTCCGCGGGCAGCAGATCGCCGCCGGCGACAAGGTCGTGATCTGGTTCGCGGCCGCCAACCGTGACCCCGACCACTACCCCGACCCGCACCGCTTCGACGTCACCCGCAACCCGACCGACCAGCTGACCTTCGGTCGCGGCGGCCCGCACCACTGCCTCGGGGTCCACCTCGCGCGGCTCGAGATCAGGGTCTACCTCGAGGAGCTGGTCAAGCGGGTGTCGACGATCGAGCTCGCCGGCGACCCCGTCCGCCACCGCTCGAACTTCACCAACGGGCTCAAGCGGCTGCCCGTCCGGATGACGCTCAGCGAGTGACAGCGGCGGCCGGCGGCCCGCGGCTCGTCCTGGTCCTGTCCGAGAACTGGACGATGACCTCGGACCGGGACCTGCGCGCGCTGGTGCGGATCGCCCAGGACGCCGAGGACGCCGGGGATCGACGGCGTGATGCTCAGCGAGCACATCGTGCTGGGCCCGAGCGCCGGCGAGCTCGGCCGCCCCGACAACCCACGCGACTATGCGGCCCCGGGCAACCAGGATCCGGCGACGCCGTGGCCCGACTCGATCGTCCTGATGAGCGCGATCGCCGCCGCCACCACCACGCCTGCGCCTGATCGGCGCCGCGATCATCGCGCCGCTGCGCCATCCGCTGCTGCTCGCCCACCAGCTGGCGACGCTCGACCTCCTGTCAGAGGGTCGGCTGGTCGTCCAGCCGACGGTCAGCTGGCACCGCGAGGAGTACGAGGCGCTCGGTGTCCCGTTCGAGCATCGCGGCGAGCTCCTCGACGAGCACCTGGCGGCCTGGTCGGAGCTGTGGCGCGACACGCCCGGCGAGCCTTCGACGGGCGCCTCTACAGCTTCCACGACGTCTACCTCGAGCCCAAGCCGTTCCGGCCGGACGGGCCGCGGCTGTGGTTCGGCGGGATCTCGGTCGGGCCGTGGATCGTGCGGCGGCTGGTCGCCTACGGCCACGGCTTTCATCCATTCGGCCAGCCGACCAAGGCCGAGATGGAGCCGCTGGTCGAGGCGATGCGGGCTGCCGGCCGTCGACATGTCCGAGCTCGAGATCGTCGGCGGCATCCGCGGCGAGCTGGCGCCGGGCGACGGCGTCGCTGACCTCGCCCGCGCCGCCGAGGCGATCCCGGCGCAGCTCGAGGCCGGCTACACGACGATCTGCTTCAAGCCGTCGCAGTTCACCGACGATCCGGCGGAGGTGGGGGACCTCTGCCGGCGGCTGGTGAAGCTCAGCTCGCCGTGAACGACGACGTCCGCTCGCAGACGGTCTTGACGTCGCAGTAGAAGTCGAACGAGTGACGGCCGCCCTCGCGGCCGATGCCCGACTCTCGCGCGCCGCCGAACGGCGTCTCCAGATCGCGGACGTAGAAGCAGTTGACCCACACCGTGCCGGCCACGACCGCGGCGCTGACGCGATCGGAGCGGCCCTCGGAGCCGGTGAACACCGTCGCGGCGAGTCCGTACGCAGTGTCGTTGGCGAGCGCGATCGCCTCGGCCTCGTCGGCGAACGTCTGCAGCGTCAGCACCGGGCCGAACACCTCGTGGTCGAGGATCTCGGCGCCGGGCGGGATGTCCGTGAACAGCGTCGGCGCGTAGTAGAGGCCGCCGAGCGACTGGCCGCCGAACACGAGTCGCGCGCCGTCGGCCAGCGCGCGCTCCACATGCCCGGTCACCCGCTCGAGCGCGACCGGGATGGATCAGCGGTCCGTAGGTCGTCTCGGGGTCACGCGGATCGCCGACCTTGATCTCCTGCGAACGGGCGGTGAACCGCTCCAGGAAGTCGTCGAGGATCGAAGCCTGGACGAGCAGCCGCGTCCCGGCGAGACAGACCTGCCCGGAGTTGTCGAACTGGTAGGCGGCAGTCGCCGCGGCGGCGTCGAGGTCGGCATCGTCGAACACGATGAACGGTGACTTGCCCCCGAGCTCGAACGACACCGGCGTCAGATGGGAGGCGGCGTCGCCGTACACGGTGCGGGCGGTCGCGGGCGAGCCGGTGAACGCGACGCGGTCGACGTCGGGGTGTCCGGTGAGCGGCGCGCCCGCCGAGGCCCCGGTGCCGTGCACGATGTTGAGCACGCCCGGCCGGCACGCCGGCCTGGTCGGCGAGGTCGCCGAGCAGCGAGCAGGTCAGCGGCGCCCACTCCGGCGGCTTGAGGACGACCGTGTTGCCGGCCGCCAGCGCCGGACCGACCCGCCAGGTGGCGAGCATGAACGGCGCGTTCCACGGCGTCGACACCGCCACCACGCCGCACGGGTCATAACGGACCCGGTTGCGCTCGCCGCCGTGCAGCACGCGCGGCGGCTCGTCGAGCCGCTCGACCGCGAAGTCGGCGAAGAAGCGGATGTTGTTGGCGGCGCGCGGCAGCACCCGCAGGTGCATCGCCTCGTACAGCGATCCGTTGTCGACGCACTCGACCTTCGCCAGATCCGGGACCGCGGCGTCGATCGCGTCGGCGAGCCGGGTCAGGACCTCGTGGCGTCCACCGGGGCCGAGCGCCGCCCACTCGGGGAATGCACGCCGTGCCGCCGCGACCGCACGGTCGACCTCGGCCTCGGCGCCGGCGGCGACCTGGGCAAGCTCCCAGCTGTCCCACTCGATCGGGCTGCGGACCTCGAAGCGCTCGCGCCGAGGCGACCCGAGAACCGTCGATGTAGTGGTCGGTCGGGACGCTGACGCCCTCGACCTCGACCCGTGCCCCGCCCCGGCTGCCGGTCTCGACGCTCACGGCTGCAGGGGAGAGGGAGCGGGCCTGAGCATCAGGTCCCCGATGATATTCAGGCCCCGGGCCACGAGATGGTTAGAGTCTGCGGTCGATGCTTTCCAAGCCCGGCGTGATCCTTCAGCATGGCCCCGACGGCCCGCCCCGGCGCCTCGGTGACTGGATGAGCGACCGCGGCGTCCCGCACGAGATCCATCCGATGTGGGAGCAGCCACCGCCCGACCCGCGGGAGTTCTCATTCGTCGCGACGCTCGGGTCGGTTCACTCGGCGACCGACACCGACGAGTGGGTGCCCGCCGAGATCGACATGTTGCGCGACGCGATCGCGGCCGACGTCCCGGTGCTCGGCCTCTGCTTCGGCGGCCAGGCGCTGTCGGTCGCGCTCGGCGGCAGCGTCGAGAAGCTCGAGACGCCCGAGGTCGGGTGGATCGCGCTCGACATCCTCGACCCGTTGATCCCGCACCGGCCGCTGGGTCCAGTACCACTATGACCGGATCCTCCCGCCCCCCGAGGCACAGGTGCTGGCGCGCAGCCCGGTCGGCACCGCGGCTTTCCGGCAGGGCCGCAACCTCGGACTGCAGTTCCACGCCGAGGCCGACGGCCAGCTGGTGCACGAGTGGGCGAGCAAGGACCCGAAGCTGTACCTGAGCGGGACCACGGTCGAGGATCTCCTCGAGCAGAGCGCCGCGGCCTCCGACCCGGCGCTGCATCAGGCCTACACGCTGTTTGACCGCTGGCTGGAGACGATCGTGCTCGACGGCGGCCCCGCGTCCGACGAGCTGGCCTCCGCCGGCGAGCCGACCGCGACCTGAGTCCCACCGCGGCACTGAGCCGCCTCCTGAGCAGGGGCTATCCGGACGATTCCCCGATCGCTAGGGGATCGACCGGTGCTGGGGTCGGCCTCGATACGGGAGGCATGGGAGGCCTCGGACACCAAGCCCATCGATCGCGAACACTCGGCCCGCGTCGGGCTGCTTGACGAGCGCGATCTCATCAAGATCGGCGCGAGCGGTGGTCACAAACAGGGTGGCCAGCTCAGGTCCACCGAACGCACAGGAGGTCGGTAGCTCAGCCGGGATCGGCAGGGTGGCCAGGAGCGACCCGTCGGGTCCGTATCTGTTAACCGCCGCACCGCCCCATAGCGCGACCCAGATTCCGCCATGCTCGTCGACCGTGAGCCCGTCGGGCGCGACCCCGGGCTGGTCGATCTGCACGAGCGTGCGACGTTCGCTGATTGCGCCGGTCGAACCGTTGTAGCGGAACGCGTCGACGCAGCCCGTGCCGCTGTCGCTGAGATACATGGTGGTGGCGTCCGGACTCCACCCGATGCCGTTGGAGATCGTCAGGCCGGTAAGCACGGTCGTGCAACTTCCATCGAGTTCAAGGCGATACAGCGAGCCGGCTCCGGGCGACTCGTCATAAGCCATCGACCCGGCCCAGAATCGTCCCTGCGGATCACAAGCACCGTCGTTCATCCGGACCTCGGGGCGGCCGGCTTCCGGCTGGACGAGTTCGTGGATCGCCCCGGCGTCGTCGACGAACAGAAATCCTGGTCCGGCGGCGAGCACGTACCCGCCTTCGATTGCGGGCGCCACCGCACCGATGTGCCGGTCGATCGAGATTGTCTCCAGGTGTTCGAGGGCCCCGTTGGCGGCGAGCCTTCCTCGGTGCATCTCCCGCCCCAGGATGTCGACCCACAGCAGCTCTTGGCGCTCTTCGTGCCAGCGAGGGCCCTCGCTCAGCAGCCCTGGCGTGGTCGACCACGCCGTCGCTTCGGGCGCGGTCATGGCGTGAGGTCCACCACGACGCTGTCGTTACGGCCCGGCACGACGGTCATCGCACGCACACATGAACCGTCACACAGCGTCGTCGTGGGCGCCTCACCCAATTCGGGGGATGACGACCAGGGCCACGGTTTCGATCATCCATTCAATGGCTTCATCGCCGGCCAACGGGCTCGACGTGCTAGTCATCGGGGCCGGACCTGCCGGTGTCGTCGCTTCTCTTCGGGCGGCTCGGCTCGGAGCCCGCACGGCTCTGATCACCCGCGATGAGTTCGGGGGTATGGCCGCGAACGATGGGCCCGTCCCGGTGCGCACGCTCGCCCAGGCCGCGCGGCTGATCCGCGAGGCAAGGCAACTTCCACGCTACGGGATCGCGGCCACCGAGCCCTCGCTCGACTACGTCGGGCTGCTGGCTCGCGTCGATGAGGTGACCGAGGACGTGCGCATGCACTCGCTGCTGCGCGACGATCTCGACAATGCTGGAGTGGCGATCCACGAATGGGCCGGCACGGCGCGGTTCGTCGACCCCCACACTGTCGAAAGTGACAGCGCGCCGCGGCTCCAAGCGGACAAGGTCATCATCTGTACGGGGGGGATCTCGCGACCGCTGGCGGTTCCTGGGTTCGGTTTGACTGCGACTCACAGCGACGCGTGGCACCTTTCCTCGGTTCCGGCGTCCCTGCTCGTCATCGGGGCCGGCGCTACCGGGGTCCAGGTCGCTTCGATCTTCAACGCGTTTGGCTCAGACGTCTGCATCGTCGAGGTTGCTCCACGCATCTTGATGAGCGAGGATGAGGACGTCTCCGCCGCGGTCAAAGCTGCCCTCGTAGCGTCAGGCGTTCGGATCGTCGAGGACGCCGGGACGATCGAACGCTTCGAGAGTTCTCCGAGCGGGGTGCGGCTCGTTCATTGCGCGAACGGCGCCACCGACAGTGTTGACGCCACGGTCGCTGTCGTCGCGGCTGGATGGGTGGCAGCCACGACCGGACTCAAGCTCGACGCGGCCGGCGTGCGGACCGATCGGCGCGGCTACATCGCGGTGGATAGCCAGCTGCGGACCACCGTGCCGCACGTCTTCGCCGCCGGTGATGTGACCGGGCGGGCGATGGTCGTACACGAGGCCGTGCGCGAGGCGCTATTCGCCGCGACCAATGCTGTCCTCGGAACGACAACCCCGTTGCCCTCGCAGGTGAGCCCGATCGGCAGCTTCACCGACCCGGAATACGCCTCCGTCGGTCTAACCGAAGCGGCCGCCCGGGAGGACCACGATGTGGTGGTGGCGACGGCGCGGTTCGACTCGCTCCCGCGGCCGATCATCGATGGCCGCCAGACAGGGTTCTGCAAGCTGATCGTCGATCGCCAACTCCGCAGCATCCTCGGCTGTCACATCGTTGGAGAACGGGCAGTCGAGCTCGCACAGCTGGCGGCGACAGCAATGGCCGCGGAGATGCCCGTCGACCAACTCGCACTAATCCCGTATTCCTTTCCAACCTACGCGAACGCGCTTGGGCGCGCTGCTATCAGCGCGGCCGTCGAGCTTGACAGCACCGGAAGGTGGGCGGTCGATCACCTCGCAGACACAGAGCAAATCGGCCGCGAACCACGCTGACAGAGGCACAGCGCCGCCGGAGCCCTACAGCAGTGACGTCAGCTCGGCGACGATCTCGGCCGCCGGCTGCCGGCGGTTGACGACCCCGACGCTCTGGCCGGCCCACAGCGAGAGCGCCCCGAGATCCCCGGTGGCACCCTCGAGCGCCATCGCCGACGAGTAGCGCACCAGCGGTTCGCCAGAGGCCAGCCGCGCCACCTCCTCGCCCTCGCCGGGGCGCCCGCCGGGCGCGGGGCGGCCCGCGCGCTCCCACCGCTCGGAGGTCTCGTTGCGCAACGTGCGGTGCGGGGCGTCGGGCCAGCCGACGTCGTACAGGTCCGCGTACCACTCGGTCTCGGTCTCGGCGGACTCGATCAGCCGACGGCGGTACTCGTCGTGGATCGGCGCCTCGTCAGCGAGCAGGAACCGGGTCCCGACCCAGGCCGCCTGCGCCCCGAGCGCGATCACGGCCGCCACGCCGCGCGCGTCGCCGATCCCGCCGGCGGCGATCACGGGGACCGGCGCGACGGCGTCGACGACCGCCGGCACCAGCGGCAGCGTCGCGACCTTGCCGCGCACGTGGCCGCCGGCCTCCCAGCCCTGCGCGACGATCACGTCGACACCGGACGCGACCGCGCGGCGCGCATCCTCGGCGCTGCCGACCGTGTGCATCACGCAGCCCGCCAGCATCATGGACGCGCTCGACGTAGGGCGCAGGGTCGCCCCAGAACAGCGACACGAGCCGCAGCCCCGCCTCCAGGGCTTCGTCGAGCCGACGATGCTGGTCGGACTCGAGCACCAGGTTGCCGGCGAACGGACGGTCGGTCAACGCGGCGGTCTCGCGGACCATGGCGCCTGGATCCGCCAGCCAGGTCAGCGCGATCGTGCCGAGGCCGCCGGCGCCGCAGACCGCTGCGGCGAGCTCCGGCACCGCCGCCGAGGCCATCGGCGCCTGAACGATCGGCCGCTGGATCCCGAGCAGTTCGCAGACCGGTGTCTGACACGATCCCAAACGTACCGTGACGTGGCGATAATGGGCGTGTGGACGCTGCCGCCACCACGTACTTCGCGACGATGCCCAGTCCGGTCGGCGAGCTGCTGCTGACGGCCTCGGCCGACGGCCTCAGCGGCGTCTATCTGCCGGGCGAGGGGCTGGCGCCCGAACCCGAATGGGAGCATGACCCGGCGCGGTTTGTGGAGTGCCGCCGCCAGCTCGACGAATACTTCGCCGGCGAGCGCACGACCTTCTCGGTCGCGCTCGCGGCGCCCGGCACGGCGTTCCAGCACGAGGTGTGGGACGAGCTGCTCGAGATCGAGTTCGGGACGACGATCTCCTACACCGAGCTCGCCCACCGGGTCGGCCGCCCGAACTCCCAGCGCGCCGTCGGCGGCGCCAACGGCCGCAACCCGATCTGCATCATCGTCCCCTGCCACCGGGTCGTCGGTTCAAACGGCTCGCTGACCGGCTACAGCGCCGGGATCGATTCCAAGCGGTGGCTGCTGGACTTCGAGCGCGAGACGGCCGGGCGATGAGCGGCGGATCGTCGAGTGACGTGTGTGTCGTCGGCGGCGGCGTGATCGGACTGGCGGCCGCCGCGGCCCTGCGGGACCGCGGGCTCGACGTCGCGTGCTTCGAGCGCTCGGAGCCCGGCGAGGGCCAGTCGGCCGGCCGGACGCGTCAGTTCCGCCACCTGCACGCCGACCCGGAGCTGATCGCGCTCGCCGTCCAGGCCCGCGCGCTGTGGCTGGAGTGGGAGGAGCGCTTCCGGCGGCACGCTGCTCGGCCACGAGGGCGCGTTGCGGGTCGGCGCGACGCGGGACGAGCTCGACGCGCTGCGAGCCGCCCGGGTTCCGGCCGTCCGCAGGTCGATCGCTACGAGGCGCGCGACCTGTTCGCGATCGCCGAGCTACCGGACGGGATGCTCCTGTTCGATCCGCGCGCGGGCGCGATCCGCGCCCATGAGACCGCAGCCGCGCTCGCCGCGCACATCGGTACGGCCCTGCGGCGGGCCGACGTCAGCTCGATCGCGGTTAACGGCGACTCGGTTGCGCTGCAGACGTCCGAGGGCGTGCACCACAGCGGCCGCTGCATCGTCTGCGCCGGGGCCGGGACCGACAGGCTCGTCCGCCCGCTCGGGATCGAGGTCCACCAGCTGCGCCAGGCTCACGTCCGGCTCGCCTTCCGCGTCAAGGCGACCCCACGTCGGCCGCTGCCGTGCTTCAGCGACCGCACCGGAGCCCAGGGCGAGGTGGTCTACGCGCTGAGCGATCTCGGCGACCGATACGCGATCGGCCTCGCCGATGTGTTCGCCTACCCCGAGATCGGCGACCTTGCGAGCGATCTGCCCGACGGGGTCGACGTGTCAGACCATCGCGAGCGGATCATCGCCTACGTGCGGCAGGTGCTGGTCGGGCTCGATCCCGAGCCGATCGGCGAGGTGTTCCGGCTCACCACGACGCTGCCCGACTGCCCCGATGACGGCTACCGGGTGTGGAGCCAGGGACCGGTCACCGCGGTCGCCGGCCCGAACCTGTTCAAGTTCGCCCCCGTGATCGGTGAGCAGCTCGCGGCCGCCGCGACCGAGCGTGTCAGTACAGCTCCAGGTACTCCTGTCGCTCCCAGTCACTGACGTGATCGGCGAACCGCTGCAGCTCGTGGCGGCGCATGACCGTGTACGCGGTCACGAACTCCTCGCCGAGCAGCTCGCGGATCTTCTCGTCTGCCTCGAGCGCCGCCAGCGACTCCTCGACGGAGGTCGGCAGCTTGGGCTTTGACTCGTCCTCCTCGGCGGGCTTGCCCGCCTCCGGCTCGAGCTCGAGCTCGTCCGCGATCCCGAGCATGCCGGCGCCGAGCAGCGCCGCCGAGACCAGGTAGGGATTCGAGAGCCCGGTCGGAGCGCGGTTCTCGATGTGACGGCTTGAGGCGCTGCCCGCCTTGACACGCACGAACGCGCTGCGGTCCTCGATCCCCCACGAGATGTTGGTCGGGCTGAAGGTGTGTGTGCGCCGGCGCTTGAGGCAGTTGACGGTCGGCGCCAGCACGGCATAGAGCGCGCGCGCGTGGCGCAGCTGCCCGGCGACAAAGCTGCGGCCAACGCTCGACAGGCCGGTCTCGTGGTCGTCGTCGGCCATCGCGTTCTGGCCGGAGTTGCGGTCGAGCAGGCCGATGTGGTTGTGCGCCCCGGAGCCGGCCGAGTCGCCGAACGGCTTGGACATGAAGCTCGCGATCAGCCCCTCCTGCTTGGCGAGCTCCTTGGCCGCGGTCTTGAAGCTGAACGCCGTGTCGGGTCCGGCCATGCCGCTGCCCGGCGCGAACACGATCTCCCACTGCGAGCCCGCGTACTCGCAGTTGGCGGTAATGATGTCGATCCCGAACTCGCGGGTCTCGTTGACGATTCGCTCGACCACCGGCGTCCACGTGTTGCGAACCGTGTTGAAGATGTGGTACCCGTCGAACAGCGGCTCGACCGTCTCCTGGTCGAGCAGGTAGAACTCGGGCTCGATCCCGATCAACGGCTCATAGCCGAGCTCGCGGCAGCGATCGAGCGCGCGCCGGTAGACGTGGCGGGGCGCCGCCTCCAGCGGCGCTCCGTCATCCCAGTAGGTGTCGCAGATCACGCGCGCCGTGTTCTGGAGCCACGGGACCACCGCCGCCGTGGTCGGATCGGGCCGCAGCCGCTGGTCGCCGTAGCCGACCTCCTCGTTGTAGAGCGTCCCCGGCACGACGTCGGAGCGGCTGTCAAGCACGACGGCGCCGCCGTACATGTTCAGCCCGTCGTCGAGGTAGCCGGCGGCGTGCTCGATTGGAACGAGCTTGGAGCGGCTGGTCCCGTGCATGTCGCACAGCTCGAAGCGGACGTTGCGGATCCCCTCCTCGCGCCAGCGGGAGAAGACGTCCTCGATGTTGGCCTCCGGGTCCTGCGTCGCCGCCATCCGCCTACCTCCTGATCGGTTCGGTATCCAACAGCTCCGCGGGGCGCCGCGCACGGAACGCGGCGTCGCGGAAGGCCGCGAACAGGCGGCTGCGCTCGTCGGCCTCGGGGTGCCACTGGACGCCCAGCGCCCAGCGTCCGTCGGCGGGCTCGATCGCCTCGATCACGCCGTCCTCCGCGCGCCCGGTCACCCGCAGTCCATCGCCGAGCTCGTCGACCGCCTGGTGGTGGTGACAGCGGACGACGTGGATCAGCTCGCCCGCCGACCGCTGCGCCAGCGAGCCCGACTCCAACGACACCGGGTGCTCGGTCCCCTCGAAGCTGCCCGGGAAGCGACGGTGCGGGTGGCTGCCGTCGGGCGCGACCAGGTCCTGCGTCAGCGTTCCGCCCAGGACGATGTTGAGCAGCTGCATGCCGCGGCAGATCGCGAGCACGGGCAGGTCGCGGTCGAGCGCTCCGCGCAGCAGCGCGAGCTCGAACTGGTCACGGTCGGGATATGTGGCCTCGGTCGCGGGCTCCAACGGGGCGCCGTATGCGCTCGGGTCGATATCGGCGCCGCCGATCAGTATCAGCCCGTCGATCCGGTCAAGCAACTGCAGCGGCGCGCGGCGGTCGACCGCCAGCAGCACCGCGATCGCGCCCGACCGCTGGACCGAGGAGACGTAGGAGTCGGCGACCACGTGCGCCTCCTGATCCCAGAACGCCCAGCGCGCGCGCTCCTTGACCGCGCAGATCCCGATCACCGGCTCAGACAGTTCGCTCATACCGTTCCCGCTCCCAATCGCTGACCGCCTCGCGCCACGCGCTCAGCTCCCACGCACGCGAGGTGCGGTAGTAGTCACAGAACACCTCGCCGATGATCTTGCGCAGCGCGTCATCGGCATCGAACGCATGGAGCGCGCTCTCAAGCGAGCCCGGCAGCGGCGGCAGGTCCGAGCGATCCGAGGCGTCGCCCTCGACCGCCGGCGGCGGCGTGGCCTGGCGGCGCAGCCCATCAACCGCCGATCCGACCAGCGCCGCGAGCGCCAGATAGGGGTTGGCGTCGGCGCCGGGACGCCGGCACTCCAGCCGCCACCGCTTGGCGTGATCCCCCCGCACGGCGCGCACCGCGCACGAGCGGTTCTCAAACCCCCAGCTCGCGTTGACCGGAGCAAACCAGCCGGGCACGAGCCGCTTGTAGGAGTTGATCGTCGGGTTGAGCAGCAGCGAGGCGGCAGGCAGGTGATCGAGCACGCCCGCGATCGAGGCGGCGAACGGCGCCGGCAGCTCGCTGCCGGAATCCTCGGATCCGAACGCGTTCTCGCCACCGGCCCAGCAGGAGAGGTGGATGTGGCCGCTCGAGCCCTCCTGGCCAGCCTGCGTCTTGGCCAGAAAACTGGCCTGGAGCCCCATCGAGCTCGCGACCTCCTTGACCGCCAGCTTGACGAACACTGCGTCATCGGCGGCGCGGAGTCCCTCGCGGGCGGCGATATTGAGCTCGAGCAGCCCCGGGCCCGCCTCGGTGTGGATCGCCGACAGCTCGACCTCGAGCGCTTCCAGCGCGGGCACCAGGCGCTGGATGAATTGCTCGAACCGGGAGACCTCGCTGAGGCTGTAGCTGAGCCCGCTCGACAGTGGCTCACCGTCGCCGTCGCGAAGCCGCACCTCGTACTCGAACGCCGACAGCGCCTCGTAGCCCTCGCCGCGCAGCTGCTCGAGCACGCCGCGCAGCGCCTCGCGCGAGGAGAGCTCGCACGGTGAGCCATCGGCCCACACCGGGGTGCTGAGGCAGATACGCCACCCGGGCAGCCACGACAGCTCTCGCAGGGTCTCGGGCTCGGGGTGGACGACCAGGTCGCCGGCACCGGAGCGGATCCCAAACTGCTCGTAGTCGGTGATCGGCGTGTCGGTCGGGTCGAGCGCGAGCAGCAGGTCGGTCATCACCGCGCCGTCCGAGAGCGCGGTCTCGAACGCGTCGGGCCGCAGCGCCTTGCCCTTGACCGCACCGTGCATGTCCGGCAACCCGAGCAGCACGAACCCCTCGCCGCCTTGCGATCCACCGGCGGACGCCGCCGCCGCCAGTTGCGACACGGACGTGTCGGTCACGCTGGGGTCCGGGTGAGCGCCTGCTTGAGCGAGCGCTCGACGTCGCCGATCGTCGTCGCGAACCGCCGCACGAGCTCCTCAAGCTCCCCGTCGGAGGCGACGAACGCCGGCGCGAGCAGCACCTGATCGCCCGTGTAGCCGTCCGGCGTGGAGTGAGTCGAGGTCACCAGCAGGCCGTGCTCGAATGCCGTGTCGTCGACCAGCGACGCGGCGTCGAGCTCGTCGGGGAGCAGCGACTCGCCGTCCCTGGGGTCGACCAGCTCGACGCCGAGCAGGAAGCCGCGACCCCGTACCTCGCCGACGATCTCGGACCCCTCGAGCGCGTCTCGCAGCTGGTCACGCAGCGCCGGTCCGCGCTCGGCGACCCGCTGCACCAGCCCGCGCTGCACAAGCGTGTCGAGCACCGCGAGACCGACGCCGCAGGAGAGCGGCGCCCCGTCCCAGGTGTGACCGTGCTCGAAGTTGCGCGAACCCGACGCGAGCGCCTGGTAAACGTGATCGGTGCACAGGGTCGCGGCGAGCGGGGCGTAACCCGCGCCGAGCCCCTTGCCGCCGGTGATGATGTCGGGGTCGATCGGCAGCTGCTGGGCGGCGAACCAACTCCCCGTGCGGCCCATCCCGGTTACGACCTCGTCGAAGCAGACCAGGAACCCATGGCGCTCGCGGCGCTCTGCGATCCCCTGCCAGAACGCATCCGGCGGCGTATAGCCAGGCAGTGCGGCGGCGCTGACCGGCTCGCAGAAGAAGGCCGCGATCGTGTCCGGTCCGGCGGCCTCGAGCGTCCGGTCGAACTCCGCCAGCGCCTGTTCGCCGGTCGGGTCAAACCGCGAGGTCGCCGGGGGTATATGAGGGTGGTCGGCGAGGTAATCGCCATACGGGGCCTGGAGGCTCGCGCGACCGGTGAGCGCCAGCGCCCCCATCAGCGAACCGTGGTAGGCCTGCGCCTGGGTGACGATTCGCCACCGTTCGGTCTCGCCGCGATCGACGTGGTACTGGCGGATTAGCCGAATCGCGGTCTCGTTCGCCTCCGAACCCCCCGAGACGAAGCGGACCCTCGCCATCTCGGGCGCCGCGGTCTGCAGCAGCCTGGCGGCGAGCTGTTCCTGGGGCTCGTTGGTGAAGTGGTGGTTGTAGACGTAGGAGATCCGCTGCGCCTGCTCGTAGGCCGCCCGCACGATCTCGGTCGCGCCGTGTCCCAGGCACGCGACCATCGCACCGCCGGAGCAGGCGTCCAGCACCTTGGAGCCGTCGTCGGTGTAGAGCCAGACGCCCTCGCCGCGCTCGATCACCGGGTAGTCGAGGTCGAGCAGCCGCTCGAAGACGTGGCTCTCAGCGGCCACGGACGGCCTCCGACAGTCCGGCGACCCGCTCGAGGAATCCGTCAAACAGGCCCAACGCGCTGGCGCGGCTCTCGGCCGCCCGGCTGTGGGTCTGCTCCAGGATCTCGTCCGGGTCGACGCCCTCC
Organism: uncultured Solirubrobacterales bacterium; assembly: GCA_963730075.1. Classification (GTDB taxonomy): domain Bacteria; phylum Actinomycetota; class Thermoleophilia; order Solirubrobacterales; family Solirubrobacteraceae; genus Palsa-465. The sequence goes on along the minus strand of CAVSQH010000021.1, from coordinate 111,803 downwards.
TGGTCGAGCTCGTGGCGGTAGGCCGCCACCCACAGGTCCATGATCTCCGGCGTCACCTCGGGATGGAACTGGACCCCCAGGCTGCGGCCGACCTTGAACGCCTGCGGGCCGACGGGGCTGTCGGCGATCGTCTCGGCGCCCGGCGGGACGGTGAACGTGTCGAAGTGCCACTGAAACCAAGGGCCCTCCGAGACGAGATCGCTGTCGGTGGTCCGGACTGGGAGCCAGCCGACCTCGGCGTCGCCGCGGAACGACTCTCCGCCGAGCGTCCGCGCCAGCAGCTGGCCGCCGAAGCAGATCCCGAGCACCGGCACATCGGCCTCGGTCGCTGCGCCGAGCAGCCTCTGCTCGCGTGGGATCCACGGAATCGAGTCATCGAAGGCCGGGAATTCCGAGCCGAGCGAGACGAGCAGGTCATACGCGCGCGGGTCGGGATCGCGCTCCTCGATGTCGATCCGGTAGACGTCCTGCTCGGCGCCGCGCTCGGCGAGCCACTCGTTGACGTAGCCGCCGGGGGTCGGCTCCTCGTGCTGGATCACGAGCGCGCGCAGTGGAGGCGTCATCGGGCGTCGACCGCCGGCTCGGGCGCGCGCTGTGAAAGCTGGCTCTCGACCTCGGCGGCGACCTCGTGCACCGCGGCCGAGAAGCGCGACACCATCTCGGCGAGCTCGTCCTCGCTGGTCGTGAACGGCGGCGCGAACAGGCTCTGGTCACCGGCATAGCCGTCGCCGGTCGGCTGCGTCGAGAGCGTCACCAGGCCGCTGGCGAGCGCGGCGCCGTCGATCCGGCCGGCCACGCCGAGCTCGGCCGGCAGGAACGAGGCGCCGTCGCGCGGATCGACGTAATCGACCCCGAGCAGATAGCCGTGGCCGCGGACCTCGCGCACCATCGCCACGTCGGCGAGCGCCTGCTCGAGCTCGTCGCGCAGCCGCGGTCCGCGCTCCGCGACGTGATCGATGAGCCGCTCACGCTTGAGCGCGTCAAGCACCGCAAGTCCGACCGCGCACGGCAGCGGTGCGCCGTCCCAGGTGTGGCCGAGCGGGAACTTGCGCGAGCCGTTGGCGACGGACTCATAGACGCGCTCGTGGCAGATCGCGGCGCCGATCGCCGCATAGCCGGCTCCGAGCCCCTTGGCGGTCGCGATGATGTCCGGGGTGAACGGCAGCTTGTCGGACGCGAACCAGCTTCCCGTGCGGCCGACCCCGGTCACGACCTCGTCAAAGCAGATCAAAAAGCCGTACCGCTCCCGGCGTTCGGCGAGCCCCTCCCAGAAGCGCTGTGGTGCCATGTGGGCCGGCAGTGCGGCGGCGCCGATCACCTCACCGAAGTAGGCCGACACGTTCTCGGGCCCGGCCTCCTCGAGCGCTCGGTCGAGCGCGTCCAGCGCGCTCTCGCCGGTCGGGTCAAAGCGCCATGTGCTCGGCGGAATGTGGTGCTGCTGGTTGAAGTACGGGGTCAGCGGGCCCTGGAGGCCCGAGCGTCCGGTCAGCGCGAGCGTCGCCATCGTTGGGCCGTGGTAGGCCTGGGCCGGCGAGATCACCCGCCACCGTTGGGGCTCGCCGCGCTCGACGTGGTAGCTGCGCGCCATCCGCAGCGCGCACTCGTTGGCCTCGGCGCCGCCGGTCACGAAGTGGACGCGCTCCATGCCGGCGGGCGCGACCGCGGTCAGCTCGGCGGCGAGCTGCTCCTGCGCGGGGTTGGTGAGCTTCTCGTTGTGGACGAACGAGAGCTTCCGGGCCTGAGCGCGGGCGGCCTCGATCAGGTCCTCGCGGCCGTGGCCGAGCGTCAGCGCCATTGACCCGCCGCTCATCGCGTCGAGGTAGCGGTTGCCGGCCGCGTCCTGGGCCCAGACGCCGTCGCCGCTGACGATCATCGGGTACCGCCGGTCGAACTCGGGCGGCAGCACATGGGTATGGGAGCAGTCGACGAGCGCGTCCGTCATGGCGGGTTCTCCCTCCGACCGGAGGTCAAATGGTCCGAGAAAACGACCTTATACCAGAGAGACTGTAACGATCGCTGGGGGCCGCACCTGGGACGGTCTCCCGCTCCTGGGGGCGGCGCCCGAGCGCTACAGCGGCCAGTCCTCGGTGCTGTCGGCGCCCTCCCAACGGGCGACGAACTCCTCGGCCTCGAGTCCGACCAGGTCCGCGCGCAGCTGCTTGAGCAGCTTCTTGGCCTGCTTGGGGGGCAGGTCCCAGTAGAGCGCCACTTCGCCGTCGTCGACCGACACCACCTCGATCCGGTCAAGCCGGCTGCTGTCGGCCATGAACGACGGCTCGAGCCCCTCGCGCGAGACGATCAGGTGGTAGACGCGATTGGCCTTCACGATCGCGCTCGGAGCGCCGCGTCGGCGAGCTCGATGCAGCCAGGCGTGTCAAACAGCTGATCGCCGACCCCGATCGCCGGCAGCGCCCGCGCTCCGGCCGCGAGCGCCCGGTCGCCGGCGTCACGCAGCGCGGTCCTGACCGACCGCAGCTCGATCCCCTTCAGGATCGCCGCCGGGTGCATCTCACACGCGGCCGCCGCGAGCAGGAAGGTCGCCTCGTCGCCGAGGTCGCGGCCCCCGGCGAACGCCTGCCGGAAGGCCGCCAGCGTGAACGAGACCACTCGCCCGACCCGCTTGGCGTAGGTGGCGGCGAGCATCGCCCGCTCGGTGTCGGGGGGCCAGTTCGGCGGCCATCGCAGCGGCTGGAGGTCGAGCTCTCGCGCGTGGGCGGTGATCCGGTCGCGCTCGGGCTCGGCCGCCGGCATGCCGATGGCGCATCCGTACACGGGCTCGAATTCGGGCACCACGGCCAGCGCCGAGACGATCTGCTCGGCAACCAGGTAGCAGTCGGGATCGCCGAGGTCGTAATAGAAGACCGGCTGTAGGGACGCCACGCGCTCAGCCGTGGATCAGCCAGCCGTCCGCTGCGCGGGCGGCCTCCATGACCGCTTCAGACATCGTCGGGTGGCCGTGGACCAGGTGCGCGATCTCGGGGTAGCCGCCCTCGAGCGCCCGCGCGTTGACCAGCTCCTGGATCAGCTCGGTCGCCTTGGCGCCGACGATGTGGCCGCCGAGCAACTCGCCGTAGCGCTGATCGCCGACGATCTTGACCAGCCCGGTCCGGTCGCCGTACACGGTTCCGGCACCGACCGCGCCATACGGGACCTGGCCGACGACGACGTCGTGGCCCTGCTCGCGGGCCTGTGCCTCGGTCAGCCCGAAGCTGGCCACGTTCGGGGTGCAGAACGTCGCGCGCGGGATGTCGATGTACTCGAGTGGATGGGTCTCGATTCCCGCCGCGTCCTCGACCGCGATCACGCCCTCGTCCGATGCCTTGTGCGCGAGCGCAGGCCCGTGCGTCAGGTCACCGATCGCGTAGATCCCATTGGCGGTCGTGTGCATCGCGCCGTCGACCTTGATCAGCCCGTTGTCCTCGAGCTGCACGCCGGCGGCCTCGAGCCCGAGCCCCTCGATATCGGGCCCGCGCCCCGTGGCGATCACGAGCCAGTCGGTCTCGCCCTCGCCCGCGCCGAAGGTGAACTTGACGCTGCTGGTGCCGGATTCGATCTCCTGCACCGGGGTTCCGGTGTGGATCGCCATCCCCTGCTTCTTCAGCCCGCGCCCGGCGACCTTGGAGATGTCGGCGTCCTCGGTCGGAAGCACGCGATCGACCATCTCGAACAGCAGTACCTCGACCCCGAACCGCGCGTAGGCCGAGGCGATCTCGGCACCCGATGCGCCCGCCCCGACGACAGCGAGCGACTTCGGGAGCTCGTCGAGCGCCCAGGCCTCCTCGGTGCCGATCACCCGGCCGCCGAACTCGACGCCCGGGATCGAGCGCTTCACCGAGCCCGTCGCGAGCAGGATCGTCTTGGCCGCGATCGTCTGGTCGCCGACCGTGACCTGACCGCCGCCGGCGAGTGAGCCCGAGCCCTCGATCAGGTCAATGCCGTTCTTCTTGAACAGGCCTGCGACGCCCCGGGTCATCGTCGAGACGACCTTCGCGCGCCTGGCGCTGACGCCCGCGTAGTCGAGCTCGGGGTCGGAGACCTTGATCCCGAAGTCAGCGGCGCCACGGATCTCCGACAGCACGTCGGCCACGCGGAGCACGGCCTTGGCGGGGATGCAGGCGTAGTTCAGGCAGCGTCCGCCGACGCTGTCTGATTCGATCACGGCGGTCTTCATGCCCAGCTGGGCGGCGCGGATCGCAGCCACGTAGCCGCCGGGGCCCGAGCCGATCACGACGCAGTCATATGAGGATTCGGCCATCGTTTGAGCCTATCCAGGCTCGGGCGGGTTTGCGCGTGCGGGGTCTGGAACGAACGATCCCTATGCCGCACGGGTCCGGAACGAACGTTGGGGATTTTGGGCGTATAGCGCCCAAAATGCCCAACGCTCCCCGCTCAGCGCGTTGTCAGTGTCCGGGCGGACGCGGCATCTGGATCCGGCTCAGCACGCGGACCAGCCTGAAGAACAGGTACCCCGCGCCGCCGATGATCGCCAGCCCGACCACCACCCCGAGCACGTTGCTGGCCTCGATCAGCAGCAGCGCGAAGATCGTCGCGACGATCGCCAGCAGCGCCATGAAGCCGAGCACGGCGCCGTACCACAGCCGCCACATCCCGACCGCGCAGGCGATCATCAGCACCGAGAACACGACGATCCCGCCCGCGGCCGGATGCTTGCCGCTGATCTTGACCCCCGCCAGCCACGAGACCAGGTTGCCCAGGCCGAGCAGCGCGGCGATGATCGATGAGACCACGATCACCCGTGGGCGCTCGCCGGGCTCAAACGGCGTCAGGCCCGCGCGGACCTCGGCGTCACGGCGCTGCGAGCGGGTCATCCGCGGCTCGACGCGCCACCCGCCGATGGTGTCGGGCTGGGCGTCTGCCCCCTCGGGCGCGCCCGACACCGGCGCCTTCGCGGCGACCGGCGCCTTCTGCGCGGCGGGCGCCTTCTGCGCGGCGCGAGCCGGCTTTGACCGCGGCCGGCTGTGGCGGCCCCGCTTGCGGCTACGCTGCGCCAAGAGGCACCTCTTCGGCCAGCGCCGCGCACAGCTCTCGCGCCACCCGCTCCGGATCCGAGGTCCCGGTCAGCGCACGGACGACGGCGACGCGGCGGGCGCCCGCCTCGCGGACCGCGCCGACGTTGCGCACGTCGATGCCGCCAATCGCGAAGAACGGGACCCGGGCGTGGCTGGCCGCATAACTCACGAGTTGAAGACCGACCGCCGGACGTCCGGGCTTGGTCGGCGTCGCGTGGACGGGGCCGACCCCGATGTAGTCGACCACCTGCTCGCCGGCGGCATCGACCTGTGCCGGCGAGTGGGTCGAGAGGCCGACGATCCGCTCGTCGCCGACGATTTCCCGGGCGCGCGAGACCGCCATGTCGTCCTGTCCGACGTGGACGCCGTCGGCGTCGGCCGCGAGCGCGAGATCGGGGCGGTCATTGATGATCAGCAGCGCCCCGGCCGCGTCGCACACCCGCCGGTAGCGCCTGCCGGCAGCGACGATCTGCTCGTCGCCGCCGTCCTTGACACGCAGCTGAACGATGTCGACGCCGCCTCCCAGTGCGCTGCGCAGAAAAGCGTCCGAGCGCTCGTCGCAGACGAGGTACAGACGGGCGCGGCGCAGGCGGTCACGGCGATCGCTCACGCTTTCAGTCTGGCACGAGTCGCGCGCTAGCATTGGCCGTACGGGAGCCCCACCGTTGGGCTGAGAGGGCGGACGTGCAAGCCGCCGACCGTCACGACCTGGCCGGGTAATGCCGGTAGGGAGGTTTTGTTGGGACCGCCGCATCGCAGCGCATCAGCCGTCGATCTCGCCGTTGTCGGAGCGGGGGCGATCGGGCTGTCGATCGCCTGGCGCGCGTCGGTGCGCGGGCTTCGGGTCGCCGTGCTCGACCGCGGTGACGCCGGCCGCGGGACCTCGCACGTCGCCGCCGGGATGCTGGCGCCGGTTGCCGAGGCCGCGCCATCCGAGGAGCCGCTGCTGGCATTCGGACTTCGCAGCGCGCAGGCCTATCCCGGCTTCGCTGCCGACCTGGCCCGCGCGGCGGGCGTCGCCGACGTCGGCTACACGCCCTGCGGCACGATGCTGGTCGCCCGCGACGGCGACGAGGCGCAGGCGCTCGAGCGCGAGTTCGAGCTGCGCCGGCGCTTCGGGCTGAGGGTCGAGCGTCTGCGGCCGAGCGAGGCCCGCCGCCGCGAGCCCGGCCTGGCTCCGGCGCTGCGGCTGGCGCTCGACGTGCCCGACGATCACGCGATCGATCCTCGAACGATGCTCACCGCGCTCGCCGCGGCTGTCACCCGAGCAGGCGGCGAGCTCCAGCAACGCACCCGGGTGACGGCGGTCGACCTGAGCGGTGGGCGCGCCACAGGGGTGGCGCTCGCTGACGGCTCGCGGCTGCACGCACAGGCGGTCGTGATCGCCGCCGGCGCGTGGTCCGACGAGCTGGAGGGCATCCCGGCGAACGCACGGATCCCGGTCCGGCCGATCAAGGGCCAGATCCTCCGCCTCCACGATCCGGCCGGCCCCGGTCTGCTGCACCGCGTGGTGCGGATGGGACCCTCGTACATCGTGCCCCGCGGAGACGGGCGCTACGTGATCGGAGCGACCTCCGAAGAGCGAGGCTTTGACACGACCGTGACCGCCGGGGCGGCGTTCGATCTCCTGCGCGACGCCGGCGAGCTGGTGCCGGGCACCTCGGAACTGGTGATCGACGAGCTGACCGCGGGCCTGCGGCCCGCCACCGCCGACAACCTGCCGGTGATCGGGGCCAGCTCGGTGCCCGGCCTGCACTGGGCGGTCGGCCACCGCCGGGGAGGGATTCTGCTTGCCCCCGCGACCGCCGAGCTGGTCGTCGGCGAGCTGCTCGGGGACGATCGCGACCCGCTCGCAAGCGCCTTCGCCCCGGGCCGGTTTGAGAACGTCGCCGCGGGGAGCACGGCGTGATTGTGACCGTCAACGGCGAGCGCCGTGAACTTGCGCCTGGCGCTACTGTCGCGAGCGTGGTCGAGCTGCTCGATGTTGCCCCCGACGCCCGCGGGGTCGCGGTCGCGCTCGACGGCGAGGTCGTCGCCCGCTCGCGGTGGGGAGCTGAGGAGTTGCGCGACGGGGCGATGGTCGAGGTCGTGGCGGCGATCCAGGGAGGGTGAGCCAATGACCGTCCAGGACTCATTCGTCATTGCCGGGCGCGAGCTTCGCTCCCGGCTGATCCTCGGCACCGGCGGCTTCACCAGCCACGAGCTGCTCGCCCGCGCCTGCGCGGTGTCAGACGCTGAGCTGTGCACGGTTGCGCTGCGCCGGCTCGACCCGGCCGCCCGCGGCTCGATCCTCGATGTCCTGACCGAGGCGGGCGTCGAGGTGCTGCCCAACACCGCCGGGTGCTTCACGGCCCGCGACGCGGTGCTGACCGCTCACCTTGCCCGCGAGGCGTTCGAGACCGACTGGATCAAGCTCGAGGTGATCGGCGACGATCGGACCCTGCTGCCGGACGCGGTCGAGCTCGTGGCGGCGGCCGAGGAGCTCGTCGATGACGGCTTCGTCGTGCTCCCCTACACGACCGACGACCCGGTCCTCGCGCGCCGGCTCGAGGATGCCGGGTGCGCGGCCGTGATGCCGCTCGGGTCGCCGATCGGCAGCGGCATGGGGATCCGCAACCCGTACAACATCTCGATCATCATCGAGCGGGCCGGCGTGCCGGTGATCATGGACGCCGGCGTCGGCACCGCTTCCGATGCTGCGTTCGCGATGGAGCTCGGATGCGACGCCGTCCTCTGCGCGAGCGCGATCTCGCGCGCGCACGATCCGATCGCGATGGCCGAGGCGATCAAGCTCGCGGTTGCATCCGGGCGGCTGGCGCTCGGGGCGGGACGGATCGCACGGCGCTACTACGCCCAGGCTTCGACGCCCGAGGAGGGCATGCCCGACCTACACGCCCAGTTGCGCGGACACCCCTCCGCTTAATGACACCCGACGAGCTGATCGACGGCTGGCAGGCGGCGTGGTCGGGCAAGGACCCGACCGCGTTCGCCGATGTCTGCGCGACCGGGATCCAGTACGAGGACCCGCTCACGAGTTCCCCGCTGTCCGGGCTCGAGCAGCTCGGCGAGTACGCGGGCCGGCTGTGGGCGTCATTCCCCGATGCGCGGCTCGAGCGGACCGGGAACCGGCTCGCCGACGGCCACTTCGTCGCCGCGCCGTGCAAGTTGCTGGGCACGCACCGCGAGCCGCTCGAGGGACTGCCGGCCACCAACCGGTTCGTGGTCGTGCACTGCATCTTCTACTGCGAGCTCCAGCATGATCTGCTGCTGAGGGTGCGCGGCTTCTACGACGTTTACGACGCGGCCACTCAGCTCGGGGTGCTGCCGGCACGCGGGACGCTCGGCGGCAAGGCGCTGCTGATGCTGCGCGGGTTCGGGCTGCGCGCGGCCCGCGGCTAGCGGGTAGGCTGGCGCCGCGTGAGCACGGTCGGAGTCCATCACCTCGGGCGCCTGGTCGACGAGTCGTTCGAACGCCGGGGCGACTACGAGTCACTCCTGTTCGAGGGGCGCTGGCATCGCTCGGGTGAACTGTTCGACCGCACGCGACGAATCGGCAGCGGCCTGCAGGAGCTTGGGATCACCCCGGGAGAGCGGGTTGTCGTCTCGATGGGCAACTGCCCCGAGGTGACTGTCACCTACCAGGCGCTGTGGCGGGTCGGTGCCGTCGCGACGCCGGCGATGTTCCTGCTACCGGCCGAAGACCTCCGTCACGTGATCGCCGATGCCGAGGCATCGGCGGTCGTCACGACGCCCGAGCTCGTACCGAAGGTGCTCGAGGCCGTCGACGGCCTCGACCACGTCCGGCATGTGATCAGCACCGGCGAGGCGGGCGACGGCGTGGTAGCGCTCGCAGAGCTTGAGCAGGCAGAGCCCGCGAGCGTCGTCTCGGGCTCCGATGACGACCTCGCCGCGCTGCTCTACACCGGCGGGACGACCGGCCGTTCCAAGGGGGTGATGCTCACGCATGCGAACCTCCACTTCACAGGGGCATCGGTCCAGGAGTCCAGCCACGTGCCGGGCGTCAACCGGTCGCTGACGACGCTCCCGCTTTCACACGCCTACGGCCTGATGCTGACGATCGCAGGGCTGCATTCGCCCGAGGCGGGCGTCGGCGTGCTGTTGCGTTGGTTTGACCCGAAGGCGTTTCTCGAGATGATCGGAGAGCATCGTCTGCAGACCGCTGCGGTCGTGCCGACGATGCTCCAGGTTCTGCTGTCGATGCCGCTCGAGGAGTACGACCTCTCGTCGCTTCGCTTCGTCGGGTCCGGCGGCGCGCCGCTCGCGCGCGAAACCGAGGAGGAGTTCTGCCGCCGGGTGCCGTCGGTGTCGATCCGCCAGGGTTACGGGCTGACCGAGACCGCTGCCGTGATCTCGACCAACCCGGTCGGGAACGCACGGCCGGGGTCGGTCGGGACGCCGGTGCCGGGAACCGAGGTCGAGATCCGCGATGACGCCGAGCGGGCGCTGCCGGCCGGCGAGATCGGCGAGATCTGCTGCCGGTCGCCCGGGGTGATGCGCGGCTATTGGCGCGCGCCCGAGACGACCGACGAGGTGATGCGCGATGGCTGGCTGCACACCGGCGATCTCGGCTACCTCGACAACGACGGCTACCTGTTCATCGTCGACCGCAAGAAGGACCTGATCATCCGCGGCGGGTTCAACGTCTACCCGCGCGATGTCGAGGATGCGCTGGTCGAGCATCCTGCGGTCAAGATGGCCGCGGTCGTCGGCCGGCCGAGCCCGATCGAGGGCGAGGAGGTCGTCGCGTTCGTGTCACTCCATGACGGCGTCGACACGACCGCCGATGACCTGATCGCGTGGGGCAAGGAGCACATCGGTGGCTACAAGTACCCGCGCGAGGTGCACCTGGTCGAGGCGGTGCCGCTGACGCCGGTCGGAAAGATCGACCGCAAGGCGCTGCGACTCCAGATCACAAGCTGACGTCCGACTCGGCGTCCTGCACGGTGACCATCAATGGGGGGTGGTCCGAAAGCGTTCCGCGGTCGAGCGCCTCGGCCGCCCCGACTGCACGGACGCCTGGCCCGACGAAGATGTGATCGACGTCGCGCTCGGCCACCTGCTCGAACCCCGCCAGCTGCGGCTCGCGCAGGTTGAGGTCACCGCCGATCACGACCCGCGCGCCGTCGTCCCACGAGCGCGCCGCGTCCGCGAGCGTGACGGCGTCCTGCGCCGCCCGCGCCTCGTCGGCCGAGGAGTGGACGTTGACGACCCAGATTCCGTACGCGAGCCAGACTGCGTGCGCCCAGCGACGCTCGGGGAAGCGCGCGAGCCGAAGCGTGCGATGGGCGACGATCCGGTCGCGGCGGGCGAGGATGGCATTCGCGCCGCCGCCATTTGAACGAATCAGGTCCGGCCATCGCGTGGCGATCGCCCGGCGGACCGACGGCAGGCCGTTGCGCGAGGTCATCACCAGCCGGTACTCGGCCCGGAGGTCGGCCGCGAGCGTGGGCGGCCACCACGGCGGCACCTCCTGCAGCAGCGCCACGTCCCACTCCCAGCCCGCGAGCGCGGCGGTGAACTCGTCGCGCAGGTCGCGGTGGGCCGCCGGCTGGGCCCGGCCGTGCATCACGTTCCAGGTCAGGACTCGCAGACGCATCGAGAGCACCGGAACGTACACTGCTGCGCTTGCCGCGCCACCTGATCACCGGAGCCGAGCTGACCGGCGACGAACTCGATGCCCTGCTTGCCCGCGCGGCCGAGCTCAAGCGCTCGCCGCTGCAGTCACAGGCGCTCGCTGGAACGACGATCGCCCTGATCTTCCAGGCCCCGTCGACCCGCACCCGGGTGTCGTTTGAGGCGGGCGTGTTCGAGCTCGGCGGTCATCCGATGGTGCTGCGGCCCGACGAGATGCAGTTGACGCGCGGCGAGTCGCTGCGCGACACGGCCTATGTGCTGTCGCGCCATGCGGCGGCGATCGGGATCCGGACCGGGCCCGACGAGACGGTGCAGGAGCTCGCGCGCCACGCGACCGTCCCGGTCTTCAACATGCTGTCGGCGTCGCATCATCCGTGTCAGGTGCTCGGCGACCTGCTGACGCTGCGCGAGGCGTTCGGTGAGCTCGAGGGGTTGACGCTCGCGTATGTCGGCGACGGCAACAACGTCGCGCGCTCGCTGGCGACCCTCGGCACGATCGCCGGCGTGCAGGTCCGGATCGCCGCCCCGGACGAGTTCCAGCTCGAGCCGACGGCGGGAGCGACCCTGACCGCAGATCCGCGCGCCGCGGTGGCCGGCGCCGATGCGGTCTACACGGACGCGTGGGTCAGCATGAGCGACGATCCCGCGAGCGCCGAGCGCCGCCGCCGGGCGCTCGAGCCCTACCGGATCGACGACGAGCTGTTAAGCCTTGCGGCGCCGAACGCGATCGCGCTTCACTGCCTGCCGGCCCACCCCGGCGAGGAGATCACCGAGTCGGTCCTGTACGGGCCACGTCAGCGGATCTGGGATCAGGCAGAGAACCGCCGCCACGTACAGAAGGCGCTGCTCGAGCGGTTGGTATCCGCGCCCGGCTGAGGCGTTTACGGTCGGATTGATCGGGGCTCGCAAAGCCCGCGCCAACCGCGCGTGTTCCTGCCTACACAGTCAGTCCATCCGCCGGTGACACTCGCGACCCATGGACTGTCCAGTTTGGATACTCTCGCGCAAAAGGTAAAGACAATTAGGAGTCAGAACATGCCCGCCGCGAAACGCTCGTCATCCTCGTCCAAGAAGACCTCCACCGCCGGCAAGAGCGGCGCCAAGGCGACCGCGACGAGCGCGCGCAAGACCGCGAGCCGGACCGCCACGCAGGCCAAGTCCGGAGCGACCAAGACCGCGCGCAGCGCGAAGGCCGGCGCCGCGAAGACGAAGCGCTCGGCCCGCGCCGGCGGCGCCAAGACCGCGACCAAGGCCGCCGGCACGGCGACCGCCGGCACCGCCAGGACTGCGCGCTCGGGCGCCAAGGGCACGGCGACGGCGGCGCGACGGGGCGCGAAGAAGACGAGTGCGACCGCCCGCGGGGCCGCCACCAGCACCAAGCGCGCGGCGTCGAGCTCCGACGACGGCTCGGTCGTCGAGCAGCTCGCGCACGGCACGGTCAAGCCGCGCGAGGTGGTGATCCTGACCCGCGAGCGGATCCAGGAGGCGCTCGATGACGCGGCCTCGCGTGGTCGCGTCACCCGTAAGGACGCCAACGACCTCGTCTCCGAGCTGGTCCGTCGCGGGCGTCACCAGGGCGATGACCTGCGCAAGGAGTTCGACGATCTCGTCGAGCGTGGCCGCGACCAGCTGCAGGCGGCGAGCAAGCGCGCCGAGTCGGCGACCAGGCGCGCCCGCAAGACCGAGCCCGTCGACCGGATCGTCCGCGGTGCCGACCGAGCGCGCCGCAAGGTGGGCGTCGGTCCCTCGTTCCCGATCCTCGGCTACGACGACCTCAACGCCGGCCAGGTCCAGACCCGCCTCGGCGATCTGTCGAAGGCCGACCTGCGCAAGGTGCTGACCTACGAGCGTGGCCATGCCAATCGCAAGACGGTCACCGGTGCGCTGGAGAAGGCGATCGGCTGACAGGCCGGCCGCGGCCGCGCCGCGGCCTGAAAAGTCGTGCTCGGCAGCCGCAGCCGGAGCCGGCCGCGCGCGGCTGCCATGCTGAGATGACGATGGAATCCGCGCAGGCAAGACCCGCCCGTCCCCAGCGCGGGGACGAGCTCGAGCTGACGATCGACTCGCTCGCCTACGGCGGCGCCGGGGTCGCGCGCAGTGACGGGTACGTCGTGTTCGTTGCAGAAGCGTTGCCGGGCGACCGTGTGCGCGCGGTGATCACCAAGCGCAAGCGGGCATACGCCGAGGCGCGCGCGGTCGAGATCCTCGATCCGAGCCCGGACCGGATCGCGCCGGTCGCCGATCACCCCGGTGCGCCGTGGCAGGTCCTGCGCTACGAGCGCCAGCTCGAGGTCAAACAGGCGCAGGTCGACGATGCGCTGCGCCGGATCGGCAAGCTCGACGGCTTCGAGCTGGCGCCGATCGTCCCGGCCGTCTCCCAGTGGCGTTACCGCAACAAGCTCGAGTACTCGTTCGGCACCGATCAGGCGGGCGAGCTCGTGTGTGGATTCCACGCGCCGGGGCGGTGGAACGAGATCGTCGGTCTCAGCGACTGCCTGCTGGCGTCAGAGCGCGCCAACGAGGCCCGCGAGGCGATCGTCGCCTGGTGTCGCGAGCAGCGGCTGACGCCCTATGACCGCCACACCGGCGAGGGCGCGTTGCGCAACCTGGTCGTCCGCGAGGGACGCCGCACCGACGCGATCCAGGCTCGGCTTGTGACGAGCGCCGACGTCCGGCTCGACCGCGAGTCGCTGACACGGGCGGGCGCCGGACTCGACGGGCTGCTGTGGACCAGGCAGGACGGTCTCGGCGAGACGACCCGTGGCGGCGAGACCGAGTTGCTGGCCGGCACCGACCGCTTTCAGGAGGTGCTCGGGTCGATGCGCTTCACGATCTCGGCCGAGGCGTTCTTTCAGACCAACACCGAGATGGCCGAGCGGCTCTACGAGCTCGCCGGCGATTACATGGCGCCGACCGGATTCGAGCGGGTGTTCGATCTCTACAGCGGGATCGGGACGATCGCGCTGACGGTTGCCCCACGGGTCGGAGAGGTGTGGGGACTCGAGCTGGTGCCCGAGGCGGTCGCCGACGCGATCGCCAATGCCCGCGCGAACGAGGTCGAGAACGCCCGCTTCTTCGCCGGCGACGTGCGGCTCGCGCTGCGCGAGCTGGTCGAGAAGGCCGGACGCCCCGACCTCGTGGTGATCGACCCGCCCCGCGCCGGCCTCTCGCAGAAGGTCGTCCGGCGGATCATCGAGGCCGCGCCGCAGCGAATCGTCTATGTCTCCTGCAACCCGACGACGCTCGCGCCGAATGCGGCCCAGCTGGTGGAGGCGGGCTACGAGCTGGTGCGTGTGGCGCCGGTCGACATGTTTCCCCAGACGCCGCACATCGAGTGCGTCGCCGAGCTCCGGCGCGCCTCGCCCGAGGAGCAGCGAGGCTAGCCCGCGCCGAACGGCCAGCCCGGAGGCGCCTCGGGCGGCACCTTGTAGTCCCGCGACCGCGAGCGAGGCTCGACGGTGGAGCCGGCCTCCTTGAGCAGGGTGAAGATCTCGTTCGCGTATGTCAGCGCGATCGTCTCGCGCGGCCAAGTGTCGCAGGCCGCAGGACCCTCGAAGCTCGCAGATGCTTAGGATTCCTCAGCGATGCGCGCCGTCACGATCAAGGACAAGCAGCTCTCGGTGCAGGATCACCCCGACCCGGTCCCCGGCGCCGGCGAGGTGCTGGTGCGCGTCAAGGGGGCCGGTCTCAACGGTGCCGACATGATCCAGCTGCGAGGCGGCTACCCCGCGCCCCGCGGCTCCCCGCAGGACATCCCCGGGCTCGAGCTGGCCGGCGAGGTCGCTGCGCTCGGCCCCGGGGTGATGCGGTTCAGCGAGGGCGACCGCGTGATGGGGATCGTCGGCGGCGGCGGGCAGGCCGAGCTGGCGGTGGTCAACGAGCGCATCCTGATGGCGGTCCCGGAGCGGCTCTCGTGGGCCGAGGCCGGCGGCGTGCCGGAGGTTTTCACGACCGCGCACGACGCGCTGTTCACGCAGGCCGAGCTCCGTGCCGGCGAGCGGCTGCTCGTCCACGGCGGCGCGGGCGGCGTCGGGACCGCGGCGATTCAACTCGGTCACACGGCCGGCGCCCGGGTGACCGCGACCGTGCGAAACGCCGAGCTGCGCAATCAGGTCGCCGCGCTCGGGGCGGTCGTGATCGAGCCCGACGCGTTCCGCGAGCATGGCCCCTATGACGTGATCCTCGAGCTCGTCGGCGGCCCCAACCTGGCCGGCAATCTCGAGGCGCTCGCCAGCGGCGGGCGGATCGCGGTGATCGGTGTCGGGGCGGGCCAGACCGGTGAGATCGACCTGCGGATCCTGATGGCCAAGCGTGCCCGGATCCACGGTTCGATGCTCCGCGCCCGCCAGGTCGAGGAGAAGGCCTACACCGCGCGCGCGGTCGAGCGCTCGGTGCTGCCGCTGCTCGAGAGTGGCGTCGTCAAGGTGCCGATCGCGGAGACGTTCGGGCTCGAGGAGGCTGCCGCTGCCTACGAGCGCTTTGCGGCCGGCGGCAAGCTCGGCAAGATCGTGCTCGAGACGGGCTAGTAGCCGGGCCGTGCTCGAGACGGACTAGTGGGCGGGCCGCTCCCGGGCGCCCGCATCGGCGAGCGCCCGAGAGCTGATGCTGCTTACTGGTGGACCCGCTTGCCGATCGTCGACGCGAACGCGTTGGCGATCACCTGGTAACCGTTCTTGTTGGCGTGGATGTTGGGGCCGCTCGGCGGCGTCTGGCAGATCCACGTCCAACTGCACACCCGGGCGACGTCGACCGGGATCTGCTGACCCTCCCAGGTCACCATGTCGGTGCTGTCATAGGTGGCAAACGCGTCGGCGACGTCGGCGGTCAAAAAGCCGGCGTTCGTGTCGGCGGTGGCCAGCGCGGTGTTGACCTCCTTGACGAATGCGATCGACGCGAGGGCGAGCCCGTGGGCGGCGGTGCTGGGCGGGCTGAGGTAGCCGCCGAGCACCGGGTCGTAGAGGTTCATGCCCGCGAACATGGTCCCCTTCGGAGCGGCCTTCTTGAGGCCGGCGAGGATCTTCGGCAGGTTTGCGTTGATCGTGGAGAGCCCGCCGTTGACGCAGGAGACGATCTGAGACGCCGGAACGCTGCCGCATCCGTCGACGTCGTTGGCGCCGATGTCGACCGTGACCAGCGGAACCTCGCCCTTCTTGTGGTGGGCCTTGAGGAAGCCGATCGCCGCTGCCTCCTGGGATCCGCCCTTGCGGTCACAGTGAAGGAACTTGGCGGCGACGTCATTGCCCTTGCCGGTCAGCATGCTGGTGGTCGTGTCACCACCACAGCCGAGCTGCACGAGCTTGAGGTTGTGGACGTGCTTGCGCTCGATCGTGAGCAGATCGTTCGCGTACCCCTGATTGGTGTCGAGCGTGACGCCGTTGAGGTCTGGCTGCATGCCCTGTGAGAGAGAGTCGCCCAGTGCCAGGTAGTAGTGCGGCGTGGCCGGCTTGGCCGATGCCGCGGCGGGTAGCAGCGCGGCGACGGCGCACGCGGCGGCGGCGACGAAGACGACGAGGGTCCTTCGGTGCATACGTTTCAGTGCTCCAGTCCCGGCAGCAGGGCCGCGAGAAGTCGATCGAGTCGGCGAGAGGCTAGTCGAGCCCGTTTACAAAAACGCCACATCCGGCGGCGCACACCAATAACCCGCAAGGCGGGTGAAAAGAGCGGTGCACTGCTAGTACGGCGGCAGGTCAGTCCACCACTGTCCGAGCACGCGGAACGCTGCCCAGAACTCGCGCTTGGAGACTTCCTCGTCGAGCGACTCATCGATGTTGGGCACGTACAGCGCCTCGATCATCGGCGTGAACTGCTGCAGCTCGCCCGGCCGGGCGTCGATCTCATGCGCCAGCGGGATCTCGAGCTCGTTGACCACCGTCAGCGCGTCGGAGCCCATCACGACCACGATCTTCGGAGACACGATCGCCAGCTCCTCGGCCAGCCGCGCGACGCACACCGGGTCGGCCATCGCCGGGTCGGCCACCGGGCACTTGACGCACAGCGTCCCGTACACGGCGAGCGGATCGATCGACAGCCGCTTGAGTGACTTCATCAGCGCGTTGCCGGTGCGCCCGTAGAACGCGACCCCCTCCTCGACCTCCGACGGGCGGGCCGAGTACTTGACCATGAAGATGTCAGCCTGGGGGTGGCCGGACCCGAGCACCGGCATCAGCTGGCCCCGCGGACAGTGCTGGCATTCGCCGAGACGGCGCGCGAACGTGTTCAGCTCGCGGATCGCGCGCTCGAGGTATTTCTCCTTGATCTCGTCGTCGGTGGCTGGCATCGCAGTCGGATTGGACGGCTCGCGTGCTTGTCCTTGCGACTGCATCAGGACTTGCGGCCGGTAGCCCGCCGCACACGGCGCTCCCGGGATGCCTTCCGGGCCCCGCCGGGCATCGCTCGCGTCTGCAGGAACTTCAGCGCCTGCACGTACAGAAGGCTCGCCGGGTTGCGGATGATGTCGGCATCGCGCAGCGACTGCAGGAACTCTTGCGGACCGTCGAAGTCACGCATCCGGATCCGGACCGAGCCGAGACCCTGGGGCACGTGCGCATCGGAGCCGGCCCCGGCCGGAATCCTGTACTTTGCCGCGAACCGGACCGCCTCCTCGTTGAACTCGGTGATCGCGATCCGTGGGTTGAAGACCTCGATCGCGTCGACGTCATCGATCACGCCGAGCAGATGCTCGTAGTCGGGCACCGAGTGCATCCGGTCAAACGGGTGCGGTACGTACACCAGCCCGCCTTGGCGCTTGATCTCGGCGATCGTCTCGGCGAGCGTCATCCCGCGCGGGATCTTCTCCTCGATGAACAGGCCGATCACCTCGCCCTGCTCGGCGGTCTTGACCTCCTCGCCGACGATCACCGTCACCCCGTCGGCCTTGGCGCGCGCCTCGAGCGCGCCAGAGATCTCGTTGTGGTCGGTGATCGCGATCGCGCCGAGGCCCCGCGCCCGCGCCTCCGCGAGCAGCACCTCGACCGGCGTCGCGCAGTCATACGAGTGGTCGGTGTGCATGTGCAGGTCGACGTCGATCAGCTGACGCGAGGTCAGTCGCTTGCGCATCGCCCAGTTGCCGACCTCGTCATGGCGCCGAGCGACGAGCTCCTGATAGACCTGCTCGAGCTCGTCCGCCACCCGCCGCCAGCCGAACGTCAGACGCAGCTTCTCGAGCTGAGCCGAGCTGCGCCGCCGCAGCTTGGGGTCGCTGACCAGCTGCGTCAAGTGGGTCGCGAGCGTCTCGAGCTCACCGATCTCGAACATCAGGCCTCGCTCGCCATCGGCGAGCACCTCCTCATACACCGGCAGTCGCGAGGCGACCGGAACCACGCCGGCGCCGAGCGCGCGCACGAGCGTCCCCGGGATCGCGCGATCGCCCTCGGAGGCGAACACGGCGACGTCGGCGGCGGCGAGCACCTCCTCCTGGCTGCAGTCGCCGACGTCGACGAACGTGACCCGGTCACGGAGCAGCTTGCCGAGCGTCGCGGGCGGCGCCGTCGGCCGCCGCGACCAGACGGTCGCATGCCACGGCAGCTCCTGGGGCAGCAGCCGCAGCGCTCGCAGGAAGCCGCGCAGGGCGGCGCGCTCCTCGGTCGCGACAATCACGATCTCGGGCACGTCGGATGGCTCGCGTGGCCCGGGCGAGTCGGTCCCCGGTGCGATGACCCGGTAGTCGCCCGGGAAATAGCGCTGCAGCAGGTTGCGCGTCGCCGTGTAGCTGACCGCACGCGCGTCGAGCCGCGCGAACAGCAGCCGGGTCAGCGGACGGGTCAGCTGGGTCGAGAGCAGCCGCTCGGTCGGGGCGTGAAAGCTGCCGACGTTGAGCGCCCGCGAGTGGCGCAGCGCGGCGCTCGAAGCGCTCGGCGCGAACGGCTCGTGGACGTTGACGATGTCGAGCGTCAGCGCGCCGAGTGCCTGCTCGATCGTGCGCGCCACGTCAACCGGGAGCGACGCCGCGCGGCGCCGCGTCGGCGAGAACGAGAGCACCTCGCCGACGCCCAGCACGCGCGGTTGGTCGCTGGCTGATTCGAGCAGCTCGTCGGGATGGGACCGCAGCGCCTGGCGGCTCTCTCGGACGAGCGCGTCATCCTGGGACGGGGCGATGATCAGCACTCGGTGGCCATGCGCCGCGAGCTCGTCGGATACGCGCGCGACGTACTCGTTGACCTCGCCGCCGACCTCCCAGGCGAACGGCGTCACCTGCGCGATCGCGAGTCGCTCGCCGCTCACGGGGAGGATTTCATGCCCGCACCCTTCAGGGCTGGGCGCTAACGCCCGGCATCTCTGAAGGCAGGTCAGCCGGTAGCCGCGGCGCACGCCAGGAGGTTGTCTCGTTCACCGTCACTCCAGATGCCCGGAGAGCATGCCGAAGTCTCCCGCGAGCGAACGCCGAAGCTCCGATCCGCACGTGCGAGCTCTTGGGTCGAAGAATCAGGAAGGTGTCTGCCCAGGGCGGTGCCATCCACGCCCTGGTCAGCGTGACGCTGCGTTCGGTGTCCTCGAAGAAGGTGCTCCTGGTGAGCTTGCCCGTCATCGCTGACGGAGCGAAGACGATCGAGTCCTGCGTGATCTGCAGCTTGCCTCTGCCACGGGAACGTTGCCGATCGCCCGGGGAGTGCGTCCAGGTAGCGCTGACCGCGAACGTCGGAGCGCGATGCGGCCCCCTGACCGGACCCCGCCCTCCATGGGCCTCAATGGCTGCCCGAGTAGCGGCGTCGATCGTCGGATCGTTGAACGTCACCCCGCGACCATACTGGCTCTGCTGCGGGCCTTACTTGGTTGCCTTTGCCTTCGCTTTCGCCTGAGCCTGGATCGGCTTGCGCGCGTACTTCTTGATGAACGCCTCGGTCATCTCGTGGGCCTGATCGTCGGGGCGCTGGTGCATCGGCGATTTCATCAGGTACGAGCTGGGTCCGTCGAGCTGGCCCGTGAGCCCGTTATTGAGCGCCAGCTTGCAGCACCGCACTGCGTCGGTGACGATCCCGGCGGAGTTCGGTGAGTCCCAGACCTCGAGCTTCAGCTCGGCGCTCAGCGGCACGTCACCGAACGCCTGGCCCTCGAGGCGGATGTGGGCCCACTTGCGGTCCGTCAGCCACGGGACATAGTCAGACGGGCCGACGTGGACGTCATCGGGCGGCAGCTCGTGGCCCATGATCGAGGTCACGGCGTTGGTCTTGGAGATCTTCTTGGACTCCAGGCGCTCGCGCTCGAGCATGTTGTAGAAGTCCATGTTGCCGCCGACGTTGAGCTGCGAGGTCCGCAGCAGCTTGACACCGCGATCGTGGAACAGCCGTGCCAGCGCGCGGTGGACGATCGTCGCGCCGACCTGGGATTTGATGTCGTCGCCGATGACCGGCAGCCCCGCCTTCTTGAAGCGCTTGTTCCAGTAGTCCTCGCGGGCGATGAACACCGGGATGCAGTTGACGAAGCCGCAGCCGGCTTCGAGGATCTGCTCGACGTACCACTTCGTCGCCTGCTCCGAGCCGACCGGCAGGTAGGAGACGACCACGTCGGTGCGGGTCTCCTTGAGCACCTCGACGATGTCGACGGTCGGGCCGGGGGCCTTGGTGATCTTCTCGCTGAGGTACTTGCCGAGACCGTCATGTGTCATCCCGCGCATCACCTCGACCCCGAGGTTGGGAACCTTGGTGTCGAACTTCAGCGTGTTGTTCTGGCCGGCGAAGATCGCCTGAGAGAGGTCTTTGCCGACCTTCTCGACGTCGATGTCAAACGCGGCGCTGAAATCGATGTCGCGGATGTGGTAGCCGCCGAGATCGACGTGCATCAGGCCGGGGACCTGCACAGCGGGGTCGGCGTTCCGGTAGTAGTGGACGCCCTGTACGAACGAGCTCGCGCAGTTGCCGACGCCGATGACCGCGACGCGGACCTTGTCCTGTTGATGGCGCGCGGCGCCGTTGGTGGACCCGTTATCACTCATTGGTCGGAGTTCCCTTCTCGAAGTAGGAGGCCCGGCGCGACTCTACTGCGGCGCGGGCGTCACAAACAGATAGGCCGCCGATGGCGGTTTGTTACACCGCGGGCGGTGCGCGCAGCTGCTTGCGCACGTACAGGATGCGCTGCACCATCGTCACCGCGGTCAGCGCCGCGAGCACGTACACGGCCGGCGCCAGCAGCTCGAAATTGCCGATCGACGCGCCCTTGGCGAACACCAGCCCGATTGAGAGGATCACGACTCGCACCGGGCGCGTCGCGAGTCCCACCTTGCACGAGACGCCAAGCGCCTCGGCCCGTGCGCGGGTGTAGGAAACCATCAGCGACAACAGCACCGCCAACACGACCGCCGCGACCGCGACCTGGTTGTGACGGGAGGCGAAGTACGCCGCCACCGCGGTCAGCACGATCCCCTCTTCGAGCCGGTCAAGCGTCGAGTCCAGGAACGCTCCGAACGGAGTGCCCTTGCCCGACATTCGCGAGTAGCGCCCGTCGAGCGTGTCCATGATCGAGCCGATGATGAATGCGATCCCAGCGAGGAAGAACATCCGGCCGACGATCAACCCGGCCGCCGCCAGGTTGAGGACGAACCCGGTCAGCGAGATCGCGTTCGGGGTCAGTCGCGACTCGATCAGACGCTCGCGCATCAGCTCCTGGGTCGTCGACCCGGGGCCGCCGTTGCGCGGCCCAAGCGGTTTCGCCGGACGGGGCCGGACCGGTGTCCTCTGCTCAGCCATTGCGCCTGTGACGCGGACCTTACTAGGCAGCCACCTCGCCAAACGCCCACGCCTCGGGTCTGGCCCGTGCGAGCAGCTGCTTGGCGAGCAGCGCCGAGACCCCGGCGGTCAGCGCGCCGAGGAACACATCGGTGAAGTAGTGGTTACCGGTCGCGACGACGTCAAACGTGATCAGGATTGGGTAGAAGCACCACAGCACCCGTGCCCACCAGCGCTTGACGAGCCGGGCCAGCGGCACGGCGATCATGACCGCGAAACAGACGTGCATCGACGGAACCGCGGCGTAAAAGTTGAGGAACGCCTTGCCGGGGGCATCTTCGAGGTGCGAGACGCCCATGAACTGGGCGATCGAGTCCGTGAAGCCCCATTCTGGCATCAGCCGCGGCGGCGCCGTCGGGTACACGGCATAACCGACGAGCGCGATCGCCATCGCGATCATGAACATGTTGCGCACGAAGTAGAACGAGCCGTTGCGTCGCAGGTAGATGAATACGAGCGCGGCGACCGTGACGACGAACTGCGCGTTCAGGTAGGTCCAGTCGGCGACGTTCATCAGCCAGTGGACGCTCGATGTCCAGGCCTGGATGCTCGGCTCGACGAACACGTGCAGCGTGCGCTCGAGGCTGATGATCTTGGTCGCGTCACCGAACGGCTTATAGGTCTCGCCGCTGACGCCGTCGACCAGGCCGCGCACGATGTCGTAGAGGAAGTAGGCGGCGACGAACAGCCCCAGCTGACGGACGACGTCCATCCAGCCACGCGGAAGGATCCGCGTCTCGATCCAGCTCAGTCTGCGACGCATAAGAGAGCCCACAATCCTACCGAGGTGCCCGTCTGGGCTCCTCCGCGCCTAATTCCAGCGGCGGCGTGTCGGCGCCGATCCGGCCAAGTGCGAGCTCACGCAAGCTTGCGGTATGCGCCGGGATCCCACGCGAGCAGCGCGAGCAGCTGCACCATGGCGCTCTGGTCCAGCAGCGTCACGCCGCTCGAGAAGTGGAAACCGTCGTGCCGATCGCGCCGCCTGGACCAGGCGCCGTCGGCGTACGCGCGAACCGTGTTCGTGATCTCGGTCCGCAGTCCGGCGTCGCTCGTCGCCGCATGGAGCAGCAGCAGATTACGGAAGAAGATTGCGTTAAACGCGGCGGGCTGGCTCTCGTATCCCCGGCTGCCGAAGTGCCGGAGGGCCTTGCGTGCGATCGACTCGGCGCGGGCCAGGTAGACAGCTTGCTCGGTCCCGCCCTGACGGGCGAGCAGCACGTTTGCACCGACCATGCTGCCCTGGTTGTAGCTCCAAATAGTCTTGTCGGGCGTTCCGTCGTTGCGCAGCTTGTCCCAGAAGAGACCGGTGGCCGGCTGCTCGGGATCTTCGCTTGCGTCGAGCGTCGCGTTAACCCACTCGTACATGTCCTGTGCGCCGATCGATTCGTGAGCCCAAGCCGGCACGCCGTTGAGCTCGGCGAGATGCAGGCCAAGCGCGGCGTTCGGGGCGTTCGAAACCGTATTGCGGCAGTGGTTCCTCGCTCCCTCACCGCGGCCCTGCTCGACCCAGAAGACGCCGCCCGGGCTTGGCACGTTCGGTCGCCGGTCCCAACCCGCGACGGCGAAGCGAAACAGCTCGGCGGCCCGGTCCAGGCGACCCGCACCGGGGCGCATCCGCTCAAGCTGGATGAATGCGAGTCCGACCCACGCGTTGTCGTCGTAGTAGCGATCCCCGCCGAAACGGGTCCCGAGAACGTCTGACGCGTAAGCCGCCGGACCGCCGCCCGTTCCCCAGTAACGCTCGAGCGTCTTCAGGCGGTCCGCGATCGCGCCGTCGGCGTCAACCGGTTCGACGAGACCTTCGCGGACACCCGCGAGGTCGAGCGTCGCGACAATGGCCCGCGCGAACGGCCACAGGTGAGCGGCGGTCCCCGGGCGGTGCAGCCATCCGTCGCGGCGGTAGAGCCCGTCGCTCCTCCGAAAGCGTTTCTGCATCGCAGCGAAGGCCGCGCCGCCCGGTGGGCGTAGACATCCGGCGCGTCTCCGGGCGGAGCGGGGTCGGCCGAGCACTCCTTCGGCGCGACGCCCGCGGCCGGTCATCGCTCACAGAGTTGTCAGCCCGATAGCCGTCATCGCGATCGTGGTCAGCCACAGACGGCGGTCGGTGCTGAGTGCCGCCAGCGGCAACAGCCAAGCCACGTACCAGGGGAGCAGCAAGCCCGTCGCGATCAACATCGCGACAGTCGCCCAACCGGCTCCAGTGATCCAATCGATCTTGCCGATCCAGACACGCCGGAGCAACCACGTGACGATCGCCACGAACCCGACCGCGAGCACGAGACCGGCGCCGTTGCCGAGCCCGCCAATCCCGAGCTCCGTTGAGATGACTCCGAAAATGCTGTTCAGACCGCCCTGGCTCTGGATCTTCTGTAGCGTGCCCAGGTAGGTGCAGAGGGCCGGTGCCAAATAGCGCGAAGCTCAGGGCGGCGGTCAGCGCGGTCGCGATTCCCAGCGCCGAGTAGAAGGCGATGACGGCGGTCAGCCGCGCCTCTGCGGCCAGTGTTCCCCGCGAGCGCGAACGGCAGCAGCAGACCCGCGGTCAGCTTGACCGCTGCGGCGACCACGATCAATCCTCCGCTGGTGCGTTCCCGTCGCTGGAGCAGCATGTACAGGCCGGTCACGAGGATGGCGAGCATCAGCAGATCGTTGTGCCCACCCCCGATTCCATACACGACGAGCACTGGATTCAGGCCCACGAACGCTACGGCCTTGACTGGATCGAGGCCGCGCAGCCGAGCGGCATTCCAGACCATGACGACGATCCAGAGGCTCGAGATCGCCGCGATCACCTTGTACGCGAACGCGTTCGCGGCGATGTCGAACGGAACGAGCAGATAGCTGAGCGCTGTGAACAGCGGACCGTAAGCGGTCGGGGTCTTGATCCACTGTGCGCCGATGAACGGATACAAAGGATCCAGACCGATCGCACTCGGGCCGTGCAGGTAAGGGCTGGCGCCGTACAGCACGCCCATGCGGCCATACGCCTGGTAGCTGAAGATGTCAGTCGAGAGCAGCGGCGGCGCGAACAGAGCCACGGCGTATAGAACCGCGATACTGATCAGCACCGCTCGCCCCGAAAGCTGGTCAGCGGCCTTCGACGCTGCCGCGTACGAGACGAACATCACCGCGAACACAGCGATCATGCCCCCGAGTCCGAGGCTGACCCCGGCGCCGCCAAACGGGCCGGCCAGCCAGCGCGGCACGGGGCGCACCGACGCGGGCAGCAGCACGTTTGTCTGCGCCGCCGAAAGGCACACCACGAGACTGGTCACCAGCACGCCGGTCAACCCCAGCCAGCCCTGACGCGCCGCCAGCCAGCCGCGCGCGCCGAGCGCCGGTCTACCGAGCTCGAACGCGCCTGTCGGCGGGGTGGCCCCGAGCCCTTCGCTTACGCTCATCTGATAGAGTCGCGTCCACCCAAGGGCCGGACGCGGGTTGCGTAGGGCGAGCTCGCTGACGCGATCGAACGAGCACCGAGTGCGACGCGTCACTCGCTGTTGATGAAGCGCGGGTGTCGGATGGGCGTGACCGGAGACGGAACCTCCGACCGGGAAGGCTATGCGGCCGCATCGTCCGCCCGCTTCTGGCCTAATCGTCTCGGGGCGTTCCCGAGAACGGCCGCAAGTCGCGCGGTCCGAGTGAAAATTCGCTCCCCGTTTGGCGGTTCCTTGAACCCTGCACCAGCCGACCGCCCGGGACCGTAGTCCACGGTCCTCAAGCTGACCTGAGGCGTACGTGAGCGCGTTATTATTCAATCGTCAGCACGCTCGAGCCCACCGACGGTCGAGCTTTCGAACGTGGACGTCCCGGCTCTGGGGCAATCGGAGCCTCATACCGCCAAGCGGTTGTTCAACCGCCACTCCTCGTTGGTTACGGTTGAGGTCCGGACGTGCACCGGGGCGAATCGGCACCGATCCGGTCGAGCGCGAAGCTGGTCACCAGCCGGACCGTGCCGGGCGAATGAAGCGTCACGCGCGTGTAGTGCCCATCCGGCGCCACGCATCCGGAGCCGCCGGACAGTGCCCAGTACGGCGTGAAGCGGACGTGGACGAGCGCGGTGCCGGGCCGGCGCGCGGTCAGCTTGCAGCCAATCGGGGCCCATCGCGTCTAGCTTCGCCTGCGCCCTGGACGATCGGCGTCGCGTTCGCGACCGCGTACACGCGCCAGTGGCGTGAATGCATGACCTCGCGCAGGTAGGGCAGGCCGCGGTCGATCAGCGCCATCTCGGCCTTGGCCGAGTAGTCGAGCTGGGCGTCGGGAGCGGCGACGAAGCGGACCGCGTTGGCGTGCAGCCAGCGCTCGTAGCTGGCGGCGGTCAGATGTCCCGAGTAGAAGATCGGGTTGTCCTTGATGTCGAGCTGGCGCTCCCATCCGCGCGCGAGCGGGAAGTGGGTCGCGACCACGTACGCCTCCCAGTGAAAGCGCGTGAACGGGATCTCGGTCCGGAACGGAGGGCCGCTCTGGCGGCGCAGGAACCGGACCAGTGGCTGGTAGTACCGGGTCGACGTCGACTGGTCATTGGACGCGCTCGTGAGATCGCGAACCGGAGCGGCCCACTCGAGGTACATCAGCGGCAGCAGCGCGATCAGCAGCACCCAGGGCCGGCGCCGCCACCACAGCAGCGCCGCCACCGGCAGCGCCAGGAATGTGCCGAGCCGGGCGATGTTGCTGCCGATCGGCGACGGGACGAGGAAGACCGCGATCGTGGCGACGAGATAGACCCCGATCCCGGCTCGCAGCGTCGCCGTGCTCGGGGGGCGTAAGTGCCAGCGCGATCGCCGCGACCACCAGCACCGGGAACATCGTCGGAAAGCCGAACGGCTCGCTGCCGCCCTCGGGGAACGCGATCGCGATCAGGCCGATCGGCGCAAGCGCCGAGAACGCGACCGCCATGCCGGGCAGCGCCGCCCGCAGGTTGCGTCGCTCGAGATAGCCGCCGAGCGCGTAACCGCACGCGGCCAATGCTGCAAACAGCGCCGCGACCGGGCTGCACAGAGCCGACAGCAGCGCCAGCCCGCAGGCGAGCTTGTTGCGGCGGTAGTCGAGCGCGACCACCGCCCCGAGTGCGGGCAGGGCGCCGAACGCGAACGCGAGTCGGCCCGTGTACAGGTTGCTGGCGGTCGCGGCGCCGAACAGCACCGCCCCGAGCCACGCGTCGGGGCCGAAGTGGCGGCGCGCGAGCGGCTCGAACAGAGCCGCGCATCCGGTGGCTGCGATCGCTCCCGCGAGCTGCGGCGTGAGCCAGGCCGAGACGGCCGGGAACAGCACGCTATAGCCGACGATGTCATGGCCCGAGTACCACCAGTTGTTCCAGATCCCGAACCCCTCGACGCGGAACAGCTGCGCCCGGAACAGGTGCGCGGCGAGGTCGAGGCTCGGCGGCGAGATGATCACGTAGGCGGCCGCGAAGGTCGCGGCTACGAGCGTTGGCGCCAGCCGCCGGAGCAGCTCGAGCGAGAGCCACGGAGTCTGCCGCGAGCGGGTCAGGGTCGCTGTGGTCATTGATGTTCGCTGACGAAGGCTGTCACGCGCTCGACGACGGCCGGTCGATCAAGCCAAGGCCAGTGGCCGGCGCCCGCGATCTGCTCCTGTTGGGCGCGCGGGAGACGCTGCGCGTATGCGTCCGCGTATGACCAGGGTAGCCACGGATCACGCTCACCCCACAGGACAAGCGCCGGCATCCACAGCTCGCCGAGGTCATCGCCGGCCTTGGCGAGGCCGGCCGGATCGATCGAGCGATGCAGCCGCAGGATCGCCCGCTGCGTGCCCTGGTCGAACTGCTCCCAGACCTGCTCGAGGCGTTCGTCGGGCCAGGCCTCCGGAGTTGCGGCGGCGTTGCGCAGCACCCGGGCGAGCACGCGCCTGTTGGTCGATCCCATCAGCAGCTCTCCGATCACGGGCCGCCGCAGGCGGGAGACGAGCCGCGGCCACTTGAATCCCTCCAACAGCGGCACCGCGTCGATCAGCACCAGCCGCTCGATCCGGTCGGGGTGACGCTGGGCGAATGCGAGGCCTGCGGCGGCGCCCCAGCCGTGGCCGATCAGGACGACGCTGTCGGTCTCGAGTTCGGCCAGGAACGCGTCGACGAAGTCGGCGTAGGCGGGCAACGTGTAGACGAGGTTTTCGGCCTTGCTGGAGCGCCCGAAGCCGGGCAGATCGGGCGCCAGGCCGCCGGTGCGTTCCATAAAGTCCAGCCAGTCGTCCGAGCTCGTCGGGGCGCTGTGCAGGTACAGGGGGGTGACGCCGCCGGCCGGAGCGTGGCGATAGAACACGGGCGCTCCGGCGACCTCGATCGTGTGCGCGTCGACGGCCACAGGCGAGGCGAGGATAACGTCCAGCGAACTTGACCCAGAGTCCGATTCCCATTCTCTGCCTGGGTGAGGCGCTGGTCGATCTGGTCGGCGAGCGCCAGGGCGCGTCATTGACAGAGGTCGGCTGTTTCTCGCCTCATTTCGGCGGAGTGGCGGCCAACGTCGCGCTGGTCGCCGCGCGTTGTGGCGCGTCCGTGGCGTTGGTGGGCGGCGCCGGTGACGATCCGTGGGGTCGCTGGCTGCGCGGCCGGCTGCGGGCGGCGCGGGTCGACCTGTCGCGGTTCGAGCTGCTCGAGGGACAGCAGACCGCGGTCGCGTTCGTGACCGTCGATCGCGACGGCGAGCCCACCTACGTGCTTCATGGTGACCGTGCCGACGCGGTGGTGGCGGCGCTCGACGGACGAGCGCAAGCGGCCGTGCTGGGGTCAGCGGCTCTGTTCATCTCGACCAATACGCTCGCCGGCCCAGGTGAGCGCGAGCTGACGATGGACGCGCGCGAACTCGCCCTCCGCCTCGGGCGGCCGGTGATCTTTGAGGCCAACCTTCGTCTGCACCGCTGGCGCTCGGGCGATAACGCCGCGCTTGCGGCGCGGGCCTGCGTGCCCGGCGCGTTGCTGGTCCGCGCCAATCGCGCCGAGGCGCAGCTGATGACCGGCGAGTCCGATCCCGAGCGGGCGGCCCGCGCGATCGCCGCCGAAGGCGCCGAGCTCGTCGTGTTGACGCTCGGCGCCGACGGGGCGATCCTCCGTGGTGCGCTCGAGCTCGACGTGCCCTCGGCGCCGTGCCGGGTCCTCAACACGGCCGGCGCCGGCGACGTGCTGACGGGAACGCTGCTGGCGGCGCTGGCGCGCGGTCAGCTCGCGCCGACCGCGGTGATGGCGGCGCTGCCCGAGGCGGTCGCGGCGGCGGGTCGGGCGTGCGAGCGCTGGGGGGCTGTCGATTAGTGGGGCGGTCGACTAGCGTGGGGGCCGTTGCCTAGCCGAGCCGCCACCGACGACTGGCGCAGGCCGCGCCCCAGCCGGGTCCGTGCGATTCGGGACCGGCTGCGGCTCGTGTACGGCAGGCCGTCCGCGAGGCCACACGGCCACCCGATTGCCGAGCTGATCCTGACGGTGCTGTCGCAGTCGACCAACGACCGCAACCGCGACGTGGCCTACCTGGCGCTGCGGGAGCGGTGGTACGAGTGGACCGACATGCGCGACGCGCCGGTCGACGAGATCGAGGAGGCGATCCGGCCGGGCGGGATCTCAAAGGTCAAGTCGGCGCGGATCAAGTCAATCCTCAGGGCGATCACCGATACCGCACCCGGAGGTGCGCTGTCGCTCGACTGGCTGGCCGACCGCACCGTGCCCGAGGCGCAGGCTTATCTGTGCTCGCTGCCGGGGGTCGGACGCAAGACCGCCGCCTGCGTGCTGCTGTTCGCGCTCGGGATGCGCGACGTCCCGGTCGATACCCACGTGTCGCGCGTAGGGACGCGGCTCGGCCTGTTCCGCGCCGGCGCGCCGTTCGAGGAGATGCACGACGAGATGCTGGCGATCACGCCGCCTGGAGAGGAGCTCGAGCTGCATCTCAACCTGCTGCGCCACGGTCGGCGAACGTGCCACGCGCGCAGACCCGAATGCTCGGCTTGTGCACTCGCGCGGATGTGCCCCAGCGCGGGAACATTTGGGTAGCGGTCAGCGTCATTGTTGGCATGGCGGGAGCGCCACAGTCCGGGTACGCTTTGTGAGCTGCTACTGGGCGATGTGGGACTGCTGCTACTGGGCGATATGGGACTGATATGTATTTGGTGCGGGTACTAGCTCGGCCGTTTGGTCATCTTGCGTTCGTGATCGCGCTGCTTGCTCTCTCGGGCGCGGCGAAGCTGCTCGGCGAGAAGAACCAGCTCGGGGTCATCTGCGGCCGTCTGGCGCAGGCGATCTGGCGCTACCCGGACGTGACCCGGCCGGGCTTCCGGCTGGCGTGGCTGTTGTGGGCGGTGCTGCTCGCGGTCGCGGTCAGCCCGATCGATCCGCTCGCTACCCGCTGGGATGCAATCGCACTTGCTGCGCTTGGTCTTTCCGCGCTCTGGCGGCGCTTCTTCGCTGCGCGGCGAGACTCGAGTTGAGATTGGCGAGCGCCTGCTCGAGTCCGACCTCGGACGGGTCGAGTTCGCGCATCGCGACCGCCAGCCGGTATTCGGCGAAGTAGGTCGGCTCGACGTCGCAGGCGCCGGCGATCAACGCCATCGCTCGCATCGATGGCTTGTCATGGCCGTTGGCGAGCATGTTGATGTGCGCGTGCGTGACGCCCTTGCCGTCCAGCGCCCGAGTTCCCGCCGCCAGACTGCGGTAGCTGAGCTCGCGCTCCTCCATGAGCTGGCGCAGTGCCTCTCCGAATCGCTTATTGCTGCTCTTTGCGCTCATCGTGTTCCTCGCCTCCGGGTCGGGCGCGGCTTGGGACGCGCGGTCCTACAGGTCATGCGCCACCCGAAATCGTCTCATGTTCAGCGACCAAGACGCAGCATCGTCGCACGTCGGGGGGCTTGACATAGCATTTCCTCGTCTAGTTAGGTTAAGTACCTACCAGTTGTGACAAGCTTACGACCTTGAAAGACCTTTCGGGGACCTCAGGCAGACCCCGCCCGGTCCAGGGGTCGTACCGAGATCCCCGGGGGCTCCGCTCCCAGCCGGTGTTCGCGGTTCGCGTGCGGAACTGCGAGCACACGAGCGGAGGGGGTACGGCGCGGGCCGTCCGATAGGCGGCCCGCGCCGATCCAGTTAATGGGTCGGGGTCGCCGGGTCCGCCGGCGGGTGGGGCCGCCGGGTCCGCGGTGGGTGGGCTCGCCGAGCGACTCGGTGGCTGGCTCCGGCTGCCGGCCTGGTGCTCAAAACCTGCGCCGAGCCCAGTAATCCCGCTCCGACAGTGCCCCTCGAGGTCTCGAACCGTAGAACCGGCGCCCACCAGATGCGGCGCAACAGGCGACCCCAAATCTGCTACGATCTCACTAAGATTTTGCGACTCAAACAGGAGTAGACAACACATGGGAAAGACGATCGGAATCGACCTCGGGACGACCAACTCGTGTATGGCCGTGCTCGAAGGTGGCGAGCCGACGGTGATCGAAAACGCCGAAGGTGGGCGCACGACTCCGTCGGTTGTGGCATTCACGAGCGGCGGTGAGCGGCTCGTCGGCACCGTAGCCAAGCGCCAGGCGGTGACCAACCCGCAGAACACGGTCTTCTCGATCAAGCGCTTCATGGGCCGCAAGGAGGCCGAGGTGCGCGAGGAGGAGTCGATCGTGCCCTACAAGGTCGTGTCGGGACCGGGCGGCGACGCGCGCGTCGAGGCGGGCGGCAAGCAGTACTCCCCGCCGGAGCTCAGCGCGATGATCCTGCAGAAGCTCAAGACCGACGCCGAGGCGTACCTGGGCGAGACGGTCGACAGCGCGGTGATCACCGTTCCTGCGTACTTCAACGACGACCAGCGCCAGGCGACCAAGGACGCCGGCAAGGTCGCCGGACTCGACGTCAAGCGGATCATCAACGAGCCGACCGCGGCCTCGCTGGCCTACGGGCTCGACAAGGAGACCGACCAGACGATCCTGATCTTCGATCTCGGCGGCGGCACGTTCGACGTCTCGGTGCTCGAGATCGGCGACGGCGTGTTCGAGGTCAAGGCGACCGCGGGTGACAACCACCTCGGCGGCGACAACTTCGACAAGTCGCTGGTCGACTGGCTGGTCGCTGAGTTCAAGAAGGCGCAGGGCATCGACCTCAGTGCCGATCCGATGGCGTTGCAGCGTCTCTACGAGGCGGCCGAGAAGGCCAAGATCGAGCTCTCCACCACCCAGGAGACGCAGATCAATCTGCCGTTCATCACGGCCGACGCAAGCGGCCCCAAGCACCTCGACACCCGGCTGACGCGGGCAAAGCTCAACGAGCTGACCGCCGATCTGCTCGACCGCACGGTCGCCCCGGTCCGCCAGGCGCTCGATGACGCCAAGGAGAAGGGCGCCTCGACGATCGACCACGTGGTCCTGGTCGGCGGTATGACCCGCATGCCCTCCGTCCAGGAGAAGGTCAAGGAGTTGACCGGCAAGGAGCCGCACCGGGGCGTCAACCCCGATGAGGTCGTCGCCGTCGGCGCCGCGATCCAGGCCGGCGTGCTTGCCGGCGACGTCAAGGACGTGCTGCTGCTCGACGTCACCCCGCTGACGCTCGGAATCGAGACCAAGGGCGGCGTGATGACGAAGCTGATCGAGCGCAACACGACGATCCCGACGCGCAAGTCGGAGGTGTTCTCGACCGCCGAGGACAGCCAGCCGAGCGTCGAGATCCACGTCCTGCAGGGTGAGCGCGAGATGGCCACCTACAACAAGTCACTGGGCAAGTTCCAGCTGACCGGCATCCCGCCGGCGCCGCGGGGCATCCCGCAGATCGAGGTGGCATTCGACATCGACGCCAACGGCATCCTCAACGTGTCCGCCAAGGACCTGGGCACCCAGAAGGAGCAGAAGATCGAGATCCGGTCCGGCTCCGGGCTATCCGACGACGAGATCAAGCGGATGGTGTCCGACGCCGAGTCGCACGCCGAGGACGACAAGCGCCAACGCGAGCTCGCCGAGGCGCGCAACAACGCCGAGAACGCGGCCTACCAGGCCGAGCGCCAGCTCTCAGAGCTCGCCGACACGGTCGACGCATCCTCCAAGGAGGAGATCGAGTCCGCGATCAAGGACGTGCGCGAGGTGCTGACGTCCGAGAACGCCGATGAGATCACCGCCAAGACCGACGCGCTGAACCAGGCGTTCTACAAGGTGTCCGAGGCGATGTACCAGCGGGCCCAGCAGGACACGGGCGCGTCGTCGGAGGACGGCGCAGGCACTGACGGCGCCGGCGCCAATGGCGCCGCCGCCGATGAGGACGTCGTCGACGCCGAAGTTGTGGATGAGGGCAAGTAATGAACTGGGACAAGTTCAACACCCCGGAGCCAGGAGCTGGCTCCGGGGACTCGTCCTCGGTGGCGGGCTCGCCCCGTCGACCGGCCACCGCGCAAGACGTCTCCCCGGAGGTCACTGACGCCCAGCCCGCTGCCGTGGAGGTAGACGACCCGGAGTCCGAGGGCGTCGCGCTGGACGAGGTCGATCTGTCGGTGCTGGTCGAGAAGGCCGGGAAGGCCGATCAGTACCTGGACCTCGCACAGCGCACGCGGGCTGAGTTCGAGAACTACCGCAAGCGTTCGGTGCGCGAGGCGGCCGCCGCGCAGGAGCGCGGCGCTGTCAAGCTTGCGCTCGAGCTGCTGCCGGCGATCGACAACCTCGATCGGGCGCTCGCTCACGCCGACGCAGAAGGCTCCAACGGCGACGCGTCGTTCGTGTCCGGGATCAAGCACGTCCACAACGACGTCCTGTCAGCGCTCAAGCGGGCCGGCATCGAGCCCTTCTCGCCTGAGGGCGAGCAGTTCGACCCGCAGTTTCACGAGGCCGTCGCACAGCAGCCGTTCGAGGGTGCCGCGCCCGGGACGGTGGTCGAGGTCTACCAGCTCGGTTACCGGCTCGGCGACAGCATCCTGCGCCCCGCCCGCGTCGTAGTCGCGGGGTAGAGGGGGTGACCGCCGATGGCTGATAGGCCCGACTATTACAAGGTCCTCGGGGTCGGAAAGAACGCCTCCGAGGAGGAGATCAAGAAGGCGTATCGCAAGCTCGCGCGCCAGTACCACCCGGACCGCAACGCCGGCGACAAGAAGGCCGAGGAGCGCTTCAAGGAGATCTCGCAGGCGCACGACGTGCTGTCCGACTCCGACAAGCGCAAGGCCTATGACCGCGGCACCGGACCGCTAGGTCGGGTTCGCGGGCGGCTTTGACCCGAGCTCGTTCAGCGGCAACTTCGGTGACATCATCTCTGACCTGTTCGGCCGCGGCGGCGGCAACGCCGCCGGTGGTCGCGGCCAGGGCGGCGTCCGTGGCGCGCCACCGCGCCAGGCGCGTGGCCGCGATCTCGAGACCGAGGTCTCGCTGACCTTCGACCAGGCGGTCAACGGCGCCCAGGTCCCGCTCGCGGTGCCGACCTCGCAGCCGTGCCCCACGTGCGCCGGCTCGGGCGCCAAGCCCGGCACCGTGCCGAAGGTCTGTCCGGTCTGCAACGGCCGCGGGCTCGAATCCCAGAGCCAGGGCATCTTCTCGATGTCACAGCCGTGCTCCAACTGCCACGGCTCGGGGACGGTGATCGAGGACCCCTGCCCGACCTGCGGCGGCAGCGGCGCCCAGCGCTCGGTCCGCCGGATGCGCGTCAACGTCCCGGCGGGCGTCCGCGACGGCAGCCGGATCCGACTCGCCGGCAAGGGCGAGCCGGGGCTGCGCGGGGCCGACCCTGGCGATCTGTACGTGATTACGCGCGTGTCGGACTCTCCGATCTTCAAGCGCAACGGCGACAACCTCGAGGTCGAGGTCCCGCTGACGATCCCCGAAGCGCTCCAGGGCGCGGTGATCGAGGTGCCGACGCTGAACGGCTCCAAGCGGCTGCGCGTCCCGGCGGGCACCCGCCACGGCACCGTCCAGCGGCTGCGCGGCGAAGGGCCGCAGCGCCTCAACGGCAAGGGCCGCGGTGACATCCACTACCGGTTCGTGATCGAGGTCCCGTCGTCACTGTCGCCCGAGCAGTCCGATGCTGTCGACAAGCTATCTGCGGTCATGAACGGCAATCCCCGGGACCGGCTGTTCTCCGCCGCCGCCGGAGGCGGATCCTGATGGCCACCCGGCGCGTGCGCAGCACGACCCGGGTCGAGGTCTCCTCCGACCGCGGCGTGTTCATGATCTCGGTCGCCGCCGAGTTGGCCGAGATGCACCCGCAGACGCTGCGGATGTACGAGTCGCGCGGGCTGATCGAGCCCAAGCGCTCGCCGAAAGGGACCCGGCTCTACTCGCGGGAGGACGTCGACCGTCTGCGGCGCATCCAGGAGATGACCGCCGAGCTTGGGATGAACCTGGCCGGCGTCGAGCGGGTGTTCGAGCTCGAGGAGCAGCTCCTGTCGATGTCGCGCAAGGTCGGGGCGCTCGAGAAGCGGGCCGGTGAGCTGAGCGCCGAGGTCGAGCGGCTGGAGGCGCTGCGGCGCGAGCTGCGGGCCGAGATCGTGCCGTACGTGCGGGGCGGCGAGCTGGTGCGCCACGCCGATCTCAAACGCGTCACGCTTGGTGTTCGACGCGCGCGTGCCGGCGACGACGAGTCCGTCTGAGAACGGCGCCCGGCCCTCGCGGCTAAAGCCTCGATCGGCGACTGCCGAATCTTCGTATGCAACGATGCCCTTCGGGTGGAGGGCTACTGACGACGTCGAGCACGCAGGGGTTCAGTGATTTCAGGTAAGCGGTGGTTGGCGGTGAGGGCGCGCAACTTCGGCGTGCTGGTCCTGTTCGGTGCGCTCTCGGTCTCGGCCGCGGTGGCGCCGTCGGCGCTCGCCGCCGGCCCGTCGGCACGCGTGGCGCGACTCGGATCGGCGCCCGGCTCGCACAAGCTCGCGCTCGTGCTGCCGCTGAAGGCCAACGTCGCCGGACTCGAGCGCCTAGCGACCGCGGTCACGACGGTCGGCTCGCCTCAGTACGGCGATTACGAGCCGATTGCGACCCTGACGCGCCGGTTCGGCGCCTCGGCCGCTAACCGCTCTCGCGTGGTCCGTTACCTGCGCGACGCCGGGGCCAGCCACGTCAAGATCGACGTCACCGGCCTGTTCGCGGACGCGACGATGGACGTGTCGCAGGCCCAGCATCTGTTCGGGACCTCGCTCGGGCGCTACCAGGCCGCGCGCGCCGGCCGCTTCATCGCTCCTGCCGGCGCGACGCACATCCCGGCCGCGCTCGGCGGCGCGGTGACCGGAGTGGTGGGGCTCGACACGCGTCCGGTGTTCACTCCCCCGCAGGCGATCGTCGATTCACACAGCGCCACGGGTGCGCAGCCGGGCGCCGTCGACGCAAGCCGCTTCCCGCACACCCCGGCGACGGCCTTCTCAAAGGACAACTCGGTCTCGGGCTACACCGAGCGGACCGGCACTGCATCGGGCTGTGCGGATGCGATCGGCGACCATGGCTTCACCCCGAACCAGTACCTGACCGCATATGACTACGCGTCGCTTCAGTCCGCCGGGATCACCGGCCGCGGCGAGCGCGTCGCGCTGATCGAGATCGACGGCTTCACCTACTCCGACCTCAAGACGTTCGCCGCCTGCTTCCACAACCCGGTGCCGGCGATCAACGGCTACGGCGTCGGGATCACTCACGCACTGGCGCCCGGCGGCGAGACGACGCTCGACCTCGAGGTGCTCGACGCCGCCGCGCCCGGGCTGAAGGAAATCGACGTCTACGAGTCAGCGCCGCGCGCCTCTGACGTGCTCCAGTCGCTGACCGCGCCGCTTCAGAACCATGGCCACGTCCCGGAGGTGATCTCGGCCTCGCTCGGCACCTGCGAGCCGGCGCTGGCCCTCTCGATCGGAAAAAGCGGCGCCCGGGCCGCCGAGGGCGCGCTTGCGCTGGCGGCCGCGAGCGGCATCTCGGTCCTGGCGTCGAGCGGTGACGCGGGGTCGACCGCCTGTATCGCCAACACCGGGCCGATCGATCGACTGGCGGTCAGCTACCCGGCCTCGTCGCCGTTCGTGACCGGCGTCGGTGGAACAAACTTCCAGCTCAACGCGGCCAACCAGATTCAGTCCCAGACCGTCTGGAACGACGCCCCGTTGGCGGTCACGGCCGGGGGCGGTGGCATCAGCGCTCTGTTCACGCGGCCGTCGTACCAGAACGGGTTCGTGTCCCGCAACCGCCGCGCGGTCCCTGACGTCTCGATGCTCGCCGACGTCGCGCCGGGATACGACATCTACTGCACGGCGAAGGAGTGCCTGGCCGGGAACTCCAGCCCGTGGATCACGGTCGGCGGCACGAGCGCGGCATCGCCACTGCTCGCCGGCGGCTTGGCGCTACTCGATCAGACGCTGCGCGAGCACCACAAGCAGAGCGTCGGGTTGGCGAACTCGCTGCTGTACACCGTCGACACGAAGTTCGGCTCCACCGGCGTGATCTCCGATGTGACGACCAACGACAACGACCTCGGGCCGTTCCTCCCGGGCGGCAACCATCGCCCGCTCGGGTGCTGTACGGCCGGCCCGGGATATGACTCCGCGTCCGGGCTCGGCAGCGTCGACCTCGGCAAGCTTGCATCACTGGCCGTCTCGATGCAGCCGGCGGTCGCCGACGTCCGGCTGTCGTTGCCCCATCAACGGCCGGTCGCGCGCCGTCGGATGCTGGCGACGCTGAGCTGCTCGCGGCGGTGCGTCGCGGTCGCGGATGCGACGATCGAGATCGGCGGCTCGCGATTTGGGGTCAGCTCCAATGAGGAGGTGTTCCGCGGCAAGGGCCGTGCGACAGTCCCGTTGGCGTTCACCAAGCGTGACCTCGGAGCGCTCACGCACGCGCTCCGCCGTCACCGCAAGATCTCGGCCACTGTCGTCGGCCACGTGGTCGATTCGGGCGGCAACGTCGAGGCGAGCAGCGGCTCGCAGACGTTGCGCATCCGCGGCTGAGCCCGCCTGACCGGCTGCTCCCCGTTCGGACCTTCGGAACCCTTTAGTCCGTAGTGGACTGAACCGTTCCAAGCCACCCGGAGACGCCCCCAACGCGCCGCGCGAAATCCCTTGCCAGCGCGGCCGATTCATGCGATAATCTAAGTCATATCGACTTAGATTTGCCCACCCTTCCCGAGAAACCGGACGTATATGCAACCAGACCGTTTTACGATCAAGTCGCAGGAGGCGCTCCAGGCAGCGCAGCAGCTGGCTGACGAGCGCCGCAATCCGCAGACGACGCCCGAGCATCTGCTCGCCGTGCTGCTCGAGCAGGACGGTGGGATCGTGGTGCCGGTCCTGCGCAAGCTCGGCGTCGAGCCGGCTGCCGTGCGCCAGCCCGTCAACCGTGCGCTCGAGGGGCTGCCGACGCTGTCGACCGGTGGTGCCTCAGCCGAGCCGGCCGGCGGATCGAGCGAGCTCGTCCAGATTCTGCGCTCGGCGGAGTCCGAAATGCGCGAGCTCGGCGACGAGTATGTGTCGACCGAGCATCTGCTGCTGGCGCTCTCCGAGCACCCCGGCACCGCCGGCGACGCGCTGCGCTCCAGCGGCGCCACGCACGACGAGCTCATCAAGGCGCTCAACGAGGTCAGAGGCTCGCATCGGGTCACAGACCAGAGCCCCGAGGACAAGTTTCAGGCGCTCGAGCGGTACGGCCGCGATCTGACCGATGCCGCCGCGCAGGGCAAGCTCGACCCGGTGATCGGCCGCGATGACGAGATTCGCCGCGTGATCCAGGTTCTCTCGCGCCGCACCAAGAACAACCCGGTGCTGATCGGCGAGCCCGGCGTCGGCAAGACCGCGATCGCCGAAGGTCTCGCTCAGCGGATCGTCGCCGGCGACGTGCCCGAGGGACTCAAGGACCGCCGCGTGATCGCGCTTGACCTGAGCGCGATGGTGGCCGGCTCCAAGTACCGCGGTGAATTCGAGGATCGGCTCAAGGCCGTGCTGAAGGAGATCACTGACGCCCAGGGCCAGATCATCGTGTTCATCGACGAGCTGCACACGATCGTCGGGGCCGGCGCGGCCGAGGGCGCGATGGACGCCGGCAACATGCTCAAGCCGATGCTGGCGCGCGGCGAGCTGCGCGCGGTCGGCGCGACGACGCTCGACGAGTACCGCAAGCACATCGAAAAGGACCCCGCGCTTGAGCGCCGCTTCCAGCCCGTCTACGTAGGCGAGCCGAGCGTCGAGGACACGATCGCGATCCTTCGCGGGCTCAAGGAGCGCTACCAGGTTCACCATAAGGTGCGGATCCAGGACTCGGCGCTGGTCGCGGCCGCGAGCCTCAGCCATCGCTACATCGCGGACCGGTTCCTGCCCGACAAGGCGATCGACCTCGTCGACGAGGCCGCATCGCGGATCCGGATGGAGATCGACTCAAAACCGACTGAGATCGACGAGGTCGACCGCCACATCATGCAGCTCGAGATCGAACTTCAGTCGCTCGGCGACGATGACGATCCCGGCACCGCTGCGCGCCGTGACCAGCTCGAGCGGGCGCTCGCCGAGGAGCGGGAGAAGTCGGCCGGGATGCACGCCGAGTGGCAGCGTGAGAAGGAGACGCTTGGTGCGGTCGCCGATCTGCAGGAGCGCCTCGAGCAGGCGCGGACCGAGCTCGAGCGCGCCCAGCGCGAGGCGGACCTCGGCCGCGCGGCCGAGCTTCAGTACGGGACGATCCCCGAGCTCGAAAAGCAGCTGGCGGCGGCCGAGTCGGCCGAGCAGGACGCCGTCGCTGCGCCGGGCTCGGCGCCGCGGTTCCTCAAGGACGTCGTCGACGCCGAGGACGTAGCCGAGATCGTCTCCAAGTGGACCGGCGTTCCCGTTGCGCGCTTGATCGAAGGAGAAATTGAGAAGCTCGTCCACATGGAGGAGCGGCTGCACCAGCGGGTGATCGGGCAGGACGAGGCGGTCAGCGCCGTCGCCAGTGCCCTGCGGCGCTCGCGCGCCGGCCTCCAGGACCCCGACCGCCCGATCGGCACGTTCCTGTTCCTCGGCCCGACAGGCGTCGGCAAGACCGAGCTCGCGCGGGCGCTGGCCGAGTTCATGTTCGACACCCAAGACGCGATGGTGCGGATCGACATGTCCGAGTACATGGAGAAGCATGCGGTCTCGCGGCTCGTGGGTGCGCCCCCGGGCTACGTCGGCTACGAGGAGGGCGGTCAGCTGACCGAGGCGGTCCGCCGCCGCCCCTACTCGGTGGTGCTGCTCGACGAGATCGAGAAGGCGCACCCGGACGTGTTCAACACGCTTCTGCAGGTGATGGACGACGGTCGCTTGACCGACGGCCAGGGCCGCACCGTCTCGTTCAAGAACGCGGTCCTGATCATGACCTCCAACATCGGGGGGGCGGGCGGCTCTCGGCGGGAGGCGGTCGAGGCCACCTTCAAGCCCGAGTTCATCAACCGGCTGGATGACATCGTTGAGTTCGAGCCGCTGAGCCGCCGGCAGATCGGCGAGATCGTCGACCTCCAGGTGGCCGCGGTCGTCCGCCGGGTGCGCGAGCGCGAGATCGAGCTCGAGCTGACCGACGACGCCCGGACGCTGATCGGCAACCTCGGCTATGACCCGACATACGGCGCGCGGCCGCTCAAGCGCGTGATCCAGAAGCGGCTCGTCGACGGGCTCGCGCTGGCGATCCTCGAGGGCAAGTTCGTGGCCGGTGACACGGTCAAGGTTCGCGCCGCCGACGGCGAGCTGGCGTTCGAGCGCGTCAGCACCTCAGCTCCCGCGGCGGTGTAGCCCGCAATCGTCCCGTCCGGCCGCGCGCCGGGCGGGCGATATCCGGTACAAGTCGGCTTACACCCCCAAACGGGAAGGAGAGCCAGGTGCCGACCTACATCATGCTCACCACGCTGACGCCCGAGGGCGTCCAGACGATCAAGAACAACCCGGCCCGGATCCGCGAGGTCAACCGCGAGGTCGAGCAGCTCGGCGCGAGCGTCAAGGCACAGTGGGCGACGTTGGGACAGTTCGACTTCGTCAACGTGATCGAGGCACCGGACGAGCTGACGATCTCGCGAGTGTCACTCGAGCTCGGCTCGCGCGGGACCGGCCGCTACGAGACGCTGGTCGCGATCCCGATCGACGATTTCATCGGCGCGATCTGAGGTGCCGCCCCAGGTCCTGGTGCTCGGCGGGGGCGCGCGCGAGCATGCGCTCGTGCAGACGCTCGGGCGCTCGCCGCAGCGGCCGACGGTGCTGTGCGCCCCCGGCAATGCCGGGATCGCGGACGAGGTCGAGGTGCCCGACGCGGAGCTGGAAGCCACCGATCCCGAGGCGGTGGTCGCGCTCGCGCGCCGAGTGAGCGCCGACCTGGTCATCGTCGGACCCGAGGCGCCGCTGGTGGCAGGGGTCGCCGACGGGCTGGCCGGCGCCGGGATCGAGTGCTTTGGCCCGTCGGCAGCGGCCGCCGCGCTCGAGGGCTCGAAGGCGTTCTGCAAGGAGGTGATGGAGGCCGCGGGCGTGGCGACTGCCGCCCATACGGTCGTCACCGACGCCGACGCCGGAATGTCGGCGATCACCGGCTACCCGACCGTGATCAAGGCCGACGGTCTGGCGGCCGGCAAGGGCGTGATCATCGCCACCGACGAGGCGGAGGCGCGGGCGGCGCTCGAGGACCTGCTGGTCGCCCACCGGTTCGGGACCGAGCGCGTGGTGGTCGAGGAGTTCCTCGACGGCGAGGAGCTGTCGCTGCTGGCGATCTGCGACGGCGAGATCGCGCTGCCGCTCGCCTCGGCCCAGGATTACAAGCGGATCTTCGACGGCGACCGGGGGCCCAACACCGGCGGGATGGGCTCCTACTCACCGGTGCCGGCGGTCGACGAGGGACGCGCGCGCGAGATCTGCGGCGCCGTCCATCAGCCGGTGCTCGACGAGCTCGGGCGCCGCGGGCTCGAATTCCACGGCGTCCTGTACGCGGGGCTGATGATGACCGTCGATGGAGTCAAGGTGCTCGAGTTCAACGTCCGCTTCGGGGACCCCGAGACGCAGGCGATCCTGCCACGGATGCGTTCGGATCTGCTGGCGCTGCTGCGGTCCGCGTGCCGCACCGGCGGCCTGCGGGGCGCGACCGTCGAGTGGTCGGCCGAGCCGGCGGTCACGGTCGTGCTGGCGAGCGCCGGCTACCCGGAGTCCTCCTCCAGCGGCGACGTGATCGCGGGCCTCGACCGGGTCGCAGAGGGCGTCTACGTGACGCACGCGGGCACCGCGCGCAACGGCGATGGTCAGATCGTGACGGCCGGCGGCCGGGTCCTGAGCGTGACCGCGCTCGGGACGGATATCGCCGCCTGCCGCGAGTCCGCATATGCTGCAGCCGAGGTGATCGAGTTCGACGGCCGCCAGCTTCGCCACGACATCGCCCTGCGGGCGGTCCGATGAGCAGCGAGCCGGCCCCGATCGTCGAGACGGCCCCGATCGCCGAGACGGCCCCGGAGATGGAGGAGATCGAGGTCGACGCGCCGGTGGTCGGGATCGTGATGGGCTCAAAGAGTGACATGGAGGCGATGGAACGCGCCGAGCGGGAGCTCACCGAGCGCGGCATCCGGTCCGAGACCCGGGTGATGTCGGCGCATCGCCAGCCGGATGTGGTGGCCGATTACGCGCGCAACGCCAAGCTGCGCGGGCTGCGGGTGATCATCGCCGGCGCGGGCCTGTCGGCGGCGCTGCCCGGGGTGGTCGCCGCGCACACCGAGCTGCCGGTGATCGGAGTTCCGCTCACCAGCCGCACCTCGATCGCGGGCGGGCTTGACGCGCTGCTGTCGGTCGCGCAGATGCCGCCCGGGGTGCCGGTCGCGTGTGTCGGGGTCGACAACGCGCGCAACGCCGCGGTGCTCGCGGCGCGGATCCTGGGCGCCTAGGTCTAGAGCTGCCACCGCGAGCCGCCATCCCATGTCCTGGGTCTGGTCACGGAACGCACACGGCCATGAGACCGAGGCCGGTCTGAGGCATTCCGGGATCCTCCACCGCCGACTCCTGGGGTTGCGGATCTAGATGGCGCTGTCCACGCACGCCACGACGTGCCGGCCTCCGGCGAGGCGCAGTCGCCATGGGATCGCCGCGTGGTCGGCCGGAAGGCGCAGGATCAAGGGCCGTCCGTCGGCGAACCGCGGCAAACGGAATACCGGGGGGGCGTTGCCGAGGCGGTTGTAGCGGTAGCGAGAGGCGAATCGACGAAGCTGGAGTTCCGCGGCTGTGCCGTGTGCAACGCGCACGGCGACTGATCCCGCCCGGAGTGTGAGCTCGCCGAGCTCTTTGCCGTCTACGGCCGACCGGCAGCCGGGACGCCGAGGGTTGAACGCTGGGTCGGCCGTCAACCTCAACTGCTCGGCGCTCGCGAGCACCTCGTCAGCGGCTTCGCGGATCGGTTCGGGCCGGCGGAGGAGGCCGGCCGTGGTGTCGCCGGGAGAGCCGAACGCAGCAACAGCAGAGAAGTAGGGGCCTGCGGAGATGTAGAGATTGTGGTTGCCGAATAACGGGACCGTGAAACCGTTCTCGGGCGTGAAGTTGAGTGCGGTCAGTCCGCGTACCATGTTGAGCGCGCCGGTCTCGGCCTTCACGTAGACGCTGTTCTGGCGCCAGAAGTTCGAGCGCTGATAGAGCAGCGCAACATTCGACGCACAGATCGCCGCGGTGAGGAGTGCGAGGACCGCGCCACTGCGCGTGCGCAGCCGGTTAGCGCCCGCGCCGATCGCGAGCAGCAGCAGCGTGGCCGCGGCGTACTGGTAGCGGCTCTGGTTCGGCGAGCGCGCAGCCGTGAAGTACTCCAGGCACTGAGCGCTCCACAGCGCGAGCGCGGAAACCAGCGCGGCCCAGGTCAGCGGCGGGACGCGGCCGCCCCGGATCAGGTAGTAGGCGAGCGCGAGCACGGCGATCAGCGCGAGCCAGCGCCCGAGTGTGGTCGACACGACGTACGGCGAGACGTGCGTCTGCGCAAGCCCCGTGATCGAACCCAAGGCGGCTGACAAAGCCTGCGCCGCGTACTTCGGGATCCGAGTTATGTTCTGAATGCGCGCGGTGCTTACGCCGTAGATGGCATACCAGACGAGATACAACCCCACCGGGACCCCGATCGTCCACAGCCGCCTCGGCGCCCGCGGTCGCTCCAGCACCAACAGCACAAGGCCGAGCACGACCATCGCAAGGCCAATGCTCGAACACAGAAGCGAGACACACAGCAACGCGGCAGCGCCGATGTCACCAGCTCGGTCCCGGCGCTCCAAGCACAGGACCATCCCAAGCCCTGCGGACACCGACCCGAGATAGCCGACCTGGAACGCCCACAGCAGGTCCTGCCACGCCGGACCGAGAACGGCCAGGACCGCAGTCGGCGCGAGGGCCGTCCACGGCCCAACGTATGGGCACAGCACCAGGTACAGCAGCAGGCAACAAAGCGCATGGACCAACAGCAACAGCGCGAGGAAGGGGACGTAGCTGGTCGCGCCGAAGATCGCGAGCAGCAGCTTGTAGGCGCCGATCGGGAGCGCCGACAGATGTTCGTTATGGGGGCGCAGGAAGACCCCCACGCTGAAGCCACGGCGTTCGGTGATGAACGTCCAGTCGTCACCGCTAAACGTCAGGCCGCGCTCCGCGCCTACGACCACTGCGCACCCGATCGCCACGACGGCCGCCGCGACGGCGCTCGCCACCCGCTGCTCGCCGCGACGTCCAACTGGCCGGCGGCGCGCGAGCATCGCCGCGGATTCTATTCACGGATCAGCCGACCACCTCCGCATCGGCGCTCACGCCTCGGACAATGAGATGACCCACCGCACCCAGGCGGTGAGCGCGCTGCGATCAGGCATTCCCCGACTGGTTGGTGCCCGACTGTCGGCGCGGCCGCGTCGTCAGCGCCTACGCCGGGCGCAGGGGCCCGGGTCCACCCGGCCGCGACAGGTCCTGGATGTACTGCGCGATCAC
Source organism: uncultured Solirubrobacterales bacterium (assembly GCA_963730075.1). GTDB lineage: Bacteria > Actinomycetota > Thermoleophilia > Solirubrobacterales > Solirubrobacteraceae > Palsa-465. The sequence goes on along the minus strand of CAVSQH010000021.1, from coordinate 67,595 downwards.
AGCGGCCGCGCTGCGCAGCCGGCGAGGAGCCTTGCGCCGCGCAACCGAGCGCTGCGCTTCACTTTCTGTTCTCATTTGGTTCCCTTCGCTGCGGTCCGTTGTACGATGAGTACCGTACGATACCAGATGTTCGATGACCGTCGTACAATAAGCAGCAGAGTGCAGATGTCAGTCCACGAACCCGAACCAATCGCCCATCCATCGCGCGAGGAGCTCGCGCTCGGGGCCGTGCTGCACGCACTCAGCGATCCCGTACGTTTGAGGATCGTCGCCAAGCTCGCCCTCTCTGAGCGCGACCAGACCTGCGGGAGCTTCGAGCTGCCGGTCACCAAGTCCACGTGCACGCATCACTTCAAGGTGCTGCGTGAGGCGGGAGTGATCCAGCAGCGTCACAAGGGAACCACGCGGCTGAACACGCTCAGGCGCCAGGACCTCGAGGCACGCTTCCCCGGCCTGCTTGAGACGATCCTCAGCGCAGCCGAGGACCCGCAGCCCGTCCCGGCGCAGGCCAGCTAACCGAGTGATCGCCCGTTACACCCGCCCCGAGCTCGCCTCGATCTGGTCAGATCAGGCGCGCTTTGAGGCGATGCGCGAGGTCGAGATCGCGGCCTGCGAGGAGATGGACGGCCCGACCGAGGACGAGCTCGAGGCGATCCGCACATCGACCTTCACGGTCGCCCAGATCGATGAGCGCGAGAAGGTCACAGACCACGACACCGCGGCGTTCGTCGACGTGCTGTCGGCATCGGCGGGACCGGCGGGCCGTTGGATCCACTACGGGCTGACGTCGAGCGACGTGCTCGACACCGGGCTGGCACTTCAGCTCAAGCGTGCCGGCGAGCTGATCCTGCCCGACTCGCGGCGGCTCGTGCAGGCACTGGCCGCGCGGGCGCGCGAACACGTCGCGACCCTATGCGTCGGGCGCACGCACGGGATCCACGCCGAGCCAACCACGTTCGGCATCAAGCTCGCGGGGTTCGCGTTCGAGGCCGACCGCAACGCAAGCCGCTTGGAGCGCGCGTTCGCGCAGGCGGCGGTCGGCGCGATCAGCGGCGCCGTCGGCACCTACTCGGCCACCTCGCCGGACTTCGAGCGGCGCGTCCTGAAGCGGCTCGGTCTCGAGGCCGAGCCGGTCTCGACACAGGTCGTCGCGCGCGATCGCCACGCCGAGCTGCTGCAGGCGATCGCGCTGGCGGGAGCGGGGCTCGAGCGCTTCGCGACCGAGGTTCGACACCTCGCGCGGACCGAGGTCGGCGAGCTGCGCGAGCCATTCAGCGCCGGCCAGAAGGGCTCGAGCTCGATGCCCCACAAGCGCAACCCGATCAAGTCCGAGCAGGTCACCGGCCTGGCGCGGGTGCTGCGCGGCAACTCGCAGGCGGCGCTCGAGAACGTGGCGCTGTGGCACGAGCGCGACATCTCGCACTCGTCCGTCGAACGGGTCATCCTGCCCGACTCGACCAGCCTGATCGACCACCTGCAACGGCGGGTGATCGCGCTCGTCGAGGGGATGGTCGTCAACTCCGAGCGGATGCGCGAGAACCTCGACCTTACCTATGGCGCGCTGTTCTCCCAGCGGCTGCTGCTGGCGCTCGTGCAGGCCGGCCAGACCCGCGATGACGCCTACCGCGTCGTCCAGCGGTTGGCTCGGCAGGCGCTCGACGAGCGGACGGCGTTGCGTGAGCTGGTCGCCGCGGACCCGGCTGCTGCCGGCCCCGATCTCGATGCGGTGTTCGACTATGGCCCGTTCGTCGAGCACGCCGAGGAGATCGTCGGCCGGCTCGACGCGATCGCCTAGCTATCGCGTGGCGTGGCGTGGCGCGGCGCGGCGCTGTCGTCAGGGGGACGCCGACGGTTGACAGCCGCTGCTCCCTCGCTACGCTGCGCTACTCGAGTGCCGCCGGGGGCATTGTCACACCGACGAAGGGGATTAGATGAAGTCTGCAATTCTCCGGCGGCCGTCGGGCGCGATGGTGGTCGCGATCATCGCGCTCGTGGTAGCCGCCTCCGGAACCGCGGTCGCCGCGACCAAGCTGGTCAGCGGTGACTCGATCATCATCAAGGGCACGCTGTCGGGCAACCGGCTGCGCAAGCAGACCCTGACCGCCGCCCAGATCCGCAAGGGGTCGCTGACCGCGGCGCTGGTGCGCAAGCACACCCTGACCGGCAGCCAGATCAACCTCCAACGTCTCGGGACGGTGCCGAGCGCCACCAACGCCGCCCACGCGACCGCCGCGACGACCGCGACCAGTGCGCTGAACGCCAGCAACGCGAGCAACGCCGCCGAGCTCAACGGGCAGCCCGGCAGCACCTACCTGACGACCGCCAACCGGGTCGGGGCGGGGAGGATCGTGACCGCATCCGCGCCCAGTAGCACGACGATCTTTACGTCAGGGCCGTTCACGCTGACGATGTCCTGCGGCGACAATCACTTGACTCTGATCGCCTCATCAACCGCATCAGGCGCGATCGTCGACGGGCAGCCGGTCTCGACCGGCGGGGTACCCCTGACGAGCTGGGATCTCAGTTCGTCCACGCCGTGGCAGAACGGAGTGATCGACTTCGAGGCTCCAAACGGGACGTCAGCGGTCGTCACCGGCGCCGCCGGGATCAACAACCTCGTCGGCTTCGACTGCTGGGCGAACTTCGCCGGAATCCACTGAACCGCGGTCGCTGCGAGCACGCTGGTCAACGGGGACAAGCTGATGAGATGGGACCCTGTCCGGTAGCCGGCTGCGCAAGCACTCGCCCACCGGCACACAGATCAACCTCAAGAAACTCGGCAAGGTTTCGAGTGCGAAGAACGCCGATCACGCGAGGAGCGCGCAGCAGGCCGGCAACTCGTCCGCGACGGCCGGAACCGCGGAGCCGCTCGCTCACCCATCTCGCCCCCCAAGTAAGGCGGCCGAGGAGGCCGACGACGTCAACATCGACCTCGAGGCCCCGAGCGGCGCGCACGCGCTGCTGATCGGCGCCGACGGGATCAACAGCCTCGGCGCCGACTGCTGGGCCAACTGGGCCGGCATCGCGTAGCCGCACACAGGCCGATCGACGGCGGGGCGTGGCCGGCGCCCCGCCGCTGATCGTCAGAGCCAGCCGCTAGGATCGAACTCGTGTCCGCTCTGGCTGATCTGCCGCTGCTGGCCTCGGGCAAGGTCCGTGAGATCTATGACCTTGGCGACGAGTTGCTGCTCGTCGCGTCTGACCGGATCTCTACCTATGACGTCGTCCATCCGACGCCGATCCCGGACAAGGGCAGCGTCCTCACGGGCCTGTCGACGTTCTGGTTTGAGCGCACCTCGGAGATCGTTCCGAACCACATGGTCTCGGTGACCGACGGGGTTCCGAACGAGGCCCGTGGCCGCGGGATGGTCGTGCGTAGGCTCGAGATGCTCAGCGTCGAGTGCGTGGTGCGCGGCTACATCACCGGGTCGGGCTGGAAGGACTACCAGGCGACCGGCGCAGTGTCAGGGATCGAGCTGCCGGAGGGGCTGCGGGAGTCAGACCGGCTGCCCGAGCCGCTGTTCACCCCGAGCACCAAGGCCGATGTCGGCCACGACGAGGCGATCGACTTCGAGGGCGCGGTGAGGCTGATCGGCGATCGCGCGCTCGCCGAGCGGGTGCGCGACATCTCGCTAGCGCTCTACGAGCACGCCGCCGACCACTCCCGCGAGAACGGAATCATCCTCGCCGACACCAAGTTCGAGCTCGGGCTCGACGCCGACGGCACGCTGACGATCGGCGATGAGGTCTGCACACCCGACTCGTCGCGCTTCTGGCCCGCCGACGGGTACGAGCCCGGTCACGGCCAACCGAGCTTCGACAAGCAGTTCGTCCGCGACTGGGCCTCATCGACCGGCTGGGACCGAACCCCTCCGGCGCCCGCGATTCCCGACGATGTCGTCGCGCGCACGCGCGAGAAGTACATCGAGGCCTACGAGCGGATCACCGGCCAGTCGTTCTCGCAGTGGCTTGCCCGCACGGGGGGCTGATGACCGTACGGGCGCGGGTGCTGGTCAAGCCCAAGGCGGGGATCCTCGACCCGCAGGGCCAGGCGGTCCAGCGCGCGCTGCCGGCGCTGGGCTTCTCGGGGGTGCGCAACGTCCACGTCGGCCGGCTAATCGAACTCGACGTCGATGATCCGTCGCGGCTGCCCGAGATGTGTGAGCGGCTCCTGACCAATCCACTGATCGAGGACTACGAGATCGTGCAGACCGGCACGGACGGGAGCGAAGACTCGGCGTGAAGTTCGGCGTGGTCCGCTTCCCCGGCTCATGCGACGAGGTCGATGCGCAGCTCGCCGCCGAGCGCGTCGGCGAGGCGGTGATCCTCTGGCACGGCGACCGCGATCTGCAGGGCGTCGACGCGGTGATCGTCCCCGGCGGCTTCTCGTACGGCGACTATCTGCGCGCCGGAGCGATCGCGCGGTTCGCTCCCGTGATGGAGGAGGTCACCGAGTTCGCCCGCGCGGGCGGGCTCGTGCTCGGGATCTGCAACGGCTTCCAGGTGCTGTGCGAGGCGGGACTGCTGCCGGGTGCGCTGCTGCCCAACACGTCGCTGAAGTTCGTCTTTCGCCAGGTCGACCTCGAGGTCGTTCGGATCGACACTCCGTTCACCAACCGCTGTGCGGTCCGGCGGCGCCTGTCGATCCCGGTCAAGCACACGACCGGCCGCTTCTACGCCCCCGACGCCGAGCTGCGCCGGCTCGAGTCAGACGGCCAGGTGCTGTTGCGCTACGCGCCCGGCCACAACCCCAACGGGTCGCTGCGCGACATCGCCGGGGTCTGCAACGAGACCGGCAACGTGTTCGGGCTGATGCCCCACCCCGAGCACGCGGTCGACCCGCTGACCGGCTCGACCGACGGCCTGCTGCTGTTTGAATCGATCCGCGCGCACGTCGCCGACAGCGTCGCCGTCTAGTGTCGATGCCCTCGAGCGCCGGACTGCGCCACCGTGAGCTAGGACTTACTGACGCCGAGTACGAGCTGATCCTCGAGGGCCTGCAGCGAGAGCCGACCCCGACCGAGCTCGCGATGCTGTCACTGATGTGGTCAGAGCACTGCGCCTACAAGCACTCGCGCAAGCTGCTGCGGCGGCTGCCGACCGAGGGTCCGGCAGTGCTGATGGGCCCGGGCGAGAACGCCGGCGTGGTCGACGTCGGTGAGGGACTCGGGGTGGCGTTCAAGGTCGAGTCACACAACCATCCCAGCGCGGTCGAGCCGTTTCAGGGCGCGGCCACCGGGGTCGGCGGGATCCTGCGGGACGTGTTCGCGGTCGGCGCACGGCCGATCGCGGTGCTCGACTCGCTGCGGTTCGGCGAGCCGGCCACGTCCGAGCGGTCGCGCTACCTGCTCGAGCACGCCGTCGCCGGGATCGGCCACTACGGCAACTCGATCGGCGTGCCGACCGTCGGCGGCGAGATCTACTTCGAGCACAGCTACGACCAGAACTGCCTGATCAACGCGATGTGCCTCGGCCTGGCCCCGCACGAGCGACTGATCCGCAGCGCCGCCGCCGGGCCGGGCAACGTGCTCGTGCTGCTCGGCGCGCTGACCGGCCGCGACGGGATCGGCGGTGCCTCGGTGCTCGCCAGTGCCGAGCTGTCAGAGGAGGACGCGGCCAAGCGGCCGTCGGTCCAGATCGGTGACCCGTTCGCCGAGAAGAAGCTGCTGGAGTGCTGCCTCGAGCTGCTCGACCGCGAGCTGCTGGTCTCGCTGCAGGACCTCGGCGCCGCGGGGCTGACCTCATCTGCCTCAGAGATGGCCAGCAAGGGCGGCCTTGGCCTTGACATCGACGTGGCCAGGGTGCCGCTGCGCGAGCCGGGGCTCGAACCATTCGAGATCATGGTCTCCGAGTCCCAGGAGCGGATGCTGTGCGTGGTCGAACCCGCCCGGCTGGACGAGGTGATCGCGGTCTGCGAGCACTGGGAGACGCTCGCGACGGCGATCGGCGTCGTCAACGACAGCGGCCGCCTGCGCGTGCTCGCGGGGGACTCGGTCGCGGCCGACCTGCCGGTTGCGATCCTGGTCGACGACTGTCCGCTGTATGACCTCGAGCCCGCCGCTCCGGAGCGACCCCTGTACGACGCGCCGCCCGCCGTCCTGGACGGCCAGCAGGCGCCTGCAGAGACGCTGCTCACGTTGCTCGCGTCGGCAAACGTCGCCTCCCGGCGTCCCGTGTTCGAACAGTACGACCCGGTCGTGCAGTCGCGGACCGTCCGCCGGCCCGAGCAGGCCGACGCCGCCGTGCTGGCCCTCCCGGGTGGCGGCGCGATCGCGGTCTCGATCGACGGCAACGGCCGCCGGGTCGCGTGTGATCCGCGGCTCGGTGCCGCCGAGGTCGTGTTCGAGTGCGCCGCCAACCTCGCCTGCACCGGAGCGACGCCGCTCGGGCTGACCAACTGCCTGAACTTCGGCAACCCCGAGAAACCACACGTCGCCTGGCAGCTGGTCGGAGCGGTGGAGGGGATCGCGATGGCGTGCGAGGTGCTCGACATCCCGGTCGTCGGCGGCAACGTCTCGCTCTACAACGAGGCGCCCGCCGGGCCGATCTTCCCGACGCCCGTGATCGGCATGGTCGGCAGGCTGGACGACGCTTCGCGGGCGGGACGGCTCGGCTTCGCCCAGGCGGGGGACCTGATCGCGCTCATGGGACCGTTCGAGCCCTCCGCCGTCGGCTCGGAGCTGTCAAAGCTCCAGGGTGTGCAACCCGCCGGGGAGCTTCCGCCGATGGACATGCAAGCTGTCCGTGATGCGCATGATGCGGTTCGTCATGGGGTCCACTCGGGTGCGCTCCACAATGCACATGACATAGCCGAGGGCGGCCTCGCGGTAGCCCTGGCCGAGTGCTGCATCGCGGGCCGTCTCGGCGCGACTGTGCGCGTGCCCGAGGGGGTCGATCCGTTCGCCGAGGCCCCGGGCCGGGCGTTCGTCGTCTCCGGCACCGAGGAGGCGCTGGACGGTCTGGCGATCATCGGCCGCGTCGGCGGTGACCACCTCACGCTCGAGGGACATCTGGACGTCGCAGTTTCCGAACTGCACGACGTCTGGGAGCGCGGACTCGCCGGCTACGTGTGACCCCGTTGCTAGCCTAGGAAACTCCCTCAGGAGCTCAAGGATGGCTACCTCAATCGATCATCGCGACGGCCCGCGCGACGAGTGCGGAGTGTTCGGCATCTACGCCCCCGAGCACGACGTATCTCGGCTCGCGTACTTTGCCCTGTTCGCACTCCAGCACCGTGGTCAGGAGTCGGCCGGGATCGCGACCGCCTCGCGCGGCGGCAACATCATGGCGATCCGCGACCAGGGGCTCGTTCCGCAGGTGTTCGACGACCACACGCTTCGGTCGCTGGTCGGCGATATGGCGATCGGCCACGTTCGCTACTCGACCACCGGCGCGTCGGAGTGGGAGAACACGCAGCCGATCGTGCGTGACGACCGGCGCACACTCGCGCTGGCTCACAACGGCAACCTGATCAACGCGGTCGAGTTGCACTCCGAGCTGCGCGGACGCGACGTGCCGTTTCGCTCGACCTCCGATTCGGAGATCATCGCCGCGCTGCTCGCGACCCACCCCGCCGAGAAGATCGAGGATGCCGTCGCCGACGTGCTCCCGCGGCTTCGGGGAGCATTCTCGACCGTCGTGCTGACCGACGAGTCGGTGGTCGCGTTCCGTGACCCGCACGGCCTGCGCCCGCTCGCGCTCGGGCATGATCGAGGACCCGGCCGGCGGCCGTCCCGCGTACTGCGTCGCGAGCGAGTCGTGCGCGTTTGACCTGATCGGGGCCACCTTCCTGCGTGACGTGCAGCCCGGTGAAGTTGTGACTCTGACCGAGCGGGGGCTGAAGACCAAGCTCGTGGCCGGGGCCGAGCGGCACGCGTTCTGCGTGTTCGAGTACATCTACTTCGCCCGACCCGACTCCAAGATGGCCGGCACCGTGCTCCAGGTCGCGCGCGCGAAGATGGGCGAGATCCTGTGGCGCGAGGCGCCCGTGGAGGCCGACGTCGTGATCCCGGTGCCCGACTCAGGCAACGCCGCCGCGCGCGGCCTGGCCCGTGCCGCCGGCCTGCCACAGGACGACGGCTTCATCAAGAACCGCTACGTGGCGCGAACCTTCATCCAGCCCGGTCAGGAGCTGCGCCGCCATGGCCTGCGACTGAAGTTCAACCCGCTCAAGGAAGTGATCGAGGGCCAGCGGCTGATCGTCGTCGACGACTCGATCGTGCGCGGCAACACGATGCCCGGGATCGTGAAGATGCTCCGCGAGGCCGGCGCGGCCGAGGTCCACGTGCGGATCTCGTCACCGCCGATCATGCACCCGTGCCACTACGGGATCGACATGTCCACCCGTGAAGAGATGATCGCCCACGGCCGCTCGGTCGAGCAGATCGCCGAGCAGCTCGCGGTCGACTCGCTGCACTACCTGTCGCTCGATGGCGTCTACGAGGCCGTCGGGCAGACGCGCGAGACGCACTGTGACGCGTGCTTCAGCGGCGAATACCCGCTGGCGGGGACCGAAGAGGCCCGCGGTAAGGATGCGCTCGAGCACGAGCTTCCGTTGGTTCGCGCCTAGCGACGCCCGCCGCCCCGAGCGCTCAGGGAATTCCTCCTTCTCCGGCCGGGGGCGGCGATATGGTCGCTGGTTCTCGTGGATTCGCGTGATGCGCTGCAGCAGCTGTTTGGCTTTGAGAAGTTTCGGCCCGGCCAGGCCGACGCTGTTGACGCTGCGCTGAGTGATCGGGATGCGTTGGTGGTAATGCCGACGGGGTCGGGCAAATCTGTCTGCTATCAGCTGCCGGCGCTGATGCGGGACGACCTGACGCTGGTCGTCTCGCCGCTGGTGTCGCTGATGCAGGACCAGGTCTCAGCGCTCGAGCGGGTCGCGCCGGGGCGTGTCGCGGTGGTCAATGCGCAGCGGGGGTTCAGCTCCAACACCGACGCGCTCGACCGGGCTCGAGGCGGCTCGGTCCGGCTGCTGTACGTCGCGCCTGAGCGGTTCGGCTCGCCACGCTTCGCGCAGGCGATCGCGGGGGTCCGGGTGGGGCTGTTCGTGGTCGACGAAGCGCACTGCGTCTCGCAGTGGGGCCATGACTTCCGGCCCGACTACTTCACGCTCGCCGACGCTGCCCAGACCGTCGGCGCCCGGGCGACGATCGCGCTGACCGCGACCGCGACCCCGCGCGTCGCCGACGACATCGTCCGCCGACTGCGGCTGTCCGATCCCGTCCGTGTCACCACCGGCTTCGATCGCCCCAATCTGAGCTTTGCCGTGATCAGATGCGGCAGCGCGCACCACAAGGAGCGGATGCTCGCGGCGGCGCTGTCGGAGCCCAACGCGCTGCCGGCGATCATCTACGCGGGCACCCGCGGCGCCAGCGAGAAGCTCGCCGGGGCGCTCGCGCGCGCACTGGGCGAGCCGGTCATCGCCTACCACGCCGGCATGGATCGCGGGACGCGGGCGGCCGCCCAGGAGCGGTTCATGTCCGGGCAGGCGCGGGTGATCGTCGCAACCAACGCATTCGGGATGGGCATCGACAAGTCCAACGTGCGGACCGTCTGCCACGCGTCGGTTCCCGGCTCGCTCGAGGCCTACTACCAGGAGGCCGGCCGCGCGGGCCGGGACGGCCACCCGGCTCGCTGCCTGCTGTTCGCCGAGCAGCGCGACAAGGGCCTGCACGTGTTCTTCATCGAGCGCGCGCGGGTCGGGCTCGAGGCGATCCAGCGCGTCGGCGAGCGGCTCAACTGGGCCGGTATCGACGGCCACTATGACGTCTCGCTGTCCGACCTCGCGGGGCTGGTCTCAGACCGCCGCGACGACGAGCCGGTGCGCGCGATCATCGGCCACCTCGCCCGGGCTGGGGTGCTGGCGCCCGCGCCGGCAGCGCCCGACCGCGCGGTCGGCGCGATCACCGGCGGCTTTGACAGCCGCGCCGCGGCCGTCTGCGCCGGGTCGGCGCGCGAGGCCGAGCGCGTGCGGTGGGCGCAGTACCGGGCCGTGTGGGAGTACGTCGAGGGGTCGCGATGCCGGCGTGACGCACTGCTGAACTACTTCGGCGCGCCGTCATCTCGCCCGCACCAGTCCGGGTGCTGTGACGTGTGCGACTCCGATCTCGTGCCGGACGCAGCCGTCGCGTCGGCGGCCGGCGCCGGGGCGGGCGCCGAGCTGGACTCCGCGATCGTCGAGGTGGTCTGCACCGCGCGGCCGCCGGTGGGCCGCACGCGGACGGTCGAGATCCTTCGTGGTGGCCGATCGAAGATCGTCGCCCAGAACGCCTACGACGGGCTGCCCGGATACGGGTCGTTCGCCCATCTGCGCTCCGACGAGGTGCTCGAACGGGTCGACCAGCTGATCGCCGCGGGCGCCCTGCGGTCCAGCGGTGGCCGGTTTCCCAAGCTGCGCGCCGCATGAACGTCGCGGTACTCGCGTCGGGCGCCGGCACCAACCTCCAGGCGCTGATCGACCACGCGCACGGTCGCAATGGCGTCGAGCTGGTCGGCGTTGCGTCCGACAAGCCGGGCGCGCAGGCGCTTGGTCGCGCTTGTGCCGCCGGGATAGACGCGCAGACGTTCGAGCGGGCCAGGTTCACCGACCGGGCCGCGCGCGACCGGGCGATCGCCGACTGGCTGCGCGACCGCGGCGCCGAGCTGGTCGTGCTGGCGGGCTACATGCAGCTGGTCAGCGCCGAGTTCCTGGAGGCGTTCCCCGACCGCGTGATCAACGTGCACCCCTCGCTGCTGCCCGCGTTCCCCGGGCTGGGGGCGATCGAGCAGGCGCTCGAGTACGGGGTCAAGGTGTTCGGGGTCACCGTGTTCTTCGTCGACGGCGGCGTCGACACGGGCCCGGTGATCACCCAGCGGGCGATCGAGCTGCCCGACGTGACCGATCCCGAAGAAGTTCTGGCACGGCTGCACGGGATCGAGCACGAGCTGCTCCTGGAGGTCGTGTTCCTGATCGCGCGCGGCGGCGTCAGCTTTGACCCGGCCAACCGGCGTCGGGTGGTCATCGCGCGGTAGAGTCGGGCCAGATGGAAGCAAGCGCCGATCCTGCGAGCACGATCGAGCCCGGCATCGCGGATGTGCAGGTCTCCAGGGCGCTTCTCTCGGTCTCTGACAAGACCGGGATCGTCGAGTTCGCCCGCGGCCTGGCCGAGCTCGGGGTCGAGATCATCTCGACAGGCGGGACGGCCACGGCGCTGAGCGAGGCCGGGGTCGCGGTCCGTCCGATCTCCGACCTGACCGGCTTTCCCGAGATCATGGACGGCCGCGTCAAGACACTGCACCCCAAGCTCTACGCCGGGCTGCTCGCGGTCCGCGACAACGCCGAGCACCTCCAGGCCGCACAGGAGCACCAGGTCGAGCTCGTCGATCTCGTGTGCGTGAACCTGTATCCGTTCGAGCGGGCCGCCTCGACGCGCGGCGTCAGCGAGGCCGAGGCGATCGAGAACATCGACATCGGCGGCCCGACGATGATCCGCGCGGCCGCCAAGAACTTCGCTTTCGCGGCGCCGATCGTGAGCCCCGAGAGCTACGACGCCGTGCTGGCCGAGCTGCGTGAGTTCGGCGGGCGGTTGTCGCCGGCCACGCGCGAGAACCTGGCCGCCGAGGCGTTCGCGTACACGGCCCGCTATGACACGGCGATCGCGCGCTGGTTCCAGGAGAAGCGAGAGGACTTCCCGCCGTTGCTCGTGCGCGCGTTCGAGAAGGTGCTCGAGCTGCCGTACGGCGAGAACCCCCATCAGCGCGCCGCCTACTACGAGCAGGTGGGCGCGCGGACCCACGTGCTGTCGATGGTCTCGCAGCTCGGCGGCAAGCCGATCTCGTTCAACAACCTGCTCGATCTCGACGCCGGCCGGCTGCTGCTCGGGGAGTTCCAGATTCCCGCGTGCGTGATCATCAAGCACAACAACCCGTGTGGTGTGGCCGTCGGCTCTAATGCGATCGAGGCCTACCAGCGCGCGTTCGCCTGCGACCCGATGTCGGCGTTCGGAGGCGTGGTCTGCCTGAACCGCTCAGTCGACGAGGAGCTTGCCCGGGCGCTGTCCGAGCAGTTCATCGAGGTCCTGTTCGCGCGCGGGTACGAAGGCGGAGCGGTCGAGGTGCTGTCCGAGAAGCCCAACACGCGGATCCTCGACGACCGCGAGCGGCGGACGACCAACCTGATCGAGCCGCATCTGCGCCAGGTCCTCGGCGGCATGCTCGTCCAGGACCGTGACATGGACTTGGAGGAGCGCGGCGAGATGCAGGTCGTCAGCGAGCGCCGCCCGGACGAGACCGAATGGCAGGAGCTGGCGTTCTCCTGGAAGGTCTGCAAGCACGTCCGCTCCAATGCGATCGTCCTCTCGCGCGATCTCGCCTCGATCGGAGTCGGGGCCGGGCAGATGAGCCGCGTCGACGCGGTGCGGATCGCGATCGAGAAGGCTCGCGACGGGGTCGAGGGGGCGGTGATGGCCTCCGATGCCTACTTCCCGTTCCCCGACAGCGTCGAGCTCGCGCTCGAGGCCGGCGTGACCGCGATCGTTCAGCCGGGCGGCTCGGTTCGCGACCACCTGTCGGTCGAGGCCGTCGACCGCGCCGGGGCGGCGATGGTGTTCACCAGCCGCCGCCACTTCCGCCATTGATCGAGCGCCTCACAGGTGACCCGCCCTCTCCGTTCGAGGGGCAGTTCGGGTTCAGCCGGGTGGCGGTCACGGGCCAGTACGTGCGCGTCGGCGGGACGACGTCCGTCGATCAGCACGGCGCCGTCCACGGCGAGACCCCGTATGAACAGACGCTCGCGATCCTGCGCAAGATCGAGCACGAGCTTGGGCGTGGCGGCGCGACCCTGACCGACGTCGTCGAGACCCGCATCTACGTGACCGACATCTCCCGCTACGAGGAGGTCGGACGGGCCCACGGGGAGTTCTTCAGCGAGATCCGGCCGCTGATGACGATGCTCGGCGTCAGCGGCCTGGTCGACCCGCGAATGATGGTCGAGATCGAGGCCGTCGCCTACCTCGGGTAGCCCGGTCGCCGGGTTCTCGGCGGGCTGACGCCCGCGCGTGCGGGTGCGGCATGATGAGAGTCCGCCGCTGTAGCTCAGTTGGTAGAGCAGCGGACTTTTAATCCGAAGGTCGTGGGTTCGATCCCCACCGGCGGCATAAAGAAGCGCCTCAGAATCAGAGCTGCCCGCTGTAGAGCAGCGAGACGGTCAGCAGGTGGTCGTAGTCGCCCTGCCGCGCCTCGGCCATGTAGGCCTCGACGACGGCTCTGCTGTTGCCCGCGTCCTTCAGCGCCTGGCGGACGGCGGCTATCACGGCAGACGCGTTTGGGTCGACGCCGGCGAGGTCGAAGTCGGGGCTGATCCAGTCAGGGTGAGTTTTCATGGGTTGGCTTCCTCCTATCGTCGATAGCTAGCAGCAGGGGGCAGCCCGCGCAGGGGGCTGCCCCCCACCAACTGCCCCCGGTAACACGCGGCTTGCAACCGATAGCACACGTGCTAGCGATCATGCTAGTGGCAGCGCTAGCACGAGAACCGGTTTCCTTACGAAGTCCTTCGCCACCACCGCACTAGCATGCCCGCTATCGCCCCTGATAGCATCGACGCTAGCAAACGAAACGTGAGGAACTCTTTGCCATGCCCATGACACGCACCACGATCAGCTTCACCCGCGAGGGAATGAAGCTGATCCAAAAAGCCGCCAGACGCCAAGGCTCAAGCGTCTCGCAGTTCGTCCGCGAAGCCGCGCTGATGCGCGCAAGGATGTCCACCGACAACAACCCCTACCCGATGCGCGCCCTCGCCGAGGAACTCCGCGCGATCGGCGACCACGGATACGCGCTGGCGGACAAGGCGCTCAAGGTCGCCGAGGACGAGGCCGAGCGCAAGCGCTGATTGGTGGTCAGGTTGTCGGGCTCCCGGCGCAGTATTCTCGGGCCATGATCCGGGGTGGGGAGTCCGATACGAGTAGGAGGAACCGTGCCGACCGTTGAGAGGATCGAAAGCTGGCGGGGGCAGGACGTTCTGGACAGCGCTGGCGAGAAGGCCGGCCGTCTGGAGGAGGTGTACTACGACGCTGCAGGCAACGAGCCGGTGCTGATCTCGATCAAACACGGCAGGCTCGGCCATCAGGTCAAACTGGCGCCGCTGTCTGGCGCGGCAGTGAGCCGGGATTACGTTCGCCTTTCCTTCACCGGCGAACAGCTGGGCGGGGCCCCCGACGTCACGGTCGGGGACGAGCTCACCGCCGAGCAGGGCGCCGCGGTCTGTGCTCTGTTCGCAGTGCGCCAGTCGAGCGGCCCGCTGGTCGGCGCCAGCCTGCTCGCCCGCCGGAACGACGACGCCGAGCAGGCTCGCCGCCGCGCGGACGAGTTAGAGCTCACGGCCGAGGACCGCAAGCAGGAGGCCGAGGAGGCGCGCCACCGGGCGGGCGCCGCATCCGAGGAAGCCCACGCCGCTCAGCGTGCCCGCGACCAGGCCGAGGCGGCCGCGAAAGACCCTGGCGGCGGGATGCAAGGCTCGGACTAGCGGGGCCGGTTCGGGTATTCCGAACGCTTCGCGCGCTATCCGGAGCTGTCGTCTGCCCTAATTCGTAGTGGTCCAAGCTGTCGGCGAAGGGCCGTGTAGGCGATCGCACCGCCGGTCAGCGGCACGAGCAGTCCGATCGCCTGGTGCAGCAGGACAGCGGCGACCGCGGGGTTGTGGTCAACGCCATAGACGATCAGCATCCCTGCGATGCCGCCGATCGTCCCGATGCTCGCGGGCAGGGGAAGCGATCCACCAAGCGCGCCGATTATGTAGGCCATCACAACGACCGCGAAACCCGGAGCAGGGTGAGCGTGGATGGCTAGGAAGGCGCTCCAGAGGACGAGCACCTCGAACGCGAGGTAGGTGACCGCCCCAAGCACGCTCGTCCAGCCGCCGCGGTGAAACAGGGTCCGGGTGTCGGCGACAGCGTCGGCGAGCGTGGTGATCGAGGTGGCGACCTTTGGGTGCTTGGCCTGTAGTCGCTCGGCGTAGTTGCTCGCGCGCCCGGCGATGAACAGCGCGGCCGCGATCCCGATCGCCGCCACGGCCGCCGGCAAGAGGGTCAGCAGGAGATTGTCCTCGCCGGCAAAGATCCCGGCGGCGAGCCCAATACCGAACACAATCAAGGCCAGCGCACTGACGGCGGTGTTGAGAAAGCTGAGGTTGAACTGGCGCTCGGCGATCTGCTTTGGCGGCATCCCGAAGCGATGCAGAAACCAAGCTCCCACTCCCATTCCCCCAAGCGTGCCCCCCGGGACGAGCAGGCCGCCTCCCAGCTGTGCCCACGCGACACGTTGGTCCATCCGGCGGCCGCGCCCGTCGCGTTCCAGCGTGCGCTCAGGGTCAACGACCCCACGCCAGGCGATGACGAACCCCGTCTCTGACAGCACCTCGATCGCGATCGCCCCGACGACCCATTCCCAGGCGACATGCTTGAGGCTGCGGAGCGCCTCCTCGAGCGTCGGGACCAGCCTCAGCACCAGGTAGGCAGCGACCAGATAACCCAACAGCTTCACGGCGGCTTTCTGCAGATGATGCTTCGCGTCGCTCAGGGCGAGCCGGTTCTGGTGCGCCGGCGTGGACTCGTGCCGAGACGGATCGAGGACCGAGGGCCGGACGCTGTCGGCCATCACGAAGTCAGGTCGGGATGCCAGCGCTCGCGTTGCTGGGGTCGAGCAGCTCGAGCGCCAGCGCGGACCAGGCGAAGTCTTGGGCGCCCATGCCACGCCCGTCATGCGGATCGTAGAACTCGCGCAGCCCCTCGCGCGACACCGTTTCGGTGATCGTGCGGGCGAGCGTAGCGGCCTCCTCCTCGTAGCCGAGTCGGACCATGCCACGCCACACCAGCCACGCGCTGTTGACCCATGTCGGCCCTCGCCAGTAGCGCCGCAACCCATCGAAGTGCTCCTTCAGCGAGAACGCCGGCTCATCGAGCGAGACCGACGGCGGTGCGACCGCCGTCCAGAAGCGGCGGCCATCGAGGAGGTAATCGACCAGGCGTCTACCGATCTCCTCAGGGAGATCGGGCAGCGCCAGCGGGGACAGCGCTGTCCACGTGAGCGGGATCCGCTCGGTGATCGCCGGCACCACCGCCGGCCAGAACAAGCCGCTCGGCTCGTCATATAGGCGGGCGATCAGCGCCGGAGTGATCGAGGGAAGCCCGAGCGCCAGCCGCGAGAGCCCGTGCAAAACGTTAGTCAGCACCTCGCACACGACCGGGTCGCCGTCGGCCCGCACCGCGTCGATGCGGAACTGGCGCTCGCGATTGCGGTGCACCAACTCGACGAAGCCCGGCAGACCCTGTGCGCGCTCGCGCCAGATCGGGTCGAACTGCGGTGAGGCATCCAAACCGGACTCGTCGGGCTGCAGGATCCACAAGAGCCCATCGCCGTCGAGATCGCGCTGCTCGCTGACCGCCGCGTGGTGGGCGACGATGCGCGGCTCGAGCGCCGGATCGCCGACCGCCATCCGCCACGCGAACGCGAGCGCCGGCGGCTCGATCGTCGAGGTCATTGGGTCGTCGCGATGGACAACGTTGTAGAACAACACGCGCGCCCCATCCAGCCGATGGTCCCAGAAGATCGTGTGACCGATAAACCCATCCGGCCGTGCCGCGGCAAGCAGCGTCTCAAGCTCACCCCGAGAGCGGGCGGGATCGAAATGTCGCCACGCGATCGCCGCAAAGCACGAGTCCCAGTACCACTGCCACCGATACCGCTCAGGGCTCGGGCGGGTGTAAGCGAACGACACACCGTCACGCTCGCCGACCGTCCAGCTTCGCTCGAGCGTCTCGTGGCAACGCTGCTCAAGCGCGGTCATGTACCGCAGTCTGACAAACAACGCCGTGGAGTCCTAACTACGTCGCCGTCGGCCGCAGAAGTCCGCCTAAACCGGTGTTCAGCTGAGGTCGAAAATTCCGGAGATGAGCAAGTAGGTGCCGATCGCCCCGGCCAGGATGACGATCCCGATCCGTCGGTGGGCGGTCATCCAGTCGTTGAGCTTCTCGGTGAGTGAGCGGGTGCGGTCCGGCAGCAGTGCCAGGCCAACCAGCGGGAGCTCGATCAGGGCGAACTGGATCAGGTTGAACCCTAGGATCACGACCACGTTTGTGGTCGCTGATGCGTTCTGCTTGGCCAACAGCGCGAGGCCGGCCAGGTAGTAGGCGCCGGGCGCGCTGTACAGAGCGCCAGCGGCCCACGCGATCCACAACGAGTCCTGGCCGAGCGCGCGGTCGTGGAGGCTCGGCCGCTCCGAGCGGTCGCCGTCGCGTCTGCGAGTCCGGCGCGGGTGCCACTGCACCTTGCGGCCCGACCACTCGGCGACTGCGACCAGGATGAGCAATGCGCCCGCCACCACCTCGATGACTCCCTGGGTCGATCGGCCGAGCCGCAGTTTCGTTCCGTGCAGGGCCAGCACGATCAGCAGCCCGAAGATGATCGAGAGACCCATCCCGCCGATCAGATAGGCGCCGAGCTGGCGGGCCGGCCGGGTCCGCCCCAGCAGCACGACGGCGGCGGTCAGAAGCCCGGCGTCGAGCGCGGAGAGCACCGCTATGAGGAACACTTGACTCATGCCGGCGTCCGACCGCGAGCCTAGTCCGACGGTCGCCGCCCCGCACCGCTCACTGCGGGCCTTGCGCGACGCCGGCGTCGAGCGCTCAGCCGAGCTGGCGATCGAGGTTTGTGGCGGCGCTGATCAGTGCGAGGTGGGTGAAGGCCTGGGGGAAGTTGCCAAGCTGCTCGCCCGTCGGGCCGATTTCCTCGGCGTAGAGGCCGAGGTGGTTAGCGTACGTGAGCATCTTCTCGAACACGAGCCTGGCCTCATCTAGACGCCCGGCACGGGCGAGCGCTTCCACATACCAGAAGGTGCACATCGAGAACGTGCCCTCTTCGCCTCGCAGGCCATCAGGTGACGCCTGGGGGTTGTAGCGCGCGACCAGGCTGTCGGACACGAGCTCTTGGCTGATCTCGTCAAGTGTCGACAGCCAGCGCGGATCCGTCGGGGAGATGAACTTAACCAACGGCATCAGCAGGATCGAGGCGTCCAGGACGTCGGTGTCGTAGTGCTGGACGAACGCCCGCCTGCGCTCGTGCCACCCTCGCGACAGGATCTGCCGGTAGATCTCGTCACGGGAGGCCATCCAGCTGACGATGTCGCCGGGCAAGCCGCGCTGACGAGCAATCCGCACCGCGCGCTCCAGCGCCACCCAGCACATCAACCGCGAGTAGGTGAAGTCCTTGCGACCGCCGCGGGTCTCCCAGATGCCCTCGTCGGGTTGGTCCCAGTGCTGAGACAGCCACTCCACGATCCGAGACAGGTCGACCCAGGCATCGTTGTAGATCGGCGTCGCATACTTGTTGTAGAGGTAGACGGAGTCGATCAGCTCGCCGTAGATGTCGAGCTGCAGCTGGTCGGCGGCGCCGTTGCCGATCCTCACGGGGCCCGACCCAAGGTAGCCCTCGAGGTGCGTCAGCTCCTCCTCGGGCAGCTCGGCGCGCCCGTCGATGCCATACATGATCTGCAACGGCCCCGATTCGCCCGTGCGGCAATCACGAAATCGCTTCATCAGCCAACCCATGAAGGCCTCCGCCTCCTCGCCGAAGCCCAGGCGCAGGAGCGCATAGAGCGAGAACGCCGCGTCGCGGATCCAGGTGTGGCGGTAGTCCCAGTTGCGCTCGCCACCGAGCTGCTCAGGCAACGATGTCGTGGGCGCCGCGACGATCGCACCAGTCGGCTGGTAGGTCAACAGCTTCAGCGTCAGCGCAGAGCGGTGCACCATCTCGCGCCACCGGCCCGTGTAACGCGACTGCGACAGCCACCGCCGCCAGTAGGCAACGGTCGCCTCGGCCAGCTCGCGTGTCTCCGCTGCTGGATGGCCATGAGGCACATAGTCGCCGACCACATGTTCTAAGACGAACGTCGCGCTCTCCCCGTGCGAGAGGCCGAACGAAGCCCGCGCCGCCCCATCGCAGACCCGCAGCGGCGTGTCGGTCCCCAACGCCACGGCGCAATCCGCCGAGCGAAACAGCACACCGTGTTCATGGCGTTCGACTGAGTGTTCGGCCCGGCCGTAATCAAAGCGCGGCGAGCACTCCAGCTCGAAGCTCAGCTGGCCGCGCACCGCGACGACCCGGCGCACCAAGCGCTGGCGATGCTCGCCGTCGATCGTCTGCCCGACCGGCATGAAGTCCTCGACCTCACCCACGCCATCAGGAGTCAGGAAGCGAGTGATCAGAACGTTCGTATCAGGGAAGTACAGTTGCTTGGACGTCCAGCCGTCCGCGGCCGGAGCCAGGCGATAGTGACCGCCGCGCCGTGCATCGAGAATCGACGCAAAGATGCTCGGAGAGTCAAAGCGCGGACAGCAATACCAGTCGATCGTTCCATCAGTCCCGACAAGGGCGACGCTATGCAGATCACCGATCAGACCGTGCTCGGCGATCGGCAGATAGCTACTTGCTCCGTGCAACATCGACCGTTATCAAACTAGGTTCCGCCCGCCTCAGGTCGGGAGACCGGCGCAACCTCGCCGAAAACAGTGATCTCGTCGATGTTCTCGCACCTCTATGTCTACGACCATTTACCGGCGGCCTGGGGGTGAGGTGTCGTCCGGCTTACGCCGGGATCCGACGCGCCACAGTGTGAGCGAGGCGATGAGCAGCAGGGTCGTCAGCGCTAGCCCGAGCACGAGTCCGGGGGTGAGGCCGTGTGTGACGGCGTGCGCAACCGAAGCCAGCAGGAGTGCGGTCAGGACTCCAATGAACGCGCGCAGGTGCCGCATCGTCCGGGAGTAGACGCTTTGGGCGTCCGCGGGTCCGCACTGCACTGGCCCCTGGCGCCGCCCGGGCGGTCTTTGACGCGTGGGGCGCGGCAAGCGTCGGTTCTTGCCGGTTGTCTGATTGCGCGTTCGGCGATTGGCTGCCTTGGTGTCTATCGCACGTGGCTTCATGCGAGCGTTCCCTGCGCTTGAGGTGCGATGGTGGAGGTGTTCTCCTTCGTCGCGGCATGCGTCTGTGCTGGCTCGAGTGCCTCTCGGCGGCGGAGGAGTGCGTAGCCGATCACGCCGCCGAGGCTCGGGATCCAAAACGCGATCGCGTGATAGACGACGACCGCCGCCGCCGCTTGGGTTGCGGGCGCGCCGTAGACGATCAACGTGCCAGCGAGGCCTGCCTCCAGCACGCCGAACCCGCCCGGCACGGGGAGGATGTTGGCGAGGTAGCCGATCAGGTAGCCGAGGATCAGCGCGTCGACCGGCATCGGGTGGCCGGTGGCGGCGAACAGCGCGCCGAGGGCGGCGATATCGAAGCCGAGGTAGCCCACGGCGCCGAGCATCCGCCAGTTGGGGGCCACGAGTGAGCGGCGGGCGGCGTCGATGCCCTCGGAGACGGCTACCAGCCATCGGGGCGACGATCGGGGTCGCGCGCGACGCAAAACGACCGGCAGGGCGAGCGTCGCGCAGGTGGCGCCCACTGCCAGCGCGATCGGGGCGCCGGCGAGGATCAAGGTGTTGTGGCCGCCGAAGGCGTCGCTGGACAGCATCACGCCGGCGATGACGAGGGCGGCTACGTTCATCCCACTGGTCAGGAAAAACAGGGCGCTGGAGCTCTCGACGATCCGCCGAGTCGACATTCCCGCGCGGCGCAACAGCCAGCCGCCGATCGCGAGCGCTCCGAGCCCACCGGTAGGCAGCAGTGCGCCCGAGGCCTCCTCGGTCCAGGCGAGCGGGCGGGCTAGACCGGCGGGCACGGCCGCGAAGAAGAAGCGGAAGATCACCACGTAAGCGGCGCACGAGGCAATTTCCAGGATCAGGGCCACCGCGATCCAGCCGACGCTCATACGCGATATCTGGTGGGCCACACCGCGCAACGGCGGCACGGCCAAAAGCAGCGTGACGGTCGCGGTCGCAAGCACGAGCGCACCCAAGAGCCGGTGCCCGAGACCGCTCGAGCCAGGCCGGCGGCGAGACCGCTGAGCTACACCACGCTCAGCGGTCGACGCTGGGCACAGGCCTCGGCGGACAACGCGACCGGTGGGCGAAACCTGGCCGGGTTGACCGTGGGCGTTCGTCTTGGTGGGCGGTGGTGGCATTTCCTACCAGTGACGTTGATTACTCAACTATACAGGACCGCTTGAGCGGTCAAGCACTCGCGCCAAACGGAAGCCCCGGCACTGGTCGGCGTAATCTGCTCGATGCGATGAGCGTCGGTTCAGACGCGATCACTTATGGCGGCCGGACCGCGTGGGCCCGGAACCTGGCGGCGCCTGTCCGGAGCTTTCTGAGCACTGAAACGGGTGGCGGGATGGTGATGTTGGGGGCTGCGATCGCGGCGTTGCTGTGGGCGAACTCTCCGTGGTGGCATTCCTATGAATCGGTGTGGACGACGACGTTGGCTGTCCGTGTGGGGAGCGCGGGGATCGCGATGGACCTTCGCCACTGGGTCAACGAGGGACTGATGACGTTGTTCTTTCTCGTCGTCGGTCTTGAGGCCAAGCGTCAGCTGGATCTCGGCGAGCTGCGCGAGCGGCGGCGGCTGGCGATTCCGGTGGTCGCGGCGATCGGCGGGATCACAGTGCCGGTTCTGATCTATGTGGCCTTCAATGCGGGCGGGTCCGGCGCGCACGGTTGGGCGGCGGCGATGTCGACCGATACCGCGTTTGCGCTCGGTGCGGTGGCGTTGGTGACTCCCCGGACTGCGACGCGGATCCGTGTCTTCCTGTTGACGCTGGCGGTTGTCGACGATCTCGCGGCGCTGGTGGTGATCGCGACCGTCTACACCGAGCATGTCTCGCTCGTGGCTTTGAGCGTCGCGGCCGTGCTGTTTGTGGGACTCATCGCGTTGCGCTACGTGCGGTTCGCGCGGCGCGCAATCTCCGTCGGGCTGGCAGTCGCGATCTGGGTCGCGATGGTCAAATCCGGGATTGACCCGGTTATCTCCGGACTGGGGATCGGACTTGCGACGAGTGCGTACCCGCCCTCGCGCGAGGATCTCGAGCGAGCAACGGCGCTGACTCGATCGTTCCGTGAGCAGCCGACCCCCGAGCTCGCGCGCTCGGCGCAGCAGAGCCTGCAGTCGGCGATCTCGCCCAACGAGCGGCTCCAGTACGAACTGCACCCCTGGACGAGCTACGTGATCGTGCCGCTGTTCGCGCTGGCCAACGCCGGGATCCATCTGACCAGCAGGTTGATGAGCGATGCCGTTTCCTCGCCGATCACGCTGGGGATCCTGATCGGGTACGTGGTCGGCAAACCGATCGGTGTCTTTAGCGGCTCCTGGATCGCGTCTCGCCCCGTTCTCCACGGACCGCGCGCTCTGATCAGCGGGCCGGTGCTCGTAGTGGCGGGCGCGTGCGCGGGGATCGGTTTCACCGTCTCGCTTCTGGTCTCGAGTCTCGCGTTCACGGGCGAGCGACTCGACGAGGCGAGGCTGGGTGCGCTCGCCACAGTGCTGGTCGCGCCCGCGGTCGCGTGGGTCATGACGCGGGTCGTCAATCGCTTGCCGAGCGCCGTGCGAGCACGCCAGATCGGCGGCACCGCCGATGACATCCTCGACCTGGTCGATGACGTCGATCCTGATCGCGATCACATTCGTGGCCCGGACGGTGCGCCGGTGACGCTCGTCGAGTACGGCGACTTCGAGTGTTCTTACTGTGGCCAGGCCGAACGCGTGATTCGCGAGCTGCTCGCTTCGCACGGCGATGACGTGCGCTACGTCTGGCGCCACCTACCGCTCAACGACGTCCACCACAGCGCGCAGCTGGCCGCCGAGGCGGCCGAGGCCGCCGCGGCCCAGGGCAAGTTCTGGGAGATGTACGACCTGTTGCTCGACAATCAGGACGCGCTGGGGCCGCGCGATCTCGCTCGCTACGCCGACGAGCTTGGACTGGACGTCGAGCGCTTCCGCGACGAGCTACGCCGGCGCGAGTACGCGTCACGCATCAGCCAAGACGTCGCAAGTGCCGACGAGAGCGGCGTCTCGGGGACCCCGACGTTCTTCATCAACGGCCGCCGCCATTACGGCGTCTACGACATTGACGCCCTCACCGACGCCGTCCGAGCAGCCAAGACCAGAGCCCGGCAGCTCGCCCTCGTGGCCGCCGCGGCGTAGACCCACGCCCCAACGTAGCCGGCTTCGACAGCTCGAGAGCAGACCGGCGCGTTCTCGAGGGGTCGGGGCTGGACACCACGTGCGCTCGGGGGTGTTTAGCGTGGGTGGTTCATGCGCTGGTCGAGTGGCTCGGTGCTGGCCTCGGCGCGTAGGGCCCTGCCGATGACCAGACGTTGGATCTCGCTCGTGCCTTCGAAGATCGTGTAGAGCTTGGCATCGCGATACCACTTCTCGACCGGGAAATCCTTGATGTAGCCCCAGCCGCCCATCGTCTGGATTGCTTGCTCGCAGGAGCGGACCGCGACTTCGGACGCCTTGAGCTTCGACATCGACCCTTCGGCGTGCTCGAATGGGCGGCGTTGGGCGGCCATCCAGGCCGCGCGCCACGTCAGCAGACGGGCGGCGTCGATGTCCGTGGCGAGGTCGGCGAGCGGGAAGGCCACGCCCTGGTTCTCGATGATCGGCTGCCCGAACGCCTCGCGCCCGACTGCGTAGTCGCGGGCGAATTCCAGCGCGGCGCGCGCGATGCCGATCGCCTGGGCGGCGACCATCGGCCGGGTGCGCTCAAATGCCCCCAGGGCGGCGGAGCTGCGCCGCTGAACGGCCGCCGCTGGGCCGCCCTCGTCGGCCGGCACGATCGGCTTTTGTCCCTTCTCGGCCTCGCGGCCGCGGGCGATGCGCTCCTGCAGACGGTCGATGCCGCCGAGCAGCTGCTCGCCCGGGACACGGCAGTTCTCGAGCATGATCTCTGCGGTGTGGGAGGCACGGCAGCCGAGCTTGTCGAGCTTGCGCAGCATCGAGAGGCCGGGCGTGCCCTTGGGGACGATGAACACGCCCTGGCCGCGGTGCCCTGCGTCGGGATCGACGGTCGCGACCACGACATGCACGTCGGCGATGCCGCCGTTGCCGATGAACACCTTGTGACCGTCAATGACCCAGTCGGCGCCGTCCTGCCGCGCGCGCGTCTGGATCGAGCGCACGTCGCTGCCGCCGCTCGGCTCAGTGACAGCCAGGGCGGCCAGCTTGATCTCGTCCGGCGTGCCGAAGCACTGCGGCGCCCACTGGATGAGCTGCTCGTCGGTGGCGGCCTGACGGATCGCCGCCAACGCCAGCGCCGGGAGAACGATGCTCAACCCGATGCCCGCGCAGCCCCAGAACAGCTCCTCCATCAGGATCGGGAGTGAGATGCCGGTGGGGTCCGTCGAGAGCTGGGCGTAGAGCTCCCATTGATAGAGCCCCTGGCGCGCGGCCTCCTCAAGGACCGGCCACGGGAACTCCTGGGCGCGGTCATATTCGGCCGCTACCGGGCGGATCACCTCCTGCGCGAACGCGTGCGCCTTGTCTCGAAGCGCGACCTGCTCGTCGGTGAGGTCGAGGGTCAGGCTCATCGGTCTGACTCCTCTGCGTTTGCGGCGGGCCGGAGATCTTCCAGCGCGCGGCCCATCGTGGCTAGTGCGTTCCAGGCGGTCGGAAAGCCGGCATAGACAGCGACCTGGCGCAGGACCTCGCGGATCTCCTCCTCGCTCGCGCCCTGCCGCCGTGCGACGCGTACGTACACGCCGAGTTGCAGCTGCTGTCCGAGGCAGCCGAGCATGGCCACCGTGCACAGCGCCCGCGTCTTGGGGTCCAGCACGTCCCCGGCATACACCTCGCCATAGACGAAGTCCATGATGTAGCGATGTAGCTCCGGATCGAGCTGCTCGAGGTAATCGCGAGCGCGCTCGACATTCTCTGAGCCCAGGAAGCGAGCCGCGACGTCGGTACCTGACTCGCTCATCGCTCCGCCTCCGCGCTCGCCGACATAGCTCGCGGCATCGAACGTGACACGGATGCCGGTCGAGGCGAACTTGCCCACCATGTCGCCGTCGGCGAGCACATCGGCCTCGGCCCAGACGAGCCGGCCGCCTGCCCTGCACCACGCGCGCCTCGGCGCGCAACGTGTCGATCTTCTCGGCGTTCACCGGACGGATGAACCGGGCGAAGAGATCCACCGTGGTGATCGCGCTGCTCTGGATCTCCTCGTCGTCGAGCACCGAGGTCGTGGCGGCTGCCATCGCCGCATCGGCGAGCGCCGTGACGACCCCACCCTGGATGACGCCGAGCGGATTGCCGAGCTCCGCGCCCGCGGCCATCTCGTAGGTCGCCTCGTCCCCGCCCGAAGGCCACCAGGTGCATGCCCAGAGTGCTCGAGACCGGCGAGCGCAACTCCCCGGCTCTGGTCTTGTCCAGCATTTGATCGACGAAACTGTGGCTCATCAGCGCTCCCATTCTCGCTCTAGGTTACTTAGCGGTAACGTTACCCTCCGGTAACATTCTGAAACGGATGGGCAAATCATCTGGCATGCCGACCTCGGGCAAACGCCTGGCGCGCGCCGACCGTGAGCGCCTCATGCTCCGCGCCGCGGGCGAGGCGTTCTCGACCCGGGGCTTTCACCGCAGCTCGATGGACGAGATCGCCCGGGCGGCCGGAGTCACCAAGCCGATGCTCTATCGGTACTTCGGTTCCAAAGAGGACCTCTACGCCGCTTATCTGCGGATGACCGGCAACGAGCTCGTCGACCGGGTGCGTGCCCCCGAAACGCGGAACCAGTCACCTCAGGCGCGCCTGCGCGCGGGGCTGCGGGCGTTTCTCACCTACGTCGAGGAGCACCGCGCCGGCTGGACCGTCCTGCACGGAGAAAGCACCACCCCCACCGACGCCCACATCGCGCGCGAGCTCGCGGGCCTGCGCGCCCGCATCATCGCAATGCTCACCACCCTCTTCGGCGACGAAGCCGTCGCCCACGCCTTCGCCGGCGCGGCCGAATCCCTCGCCACCTGGTGGCTGAACCAGCCGCAGCCGTCGATCGACGAGGCAACGGACATCCTCATGAACATCGCGCGAAGCGCTTCAAGCTCCGACCGGCCAGCCTGAAGGCCCAAACTCATGAGCCGGCCCGGGAGCAGGACCTGCTCGATCAGTGACCCGTCTCCATCGGGATCTCGACGAGCGGGCGGACCTCGACCGCGCCGCCGAGCCGCACCGCCGGAATCCACTGTGCGAACTCGAGCGCCGCGTCCAGGTCGGACGCATCGAGCACGTAGTACCCCCCGAGCACCTCCTTGGTGTCGGCGAACGGCCCGTCGGTGATCAGATTCTCGCCACCCCCATGGCGAACCGTGGTCGCCGTGTCGCCCGGCTGCAGGTGGGCACCACCAACGCAGCGCGAGTCATCACGGAGCGCCAGATACTCGGCGGTCAACGCGTTGGCTTCCTCCTCTTCGAGTCCCTCGTGGCTGCCCGGCTTTGGGTAGATCAGCATCGCGTACTTCATCTCCGCCTCCTTTAGGGATGGTCGATCATCCTCGAGACGAACGAGCGATGCCAACGGGGACAGCACCCCCGGACATTGCGACGACAAATGGCCAAGGGACCATTACCGCGGCGGTGTTGTGTCCGTGCCTCAGCCGCGCGTCAGCTCGGTCGCTGGTCCTCCGGGTCCGGGGTCGCCCGTCGCGCGCCCGTCGCTGTGGGGGAGTGCCACCTCGGCGGCGTCCTCTGGCGAGATGTCGGGGTACAGGACGAGGAGGATCACGATCGCAGCGATCCCGCCGATGACTTGGGCGACGATGTACGCGGGGGCCGACGCGGGCGCGATCCCGGCGAACGTGTTTGAGAACATCCGGCCGATCGTGATCGCGGGGTTCGCGAAGCTCGCTGAGCTTGTGAAGAAGTACGCGGCGCCGATGTAGGCGCCGACGGCGGCGGGGATGAAGTTCGATCGTTTGGTGCGCGCGAGCGCGAAGATCACGAGGATCAGCCCGGCGGTGGCGATGATCTCTGAGAACGCGTGCGCGGGGCTGGCGCGGTGGTGGGTGGAGATGCTGATCGCGGTCAGCGAGAACATGGTGTTGGCTGCGATCGCGCCGAGGATGCAGCCGACGATCTGGGCGGGGAGGTAGGCGACCGCGTCGCGGCGGCTGATCCCGCCGAAGTGCGCGTCGACGAATGAGACGACGGGGTTGAAGTGTCCGCCTGAGACCGGGCCGAAAATGAGGATGATCGCGAACAGGCCGGCCGCGGTCGCGGCGGCGTTCTCGAACAGCTCAAGGCCGGTGTCGCCGGGGGACAGCTGTTGCGCGGCGATTCCGGAGCCGACCACGAGCGCCGCCAGGAACGCGGATCCGAGCAGTTCGGCGAGCAGCCGGCGAGCGAGCGGTGGGGTGCTTGTCATTAGTCCCTTTGGTTAGAGGAGCGTGCAGTGCTCCTGGCGAAGGCAGTCGCGCGTTCGCTTGTGCGCGAGCGTGAGGATGTGGCTGCAAACAGGACGTACCTCATGAGATACCTCCCGGCATTAGGCGGCCAGGACAAGCTTCTCGGCGTACTCGTCCGGCAGTCCAGCGGCCGCGACCTGCCGCGCGACGGCTTCTGCGTCATACGTGACGCGTTCGATCGACGCTCGCACCGGGCCGTGGTCTTCGGCTTCGAGGATCGCGAACGCGGCGCGCGGGTCCCCGTCCTTGGGTTTACCGACCGAGCCGCAGTTCACGAACAGCATGCCCCCGTACTCGTGGATCCATGGCTTGTGGGTGTGCCCGAAGACCAGCACTTGGGCTTGCTCAGCCTTCGCGAGCCGCTCATACAGGCTCGCGGGCTTGTCCTCGAACAGGTACTCGTTGACCTTCCGCGGCGAACCGTGCACGAGATGGATGTCCTGGTCGCCGAGCGGAAAATGCATGTCGAACGGCAGCTCCCGCATGAAGTCCTTGGACGCCTGGTCGGTGTGCGCAAGTGTCCACACCACCGATTGCTGGCCGAGCTCGCGGTCGTGCTGGGTCACATAGGCGCAGCCGCAGTCGTCGAAGTCGCGGGCGATCGCATAGTCGTAGTTGCCGTAGATCGTCGGGATCCGTCTGTCTTTGATCAGCGCGCACACTTCGTTGGGGTGCGGGCCGTAGCCGACCAGGTCGCCGCCGCAGTAGATCTCATCGACGCCGATCTTCTCGATCGCCGCCAGCGACGCCTCGAGCGCCGGCAGGTTGCCGTGGATGTCGGTGATCACTGCTACCCGATTCAAGCTTGTCCCCCGGGTCACCTGGGTTCGACGACTGCGATGTTCAGCGTGTCGAGCAGGTCGGTAACGTGGTGGTGGACGTCGTAGCGGATCCGGCGCACCGCTTCGAGCGGCTGCCCGGCCGGGTCCGCCACCTGCCAGTCCTCATAATGCTTGCCCGGATACACCGGACACGCGTCGCCGCAGCCGAGCGTGATCACAACGTCGGCGGCGCGTACGACCTCGTCAGTCAACGGCTTGGGGAATTCCATCCGCACGTCGATCCCGATCTCGCTCATCGCCTCGACGACAACGGGGTTGATCTTCTCGGTCGGGTGTGACCCGGCCGACCGCACCGCGACCTGCCCGCTCGACAGCTGATGACAGAGAGCGGCGGCCATCTGGCTGCGACCGGAGTTGTGCTCGCACACGAACAGCGCCTCTGGCAGCTGCTTGGTCGCCAGCCCCTCGGCCTGCGCGACCGCCTCCAGCCGCTCGCGCCGAACCGCTCGACAAAGATCGGCATGAAGTTCGGTCCGACCGTCGCCCGGTCTCCCAGCCGCTCATACGAATCCTTGACAACCAGCGCGACCGTCTGATCAGAGAACACGCCCCGGAACGTTCCCGACAGACGGCGGGTCGCGTCTTCCAGCGCACCTCGCATCAACGGACTGATCTGTGCAGGCATGGCTTGACCTCCTGGGAACCGCCGCGCAGTCTATAGATTGACAATTGTCAGTTCAATCGATACATGTATATAGATGGATGTCGATTTGGAATCCTCGAACCGGTTCCGGCGCGCGAGCGCGAGCGACGCCCCGATCGTGGTGATCGGTGGCGGTCAGTCTGGACTCGCCGCGGCTCACGCACTCCACGAGCTGAACGTCTCGGCGCTAGTTCTCGAAGCCGGCGATCGCCCGACGGGTTCCTGGCCGCAGTACTACGACAGCCTGCGGCTGTTCTCGCCGGCCGGTTTTAGCTCGATGCCGGGGATGCGATTCCCCGGAGACCCAGACCATTACCCGGCCCGCGACGAGGTGGCCGGCTACCTCGATCGCTACGCCGACGCGATCGGGGTAGAGATCCAGACCAGAACCAGAGTCACGAGTGTGCGCGGAGAACACGGTGGGTTCGAGATCGCGACCTCGGATGGGCGCTGGCTCCGCGCAGCGGGGATCGTCGCCGCCAGCGGGCTCGTTCGCTGACCATACCGGCCGGTCTTCCCTGGCCAGGAGCGATTCACAGGCCAGCTCGTGCACGTCGCCGAGTACCGCAATCCAGCGCCTTTCGCGGGCTCGCGGGTGGTCGTCGTCGGCGCGGGCGATTCCGCTGCCCAGGTCGCCAACGAGCTCGCACCGGTCGCCGACGTCACCGTCGCCGCGCGCCATCCCCTACGGTTCATCCCTCAGCGGATCGGCGGCCATGACGTGCACTACTGGCTGCGCGAGACCGGGTTTGACTCGCTACCAGCCGACTGGCTGGGCAAGATCAGCGGCGGCAGCATGATCACCGACAGCGTCGGCTTTCAGGAGACGCTCGCCGACGGGCTGCTCGACGTCCGCCCCATGTTCACCAGGCTCGACGGCAATCAGGTGGTGTGGGGCAAGGATGAGCGAGAGCGGGTGGACGCGATCATCCTCGCCACCGGCTACCGGCCGTGCCTTGACTACCTCCGGGATCTCGGCGCGCTTGACCCTACCGGCGCGCCGCTACACGTCGGCGGGATCTCGACCACCCACCTCGGTCTGGTTTATGTCGGCCTGGAGTTCCAGCGTTCGTTTGCCTCCAACACCCTGCGGGGCGTCAGCGCCGATGCCGCCGCCGTGGCCGCGCCGCTTGCCGCGTGGGTTCACGACGCGCGCGCCGCCGTCGGGCTTAGCACCTTCCAGGCCGCGCCGTTGGCGGTTGTCAACTAGATCGAGAGGTTTATCCATGGCCGTTGAACTCGAACTGACGCCCAAATCCAAGCGGCTACCAGGCGCGCCGTGCTGTGAGCCGGTCGTCTATCCCGACGTCGAGCGCGACCAGGCCGTTCGGATGGCTGGCATCGCCAAGGCCCTCGGCGACCCGGTCCGACTCCAACTAGTCGACGTACTGAGAAAGCACGCCGGCAAGGTCTGCGTGTGCGAGCTCGTGCCGCTGTTCGATCTCTCCCAACCGACCGTGTCTCACCACCTAAAGGTCCTGCGCGACGCCGGCATCGTCGGCTCAGAGCGCGAAGGACTGTGGGCCTACTACTACGTGATCCCCGACGCACTGAAGGAGCTATCCGCATGGCTGAGCTGACCGATATCCGCGAAACCGTCCGCCAGAAGTACGCCGAGGCGGCCGAGGCGGCCGCCCGACGCGAGTTCCAGCAGGCGCGGGCGATCGAATCGCAGTCGGGCTGCGGCGGCTCTGACGAGCTCTACTGCTGCAGCCCCGCCGATGAGACCGGCGTGTTCGGCTCAGCGCTGTATGACGAGGCGCGAGGCGAGCAGCTCCCCGATGACGCTGTGATGGCCTCGCTGGGGTGCGGCGTGCCAACCGCCGTCGCAGATCTATCCGACGGGGAGACCGTGCTCGATCTCGGGTCGGGCGCCGGAGCCGACGTGCTGATCTCAGCACGGCGGGTCGCGCCCACCGGCAAGGCGATCGGCCTGGACATGACCGACGAGATGCTCGAACTCGCCCAGCGTAACGCCGCCGAAGCGGGAGTCGAGAACGTCGAGTTCATCAAGGGCTACCTCGAAGAG
Source organism: uncultured Solirubrobacterales bacterium (assembly GCA_963730075.1). Lineage (GTDB taxonomy): Bacteria > Actinomycetota > Thermoleophilia > Solirubrobacterales > Solirubrobacteraceae > Palsa-465. The sequence goes on along the minus strand of CAVSQH010000021.1, from coordinate 36,721 downwards.
ATCCCGCTCGACGACGCCACCGTCCACGTGGTGATCTCAAACTGCGTCATCAATCTCTCAGGCGACAAACCCAAAGTGATCTCCGAAGCGGCGCGGGTGCTCAGGCCCGGCGGCCGGTTCGCCGTCTCCGACGTGATCGCCGACCCCGACATGGACGAGACCACCAAAGCCGACATGAAAGCTTGGACCGGTTGCATCGCCGGCGCGCTCACCGAGGCTCAATTCAGGGCCGCTCTATCCGCCGCCGGCCTTGAAGAGATCGAGATCCAAAAGACCCACTGCGTCCACGAGCACGCCGCGGCGGCCATCATCCGCGCACGCAAGCCCGCCTTCCAATGAGCACCAACAATCCGGTGACCCTCCCGCTCGTCGCTACCGGCTGCACGCTCGAACCAGCTCAACTCCACGATCAGCTCGAGCGCTACCGCCAGCTCAGCCGACACACGATCGGGCTCCAGCACGAGCCAGGCGAGCTGGTCGCGCAATTCTCAGAGGACGTACCAGCGGGACTTGTAGAACAGACCCTGGAGCTCGAACGGGATTGCTGCTCGTTTCTAAGCATCGCCTACGACCGCCTCAATCGTCGGCTCACGATCACCACCGACGCCGCGGATCGCGACGCGACCCTCGCCGCGCTCTACTCCGCCCTCAGCGAATCGTCAGGGTCGCGCCTCCCCGATGCTTCCCAAAGCAAAAAGCCAGGCCGGGAGTCGATCAGCACACGCGAGCGTGAGCCGAGCCAGTGCTGCGAGCCAGCGGCCCTCGAAACCTGCTGCGAGCCCAGCGCAAAAGACGCCTGCTGCGCAACCACAGGGACCGAGCCGCCATCGCGGTGCACTTGCAGCGCGTAACCGCCCCCGCCCCTGCCCAGGGGCTGGAAGAATCTGGGGATGACAGAAACCGGGACCGGCGCGCTCGACGCGGGGACGGGAGGCGTTCGAGCGGCGATCATGGGGTCTCGCGTTCGATGAGCTGTGCTCCTCGGATGCCGACCGGTCGCTCTCTCCTGAGGACCTGGAGCGTCTCGGCGAGGCCGCGCGCTGGTCGCGCCACTTCGACGGGATGTTCGACGCGTTCGAACGCTCGGTGGCGGGTTACGAGATCGCTGGGGACCGTCGATCCGCCGCGCGCGTTGCTGTGAAGCTGACGCTCGAGCATCATGCGCGGCAGGGGGACGCCCTCGCCGCCGGTTGGCTCGCTCGGGCGGGCTCGGCTACTGGAGGGCGCGCCCGCATGCCGCGAGCGTGGCTTGGTGCTGATGTGCATGGCCCAGGGCATGTTCTTCGTCGGTAACGATTCGGCGGCGCTGCAGATCAGCCAAGAGATGGTCGACCTCGGCCGCGAGCTACAGGATCGTGACGTTGAGGCCCTCGGGCGCCTTGTCCTGGGCCACTCGCGCCTGGTTGCTGGGGACGTGCGCGAGGGCACCGCCCTGATCGACGAGGCGATGGCGGAGGCGCTGGGTGGAGGACTCGAACTTTGGACGACAGGGCAGATCTTCTGCTCGACGATCTTCGCATGCCGGAACCGCGGCGACTGGGGTCGGGCCGGGGAGTGGAGCGTCGCCTCACTGCGCTGGTGTGAGCGGCAGTCGCTAAGCGGATTCCCGGGCCTATGCCGGTTTCACCGGGCTGAGGTCATGCGGTTCCGCGGCGAACTCGACCGTGCCGAGCGCGACGCGAGCGAGGCCGTCGACGAGCTGATCGAGGCGGCGCCTCGCTGGGCCGCTTGGGGGCTGCACGAGCTTGGCGAGATCCGTCGTCGCCGCGGTGACTTAGAGGGCGCGGGCGAGTCCTTCCGGCACTCCGCCGAGCTGGGCTTTAACCCTCAGCCCGGCCTTGGCGCTGCTGCGCCTCGACGAGGGGAAGCCGAGTGCCGCCCGGCGGGCGATTTTGGACGCGCTCGCAGACGAGAGCGGGCTCGTGCGCGAGAGCCGCTGGCTGGTCCTACCGGCGGCGGTCGAGATTGCGATCGCCGCGAGTGACATTGAGCTAGCACGTTCCGCGCTCAAGGAGTTGGAGCAGTTCGCCGACTCGCTTGACACCACGGCGGTCCGTGCGGCTGCCGCCGTCGCCAGCGGACGGGTCGCGCTGTCAGAGTCCCGGACCGAAGACGCGGTCAAGGACCTTCGCCGAGGGGTCCGCATGTGGTCTGAGATTGACGTCCCCTACGAAGCGGCGGACGCCCGCGAGGTTTTGGCCCGCGCCTTGGGCGACCTGGGTGACGCAGACGCCGCCGAGCTCGAGCTGACGGCCGCGCGCGCCAGCCTCGAGCGGATGGGCGCCGAGCGTGCTGCTCGTCGTGTCGCGGCGCTTCTGTCGAGAGCTGGTACGGCTCCGCACATCGCCGTGAGGACGTTCATGTTCACCGACATCGTTGACTCGACCCGACTCGTCGAGACGCTCGGCGACGAGCAGTGGGAATCACTTCTTGCCTGGCATGACCGCACGCTGAGAGCATGCTTCGAGGCCCGTGCCGGCGAAGAGATCAAGCATGAGGGTGACGGCTTTTTCGTCGCGTTCACCGAACCGGACAGCGCGCTGGAGTGCGCCTGCTCGATCCAGCGCTCGCTGCGAGATCACCGGCGCGATCACGGCTTCGCACCGCCCGTTCGGATCGGCATTCATTCCGCCCAGGCAACCGCTCGCGGCGGCGATTACATCGGCCGCGGTGTGCACATGACCGCCCGCATCGCAGCGGCGGCCACGGCAGGCGAAATCATCGCGAGCTTCGACGCGCTCAGTGCGGCCAGCGATGCCTTCCACCCCGTCGACGAGCGAGCACTCGAGCTGAAGGGACTCGCCGAGCCAGTCACCGTGGCGACCGTCGACTGGTCAGAGGCTTGAGCGCAGTCCCGTGCGGGAGGCGCGTCCCGCGGCATCCGGGTGATCCCGTCTGACTGTGATCGGGAGAGCCGAAATGCTCTGGGTCGCGACAGCCAGCCGTGGGCCACTAGTGTCTTGCAAGCATGGATCGAAAACCCATTGCGGTCGGCATCAGACGAGTCACGGAGTTCGGGTGGCCGCGCGACTTTCCGATCGTTCAGTTCCCGAACGTGGCGCTGGTCACAGCGTTCGTCGGCGGACAAGCCGCGGCCGTCATTCACGGCGTTGGACACGCCGACGCGGCAGCGGTCTCGTATGCAGCGCTGACGATCTGGGCCTACGAAGAGCTATTCCACGGAGTCAATTGGTTTCGTCACCTCCTCGGTCTGGTGTACATCATCTCGACGGTTGCTCATCTCGCCCTCGCGCTCGGGCGCTGACTGATGCAGCGGGCGGCGCCACGACCACCGGCCGATCGAGGTTGACTGCGGACGATCGTCCGAAAGAGGGCTTCGGTGCCGCCACCACGCCTCAAGCGCAAGAGCCGGAATCTCACCACAAACGAAACCCAGCCACACAGGGACGCCGAAATAGCTCGCGGCAGCGAGGCCTATGATCGCTCCGGCCGACGGTAGAAGCCAGAAGTACCGATACGGGACAGCGCTGGTGGCCCACCACGACGGTCTCTCGGGTGAGCGCTTCACGCTTCGGTGTGCACGACGACGTCGGCGATGTCCGGCACCCCACACCTGTCCCGATCGTCCACGCCGACACCCACTAGTTGAGGAACCCCTTGGATGGCGCGCATCAGCGGGCTCGTCAGGGGAAGGGCGTCGCACACGTGGCTCAGGGGCTGCCGCCCATCCGATCCATCAGGCTACCGACCGAGATTCCCTGCTTGAAAAGTGCGTCGCGGTGGCGCTCGGTGTCGATCGGGTCCGGAACATCGCGCAGCACATCGTCGATCTGCTCCTGGGTATAACCGGCTGTCTGGAGCATGCGTCTGACCTCGGCGTGCGAAACAGGACGCTTCTTCTCCATGAGGTGGATGCTACGCCCCGGTGCCTGGGCTGGTCTCAGCCAAAGGTGTGCACCGTCTCGATCTCCCAGAGGCTCACCGTGGGCTGGCGATCTCCGGCCTCGTCCAGCGGCAGGTGAAGACGATCGAGAGTGCAGTTCGGTCGTGGTTGAACCAGCCGGTGTAAGTAGCAAGGCTCAAGTCAGCGCAGCGGCGATCAGCGCGTTGGCGACTCGGAAGGCGGGGCCCTCGAGCGGTCCCGGGAGATGCGCCACGACTACCCGGCGCGTCTCGCTTGGCTCACCGCGGACTGCGACGACCTTGACGCCGTCAGGCAACACATCGAGCATGACCGGTGCGAGCGTCGTGATGGCAAGCCCGGCGGCCACGATGTGGAGCTTGGCGAGCCAGTCACGCGCGACGTAGCGGATGTCAGGGCGCTCTGTCAGGCCGGGCCACACACCGAGCAGGGAGTCGCCCGCGTCCGATCGGCTCGCAACCCAGACTTGGCCATTGAGTTGCTGGACGTCGACCGCTCCGGCGCTCGCGAACGGGTGGCCTGCCGACACGCCGATGACGCAGTTCGCGCTCTGACAGCGTCGTGAGCTCAAGCGCGGGCGACTCGGTATCCGGTGGCCGGAAGGGTGGGGTTTGGGCGAGGATCGCGAGGTCTAGCGTGCCCGCGCGCAGCGCACGAGTAAGCGCCGGCGTGGTTCCCTCGCGCAGGCTGACCTTCAGTTCCCGCGGCAGCGATGCCAGCGCCTTGGGCACGAGCCCGGCGGCTGCCGTCGCGAACGCGCCGAGTCGTACTGGCCCGCCCGCAATCTCGTCGCCGCGCACCTCGCGCAGCGCGTCATCGAGTTCGTCGAGGATCCGCACCGCCCTGGCCAGTAGGCGCGTTCCCGGTGCGGTCAGGGTGACCCCGTTGCGACTGCGATCAAACAGGCGGCGTCCAGCGACGGCCTCGAGCGCTGCTACCTGCCGCGAAACGGCCGACTGCGTGTAGCCGAGGGAGTGCGCCGCGGCCGAGAAGGAGCCGGCCTGCGCGACCTCCCGCAGAACCCGCAACCCAGTGGGCGAGATGTCCGTGGTCATGCGTGTTTCGCATGGTACCTGTGCGATACTCTCGCTTGCAGCATGCCCGCGGGAGGCTAGATTGAGCGGCATGACCGCTTCCCGTATCGCCGTAGTCACCGGCGCCAACCAGGGGCTCGGCCGCGCCCTCGTTGAAGGGCTGGCCGCCCGCATGGCACCCCATGACCGCGTCCTGCTTACCGGCCGCGACCCCGGCCGCGTCAAGACCGCCGCGGACGCGATCGCCGACGGATCGGCGATCGCCCACGTCGACGGACGTGTGCTCGACGTTCGCGATGGCGACGCCATTGCGGCGCTGGCCGCCGAGTTGGGGGAGGTCGACATCGTGTTCTCCAACGCCACGGCGCGCATGAGCCCGGACGCCGATCCTGCCGACGAGGTCGATGCCGTCGCCGAGACAAGCAACCTCGCGACCACCCGCATGCTTCGCGCCTTCGCCCCGCGCTTGCGTCAGGGCGGCCGGTTGATCATCGTGGCCAGCGCACTCGGCACGCTCGACAAGCTCGACGACCGGGTCGCTGACCGCTTCGCTCGAGCCACCGAGAACCTAGACGCTGTCGACGCCCTCGTCGCCGACTGGCGCCAGGCCGTCCACGACGGCCGCGCCCAAGACGAGGGCTACGGAACATGGCTCAACATCCCGTCAAAGGTCGCGCAGGTCGCTGCCGTCCGAGCCGCCGCCCGGAAACGTCGCACCGCCGATCTCGCCGAGAACAAGCTCCTCATGGCACTTTGCCCGGGCCTGATCGACACCGACGCCTCACGCCCGTGGTTTGAGGACATGAGCCAGGCCCAGACCCCGGCCCAAGCAGCGTCCTGGCCCGTCAAACTCGCCCTCGCCCCGACCTTCGACCCCGCCTTCTACGGTGAGCTCGTCCAGTTCGGCAAGGTTCTCCCATGGGAGTCGGGCATCCCAGTGGCCCACACCGCGACCACCTGACTTCACGAGCGGCGACGATGACAGTGAGGCAGCGGGTGTCGGGCTGCGTTCTTGCGAGTCGCCCACGATGCAATAGGAGTAGTGGTGGGTTGAGAGCTGGCCCGGCGGCCAGAAGAGTTGATCCAAGCCTGGATGCCACCGACGGCGCTACCGCGCCACGAGGCGTGAAGCGGGCCAACTGGATTTTGACCGTTGGGCTTGTCCTCACGTCCTATCGGCGCTACTCCGCCAACCGTGGTGGTTGCGTCCCAATTCGGATCGCTTCGGCTCGCCGAGCGGACGACACCAGCGCCAAAACGGACCCGAAGAACTCGAGCGACGCGCGCGTCACCCGCCTGACCCGATCGTTCGACTAACCGGCTTCGTCCCGGCGCGACAGCCATCACTCGCACAACGTACCTGTACTTATCCACGACAGGAAGGGGCCTAACCATGGCCGTAGGAATCCGAATCAAGCTCGCAGGAGTCACCGAAGAGCAGTTCGACGCGGTGAACAAGCACGTTGATCCGGCAGGCAACCCCCCGAAGGGGCTGTTGTTTCACGCCTCGGGGCCGATCGACGAAGGGTGGGGCGTGATCGACTTCTGGGAGTCACGCCAGGACTTCGACGCGTTCGAGCCGCGGATCGGAGCTGCGGTGGCCGCCGCCGGCGCCGAGCTGCAAGAAGCCCCGGACATCAAGCAGTTCTCGGTTCACGAGACCCTCGCGGGTTAGTACCCGCGCGAGTCGCTGCGTAGGTCGCCCAGCCATCGGCTGGGCTCCTACGTAGCCGTTGGCAGCGCGTCGGGACGGAGGCAAGGATCGGTCACACCAACGTCCGAGACCCGAATCTCGCCACGAGCACAACGCGTCCCGGCGAGCGCTCGGCGCCGTCCGATCGAAGGGCGGCCGACTCCCCTGCAGTCCGCCCGGCGTGACGACCACTCCGCACCGCGAGCGGCGACCGAATCGACGGCGAGCGCGTGATCGCAAACGTGGCAAAGGGCTCGCCCGGGATCGTCAGCGTTCAGCTCAGCCGCCTTGGGGCTGCTCGATCGACCCATTGAGCCCGCAGGCGGCTGCGGCGTGTCTGAACGCCGGGGACGCGGGATTGAATCCGGCGATCGCCGGGAACAGCTCTCCGCCGCTGGCGGGGAACGTCGGATCGGGGAAGTTCGGCGTCCCGTGCTCGCGAATGCACCGCACCTGTGCGAGCGCGGTCGCGCGCTGCGAGGCGTTGAAGTATTTGCCTGTCGAGGTGCCGGGAGGCTCCAGCTTCAGGCACGCCTTCATCGCGCTTTGGAACGCCGGCACGTGCTTGAGTCCCGGCGGAAGCGGACCCCCCGGATCGGGGAAGTCAGGGACGCCGTGCGCGCGTATGCACGCCGCGAACCTGACACCGGAATTGGCGCTCACGCCTGCGCTGGTCGCCCGGCCCTGGTTGCGGCCGGACCCGCATGCAGCGAGTCCGGCCGCGCAAACCCTGCGAGAGCGATCGCCGCACAGAAACGGCGAATGTCACCGAGCACGATCAGCCGCCGCCGGGACCGCCGCCCTTGGCACCGCCGTGCGGGCCGCCGTTGCAGTTGTGGATATCGCAGGGGTAGTTGAACTTCTGCGCCTGCGTGCCGGTTGCGGTCGTCAGCTGTGCCAAGGCGACGTGTCCGCTGCCCGGCCACCAGGCAACTGCCCAGCCGTTCTGGACCGTGGCCGTGACCACCGTCCCGTCGGTGAGCGTCAGGTTGGCCCCCGTCACGTCGGGGCCGGCCTGGGCGATCATCGTGCCGTAGTCCTGGCCGTTGTCGGTCGCGGTGTGATCAGACCACAGGAACAGCCTTCCGTCAGAAGGCGTCACCGGCGGATAGCTGGTCCAGCCGGATGCGTTCTGCAGGCCGGGCCCCACGGTGCAGAAGTTGTAGGTCTGTGTCGACCCGGCCGGGCCTGCGTAGACGATGATCGTGTACGGGCCGCGGCTGTCGACCAGCTGCTGCGTCGTGGTGTTCGGGTCGGGGATGTTCGCGCTGCAGTAGCTCCTCGCCGCCTGCAACTGTGCCGGGCTTGCCGTCGTCGGCTGCGCACTCCAGCCCGCGAACGCCGTGCTCGCCCCGCCGGCGAGTGACAGCACCGCTGTGACGGTGCCTGCGACTGCGGCGATACCGCCGCCGATCGCCAGCCTGGGCCGCCAGCTGCGACGAGCTCGTGGCCGGTAGTCGGTTTCAAGGATCTCTGGGGACGCGTGAACGCGCGCCGCGCGCTCCTGCATCCAGGTGCGGAGGTCGTGCTCGATCTCGGTCATGATGCGATGCTCCGGTAGTGGTCAGTAGGGCGTAGCGTCTCCTCGAGTCGCTTCAGCCCACGAGAGGTGCTGCTCTTGACGGTGCCCAGCGAGCAGCTCAGCGCCGCCGCCACCTCCACCTCGGAGAGGTCGAGGAAGTAGCGGAGCACGAGCGCCGCGCGCTGCCGTGGCGGAAGCGCCGCCAGCGCGTCGAACAGCTGGTCGTCGATGTCGAGTTGGGCCGCTTGCGCGGCCGTTTCGGCAGGCGGAGTTGCTTTCAGCTCCGCTCGGTGGCGTGACCGCTTCGAACTCCCGTGCAACGCCAGGTTGACGAGGATCCGCCTGGCATAGGCCACCGGGTTCTCCATGCGGCTGACCCGTGGCCATCTCGAGGCGACCTTGAACAGTGTCTCCTGCACGAGGTCTTCGGCCTCAGACAGGTCGCCCACCATCAGGTATGCGGTCCGCAGCAGGCCATCGCTGCTGTCGCCGACGAAGCGATCGAAGTCGTTTGGACTCATCACCTCTAAAAGGCTCCCAGCACCCGCAAAGGTTGAGAAGGTCCTCAAAGAACGTCGAATCGCCGTGCCATCGACCTACCGATGGCGCGCTTACGCCCGCGCGCGCTGTGCCACGGTTGCCGTCACGCGCTGGCCATCAATCGCCGAATCATCGACGCGCGCGCACCCCTGCGTGCGGCACGCGAAGCCTTCGAGCGGCTGGGGGCACAAGGTTGGGCCGAACAAGCACGCCGAGAGCTTCGAGCGGCAGGCGAGGACAGTACACGCCGCCCTGCGGACAGCTGGTATCAACTCACTCCGCAGGAGACCCAGATCTGCGGCGAGCGCGGGAGGCGTGTCGCGATCTTCTTCGCTCAGTTTGAGCCCGAGGATCGGCCGCACTAGCTCGTTCTGGACGCCGTCGTACACTCGGGCAGCGCACCGGCCGCAGCTGTATCCAACCGTCTCGTCGGATGTGAGCGCATCACCCGGATGGGGTGACCCGCAGTCACGTGGGCGGTCGTACGCTTGCTGACGCTCAGTCCGAACAGGTTTGAGGTGACGGCGTATCCGCGACCGGTACAGGCCAAGAAACACGTGTTGGCTTGGTAGGCCTTCGCCCCCAGACCATGTGAGGATCAGCGATTGACAACACTAACCCGGGCATCAGCAGCCTCTCGCGATCACGTCCGTTCGCGGGCCTGGATGCCGACCCGGACGGCACAGAGGGAGGTCACAGATGGCCGATATCGATTTTGACCAGCTCGGCCCGGTCGACTACATGGTGGTCGGGTTTCCCCCGGACAAGGCGAACTTCTCGGGTGCGATGGCCGACGAGCTGAAGAAGCTGATGGACAGCGGCGCGATACGGGTGCTCGACCTCATGATGGTCACGAAGTCCGAGGACGGCACGGTGGCGGCAGCCGAGCTACGCGACCACGATGAGAGTGACGTCGGCGAGCTGCGGTCGCTGGAGGCGGACGTGTCGCTCGTCTTGGCTTTGGAGGACGTCGAGCGGGTCGGCGCCGAGTTGAAACCAGGGAGCACGGCTGCCGTGCTCGTCTGGGAGAATACGTGGGCAGGGCCGCTCGGATCGGCGATTCGCCACTCGGGCGGGCAGCTGATCAGCACGGGCCGGATCCCGACTCAGGCGCTCATCGCGGCGGTCGAGGAGGACCGCGAAGCGGCCGAGGCGGGAGCATGACGCCGATTGTTCAAATTTGAGGTGATCGTCCTAGCCTGATCGGCGGTTAGGGTCACGATCGTCGTGTGGATCGGCGCGATGACCGCCAGGGCGCGGCCGGCTTGGCTCCAATTCAGCTCGAGCAACTGAGGTCTGGCGACCGTGCCCGACACTGACCTGTCACCTGAAACGGACCTCCAGCTCGCGCCGGGCATCCGAACGCGCCTGGATGCCGCTGGACACGTCCTCGTCGACGCGCCGGACGGCACGATTATCGACGCGGGTCCGAGGGGGTTCCTGACGTTGTCGATGTTCGCGCGGCCGGTCAGCCTCGGAGCGGCGATCGACCAACTCGAGAGCGAGAGCAACGGCTCGACCGATTTCGTGCCCATCCTGAGCGTGATCAACATGTTGATCGAGGAAGGCGCGCTCGTGCCGCCGGCCGCTGATCGCGTCCTGACCAGGGGCTGGGCCGATCCCGTGGAGCACGCGCGCATGCTCCACGACGACCGCCGAACGACTGACTACATTGCCGCGCTGCGCCAAGCGGTGCGACCCGGGGATATCGTGCTGGACATCGGCACCGGCAGTGGCGTGCTCGCAATCGCCGCCGCTCGAGCTGGCGCCCGTCATGTCTACGCCGTTGAGGCCAGCGATATCGCCGATGTTGCCGAGCGCGTGTTCGCCTGCAACGGCGTGCAGGACCGAGTGACCCTCCTCCGCGGCTGGTCCAGGAACGTCGAACTGCCCGAGCCGGCCGACCTGCTGGTGGCGGAGCTCATCGGTAACGAACCCTTCGAAGAGGAGATCCTCGAGACCACCCTCGACGCCCGGCGCCGCCTGCTGAAACCCGACGCGCGGCTGATTCCGCACACGCTCGAGCTGGTGGCTCGTCCGCTGTCGGTCCCGGATGGTGAGGCCAGGCAGCGCGCGATCGGCCGGCAGGCCGTCGAACGCTGGCGGCAGCTCTACGGGATCGACTTCCAGCCACTGTTCGACGCGGCCTCCACAGCTCCGGTGAACAACCCCACAGAAGCTGAAGTCCTCGCTGGCTGGACGCCGGTGGGGCCACCGCTCTCGCTTGCGACTGTGGACCTCGGGAGCTTCCAACGGCCGACCGTCGACGCGTCCGCCCAGCTTGGGGTCGCGCCCACCGCATCAGTCAATGCAATCGCCGTGACGTTCCGCGCACAGCTGCACGGGAGCATCGTTCACACGCTCGATCCCTGGCGATGGTCGTCGTCAAGCTGGGCGACGTCGGTATGGGTGCTTCCTGATGTAGTGCGAGTCGGGCCGCGCGACACGTTGCGAGTGCGGTACAGCCGCCGCGTACCCGGCCGGGCGGACGGATTGACCTGCGACATGTCCCCCGTTTTGGGTGATGCCGCGCTGGTCTCGCAGCGGCATGCTCTCGGTGGCCCGGTGTCCGCGGAGTCACCGGAGCCGTAATGTCATCATCGTCCACGATCAGGAGAACGCAATGGGATTCGTACGTCGACGCGCTCGCCGTCGAACAGCACTGCTGGTTGGCGGAGCGGCCTACGCAGCGGGCAGGCACACAGGCGGTCAACAGGACGACCAGGATCAGGGATACGACCAGCCGCCGCCGGAAGCAGCGCCTGCGCCCGCCGCGGCGAGCCCAAGCCTCGACTACGACGAGCTCGAGCGCCTCGGGCAGCTGCACGAAGCCGGCACCTTGACCGACGAGGAATTCGCGGCCGCCAAGGCGAAGATCCTCGGAACTTGACCGAGGCGATCGCAGCGATTCGATCGCACGCGCACGGGCGGGCGGGCGGGCTGCCCGAGCTCGTCGTCGAGGACTCGCCCGAAGCGGCCGATGTGGCGCTGCTGGAGGAGCGGGTTGCGGCGGCCGCGATCGCCGCTGCCGGGTTGAGTGAGGAGCAGGAGTTCGGCATCTTCGCTCGGGGCGAGAACGGTCGCGTCGTGGCAGGCATCACTGGCATCGTTTGGGGCGGGTACTGCGAGCTGCAGGCAATGTGGGTCGAGGAGTCGCTTCGCAATCGTGGCCTGGGGCGCGCACTTGTCGCCGGCGCGGAAGCCGAGGCGCACCGGCGAGGCTGCGCGCTGGTCGTGTTCCATGCCTACGACCTGCTCGCTCGTGGGCTCTACGAGCGGCTCGGATACGAGACGGTCGGAGTCATCGAGAACTGTCCCGCGGGAAGCGCTGCACGCTGGTACCGCAAGGTCCTGTGAGCGCGACGGTCTAAGCGGTCGGCCAGACTTCCGCTGTACGGGTTTGCATGGCCGTCTCACGGATGTATGCATGACTGTTTATGCAATGATGCGTGCATGAGTCATGGCTCAAAGCCGGATCTCGCTTTTGTCTCCACCGAGACGGCCAGGTCAGTCGCGGAGACGATGCAGGCGCTCGCGACCCCGAGCCGTGTGCGCATACTCAGTCGCCTCGGCGCCGGGCCGTGCTCGGTCGGGGAGCTCGCACGCGAGATCGGGATGGGACAGCCCGCCGTTTCCCAGCAGCTTCGAGTGCTGCGCCACCTCGCCTTGGTTGTCGGCGAGCGTGACGGGCGTCAGGTGGTCTACGCGCTGCATGACGATCACGTCCGAGCGCTGCTGACCGAAGCCGTCTCGCACACCGAGCATCTGCGCCTGGGGCTTGCATCGAGCCCGGTGCGGCAGGCGGTCAGCGTGTGAGCGGGACCGGTCCGGCGTTGCTCGCAGCCGCAGCCGGCGTCGGGTTTGGGCATGCCATCCTGCCCGATCACTGGGTGCCGCTGGCGGTGCTCGGTCGCACGCGGCGCTACTCGCTCTCGCGCATCGCTCGCCTGTCGGGACTGGCCGGGATCGCGCACGTGCTCGTCTCGCTCGTCCTCGGCGCGGTGATCATCGCGATCGGGCTGCGGTTCCGCTCGACGATCCAGAGCGCGCAGGACACGATCATCGGCTGCGTCCTGATCGCAACCGGGCTCGGGTTTGCCGTCTATGAGCTCACCGGCCACGATCACGGTCACGGCCACGATCACCACGACCACGATCACCACGACCACGAGCATGGGGCGCTCACCGACCAACACCCGCGACGTGGCGGCATCAAGAGCCTGGCGGCGGTGATGGTCCCGTTCGGCGCCGCAGCATCTCCGGACCTCACGATCCTGCCAGTGTTTCTCGCCGCGACGACTGCCGGGATCGCGACCGCGGTCGGGTCGCTCGTGATTTTCGCGGCGGTTACGATCGGGACGATCGTCGGGCTTACGCTCGCAGCCGCACGCGGCGGCTACGAGGTCCGTGGCGAGTGGCTTGAGCGCTGGGGCAACGCGATCACCGCGATCGTGCTCGTGGTGATCGGCGCGCTGGTTCTCACCGGCGCGATCTGAGGGTGTTGCTCTGTCGCCCCGAGGGGGCCCGCCGGTCGTGGTCCTCGAGGAGGACCTCCTTTCCTCCGGCGGCACGCCTCGTGATCCCGTGGCTCTTAGCCGGGCAGGTCTTCAGGTCGCTTCTTGGCGAGATGCCCTGCGAGCAGTCCGGTGGACTGGCCGACTTCGATCATGTACCCGTCGGGGTCTCGCATGTAGCAGCGGATCTCAGCACCGCGATCGATCGGCGGGGTGACGAACTCGGCCCCCTTTGAGCTCCATTGCTCATAGCAAGCCTGGATGTCGGCGACGCGCAGGTTCATGAAGCTAGACACGGTGTTCCCGGGCTCGTGGTCCACGACTGAAATGTCGGGCTTGTCGGGGGTCGGGCCACCGCCTGGGTTCATGATCACCCAGGAGTTGGAGAGCTTGATCATGCAGGGGTTCTCCTCGAGCACGACCTGGCCGCCGAGAACCTCGGAGTAGAACGCGCGAGACCGGGCAACGTTCCGCACGGTGATGAACTGGGTGACGAGGAAACCCTCGCTGGGGGCCGGCAGGTTCTCGTAGTCGATGAATGGCGCATGCTCGTGTGCTTCGCTGGCGCTCATGGCTACCTCCTGGTTGCGTTGGGGAAGACCTCGATCGGTCTCCGTGTCGTGACGGACTACTGCAGTTAGCCGAACGTGAACACGTACGCCTCGGCGCCGCGTTCGAGGAATGTGATCTCAAGCGTCTGCTCGTGGACCGTGTCGTGTTGGCGTATGAGCTGGTACAGGCGGCCGTCCCGCAGCACGCCGGTTCCGTCCTCGTCGACGTCGACGCCTGCTGACAGGCCCGGAGCCTCGCCATCGAGGAGTACGCGGAATGGAATCGGCGCTCGTGCTCCGGCGCATAGCACGAGATGCGCGTCGCGCGCGTGGAACCGGAAGGCGATGCGGCCACCAGCCTGGTCAAGGACAACGTTCTCGCTCCCGATCGTCCAGTCGCCGGCCAGCGCCCAGTGGTTGACGTGCAGCCGCTTTGGTAGCTGGTAGGCGTTGGCCTCGAGCGTGGCACTGTCGGCTGGCGCGAAGCGCTCGCTGCGTCCGGAGCCGAGATATGTCTCCGGCGTCTGGAGGTGGTCCCAGTCGGCTGCCGCCTCGACGCCCAGCCCTTCGACGGAGACGAGTTCGCGCTGCACGCCGAGCAGCCGCTGGATGATGTGCTCGGATTGCTCGTAGCGTCCTTCGCCGAAGTGGTGCTCGCGGATGATGCCCTCCGCGTCGATGAAGTACAGCGCCGGCCAGTAGTGATTGTCGAACGCGCCCCAGATCCTGTAGTAGTTGTCGACAGCGACCCGGTAGTCGATCTTTCGCTGCTTGATCGCCAGCCGGATTCGGTCGATCTCGTGTTCGAAGGAGAACTCCGGCGTATGGACCCCGATGACGACTAGCCCGTCGTCCCGGTAGGTCTGCGACCACGCACGGACGTGCGGCTCCTGGCGCAGCCAGTTGATGCACGTCAGCGTCCAGAAGTTCACCACGACGACGCTGCCGCGGAGTTCGGCGGAGTTGAGTGGCTCTGAGTTGAGCCACTCGGCCGCCCCGGTGAACGGAGGCATATGCAAACGCTCAGACATCGTCCTGCTAGCGCGGCGACCGGAACGCCGCGCGAACCTCTTCGGAGAACAGTTGCGGCTCCTGCCAGGCCGCGAAGTGCCCGCCTCGATCGACTTCGTTGAAGTAGATGAGGTTGGGATACGCGCGCTCGGCCCAGCCCCGCGGCGCTTGATAGCTCTCGCCGGGGAACACGGTGATCGCCACTGGCACCGAGATCTCGACGCGGAACGGCCGGACTGCTGTGGCACCCGCCGGCTTTTCGCTGGTGGCAGACATGCAGGTCTCCTTGCTTGAGACGGCGCCAAGCGTGCGCCTCGCATCCACGCCGCGCCCGTGACTCCCTAGTCTGCTCCCCGGTCTCCCAGATTGCCAGGGGTCACGGGCGCGGGTTGGGGTCGCAACAGCGAGGGCCGGGCGTCGCCTCCGGCTGGCACCTTCCGGCTCTCGATGCGCGAACCCTGGCAAGACCAGGACACGGTCGCGTTAAGGTCGGAAGATCCATGTGCTTCTCACCGCAAGCTGACTTCATCGCGGGCGCGGTGGTCGTCGGGGTGGGAGTCGCGACGCTGCGCCGCGTGCGCGTGCGGCGCGAATTGATCGTCGGCGCTCTGCCGCTGCTGTTCGGGATACACCAGCTCGTGGAGGGGTTCGTCTGGCTGGGCCTCCGCGGCCAGGTCTCCCCGGGATTGGGTGACACCGCCAAGCAGGTGTACATCGTGTTCGCCCACGCGATCCTTCCCGTCCTGGTGCCCTTGGGTTTCACGCTGCTGGAGCCCGACCGCCGGCGCGCGCGATGGATGTGGCCCCTGGTCGGCCTCGGCCTGCTCCTGGGCGGCTACCTGCTCTGGCAGGTCACGGCCTACCCCGTCGGAGCCCAGCTGCAGGCCCGCTGTATCGATTACAGCACCCACACGCCGAATGACCTTCTCATCGGCCTCCTCTACGTCGTCGTGACCTGCGGTCCGGCGCTGATCTCGAGCCGGCGTCATCTGCGCTGGTTCGGGGTGGTGAGCCTGGTCGGCGTGATCGCCGCCGCGCTTGTGCGGGCCGATGAGCTCACTTCCCTGTGGTGCGTATATGTAGCCCTGGTGAGCGTTCTCATCCTCGAGCACTTTTGTCGTCAGCGAGCATCTGAAGCGACGCCGCGCCGAGCCGCAGCCCTGCCAGATCCAGGACGGACGTAGCCCTCCGAGAGGCAGTGCCGACGGCTTCCGTAAGATCGGCAATCGGATGGCGTCTAAGCCGCGAACGCTGCGCGCGTGAGCACCGCGTCTCCGGACAGAGATGGTCCGAGATGAGAGCCCGCCTCGGAGATCCTCGACGACGACGACCCCAAGGAACGCGCCAGGATCCTCAGCCGGGGCAACCGGTGGCGCCGGCTCTGCTTGCAAGCCTCGGCCTCGGTCGCCACGAGCCCGTTGACGATCCGCATCGACACACAGATGTTCTCGACCGGCATCGGCTTGTACTACGCCGACACTGTCGGATACGACCTGATCAGGGGACGGGCGGTCATCACGCCCATGCCCCACGGCTGATTCCAACCCTCCGCGCATCGACTCGCTCATGCGCCGCTTTGGCGCCGAGAGCGGCGACGGGCGAGGCTCAAGGGGTGATGACCGTCTTTCCGTCGGTGTGCGCGTTAGCGTTCAGCGTCGGCACGTCGTCGAGCTTGATGAGACTGATCGGCGGCACGACGATCGTTCCAGTGACGACCAGGTCGGCGAGCCGCTCCAACGCCTCACTCGACATGCCCACGCGGAAGTTGACACTGGCAACTCCGCGCGACGCGAGCGCTTCCGTGTCCGCGACGTACCGTGTCGTTAGAGCCGTACCGCCTGCGCGTACGAGTGCCGCGAGCGTAGCGAAGCCGTCGGCGTCGCTCGCGAGGTCGACGAGGACGTCGATGCCGTCGGGATGCGTCTGCAGCACAGCGTCGGGCACCGAGACCGCGGTGTGGTCGACCGTCTCCCCGGCACCATAGTTACGCATGCGGACCGCGGTGTCGGCGCGAGCGACGGCGATCACGTGCGCGCCGGCGTGTGCGGCGAGCTGCGTCGCGAACGAGCCGACGCCGCCGGCGGCGCCCACCATCAGCAAGGTCTTCCCCGTGAGTTGCCCGAGCGATTCGACGATCTGCAGCGCGGTCACGCCGGCGGTCGGCAGCGACGCAGCGATCGTGGGGTCGAGGCCCTCCGGTAGCCGCGCAAGCGGCGCATCCTCGGTGACGGCGACATATTCCGCATATGTACCGGCCGAGCCGAGCGGGGCGATCAGCAGCTGGCCGAACACTTCCTCGCCGAGCTTGAACCTGCCCGCGCCCTCACCGACGGCGTCGACGACACCGGCCAGATCGGCGCCGAGAACGAACGGGAAGCTCCCCGGCATTCGTTCTTTCCACGCGCCGGCGGCCATCGACCGGTCCATCGGATTGATCCCGGCAGCCTCGATCGTGACCCGTATCTGACCCGGTCCCGGATGCGGGTCGGGCACCTCCGTCAGTGCCGGTGCCGCGCCATATTCGTTGACGGTGATCGCACGCATCGTGGTCTCCTTTCTCGCTACGCCGCTTGACCGTGCGCGCGGGTGCGGACTTAGCGTAATACGGGCGACGATGAGGTGCCCGACACGCTCGAACTCGCGGCGGCCTCTTGCTTGCCGAAGCCCTCGGTGCGCGATCGCGGTCACCAGCACGACCACAGCAACCCGAGCGGCGGCTGCCGGCATCTGCCGATGGCGCCCGGTGGTTAGCCCGTGGCGCGGTACCGAACATCGGTGAACGGCCAGTCGGTCGCCAGCCAGTTCGTCACGGCGGCGTGCAGCAGCAGATCTAGTTCCGCGCAGTCTGCGCTGACCCAGGACTGCACCTGCGCGACCCGGGTATCCGACCGCGACGGGTAGATGTACACGCATCCGATGACTCGGCCCCCATCATCGAGGACGGTGTACGTAAAACCCACACGTCGTTCGAAGTCGTCCGCGTGGCGCTGCAGGTCTCGTAGATTCTCGGCCAGTGAGAGCCCACCCACGGGCGGCCATCGACTATCCGGAAAGCCTGGAGTCGCGCGGATGTGGTCGATGTTCGACGTCCAGGCAGTGTGATCGGACTCGTTGTGCTGGGGTCCGAGCGGCTCCAAGCGAAAGCCTGGGCCCACAAGGCCCTGCGGAACGACAAAGTCATCCGGCACGAACGACTGAGCCATACGTCCAGGTTATGCCCGACGCGCGCCAGGCGCTCCTGTGCTCGGCCGCAGCTTCAGTTGATGCCCGTCCGGGCCCTGCGGGAGGAATCCTCCGCTAGCAGCCCGCGAAGTTGTAGGTCGTGAACGCTGCATGAGTTCCGTCGGTCGCCGTGATCTGGATCGTCTGGGGACCGTCACGACACTCTATGCCGAGGACCCAAAAGTTCGTGAGGTCGTTCGCGACACTGTCGAAATCTCCGCTCGAATCCGAGGTGACCGTCCCCACAGCGATGACCGACCCGAAGGGTCCCAGGCCGCTTTCACCGAGCGTGATGGCCGAGTTTGGCGTAAACCCGCTGCCCGTCACGCCGACGCGCTGGAAGTCCACGCCGTTGACCTGCACGTAGGCGCTGATCGACGCCGGCTGTGCGAGTGTCCCGCCCTGAGCCGTATAGGAAATACACTCCCCCTCGCGCTCGCAAAGGACGAGCTGTCCGATCGAACGAACGCCTGCCAACCGCCCTTCTGGCAGAGCTTGGCGTTGGCGGAGTTGCCAGCACCGGCAGATGCGACCGCTGCCTGGCTTAGGCAGAACACGGCTGTGACGAGCAGCGCGATAGCTACGCGCCCGGTCGTGAAGTACTTCATACGAACACCCCCTCCGAGATCGTTGGATCCTCGGCCGCCACGCCTCGGCAACCCGCAAGGGCAATTCTGGCCCTTCCAAGTGGGTCCGTCAACGAGCCCATAATCTCGCGCCGTCTACGAGGCGTTTGCCACCGGGGGGGCGGGGCTTCCGCTTGCGGCCGGCGGATAGCGAGAGCGTCCCCGCCCATAAGAGCGTCTCTTAGGACCTTGTTCGGCGGTTCTGCCGTTGGTCACACAGGTGTCTTACGGCCTGGTCGCATAGTGCGATCAATCACCAACCCGTAATGCAGGGGATGAACGATCATGACTTCCAAGCCCACGATTTTGAGCAGGCACAAGCTGACCAGGTCGATCGCTGCCGGCGCCACGGTGATCGTGCTTGCGAGCGGTGGCTACGCGATCGCCGATTCGGGTTCGAGCAGCAGCAGCGCCAACGCGAAGCTGGCCGCGTCCCGCTCGGCGAGATCGGGGCAGCTCGTGTCTGGCAGCGGGGGGTCCAGTGCTCGGTCTGGGCCGGCCGCAGGGGGATCCTCCGGCGTGGTTAACAGCGTGTCCGCGTCGAGCTTCGTGATATCGACGCCAGCGGGTCAGAAGGTGACCGTCAACAAGGCGTCCTCTACGACATACCGGAAGGGGACCAGCTCGACCTCGGCGAGTGCGATTACAAAGGGCGAGAGCGTCCTCGTGCTTGGGACGACCAGTGGAACGACGATCACGGCCAGCGACGTGATCGTGCAGCCGACTGGCGGCGGCGGATCGGCAGCTTCCTCGGCGGCAGGAGTGGTCCC
Organism: uncultured Solirubrobacterales bacterium; assembly: GCA_963730075.1. GTDB lineage: Bacteria > Actinomycetota > Thermoleophilia > Solirubrobacterales > Solirubrobacteraceae > Palsa-465. Next base: position 17,355 of record CAVSQH010000021.1, on the reverse strand, counting down.
CTTCCAGCGTGGTGCAGCGTCGACGTCTAAGCAGATCGGTCAGATCCCAGCCGACTACCGTCAGGGGTCGGGGATCATCGTCAGCGGAACGACAGCCAATAAGACGACCGAAGCCGCGTTGACCACCTATCCGGGGGGCATCGTTGACCGTGTTGTGAAGCTGAGCAACGGCGAATACGAGGTCCACAACATCGGCGTCAACTGGCCGCACCACATCTTCGTCAACCAGAACTTCAAGGTCGTCGGCGCCGACTAGCCCGGGATCCTTTGTAACCGTCAGCGAATAGTCTGGGTGGCGGCTTCTCTCTCGACCTGCAGACATACCAAGCCGTTCGGCAGCGCGCACATGGCCGGCGGTGGTCTATACCGGCGGGACGTGCGCGGGAGGCGCGAGCAGCTAGGCGAGCAGCGTCCGAATCGCGCTGATGCGACCGTCTTTGACAGTCGCGATGTCGATACCACGTGCGACTGGCTCACTGTCTGTGGGTCCCAAGCGCCAGGCCATCGCAGCGGTGTTATCCCCGACGTAGATGGGTCCGTCGGGGGCGAACGCGAAAATTGCGGGGGCGTCTTCGAGGAGCTTCTGTACGCGGTCGTCGACGGCGGCGAGTCCGACGATCGTGCCGGCATGGTCGGTGAACGCGACGTCGTCGGTGTAGGTGCGCGCGATCGCCTCACGTCGGAGGACGGGATCGCGCTGGCCAAAGACCTCGTTCAGGTTGGCGTGCATCAGCGCGGTGATTGTCGGGTCGGCCATGACGTGCTCCTTCAAGTGATGCCGGTCGGCGTCATGCGAGCTGGTCGTCGCGCTTGGCGTTCTCCAATGCTCGCCGGAACGTTCGAGACGAACAGCTTGACACGCGAGGTTGCCCGCCGTTGGTACCGCAGGCTGCCGGCGCGGCATAGGTCCCGATCTGCTGGTCTGCGAGCACGCCCGTCGAAGTCGACGGTTGCGTGTCGCTAGCCTCGGGTCATGTCTCGCGAGGCCGAAGATCCGCCGTCAGAGGCTAGGAAGCTGCCGACCGGTCGGGTAGCGCGAACGGCCCGAGTCGGGGGGCTCGTGACGGGGCAGGGTGTGCGATGGGCCGGGATGCGGGCAGCCAACCGGATGCGAACCCCTGAACGCGCCGCCGCGGCCGAAAACGAGCGCACGGCAGCTCTGGTGAATGAGCTTGTCGATCAGCTGGGCCGGATGCGGGGCGCGGCGATGAAGATCGGTCAGATGATCTCGATGGTCGAGTTCGACGGCCTCGAGGAGGAGCAGCAGGACGAGCTGCAGGCCAAGCTCGCCACGCTTCGCGACGGTATCCCGCCGGTGCCGTTCGCGCGCTTGGAGAAGCTCATGCGCAGCGAGTTCGGGGTGCCGGTGGCGAAGGTGTTCTCGGACTTCGACGAGCGCGCGTTTGCCGCGGCCTCGATCGGCCAGGTGCATCGGGCGACGACCGTCGACGGTGATGAGGTGGTCGCCAAGATCCAGTATCCGGGTGTGGCGGAGGCGGTCGAGACCGATCTGCGCAACGCGATGATGCTCCTGCCGCTGGTCAAGCGGCTGGCTCCGGGGCTGGACGCGAAGGCGATGGCCGCGGAGATGCGTGAGCGGATCGGAGAGGAGCTCGACTATGAGCTCGAGGCCCAGAATCAGCGTCGCATCGAGCGCTTGGTACGCGGGCATCCGTTCATCTCCGTGCCGCGCCCTTACACCGAGCTCTCGACGCGTCGCGTTCTGGTCTCTGAGTACGTCGAGGGGGAACGCTTCGAGGTGGTGCGCCGGGCCGACGAGGCGCAGCGAGATCGCTACGGGGAGATCGTCTTTCGGTTCTTCTTTGGACTGCTGTACCGGGATCGGATCGCGCTCGGCGACCCGCACCCCGGCAACTACCTGCTCCGGTCCGACGGCCGGGTCTGTTTTCTGGACTTCGGGTTGCTGCGCGATATAGACCCCAGCCGTGTCGCCGCCGAGCGCGCGATCGCTCTGGCGGTTCGCGAGAACGATGCGGTTGACCTAAGAGCTGCTCTGGTCGAGGGCGGCTACCTGCCCTCCGAGCGGGCCGACTCGGTCGACCCCGAGTTCGCGCTGGGGCTGATGCGACGCGCGATCAAGTGGTACGCCGTGCCAGGCCCGCGTCGTTTCGGGGCAACCCACGAACGTCGCGGCCGCGACCAAGAGCAGCCAGACAGCGAACAGAGGGCCGCGATCAAGACGCAGGTCAACCAGTTCACGGTTCCGCCGGACGCGATGCTGATCCGGCGAATGCACGGCGTCGTGGCGATCGTCTTGCAGCGACTCCGGGCCGGGGCGGACTGGGGCGCCATCGCCGCCGAGTACCTACACAAAACGCCGCCCGCGACGCCGCTCGGGCAGGCGGAAGCCGACTTTCTCTCCGATCGCGGCCGCTAGCCAGGCGCCCGGCTACCGCCAGCCCGCCGCGCCAAATGAAACATTGAGCAGCGTGGTGAAGGTCTGGATCGTCCCTCGCGAGAGCGGCGGTCTTACATGTGCGAGTTGCGCGAATCACCGGGATCAGGCGATGCGTAGTCGCCTGATCGTTCGGCAGGCTCGACCCGTACTTGTAGACGAAGCCGTCCCGATGGAACCAAAAGTGGTTCGCAACCTCGCGGACGATCTCGTCGCTTCGCAGAGACAACCCACGCTACGCAAGGGAGCACGTATGACCACGACAACGTCGGATCCAAGCGCAACCGAACTCGAGGACCGCCTCGCGATCCTCGAGCTGATCGGACGCCTCGCGCTCACGATCGACGGGCGCGACTCGGACGCGCTCGGGCACCTGTTTACCGACACGGTCTACCACGACCGCACCTCACTCACCGGCGGCGAGCCAATGACTCTCGGCGTCGCCGAGTTTGTCGACGGATGGCGCCAAACGCTGCAGAACATGGACGCAGTCCACCACCTGATCACCAATCACGTGATCAGCCTCGACGGTGACCAGGCGACCTGCGCGGCCAACATGCAGGGCACACACGTGCTCGCCAACGCGCCGGGCGGTCCCATGTGGACGGTCGGCGGCCGCCACGACTACCAGCTCACACGGACCCCAGGCGGCTGGCGGATCGCCGGACTGACCTTCACCCTCCAATGGGCGACCGGCAACATGAACGTCCTGACCCTCGCGATGACTGGAGGACAATCCTGACCGCGCACACGCGCTGGCTGATGGTTGTGCGATACCGAACCGGGGTGGGCGGCCGGCCCTGAGCGGGGCCGCCCCTCCGAGCCGGTCACACGGGCGCGGGGGCTATCGGGGGTCGGTCTCGTCCGCCGGCGCCGGGGCGTGGGTGTCCGATGACCACGCCGGGAGCACATCCACAAGTGCTGCAAAAGCGTCGGGGTCCAGCGCGCGGTTTGCCTGCTGACGCATGACGGTGAGCACCTCGTCGGGGCCGAGCGCTCGTCGGTACGGTCGCTCGGCGCTGAGCGCTTCCGCGACGTCTGCGACAGCCAGGATCCGCGACGGCTGGTCGAGCTGCTCGGCGGTGAGTGCTCGGTGGTAGCCGCTGCCGTCCAATCGTTCGTGGTGGGCGGCTGCGATCAGGGCCACGTTCTGGAACGCACTCACTCGCGAAAGGATTTCCATTGACCATTGGGGATGACGACGAATCGTCGCCCACTCTTTTCTGCTGAGCGGACCTGGCTTGTCCAGGATCCGATTCGAGACCCCGAGTTTCCCGATGTCGTGCAGCAGCGCCGCACGCTGCAAGGTGTTTCGCCCGACGGACCGCTCACCGGCGACAAAGACCGGCGGGCGCTCGGGATCACGTCTTAGGAAGCGCCGCGCGGACCGATGGGTGGCCGCTTGTGCGATTGCGTCCGGCGCTCTTCGCTGCGTATAAAGCGGTGTCGGCGGCGCGTAGCAGGCCGTCTGCATCGGTCGCGTGCGTCGGGTAGGTGGCAACACCAGCGGACATCGTCAGAGCAGGGCCGTCGTAGTCGTCAGCCATGACGCTGGTGCGGCAGCGCTCGGCGATCGCATAGCTCGTCGTAGCGTCGGTGTCGGGCAAGATGACCGCGAACTCTTCCCCGCCCATGCGAGCGACGAACTCGCCCTCCCGGACTGACCGCATCAAAGCGCTGGCGACGGCGATGAGAGCAGCGTCGCCAGCGGCATGACCATCGCGATCGTTGATCAGCTTGAAGTTGTCGACGTCCACTTCCACGAGGCTCAGCGGTGTCGAGGCCAGCCGCGCGCGGTGAAACAGCACATCCAGGCGATGATTGAAGGCGCGGCGGTTCAGAAGTCCCGTCAGCTCATCAGTATCGGCCTGCCCGCGAAGCAGCTCCCGCTGACGGGCTGAGTCGAGCGCCAACGCGACGATGATTCCGAAACGCTCGATGATCCGCCCCTCATACTCGGAGAATCCAGGATCCTCGCCGTACCGGTAGACATTGAGCATCGCGATCGTCCGGTCGGCGACCTCCAGCGGCACACACACCATCGCCTCGGGTTCGTCGGGGGTGCCCACAACCGTCTCGGCATCCGGATCGAGGTCGGTGCGTGCAACGTTGCGCGCCCGGCCGTCGCGTAGCGTCGCCCCGGTGATCCCCTCCGTAAGGGGAAAGCTGTCTGCCATTACCTCCACGGTGTAGCTGCCGTGCGCAAACAAGGGCACGAACAGGGCTGCTGGCCGATCGATCTCGTACAGCGTCAGATCGTTGTATGGCACCAACCCGCCGAGGCGTTCCGCAACACGACGCAGCGTCTGCTCGAGTGAGTCCGCCGTAAGCACCGCGGCAGCGGCGTCCATCAGCGCGTCCAGGGTCGTCGCCCACATCTCAGCTGTCGCATCCTCAGCGCTCGTTACCCCAATATGCTTATCAGCCCGCTCGCCGAACATGCCAACGGTCAGGACGACACGCAGCACTCCGACCCTCAACACACCTGTTTCCACGAGCGACGGGCACCCGCCTGACGAATGATCTGAGGGGGTTGGCGATGTCCCGGATTTGCGGCGCCGTTGATGGGTTAGGCTGGCGCGGACCGAAGGACTGTGCTCTGTCGACGCTGCAAGCTCATGGATGAAGTCAGCCGGCGTTCCCGTCCGAAGGGGGCGACGTGAGGCCCAGCTCTTCCCGACAGCTCTCGCCGACGTATACGTCGGCGCTAAGAACCTGAGGCGGGCGCGGTCCCTGGCCGCCGAGGTGCTGCGCGATCGACCAGTCGTGCTCCCGCTCCCAGGAACGTCCGCTTAGGTCCGCGCGGGCCTCTTGCCGGTAACGAGCAGGCGGATGACGCTGATTAGGCCGACCGCGACCAGCGCGAGCGACACGATCCCGAGCCGTCTCTCGGCCTGGGGCGTGAGCTTCGTCGGCGGGGGAAAGCCCGCCCGGGCGATAGTCGCCGACGTCCACCCGCTCCACCAACCGGCACACCCGAGCCGCAGGCTCTTCCAGGTTTCAGAATCCAGCCGGCGCCGCCCGACGGCGAGGATGACAGCCCACACGGCCGCGCAACCGACGCTGTACCGCGTGTACGTGTTCGTGTTGAGCTGCGTCTTGACCCGTGAGATCCCGTCTTGGGGCATTTGATCCTCCGATCCTCGCATGGGATGTGCGCGTCAGAATGAATTCTCCCCCCGGCCGCTGCTGACGAGAACCGCGACCCGCTTGGACACGCATCGCTCCCGTTCTCGACCGGCATCGCAAGCGGCTAACACCTCCGCGGTACCAGCCGCAAAAGCGCCGCTCGGCGTGCCTACTATCGCGGACGCCGTTCCCCCGGCCCTTGGCCGAAGCCTTGGGCCGGGGGTTTGCGATTTCGCTACTTGAGCCTCGGCAGCGTCTTGGCTTCGAGCGCGGCGATGATGTGGTATCCGGGCGTCTTCATGTGGATGTTGAAGGTCCCGTCGCAGAAGTACGTCAAGGTGCAGACCTTGGCGACTGGCACCGGGATCAGACCGAACGTCGGGTCGGTTGTGGCCACGAATGGGCCGTAGGCACCGGTGGCCTTCGTCACGTCGACGAACGCCGCGCCGACGGTGTCGTAGGCCTTCTTGAGGCCTGGGTTGATGTCGTCCTGGAAGGCGCTGATGGATCCGGGGACGAGGGCCAGCGTGTTGGCGCCGAGGACCGTCGGGTGCACCCACAGTCCAAGCTCGACATCCGGGTAGGTGGAGCCAATGATCCGCATTTGCTTACCGCCCGCCGCACGCAGCTGCTTGACGATGTTCGTCAGATTCTTGGTCGCCCTGGGCATGTTCGCCGTCACGCAGCCGGTGGGATCGGGCTGGGTCGGGCACCCGTCGACGTCGTTGCCGCCGATCGAGATCGTGACGACCTTGACCTGGTTGGGGTGACTCTTGATGAACGCGACGGCCGCCTGCGTCTGACTCTGGTTTGGGTAGTTGGGCGCGCCCGGGGCGAGCGCCAACGGGGCGCACCCCACCGGCGATGCGGTCAGCATTGAGGTCGTCGTCGCCCCCCCGCAACCGAGGTTGACGAGCCGCAGATGCCAGCCTCGGGCGGCAGCAAGCGGCACCAGCTGATCGGCAGGCCGTTGTGGGTCGAGCCCTGCGTTCCGCCGGGCAGCTCCTGCCAGCCGACCGAGTATGAGTCACCGAGCGATAGCAGAATGCCCTTGACCGGTCTGGCCTTTGCGGCGGTCTTGTGATGAGGCGCTGCCAACGCCGCCGGTGCGAGCACCAACAGCGCGAGCAGACCTAGTGTCCCGCGCCTTAAGTTCGTGGCTTAAGTGCGGTATGCTGTGGCATGCCAAGAACTGGACGTCCCAGGCAGGTGTTGGAGTTGACTGACACCGAGCGCGAGCAGTTGGTTCGGTGGGAGCGTCGGCGGAAGTCCTCGCAAGCGCTGGCGTTGCGGTCGCGGATCGTGCTTGCGTGCGCGGAGGGGCGTGCCGACAGCGAGGTCGCCAAGGAGTGTGGGGTGTCGGCGGCGACGGTCGGGAAGTGGCGCCGGCGGTTCTGCGAGCTGCGTCTGGACGGGCTCTCTGATGATCCGCGGCCGGGCCGGCCGGCGACGATCACCGCCGAGCAGGTCGAGGACGTGCTGGTCGCGACGTTGGAGTCCACTCCTGAGAACGCGACGCACTGGTCGCGGGCGAAGATGGCCGAGCGCTCAGGGCTGTCTGCGTCGACGATCGGCAGGATCTGGCGGGCGTTCGAGCTCAAGCCGCATCGCACCGACACGTTCAAGCTGTCGACCGACCCGTTGTTCGTGGAGAAGGTCTACGACATCGTCGGCCTGTACCTCAACCCGCCCGAGATGGCGGTCGTGCTGAGCGTCGACGAGAAGAGCCAGGTACAGGCCCTGGCACGCTCGCAGCCGGCGTTCCCGATGATGCCCGGGATGCGCGAGAAGCGCACCCACGACTACCTGCGGCACGGCACCACCAGCCTGTTCGCCGCGTTCGACATCGCCGACGGATCGGTGATCTCGAGCCTGCACCGCCGCCACCGCACCGTCGAGTTCAAGAAGTTCCTTCAGAAAATCGACAGCCACGTCCCCGAGCACCTCGACGTCCACCTCGTGTGTGACAACTACGGCACCCACAAGAGCCCGGCGATCCGCCGCTGGCTCGAGATCCACCCGCGGTTTCACATCCACTACACGCCGACGTACTCCAGCTGGATCAACCAGGTCGAGCGGTGGTTCGCCTACCTCACCGACGATCTGCTGCGCCGCTCCGACCACCGCTCAGTCCAGGCGCTGGAAAAGGACATCCGCACCTGGGTTCAGACGTGGAACGAGAACCCCAAACCGTTCATCTGGACCAAGACCGCAGAACAGATCCTGGAGTCACTCTCACGACTTCTACAACGAATTAACGGCGCGGGACACTAGGGCTAGGAAACGAAAACGATGAAGCATGCAACTCCTCCTTGATGTACGGCGTCCTGAAGATCGAAGACCCTAGCGCCCGGGTCGGGATCTTTGGCTCAGTTCAATGACACCGTCCCCGAGCCCCCGGTCCACGACACGCCGGCGACGGGCGTCGCGTTGGGACTCAGGTTGCAGGTGTGGTTCTGCCGTGTGGGGGCGATCTCCACCTGGGTGATCGTGACTTTGAACTTGCCGCTGATCCCCGCGTACGCGCCCCGTCCCGTGCCCTTGACGATCGGGACCGCTGCGCTGAACGAGCTCGCAACAGAGCAGGTCCTGTGGTTGATAGTGGGAGGGTTGGGGGTCGTTCGGGCGGTGCTGATTTCAAACGAGCCCTTCGAAAGGACGATCCGGTTGATCGTCCCGTTGCCGGCGACGCCCTCGTAGTCCTTCCCGTGGTCGGTGATCGCTCCTGTGATCACATCGTTGGCCGTGCGGCTGGCCAATGAGGGGGCAACCTCGTACACGTGAACCTTCCCACCGGCGTGCGGTGTTGTTGCCGACGCCGATCCGCCGAATACCGTGAGGAGGATCACGCCGAGCGACACGAGCAGAAGCGATGCTGCGGTGTGTGCTCGGCCCGGCCACGGCCCGACGGCTGTCGTTTGTGTCGTGGCAAGGGTTGATCGTGCGGTGGTCGGCGTGGGGCGTGCTGCGAATTTCATGTGAGCCTCCTTGGGCGATTGCGGGGTTGATCGCGCCAAGCTAGGAGCGGGCCGCCGATTTGTCTGCGCCCGACCGGCGGATTCACTTCATCCTCAAGGACGAACTACAACCGCCCGCATGGCCGATGTGTTGCTCCCGTAGGCGGCGGTATTTTTTCTGGCAATGGGGCGGATCCGCGAGCCGGGCTGGACCACGGTCGGTGATGTCGCGCTTGTCGCGTTCGTCGGCGGGGCGACCTGGTTGGCGGTGTTCGACAGCCACAATCCGGTCAGCTCGCACATCGCGGGGCCTCGCTGGCTGACGATCGCGTTCGCGTTCGTGATTGCGCTCCCATTGTTCTGGCGCCGATCGCGCCCTCTGCTCGCGTGCTCAGTGATCGCCGTAGGGATCGTCGCGCAGGCCCTCGCCAGCGGGAACACCCCCGAGGGCCTACAGCTGATCGCGCTGTGGATCGTCGTGCCGTATAGCGTCGCTTACTACAGTGACCGCTCCAGGGCGCTGCTCGGCTTGGTGATTCTCCTCGTCGCGTTCGCGGTGTACGCGGCTGAGAACACCGACATCACCGGCGGCCAGGCCGGGAACGAGTGGTCGGGCGCGTTCTTCCTGGTGCTCGCCGTCGGATCGTGGCTGGCGGGGATCGTGCTGCGTGGGAGGCGTGAGGCCACGGCCTTGACCGCTCGCGCAAATGCGTTGCAGGAGCAAGCACGGCTCGCCGGCGCCGAGGAGCGCTCGCGGATCGCCCGCGAACTGCACGACATCGTCGCCCATAACCTAAGCGTGGTCGTCCTCCAAGCGTCGGGTGCTCGAGCGCAAGCCGAGCAGCAGGGCCCAAACCCGTCCACGCTTGAGAAGATCGAGCGCAGCGGACGCGAGGCACTGACAGAGATGCGACGGCTCGTAGGCGTCCTGCGAGAAGACGATGCCGCCGGTCTCGAGCTTGAGCCCAGCCCGGGCGTCGCGCAACTCCCCGAGCTCATCGACCGCGTGCGCGCTGCGGGGCTTCAGGTCGAGCTGCATTGCGACAGTCAGATTGCCGATCTACCGCCGGCGATCGATCTGTCTGCGTACAGGATCATCCAGGAGGCGCTGACGAACACGCTCAAGCACGCGGGCGGCCAAGCTCATGTCTGGGTTACCGTCCGCCGCGACCCCGCCGACCTGGTAATCGAGATCGTCGATGACGGCCTCGGCCGCTCGCTCGACGGCGCATCGCCCGAGGGTGCCGGTCACGGTCTGATCGGGATGCGCGAACGCGTTGCCCTGTTCGGCGGACAGCTGCACGTCGGACCCCGAGCCCCGTCCGGGTTTGCCGTGAACGCACGGCTGCCTCTCGGTGAGCCGCGGCTGTGATCCGCGTCGTAAATCGCCGATGACCAAGAGCTCGTCCGAGAGGGCCTACGGATGATGCTCCAAGCAGAACACGACATCGAGGTCGTCGGCGAAGCCGGCGACGGAGCAGCCGCGCTCGAGGCCGCACGCACCCATGATCCCGACGTCTTGCTCATGGACATTCGGATGCCCGGGCTCGACGGCATCGAGGCCACCGCACGCCTCACCGCCGCGGATGCTCGCACCCGTGTCCTGGTCCTGACCACATTCGACCTCGACGAATATGTTTATCGAGCGATGAAAGCCGGCGCCTCCGGGTTCCTGCTCAAGGACGCCACCCGCGACAAGCTCGCCGCCGCCGTACGCACCGTCGCGAGCGGCGAAGCACTGCTCGCTCCCGCGATCACACGACGCCTGCTCGAGGACTTCTGCCAGCGCCCCCCCACCATCCGCCAGTCTTCCTCCCGCCGCCGAGAACCTGAGCCCGCGCGAACTTGAAGTCCTACGACTGCTCGCGCAGGGACTGTCAAACACCGAGATCGCTGCCAAGCTGTTTCTCAGCGATGCAACAGTCAAGAGCCACGTCGCTCGCATCCTCAACAAGCTCAACCTACGGGACCGCGTTCAGGCCGTGGTGTTCGCCTACGAGTCAGGCCTAGTGCGACCCGGGTCAAACCAATAGGCGCCCCGCACCGCGCGGAAAACGGCCTCTCGCTGAACGCGTGGCAGGGTCGTGCCCTTACTGCGGCGAAGCTATAGACCGATGCCCGAGGCCTGGGTGTATCTGCTGCGCTGCACCGACGGCTCGCTTTACACGGGTTGGACCGTCGATCTCGAGCGCAGGCTTGCGCGCCATCGCACCGGCACGGCGAGTCGGTACACGGCCAGTCGGCTGCCAGTCGAGCTCGTGCGGGCGATACCTATGCCCGACCGCACCGCGGCCCGCCGCGAGGAGGCGCGCATCAAACGCCTGGCGCGGGCCGACAAGCTCGCGCTGCTCAATGACGTTGACACGACCGGAACGACCAGAGCTGGGGCCACAGCAGTGTCAGATGGCCCAATCCAAACCCAGCCCGATCAGTCGTAGGACGCCGAACGAGATGACAACCACTTTCTGCCGGCGAACTCAGACGGCTAATGACACTGGCAACTGTGACGCGGGTGAGGGTTAGGATCCGACGCGAAACGCGATCTTGGCGATGGCGCCGGCGATCCCGTCTGCGCTTGGACTTGCGACGAGCACGTAGGTTCCGTGCGCGAGTTCTTTGCCCGCGAGCCGTCCGGTGAACCGGAACGCGTTCTTACCAGCCTTGCCGTTCAGTATGAAGCTGCCGTGCAGCCCGACGATCCGCGTGCAGCGCGGTTCCTTGCGATTTGTGCGTCTGGCCAGGGGTATGCAGCGGACGTGCGCGCCTTTCTTGATGGTTCGGCCTGGGAGCAGCCGCTCGACCGTGAACCGGACCGTCGCGGCCCCGTTGAGGATGTAGCTGACAACGGTTCCAAGCTTGCTGCGAGGCCTCGGCGGAAGCGTGCTCGGGTCGTGGGCAGCGGCTTTGAACGTGCGTGGCGAGACCGACAGCCTGCTGATCGTGGCTGGCGCCACGAACGTCGCGGTCACGCTCCTGTCTTCGCTGAGCGTCACTGTGCAGGTGGTAGAAGCGGTGGTGCACGCGCCGCTCCAGCCCTCAAATCGCGATTGGCTGGCCGGCGCGGCGCTGAGCGTCACGACGGTGCCCTCCGCAAACACGGCCGAGCAGCTCGACCCGCAGTCGATCCCCGCGGGACCGCTAGTCACTGTCCCGCCGCCGCTGCCCGCCCGGACGACCGTGAGGGTGACCGGCGGCGGCGGGAGGCGCGTGAACGCCGCGGTGACGGTCGTGTCGGAGCCGAGCGACAGCCGGCAGGCGCCGGTGCCCGGGCAGCCCCCACCCGACCAGCCGGTGAAGGTCGAGCCGGCGGCGGGGGTCGCGGTCAGCGTCACGGCCGTGCCCTCGCCGAACGACGCGGAGCAGGTCGAACCACAGTCGATCCCCGGCGGGGAGCTCGTGACCGATCCCGAGCCCGTGCCCGACATCGAGATGGTCAGCTTGTGGGTGATCCGTGTGAACGTCGCGGTCACCGATTCGGCGCCGCTCATCGTCACCTGACACGAGCCGGTGCCCGAGCAGCCCCCACCGGACCAGCCGGTGAAGGTCGAGCCGGCGGCGGGGGTCGCGGTCAGCGTCACGGCCATGCCCTCGGTGAACGACGCCGAGCAGGTCGAACCACAGTCGATCCCGGGCGGGGAGCTCGCGACCGATCCCGAGCCGGTCCCGGAATCTGACACGACCAGCGTCTCGGTCGGCAGGGGATCGAACGTCGCCGTCACCGATTCGGCGCCGCTCATCGTCACCTGACAGGAGCCGGTGCCCGAGCAACCCCCACCGGACCAGCCGGTGAAGGTCGAGCCGGCGGTGGGGGTCGCGGTCAGCGTCACGACCGTGCCCTCGCTGAACGAGGTGGAGCAGGTCGAACCGCAGTTGATCCCCGCCGGGCTGCTCATCACCGTCCCGCTGCCGCTGCCCGCCCTCGCGACGGCCAGGGTGACGGGTAGGCCCGAGCCCGACTCATAGGCTCCTACGTCGCAAGCGCTCTCGCCGTTATCGGGGCGGAGAAAGCCCCGCTGGTCGAACGACGGGCACAGCCCGTGGGAGATCGGTATGTAGTCGATCGCAGCGCTGTCGGAGCCGAGCGCCATCGTCTGCGTGGGACCGTCGTTGTTGGCCAGCGAGTCGAGGTTGATGCCCGCGGTGCCGGTCTCCGGGGCGTTCACGATGTCGTGGTGGCCGGCGGACATGCCGCAGTCGGAATTATCGGCCGCGTTGTAGCCCGCGTCCGTCACGCCGCTGCCGCCGTTGATCGGCTCGTCGAGGCAGTTTGACCCGGCGGCCGATCCGTCGTCGAAGACGTCGCCCCCGATCGTGGCGTCGAACTCGTTGTAGAGCGCACCTCCGCCCATCGCCGCGCTGTCGCCGGAGAACGTGTCGTTTTCGATCGTCGCGCCTGTCACGGTGGAAATCGCGCCGCCGTTGCGGCCGGCCGTGTCGCCGACGAACGTGTCGTTGGTCGCCGTGATGCTGCCGCCGTTGGAGATCGCGCCGCCGCTGTTGTTGGCCGAGTCATCAACGAACGTGTCGCCAACGATGATGTTGCCGCCTTCGGTGTCAAGCGCGCCGCCGCTGGATGCCGAGTCGTTCGAGAACGTGTCGTTCATCAGAATGACGCCGGCGGAGTTGTCCTCGACCCCGCCGCCGTTGCCCGTGGCCTGGGCGCCCGTGATCGTCAGATTCGAGAGCGTGATGTTGCGCGTAGTCAAGCCGGTGCCGGTAGCGGTGAAGATGCTGTCACCGACGGGCGCGGTCACCGTCACCCCTGCGCCGCCGGTGATCGTAAGCGTCGAGCTGGCCGGCTCATCCATGATTGTGACGGCCTCGTCGTAGGCGCCGGCGAGCACATCGATCGTGGTCGCGGTCGACCCCATCGCGTTCGCGAGCGAGACCGCGTGCGAGATCGTCGCGCACGGGGTCGACTGCGTCTGGCAGTCGTTGCCTGTGTCGGTGGCCTGGGCGTTGGTGTTGTCGACGTACAGCGTCGCCGTCGAAGCGCCCTCCGCGCCGCCGGCGATCACGCCTCCGAGCGCTGCGAAAGCGACCCCTGCCACGATAAGCGCCCGGCGGATCAGACCCACGCCGTCACCAGAATCGACCTACCCGGCATTTGCGCGCTCGCCCAAACGGACAAGCCCAGCCTAGGCCCGCTGGACGGCAACTGCGGATGGTTGTCGAACCTCGCGAACCCTGGTAGATGCACGCTGCTCCGATCGGGCGGCACACCGTACACAGCGGCGTTTCCAAAATCAAGACGGAAGCGGCGATGCTTCGCGCGACGCTAAGCGGGGAGGGTCCTGCGGAGGCCGTCGCTGCCGGCGGTGGTCTTCCCGCTGAAGCCTTCCCGCGCCCGCTTTACCCATTGCGCTTCCGAGACCGCGTCGGGTTCGGCCGGGAGGTAGTGGTTGAGGATCAGTTCGCCCACGCCCCCGCGCTCGGCGACGCTTCCCACCTGGTTGACATCGGTGTGGAGCGCGACCATCCGCTCGAGGGCGGCCGCGGCGAAGCCGTGCCGCCCGAGGTAATCGAGGTCAGCGACGCTGTGAACGAGAATGTCGGCATGCTGGGCGAGGGCGATCAGATCCTCGTTGACGGTGGTGTCGCCGGAGAACACGACTGAACCGTGTGGCGTGTCGAAGCGATACGCGAACGCCGGTGCCGCCCGCCCGTGCATCACCGCCACCGCACTGACTCGGACCGTTTCATCCTCGAAGACTGTGACCGGAAGCTGGGCGCCGGCCTCCGATCTTGCCGGGAGGCGGACATCGACGGCTCTGACGAGCTCGCCGGGGTCCGGCATACGGGCGTCCAAGGGCATGACATTCAGGTGGTAGGCGTAGGCCGCCAGAATGTTGGTAACCAACGGGCGCCGGAGCCCCCGCCGTTCCGAGGAGTACGAGTTCGGTTGCCACGCGCGTCCAATTAACTCACAAGAGCCACCAGGCGTCCGCGAAATCTGGCGCATTGCTGTCCGCTCGATCTAATGCGGAGCGTGAAGTCGGACCGTTAGGGCATTTGGCTAACAAGTTGGGGTTGAGGTAGGTTCGCGGTGTAAGTGAGGCGGCCCGAGCGGTGCCGCAAGGGGGACCCCAGAGACAGCCGGAATGGAGGCAGTACATGTCCTTGACTCCCCGTAAGGTTGCTTCGTTGCTCGGTGGCGCCGCGCTGGTCATAGCGGTGATCGGCGCAGGCTCGGCGGCCGGTTCGACCGCCACGGCCAGCGTGGCGACGCCCAGCTTTTCCAAATTGAGCCTGAGCCAGGTCAGAGCCCGCTCGTCCGGCAAGCGAGAGCGCATGGTGGTCGTGTTCAACGACCAGCTGAAGAACCTGCCGGCAAACCGGGCCCACCGGCAGGCCCGAGAAGCAACGGCCGCGTCCATGCAGGCTCCGCTCGTAGCTCAGCTGAAGCAGGTCCGTGCCACGCGCATGACGAGGCTCTCGCTCCTCAACGCTGTCGCGGCGACGATGCCGGCGGCCGAGGCACGGGCACTCGCGAACAACCCAGGCGTCAAGGCGGTCGTCCCCGACGCAAACATCATCGTGGGGGAGGCCAACTCGAGCACCAACACCGTGGCCGCCTCCCAGGTGCAGAAGTCGACGATGCCCGCGACGGCGGCCGACGGGCGGCAACTTTGCAGTAAATCTCGCAACAAACCGCTGGTGGAGCCGGAAGCCCTCACCAGCATCCACGCAACCGAAGCGTCCTCGATCGCGACGGGTCAAGGCGTCGTCATCGGGAACGTCGACGCCGACACGCTGGCCGGGAACCCCAACATGATCCGGCCGAACGGGCAGCACGTGATCATCGATGCCCCAAACTCAAATGAGAACGTCTTCAGCGACGAGTTCAACGGAGACGTCTCCACCATGGCCGCCCAGGGCACGGTCACCTACAGCTACGCGTCTCAGCTGCCGTTCGCGAACTTCCCCTCGAACTGCACCTTCCGAATCGTCGGTGACGCCACGGGCGCCTCTCTTCTCACCACTGGTGAGTTCAACGACACCAACTCGCAGGGTCAGGTCGTGGCTCCCGCGTCGCAGGTCATCGCTGGGCTGCAGCAGGCGGTGAACAATGGCGTCGACGTCGTGTCGGAGTCCTACGGCTTCGGCGCTCTGCCGAGTGCCAACGCCGACCTGCTCGAGCCGACGAACACCGCCATGGTGGCAGCGGGCGTTGTCGTAGTTGAGAGCGCGGGTGACAGCGGCTCGTCCGGCACCCTCGAGAAGCCGGCGGCTAACCCCGCCATCATCAACCGGGTGGGACGAACGACCTCACGCTCCTGGCCAGGCCGATGGTCACACGAGGGGCTGGCTGGACGACAACATGACGACCGTTGTCGTCGGGCGGCACCACCGCCGTTGGCGACGTGGTGGACCTGGGCGACCCAGGCTACCTAGGGCTCGCGGCGGCCGGCGCCGGTCAGACTCCGACTGCCACTTCCGACTGGGCCTTTGGCGGCACCAGCGAGTCGGCCCCCTTCATCTCCGGCGCCGCCGCCGACGTGATCCAGGCCTACCGTGCACCCATGGCGGTGCCACCCCCACGGCGGCCCAGGTGGAGCAGATCCTCACCAGCACGGCAACCGACATCGGGCTAGACGCAGACCAGCAAGGCGCTGTGCCTCTTGAACATCATCCACGGTGGCCGTTGAGGTGGCCCGCCAGATGCCGGGCACCACGGTGGGGAAATCCAAGCACCCGAGTTGTGCAACCATCCAGATCTGCAGATGACAGGGCCCGGGCGGGCCCAACTGTCCACAAATCCGTGTCACGGGCACAATGCCTCACCGCATGCGAGAAACTGGGACCACTGGCACCTGACTGTGTTGGTGTGCTGCCAGGACGAGGCCTTGGCATGCCCTGTCACCCAGAAGATAGGCTAGCCTGATGATTTGGAGTGCTCAGGGGGCTACTGCCCCTGGCCAATCCATCAAGATTCACTATGCCTGCCCCGTGGGCACCACGTGCTCGACTGTCCAGCATCCACTGCGCACCAATGCGAGAGACCCCACCACAACATCCTGTTGTTTATCCCAATGACGTGGCTGGGAGGCCTGGCCGAGTACTGGGATGACTACGCCTCTACCCCCGTGGTCCCCTGTCCCTTGGTGGAGGCTGAAATCGGTGACATCCAACACACCACCATGCCGAGGATCCTCATGGCCTGAGACCTGCAAGGTCCAGATCGTGGGTGGCTCCATGGCCGTGGCCACGTGCAGAGTCCTCCCAACACCCCGGGTGCTGACCGGGGCGAATCAGCTTCCAGGCCAGCGGCCAGGGCTTCACCTACAAGCCGGTGCCTCGAGCTCCCCTGACCATCGCGCCCCGCACCTCGGCCAAACGCCTGCTGGCATCACCGCCTCCCCCAGGCTCCCGGCGATGCCCGAGCTGGGGGAAATCCATGTTGCTGAAATGGGGTCCAGCAGCCTTGGTGCCAATTGCTGCTGTAGGCCTCACGGCCTTGCTGTGGTCGTTCGGTGAGCAGATTACCAGCTGCATCTGTGTGCTGGTAGATCAATATGTTTGTATGGAGATAAAAGAACGGAGGGAGATCCCATGTGTCGTCGTCCTGGTTATGATGTGCCCATGTCACCGGTGACCATGACCGTTGCTGGCCACTGTGTCATGCGAAGGTTTCCAATCCTTGTCCATGCCACTGATGATGCCTTATGTCCTGGCAACCTGCTGCAAACGCGGCCCATCACCCCCATCCCCAGGCTGTGGAGTATCCATGTGATGCAGGCCATCACTGGGTATGAGTCTCCCGACACCACTGGTACTGTCTGTGCAGCACCCATCCAGTCACCCCAGGTTAATTTTCCTGATGTCGAGCAAGCACGCAGCGAGCTGTAGACC
>CAVSQH010000020.1:0-167088 GCA_963730075.1 uncultured Solirubrobacterales bacterium | reverse complement strand
TTCCATTTGTTGTGACTAGGACACCACTGTGTGCCACCAGGAGCCCATCTGCTGATTGATGTCAGGTAGGGTTGTTGCAGGATGAAAACAACGCGGATGAGCTGGTTGATGAGATCCTGGGATTGTATGTGGACAACCTGGGAGGACGATGATGAAGGTGTTGATCTTCGAGTCGATGCCGCAGCCCCACACCCCGCCCTTGATCTGCCCGGTGGAATTTGTCAACTTGCTGGATTTACTGGGAGAACAGATGCTGGTTAGGCTGCTCAGCAAATGCGATGAGTGGCCAACAGCTTGTTGAGTTCAGCGCCCTCGGGAGAACAGAAGGACAAGCCACCAGCCACCAGGAACAGGAGCAGACGAGGTGAGCATGCTGGATGTGTCAAGCGGATGAGCGATGAATGGGAGCTGATGCAAGCAAGTGCATCACCAGGAGCCAGCCATGCCGCAGGCCCAGAAGGGATGCCCATTGGAGGCCAAGGTGATGAACCAGTGGGCTGCTGAGGCCAGGTGTCAGACACTAGCCTCATCCACATCCAGGTTGTTCCATATGGAGCTTGAGCTGCACAAGCAGCCAGGTGATCATGGAAGACAGAACGAAGGAGGAACATAACACGTGCCAATTGCTTTGTAGGAATTCTTTGAGCAGGACGGCCATGGTGAATTTATAGGAAGGAAGGGTTACATCTATGTTGGCATGCGTGGTCGAGTGGAGAAGCCGAGAACACGAGCAGATGAAGGCTTGAGCACCATGGTCCAGGGCCCATTTGGTGGAGGCCGAAGGCGGGGCTCCACCGACCAGCAGCATGGCCAAGTCCACCAGCGGATGTCAACAGTACATCGACGAGCAGCGTGCTGCTGATGCAGCAGGTGATCGCGCGGCAGCCTCTCCAGGCGCACCACCGTCGACTGCTGGCGGCGGAAGATCGTCGTGCTCCAGATCGGGCATCCGCGATGGAACCCCAAGACCTCGACCTTGACGTTCTCCGCGGTGCGGATTCCACACATGGAAGACAACCTGCCTCACACCACCGTTCACATCAAGCCCCCCTTGATCGCCAATCCGCGGCACTTCGGCCGAGCCAGCCTGTTCATCGACAGCGCCGGCCAGGCGGTCGGCTCCCACCTGTACTGGTCCAGCGATATCGGCGGCACGATCGTCGAGGCCAACCTCGACGGCACCAACCCGATGACGATCGTCACCGGCCAGGACTACCCGGTCGGAGTGGCGGTCGGCGGGAACCACCTCTACTGGGCCGACGAGGGTACGGCTCCCAACTTCTCCGACGGCACGATCGTTGAGGCCAACCTCGACGGCACCAGTCCGACCACGATCGCCACCGGCTTGAACAGCCCGTTCATGGTGGCGGTCGACTCAAGCCACCTGTACTGGACCAGCTTCTTCGGCGGCACGATCATCGAGGCCAACCTCGACGGCACCAACCCGATGACGATCGCCACGGGGCTGAGCAACCCGGAGGGAGTGGCGGTCGAGCCCGGCTCGGGGTGGCGGTCGACTCAAGCCACGTGTACTGGGCCAACCAGAGCGGCCTCGGCACAACATCAAGCCAACCTAAACAACACCAACCCGATAACAATCGCCACCAATAAAAGACTACCCGACTGAGTGGCGGTCGGCGCGTAACAAGACAGCCGGTCGGTCAGAGGCAGGGTGGGTGGGGGCGCTCGCAGCGCACCAGCCGCCCGCCCACCGCCCAAGGACAGCCAACCTCGCCACCCCTCACAGGCGGCTGCTGCTTTGGGCTACGAGCATTAGCGCTGCTCAGTCCGCCCGCCACCAGGCTTTACATAGGCAAGTGGTCGCGGCGGTCGGCCACGATGCGACCTGGGCAATGCACGAATCTCTGCCACTTCCCGAAGGCCGCCGATATCCACGCCGCAGTTCTGCTGTCACGAATCACCAGGCGCGTCGCACCCCGATTCGCGACGATCGATCACTTCTGCTCCGGCCCAGCCGGCTGACGAAGCGGCAGTCGGGAGCCCGTAGCCGGTCGGGCGACAAACCGGCAGTCTGCCTAATTGGTCATGTCTGCGAGTCGCGCCTCCAGCGCGACCGGGGCGAGCTCGGACGAGCTCGGGTCGTGGTCGCTCGCCGGATCGCTGGTTTGCATTAGGTTCAGCGGTAATCGGGGTTGGCGAAGTCGAAGCGGCAGCCGGCATCCCACAGGCTCTTCTGGTTGCCGTGCGCGGGGATGCCGCCGGCGTCCTTGAGCATTCGCGCCAGTGCATCAGGTTCCAGGCGAGGAACGTCGTGTTGCGGTTGGTGAAGTCGTTCTCGGGCCCGCCTGAACCTGGATCGAGATAGCTCGGACCGGGGCCTGCCTCACCCAGCCAGCCCGAGTCGGCCTGCGGCGGGATCACGTACCCGAGGTGCTGCAGCGAGTAGAGGATGTTCATCGCGCAGTGCTTGGCGCCGTCCTCGTTGCCGGTGATCATGCATCCGCCGACGCGGCCGTAGTACGCCCACTGGCCGGCGTCGTTGAGCAGGTGGCTGTTGCCGTACAGCCGTTCGATCACCTGCGTGCAGACCGAGGACTTCTCGCCGAGCCAGATCGGCGAGAGCACCACGAGGATGTCGGCGGCCAGGACCTTCTCGAAGATCTCCGGCCAGTCGTCTCGCTCCCAGCCATGCTCGGTCATGTCCGGGTACACCCCGGTCGCGATCTGGTGATCGACCGCCCGGATGACCTCGACCGAGACGCCGTTGCGCTCCATGATCGCGACCGCGAGATCCGCGAGGCCGCGCGTGTTCGAAACTTCTGGGGACCGCTTCAGCGTGCAATTGATGAACAGCGCGGTCAGGTCGGAGAAATCCCACTTCGACTCTGCTGCCAGCTGCTCGTGTCGTTCGGTCAGGTTCGCCATCGGCTATCTCCTCATAGGTGCAAGGTCGGTGATGGTGAGCAGTGTTCACTCGTCGTCAACCCTCGCGGTGTCAGGCTCGACCGGGCGAGCACGCCGGTCGCCGGTGCCGCCGGCTTCAACACGCGGAGGCGCTGGCAGCGAGACGAGCCGCGGTTTGCGAGCTTGTCTTCTCGATATCAGCGGAACCGGCGTAGATACGATCGCCAACCCCCGGTTTCCGCTGACACGCTTGACCGTACTCCGGCTCCGTCCCTTCGAACCCTTGCGGAAAATGCGGCCGAGAGTCGGCTTCTCCTTCGGCACTAGCGGGCGCGAGAGCAGCAGTTCCCCCGTCATGGCCGCAGCGGCACGACAAAGCGGGTGTCCCGCTGAACCTCGGGCCTGCTCGTATCGATGTCGCTGAGAGCAGAGGCGACGCTGCTCCAGTAAGCCCGACCTGACACCGACTGGCCTCACCGCGGCGACGGTTCAGGAAGCCCAGTTCAAGACGTTGGACGCGCCCCAAGCGAGCGCCCCGGCGGACCTCCAGGCGCGCCGCGGTTGAACGCCAAGGCGCGCTGGCCTAGGCTAACCCTGCCAACGAGCGAGGAGGATCTGATGAGCGACGTCACCACCGCTCCAGTTCTGGGGGTCGCGCGAGCCTTTTTCGACGCCTGCGAGACAGGCAAGGGCTGGGAAGCATGCCAGCAGTTCTGCACTCCCGAAGCCACTTTCTCGGCACAAGCCGAGCCTCTCGAGGATGTGCACACCTTGGAGCAGTACACCGATTGGATGAAGGGTCTCCTGACTCTGCTCCCAGACGGCCGCTACGAGCTGAAGTCGTTCGCGGCCGATGAGGAGCGAAATAACGTGATCGCGTATGCGGTGTTCTCAGGCACCCACACCGGCGAAGGCGGCCCCGTCCCACCGACCGGGAAGAGCGCTAATGCGGACTACGTCTACGTGATGGACTTCCAGGGCGACCGGATCCGGCATATGACCAAGATTTGGCATTCCGGGATCACCCTGCGGCAACTGGGCTGGGCCTAAGACAGGTGATCGATTCGCCTTAGGACCGGCCCCCGAATCGAGCACCTACAGAGGTCGGTGTTCACCCGAATCAGGGCCGTGGCACCGGCTGTGGCGGGTTGATCGAGATCCGAGCGCCCGAGGACCGCGCAGCGCCGACCGCCAGATAGCGAAAGCGGCAGCGCCGCGACCAGACGTATCTGGGCGACCGAGCGGAAGCCAGGATGGAGCCCCGGAGAGTTCCGCTTCGACGCGATCGCTGCGGGATCTCTGCGAGCCGGCCTGGCTCAGTGAGGGCGGAGCGCGCCACCCACCGAGAGCACTCGCGTCGTCCGCCTGCTGTTGGGTCAGCGGCGCACGAGGCGGTCGTTGATCTCGAGCGGGACGTGGGCCAGCCACAACTTCTCCGTCAGACATCTTCGGATCTCGAATGTCCACGGTAGGTTCAGCCTCGGCGTCTCTGTCGTCAGGGCATAATCGCGGTCATGCCTCTGTACACAGCAATGTTTGAAGACATCGACCGTATGGACGCGGCCGCATGGGCCGACTGGCTCACCGACGACGCGCGGTTTCGCTTCGGAAACGGCGACGAGACCACAACGCGCGACGCGGCGCGCCAGGGCCTGGCCGAGTTCTACGGGCTGATCGACGGGGTCAGGCACCGAATGCTCGACTACTGGGAGAACGGCCCAACCACGATCGTGCGATCCGACGTGACGTACACCCGCAAAGACGGGGCCACGGTCACCGTCCCGATCGTGACCATCTACCACGAGCGCGACGACGGCAAGATCGACGACTACCGCGTCTACGGGGACGTCGCCCCCGTGTTCGCCTGAGTCGCAGAGGAGAACGCGATGAGCAGCAGGATCGTCGGCAACCACCACATCACGCTGTCGACTGGCGGCGCCGCGGAGGACTGGGACTTCCACACGCTGGCGCTCGGACTGCGGCCGGTCAAGAAGACGATGCTCTACGACGGCGCTGAGCCCGTCTACCACCTGTAGTACGCCAACGCTGACGTCGACGCGGGGTCGATCCTGACGGCGTTCCCTATCGCGAGTGGGGCACGATGGGGCGCCGGGGCTCTAACCAGGTCAAGGAGATCGGCCTCTCGATCGAGCATGGTCGATCGACTACTGGGCCAATCGGCTTGATGAGCGGGGCTTCGCCACCGAGCACACCGAGGCGCTTGGCACCAAGCGCCTGCTTCGCCCACGCCGTGCGGGATCCCATAGACGCTGGTCGGCACGAGCGGCGATAACCGGCGCGGCTACGGCGAGGGCGGCGTCTCATCCGAGTACGGAATCAAGGGCGCCTACGCGCCGGTGATCTCTGTCATCGACCCCGACGAGATGGTCATGTACCTCGAGACGGGCCTCGAAGCCACCAAGGTCGACGAGGACGGCCGGCACCAAGCGTTCGAGGTGGCCGGCGGGTTCGGCGGCCGCGTGGAGCTCGTCCACGAGCCGGAACTGCGGCCCGGGACGTGGCACTTCGCCGAGGGCACGCCGCACCACTGGGCGTGGAACGTAGTCGACGAGGAGAACCAGATGGGGCTCAAGGGCTTCATCGAGGGGCTCGGCTACACCGATGTGACCGAGCAGAAGGACCGCGGCTACTTTCTGTCGTGCTACAACCGCACGCCCGGTGGCGCGCTGTTCGAGTACGCGTTCACGCGCGCCGATCGCGGCTTTTTGATCGACGAGCCCGAGGACCAGCTCGGCACGACGGTCCAGATCCCGCCGCCGTTCGCGCACCTGGCGCAGGAGATGCTCGACTACCTCGAGCCGATCGAAGACCACCGCTGACGATGCTGACCACACACGTCGGCAACCTCCCGCGGCCCCAGGAGGTCGTCGACGTCGTGTTCGCTGAGGACGACGGCCGCCCGGTCGGCGACGCCGAGTTCGAGCGCGTCGTCGGCGCGGCGGTCGCTGACCGAGTCGCGCACCAGGTCGATGCCGGGGTCGATCTCGTCAGCGACGGCGAGATGAGCAAGATCGGTTACGCGACGTACGTGCGCCACCGCCTGTCCGGGTTCGAGCTCGACGATGTCCTGCGCGCGACGCCGGCCGACCTCGACGCGTTCCCCCGATTCCGCGACCGGCAAGTCCAATCCGGGGCCGGTCCGAAGTACAAGCGACCCGTGTGTCGCGGCCCGATCGGCTACGAGCACCACGAGCCGCTGCGGCGCGGCCTCGCAGCGCTCCGCGCCGCCGTCGACGGTCGCGATGACATGGTGGGCGCGTTCATGAACGCGCCGTCACCCGGCGTAGTCGCACTGTTCCTGCCCAACGAGCACTACGCCTCGACCGATGCGTACCTGGCCGCGATCGGGGCCGCGATGCGCGAGGAGTACGAGGCGATTGTGGCGGCCAGCTTCCCGCTGCAGATCGACGCGCCCGACCTGGCGATGGGCCGCCACATCATGTACCGCGACGAGCCCGACGATGTGTTCGTTCACCGTGTCGCGCTGCACATCGACGCGCTCGACGACGGGCTGCGCGACATCCCGGCCAACCACGTGCGGCTGCACCTGTGCTGGGGCAACTACGAAGGCCCCCACCATTTCGACATTCCGGTGAAGAAGATCATCGGCGAGATCCTGCGTGCCAAGCCGTCGGCGATCCTGTTCGAGGCCGCCAACCCGCGCCATGCGCACGAGTGGACCGTATGGCGCGACACGCCGATCCCCGCCGATAAGGTGCTGGGGCCGGGCGTGATCGAGGTACGCACAAGCACGCCGCACGTCAGCCCTGGTCACGACCGCGAGATCACCGCCCGCGGTGCTTGGGCTTGGTGATCTTGACCTTGATCGTCTTCGTCACGCTCACGGTCCGGCCTTTGAATACGTCTGCGAAGGTGCCCTTGACCTTGACCGTGCCGTGGCGGGACTTGAAGAAGCGCATGCCCGCGCCTTTCAGGCGTATGGTCAGCTTCTGCGGGCCGGCCTTCCTGATCGTGAACCGACCCTTGGCGAGGACCGACGGCCTTGCCTTCCTGTGCTTGCGGGCCACCGCGGCCGCGACCTTCGAGGGTCCCAGGATCGTGATCGTAACCGTGCACGGGAATGCCTTGCAGGTCACGGTCACAGTGACCGTGGTCCCGTCGGTGGACCCCCCGCCGCTGATCACGGGTGCTGTGGCGGCGTCGGCGGCCACGAACGGCTGGGCGAAGACCGAGCCGTTGTTGTTCCAGGCCACCCAGCCTTGCCCGGCGCCGTTGACAGCGCTGGTCACGTTGGCCTCTCCGTCGTAGGCGTCGAGCTGCGCCGGCCCGGTCCACGTCTTGCCGGCGTCGGAGCTGTACGACAGGGCGACCGGGCCGCCCGAGCCGCCGTACATGTAGGTGGCGTAGACGCCGCCCGCGCCATCCTGGCTCAGCGCCGGATAGAGCTCGCCCTGGTTGGCGACGCTGACCATGCTGCCGAACGTCTTCGTGGTTTGGTTGAACGGCTGATAGACGGTCCGGCCGTGGGTCTCGTCGGTCTCGAGAGCGCCGAAACCGCTCGGCCCCCCGCCTGCGGTGAACTGCTTCACGCCGCACTGGCCGAGCCCCACGGTGCCCGTCCAGGCGCTCCCCGGTGACCCGGGCGACGTTCTGTAGTCGTTGCCTGCCTGCTGATTGCCGGCTCCGTAGGCGAACAGCAGGCCGTCGAGTGGACACCCGAGCGGGCCATTGCTGAACTGGGTCGGGAAGACGCCCAGCACGCCCGGGTGGGCGCCGGCCTGAGACGCGAAGTGACCCCCGGTGTTACCCACCTGCTGCTCAGTGGGGGACTGCAGTCTGGCGAACGGACAGGGGTGACTCTTCGAGCACTCGGGTGGCGCGCTAAGCGGGAACGCGCTGAACGTGGGCGGGCTTCCCGGCGTGTCCCACCCGAAGCCGAGCACACCGGTCCCGGGCACGATGATCGCGTTGAGCGGCCCGGTATCGGCGTTGATGTTGGCGCTCGCCACCGAGAGGCCACCGTCGACGATGCTGAAGGTGGCTCCGCCGTCAGTCGACTGCCACTCTTGCTCGGGTTGGTAGTCCCCTGCGTTGCTGCCCTGCGTCCCGTACACGTCGGCCAGGATCACGGTCGTACCGCCGTCCGCGAGGACGTTGACACCATCGAGGCCCAGCGCCCCGTCGGCCAGAGCCAGGTTGCCCCTCGGCCATCACGTCTCCTCAGCGCTGAGAGGTAGCGACGCCTACGCCCCCTGGGCTGGCGCGCTGCCCCCAAGCTTCCACGTCACTACCTCGCTGTCGCAGCCGAGTTCGTGGAACGGCTGAAGCAAAAGAGCACCAAGCACGAGCGGCGGGTGACCACAAGTCCGTACCCACCGCTCGCAGAATGCATCAATCGACGCTCGCGTCGCCTACAGTCAGTCGGCGTCTCAGATTTTGGTCATATGCACTTTCCGGCTGAGTTAGACCATTCAAGCTGCACCGTGTAACCGCCGAGCTGCTTGGTCTTCCACGCACAGATGTCGCCGATCTCCCCGTGCGCATCGTCATACCAACCGTGCGGCGGGACAGCATCGGTGATCGCTTCGCAAAGCTCGTGAGAGCTGGTCGACGTGAGCGCGTCGATCGGCTGAAGGCTCCCGGTGCAGCCTCCGCAACCCGGCCACGGCATAACTGCGTAGAAGATCTTCCCATTGATACTGTCGTGATAGCCGCAGAACACCTGACACGACCGTCCCCCTCCCTGCACGACCGCCACTCCGGGTGGCAGATAGATGAAATACAGCGTGTTAGCGCTCGGCTGCGGATACCTCTTGTCGGTAAGGATCAGATGCTGAAGCCGGTGGCGGATCGCTCCATCTGAGATCGACGCTCCAAACCGCATGTCGGGAACCGGCGCCGTACCAAGCAGTCGTCCGTGGCCGATCTTGTACCCCGGCACGCTGTACTCGTCGAGTTGGTCGATCAGAGCACTCGACAGAACAAACTGGAAAAATTCATCGATCCTCGTGAGCGCCTGCGCGCGCTGTCCCTGCTCCCAGGCAGAGCCCCAGAAGGTCGTGAACACCTCAACCGAGGCAAGCAACGCTCCACCTCGGTAGGTCAGCTTTGGGGCCGACGTCGGAGCCGCCGCCAACTCGTCCGGCAACGCCATCGGAACGACTCGGATTGAATCGCCTACACCAGCCAAGATGTCGAACTCCCGCACCGCCGTCGACACGCCAACCTGCTCCCGTGGCTCTGACATCAAACCCCACCTCCGCCAATCGGCATTTGAACGTTCTACATCGATCGAGCACCACCCCGCTCAAACGCTCTCAAGCCAGCACCCCAAGGTCAAGGGGCGGGTCGCCGCTACCGGACAGGAAGCCCCGCAGCTAGCTCCATGCCCTCGGCGCGGTCGGCCGCTCATTTGGGCTTTTGGGCGGTTGCGATCGTCCGCCGTGGCGCCGACCTGGACGACCTGTGCGCTCGCCCTGTCGCCAACGCGATCGCCGCGACGCGACGTGGCGGGCGGATGAAAGCGATCGCGCGGACGGTACAGCCGGACGCTCGAGCTTGGGCGGAAGCGCACGCCGGGATCTCGGAGACGTCTCCGCCGGAATGGGCGCTTGGACTCACGCGATTAGGAGAAGCGGTGCGTGACGCGGGCGGCGGCGCAGGCCGAATCGTGCGTGGGTAGTGCCAAGCCACGTATGAATACGCCACCCCCACTTTCCGCGGTCTGCGCGACGACCGCCCGCGTGCGACTTGTCCGCGAGGCGGAGGCGGATCCGCTCGATTAGGTGAACTGAGCCTGGTCGGCGACGTAGTACGGGCCCTCGACCGCGTTTATGACGCCGATCCTCAGCTCATGGCCGTTGGAGCGCTTCCAGCTGCAGAACGTGTGTCCGAGGGCGCCCTGGCAGCCCTCGAACGACCAGCCGTCGCCCGACGAGAAGCTCTGGGCGAAGATCTCGTTCACCGCCGCCGGGGTGGCGTTCTTGCCGGCCCGATCGCGGTTGTGGGCCTCCCAGGCGTTGAACACGTCCTTGGCGGCGGTCTGCGGGTCTGGCGCGGCGAGATAGCCGTTGACCAGATGGTTCCAGGTCTGCTGTCCGACGATCCCGTCAACCGACAGGCCGAGCAGCGTCTGGAACGCCCGCACGGCGTCATTGGTGTCCGGGCCGAAGATACCGTCGATGGCGATATGGGCGCCGTCACCCCGGCCGTGGATCTGACTCTGAACGGCGCGCACGGCGTCACCGTTACTTCCCTGCTGCACCTGGATGATCAGCTGAGGCCAGGTCTGCGGCCCGACGATCCCGTCGGCGCCCAGCCCGCGCGCCGACTGAAAGGCCTGCACGGCGGCCTTCGTCAGCGGACCGAAGACACCGTCCACCCCGGTGGAGTGGCCCTGCGCCGTAACCAGGTACTGGACGGTCTTGACGTCCTCACCCGTGGATCCCTCCTGCTCCAGCGGCCACGTAAGCGCCATCTGACATCCCCCCTTCTTGCCCAGTGAACTCAACGCGACCATAACCGCGGCACAAGGTACCGTCAAGACGGACTCGGCGCCCTGCAGAAACTGTGCAGGATCGGGTGCTGGGCCTGCCGTCTACGACCAACGCTGAGCCGATCATGAACGAGCTCTCATCGCGCTCCAGCACGGCGCTGCGGACCATGGCATCGCAGGAGGCGTCAGTGCCTTCGACCTGAGCGCATGCTGTTGGGCGATTACACTCGTCCGGCACCGGCGGAGTACAGCCGGATCCGGACGCGTCCTACGTCGCCTAGGCACTCGTGCGCCGTGCGGGGGCGCGCAAACGAAAGCGCTCGCCGGCGGGCGCGTGCATGCACACGATTTGATCGGCACGGCCTCGGCACTAACGGAGCGCGCGAGTCAACCCGTCGACGTTCAGTAGACCGTCGTAGGGGACTGCGTTGATGTACAGCGCCGGGATGGCGTGCGCTCCGCTTGTGGTCGCGTGGTGGATGTGCTCGACCACTTTTTCTCGATAGCGGCCATTGCTTACTTCGAGTCTGAGCCGCTCGGGATCGGCGACCACTCGGCTGGCGGTAGCTAGCAAGTTGGCCTTATTGCTCAACCCGGTGCGTGCCAGACGGTCGAGCAGCGCGAAGAATTCTCCTTGGGCTCCCGCGGCCTCCAACGCTTCCGCCGCTAGCGGGGAGAGCTCGTGAACGTCGGCAAGCGGTAGGTGGCGCACCGCGATGCGCATCGGCTGTTGCTCGGCGAGCCGAACTAAGAGCTGCCAGGCGCTTCGGCATGGCGCTGAGGCGAGATCAACGTAGATCGCGACGGTGGCGCCCGGACCGTCGCCGTACACATGGTCCGACGCACTGATCGGCGGATCGAGATAAGAGGCCGAGCTTGTTTCCTGCCGCCATTCGCGCAATGCCTGGGCGATCTCTGGCTCCGCGGGCTCGTGGTCCGCGGCTGGTCGGTGGCGGCGGTGGCTGTCGGCCGTTCCACGCTCCCAGTTGCGAACGTCTTGCGTTATGTCGTGCCCGAGTTCGCTCGGTGACTCGGGCGGCCCACCGTCACCTCTGTATGGCGTCTGGCTGATGCCGCTGCCTCTCCGCGTGTAGTAGCCAAACGCCACGGCGATAAACAACACGATTACGAAGATCACAAAGATCCAGGTCCCGCCCGCGAGCGCCAGTGGCGGAGCTGGAAGCGCACCGGCGAGAACATCAAAGCCCGCGAAGCCTGGCCACGCGATCATCCAAGACCCAGCCTAACCCGTTCGAGCAGCCGTGCCTGTAGTTCCTCAGTAGGTGATCCGTCCGGGGCCCCGTGGAAGCTTCCACACCGTTCAGTCCCCAAGCTGGCCAGGTCGGCGCTGGCTGACCCGCAAGAGACCCGCCCGTTGTGCTGCCTAAGGCATTTCGCCTTCCGGCGCGTACGCCCATCGCATGTCCGGACGCAGCCTCGTCGCAGACGATCGCATTTACGCTGCAGTTGCATTGGCCGTGCGATCGCAGTGGCGACGCGGCGATCACGCCGGCCACTGCCGATGGCGCGATCGCTCTGCCACGATTGCGATCACGCGCTCGCGGGCGACCAGGTAAAGCCGAGGTTTCGCAGGTCCGGGCGTGCGCGGCGCTAGAGGGTCCACCGCCTCGGGCAGCAGGCTGCCTGAGGCGACGACCAGCATCTTGCCGCACGCCAGTCACCGTGCGTGGCGATCCGCGATCTTGCGGTCAACACGAGACTTACCGGACCAAAAGAACCCACGTTTTACCTAATATCGGCTCGTACATAACCGAAAGAAAGTGTGTCTTTTGCAGGAAGTTCTTGGATGGCGAGACCCGGACTCGAACCGGGGACACCACGATTTTCAGTCGTGTGCTCTACCACCTGAGCTATCTCGCCCTCGCGGCGCGATGCTAGCGGCTGCCGAACCCGCAGGTTGGCAGAGCAAATGCGGGCGGAAGGGCAGGCGGCAGACCCTTCCGCCCGCGATCGGGCGCGCCCGAGCTCAGCTCCTGCGTGTGTCGCGCCGCGAGTGGCGGCGGCTGTGCTTCTTACGTACGGACGCCGTCGCCGACGTGGTCGTTCCCGTGGTTGTCGTGGTGCCCGTGGTGGTGCCGGTCGTCGCCCCGGTGGTGGTCGTCCACTTCGTGCCCGTGCCTCCCGGATCGCCCGGGCCACCGGAGCAAGCCCATGCCACCCCGCCGCCGCAGGCAAGCGTCGCGACCGACGCCAGCACGGCCGCCGAACTTCGATGGATCCTCATCTGAGAAACCTCCTTGCGGGGATGCCCTGAAGACCCCTCCAGCGAGGTGCGGATCACGCTCTCGGCCTAAGAACGACTTAGGAACGTTTCGGTTGGATCGCCTGATCCCGCTCGTCAGGCCCAGATATCGTCGCCGATCGCACAGCGCCTGCTCGAGCTCCTCGGCGATCTGACCGGCTCGGTCTCGGCGACGCCCACGGCGCTGAACGCGACCGTCACGCTCGCGATCAGGTAACGCCGTCGAGCCCGATCTCGAACGAGTCAAACGGCGCCGGCCGCCGCCGGACGACCGTGTTGTAGTCGACCCGTGCACCGCTCGGCCCGCAGGTCACGGTCATGAATCCGAACGCCTGATGTTGATGCGCCTCGAGCGTCAGGTCCGGCAGCCCCGCAAACGAGGCCGGCGGCTCAGGCACCCCGTAAGCGAGCCCGTGCAGTTCGTGAAAGCCCCCGCTGCCGGCGACCACATACGGGATCTCACGGCCGCGGAAGTTGCGGGTGAATCGCTGGTAGTTGTGCGCGTGGGCGCTGAATACGGCGTCGGGAGCGCGTCCCGCGCGGTCAAAGCACTCGTCCAGCGCGTCGCGAAGCGCCAGGTTCGAGCCGTGGATGCGGTCGGCCGAGAAGACCGGATGGTGCATCGCAAGGATCAGCGTGACCCCGGACCGCGCCACGTTGAGCTCGTCGGTCAGCCAGCTCAGCTGGCGGCGGCCGAGCGTGCCGCCTCGCGGACGCCTGTGTAGAGGCCGACGATCGTCACCCACTCGTGCTCGAGGGTCCAGTAGACGTTGGGCTGATGCTGTGCCCGACGTCGGCTCGACATCCCGGCGGCTTGCGCCGGCGCGCAGAACTGCTCCATGAATGCGTCGAGCGGCGCTGCCGCACTCCCCGTGGCAAGGTCACCGTCATGGTTGCCCGCGACACCCACGATCGGCGCCCCGTAGCACTCGTATGGATCGAAGAACTGCGAGCGGTAACCGGCTCGCTCACCGTTCAGGTACACGATGTCGCCGAGGTGGTAGAAGAAGTTCACCGGCTGCAGTCCGTCGAGCTCGGTCGCCATCGCTGCGGCGACCGCCCGTTGCGGGATCGGGTTGTGAAAGCCACCGGTGTCGCCGACGCAGTGGAAGCGAAGGGCGCCGGCCTTGGTGATCGCATCGACCGCCGGCGAGGCGAGAACGTCTGTGAGCCGGAGCCGGTAGGGGGAATCGCCAGTCGGGGGCGGAAGCGCGAACGGCGTGCCGTCGGGCGGATGACGCCGCGTCAGCTGCTCATGCGCGCTGGGTCCGGCGTGGAGGCGCAGCGGCCGAAAGGACGCCGGCGACTGACTTGCGAGCACAGCTGTGCGCGAGATCGAGCTTGGAGGGATTCCTCATTCTCAGCGCGGCGAGACGGGGCGTCGTTTAGAAGTTGTAACCGTCATCCGCGCCAGCAGTTCGAGCGCGCCGGCCTTCGACAGCGGCTCGTTGAGGTTGCCGCACTTCGGTGACTGCACGCACGAGGGACACCCGTCCCGGCAGTTGCACTCGCCGATCAGCCGCTGCGCGTCGGTCACCAGCCGCTCGAACTTCTGATAGCCGCGGCGCGCGATCCCAACCCCGCCCGCATGGCCTTCGTAGATGAAGATCGTCGGGCCGCCGGTCTGCGGGTGAGCGTTGGTCGACAGACCGCCGATGTCCCACCGGTCGCACATCGCGATCAGCGGCAGCACCGCGATCTGGCCGTGCTCGAGCGCGTGCAGCGCGCCGAGCAGCTGCGCCGGCGGGAATGGCTCGGAGGCGATCAGCTCGTCGAGCTCGTACCACAGCGCCTTGGTCGGGAACTCGATCGTCGGCAGATCGACCGCCTGGAAGTCGATCACCTCGAGCGTCGAGAGGTGCTTGCGCTGATAGCCGAGCACCACCTCCGAGTACACGACCGATCCGAACGACAGCGTCACCCCGTTGGCCTCGCGCCGCTCGATCAATCGCTCGATGTAGGTCATGCTCTCGCGCTTGGTCTGCGTGAAGTAGTCGCCGTCGAACGGCTCGAGCAGCGCCCGCCGTGCATCGAGGTCGAGCTCGAGCACCGTGTACGAACGACCGAGATGGAGGTAGACGGCGCCTTCATGGACGGTCGAGTAGGCGCGTCCGGCCTCGATCGTGCCGAGCACCTCGCCCGCACCGGCGTCGATCAGCACGAAGCTGTCGGCCGACGCAGAGCGCAGCGCGACCCGGGCCGCCGGATAGTCGTCCGCGCGCCGCGGAACGAACCCGGTCGCGCGCTCGCGCAGCAGCCCTGCTTCGGTCAGTGCCTTCGCGTGCTCGTGCCACTGGGGCCCGAGGATCTGCTCGTCAGCACTGCTGAGCGGCGCCTCGTGGGCCGCGCACAACAGGTGCTCGGCGTAGATCTCGGTGCTGTCAGGGTCGAGGATCGCCGCCTCCACGGGCCGCGCGAGGAAGTCGTCGGGATGCCTGCAGAAGAACTGATCGAGCGCGTCCTCGCCCGCGATGTAGACCGCCAGCCCGCGGCCCCGGCGGCCGGCCCGCCCCCACATCTGTCGCAGGCTCGCGACCGTGCCGGGGAAGGTCACGCAGACTGCGGCGTCGAGTTCGCCGATGTCGATCCCGAGCTCGAGCGCGTCGGTCGCGACCACGCCGAGCAGCTCGCCGGTCGTCAGCCGGCGCTCGATCTCGTGACGCTGGGCCGGCGTGTAGCCGGCGCGGTAGGGAGCGATCCGCTCGGCGAGCTCTGGGTCGAGGCGGTCGACGGAGTGGCGCAGGATCAGCTCGACGCCCTTGCGCGACTTCATGAAGCAGATCGTCCTGGCGCCGCTGGCGACCAGATCCGAGAACACCTCCGCCGCCTCGTACAGGGCCGATCCGCGCACGCCGAGCTGCTCGTCGAGCAGCGGCGGGTTCCACATCGCCACCCGCCGCGTCGCATTCGGCGCGGTGTCGCGATCGATCAGACGGAAGTCGTCAAGGCCGGTCAGCTTCTGTGCGAGCTCGACCGGGTTGGCAATCGTCGCGCTCGTGAGCAGGAACCGGGGCTCGGTGCCGTGGATCGCCGCGGCGCGGCGCAGCCGCCGCAAAACGTTGCCGACGTGGGAGCCGAACACGCCGCGATAGACGTGCGCCTCGTCGATCACGACGAACGCGAGGTTCGAGAACAGGTCGTCCCACGCGGTGTGGTGGGGCAGGATCCCGACGTGGAGCATGTCGGGGTTGGTGAGGATCAGATTGCTGCGCTTGCGGATCGCGGAGCGTTCGGCCCGAGGAGTGTCCCCGTCGTAGATCGCCGGCCGGAGCGCCTTGTCAAGGCCGAACCGCCGCAGCGCGCGCGCCTGGTCCTGGGCGAGCGCCTTGGTCGGGTAGAGGTACAGGGCACGCGCGGTCGGATCCGAGCACAGCACATCGAGCGTCGGCAGCTGAAAGCACAGCGACTTGCCCGATGCGGTCCCGGTGGTGATGATCGTCGGCCCTTCGAACGCGGCCAGCAGTGCCTCCATCTGATGCTCGTAGAGGCGCTCGATCCCGGCCTTGTCGAGTGCCCCCTTGACGCGCCAGTCGAGCTCGTCGGGGACCGCGACGGTCCTCGCGGAACGGGCTGGGTAGACGTCGTCGTGCACGAGCCGGGAGTCCTCCCGGCCGGCGCGCAGCAGTTCCTCCCAGGGCTCGGTTTCTCGGACGGCGGCCACGACTGATTCCAGTATGGCGGGCGCCCTGGGCGGGTCGGTTTGAGTGTGGGTGGCCGGGCCGCTGATACGGTCGCCGACGCATGCGCTGCCTCTACGTGGATCTCGACGGCACCCTGCTCGGGCCCGAACGCGTCGCTGTTCACCGGCGCGGGTGGTCGGTTCAGCCTGCTGTCCGGGCGGGCGCTCGAGGCCTGTTCTCGGGTCGGCGCCGAGGTGGTCATCTACTCGGGGCGCAAGCAGTCAAGCGTGTTCGAGGCGGCGCGGATGATCGGCTCGTCGTCGTACATCTTCGAGCTCGGCTGCGGGCTGGTGCTCGACGGCGAGCTCGAGTGGCTGACCGACGGCCTGGTCCCGTCAACCGAGGCAGGCACGATCTACGACCAGATCGAGGCGTCGGGCGCCCCGGCGCTGTTGCTGGATCGCTATCGCGGCCGGCTCGAGTACCACACGCCGTGGGCGATCGACCGCGACGTCTCGCACCTGTTCCGCGGCGACGTCGACCTCGACGAGGTCGATCGCGGTGCTGGCGGAGGACGGGTTCGACTGGCTGCGGTTGGTCGACAACGGCGTCGTCCGAGCAGCGGCGGAGCAGATGGACGGGCTCCCGGTTGTGCGGGCGTATCACCTGATCCCGGCCGAGGCGTCGAAGGCTCGCGCGGTCGCCCGGCACATGCAGGCGCGCGGATATGGCTCCGAGGACTGCATCGCGGTCGGCGACTCGCGCGAGGACATGGACGACGGCAGCCGTTGTCGGCGACGTTCTGGCTGGTCGCCAACGCGCTCGAGCGCGACGACGCTCGAGAGCGATGCCGCCGGGCGTCCGCGCGTGCGGATCGCCTCAGAGAGCTACGGCGCTGGGGTGTACGAGGCCGTGGTTACGACGCTGGCCGAGCGGTAGCTCGCTCGATCGTACGCTCGCCGACCGCTCGCTCAGTCGGTCGCCGAGGTACCGCCGTCCGCGGCCTGCTCGACGTTGTGGGCGTCGCCCACCGCCCAGCCGAGCCGCTCCACCAGCTGCGCCTGGAAATGGTCTGATTCGAAATCGTCCACGTTCACCCGCTCGGTGAACATCACCGCGTGTTCCTGATTGTCGGTAGCTGACTTGTCCGCCGTCACGATGATCTGAGGCACTGTCCCTCTCCTTCGAGATAGCTTCAGCCCGCAGGTTGGCATTCCCGTCTTCAGCGCCAGTAAACATCTCGTGGCGGTTCTGCTGAGGATGGCGGGAACCATCGAGCGAACCGCTCGCGACACTCGGCGCCAGAAGCCCAGCCGGACCGCGGGTCGCCAGCGCGGAGGCGGCGGAACCGTCGTCGCGGACGACCGCGACCCAGTCCTCGAGCGGCAGCTCACCCGCGATCAGGCTGGCCGAGCGCGCGTGTGACCGGCGCCTCGACTCCCGCGTTGTCCAGCGCCTTCGCGAGCAGCGGCACCGACTCGAGCGCCTCGACCGCCTGCCCGACCCGCGTCGGGATCTCCGCGGCCGGGACGCCCTGGGCGAGCAGCTCGCCGGCGCGCCGGTTCCGGCTCTGCGGCGCGAGCGCGGTCGCGACGAGATCGCCGGTGCCGGCGAGCCCGATCATCGACTCGGGGCGCGCGCCCTGCGCCTCGGCCCAGCGCCACACCTCGGCGAAGATGTGACCGGCCGCGGCGCCGGCGGCGTTCAGTCCCTGTGCCTCGGTCGCGCCAGAGGCGAGCGCCGCGGCGTTCTTCGCGGCGCCGGCCAGCTCGACCCCGATCGGATCGTTTGACTCCTCGCACACGACGCCGGCGCGGATGAACACGCCGGCGAGCGCCTGTCGCGAGCGATTCCTCGGTCGAGGCGGCGACGAGGCCCGCGCCCTCGCTGACCATCTCGCGCGCGTGCGCGGGACCGCCGATGCAGCCGGTCCGGTTCGCGCCGAAGCGGCTGCGCAGCAGCACGGTCGGCGGCGTCCCGTCCGGGCGGGACCAGCCCCTTGGCGAGCGAGATGACCGCCGCCCGTCCGGGAGGCCGTGCTGCTCGAGTCCGCTGATCAGGTCCCGAAGCTCGATCGACGGGACGCCGAGGAACACGTAGTCGGCCCGCGCGAGCCCGGCGTCGACGTGCTCGATCCGCAGCTCGCGCGGGAGCTCGACGCCGCTCAGGTAGACCCGGTTCTCGCGGTCCTCGCTGGAGCCTGCGCGCCTGCTCCGCGCGTGCGCGTCTGCAGCGTCGTGCGCAGCCCGCCGCGCGCGAGCAGCACCGCGACCGCTGTCCCGAACGAGCCGGCACCGATGACGACGGCGCGTTTGGTGCCGGGCGCGGGCAGGTGGA
This sequence comes from uncultured Solirubrobacterales bacterium, assembly GCA_963730075.1. Classification (GTDB taxonomy): domain Bacteria; phylum Actinomycetota; class Thermoleophilia; order Solirubrobacterales; family Solirubrobacteraceae; genus Palsa-465. The sequence continues at coordinate 148,526 of CAVSQH010000020.1, read as the reverse complement.
TCGATCGGCGCGGGAGGGCGGCATCGAAGCGTGGCAGGGTAGCCGCGAACGCGGCGCGCAGTGTCCGGCGCTTGCAGGGGAATTCGTGAGCGCGGGCAGGCGACGGACCTGCTCAGGCAGCCCCGCGCGCCGGCTCGGCCGCTGCGTCCTCGCGAGTGACCGCGTCGGCGAGCGCGCCCGCGGCCTCGGCCATCTCGCCGAACGCATCCGCCACCTCGGCGGCATCCGAGCCGGTGATCGCGACGTTGAGCCCCGCGACCGCGTCGTCGAACCGCGCCCACAGCTCGCCCGGCCCGCGCCGCCCGGTGTCCGGTCGCAGCTCGTACGGCGGCGCGGCGTTCTCGGCTCCGGGCACCGGCCGCCACAGAAGCCCGGCGGCGTGGGCGTGCTCCCACGCGACCTGCTCGGCGCGGCCGCCTCGGCGAGCGCGCGCAGTCGCGCGGCGAACCCGGCGTCGGGCGGCGCGAGCTTGTGCGCGCGCATCGCCTCGGCCCATCCATCGCTCGCGTGCCGTGACCGCGCGCATGATCTGCGCGCGCTGCCGGTCGAGTTCGTCGCTGAAGCTCATCGGCGGCCCTCGGGCGCCTCCGACGCCGTTTGGGGCTGGCGGGCCGCTCGACCCGGCTCGGCCAACCCGACCGGCTCGCCGCCCCAGAAGTCCTCGGCGCTCGGTCCGGCGCTCTGCGTCTGTGAGGGGCGCGGTCCCGCTGTAGTTCTCGGCGAGGATCCGCTCGAAGTCCGATCGCTTGATCCGCACTCGCCGCCCGACCCGCAGCGCCGGCAGCGACCCCTGATCGATCCAGTTGCGGACCGTCTGCTGGTTGAGCTTGAGCGTCTCCGCGACCTCGGCAACGGTCAGATACGACTCCTCTGGATCGCCAACGCTCACAGTGCTACCTTCTCTAATTGAGACAAACTGGAACTAATTCAGGCGTATAATAGCGCCTACGGGAGACGCATTCGCGTCGAATAACAAGAAAAGGTCTGCAAACCGCATGGATACGTCGGACGGCGGCGGCAGGGAGAGTCTTCTCGACGACAACGTCGTACGCCTTCCGCGGGACTGGCTAGGCCCGCGAGAGGAGCTGATTCCGGTTGGAACGTCAGAACACGGACCAACTGACGAAGGCGCGCCGTCATCGGCCGATGCCTTCTGGGGCGAGAGCTCGGCCTCGATTCAGGACGCGCTGCCGGCTCTGCCCGACGCCGCGCACATGCCGGGCCCGTCACCGTTTCTCGCGCGCGCGAGCGAACTCGTCCTCCGACACGCCCGCCTCGTTTCGGCGCTCGCGGCCGCTGCGGTGCTGACCGCGGTTGCGGTGTTCGGCACGGGCGGGCATAGTTCCCCGCACCGCGCGGCCGGAGCGGCAGGAGCCGAAGTGATGTCATCCCCGTTCGCAGACGCCGCACCACACGCCACCAGCGCACGACGCGCGCAGGTACTCGACCGAGCGCTCGTGCGTCACGGAGCGTTGGGCGGCCATTCGCGTACGGGCGGTCATCGATCCCACCACCCGCAGGCCGAGCACGTGGTCACCGCCGCTGCGCAGCCCGTCCGGTACACGAGTTCCCCACCTTCGTCCACGGCCGCCTCTTCGGCCGGCTCCGAGACGGCAGCCGCCTCCGTCAGTTCCCCGTCCCCCGCGACGGCCACGACCCCATCCACCGAGCCAGCCAGCCCGACTTCGAGCTCCTCGAGCCAGCCAGCCCTCGGTGCCAATGGCGCGCTTGCGCCAGGCAGCTCACCCGATGGATGACCACGCAAGGAGAGCCTCGATGAGCAGAGCCTTCAACCACCTCCGCAGCAACGCGATCGCCTACCTGGCGCTATTCGTCGCCCTCGGTGGCACGAGCTACGCCGCCGTGACCCTCCGCGCGGGGAGCGTCGGTACCCGGCAGCTCAGGAACCACTCGGTCACTCCGGTCAAGCTCGCCAAGGGCTCGATCGCGGGGTACGTGCGGGACTGGGCGAAGATCGGCGCGGCCGGCCAGCTCATCGCCTCACGGCCGCACGCGCACTTGGTTTCATGGAACAGCGGGACAGTTGGCGTGCCCGGCGGCATCGTCGGTTGGGGTCAGTCAATCCCACGTGCATGTTTTGCGATTGCAACGACGTCAACCCTCGGTCCTGGGACCTCCTACGCCAGCGCCCAGGTTCTAAGCGCAGGCACCAGGAACGGTCGCTTGGTCGGAGCACAAGTGAGACTTTCTTCCCCGCAGACGGCGGTCAACGTCGCCGTGATCTGCCCTCAGCCCTGAGTGAATGGTGATCGGCCGGCGACCACCAGCCGCATCGATCACGACGACGCGTCGCCTCTGGACCCTGGCGATCCTCGGGATCGTCCTAACGCTCGGACTGGCCGCTCCTGCAAACGGTGACGAGACCGTGCTGTCATGCGGCCCGTATCCAAATGAAATCTTCAAACCGTCTTCTGCCAGCGGGATGACGGAGAGCACGACCTGTCCGGGCTCGATAGGTGACGGCGGCGGGCTCTACATCGGCGCGTTGGCCTCGTACAAGCGCGGGCAAGGTGCGATCTGGCAGACGGTGGCTCCTGCCGGGTTCTCGATCATCAGCGCGACGGTTCCGAGCGGTCAGCTCTACGCGAGCGGAATCACGGCGGGCAGCGTCGGTCAATACGGCGCCGATTTCTATTGGAACGGCGGACAGTCGAATATCTCAGAGGGTGAAACGGGCGCCACGATTGGTCCGTTCGACTCGAACTACTTCGGGTTGCTCCTGGTCTGTGGAAAGAGCCCGTGCCGCATCACAGACGGCAGCGGGGTCGTAGAGATCGGGCAGATCAATCTCCTGGCTCGCGAAACGCCGAGCCCGTCGCTCTCGTCCCCGGCGGGGCTGTGGCAAACGCGCGGCTGGGTCAGCGGAAGATGGACGCTCGCGTTCTCCGGAGACTCGCCTTCGGGCATGTGCGGTCTGTCGGCGAGTTTCGGGGATCTGCCGCTGCCCGGAACGACGTCGGTTCGCAACCGGTCCGCCTGGCATCAGTGTTCCGCCCCGGCGGTGAGCGACTCAGTCGTAACGCAGGGCTACGCCCAAGGCCCGAACACGCTTGCAGATCGCTGGATACGACGCAGCGGGCAAGATCGTGGGAGTCAGCCGGACAATCGACGTCGACAACCAGCCGCCCACCGTCTCGCTCTCCGGCCCGACCGACGCGCCCTCCACCGCCGGCACCCAGTACGTGACGGCGACCGCGACCGCGGGCCCATCTGGCGTCGACGGCATCTCGTGCTCGGTCGACGGCGCGCGCGCCCAGTGGTACAAGGGCAGCAGCGCCCACGTTCCGGTGAGCGGCGTCGGCCATCACGACGTCAGGTGCGTGGCGGAGAACAACGCCGTCGACGCCCGTGGGGCACATGGTGCCTCGGCGCCACGCACGTTCGCGATGAAGATCGGGGTTCCGACCGTGACCGCGATCGCGTTCTCGAAGCTCGTCGCCCGGCTCCGGTGCCACCAGGCCAGACGGGGCAGGACCAAATGCCAGCCACGCACCGTTCTGCGCCGCCAAAGCTCGATCACCGTGCGGCACGGCCATGCCGCCACCCTCGACGGGTGGCTCGGGACCTACACCGGCACCGCGCTGGGTGGCCAGACGGTCCAGATCCTGGCCGCCGCCGACAATGGCGAGCGAAGCTTCCGGCCGATCACCACGGCCGTCACCGGCGCCAACGGAAGCTGGAGCGCACGACTTCCCGCCGGTCCATCGCGACTTGTCGAGGCCGTCTACGCCGGCGGCCCGTCGGTCCAGGGCTCGGTGTCGGGCCTGGCGCGCGAGATCGTACCCGCCAAGATCGAGCTTCGGAGCGTCTCCCCGCGCAAGGTCGCGTGGGCCCACGCGGTCAGGATCGTCGGCCGCCTCGTCGGCGGCTATCTCCCGCCCGGCGGCGCACTGGTCCGGCTCCGGATCGGGCTCGGTCGCGCGTTCACGACCTACGGTGTCCACGAACACGTCGGCGGCCGCGGACGCTTCACGACGACCTACAAGTTCGGCCTCGGCGACGCCAGCATCCACCGCAAATACTGGTTCCAGATCGCCTCGCTGCCGATGGGTAACTACCCGTATGCGCCCGCTAGCAGCCGCCGGATCTCTGTCGCCGTCGGCGGCCATCCGGGCGATCCGCGTAGAGCCGGGTGAGCGCCCACATAAACACCGCGTCAGATCGGTGGCCGATCCGGTCCAGGCCAGCTACCCTGAACGTAAGTGATCGGGGACATCCTTCAACCGACGCACCTGCTTCTCGTGCTGGTCGTCGCTTTGCTGGTGCTGGGTCCGAAGCGGCTGCCCGAGATGGCGCGCACGCTCGGAAGCGGCCTCCGGGACTTCCGTTCGGCCATCAACGGCGACGAACGTGAGGACCAGCCCGACAAGATTTCTGACGGCACGCCGCCGGCAAGCACCGATCAGCCCGACGCGCCTCAGGTGGTTGCGCCCGAGGCACCGGCGACGCCTGACCGCGCGTCTGTGCCGGCCGAACCCGTCACGGCGCCGCCCGAACCAGTCACCGCGCCGGCCCACCCAATCATTGCGCCGGCCCAAGCAGTCACCGAGCCGGCCGAGCCTGCGACTGAAGCCTCCGGCGACCCCGAACCCGTCGCCGACCTCGAACCCGTCGCCGACCCCAGACCCGTCGCCGACCCCCAGCCCGCCGCGACTCACCCCGCGCCCGGCGCGACTCCCGAAGCGCAGCTCACCCCGGACGCGCCCGACCCCGGGCGCGCCTGAGCGTCCCGCCGGGCCCCGGGCCCGAACGCCAGTCCGGGTATTAGGCTCGACTCCGATGGCCGGGTCTGAGACCGCCGCGCTGGTCGCGCTCCTGCGAGTCGGACGTCGCCCGTGGCCGTTCTACGCCGAGCTCGTCGAGCAGCACGGAAGCGCCGCAACGGTGCTCGAGCGAGAGCTCGCCGGCGTCGATCAACCGCAGACCACCCTGCTCCCGACCACCGGCCAAGCCGAGCTCATCGCCCAGGCCGAGGCCGATATCGCAGCCTGGGATTCACGCGGAATCCGGCTCGTCACCCCGCTTGAGCCCGACTACCCGGACAACTTGCGCGCCGTCCATGACCGCCCGCCGCTGATCTTCGTCGTGGGACGGCTTGATCAAGCCGATCGGCGAGCGATCGCGGTGATCGGAACGCGCCGGCCCTCACCGCAGGGCGCAGCGCGCGCGACCGAACTGGCCGCGCACCTGTCCCAGACCGGCTATACCGTCGTCTCGGGTCTCGCGGCCGGAATCGACACAGCCGCGCACGAGGCGGCGCTCGCCAACAGCGGGCGCACCGTGGCGGTGATCGGCACCGGGCTCATGCACAGCTACCCACCGCAGAACGCAGACCTCCAGCGCACGATCGCGGACCACGGCGCAGTCATCTCGCAGTTCTGGCCGGAGACGGCGCCCGAGGCCAAGAACTTCCCGCTGCGCAACGCGGTCATGTCGGGCCTCGCCCTCGGCACCGTGATCGTCGAGGCGTCACACACCAGCGGCACGCGAACCCAGGCGCGGCTAGCGCTGGCCCACGGACGCCCCGTGCTTCTGCATCGCTCGCTGCTGGAGCAGGAGTGGGCTCGCACCCTCCAACGGCGCCCGGGCACATACGTGTTCGACCAGCCGGGCGAGGTCACGGCCGTGATCGAGCGCCTCTGGTCAACGGGCGCGCTCGTGGCCTAGACGACGCCGATGCCGCGCGTCGCCGAGCTGACCGCCCTATACGGGAACTTCATGCTCGGTCCGAGACCGGATCCCGGGGTCTGCGACATCTGCTTCGACCTGACCGACGGTGATCCCCGTTGCTACCGCTGTGCAGACACGCCGGACGCGCTCGATGCCGTCGCGCCGGTGTCCTACAGCGTCGCCCACGAACAGCTTCACCACGCGCTGTCGGGTTACAAGCGGCCGCCAGAGCCGGTCGCAAGGCGATTCCAACTCGAGCTCGCCGCGGTGCTCTGGCGATTCCTGGCAATCCACGAACGTTGCGTCGCGAGAGCCGCCCGAGTCGACGGATTCGCGGTCGTCACGACCGTCCCCTCGAGCAGACCGCAGCGCGACCGAACCCACCCGCTGCACAGGGTCGTCGGTGAGCTCACCGGCCCAACCCGAGACCGTTACGAGCGCCTGCTGCGGCGGACTTCCAAGGGAGTCGCGCCACGGACCCAGGACCCTCACAAGTTCGAGGCGGTCCGAGACCTGGCACTCACCGATGTGCTGCTGATCGACGACACCTGGACCACGGGGGCCAACGCCAGAAGCGCCGGACAGGCGTTAAAGGCGGCCGGCGCGCGGACCGTGGGGGCGGTGGTGATCGGACGCCACCTTCACCGTGACTACCGCAACAACGATCGCCGCCTCAGCGCGCTCCCGTCGCCATTTGACTGGAGCGTCTGCGCACTGCATCGCCGGGATTAACTAGACAAAATCCACCGACGTAAGTCGCCGATTAGTCCTTCCACCAGGCGTCGAGCACCCGACGCCAGTTGCCCCACGCGATCGCGGCGACCTCCTCGCCGCTGAAGCCAGCGTCACCGAGGGCGCCGAGCACCCGTGGCATGCCGGCCACGTCACCGACCGCATCGGGGATCGTGGCTCCGTCGAAGTCCGAACCGAGCCCAACGTGCTCGACACCGATCCGCTCGGCGATGTACGCGGCGTGTTGGGCGATCAGCTCGATCGGCGTGTCAGTATCGTCGGCGAAGTCGGGACGCAGGAACGGACAGGCGAACACGATTCCGACCAGGCCGCCCGACTCGCCGATCGCGTCGAGCTGGCCGTCGGTCAGGTTCCGCGAGCACGGGCAGAGCGAGTGCGAGCCCGAATGCGACGCGACCATCGGCCCCGCCGCAGCGCGGTGAACGTCCCAGAACCCGGCCTCGTTGAGGTGGCTGAGGTCGACGAGGATCCCGAGCTCGGCGCAGCGGCGGACCAGCGACTGACCCGCCGGCGTCAGTCCCGGGCCCGTGTCGGGCGAGGACGGCCAGATGAACGGGACGCCGTACCCGAACTGATTTGGCCGGCTCCAGACAGGTCCGAGCGAGCGCAGGCCGGCGGCGTACCAGAACTCGAGTGCCTCGAGATCGGCGTCGATCGCCTCGGCGCCCTCGAGATGGAGGATCGCCGTCGGTGCTCCTCCGTTGGCGTGGGCTGCGTCAACGTCGGCGATCGTGCGCGCGATCCGGACGTCGCCGTCGCGTTCGAGTGCTGCGAGCCGGCCGGCGGCCGAGGCGGCGAACGCCGCGGCATCGCGATGCGGGACCTCGTCGGCCAGTTCGACCTCGAGCACGCCGTCGTCGCGCCTGACCGGGTCGAAGTCGTCGTCGCCGGGCGAGGGGGTGAAGACGGCGAAGATCGCGCCGCGCACGCCGCCCGCGCTCATCTTCGGAAGATCGAGATGGCGGTCGGGCTCATCCTGGGCCAGCGTGACGTAGCCCTCCTTGGTGAGCGCGTCGTTGTGTCCGTCGAACACCGGTGGCACGCCCCCGAACCTACCGGGACTGAGCGCAGGAAGAAGCTACACGGGTGTAGGCGACGGTGGTAGTGTGGTTTTTGAGCCGGATGTCGCCTCGACCATCGGACGTGCCCCGACAGCAGCGTCGCCGGTATGCACCGCGGCTGCCGCCCGCAGAGCGCCGCGAGCAGCTGATTGACGCGGCCCTCAGCGTGATCGTCGAACGTGGCTACGAGGGCGTCTCGATCGAGGCGATCGCGCGGACTGCCGGCGTGACCCGTCCGGTGGTCTACGACCACTTTCACAACCTGGGCCAGTTGCTCGAGGCGCTGATCGAGCGGGAGGAGCGCTACGCGCTCGAGCAACTCGCCGTCGTCGTGCCGGAGTCGCCCGGCGACGGCGATCCCGCACGGTTGTTCGCGGGCGGAGTAGGGCGTTTTCTCGACGCGGTCGCCAGCCGACCGGCGACCTGGCGCATCATCCTGCTGCCGCCCGAAGGGACGCCCTCGATCGTGCGCGAGCACGTCGATCGCAACCGCAAGCTGGTGCTGGGCCGGCTCGAGGAGCTCGTGCGAGTCGCGATCGAGCGTTCGGGGCTCCTTCGTGATGCCGACGTCGAGCTCAGCGCTCGTGCGATCCGCAGTATCAGTGAGGACGCCGGGCGGATGGTGCTGACCGATCGCGAGCGCTATTCACCCGAACGCTACGAGAGCTTCGTGTTCGCGGTCCTGGAGCGAATCTGGACCGACTGACGGCTCCGCGGCCCGATCGCGCCGCTTCGAAGAGAGGTCAGCCAACGCTGGAAACGGCCGTTAAATGCGGCGGGGACCCGCTTCCTGGGTCCCCGCCGTCGATCCTCACAGGGCCACACCCACGGCCGGGTTGGGTGCCAACCCAGGAGCATCGCTTGCGCCATCTCAAACCCAGTCCGAGGCCAAAAGTTGCGACTGACGATCGCGACCCAGCCCGGCTTGTCATACTGAGAACCCCCGTCAGGGGGCGTAGCTCAGTTGGTTAGAGCGCCGGCCTGTCACGCCGGAGGTCGCGGGTTCGAGTCCCGTCGCTCCCGCTTCGCGCTTGCCCTGTGGACACGGGCGATCCGGCCTTTAGTTAACTAATCGTCAGTTCGGGTCTGACGCCCGTGCGACGCCCATCTGCTCGCGTCTCGCATTCAGCCGCGCCCGGATCGCGTCCCTAGCTGTCACGCCGCTGCCCGCGGGGCTTGTGCGCGCCACTCTCGTAGCGTGTGCGGACCTGCTCCAGCAACTCTTCAAGGTCGAGTGTTGTTGCATGCCCGCACCCTGGCAGACCAGCGGCAGGTGGGGCAACCGGGCACGGTACCCGAGGGTCATCACCGCCACACTCCTGCGGCACGTGCCGATGGACCGGTCGATCGTTGCCCGCGCCATAGAAGCGGCCGTAGGGTTCGCGGCAACTCCCTCTTCTCCGCGCGCGCGATCGAGAACTCGCGACGCGGTCGCGGAATCCGCCACGACGACGCTTCCTGGCCGCCGTCGCGGCCGCCTATGTCGACCTGCTCCACACGTCCGACGACGTTTACGCCGACCTCAGAGAGCTACTCGCCAAACGCGACGTCCACTACGGCCGCGAAGGCACGCGCGAGCTCCCTGCGCAAAGCCCGTGCGCGTGGGCTCCTCACCGGGGCGCCGAAGGGTCGCGCCGGCGGTCGGCTAACGCCGCGCGCTGTCACGCTCCTCGACGAGCACTAGCGCAGCCGCGTAGCAGGCGGGTGGCCGTGGGCCGTGTCGCCGGCGCCGCTGACTAACGTTGGCCGCTGACCCAAGCACCCGCGGCGAGACATAGGCAGGACCACCCTCGGGTGGGCGGGTGAACAGCCTCTCGGCAATCCCGCAGCCCTTCCTCGCTCTGGACACACACCTGGCTAGGGGTCCTTCGCTCCGGCCGGGTTCTGTTGTCCCGACCATCATCACTACTGTGACCCCCGCCGACTTCCGCTCGGCGCTCCACCGTTTCGCAGGATCACTGCTTATCGGCTTCGCGGCTACCGGGCACCGCGGGATGGCAGCCCGCGGCCACATCACGCCGGTGCCGAGACGGACCTCTCCTGTTCCATGGTCGGCTATCCAACCGTTCCGCTCCCCATACCCCGGCGGGTCCATAGGCGCCGGACATCCAAGCTCTTCGCGCCGTCGATCGCCTTCACCCATCTTCGCAGGGCTCGGCACCCGCACGTCCCCTGCAACGCAGGCGAGCCTAACGAGGCGGCAGGATTTCTCATCGTACGGACCGGTTGGTTGCTCGCCCCCAAGGGGACTTTGTTATGACGCTTCGACGAACAGGTCTCCCCGCCCGCCGGCCACCAGCTACGGGGCTGCTTGGCCATTACCCCGACCGGACTCTCACCGGCAAGTCGACCACAGCTTCTCCAGGACACACCGAAGACCGGCTCGAGGGACCGCGCCCAAGCGATCCGTTACGCGCACGAGCACCAGCTCGTCTAGGGCCGGCGCGCTTTCTCCGCGACGAGAGCGAACTTGCGGACCCGCCCGTCGCGCAGCCAGTCGCTCCACAACCGGTGGGCGGCCAACAGCTCGTCAAGTGCACGGCGCCCGACCTGCGTCGCGATCTCGTCGGCATCGGCGACGAACGCGTCGATCAGCGAATCGGCCACCGCGCGGTGGGACAGGCTGCAGTCCTGCTGCCAGCGGACGACCAGCCCGGCGCGCTCCAGCAAAGCGAGCAGCTCCGCCAGCGGGGTGAGCCAAACCGTGTCAGCGTCGGGCATCGCCTCTCGCTCTGTCCCAGTCAGCGGCAGGCCCTCCTCGATCGTGAAGGCGAACCGGCCGCCGGGGCCCAGCACCCGGGATACCTCGTCGAGCAGCGGCTGCTTTTCGGCAAATGCCAGCATCGTCTCGAGCAGGAGCACCACGTCGAACGGCCCGGGAGCGATCGGAGGGATCCGCGCGACCTCGAAACGACAGGGCAGATCGCCAGCGCGCTGACGGGCAATCTCGATCGCGCTCGCGCTGTAGTCCACCCCGAGATATGAGCAACCAAGCTCCCGGGTAATGAACCGTCCTGGCCCGGCCACCCCGCAGCACAGGTCCAGCACCGAGCTGCCGGGCGCGATCCCCGCCTGGGCGGCTAGCGCCCGAATCTCGCCGGCGCGCATGAAGCTCTCCTGCTCGACGAACTCACCGGGCGCGTACGCCGACACGCGGGCTCGCTCGAGCGCCGCAACGAACGGCGCGCGCTCGTCCTGCTTCACGGTTGATCTACACCCGCCACGTCACGCAGGATGTCAGCCCGCCAATCCGAGCTCGGCCGAGGGCCGGGAAGGTTCGCGACAGGCGGGCGTCATGTTTTGGCATGAGGCCCAAGCACGCAGCGGCAGCTGCGCTCCGCGCCCCGTACTCGACTCGAGTTCGCGGCCCCGGCGGTGAGGTCCTCCTAAGCTTCGCCCCCGTAACCGCCCTGATCGCACAAGTGGTGCTGCTCGCGGCACTCGCGGCCACAGCCGCCCTCAGCGGCGCCGGGATCAAGCGCGCCGGTTGGGTCGTCGTCATCACCTGTGCGGTGGTCACAAACACAGCACTTGGGCGTGGGCTCTCTCACTACCGCGTCGATCGGCTGCGCCCCGCGGACTGGGTGACCCTCACCCGAGCGATGCTCGCCGTCGGCGTCGCGGCACTGGTCGCCGACTCGTTCGGTGAGTCCGCGCCGACCGCGGTCCTGGTGTCACTCGCGGCGCTCGCGCTCGTGCTCGACGCGGTCGACGGATGGGTGGCGAGACGAACGCGAACAGTGGCGAGACTCGGCGCGCAGTTCGATGCCGAGGCCGACGCGTTCCTGATCCTCGTCCTCAGCGTGTACGTCGCGCGCTCGGTCGGTGCGTGGGTGCTCGCGATCGGGGCGGCCCGCTATGCGTTCCTCGTCGCCGGGTGGCTGCTGCCGTGGATGCGGGAGCCGCTACCGGCGCGCTACTGGCGCAAGTTCGTCGCTGCGACGCAGGGGATCGTGCTGACTGTCGCGGCCGCGGGCGTCCTGCCCCGGGCTGTGACCAATGCCGCGCTCGTCGTCGCCCTTGCCCTCCTCGCTGAGTCGTTCGGCCGCGACGTGTCGTGGCTGTGGAGCAACCGCCACGGCGCGCATTTCGCCGTGGCGGTGGATACGGGCCCCGGCCCCGGTCCTGCGGACGCCACTCGGACCGGCCCCGGTCCCGCGGGCGCAACTCCCAGCGGCCCCGGACGGCGGCGCGTGCGACGAAGCATTGCCGGGGTGCTCACGATCCTCGCCGCGTTGCTCGTGTGGGTCGCCCTCGTCGCCCCTGACCAGCCGCAATATCTGCACCTGAGCGGATTTCTAAGGCTCCCGCTCGAGCTTTTGGGCGTGATCGCGCTTGCGCTCGTTCTGCCGCGCACCCCGCGACGGATCATGGCCGTGACCGCCGGGCTGCTGCTCACCCTCGTGGTTGTCCTGAAGATCATCAACTACGGAATCTTCAAGACCTTTGACAGGCCGTTTGACCCCCTCAGTGACACGGCCCAGCTCGGGACCGGGATCGAGACGCTGCGCTCGATCCTCGGACCGACGGAGACGCGTCTGATCGTGGTGGCTGTGCCGGTAGGGGTTGTCGTTCTGGCCGTCTTCTTGGTCCTGTCGATGCTCCGGCTGACGCGGGTCGCCGCCGACAACAACCGCTGGGCGCTGCGGGCCGATCACCGGAATCGGCGCCGTCTGGGCGCTGTGCTGGGTGTTCGGCGCGCAGCTCATCTCCCACATGCCGATCGCCTCGACTATTTCCGCCGGCCTCATGGTTGACGAGGTACACGCCCTGCAGGCCGACATTCACGACGAGGCGGTGTTCGCCGCCCAGATCAAGCACGACCCGCTCCGCAACACCCCGAAAAGCCGGCTGCTTACCGGCTTACGCGGCAAGGACGTCCTACTCGTGTTCGTCGAGTCCTACGGGCAGGTTTCGGTCCAGGGCTCCTCTTTCTCCCCGGCCATCGATTCGCTGCTCACCAAGGGCACCAAGCAACTGCAGACCGCCGGTTTCTCGGCTCGCAGCGCTTTCCTCAACGCGCCGGGCTTCGGCGGGATCAGCTGGCTCGCGCACTCCACCCTGCAGTCGGGCGTGTGGGCCAACACTCAACAGCGCTATGACCAGCTGGTCGCCAGCAAGCGCCTCACGCTGAGCGACGCGTTCGACCGGGCCGGGTGGCGGTCGATCAACTTCGCGCCGGCGGACGATCCCGGCTGGAGGCAGGGGTGGTCGTACTACCACTACGCCAAGCTCTACGACCGCGGCAACATGGGTTACCGCGGGCCGACCTACAACTATGCGCCGATGCCCGACGAGTACATGTTCGCGGCTCTGCAACGCCTCGAGCTCGCAACAACGCACCGGCGCCCCGTGTTCGCGGAGGTGGACACGGTATCGAGCCACATGCCGTGGGACCGCATCCCCCAGACGATCCCCTGGAACAAGGTGGGCAACGGTTCGATCTTCAACCGGATACCGCACGCTCACCGAGCCCAGCTCCTTCTGGTGGCACCCCAACCAGGTGAAGGCTGCCTACGCTCGGTCGCTCGAGTATTCGCTGAATACGCTGATCTCGTACATCCAGCACTACGGCAGCAAGAAACTCGTGCTCGTCGTCGTGGGTGACGAGCAACCGCTCGCGATCGTGAGCGGGCAGCACGCAAATCACGACGTGCCGATCTCAATCATCGCCCGTGATCGGTCGGTGCTGAAGCGGATCGGCGGGTGGGGTTGGCAGTCGGGTTTGCTGCCCAGTCCACATGCGCCGGTCTGGCGGATGAGCGCCTTTCGCGATCGCTTCCTCACCGCCTACGGACCGCAGCCGGCAGAGCGGTAGCTCGTCCGCGAACCGATGATTCGGAGGACACTCTGAGCGCCGTCCGAGCTCCCATGCCGCCCCAGAGCGTTCATCCGCAGAGAGGCGCCCGCGTGAGCCGCCGCGCCCTGTCGACGTGGGGCGGCGTCGTGGGCTCGGCTGCGATCCTGGCCTTCCTGGTCTGGCGGCTGGGCACGGGCCCGTTCCTCCACGGCGCCCGCACGGTCGACGCCGGGGCGCTGGGGGCAGCGGCAGGCATCGGACTGCTGACCACCGTGTGCTGTGCCTGGCGGTGGAAGACCGTGGCCGGCGGACTCGGCGTCGAGCTTTCGCTGCCCGCCGCGGTGGCAGCGTGTTACCGGTCGCAGTTCCTCAACGTCACGTTGCCCGGAGGGGTGGTGGGCGATGTCCACCGCGGGATCACCCATGGCCGGGACGCTGGCGATATCGGTCGTGGGCTGCGGGCCGTCGCATGGGACCGCTGGGCCGGGCAGGTTGTGCAGGTGGTCCTGACCGTGCTCGTGCTGCTCGCGCTGCCGTCGCCCGTGCACTCCTCTATGCCGTTGGTGGCGATCGCGGTCGTCGTGGCGGCGGCCGCCATCGTGATCGTCGCGCGGGCGCGTCCCGGCCGCGGCCGGTCAGCATGGGCACGGTTGCACCGCGCCGCGGTCCGCGACATCCGCGACGCGCTGCTCGTCCGCAGAGCATGGCTCGGCATCGCGTTCGCGTCGGCGCTGATCTTCGCCGGCCACGCCTCCATCTTCCTGATCGCGGCGCGTACCGCCGGCGTCACGGTGCCCCTGTCACAAATGGTGCCGCTCGCGCTGCTCGTGATGATGGCGACGGCGCTGCCGAGCGCGGGTGGCTGGGGCCCACGCGAAGGTGTGACGGCGTGGGCGTTCGGCGCCGCCGGCATCGGTGCGCAGCGCGGGGTCGCCGTCGCTGTCGTCTACGGCATCATGGTGTTCGTCGTCTGTCTGCCGGGCGCCGCGGTGCTGGTCGTGACATGGTTGCGTCGAATCCGGCTTTCGCGGCGGCACGAACCGTCGCTTGGGGAGAAAGCAGCGTATGCCTGACCGGCCCTACATCCTGCTGAGCTGTGGCATGTCGATCGACGGCTACCTCGGCAGCGCCTCGCCGCGGCGCCTGCAGCTGTCAAACGAGGCCGACTTCGACCGGGTCGACGCGGTCCGCGCCTCCTGCGACGCGATCCTGGTGGGAGCGGCAACCGTGCGCAACGACAACCCCCGGCTGCTGGTGCGCTCACAGAACCGTCGCGCGGAGCGGACGGCTCGCGGGCTGACGCCGTCGCCGATCAAGGTCACCCTGACCGAGCAGGTGAAGCTGAACCCGCGCTCGGACTTCTTCACCACCGGCGACGCCGAGAAGCTCGTGTACTGCGTGAGCCCGCGCGTGGTGGACGCCCGCTCGCGACTGGGAGACGTGGCGACCGTGGTCGACGGTGGCGAGCGGGTCAAGATGCGCAGCCTCAGCGAGGACCTCGGCGCCCGCGGCGTGCAGCGGCTGATGGTCGAGGGCGGCGGCAAGGTGCACACCCAGTTCTTGACCGACAACCTGGTTGACGAGCTGCAGCTGGTGGTCGCGCCCCTGTTCGTCGGTGATTCCAGGGCCCCACGGTTCGTGAGCGACGGCCACTTCCCCTGGAACCCCGGCCGGCGCGCGAAGCTCGCCGGGGTTCGCCAGATCGGCGATGTGGTGCTGCTGCGTTATGCGCTCTCACCGCGCTTTGAGACCGACTGATCGAGTCACCATTGCCCCGGTCACTACCCGCTGCGACGATCCGGACCCAGGTGTCGGTGCCACTGCGGTTCGCCGACGGCTTCGCCTCGGCCGCCCGCGTATTCAGTTTCGACGGGCTGGTCGACGGCCAGGAGCACCTGGCGTTCGGGCTCGGTGACCGTGCCGCTGCCGTGACGTCGGCCGGACACGACTCGGTGCCCCTTGTCCGGCCTCACAGCGAGTGCCTCACCGGGGATGTGTTCGGCAGTCAACGGTGTGACTGCGGGCCACAGTTGCGCGAGGCCGTCGAGCGGATCGCCAACTCGGGTGGCTTCCTGCTCTATCTCCGCCAGGAGGGGCGCGGGATCGGCCTATACGCCAAGCTCGACGCCTACGCGCTCCAGGACGGCGGGCTTGACACCTACGAGGCGAACCTCGCGCTGGGCCATCGGGAGGACGAACGGAGCTACCTCGTCGCCGCGCAGATGTTGCAGGCGCTCGGGGTGTCGCGCGTCGCACTGCTCAGCAACAATCCGGACAAAGCTCGCCAGCTGCACCGCTTCGGGGTGACGGTGACCGAACGGGTGCCGACCGGGGTGCACCTCTCAGACACCAACGCGCGCTATCTGCAGACGAAGGCGCGGCGGGGCGCGCACGCGCTGGACGTCCCGCTGTCAGCCGGTTGAGGTCTGCCCCTGCAGGGGCAGGGCGAGCAGGTCGGCGTGGTCGACGACGACCGCCAACTCCCCGGCGGCCGCCTGCGCCAGACGACGTCGTGAGTAGGCGCCGGCCTCGGTGGTCAGCCCGATCTCCTGTTCGCACGCAGCCGCGACCCACCCGGTGAGCCACTCTGCCGCCAGCTCGGCCTGCGCGGCGCCCAGTCGCCAGGGGCTCGGTCGGGTCAGCACCTCCGCGCCGAGCCGGCCGAACTCCTCGGCCGCGATCATGACGGCATCCGGGCCAAGCAGCCTGCCTCGCCCCGTCGCACGGCGCTGATGGGCATTGAATGCGGCCCCTACCCGGCTGTCCAGGGGATCCGGCGGGGTCAAGCTGACCTGACCGACGACTGACAGGGTCACCAGCACCGGACAGCCCGCGCCGGCGCAGACCGTGATCAGCCGGGTCAGCTCGTCTCCGGTCAGCATGTCCAGCAGCGCCGAGGCGGTGATCAAGGTTGCTCCGGCGAGCGCTCCCATCGGCAGCCGGGTGATGTCAGAGCGTTTGGTCTCGATGGTGACCGCCGCCCCGTCGGCGGCCGCGCCGGGGACGTCGACGGCGGCGATCTGAAGCAGGTCCGGATCGCGGTCGTGCATCAGCCACTGCTGTGGCCCCGGCAGCCGTGGGGCAAGCCAGCGGCCCATCGCGCCGCTGCCACACCCGAGGTCGTGGATCACCCAGCGGCCGCTTGCCGGGCGCTCGCGCGCCACCTGCTCGACGAGGTCGGGTGCGCGGGCCGTGGCGTCGGCCGGCTCGCGCAGCCCAAGCCACCGGGTGCTGAGCCTGACGCCGTCGAGCGTCATCGTGACACGCGCGCCAGAACAGCGGCGATCGCCGACGTCGTCGTCGACCAGCCGGGGAGCGACTCGCGCCGCTCGCGGGCAGCCCGTCGCAGCCGCCCTCTGAGCTCGGCGTCGGACAGCCAGGTCCGCAGCGCGCTGCCGAGTTCCGCATGGTCGCCAGGCGCGACCAGAATCCCCGGCCGGGTCCCGGCGTGGCCGTGACCGAGCGCCCCCGGCACCCCGCCGACCTCGGCGGCGACGACGGGCAGGCCGCGGGCGAGCGCCTCGACCACGACGATCCCGTACGTCTCGGCGCGTGAGGCCAGCACGATCAGGTCCGCGGCGGCGTAGCTGCGGGCGAGATCCGGCCCCGTCCGGGGCCCCGGGAAGCACACGCGGCCGCCGAGCCCGACGTCGCGCGCGCGAAGGCGAAGGTCCCGCACGAACTTCGGGTCGCGCTCGAGGCTGCCGACACAGACGCAGTTCCAGGACAGGTCCGAGATCGTCACCAGCGCGTCGAGCAGCAGATCGTGGCCCTTGTCGAAGGTCACCGCGGCGACGCACAGCAGCTCGCCGCCGGCGGCGGTTCCGCGTGCGAGGTCGGCGGCATCGACGCCGGGCTCGGCGACGTGTACCCGCTCGGCGGGCAGCTGGTAGAGCTCCAGCAGCAGCCGCCGCGTCCACGCGCTGGTCGTGACGACGGCCGCGGCGGCCGACAGGACCGCGTGTTCGGCCCTGAGTGCGTCGCGATCGGCCGGACGGTGACCCAGCGGCATGTGCACCAGCACAACCAATCGCAACCGGCGCGCTTGTGGCACGAGCACCTCGGGCGCCGTGGAGGCGATCAGCCCGTCCAGCAGCACGATCGCGCCATCGTCGATCCGCTCGACGACGGCGGCCAGCGCGCCCGCTTCGGCGCGCGGCCAGCGGCCCGGTACCGCGTGCTCGTGCACCGACCAGCCGAGCGAGTGCAGTCCGCGGCATATGCGGCGGTCATATGTGTTGCCGCCGCTTGGCCGGGCCGGGTCGTCGATCCCGTCGGGCACGACGACATGCACTGCTGTCACAGCCGCCGCTCATAGCTCGCCCAGGCGACGTGTGACTCGTGCAGCGTGACGGCCAGCGCCTCGAGCTCGCGCGCGCCGTCGCCGAGCGCGCCGGCGTGCACCCCGGCGGCGAGCCGATCGGCGATCACCCGGGCAAGCGCCTCGGTGGAGGTGTTGATGCCCTCAAACGCGGGCTCGTCGTCGAGGTTGCGGTAGGTGAGCTCGGCCAGCACCGCGTGCAGTGCCTCGGACGCGCGGCCGATGTCGACCACGATGTTGTCGTCGTCGAGGGCCGGGCGCCTGAACGTCGCGTCGACGATGAACGTCGCGCCGTGCAGCCGCTGCGCCGGTCCGAACACCTCGCCGCGGAAGCTGTGGGCGATCATCATGTGATCGCGTACGGTCACGCTGAACAAGAGCTACTCCTCTTCGTAGGTGATCGTGTGGCAGAGCGCCGGCAGGCTCCCCGCCGCCAGCCGGGCCATCACGTCGGGAAGCTCGGAGAAGCGGGACTGGCCGGTGACGAGCGCGTCGAAGGCGGGGTCGCGGAGGAGCTCGAGCGCGAGCGCCAGCCGGTCTGCGGTCGTACGGCGCCCGCTGCGAGCCGGGGAGACGGTCCCGACCTGGCTCGATCGGATCCCGAGCCGGCGCGAGTGAAACGCCCCGCCGAGCGACAGCCGCACCTCGCGGTCGCCGTACCAGCTGAGGTCGATGACCGTGCCCTCGGGCGCGAGCAGATCGAGCGACAGCTGCAGGCCGGCGGAGGTCGCGCTCGCGTGCACGACCAGGTCGCGACCACCGGGCGCGTCGGCCGGCAGCGCGAAGGCGACGCCGAGTGCGGCAGCGACATCGGCCCGGCCGGGATCGATGTCGACGAGCGTGACCTCGATCGCCGGGAACCGGCTCAGCAGCCGCGCGACGCAACAGCCGACCATGCCGGCGCCGACCACGGTCACCCGGTCACCGACCAACGGCGCGGCGTCCCACAGCGCGTTGACGGCCGTCTCGACCGTGCCCGCGAGAACGGCCCGGGCCGGCGGCACGCCCTCGGGCACGACCGTGACCGCGGCCACGGGCACCACGTATGCGGTCTGGTGCGGGTACAGGCAGAAGACCGTTCGGCCGAGCAGCGCCTCCGGCCCCTGCTCGACAGCGCCGACGCTGAGGTAGCCGTACTTGACCGGCGCCGGAAAGTCCCCCTCCTGAAACGGCGCTCGCATGACCTCGTACTGGCCGGCCGGCACGCCGCCCCGGAAGACCAATGTCTCGGTGCCACGGCTGACGCCCGAGCGCACGGTGCGCACCATCACCTCGTCATCTCCGGGCTCGGGCAGGGTGACCGGCCGGATCTCACCAAGGCCGGGTGCGCGCAGCCAGTAGGCGTGCGCGTCGGCGCTCGCGGCCAACGTCAAGCCTCTCGCGCCGAAGGCCACATTGCGCACATGCTATTTGGCGGCTCCGGCCTCGGGACCGCGTGCCCGGGCAGCGTCGCAGTTCAGCCGGCTGCCTCAGCGGGTGACCAGTCGGGGTTTGGCTTCCCTTCCTCGAAGATCAGCCGACCGGGGCCTTCGGTGAAGTAGATCACCGACTGCGCTGCGCCAAGCTCGCCGGCGCGGCCGGCGACCAGCTCGGTGAGGGCGACCGCAAAGGCCTCGCGCTGGGCGTCCGGGCGGCCGCTGCGGATGTCGCAACGGATCGCCACCACGGGTCGCCCGCCACGCAGCACGCGGCCCACGCCGAGCTCGCGCACCGCGACCGTCACGCCACCGGCGGTGGTCTGCATCACCTCCGCGTAGAGGTCGGCAACACCGTTCGCCACCGGACTGAAGTCGGCCTTGCTCGGGTCCCGAGGCAAGTCGAACTGGATGTACGGCATCGGTTCCTCCTCGTCGTGGCGGACCATACTCGCGCCTGGGAACGCACCGGGACACGGCCGGTCGTGACAGGAAGCCGAGCCACACCCCGCCAAAATGGAGCAGGCTGCGGTCAGGCGCGAGCGATCAGCGCCGCGATCCGCGGCTCGTCGCCGGGTTCGGGGGCAAAGGTGACGAGCTTGTGGTCGGGGTTGTCGGCGACCTGAAGAACGACATGGTGGAGGGTCAGCTCACCGAGCGCGGGGTGGCGCAGCCGTTTGCTCCCACCTCCGAGCGGCACGATGTCGTGGCGCCTCCAGAGAGCGCGTGCCTGCGGCCCCGTCGCATGCAGACGGTCGATCAGTTCACCGAAGCCGGGGTCGTTGAGGTGATGGGCGGCGGCGGCGCGGAAGCGCCCAAGCTGATCGGCGGCCTCTTTCTCCCATTCGACGAACACCTCGCGAGCCTCCGGGGCGGCGAACATCCACAGCAGCAGGTTGCGATCACGCTCGGCGAGGGCCGGCCAGTCTGTCCACAGCGCCCGCGCCGCGCGGTTCGAGCTCAGCACGTCCCAGCGACAGCCGGTGACGTAGGTCGGATGCGGGTCGAGGCGCGCGACCAGCTCGGCGACGGCGGGCGCGAGCGTCTCCCGAACTACGGCTTCCGGCGGCGCGCTCCCTTCGCCTGCGGCGAGGGTTTGCAGATACGCGCGCTCCGAGGGGACGAGGCCGAGCGCGGCCGACAGCGCGTCGAGCACCTGCGTCGACGGATGACGCGCGCGCCCCTGCTCGAGCAGCGCGTAGTAGGTGGCGGAGATCGACGCGAGCTGGGCGACCTCCTCGCGCCGCAGTCCCGGGGTCCGGCGCCGGCGGCCGGACGGCAGTCCTACGTCGGCGGGCGCGAGGCCCTCGCGCCGGGCGCGGAGCAGCTTGCCCAGCTGCCCGGCGGCGGCCAGATCGTCGCTGTCGGGGGTCATCGTGGCAACGGTAGTCCTAGTCACAGCGTGGTGTGGATACCAGTCTGGAGATGCCCTACGGTGAGTCGATGACACCCCTGCACCCAGACACGCAGACGATCACCCGCGACCTTCTCACCGACTGGACCTCGGTGCCGGTTGAGCAGGAGCCGATGAGCGTCTACCGCGCCCGCCCAGCCGGCGTCGCATCCTCGGGGACGGTGGTCGTCGGCTTTGAGATGTTCGGCCTCAGCCGCTACATCCGCGCGGTCACCGAGCGGATCGCCGGCCTCGGTTACACCGCTGTGGCGCCCGACTTCTACCACCGCTCAGGTGACCGGATCGACCTGCCTCCGACCGCCGAGGGACGCGCCCGCGGCCTCGAGCTCCTGGAAGAGCTCGACCGGCCCGCCGTGGTCGCCGACGTTCGCGCCGTGCTCGAACACCTCGGTGCGCCAGGTCAGCCCGCCGCGATGGTCGGCCTCAGCGCCGGAGGGCACATCGCATTCGCCGCCGCGACCGAGATCCCGCTCGCCGGGCTGGCTTTGTTCTACCCCGGCTGGCTGACTGAGGCCGGGACGGCGCTGAGCCGGCCGGACCCACTGCTGGAGCTGACGCCCAAGATCGCCGCGCTCGGGACACCGATGCTGATGTTCGTCGGCGCCGAGGACCACCTCTACAACCCCGCTCAGCTGCAGCAGATCGAGCAGCGGCTCAGACAGGAACGGGTGCGCCACGAGATGGTCGTCTATCCCGGGCACCCCGCATGGGTTCTTCTGCCACGAGCGCGACACCTATCGGCCACCCGAGGCCGATGACGCGTTCGCGCGGCTGACGGCCCTCCTGGACCGGGTCATGCCCCGCAATTGATCAGGATCGAAGAAGCGCGCCACGACTCGGCGTTCGTAGGCTTGCCTCTCACTCCCGACGCCCGACACGAGAAAGGCAAGCCGATGAAAACGATGACCTGCAAGGAGCTGGGTGGACCGTGTGACTTTGAACTCCGCGGCGACACCGCCGACGCGGTGATAAAGGCACAGGATCAGCATCTCAAGGACATGGTCGCGGGCGGCGATCAGGCGCACGAGCCCGCCCTGCAGGAGATGAAGGGCAGGTGGAGAGAGCGGCCGATCTCAGGGATGGGTTGGTACCGCGCCCAGCCCAGAATCCAATCGGCGTGAGCTGTTCGAAAACCTGCGCCTAGCCCATCGAATACGCTGTGAGCCGTAGGTCGGAAAACCTGCGCCCAGCCCAGTAAATCCACTACGGCTGTAGGCCGTGGATCCGGAGCGGCAGATACACGTGACGGCCGCTGAACCGGGCGGCTGAGACACTTCGAACGATGGTGAACCGCCGTCTGGTGCGCTTCTCGGCCCCAGCGCTGACGGGACTCGAGTGGCCCGTGTTCGAGGCGTCAGGCGCGCGTGACGGGCCGCGGGCCTGCCTGCTCGCCGGGGTGCACGGGTGCGAGTACTCGTCGATCGCCGCCGTGGTGGCGTTCATGCGCGAGCTCGACCCGTCAGCGCTGGCAGGGTCGATCGTCGCGGTACCGATCGTGTCGCCGACCTCGTTCACGGCACGATCGCCGTTCGTGGTGCCCGAGGATGGACGCAATCTCAATCGGTCGTTTCCCGGCGATCCGCACGGGTCGTTCACCGAGGTCCTGGCCCATCACGTGTTCTCGGAGTTCGTCTCCGGCAGCGACCTTCTGATTGATCTGCACGGTGGCGACATGGTCGAGGCACTCGAGCCGTTCGCGCTTATCGACCACTCTGACGTGCGCGAGAGCGCCGAACAGCTCGCGCGGTCGTTCGGCTTGCACTACGTGGTGTGCGACACGACTGACACGCTCGGTGGGACCACGAGCGCGGCGGCCGCAGCGGCCGGGATCCCGGGCTTCATCGCCGAGGCGGGCGGCCGTGGGCTACTCGAGCGCGTCGAGGTCGAGCGTCACATCCGTGGCCTGCGCAACGCGCTGCGGGCGGCGGGCGTGCTCGACGGCGAGCCCGACCCGCCTCCCGAACGCCAGCAGCTGGTGCGGCGCTTTCTGTGGCTGCGCACCTCGAGCCCCGGCTGGTGGCAGCCCGCGGTTGACGTCGGCGAAATGGTCGCGGCCGGCGATCGCCTGGGGACCGTGCTCGACCCGTTCGGCGACGTGATCGAGACGATCAACGCCCCCGAGGCCGGCGTGCCACTGTTTCTGACCTCGAGCCCGGCCGTCCAGTCAGACGGCCTGCTGCTCGGGCTCGGGGCCGGGCTGCGCGAGTTCTAGCCGCGGGGCGGCGGGATCCGCCCGCGTACGCCGATGAGTTCTCGACGCGGGGACGGTCGCTACTGACATGACGAACACGCACAGGCTCAAGACCACCGAGGCCGAGATCGCCTACGACGTTCACGGCCCGTTGCCCACTGCCGACGGACGGCCACCGCTGTTGATGATCGGCCAGCCGATGACAGCCGGCGGCTTCGGCGCACTGCTGTCGCAGTTCCCCGACCGCACCGTGGTCACCTATGACCCGCGTGGCCTGGGTCGCAGCACCCGCAGCGACGGTCGGGTCGACAACACGCCGACGGTCCAGGCGGACGACGTGCACGCGGTCATCGAAGCGCTCGGAGCCGGCCCGGTCGAGATGTTCGCGAGCAGCGGCGGTGCGGTGACCGCGCTTGCGCTGGTGAGCTGCCTATCCCGACGACGTGATCACCCTGGTGGCACACGAGCCGCCGCTGATCCCGGTGCTCCCCGACGCCGAAGCCGCCGAGCGCGCCCGCGACTCCGTGCGCGACGCATATCAGGCCAATGGGTCGGGCGCCGGCATGGCGGTCTTCATCGCGATGACTTCCTGGCAAGGCGAGTTCACCGACGAATACTTCGCCCAGGCCCCGGCGGATCCCGCCGCGTTCGGAATCGCGATCGAGGATGACCGCTCTCGCGACGACCCGCTGCTGTCAGACCGGTCGTGGGCGGTGAGCGGCTATCGCCCCGACATCGATGCGCTGGCCGCGGCACCAACGCGCGTCGTGATCGCCGTCGGCGAGGAGTCCGAGGGCACCTTCACCGCTCGCACGTCGACTGCCACCGCCGCGCTACTCGGACAGCAGGCAACGGTGTTTCCCAGCCATCACGGCGGATTCCTTGGCAGCGAGTCCGGATACCCGGGCCAACCCGAAGCGTTCGCGCGTAGGCTGCGCGACGTCCTCGGCGAGAACTAAAAGGCTTAGCGCGAGCCGAGCTTGTTCGTCGGTACGTGGCCGGCTCACTGACGCCAATGCGATCGCCTATGAGCTCTACCGCGCGCTCTGAGTGCAGCAGTCGTCGCTAGGTCGGCGAGCTCGACTGCGGGCACGGACCGAGCGCCCGCAGGTCGCGGCGGTAGACCTGCATGTCGGCGTGATCGAAGTCGTCGTGGGTCTGGTTTCGCAGCGCGGGCACGTCCTCGTGGTGGTACGGACTGCTGAGGCTCTCGTTGTGGCCGATCACGTTGCGAATCTGGATGTGGTAGCGGCAGCGGAGCCAGCGCACGAGACGGAGACTGGCGTTCAACTGGCGCTTGTTGTCGAGGATCTGGCGATCGCTGAAGCCGACGTGCTCGATTCCGAACGCGGTCCAGTTGAGTCCGACAGTGTGGCGGCACATCGTGTTGAGTGCGACCAGCTGGTGGATGATCCCGGCGCGATCGACCACGAAGTGCGCACACGTGTTGGGCAGCTCATGGAACTCTGGGTCGGGCGTGTCGGGCGCGAACGTGTTGTAGGCCGAGGCAAAGCTCGGGCCGTCGGTGAAGTGGATCACGATCACGTGCGGGTCGATCAGCCGCCAGGTCGGCTTCATGAAGCTGCCGTAGTGGCGGCGGACGTAGGCGACCATCTGTGCCTTGCGCTTGGGGCCAAACGGGATTGGATCCCACCGGATCCTGGGCTTGATCGCGGCAAGGGTGTTCGCGCGCGCCGAGGGCCCGCGTTGGTGCGAGCCGGCCGACGCGGCAGTCAGCATTGCGGCGGTCACCAGGACCGCCCCGAGCGCGATCAGACGCCTCACGGAGCGAAGTCGGGCCGCGGCGCCTGAAGCCTGAACACGAACGTCGTCATCGCTGACCACGATACCCCGATCGCGGCGCCATCCATCACGCCCAATGACCGTCACGCGAACAGCAATCGGGCCGCCGTCTCGAGCACATCCCGTCGCCGTCGGCCACCGTGACCGGCCGTGATCAGGTGGCTGCCGATCAGCAGCGAGAACGCCAGCAGGCTGCGCGCCTCGACCTCGTCCTCGTCGGGGCAGATCGCCCGTAGCTGCGTGCGCAGGTAGTCCATCCGGCGGTTGTCGACGCGACGCAGGCGCAGCGCGACGGCCGCGTCGCGTCGCGCCCAGTCGCGCACCGCGAGGTCGATCGGCAGCAGCCGAGCGCTGAGCGTCAACGCCCCGGCGCGCCGGGCCCTGGTGCCCGGGTCGCCGCCCTTGCGCTCGACCCGCTCGAGCACCTCGTCCGTCGCCGCGCGCTCCCAGCTGTCGAGCATCTGCTCGAGCAACGCTTGGCGATCGTCGAAGTGCCAGTAGAAGCCGCCGCGCGTGACTCCGAGCGACTTGGCGAGCGGCTCGATCCTGACCGCATCGGGTCCGCCGTCGGCGAGCGCAGCGAGCCCTGCCTCGACCCAGGCGCTACGAGGTGTGCGGGTCGGCGCTGCGATCGCGGTTGGTCCGGGTTGACATCAGCACAATGCGAGTCTACCGTTCATCCATACACAACTGTATGGATGGAGGTCGACGTGATGACCGAGACGTCCGAGCGTCCGCTCAGGGCCCAGACCACAACGCCGCAGAAGGCGCCGCCAAGCGCCGTGACCCAGATCCCGTTGCCGCCCGACGCGCGGGCGCTCGGCACGCTGCCCCGGATCGACTACGAGGATGCCTTTCGAATCGAGGGCAATCCGGTTCCGAACCGCAGCGGCGAGCAATGGGCGCGGGCGGTCATCGAGGAAACACCGCTGGCGATCAGGGTCAAGCTCGTGTCGGGGTGGACCGCGCTGGGGCTGAAGCTCGGGTTGCCGTGGTCCGCCGACCGGGTCCTCGGGTGGGAGATCCGGCATAGCACCCCGGAGTACGTGCTGCTCGGTGCCGGCTCTCGGCTCGGGCTGTCAGGCGAGCTGCTGCTAAGGCCCGATCCGGACGGGGTGCTGTTCGCCACCTTCGTCCACCAGGACAACCGGTTCGCACGAGTGGTGTGGGCGAGGATCGAAACGCTGCACGGCGAGATCGTGCAGTCACTGTTGGAGCATGCCGCGCGACGGGCGGCACAGGTCTAAACGTTCAACCGGGCCGCGTTCGTCCCGTAACCGTGGCGGACCGCCTGATCGCGGTTCGCACTCATCGGGCGGTGACCGACCTCAGGTGGTGCTGCCGGCGTTGCGCAGCCGCGTCGCCATCACGCTCATCACCAGATGGGCGAAATACGGCGTCTCGTGCACCAGCACCCAGAAATGCCGCGCGGGGATCTCGACCAGCTCGGCCTCGGTGTCCGCGACCGCGGTCAGCGCCCGTGGCTCGTCGTCGATCAACGCCATCTCGCCGAAGATCCCCGGCCCGGTGGTGGTGTCGATCACATCGTCGCCGCTCTTCAGCGCCACCGAGCCCTCGCGCACGACGTACATCTTGTCGCCGCGATCACCCTGCTCGAAGATCACCTCGCCGGCAGAGACGGTCCGTTGATCTCCGGCCCGTGCGAGTAGCCCGTACAGCTCCTCTGGGCTGACAACCGTTGACATCGCGCTCTCCTGTATCCCGTTGCAGTAACCGCGAGGGAAATGATAGGCCGAGATCGCCGCGCGTAGGCACGTTCCCAAGATCTTCACAACGCGGGGCTGGCGGCAATCGGGTGGCCTGAGAGCGACCCGGTACGGTAGGCGAAAGGGCTAACACAACGAGAGGGACACACGGATGCCGATCACAGCAGTGATTCAGCACCAGGTCAGCGACTACGACGCCTGGCGGAAGGTCTATGACGAGTTCGGCGTGACCCAGCGGCAGCTCGGCGTGACCGGCGAGAGCGTGCACCGGGCGACCGACGATCCCAACAACCTGCTGGTAATCCATCATTTCGCCACCGCCGCTGACGCCGATGCGTTCTTCGCCAGCAGCGAGCTGCGCGACGCGATGCACAACGCCGGCGTCCAGGGCCAGCCGCGGGTCGCGATCTACGAGGACGCCTGACCGGGTACGACCCCGCCCAGGCCTACGCGCCGTACACGGCGCGCCAGAAGGCCTTGAAGGCGTCCGTCGCGCGGGGGGACTCCATCGCCCGCTGCGTGAACAGGGCGCCGGCGAGGCCGCTCCCGGGATCTATGTAGGCGGTCGTGCCGGTGCCGCCCATCCAGCCGTAGCTGCCGGGCCTCAGTTGTGAGTCGTTGTCCTCCAGCTGCACCTCGACCATCAGGCCCCATGAGCGCCCGGGACCGAGGAATTGCTGGGCGGACTCTCGCTGGCGACCGTTCAGGCGATCGCCGCCGATCAGCGCCACGAGCCCGGGCTCGAGGATCTCGCCGCCACCCGCGGCCAGGGCCGCCTCGATCGCAAGGTAGTCGGGCACCGTCGAGATGAGGCCCGACCCGAACGCCTCGAACTGAGGCCTGCGCGAGAAGGCGCCGTCGGACGGGTCGAGCAGCTCGAGGCCGGACGGCCGCGGCAGGTAGGCGGTCGCGAGCCGCTCGGGCTCGGTGGCGAAGAACGCCGTGTCGGTCATGCCGAGCGGGGCGGTGATCCGCTCACGCAGCAGCTCGCCGCAGGAGCTGGTGCCCGCGCGCGCGATCAGGACGGCGAGTACGTCGGCGCTCGTGTGGTAGAGCCAACCCTCGCCGGGCTGCAGCGCGAGCGGCAATGCACCCAGGCGGGCCATGAACTCGTCATGTGAGAACTGCGGCGGGAACGGTCCGGGCATCAGCTCGCCGGCTGCCATCGCCCGACGCAGCGGCGTGTCACCGAGCAGCAGCCCGAAGCCGGCCGTCATCGCCAATAGATCACCGACGAGGATCGGGCGCGTGGCGGCGACGGTGTCCTCGAGCGGGCCGCTCGGCTCGCGCAGCACCCGCGGCGCGGCGAGCTCGGGCAACCACCGGCCGACCTCGTCTTCGAGGCGCAGCGTCCCGTCTGCGACCAGTGTCATTGCGAGCACGCCCCCCAGCAGCTTGCTCAGCGACGCGATCCTGAACATCGTCCGCGGTTGCATCGGCGCGGCGGAGTCGGTCGCGAGCGCGCCGCCGGCGCAGACGCTGGTGTCACCGTCCGCGCTGACCCCGGCCACGTAACCGGGCATGTACCCCGACTCGACGTACGGATCGAGCGCCTCCCGCACGCGAGCCGTGACGTCGCTCGCACTCACCGCGCCCGAGCCTACACGCGGCCACCGGTCACGAAACTCCGCACGCGACGCACAACCGCTGCAGCTGCTCCATCGCCTCGGCTGAGCGCGTCGGCAGCGCGTCGAGCGCCGCGGCCGCGGCGCGGAGGTCACGGATCGTGACTGCGCGGGCCTCGAGCGCGAACCGCCCGAGCCAGCGCACGGCCGCGCGGTCATAGCGCGTGGGGTCGCCGTCGCGCAGCACGAGGCAGATCCGCAGCGCGTCCTCGAGCGCGATCTGGGGCAGCTCGCGGGCGGCGGTCAGGACGAGGAGCTCGTTGCCTGTCTCGAGCGCGCGCCTGAATCTGGCGTACGGACTACCCTCGCTTGTCACGAACATATGTTCGCATCGACGTCAAGGGCCGGGAACTGCCCTACCTCAGCCGGAGGTTGACCCGATAGCCGGCCGGATGCGTGCTGCGCGGCGCGGCCGACTGGGCCGTCACCCGCAGCAGATGCCAGGGCGGCCAACGGCGCGGGCGGTGAATGGCACCGGCGCGGCAGTGCGCGCGACGGAGCGCCCCACGAGCCCGTGCGAGGCTGAGATGCCGCAGCTGCGGCACGACGCACGTGGCGGGAAGCTCGTCCTGGGGCGTCGAGCCCTCGGTCGTCACCGGGAACCCGGCGAGCCCCTGGTCATCGACCGCGACGGCGGCGGCGTTCTTCGTCGCGCTCACCCGTGCCCCGTGTTCGAACGACCAGTACGCCTGCGACGGCAGCCCCCTCACGACGGTTCCATCAAGCGGCGCGGGGCGCAGGTGCGCGAGCGGATTGGTCGTGTTCTGCAGATCCCACTCGTCGACCGTGACCGACGGCTGCGGCGCGCCGAACAGCGCCCAATTGGTGACCAGGATCGGCGCCCCGCCGGCGACCCGGTAGACGAGCCCCGTGGTCGTCGTCAGGAAGGTCCCGTTGGCCGGATACGGCGGCAGCTGAGCGAAGTCCTGCGTGGTCAGCATCTCGACCGGCTGGGCGCCGCCGAAGCCCGCCCAGCTGCTGACATACAGCGGTGCGCCGCCGGCGATCCGGTACACGTTGGGCGACCCGTAGACCTCGACAAACGTGTTGTCAGGGATCGGACTCGAGGTGTCAGCGGTGGCGCCCCCGAGGTAGTCGCTGTCGATGTTCATCGTGACTCCACCGTGGGTCTCGTCGTGTCCGCCTCGGAACTGGTGCAGCCGCTGGTTGTCGGGCCAGTCGTAGCTGGGCACGTACGGGTCGCTGGTGGTCCGGGCGCCGTTCCAGTCGCCGATCCAGATGTCGTCGGGCTCGGTGTAGCTCGTCGATGCCGCCCGCACGAGGGTCGCGATCCCGGACGAGGCGCTGCTGTAGACGCCCGATACGTAGCCCTCAGCGTGGAGCTGGTTGGTCCAGCCGGCGAGGAAGGCGAGCACCGCCGCGGAGTTCGAGGCCGTCGTCGCGTAGGCCTCCAGGTCGTCATAGATCGGGTTCCCGGCCGGAATCCCGAGCATCTGTGCGTGCAGGACCGCATCGCGCGCGTTGGCCGCGCCCTGAGCGGTCGCGCGTGATCTGATCGAGCTGATCGTCGCGCAGCTGCCGCCGCACGATCCCCGGCCCTGGAGACCGACGTAGGTCGGGATCAGATGCCAGCCCGCGGCGACCTCGCCGCTCACCCAGCCCGCCGTCAGGTTGGGCTGGGAGCACGCCTCGTTGGTGCCGCCGATGTAGATGCCGACGGCCCGGAACGGAGACGACGACCACGCCGACATCGCGTTGCTGGACGGCGCGCTGCAGGCGTCGAAGCCAAGCCCGGTGTAGACGGCCTCCATCGGGTGCACGAGCGGACCCGGCCTGGCGCGAGCGGTCGCCGGGCTCGATGCCGGGATCAGCCGACGCCCGAGAATCTTCGCGAGCTCGCTGCGGCTCGCCGACCCGGTGATGGTCAGACCGGCGTGAGTGGCCGACAGCGTCGGCGCGTCATCCAGGACCGGGCCCCGCGCGCTCGCGGCGGCTGCGCGGCTGGGCTCGACCAGCGCCGCCCCGGTCCGGCCAACCGAGTGCGCCGGACAATTCTGGTCACCGCCCGGGATGCCGAGATAGAGCGCGCGGCGGTTGAACCGGACGCATGTGCGACGCGCCCGCGCAAGGTTGAAGACGCGCCACGACCGCGGTACGTGCAGATCGTGGCCCTCGAAGCGGACGACCCTGCGGGCGCCCCCGGCGAGCGCGGGCGAGGCCCCCGCCGCGAGCAGCATCGCGACGCCGAGCCCGATCAGGATCGCGCATGCTCCTGTGGCGTTGCGGCGGTTCGGTGAACCGGGCCCCTTCACCTGGGGTCCAGTCTAACCCTCGGGCGCGGGCGCCCCCTCGTCACGCTCACGGCCGTAGAACGCAGCTCGCACCCCGTTTGGGGTGCGAGCGGGCCCGGCCAGTTGGTTACGTCAGGTGTCCGTGTGGCGTCCCGGTCAGGCGTTCACGCCCTCGTAGGTGCGATACGCGCGAGCGCCTGCGGCGCGCTGGCGAACTACGCGGCGCCTCCGCGCGGGATGCATCTCGACCTCCGCCCGGGCGCTGCCGATTGCCCACGCGAGCATTCCGACGATTGCCACGATGATCAGGGTCATTAGAACGATGTTCGCGATTACAAGTGTCATTTCGGCTCCTTCGGTCTCGTGGCAAACAGATTCCCGGCGGGGCCGAAGATGAACGTGGGATCAGCGTAGGAGCGACGTAAGAGGCAGCTGGGACCCCTCCCACAGCCTGGTGACGTATGTCGCTCAGTCGTCGCTGTCGGCCGCTTCGCGGTCAGCGCGCTGACGCTCCTGGAGCTTTTCGCGCAGATATCGCGCTTTGTCGGCGCGCCGCCGCTGGATCTCGGCGTCAGCGGTGGTGTCGGCGTGGTCGAGCGCCTCACGGGCGGTCTGCTCCTGTGCGAGCTGCTGGCGTTTGAGCGCCTCGACGTCGGCTTCTTCGTTGGCCATCACAGGCACGGTATCGCTCTGGTGGATTGTCGAGACATTCTTGACAAACTTGATGAAATTACTACTCTTACGCAAATGCGAGCGCAGTTCCCGACCGAGCCGAGATGAGCCTCACACCCGAAGAGCTACAACAATTCGCCGCCGGGTTGGCCGCGGCCCCCGAACGGTGGAGCCATTTCGTCCACCACTCCGATGATGTGCGCGTCTACGAGCAGATCTGGGATGACGAGGACGTGAACGCCTGGGTCATCTGCTGGAGCGAGGACCAGGACACCGGCTACCACGACCACGATGAATCGGCTGCCGCGATCACCGTGGTCGCCGGCCGCGTGCGCGAGGACCGCCTGACGCTCGGCGCCGAGCCGCGGTCGCGCGAGCTGCGAGCCGGCACGACGTTCGTAGTCGAGCCGGTCGCGATCCACCGGGTCCTGCACGCGGGGGATGTACCGGCCGTCACGATCCACGCGTACTCGCCGCCGCTGCGCCGCACCGGCGCCTACCGGATCGGCCCCAACGGTGAGCTCGAGCGGGAGGCACAGCCGTTCGAGGTCGAGCTGCGTGCCGAACCCGCGCTGGCCTGACCTGCGCTTCCAGGCGGGCGTCTCGTACGAGCGCCGCGCCGCTCGCGTACGGTTTGGCGCGCGATGTACCGGACCTTCCAGCACGACGGCGTCGATGACCAGGTCGCGATCGAAGACCCGCTCGAGATCAGGGTCGACGGCTCGCCGCTCGCGATCACGATGCGCACGCCGGGCAACGATGAGGAGCTGGCGCTCGGCTTCTTGTACGGCGAGGGCCTGATCGACGGGCCGAGGGAGGCCGGGCCGACGGCCGATTTCGCCAACAACACGGTCGAGGTCGCCGGGCCGCTAAGGCGCGACCCGGGCGCGCGGAGCTTCTACACGAGCTCTTCATGCGGCGTCTGCGGCAAGGGCGCGCTCGAGGAGGTGGCGGTCGTCAGCGCGCCGATCGCCGACGGACCCGAGATCCCCCGCACGCTCGCAGCGCAGCTTCCGTCACGGCTCGAGCAGCCGGCCTTTGAACAGACCGGCGGTCTGCACGCGACCGGCCTGTTCACGGCCGACGGAACGCTCATGTACTCGCGCGAGGATGTCGGGCGCCACAACGCGATGGACAAGGTCGTGGGGCGGGCGTTGCTCGAGGGGCTACTGCCGCTCGCCGGCCGGATCCTGTGCGTCAGCGGGCGGCTGTCGTTCGAGCTGGTCCAGAAGGCGGCCGTCGCCGGAGCGCCGATCCTGATCGGCGTCGGGGCGCCGAGCTCACTGGCGATCGAGCTGGCCGCCGACCGCGGCGTGACCCTGTGCGGGTTCGCCCGGCGCGGCAGCGTGAATGTCTACACGCGGGCCGAGCGCATCATCGGCTGAGCGCTGGCGCTGTGGCAGCCCGCTGGGCGGCCATCGGGCGCTGCCGGCTGCTTGCACCGGCTCAGGCAGCCAGCTCGACCAGCCGGTCGAGCTCGTCCTCCGATGACCACGCGCCGACCGACACTCGGACGTACCCATGTGAAGGGATGCTGCGGACGACGATCCCGGCCTCCGCGAGACGGGTGACCTCCGCGTCGGCATCGTCGACCTTCCAGGCGACCAGCGTCGAGCGTCCGCGCTCGCCGACCTCGAGCCCACGCTCGGCCAGCGCGCCGGCGAGGCGCGCGGCGAGGTCGGCGGCCCTGGTGTGAACCCACTCCCACCCGGCGGAAGCGAGGACCGCCATCGATGCCAGCGCCCATGCGCTTCGCACCCCGGGCGGAAAGCCGTGGTCGAAGCGCTTGGCGTGCTCGGCCGGCGGCGAGGAGAACGCATTGTGCGCATCGGCGAGCGAGCCGTAGCCAGGCCACGGAGCCGTCAGCTCGTCGAGCTGGTCGGGACGGACGTACAGGCAGCCGCTTCCCTCCGGGCCGCACATCCACTTCTGGCCCGAGGCGGCGTAGAACGCACAGCCGAGCGCTTCCATGTCGACCGGCACCGCGCCGATGCTCTGGGCGGCGTCGAGCAGCACGGGCACCCCCGTCTGCGCCAGCGCCTCGTGATCGGCCACCCGACCGCTCACCCAGGAAACGTGCGAGCACGCGATCAGCCGCGTCTTGGCCGTCACCTCGCCCGGGAGCTCGGCGAATGGGACGACCTTCACCTCCACTCCGTGCAGATGCTTGGCGCGTGCGAGCGGGGCGAGCAGGCCGGGGTGCTCCTCATCGCTTGTGATGACCTCGTCCCCGGCTCGGAAATCGAAGCCGCCCAGCACGGTGTTGACGCCGTCGGTCGTCGAGCCGGTCAGCGCGACGGTGTTGGGATCGCAGTTGAGCACCCGGGCGTAGCCCGCGCGCAGCTCGGCCGCGAGGTCCTGCACGGAGGTCATGTACTCCTTGCCGCAGCGGCCACCGCTGAGCTCGAGGTCGATCCTCTCCTTGACCGCATCGGCCGCCTGTGAGGGGAGCGGCCCCTCGGTGCCGGCGTTCAGATACGCCTTGCATCGCAGGACGGGGAACTGCGCGCGGAATTGGGCTGGATCGGTCAACGGATCGGACCTCGGTCGGGGCTGAAAGTGGTGGCTATCTTAGGACGGCCCGCCGGTCAACCGACCGGGAGCCCCGCCTTGCGACACTCGATCGCCAGCGCCCGGGCGGTGGCGCCGACGCTGCCGCCGGGCTGGTTGACGCTCGCGCACATGTGCCGCGCCGTAGCGCCGCAGCGGTAGATCTGAGCCCCGCCGACCGAGTAGGCGAGCCCGACCGAGATGCAGCCGTGACCGGACTTGCGCTCGGAGGTCGCAAACGAGATCACGAGCGCGATCGCAAGCCCGGCGAGAATCGCCAGCACGCCGCCGATCATTGCCTTCTCGCGCGTGCGAAGCGGATACGGGCGGCGCACCTCCTGGGCGTGCCCCGGCGGCAGGATCAGCATCGCGCCGAGTGTAATGGCGGCCCTCCCAGCCCCTGAGCGACATTGCTCCAGCCGTTGGCCCCAGACCCCGACGCCCGTCAGACGCCGCGCACTACCAGGCTCGGCGTCAGCTGGGCGACGCCGGTGTGCCCGGTGAGCCCGACGGTCAGGTCGAGCTCGGCCAGGATCGCCCGCAGCACGGCGAGTACGCCGGCCTCGCCGTCGGCCGCCAGGCCCCAGATATAGGGCCGGCCGACCAGCACCGCGTCGGCGCCGAGCGCCAGCGCCTTGACGGCGTCTGCACCCGAGCGGACCCCGCTGTCGAGCAGCACCTCCAGCTCCTCGCCGACAGCATCAACGATCGCCGGCAGCGCATCGAGCGTCGCGATCGAGCCGTCGACCTGGCGGCCACCGTGGTTGGAGACGACGACCGCGTCGATCCCGTGCTCACGCGCGGCGCGCGCGTCGTCGGGGTGGAGGATCCCCTTCAGCGCGATCGGCAGCGTCGTGCGGGAGCGCAGGAACTCGAGATCGCTCCACACCAGCCGGGGGTTTGAGAACTGCGTCACGAACTCGCCCACCGCGGCCCCCATGTCCTCCTCGGGCGGCTTGGCAAGCAGCCCCCGGAACACCGGATCGGAGATGTAGTTGGCGATCCCCTTGCCGGCCAGCGGCGGCTGCCAGGCGACCTGTAGCTCGCGCGTCTTCCAGCCGGGGAGGAAGGTGTCGACGGTCACGATCACGGCCCGATACCCAGCCTGCTCGGCGCGCGACACCAGGCTCTCGGCGAACTCTCGGTTGGTCGGCCAGTAGAGCTGAAACCACTTCGGCCCGTCGGCCTCCTCGGCGATCTGCTCGAGCGTGTGCGCGGACACGGTGCTGACCGTCATCGGCAGTCCGACGGCCGCCGCGGCGCGCGCAACTGCAAGCTCGCCATCTGGATGGAAGATCGTGTGAGCGCCGACCGGAGCGAGCCCGACCGGTGCCGGAACCTCTGTCCCGAGCACGGTCACCGACAGCTCACGGGAGGTCACGTCACGGAGCATCCGCGGCACGATCCGCCAGTGTCTGAACGCCTCCTCGTTGGCCCGCATCGTGTCCTCGGTACCGGCGCCGCCGAACACGTACGCACGGGCATTGGGCTCCAGCGTCTCCTGCACGGCGCGTGCGAGCTCGGCGAGCGCGACCGGCTGCCCGGGGCGCTCGCCGCCCATCCCACGAAGGAAGATCTCAGCCTGGTAGGAGGCGAATGGCGGTCCGTATGTCGGCGGCAATGGTCAGTCGTCCTCTGCGGCTGCGGTCGTGGGCTGCTGCGTCCGGTGCTCGCTCAGCTCGCGCTTGAGCACCTTGCCGGTGGAGTTTCGCGGTAGCTCGTCGACGAACACGACCTCGCGCGGGGTCTTGTAATTGGCGAGGTTGTCGCGAACGTAGTTCTTGACCTCGTCCTCGGTCAGCTGCTGGCCGTCGCGGACGACGATGAATGCCTTCAGCCGCTGCCCGAACTTCTCGTCGTCGACGCCCACCGCGGCGACCTCCTCGACCGCTCGATGGCCGGCCAGCAGCTCCTCGATCTCCCCGGGGAACACGTTCTCGCCGCCCGACACGATCATGTCGTCGTCACGGCCGTCGATGAACAGGCGCCCCTTGTGATCGAAATGGCCGACGTCGCCTGACGACATCAGACCGCCGATCTGCTCCTTGGTCTCGCCGCCCGTGTAGCCCTCGAATTGGCCGGCATTGCCGACGAAGATCCGGCCCGTCGCGCCGGCCGGCAGCTCCTCCCCGTCGTCGTCGAGGATCTTGACGATCGAACCGCGCACCACGCGGCCGACGGTGGCCGGCTCTTGCACCAGGTCCGCCGGGGTGGCGATCGTCGCGTATGAGATCTCGGTCGAGCCGTAAAGGTTGTAGACCACCGGGCCGAACGCCTTCAGGGACCGCTTGCAGAGCTCGGCGCCGAACTGCGAGCCGCCGACGAAGATGATCTTCAGCGACGAGGTGTCATACCCCGAGACGACCTCGTCGCCGAGGTCGAGCATCCGCTGAAGCATCACCGGGACGACGATCAGCGCCGTCGCGCGGTTGCGCTCCACGCTCTCCAGCGTCGCCTCGGGCTCGAACCGCCTGTGGACGATCAGGGTGCAGCCAAGCGCCAGCCCGAGCACCGTGTGCGCGAATCCGAGCGCGTGGAACATCGGCACGCACAGCTCGGTCACCTGACGGGCGCGGAACGGAACCTTGTCGAGCAGCCCGCCGATCACCGACAGCGACCGCGGGTCGCTGCGCGGAGCGCCCTTCGGGCTGCCGGTCGTGCCGCTCGTCAGGATCACGATCTTCGGTCCGGTCGCGGGTTTGGGCGGGCCTTTTGTTGAGCCGCGCGCGATCAGGTCATCGAGCGTGCCGGCCGCTCCGGAGTCGCTGCTGCCCGGGTCGCCCGAGCTCGTGCCCGTGGCGGTCTCCGGGTCCTCGGTCCATGCCCGCCACCGCCCATGCGGCGGCTCGATTCCCTCGAGCACCTCGGAGTACTCGTCGTCGTAGACGAGCAGGTCAGTTCCCTCGCGCCCCGCCACCTCATGGATCTGAGGACCGGCGAACGCCGTGTTGAGCAGCACGATCCGCGCCCCGCACTTGGCCGCAGCGAACACCGCGTCGAGGAAGCCGCGGTGGTTGCGGACCAGGATCGCGACCCCGTCCCCGGCGCGCAGCCCATGCTCGTACCACGCATTCGCGATCGCGTTGGTGCGCTCGTCAAGCTCGCGGTAGGTCAGGTCACCCAGCTCGTCGCGGATCGCGACTCGGTCGCCGTTGCGAATCGCGCCGACCGTCACGGTCGCGGCGAGCAGGCCGTAGCGCTCGAACGCGACCACCATCTGCGGGATGCGGTGGGGCAGCTCCGGTCGGACAAGGCCGCTGCGCACCAGAAGGGCGACGTACCACGCCTCGTCGCCCGCGCGCTCGGCGAGCTTGACGCTCCCGCCGAGCAGAGCCTTCAGATCCAGGTCAACGATCGTGTGAGCCTATGCGATCGCGCCGCGACGAGGGGTGCGGCAGGTTGTGCACGGTATGCGTGCACAACCCGCATTACCCCTTCGGGCGCGAAACCTACGTGATTGCGATCACGCCGATGCCGGGCACCACGATCGCGTAGCCGCCACCGCCGTAGCCGTAGCCATAGCCATCGCCACCGCCGTAGCCATCGCCGCTGCCGTAGCCATCGCCGCCGTAGCCATCGCTACCGCCGTAGCCGCCACCGCCGTAGCCGTACGGATAGCCGGAGCTGTATCCATACGGATCGCCCGACCCGCCGGCCGAGGACGACGACGACGCATTGTCACCCCACACGACCGAGAACGACGAGCCGTCACTGGAGAGGCCGGACGGCGTCGCGCCGGCGGTGGTGTCACCCGACGTCGACGCGTACTGCGTGCCCTCCATCGACGGCGCCAGGTCAACCGACGCGGCGCTCCACTCCGAGTCGGAGATCGTGCCCGTGTGACCGTTTGTGGCGGTCGCGGTCGAATCGAAGAACTGCGCGGTGCCGAAGTCAGTCAACGGCAACGGGGTGCAGTTGGAGACACCCTGCTGGCAGGTCGAGGGCGCCTCGGCGATCCACTCAGCGGTGGACGTGTCGGCACTTGAGACCTGTAGCGTCTTGGACGCGGACTGTCCGGTTGTTTCATCGGACAGCCAGATGTCAACCTGCTGACCGTTGATGGTTACCTTGGTCGAGATCTTGTCACCGGCATGCACGTCGACATCGAGCTTGACCGGTGCGTTGGGCACCAGCTCGTACCACGCGAAGTGGGTTGCCGTGGCCCCACCGGAGCAGTCGACCTCGGTACCGGCCTGCTCGAGCGACGAGCCACTGCTGTCTGAGACATCCTCGCTTCCGCTGGAGCCGCCGAGACCGACCCAGAAGGCGGAGTAGCTGTCAGAGCCATTGCACTTTGCCGCCGGCTCGACCCAACTCCCGGACACGCTCGAGAAGCCCTGCGAGCCCGATGGGTTGCCGACAACGTAACCGGACCAGTTGGCGCTCGTGGCCTGCTGAACGTCGGTGGCCGCCGTGGCGGCCGGGGCGGCACCGAGTGCACACGCCGCCGTGACGAAGATTGGTATGACGCGTTTCGCTTTCATGCCCGTCACTGTGGGGCCGGCGGCGAAGAGCGGTTTACGAACTCGCGAAGAGCGCCTTAGGAACTCTTGAAGAGCGAGGGAAGGGCTCGCGCGGGCGCCAGGCGCGTGCAACGCGCCGGCGCCGGGCGCCTGCTAGGCCCCGACGACCGAGCGCGCCCGCGCCAGCCGCACCGCCTTTGACAGCGTGTCGATGTCGTAGGCGCCCTGGTGGCGGTGGCCGTTGATGAAGAACGTCGGCGTCCCGGAGACGCCGCTCATGTCTGCCGTCTCGACGTCCTCGGCGATCCGCTCCGCTGCCTTGCGCTTCTTCAGGTGCTCGCGGAAGCGGTCGACGTCGAGCTCGAGCGCCTTGGCATCCGCGATCAGGTCCATGATCGTCAGGTGGTCCTGGTGTGAGAGCAGGCGGTCGTACATCTCCCAGAACTTCCCCTGTGCCGCTGCCGCCTCGGCCGCCTCGGCGGCGATCTGCGCGTGTGGATGGACATCGTTGAGCGGCAGATGGCGCCACACGTAGCGCAGCTCGCCAAAATCGAGCAGCAGCTCGCGGATCACGTTCTCGGCCTGACCGCAGAACGGGCACTCGAGATCGCCGTATTCCAGCAGCGTCACCGACGCGTTCTCTGGCCCGCGGATGTGGTCGCGCTCGGGGTCGACCGGCTCGGCGAGGTCGACGATCTGCTCGGAGCTACCGATGATCGCCCGCAGACGGAGGTCGCGCGGGAGCTTGCGGGTCGCGCGCAGCACGATCGCGCTGACGATCGGAGCTCCGACCAGCGTCGTCATCACACCCAGCTTGGCCTCGTCGAGCTGCTGGCCGTGGAACGCGAGCGTCGCGATCAGCAGCGAGACGGTGAACCCGATCCCGGCGATCGCGCCGCCGCCGATCACCGAGCCCCAGCCGACCGGCGGGCGGATCCGGCCGTGGCTCACGCGGGTCACGAGCCAGGCCGTGCCCGAGATCCCGATCGGCTTGCCGACCAGGTAGGCGACGATGATCCCGAGCGTGATCGCCGACGTGTAGGCGTGCGCAAGGAACGAGCCGCTGATAACGAAGCCGGCGTTGGCGAGCGCAAACAGCGGCACGATCACGTAGCTGGTGAACGGGTGAAAGAGCTGCTGGTAGCGCTCGTTGGGAGAGATCGCCGACCGCAGCCCGGCCCCCGCGGACTGCGCCAGCTCGGGCGTCGGCTGCTCGCGGAAGACGCGGAACAGGTCGGTCGCCTGCTCGAGGTCTGACCTCGCTGCCGGGTAGGCGATCGTCAACAGACCCATCACCAGGCCGACCACGACCGGGTCGATCCCGGAGCGGTGCATCGCGACCCAGGCGGTGACCCCTAGCACCGCGTACACGGCGCCGTTGTGGATCCGTCCGAGACGAGCGACCAACATCACCGCGAACGCGAGCACGGCGACCGCCAGCGCCGCGAGGTCGACCGAGCTGGTGAACACGATCGCGATCACGATCAACGCCACGAGGTCGTCGACGACGGCGATCGTGAGGATGAACGCGCGCAGGCTGTCAGGGAATCGCCGGCCGACGATCGCCAGCATGCCGAGCGCGAACGCCGTGTCGGTCGACATCGCGGCGCCCCAGCCGCCGCGCGAGGACGACGATGCGTTGATCGCCAGATAGATGGCGACCGGGACGACCATCCCGCCGAGCCCTGCCAACAGCGGCAGCGCGAGCCGGCGCCGCTCGCGCAGCTCCCCGAGGTCGAACTCCCGCCGCGCCTCGAGCCCGACGATGAAGAAGAACAGGGTCATCAGCCCGCTGTTGACCCACTCGCGCAGGTCCATCGAGATTCCCGCGCTGCCGACCCGGATCGAGAGGATCGTGTTCCAGACGCCGTTGTAGGAGGCCGCGTCGATGTTCACCCACAGCAGCGCCGCGACGGCGCCGGCGGCCAGGATCGCGGCGCTTCCCGATTGCGTGCGCAGGAAGTCGCGCAGCGGCGCCTCGAGGTTCCGCGCCCACGCCGTGTGCCCCGACAGCACGCCTGAGGTGGTCTCGGTCTCCGCTCCCGCTTGTGCGTCGATCGGTATGTCGGCGGCACTCACCCTGCACTCAGCTTAGACCGGGGCGCGAGGTCCCCAAAAGCCCCGCGCGACCGTCCCCACGGAGCGCCTCCCCACTAGTTCGACTTGGTGGTCTGAAGCTGTGGGGTTGTGACGAGTTTTATGTGGCTGGGGCGAGCCGTGCGTTGTGGATGTATTCGTTGACGGCTGAGTCGAGTGTGTTGAGCGCGCGGCGTATGTCGGTCTTGGCGGGCGGCTTGTCGGCCTCGAGCAAGGGCCGCAGGAGCCGGTTCTGGAGCTTGGTGTAGAACGTTGCGACGCGGATACCGTCGCTCGTGAGCACGTAGGTGTTGCTGTGCGGCAGGCGTGCGATGAGCCCGTGGAGCCGGAGGCGGCGGAGGTCGTAGCTCATCTTGCTGGGGCTGTAGTCCTGGCCGAGGTGTCCGGCGACGAGCCCGCGAAGGCTTTTGTTGGTGAAGCCGGTGACGGCACCGAGGACGTGGCAGAGGGCGCCGGCCAGAGCCATGGCGCGTTGATCCCCGAAGCGCAGGGCTCCGGTTCTTTGGCCCTCATGGTGGGGCTGGTGGATGCGCTCGTAGAGCGCAGAGCCGATGGCACAGCTCTGACCGGCCTGTTCGATCATAAGCAGCCGCTGGTTGACTTGGCGGGCTTTGTCGATCAGCTCGGGCAGGTTGTGCAGGCGAGCGGGAACGTCGAGATCGGCGGGCTTGTTGATCACGGCTTCGATCCGCAGCGCGCGGCCGTCTTTGAGGTATTGCTTGACGCGGGAGTGCTTGTAGCGAAAGTCGATCCGGACCTCGGTGCCGGTGGTGAAGATCCGGGTCTGGTAAGGCTGCTTTGTCGGTCGGCGTAGCTGGCGGGCGAACACGAGCGAGACCTCCTCGGGACGGCCGATCCCGATGTTGTCCGCAACCAAGGCTTCGAAGAAGCCGCGTGCGCGGCGCGGGTCGTCGAGCACGAGCGTGCGGGAGATCTCGACTTGACGCATCGAGAGCTCCCACCAATAGCCGCCGGCTCGATCCGTGGCCGTCAGGGGTGTCGGGATCCGGGCGATCCAGTGGTCGAAGAACGCCTGGATGTGACCGGGGCCGAAGCTGTCGCAGATCGCTTGGAGCCGCTCGGGCTGATCGCAGGCCGCGAACCCGTTAGACAACGCCTGAAACTCGATCGCGGCGCGGGCGGCTTGGCGTTTGGCCCACTCGTGCCCGTTGAGCCATACCTTCGCCGGGTAGGGGGCGTAGGTGCCGATCTTGATGAACCCCGGCCCGAACTCGGGGTCGAGGATGTAGAAGTAGTAGATCCCGACGCGGCGCTCCTCGCGGAAGTACTCGAAGCTGACGACCTTCCCCGGGGCGGCGCGGTTGCGGGCAGAGAACACCCACTGGAACTCCTGGCAGGCGACGATCGCGACCACCCCGAACCGCTGCTCGCGCTCGGCCGCCTCCAAGTACGGGCGGACATGATCGAGCTTGCGATCATCCCACCGCGACCGATCCGGCTTGCGCAACTGCAGGATCGGGATCTCGTGCTCGGCCGCGAACGCCTTGACCTCCCGACGGAACCGGTTACCGATCGGCCCCAGAAGCGCTGGCGAGGGGATCGGATGTCCGAGATGGTCACGCAGGAACCGCGACCACCTGACCGCCGACTTGCAGGTTCGGCACGTACGCGTTCAGGTACAGCCGATCAACACACTCGACCTCGAGCGCCACATGACCCTCGAGCACATCGTTGATGTTCGCCACGCTCACCATCCACGCAGCATCGCGCAGATAGGGCCGGCTCTGCCGGACCGCCGCCCCGGACCCGACGGGGGGAGGCTGGGAGGGGGGCCTGACCCCCCTCCCACTAATATCTAAGGAGAGATTTTCCGAACATCGTGTGCGCTAAAACGCTAGGAGCAGAGACCATGCCAGCCACTGAACCGCTTCTCTTCGACGCGATCCGTACGCCGCGCGGAAAGGGCAAGGTAAACGGGTCGCTCCACACGACCAAGCCGGTCGAC
Source organism: uncultured Solirubrobacterales bacterium (assembly GCA_963730075.1). Classification (GTDB taxonomy): domain Bacteria; phylum Actinomycetota; class Thermoleophilia; order Solirubrobacterales; family Solirubrobacteraceae; genus Palsa-465. Next base: position 106,725 of record CAVSQH010000020.1, on the reverse strand, counting down.
CTCGTCGTCGGGCTGATGCACGAGGTGCTGAGCCGCAACCCGGACCTCGACCCCGGACGGGTCGACGACGTCGTGCTCGGCTGCGTCTCGCCGATCGGCGACCAGGGCGCTGACATCGCCAAGACCGCCGCGATCAAGGCGGGCCTGCCCGGACACCGTCTCGGGCGTGCAGCTCAACCGCTTCTGCGCCTCGGGTCTCGAGGCCGTCAACATCGCCGCGCAGAAGGTCGCCTCCGGCTGGGAGGACCTCGTGTTGGCAGGGGGCGTCGAGTCGATGTCTCGCGTGCCGATGGGCTCCGACGGCGGTGCCTGGGCGATGGACCCGGAGACCAACTACGACACGTCCTTCGTCCCGCAGGGGATCAGCGCCGACCTGATCGCGACGATCGAGGAGTTCGGCCGCGACGAAGTCGATGCCTACGCGGCGCGCTCCCAGGACCGGGCCTCGACGGCCCAGGCCGAAGGCCGGTTCTCGAACTCGGTGATCCCGGTGCTCGATCTCAACGACCACGTCGTGCTCCAGCGCGACGAGTTCATCCGCCCCGGGACGACCGTCGAGACGCTCGGCCAGCTGAAGCCGTCGTTCGCCGCGATGGGCGAGATGGGCGGCTTCGACGCGGTCGCGCTGCAGAAGTACCACTGGGTCGAGAGGATCAACCACGTCCACACGCCCGGGAACTCGTCCGGGATCGTCGACGGCGCCTCGCTGGTCGTGATCGGCAACGAGCAGACCGGCGCGGACCTCGGGCTTCGGGCGCGCGCGAAGATCCTCGCGACGGCCGTCTCCGGGGCTGACCCGACGATCATGCTGACCGGGCCTGCGCCCGCAAGCCGCAAGGCGCTCGCGAAGGCGGGGCTGACCGTGGATGATCTGGACCTGGTCGAGATCAACGAGGCGTTCGCCGCGGTCGTGCTGCGGTTCGTCCGCGACATGGACCTCGACATGGACAAGGTCAACGTCAACGGCGGCGCGATCGCGATGGGACACCCGCTCGGCGCGACCGGCGCGATGATCCTTGGCACGCTGGTCGACGAACTCGAGCGCCAGGACAAGCGCTACGGCCTCGCGACCCTGTGCGTTGGCGGTGGGATGGGAATCGCCACCGTCGTCGAGCGCGTCTGACCGGCCGGCTCAGCCCGGCACCGCGCGCCGCGCCGGCCCACCAAATCTGCGACTGAAACGAGAGACCACCGCATGAGTGAGAGCAGCACGATCCGCTGGGAGCGCGACGACGACGGCGTCGTGATCCTGACCCTCGACGACCCCAATCAGTCGGCCAATACGATGAATGCCGCCTACGCGGCGTCGATGGCCGCGACGGTTGACCGGCTCGAGGCCGAACGTGACCAGATCAAGGGCGTGGTCATCACCTCCGCCAAGAAGACGTTCTTCGCCGGCGGCGATCTCAACGACCTCAGGACCGCGACCAGGGAGCACTCCGACGAGATCGCGGGCTTCATCCGCGAGGCGAAGTCGAGGCTTCGGCGGCTCGAGACGCTCGGCGTCCCGGTGGTCGCGGCGGTCAACGGCTCGGCACTCGGCGGCGGGCTGGAGATCACGCTCGCCTGCCACCACCGGGTCGTCGTCGATGACCCGAAGATCCAGCTCGGCTTCCCCGAGGTCCAGCTCGGCCTGCTGCCCGGCGCCGGCGGCGTGACCCGCACCGTGCGGATGCTCGGGATCGTCAACGCCCTGCTCCAGCTGCTGCTCCAGGGTCAGCGTGTTCGCCCCGCGAAGGGCAAGGAGATCGGGATCGTCGACGAGCTGGTCAGCAGCCCCGACGAGCTGATCCCGGCCGCCAAGAAATGGATCGAGTCAAACCCCGACGCCAAGCAGCCGTGGGACACCGATGGCTACAAGATGCCGGGCGGCACCCCGAGCAGCCGCGGCCTGGCGCAGAACCTGCCGGCCTTCCCGGCCAATCTGCGCAAGCAGCTCAAGGGCGCGAACTACCCGGCGCCGGTCAACATCATGGCCGCGGCGGTCGAGGGTGCCCAGGTCGACTTCGACAACGCGATCGAGATCGAGGGGCGCTACTTCGTGGACCTGGTCACCAGCCAGGTCGCCAAGAACATGATCCAGGCGTTCTTTTTCGATCTACAGCACGCGACCGGCTCGCGCGGCCGGCCGGACGTGATCGAGAGCTTCAAGCCGGGCAAGATCGTCGTGCTGGGGGCTGGGATGATGGGCGCCGCAATCGCGTACGTGTGCGCGAAGGCCGGCGCCGAGGTCGTGCTCAAGGACGTCTCGCAGGAGGCGGCCGACCACGGCAAGGGTTACTCCGAGAAGCTCGTCGCCAAGGCGGTGGAGCGCGGCCGCAGCACCAAGGAGCAGGGAGATCAGCTGCTCGCGCGGATCACCCCGACCACCGACCCGGCCGTCGCGCAGGGCGCCGAACTGGTGATCGAGGCGGTGTTCGAGGACCCGTCGGTCAAGGCACGGGTGCTCGAGGAGATCGAGCCCCACCTGGCGCCCGATGCACTTCTCGGTTCCAACACGTCCACGCTCCCGATCACCGAGCTTGCTCAGCACGTGACCCGGCCCGCTGACTTCATCGGGCTGCACTTCTTCAGCCCCGTCGACAGGATGCCGCTGCTGGAGATCATCAAGGGCGAGCAGACCAGCGACGAGACGCTCTACCGGGCGCTAGATCTGGCCAAGATGATCAAGAAGACCCCGATCGTCGTCAATGACAGCCGCGGCTTCTACACCAGCCGCGTGATCGGGGCGTTCATCAACGAGGGCCTCGCGATGCTGCTCGAGGGCATCCCGGCGCCGACGATCGAGCAGGCCTCCTCACAGGCCGGCTACCCCGCCCCGGTGCTCCAGCTCTCGGACGAGGTCAACCTGAAGCTGATGCGCAAGATCCGCGACGCCGCGACGGCGGCGGCAAAGGGTGACGGCGGTCCTTGGGTCGGGCACCCGTCCGAGACGGTGATCGACACGATGCTCGAGCACGAGCGGCCGGGCCGGCTCGAGGGTGCGGGCTTCTACGAGTACGCCGACGGCAAGCGGGTCGGCCTGTGGCCGGGGCTGAAGGAGCTGTTCCCGCCGGTCGACGACCCGTCTTCGATCTCGCTCAAGGACGTCGAGGAGCGGATGCTGATCCTCGAGGCGCTCGAGGCGGTCAAGTGCCGCGACGAGGGCGTGATCGAATTGGTCGCCGACGCGAACATCGGCTCGATCCTCGGGATCGGGTTCCCCGGCTGGACCGGCGGCGCGCTTCAGTACATCAACGGCTATGACGGCGGACCGACCGGCTTCGTGGCTCGCGCGCGTGAGCTCGCGCAGCGTTACGGCGAGCGGTTCGAGCCGCCCGCCTCGCTGGTCGCGATGGCCGAGCGCGGCGGGACTTACTCCGACGAGGAGGCGCTGGTCGCAACCGGCGCAGCGGCCGGGTGAACCGCCGGCGCAGCGGCCGGCGTTCGCCCGCCCGAGCGGCTAGTTGATCTGCAGCGCCAGGGCGTCGATGTCGACGCTGCGGTCGCGGCCTGCCTGCTTGGCGGCGTACAGACCGCGGTCGGCCGCGGCCAGCAGGGTACCGGCGTCGAGCGTTCCTTCAGCGTTGGTTGCGACGCCGATCGAGACCGTGATCCCCTCGGGGATCAGCCCCTGCATCCGGCGCGAGGTCTCGGCGCGGAGCCGTTCGGCGGCTCGGATCGCGCCGGCCCGATCGGTGTCCGGCAGCACGACGCAGAACTCCTCGCCGCCGAGCCGCATCGGGACGTCGTTGCCGCGTGACAGCTCGCGGAGCAGCTCACCGAAGCGCTGCAGGACGCGGTCACCGACGTCGTGGCCGTGACGATCGTTGACGAGCTTGAAGTGATCGAGGTCGCACACCAGCAGCGCCGCGTGAGGATGGGCTGCGAGCAGCTCGGTCAGCCCGCGGCGGTTGCGGACCCCGGTCAGCGGATCGTGGGTCGCGAGGTAGCTCAGCTGCTCGCGGTGCTCGAGCCCGTTCTGTGCGGCCGCGACCTGGTCGGCCAGCAACCGGACCGCACGGCGGCAGTCGTCCCCAGGCAGCAGCCGGTCCGAGGGATCTTCGACCACCAGCAACCCGCGCAACAGTCCGCTGTCACCGCGGCATGGAACCACCAGGCAGCTGTCATTCCACGCCACGGCTCCCCACCCATTTCGCCGTGAGCGCTCGCCGTTGCGCGATCCCGCCGGGCCGAACAGCTCGCGGGCATCAAGTAGCCAGCAGCCGGCACGCTCGCGGTCGGGCGACAGCAACGCTTCGAGGCGTCCGATCTCGAGCGTGTCGGCCAACAGCGAGGGGGAATCCCAGCCGCGGACCACACCCAGCTCGAGCGTCATCGCGTCGCAGATGCCGTACGCGGCGACGCGCTCGAAGCCGAGGTGCGGCACCACGGTGTCGCACGCTGCCTCGAGCAGGCCGAGCGCGGTCGTGCACGCCGACAGCGCGGGCGAGATGCCGAGCAGCTGTGAGAGCATGCGCGCGTTCTCGGCCGCACGCTCCTTGCGGCGCGAGCTCGCGAGCGCCTGTTCGGCGTGCGAGCAGATCGCGCGCAGCATGCGCAGCTCGTCGTCGCTCGGACGGCGGCCGTTGATCGGCTCGTCCATCGAGAGGAAGCCGAGCGGTGCGCCGCTGGCGTCGCGCAGAAAGACCAACAGCCCGTCGTCGGGCTGCCAGGCGTCCGGGTCGTCGGACTGCGGGATGTCGGGCGTGTAGGTGTTCTCGATCTTGCTCCAGAAGCCCGTCTCGCTGGTCAGAAAGAAGACGCCGGGGAGCCGCTGCTGCTCGCTTGAGAAGAGATGCATCAACGTCTCGCTCGGTGCGCACGTGCCCTCGAGCGCGGCGCGGCTCTGCTCTGAGCCGACCACCATCACGACCTCGTAGTCGTCCCACGCCGGCCGGTAGATGTTGACGACCACGGCGTCGAAACCGGCGACCTCGCGGATCGTCTGTGCGACCGTCTTGAGCACCACCGAGAGTGACTCCTCGCCCGCGCAGCGGGCGAGCTCGAGCATCGCTTCAAGCGGCGTCGTCGAGTCGCTGGCGTCCGTTCTAGCTAAAACCACGCAGACCGTTAATCGGCCGCTAGGAGCCTAAGCATTAGGAAAACCTCACTATCTCGTGCAAAACCGTCGCAGCGAGCGGGGTTTTTTTCCGCTGCGCCGACTCTGATCCGTCACCCAGGCGCGGACGATCGGCCACCAACAGCTGAGCGAGTGGCGGACATCGCCGGCCTAGACCCCGAGCGAGCGGCCGATGATCTCCTTCATGATCTCGGTCGTGCCGCCGTAGATTCGGGTCACCCTCGCGTCCACAAACGCTCGCGCGATCGGGTACTCGAGCATGTACCCATAGCCGCCGTGGAGCTGCACGCAGCGGTCGATCACGCGCCCCTGGAGCTCGGTCGACCACCACTTCGCCATCGCCGCATCCTCCGCTGAGAGCTCCCCCGCGTTGAGCGCCAGCACGGCCTGGTCGCAGAAGACCGTCGCGAGCTCCACCTCGGTCGCCATCTCGGCGAGCGCGAAGCGCGAGTTCTGAAACGAGCCGATCGGCTGGCCGAACGCCTTGCGCTCGAGGACGTACTCGATCGTCGCGTCGAGTGCGCCACGGGCCGCCGCGACGCCGGCGATCGCGATGCTGAGCCGCTCCTGGGGCAGGTTGGAGGTCATGTAACGAAAGCCCTGCCCCGCCTCGCCGAGCAGGTTCTCGACCGGGACGCGGACCTCCTCGAAGAACAGCTCCGCTGTGTCCTGCGCGTGCATTCCGACCTTGTCGAGGTTGCGGCCGCGCTGAAAGCCCTCCATGCCCCGTTCAATAATCAGCAGCGAGATCCCCGCGTGCCGCAGGGACGGGTCGGTCTTGACGGCGGCGATCACGAGGTCGGCGTTGATCCCATTGGTGATGAAGGTCTTGGAGCCGTTGACGACGTACTCGTCGCCGTCTCGGATCGCGGTCGTGCGCAGCCCGGCCAGATCGGAGCCGATCTCGGGCTCGGTCATCGCCACGGCCGTGATCAGGCTCCCGTCGGCGATCCCGGGCAGCCAGCGCCGCTTCTGGTCGTCGTTTGACTGCTTGAGGAAGTAGGGCAGGCAGATGTCGTTGTGGAGCGTGATCCCGAGCCCGCTGCCCGCATCGCCGGCGAGACTGATCTCCTCGATCAGGATCTGGTTGAAGCGAAAGTCGTCGGCTCCCATCCCGCCGAACGCCTCGGGTACCTGCATCGCGAGCATCCCCTTGGCGGCCGCCTTGGCGAACAGCTCGCGCGGGACGATCCCCTCGTGCTCCCAGACGGCGTGGTTGGGCGTTATCTCCTCGGCCACGAAGCGCCGCACCGACTCGCGGTAGTCGACGTGCTCTGACTCGAACAGGGTGCGCTTCATCGCCCCGCGAATTTAGTGGGGCGCGCGGCTCGCCGTCTCCCACACACCGGGGGGCAGGAGCAATCGGCACTGGAGCGGGGACGCCCGGCGACGCCGCGCTGCGTCGCCGGGCACCTCCCGTTGGCGCTCGCCGGTTCCTTCATGGATCGGGCGAGCGCTCGCCGGGGCGGGTCTTGCGCGGTCAGAGGAGGGCTAGTTGACCAACGCTCCCGACGCCCGGACGGCACGCCATCTGCCGCCGAATTGCGAGAACCCGATGTAGTCCGTCGAGCCCGGCAGGCCGTCGCCGCTGTAGGTGTAGAGCGGGTGGCCGGCATAGGTCACCTGGCTCGTCCCGTTGGCGAGCTTGATCGTCCCGAGCTTCGAGCGCTTGACGCCGTGCCCGGCACGCGGCCGCCCGTGGGTCTTGACCGCGGGCCAGATCGAGGAGCAGCTGCTGATCTTCTGGCAGCGGTTGACCCGTTTCCCGTCCTTGCTGAACGAGTAGAGCGTGAACCCGCGGGAGTTGACGAGCAGCATTCCCTTGCCGGTCTTGCGCAACTTGATCGTCGCGCCGGCCGCGGCGCTCTGCGCCCGCACGTGTGCGACGGCCTTATCCGGCCCGGTCGCCGCCACCGATTCGGTCGCGAGGATGACCGGCGAAGCGCCCAGGCCAACGGCGACGATCGCCGACGCCAGCACGGTCCGATGTTGCAACATTTCAACCTCCTGGTCGAGCTGTGGATTCGAGCTCCGGCCTGATGAGCTTTCCGCTCACCCCGTACAGACGGCACCGCACCCGATTCCTTCCCGGCCCGCCTCCTGACCGCTGGCGCGTAGCATTGACTGACCAGTGCCGCGCCTGGACCCATCCTCGTTGGGTGACCACCTCGACGCGTTGTATCGCGCCGCATGGGCGCTGTGCGGAACCCGCGAGGACGCCGAGGACCTCGTCCAGGAGATGTTCACTCGCGTGCTCGCCAAGCCGCGCAGCGTCAAGCAGGGGGGCGAGCGCGCATACCTGATGAGCGCGCTGCGCAACACGTTCTACTCACGGCTGCGCAGCACCTCACGGCGGCCCCGAGTCACCCAGACGCTCGAGGACGTCTCGCCGGTCGAGTCGCGCTCGTCGGTCCAGCCCGAACGGGCGGCTGAGGTGGGCGAGATCTTCGCCGCGATCGATCGTCTCCCGGACGAGTTCCGGCTGGCGCTCGCGGCCGTGGATATCCTCGGACTCTCCTACGGTGAGGCGGCCGAGGCGCTGGGGACGCCCGAGGCGACGATCACCACCCGCATCTACCGCGCGCGACAGCGGATTGTGCGCGAACTGGGCGACCAGCCAGCGAATCCGGCGGCTCGAGATGGCTCTGGCCCCGCCCAGGTACGGGAAGGATCGGGGCCAGATCGGAGTCTTGCGTAGATGGAGACCTTTAAATGAGTGATGATTCGCAGTTCCTCGAGGCCGAGCTGGCAAGACTGGCCGACGGGTCGCTGCCCAAGTCGCGTGAGGCCGAGCTCCGCGACGTAGTCCGGCACTCACCCGATCTGGCCCGCGCACTCGCCGATCAGGAGCAGGCGTTCAACCTGGTCCGCAGCGCCGATGTCGCTGCGCCCGACTCGCTTCGCCATTGGCTCGATCAGCAGACCGACGGCGCACAACCCAGGCAGTCCGATCGCGGGCGCCTGCGCTGGCGGCCGCGGATCGCGATCCCGGCCCTGGCGATCGGGCTCGCCGCAGCGACAGCGGCGGTCGTCGTCGCGGTCAGCGGCAGCTCCGCCCCGACGCTCGGGCAGGCCACCCAGGCCGCGCTGGCGCCGGCCACGCTTCCACCCCCGTCCGAGACATCGAGCGGCGCGATGACGATCGACGTCTCCGCCGGCGGGATCCCGTTCCCCTACTGGACGCGGACCATCGGTTGGCGGACCACCGGCGCGCGCACCGATTCGCTCACGGGGCGCCACGCCGTGACCGTCTTCTACGGCGGCCGCGCCGGCCATCGCGTCGGTTACACGATCGTGACCGGCGCACCACTGCCGGTGCACGGCGGCACGACGGTCACCCGTGACGGGATCCCGTTCACGTTCATCCGCGACGGATCGGCAAACGCCGTCACCTGGGTACGCTCAGGGCATACGTGCGTGATCGCCGGGCGGCAGATAGACAACCAGACACTGCTCAAGCTGGCCACGGCGGATATCCCAACCTAGGGGTCGATTCCGAGTCCGCGTCGGCCCATGACGCGGCCGCGGAGCATGGGGCCAACAAGCGCCTTGCCCTGGTCGCGGCGATTCTCGCCTCGACGATCGCGGCGGTCGATTCGACGGCCGTCAACGTCGCCCTGCCCGCGATCGGGCGTGACCTTGGCGGGGGCTTCGCGGCCCAGCAATGGGTCTCGAACTCCTATCTGCTGACGCTGAGCGCGCTGATCCTGCTGAGCGGCTCGCTGACGGACAAGCTCGGCGAGCGGCGCGTTTTCGAGGCCGGCGTGCTCGGGTTCGGGATCGGCTCGATCCTGTGCGCGGTGGCGCCGACGGTCGGCGTCCTGATCGGGGCGCGCGCGATGCAGGGGGTGTCGGGCGCGCTGCTGACGCCGTCGGCGCTGGCGATCATCGTCTCCGTGTTCCCCAAGAACGAACGGGGCGGCGCGATCGGCACCTGGACGGCATGGAGCGGCATCGGGATCCTCGCCGGCCCGCTGCTCGGAGGCCAGATCGTCGACTCGTTCTCGTGGCGCGGGATCTTCGTGATCAACATCCCGCTCGTGATCGGCGCGATCTGGCTCGCGCGGGTGGCGGTGCCCGGCCGGGCCCGGGGCGTCAGCGACACGGCGATTGACTGGCTTGGGGCGGGGCTCGCGGCCGCGGGCCTGGCCGGGATCTCGTTCGGGCTGATCGAACAGCCGGTGCTCGGCTGGTCCGATCCCGCGGTCACGGGGGCGCTGGCGCTCGGGTTGGTGCTGTTCGCGACGTTCGTCGTCTATGAGTCGCGCGCGGGGTCACCGATGCTCCCGCTCGACCTCTTTCGGCGTCGCAACTTCTCGGTCGCCAACGCGCAGACGTTCGCAATCTACGGCGGCATCGGCATCCTCGGGTTCTTCGTCACGATCTATCTGCAGCAGGTCGCCGGTTACAGCGCGCTGAAGTCGGGCGTCACCGGTCTGGTGCCAACCGCGGTCATGTTCCTGCTGTCGGCCCGAATGGGAAAGCTCGCCGACCGCCATGGTCCGCGGTTCTTTCTCACCGTCGGCCCGGTGATTGTCGCCTGCGGGTTCGCGCTGATGCTCCGCTACGGGACTTCAGTGTCCCTGTTCACCGAAGTGCTGCCCGCGCTGCTGGTGTTCTCGTTCGGGCTCGCGATGACGGTTGCGCCGCTGACCGCAACCGTGCTCGGTGACGTCGACGAGTCCCAGGCTGGAATTGCCTCAGCCGTCAACAACGCGATCGCTCGCACGGCCGGCCTGATCTCGGTCGCGGCGGTCGGCGCCCTCGTCTCGGCCCATTACGCCGCCCAGCTCGACCACCGGCTCGCAGGGCGGCTGCCGTCGAGCAGCCAGCCGGCCGTGCTGGAGGCAAAGCGGCGCACGTTCGGGACCGTCGCCCCGAAGGCGATCCCCGTTTCGCAGCGAGCGTATGTCGCAAGCGCTGCCGCCAGCGCCTCCGAGGACGCGTTCCATCTCGCCGTCGGGATCGGCGGCGCGCTGCTGCTGGTGGCCGGGATCGGTGGGCTCGCGTTGCGCACCGAGCGCCGCTCCGAGGTTGCGGCCGGCGACTGTGCCGGCGGCCAGTGGGCCGGAGCCCCGCGCGCAGCCGGAGAGTGCGAGGACGTGGCGGGTGTCGGGGCGACGGCCGCCGCGACGGCGGACTGAAACCTCGACCGCCAGCGGCGGCCCGTCAGAGCCCGAACCGGGCCCGCTCGTGCTCCGGGACCAGGTCCAGGTACTGATCGTGCGCGGCGATGTAGCCCCTCACAAAGGGGCAGTACGGGAGCACTTCGAGCCCGCGCGCGCGAGCGTCATCGAGGGCGAAGCCCACCATCTCGGAGGCGAGTCCGCGCCGGCGCATCGGGGGATCGACCTCGGCGTGCATCAGCGAGATCCGGCCGCCGGCGAGCTGGTAGTCGATCAGCCCCGCCGGGGCGCCGTCGAGCTCGAGCACGTAGCGGGCCTGTTCGGGGACGTCTGCGATCGCGACCTCTGGCATTCGACCCGGTTGATCCTACGCGGCACCGGGCTGGGCCAGCGCACGGTCCAGCATCGCGACCAATCGGTCGTAGGTCTCGTCGAGCGAGATCGGCATGCGGAAGCCGCCGAGCTGCTCGAGCGAGACAAACCCGTGCAGCGTCGCGCGGACCAGCCGCACAGCGTGAATCGCGTCGTCGCCGGCGAGCCCATACCCGGACAGAGCGCCGACGATCGCATCGACGAGCTCGCGGGCCGCCGCGGCGGGCTCGCCCGACTCCTCTTCGGGCGCCCGCTGCATCGCCGTGTACGTGCCCGGGTGCGCGAGCGCGAAATCGCGGTACGTCGCCGCCAGCGCGCGCAGCGCGTCGGCGCGGGCGAACCCGGACGTGGAGGCCAGGACCGCGGCGGTCAGGTCCCTGGCTCCGCGAGCGCCTAGCCGCCGCCGCAGATCCGCGAGCCCGGCCACGTGCGCGTACAGCGACGGCGCTCTGACCCCGAGCCGGTCCGCGAGCGCCGACACCGAGACCGCCTCAAGCCCCTCGGCGTCGGCGAGCTCGGCGGCCGCGTCGACGACCGCCTCGGAGTCGAGCCCGGCTCTCGGCATCAGCCTGCCTGCGCGATCGCCGCGTCCATCGCGCCACCCGGCGCCCTCACGGCCGGCCCGTGGCCGACGACCAGCAGCGCCGGATCGAGCGCCCGCAGGTCGCGCGCCGACTGCAGGTCCTGGGCCCGGTCGAACGTCGCCATTGTGGCGAGCGGGAAGCGCCAGTAGAAGTGGTTCGAGACCGCGACCTTGCCGATCGAGGTGTACACGTCACCCGCGATCAGGGTCCGGTCGCGCGTGTCGAGGAACGCGACGTGGCCCGGCGTGTGACCGGGGCTCGCGACCACCTCGAGGCTGCCGACCCGGTCGCCGGGTGCCAGACGGACATCGGGGACGGTTTTGAGCGTCGGCCAGCTTCCGGTCAGCTTGCCCTCGACGACCTTCTCGCCCGCATGGATCCGCGCGTCGGTCTCGCTCATCAGCACCTGCACGTTGTTGCCGAGCTTGGTCTTGAGCTCGTCGACCGAGCCGACGTGGTCACCGTGGCCGTGGGTGAGCGCGATCCGGCGGATCGGCGCACCCGCCTTCTCGGCCGCGGCGATCAGATCGTCGCCGGTCCGAGCCACGGTCGTGTCGACGAGCGTGAAGCCGTCGTCCTCCCGGAGCAGATAGGCGTTGACAAATCCCAGCCGCGTGACCTGGATCAGGGTGTCTGTGATCGGGGTGGTCTTCATTTCTGGTCTCCATCCTTCAAGAGTTTCCTATGACACATAGGACCATACCTAAGGATCTTAGGTTTTGTCAAGTGAGCGCACTGGAGCTCCGGCGAGATTCGTCGTTCTATGCTCGGCTGGGTGTCCTGCGCAGCCCTGCGCGGCCGCCTGGGCCGCCTGATGACCGCGGCGCCGCTCGTGCCGTTCGCCCTCGTGCTGGTGCTCGGGCTCGCGGCCTGCGGCGGCTCGTCCTCGAACCCGCAGGCCACGTTGAGCTCGTTTCTGAGGGCCTGGCGTGACCGCGACTACGCCGCGATGCGCAAGCAGGTGCTCAACCCGCCGGCGGACTTCAAGGCCGTCAACTCCGACGCGCTCGCTGCGCTGGGCGTCACCGCTCCGCGCTTCACCGCGGCCAAGGTCAGGCAGTCGGGGTCGCATGCCTCGGCCCGGGTGACCGAGCATCTTGTGCTACCGGCCGCCGGATTGTGGTCAACCGCCACCACGGTCAAGCTCGTCGATCACAAGGGCCAATGGCTGGTCGCCTGGTCGCCGGCGACGATCAACCCGGCGCTCCGGGCCGGCGACCGCATGGCCCTCGTCCGCGACTGGCCCGACCGAGCGCCGATCCTGGGCGCCGGTGACGCGCGGTTGACGACCCAGCACCAGCTTGTCACGGTCGGGTTGGTCGGCAACCGGATCAAGGACGCGCACGCGGTCACGGCTGACCTGCTCGCGGCCGGCGCTGCGAAGGCCGAGATCGTCCAGGCACTCGCTCAGGCCAAGGCCCACCCTGACTACTTCGACCCGGTTTTTCAGGTCTCCAAGGCGCGGTTTGAGCAGCTCAAGCACCAGCCCGGCCCGGCCAACGTGTACGCCGTCCCCGGGACCCAGTTCGAGCTCGCGAGCGACCGCGGCGCGCTGACGCCCCAGCTCGGCGCACACGTGATCGGGTCGGTCGGGCCGATCACCGCCGAGCAGCTGCACCAGTTGGGGCCGCCATACGACGCTTCGAGCTCGATCGGCCAGACCGGCATCGAGCAGGCCTACGAGCGCCGGCTGGCCGGCACCCCCACGACCCGCGTGGTCGTCGTGAATGCCGCCGGCGCCACCGCCGCGACGCTGACGAGCTTCCCCGGCAGACCGGGGCGACCGGTGCAGACGAGCATCGACCCCACCGTCCAGCGCGCGGCCGAGAACGCCTTGGCATCCGTCAACAAGAACGCGGCGTTGGTCGCGATCCGGCCGTCGACCGGTCAGATCCTCGCGATCGTCAGCGACCCGACCGACTACGCCTACGACCAGGCGCTCGAGGGCGAGTACCCGCCCGGCTCGACCTTCAAGGTGCTCACCAGCACCGCCCTGATCCGCAACGGCCTCTCCCCCTCCTCGCCGGCCACCTGTGCTCCGAGCGTCACGATCGACGGCGAGGTGTTCCACAACGCCGAGGGTGAGGGGCCGGTTCAGGATCTCGCCCAGGCGTTCACCGAGTCCTGCAACACGGCGTTCGTGAGCCTCGCGACGGCGCATCTGCGACCCAAGGACTTCACTGCCGCGGCGCGCACGTTCGGTCTGGACGCCACACCCCGCCCGGGGCTGCCGGCATTCGCGGCCAACGTTCCGGCGCCGAACGGCACGACCGCGCTCGCGGCGACCGCGATCGGGCAAGCCGGGGTGGTGTTCTCGCCGCTCGGGATGGCGAGCGTCGCGGCTGCCGTCGCGAGCGGGTCTGCCCATGCGCCACGCCTTGTGGCCGGGGCCCCCGATGACTCGGTCGCGGCCAAGCCGGTGCCCGCCGACGTGCTCAACGGCCTGCGGGAGATGATGGCCGACGTCGTCGCCAGCGGAACCGCGGCGGGGACCGGGCTCCCAAGCGGGACCCACGCCAAGACGGGGACCGCCCAGTACTACAGCGGCGGCAAGCTGCGCACGGACGCCTGGCTGATGGGCTACGACGGCGACGTCGCGTTCGCGATCGTCATTCAGGACAGCGACAACGTCAACGGGGGTCCGCTCGACGGGCCGATCGCGGCCCGGTTCCTCAGCGCGCTCGGCGGCCAGCCGCGTGGATGAAGAACTCGCCGGTGCAGTGCGCCTCGAGCTGCCAGCCGAGCTGGGCCAGCCGGCGCTCGAGCGAGCGTGGCTCGTAGAAGCGCTTGACGATCCGGAACTCGCTGCCGTCGTCCAGGCGGCGGGTCATCGTCTCGTCGCCGTCCGCCGGAACAACGTGGTCGGCGGCGCCTGAGCGGTCGCTTCGAGCGCTGTCAATCAGGAACACGCGGCCGCCAGGGCGCAGCGCGCCCGCGACCGACTCCCAGAATGTCTCGAACCGGTTCTCGGGCACGTGCGAGAGCCAGAACGAGAAGAAGCAGACGTCGAACGCCGCCTCTGATGGCTCCCACTCGAACAGGTCCACCCGGGCGTAGGAGACCCGGTCGTCGTCGACCCGCGCGCGGTTGATCTCGAGCACCTCGGGGGCGGCGTCGACGGCGGTCAGCGTCGTCGCCGTGCCCGCCAGATGGCGCGTCCAGAGACCGGTGCCGCAGGCCAGCTCGAGCACGTCGCCGCTCGGCTCGAAGCGCTCGAGCGCCCGCTCGAGAGCTCCGATCTCGTCAAACCACCGCCTGTTGGCCTCCTCGCCGCGGTCGAACCGTCCCTCGCGCAGCCACCAGCGGTCGTACTCCCGCGCCCGCGCGCGGTAGTACGCCTGTTGTTCGTCAAGAAGTTGTGTGTCGTCCACGCGCTCGAAGCTAGCGCACGATCACCGCCCGGCTGGTCGCCTTGGCGGTCAGGTGAAACGGCGCCGGATAGGTGGCGGTCTCGGTGCACGACAGCCGGTGGCCCCGGTCGGACCCGACCGGGGCATATTGAGCCGCGTGCCGGCCGGCGATCGCAACGCCGTCACGCAGCCACCGGTAGCCGTCGAAGGCGAACATCGTCAGCGACGGCCGCAGGTGTGCCCACGCAGCCCAGACCGCAGGGCGGCAGCGGAGCGGGTGTCCGACCCGGGGTGCGCCGGCGATCGATGGTGGCGTCTTCAACGCGGCGGGGGCGCCGCTGTGAGACTTGCCCACGGCGCCATTGGTGCCCTCGTCTGAGAACCACAGCTCGCCGTCGGGGGCCGCGGAGATAATCGCCGGCTCGCTGCCCGATTGCAGGCCGGCCGAGAACTCCCGGATCTGGAACGCTGGGGTGATCCGGCCGACCGCCGGGCTCGTCCCCTCGTCGGTGAACCACATGTCTCCGTCGGGACCGGCCGTGATCGCAACCGGCGCGCTGCCCGGACGCAGTCCGCGCGTCCGCTCGCTGATCCGCCCACTCGCGGCGATCCGGCCGATCGCGCCCGATGAGTCGGCGAACCACTCCTCGCCGGCGGGCCCTGCCGCGATCCCGAGCGGCTGGCTTCGCCTGCGCAGGCCGGCGGTCGTTTCGTTGATCATGCCGTCGGGCGAGACACGCCCGATCGCGCATTTGCCGGCCCCGCTGCAGCCGTGGTCGGTGAACCACAGCTGCTGGTGGTGACCGGCCGTGATCCCGAACGGCACGCTCCCGGACCGCAGGCCGGACGCGAACTCGGTGATCCGCCCGGTGGGCGTGATCCGGCCGATGGCCGGAGTCGTCCCCTGGTCTGTGAACCACAGGTCGCCCTCCGGGGCCGGCGGTGATCTCAAACGGCTCACTGCCGGCATTCAGGCCGCTCGAGAACTCCGTGATCGTGCCGCTCGGCGTGATCCGGCCGATCGCCGGCGTGCTGCCCTCATCGGTGAACCAGAGGTTGCCGTCGGGGCCGGCGGTGACGGTGAACGGCACGCTGCCCGGGTTCAGCCCGCGCCTGAAGACGGTCAGTCGGCCGCTCGGAGTGAGCCGCAGGATCGAGCACCTCCCCAGCCCCATACAGCCGAGATCGGCGAACCAGAGGTTGCCGTCAGGGCCGGGCGCGAGCCCGAACAGGTAGACGAGTACAGCCGGGCCGAGCTGGACCTCCTGAATCGAGCCGACGCGGGTCTGGCGTGGGGCGCGCGCGGCCAGCGCTCCCGGCGCCAGCGCGAGTGCGAGCACCCCTGCGCTCACGGCTGCGGTCAGCTTGCCCAACGAGGCCGAGTCTACGCCGTGGCGCCGGCAGCGCCCGCCCCTGCACGCGCTCACGACAAAGAAAGCCCGACGACCGCGGTGCCCCAAATGCAAACCGCGGCCGTCGAGCATGGGGCGCGCCCCCCAGCTGAACGCCGGCCGTTCGAGGCCGGCCCATCGGGTCACCCGGCGAACGAGTGAAATGCCCCCAGCGAACCCGGCAGATGAGCCGTGAACGGATGGAACTTGTAGGCCTTGCCGGCGTCGAACCCGGCCTTCTTGGCCGCCGTCGGATCCGCGAACGGGGTCAGCGCGGTGACGGCCTGGCTGATGTCGGTCCACAGCAGGGTGCGCTCGTAGCCGTTGTTGTTCGGCGGGTCGGCACGCTCCGCGTGGCCCTGGACGCCAGTGATCTTCTCGATCGGGCCCCCGTCGCGCTTGGTGACGTCACCGGCGAGCACCCGAGCGAGGGTGCGGTGGTCGCTCTCGATCCCCATGATCCGGGCGGCGGTCACGCGCAGGTCAGCGGTGCTGAAGTTCCGCACTCCGACCAGGTAGGCGGCGATGAACGCGTCCTCGAGCGTGACGAGCACGTTCAGGGTCGTCTGCGAGTCATGGAACATGTGCTTGGGGTAGTAGAACGCCGTGAACGGAGACGGCGCGCTGGTAACACTCTGCTCGAGCGCGTAGTGCGACATCTCCTCCTGGCGGGCGGCCTTGAGGTAGCCCTGGTCGTCCGGCGGCAGGTGCTTGAAGAACGGCGAGTGCTCGATGATGTTGGTGTAGGTCGTGACCGCGAGCGCCTCGGCGATCTGGGCGGCCTTGACGATCGCGACGTCTCCGGCGGTCGGCCCGCTGCTCGCGGCAGCCGCGAACGACGGGACCAGCGCCTGCAGCGCGCCTGCACCGGCGAGCGCACCGGCACCTGCTGCGGCCGACCTGCCGAGGAACCCTCTGCGGTCGACTCCGCGCTCCTGTTGCCCTGTTGACATTTACCGTTCTCCTTCTCTGGAAAGGCGTGGCTTTTGATCACCGACTACGCAGGGCATCCGCGATCGGATCACAACCGGAGAAAGAAAAGCTTCGTTGCACCCGCCAGGCCATCCAGCACGTCCGGGTAGTCATGAGCGGCTCCGCCGAGCGTTGGGGATCGCCATCCTCGCTCTCGAGGACGAACTCGAAGCCGAGGAGGACGCGCAGTAACTTCCCTCTGGAGCGGCACCGGGACTCGGGACGCGGCATTCGCTAGCTCCCCCGTTGTTAGGAGAACGCATGAACTGGAAGGCGATCGCCGATAAGGCCAAGCAGACATTTGTACCCGCGAATGGCGACCAGCCGAAGGGACCCGTCTATCTGAGTTGCGTGGCATGATCGCCGAGGGACTGCTGAGCGTCACGGCGAACAACGGCTCCTTGCTGCACCTTGGAGTGCTGCTCGACGTGGAGCGTCCACCGGAGACCAACGTACCTCCGGGGGCCACGCTCGCGTTCTGGCACGACGAGTCACCATCGTTTGGCCGGGATAACCCCCAACCGATCCAGGGACGCATCGGTGCGGTCTGGCCGGTGATGGTCAGCGGAGACTCGTACATCGTCGTAGCCGGCGAGGTACAAGACGACGCCATCACCGGCGCGTTGGTTCGGTTCTCTGAACCGGGCGAGCCTGCTTACGCCGAGCAGATGGTGCAGGTGCATCAGGTGCTCGGGCGACGCGTCTGGATGAGCCATCCGGTGCAGATGCACCGCAAGGACCACATCTGGGTCGCGTGGATGCACGGCGAGCCGGAGTCGGTCACGGTCGACCCGGTGTCTGATGCGGAGGCCGGGTGATGTGGGCGTGACGCCCAGAAATGCTCTTAGGGTGGGCCGCCTTGGCCGACGACGAGCGTGCGGCTAGCGGCGTGTACGGACCGGTGCGCGCTCTGGCTCGCGCGTCCACCGCCGCTCGCGCGGCGGCAGCAGGTCGGTCAGCCGCGAGTGACCACGCAGACGCACACGGGCGGGCACGGCGTCATCAAGCGGGATACCGCCGCGCGGATCCTCGGGGGGCGGTTTCGGTGGGCGCGGCCCCTTGCCCCAACCGTCGTCGGAATCCGAGTCTGACTGGCCCGGTGGGTGGCCGCCACGATTGAGGATCACGGGGAAGAACATCACCACCAGCACGACCGCTAGGTTCAGAAGTGCTGGGATGTCGACGCCGCCTGTATTCCGCCCCGGCATCCATAAATCGTAGCGCCCTGCCTTTGGCGGCCGGCGCCTCGATGGAGGAAATGCATCGTCAGCCGCTCTCCTCCTGCTGCGCTCCGAGGGCCGGCCTCCAAGCCGGCGCGTGGCGCGTTGCGGAGTCGCCAGACGAGGCCCGCAGCGCGTCGGCCCGGTCACGGAGGGCGGCCACCAGATCGGCCGTCAGGTGGAAGGGATCGGCGACCGCGGACGAGTCGGTCAGCGAGACCGCGGCGCGCAGCCTCCCGTCGACCTCGGCGACTAGGATCGGCGGTAGCGGAACACGCGCGCTGTCGAGTCCCGCCAGGTCGCCGAGCGCCTGCTCGTCGCATGGGCCGGCGTAGCGAATCCGGGCACCGCGCAACGCGGGCGCCTCCTCCCGGCGGCGGGCACGGCGGCCGGCGAACCGCAGCCAGCGGCGCAGACCGCCCTTGCCGCTCCCGCGGCCGCTCCCCTTCGGGAGCGAGCCCTCCAGGCGCGCCACCTCAGCGCGGCGGTGCAGCTGCACTGCGTGTTCGTGGGCCAGTTTCTGATTGAGCCGAGCATCCATCGCGTCCTCCTGTGATCCCAGTCCAGTTCGATGGAGCCAAGCTAGGCGTAAGCCGTCCGCCTGCCATCGGGCAGATGCCCAATCTTGAGGTTTAAGTCGGGGCGCCGACTGCTTTGTCGGCGCCCCGACATCCGCACAGCGGGCGCGGTCGGGCCTGTTAGCTGACCGCAGACCGCGAGAAGGCGCGGATCGAGATCGCCGTCAGCGCCGCGGCGAACAGCGCCACCACGACCGAGACTCAGCCACGCCTCCACGGTCGACGTTGCTGCTGCCCCAGATGTCATGCAGCCCTGCGCCGCTGTGGTCGATGAACCCGTAGCGCATCAGCGCCAGCGCGTGCGTGAGCGGGAACACCTTGGCGATCGCAGTCAGCACGCCGGGCATCGCGGTGATCGGGAACAGCGCGCCGGCGAAGAAGAACGGCAGGATCGCCACCGCGGGCGTCGCCCCGACATAGTCCTCCTGCTTGGTAACCCTGCTCGGCGAGCGTCTCGGCGACCCCGTACATGAACACCGTGAACAGCAGCGCCGCGCCGACGAACCAGCCAAGCCCGGCCGCTGTGATGTCGAACGTCGCCGCCGCGAATCGCCGACAGCCCGATCAGGACGGTGACCTGGAGCGCCGCCAGCCCGATCGCGACCATCAGGTTGCCGAGCACGAGGTAGGCGCGCGGAACCGGCGCCGCCAGCAGTTCGCGCTGCGCGCCCGTGTGCGGCGGTCGACGAGCACGCTCAGCCCGGCGAAGATGCAGCTGAGCGGAATCACCAGGCCGACCGCGCCGACGCCGACGAACGACGTGTAGTCGATGTGGGAGTGAAGGCCGCCGGTCGCGACCTTGAGGGCCGGCGCGACGACCAGCGCCAGCAGCGCCGGCCCGAGCAGCGGCACGGCGATCTGGCGCGGCGTCTTCGAGGTCAGCGAGGCCCGGCGACGTCGCGAGCGTCAGCAGCGTGCTCCCGGCCCGGGCGCACGCGGTGCGCGGGCCCAGATCGTAGTGGACGGCGTCTGCGATGGCGGACATCGGGGGACTCCTTTCGATCCGGTTGGTTCGTCAGTCCGGCGGCGGATCCGGTCGCCGGTCAGTTGGAGGTAGACGTCGTCGAGGGTCGGGACCCGGGTGGCGATCTCCGAGATGCGCAGATGCTCGGCCTCGATCGCCGCCAGCGCCTCAGCTCGCGCCGTGCTCGTGCAGCGGCACCGTCACGCGCGCGCCGACGGCGAACGCGTCGTCGCCTGCGACGCCCCGCTCGCGCAGCGCGCCAGCGCAGCCATCGGGATCTGCCGTCGACCCGGAACTCGAGGATCTCGCGGCCGAGCCCCGCGAGCAGCGCCCGGGGGCTGTCGAGCGCGACGATCGTGCCCTGGTGGATGATCGCCACCCGATCGCAGAGCCGTTCCGCCTCGTCGAGGTAATGGGTGGTGACGACGATCGTCATCGACTCGCGCGTGCGCAGCCCGACGATCACGTCCAGCAGCTCGTGCCGGATCCGTGGGTCGAGGCCGACGGTCGGCTCGTCGAGGAACAGGACCTTCGGCGCCGAGACGAGCGCGCGGGCGATCTCGAGCCGGCGCCGCTCGCCGCCGCTGTAGGTCTCGACAGGTCGGCCGACAGCTCGACGAACCCGACCGACTCGACCAGCTCAGCGATCCGCCGGTCGGCCTACGCGCGGGCACGCCCCACAGACGGGCGTGGAGCTCGAGGTTCGCGCGTCCGCTCAGGGCGCCGTCGACGACGGCGTCCTGGAACACGACGCTGCTCACGCCGCGGGCCAGCAGTGGCTGCCGGGCGACGTCATAGCCGACCAGCCGGGCGCTGCCCGATGTGGGCTGGACCGTCGTGGTCAGCATTCCGATCGTCGTCGACTTGCCGGCGCCGTTCGGCCCGAGCAGGCCAAACACCTCGCCCTGGGCCACCGTGAAGTCGATCCCCTTGACGGCCTCGACGCGGTCCGCGTACGTCTTGCGCAGCTGCCGCACTTCGACCGCTGGGATCTGATCGCTGGTTGCCATCCGATGCCCTTTCAGCTAGTTTACGTGCCAGAACAATATCGTAACGGTACACTACAGCCACGTAATTGCAAGAATTGGAATTAGAGCCCGAGAATGAGCACCGTCAGCGGGGATGGATCAGCCCTCTCTGGGAGACTTCGCCCGTGGCCCGCGCAGACGAGACCGAACCGCTCGACGCCCAGCGCGCCCGTGGCGCGGGCCGGCCGCTCGACGAGAACGTCGACGTGGCGATCCTCGATACCGCCTGGCGGCTGCTGCTCGACCTGGGCTACTCGCGGATGTCGATCGCGCAGATCGCGGAGGAGGCTCGGGTCGGCCGTCCTGCGATCTATCGGCGCTATCGCGACAAATCAGAGCTCGTCGCGGCGGTGATCGCAGACAAGGTCTCGCGGGTGCCACCGATCGACACCGGAAACGCGCATGACGATCTGGTCGCGCACCTCGAATTCGCACGCCGGCGGTTCGCGCTCACGCTCGCAGGAACCCTGATCGTCGAAGAGCGCGAGCACCCCGAGCTGCTTGACCAGTTCCGGGACGCGATGATCGTCCCGCGCCGAGACGAGATCGCGCAGGCGCTCGAGCGTGGCAAGCAGCGCGGCGAGGTCCGCCAGGATCTCGACACGACGCTCGCGGCGCACGCGCTGATGGGGAGCTTCATGTTCCAGGCGCTCGCCGTCGGCCGGCCCACGAAGGGCTGGAGCGAGCAGGTGGTCGACACGCTCTGGCCCGCGTTCGCTGCCTGAGCCCCGCGGCCCGCAAGACCCCTGCAATGATGCGAGTTACTCCGTGGGTCGCCTACCGCAGCGGCACGCGTCCGTCGGCGGCGGCGCAGACACGCCGGATCCACGGCCGCGCCCGCAGCTCGCTGAACGTGTCGGCCGCCGCCCGCAGCCCGGCATCCGCGCCGGGGTGCGCAGGGACGTGCTCGAACAGCTCGACCGCCAGCACCGCCTGATCGAACACCATCCCGGCAGATCTGACCAGTTGCAGCGCGTCGGACCAGTGCTCGATCGCCTGCTCGGATTCGCCGGCCCTGGCGGCCAACAGCGCCTGCAGGCGCCGCAGCTGAGCGGCGACCACCGGCGAGGTCTTCGGCACGTCCTCGCGGCTCAGCCAGGCCACCGCGTCGCACAGTGGGCGATCGTCGTCGAGCCGGGTCAGCGCGTCGATCGCGAGCGGCAGCCAGGTGGGCCACTCGGCATAGTCGCCCGACTGGGCCCGGGCGATAGCCGCGTAGGCGTCCGACGGCGCGTCGGCAAGCTGAGCCAGGGCCACCTCGCGCAGGCGGCGGTAATCGCTCTCGAACGCCGCGGCGACGTCAGGATGGGCGTCGAACTCATCGATCACGCTCTGCGCGCGATCAGGGTCTCCGCGATGCAGCGCGACCAGCAGCGGCGGTCCGATCAGCATCCCCCGCGTCGCCGGTGCCGATTCGTCGGCGACCTCCTGCACCGTCGCCACCGCTTCATCCCACCGCCCGAGCGAGTACTGCGCGCGTGCCACGTGCAGCGCAGCCAGGTTCCGGTGGGCGCGGCTCGCGACCCGCTCGGCGGCCGCCATCGCCTGGCGGCCGGTGGTCAACGCGTCGTTGTAGCTGCCGAGCGCTGCGAATGTGACCGCGAGATTGCCGAGCGTCGCCGGCACCTCCGATGGCGCATGACGCTCGCGGATCGCAAGCGCCTCCTGGAACACGGCCAGCGCCTGCACCGGGCGTCCGAGCTCGATCAGCGCGGACGCACGGCAGTTGAGTGCAACCCCCAGCTCCTTGTACGCGCCGGCCGCCTCGGCGGCGTCTGCGGCCTGGGCCGCGATCTCCTGGGCCGACCCGGGATGGCCGTCGTTGTAGAGCGTGTTGGCTAACAGCGCGGCGGCGTCAGCGAACGCGGCGTCATGGTCATCGGATAGCCGGTCGTAGACGTCGCGCAGAGGCGCCGTGAGCTCCGAGGGAGGCCTGCTCCACTGGTACACGTACAGCTCCCGCGCGCGCAGCCGGAGCGCCTCACGGGTACGACCGGCCCGCTCGTGAAGCTTGCGAGCTGCGCCGTAGTGGGCCGCCGCGACGGCCTCCTGATTGCCATACCGCTCGGCGCACCGCGCCGCGCGGACGAGGTGGTCGGCCCGCCGGCGTTCGTCTGTCTCGATCTCGGCCGCGCCGGCGAACAGCTCGATCGCCTCATTCAGTGCGCCGACCGCGTCGGCACGGTCGGCCGCGTCCAGCGTCAGCGCGAGCGCCCGCCGCCGGATCTGATCCGCGTCCGCAGCGGCCGGCTGGGCCTCGAGCGCCGCGGTCAGATGACCCGCGAGCCTCGCCGCGAGATCGGGATCCGAGCGGCGTGCGAGGAACTCGGCGGCTGCGAGGTGCCGGGTCTTCCGTTCGCGCCTCGAGAGCGTGCTCAGGACCACGCGCTGAACCTGGCGGTGCACGAACGCATATGCCCCCTGCGAGCGTGACCTGGAGTCCGATTCGAACGCCAGAAACTGCTTGGTGACAAGCCCTCGTAGCAGCGACTCGGCGTCCTCATCACCGACCGCTGCAACCGCCGCCGCCGCGTCGGCGGCAAACGTCAGCCCGAGGATCGCGCCCGCGCGCAGCACGTTGCGCTCAAGCTGGCCGAGGCGGTCAAGCCGCGCGGCGACCAGTGCACGAATCGTGGGCGGCACCTCGAGCTCGCCAAGCCCGCCGACCAGCCGGTAGCGCTGCCCATCCCCCTCGGCGAGCATCACGCCCCGGTCGGCGAGCATCCGCAGCGATTCGACGGCGAACAGTGGCACTCCGGCCGCGTGCTCGCGGACGCCGCCGAGCAGCTCCTTGGGCGCGTCGGCGACGAATGCGTCGACGAGCCCCTCGATCTCCTCGTCGGACAGCGGCCTCAGATCGATGCGCGCGCCCCGGGCGGCGACGGCGTCGAGGCGCTTGTCGGGCCGGCTGAAGATGAGCACCAGGATCTGCGAGTTGGGCGCCCACTCGGTCAGGTGGCGGATGAAGTCAAACAGCCCCTGGTCGGCCCACTGGAGATCCTCGAACAGGAGCACGACCGGGTCGCGGTCGGCGAGCCGGGTGAACAGCAGCCGCCATGACGTGAACAGTTCGCCGAGGTCGATCACCGCCCGCCCGTCGTCGAGCCCGAGCAGCCGCTCGACGCTCCGTGCGACGCGGCGCCCCGGCTCGGACTCGGACGCTCCGAACAGATCGCCGACCAGCGCCGCGATCTTGGCCGACTGGGCGCTCGCCGGCTCGCCAGGGTCGATCTCGGCGCGAGCGCGCACCATCTCCCCGAGCGCCGAGAAGCCGGCGCCATGCCCGAAGCTGACCGCCTGCCCGTAGTGCCAGAGCACCCTCGCCGCAAGGCCGTCCGCGTACTTTTTGAACTCCCACGCCAGCCGCGACTTGCCGAGGCCCGGGTCGCCGACGACCGACACCAGCTTCAGCCCGCCCCCCGCCACCAGCGAATCGAGCGCGCTCCTGAGCGTCGTGATCTCGTCGTCTCGCCCGACCAGCGGCGGCTCGAGATCGCGACGGCCCGCGCCACCCACGGCGGCCACCACGCGCACCGCTCTCCAGGTGTGCACAGGCGCGCTCTTGCCCTTGACGACGTGCGCGCCGCCGTCCTCGTAGGCGATCGCCCGCTCGGTCACCGCCCGGGTCACGTCGTCGACCAGCACCGTGCCCGGCGGCGCCACCGACTGGATCCGAGACGCGGTGTTGATCGCGTCCCCGATCACCATTCCCTCGTCAACCCCCCCGAGGTCGACCGCCGCCACCCCTGTCAGGACCCCGACCCGCACGCGCAGCTCGAGCCCGAGCCGGTCACCGAGCGCTGTCACTCCCGCAGCGAGATCGAGCCCCGCGCGCACCGCCCGCTCGGCGTCGTCCTCGTGCGCGATCGGCGCGCCCCACAGTGCCATCACCGCGTCGCCGATGAACTTCTCCACGCGACCGCCGTAGGAACCGACAACCCGGCGCGAGATGGCGAAATACTCCGACAACGTCTCCCGAACCTCCTCGGCATCGCGCGCCTCGCTGAACGACGTGAAGCCGGTCAGGTCGGCGAACAGCACCGACACCTGGCGGCGCTCGACGTCCGAGGACGCCGTGTCCGGTGGCGACACGTCGTCCGACGCGGGCCCGGGTCCGCTCAGCTGGGTGCCGCACTCGAGGCAGTAACGCTGCCCTGGCTGCGTGGCTGCAGTCCCGCACGACGGGCACGCCAACGCGACCGGCAGGCCGCACTCACCGCAGAACTTGGCGCCGTCGGGCACCGTTGCGGAGCAGTTCGCGCACACGACCGGCACGGCTCAGCCGGGCACGGTCAGGTGTGGCACTTGGCCGAGCGCGCGATCGGCGTCTCCCGCCCGCGGACGCCGCTGCCGAACACACGGGCGGGGGATCGACGTGGGCAACCGCCGCCTTGGCCGTTGAGCAGCGGCAGTGCAACCACGTAGCGCGCCACCTCGGGGTCGGAGCAGACCGAGCGCGGCTTGCCGTTCGTCGCCCCGCAGAGCTCGGCGGTGATGACCTCGGCCACCCCGGCGATCGCCTGCCCCGAAATGCTCGCCGGGCGCCCGATCGAGCCTGCAAGCCGCCGCCACGTGATCGAGCCGACAAGCCTCGGGTGAACGGTCGAGTTGACGTTCACAAACTCGTTGGCGACGTCGGAGAACGGCAGCCGGTTGGTCGTGTTGAGCTGCTGCATCAGCTTGGCCTGCGAGTCACTCAGCTGCTGTAGCGGCTTGAACTTCCTTCCGTGCCGGATGTAGCTCAGCAGCTCGACCGGCACGAACGAGACGTAGCGGCTCGTGTACCTCGAGCCATAGAAGGTGAAGGTCTGCACCGTCGGGCTCTCGGTCGTGTCCGACTGCATCAATGAGAGGTGCGAGAAGGTGCCGAACCGAGACAGCGCCAGGATCGTGCCCCACCGCTGTACGGCACAGAACGGGCAAGGCTCGGCGGTGGCGAACAGGAACTCCGGTTTGCCGTCCTGCTTGAGCGGTGGCAGCCCGCGCTCGATCTTCGGCCCCGCGAGCGCGATCCGCTTGCTGCCCAGCGCCTGCGAGGCGGCCGCGTCGATCGCCGCTCGCGGCACGCTGGTGATCGCTCGGGTTACCAGTGACGTGAGTGCTGCGAACCCATCACGCCAGGCGACCTCGTAGGCGCGCGCCGCCGCGGCGAAGTGGCCCGCCGATGCCCGCGCGGCGCCGCTGGCGAGCGCATGATCGGCCGCCGTCAGGAGCGACCGGCGGCCGCCGCGGGCCTGCCCGATCACGCGCGCCGCGAGGTCGCGGTCCGCCCCGAGCACGAGCCCAATCGCGCCGCTGGAGCCCGCGGACCGCGGTTCGATCCGGCTCAGGTCATTGAGCGCCATCACGGACTGCGAGAACACCGTGGCGCCGTAGGGCGCAGCCACCACGTCGCGCGGGTCGATCCACAGCGCCGGAGCGGTGGCGGTGTCGAGCGCGGCCGCTGCACCGGCGCTCGCCTTGCCCTGCACCGACGCGAGCGCGTGCCGCGCGCTCAGCAGCGCATCTCTCGGCGCCGGACGGGACACCGCGCCGATCGCCGGCGCCAGCAAGACTATGCAGCAGATGCCGACAACCGACAGGCCCACCGTGCGCCAGCGCCGCCGAGCCACATGGCGCGGCGCCACACTCAAGCATGACCTCAGTTTTCCCCTCAACACGACCACTCCCCCTTCTCCTCACACCAAGTGTCTCATGTCATGTCAGAGATGCAACACCAGGATCAGTAAGGTGTCAGTGATGGGGGCCACACGCAGGGTGGTGGCGCTGGGGGCGCTGCTGCTATTGGGTTGCGCCGCGACTGCCGGCGCCGCGACGGCCCACTCGCCGCGGATCACGTTCTACTTCGGGCTCGAGCGTCCCGAGGCGGCCGCGCGGACCGCGTTCTTCGCGGTCCAGCAACCTGGCTCGTTCACCTACCGACGCTTCCTGAGCCGGCGCCGGGTCGCGGCGTTGTTTGGCGCCAGCGCAACGACACGCGCGCGGTTTGTCCGGCTCGCTCGCGGCGAGGGGTTCTCGGCCACGATCGACCCGAGTGGCGTGTTCGCCCGCGTCAGCGGCTCGGTCGCGCGCTTCGAGCGCGTGTTCAGGGCTCACATCCGCGAGTCGCCCGGAGACGTCGGCAACAGCTACACCCCGACGCGCCCGCTGACGATCCCCCACGCGATGCGTCCCTTGATCCGGGACGTCGTGCCGATCTTCAATCGCCAGTACACGCATCCCCCGAAGTCGGGGCCCGCCGTTGCCCGGGCCGCCCTCAAGCCCGCGCCGAAGCGAACCGGAACCTGGAAGCACGGCTGCCGCGCGGCTCGCAAGACGGGCGGGTTCAGCTATGCGCAGGTCCGTCACGCATACGGGATCGATCGCCTCGGCCACGGCCGCGGCGCGTCGATCGCGATCCTCGGCCTCGACGAGCGTCCGACGGCCGGCGACATTACTGACAACGCCCGCTGCTTCGGCTATCCCAGGCTCAGGTCACGGCTGCTGCTGACCGACGGCATGCACTCGAGCCCGCGGGGGCTTTTCGAGCCTCAGGAGGACCTCGCGCTCACGCGCGGGATGGCTCCGGCAGCATCGATCACGTTCACGCAGGCGTGGTCGGGCTCGGCGATGTGGTTCCTGGGCGCCTCGCAGGTGCTCGACTCGCGCCATCTCCCTGACAGCCTCTCGATCTCATACGGGATCTGCGAGAACGACGTCCGCGGCCACGGCACGGGCGCAACCCGTGCGTCGCGTGCCGGCGCGAACTTGCTGGACTCGATCTTCATCCGCCTCGGGCTGGCGGGGGTCGGCACCTACGCATCGGCCGGCGACGACGGCTCGTCGTGCAACGGCCTGCACTTCAGCGGCGTCGCCTGGCCCGGGTCATCCGCTTACGTGACGACCGTCGGCGGCACGGGGCTGACGCTCACGCGCGCCAACGAGCGCCGCAACGAGCTCGTCTGGAACGATCTCGAGTTCAAAGGTGGGTTGGGAGCGGGCGGCGGCGGGTTCGCGCACTACTCGTCGCGGCCGCCGTTCCAGTACGGGCTCGGGCTTCCCGGCCGGCGCCGCACGGTGCCCGATGTCTCGGCGGCGGCTTCGAACTTCCCAGGCTGGCCGGTCGTGCTCGGCGGACATTGGTTGGTCGACGCGGGCACGAGCGCTGCGGCGCCGCTGGTCGCCTCGGCGATGGCGGTCATCAGCGCCGACCTGCAGCGCCGGCACCTGCCGCCGATCGGCCCGTCAGACGGGCTCTTCTATTACCTGGCGAGGTCTCATCCGAGCGCGCTGTGGGACGTGATCCACGGCAACAACGGCTTCTTCCACAAGGTCCCGGCCCGCTACGCCAAGCGAGGCTATGACCTCGCGAGCGGGCTCGGGGTACCGCGGTTCGCGCGCGTGGCGGCCGACGTCCCCGCGCCCGCCTGGTGAGGCAGCGGCGCCGGCGCGGGTCGTAACCCGACGCCGGCGCGGCCGCTTACGAACCGTTCGCCTTGACGACGTGCCAGGCGCCGCCGAAGCTGTTGATCCCCTGGCCCTTGCTCGAGCCGCTCTTCCCCTTGTCACCCGAGTAGTAGTAGAGCGGATGGCGGTCGAGCATCACCTGGAAGAACTTGCCGCGGACGCGCTGCAGGATCGAGACCTTGCCGGGCACACCCGCTGCCTTGCGAACCCGGGCGCCTGCGGAGCCGACCTTCAGGGGGGGCCATGTGTTCAGGCACTGCCGGTTGACGCACTGGAGATGGGCGAGACTCTCGCCGCCGAGCTCGTAGACCGTCACCCCGCGACCGTCGACGACGATCGTGATCGGTTTTCCCTTCACGGTCCGCTTCGCGACTCCCAGCGAGCCGACGGTCGCGGCGCTCGCGCCGGCCGCCATCAGCACGACCGCGGCGAGCGCGATCCCCGCCGCGATCCGCCGATGCGCGCGCAGCGCATTGACGTACTGCTTTACCCCTTGCACGGCTTGGCCCTCTCTCAGATCGACTGTGCACCGGCCGGCTCGCGGCAGATTCTGACACCCGCGGGCACCGGAGTCTGACCGCTGCACGCAGCGCTAGCCAGATGGGCCGGGCGCGGTCAGGGTGTACGCTCCGATTCCGGAGGGTCATGGAGTTGGGGGAACACGACGCAAACGCGGCGCCGGGCGCCGGGGACCAATCGCTCGACGAGCTGCTCGTACAGCCCGCCGCGATTCTCGAGGGGCTGCCGGATGCGGTAGTCGCGGCGACCCCCGATGGACGGATCGTGTTCATGAACACGCTCGCCGAGGAGCTGTTCGGCCGACCGCGTGAGGAGCTGCTCGGCAAGCGTGTGCAGCTGCTGTGGCCCGAGCGGATGCGCGACCGCTACACCCGCAACATGGAGCTCTACTTCGCGACCGAGCACCAGCTGCGGTTCTCGACCGAGGCCTGGGGCGTACGGCGGGACGGCTCCGAGTTCGTCGGTGAGATGGCCTGGGGGGTCGTCGATACCACCAATGGGCCGCTGCTGCTCGCGATCGGCCGTGACATCTCCGAGCGCCGGGCCGCAGAGGCGCGCCAGCGAGCCGTCGCCGCGATGGCCGAGCGGGCACTCGCCGGGGCTGACCTGACCGAGCTTGCCATCGATGCCGTCGAGTTGATGCGGACCACGCTGCCGATCGCCGCAGCGCAGGTCCGAGTCGCCGGCTACGGGCCGCTCGCCTCGTTCGGGCCGACACCCGAGGAGGGCATCCAGCTGCCGATCGGCCACCGCGACGACTTCCTCGTTCTGCCCGAGGGCGAGCTCTCCGACGAGCAGATGAGCATCGTGCTGGCGGTGACCAACACGCTCACGACGGCGCTCGCGCGCCGCCGCGACGAGGAGCGGATCCGCCACGAGGCGGTCCACGATCCACTGACCGGCCTTCCCAACCGCACCTTGCTGCGCGATCGCCTCGAGCACGCGCTCGCGCAGTCAGAGCGCGCCAGCGGCGAGACCGGGGTGCTGTTCGTCGACCTCGACAACTTCAAGCAGGTCAACGACGTTTACGGTCACGCAACCGGCGACGAGGTGCTGGTCGAATTCGGCCGCCGCCTGCAGACCTCCGTGCGTCCGGCCGACACGGTCGCCCGCTTCGGCGGTGACGAGTTCGTGGTCGTCTGCGAGGAGGTCGACGAGGAAGTCGCGCTCGCGCTCGGCCGCCGCCTCGGAGCCGCGATCGAGACGCCGCTGACCGTCCGCGGGGTGCCCTACGGGCTGTCGGCGAGCATCGGGATTGCGCTCGGGAGCACCGACCCCGACACGCTGCTCGCCAACGCCGACGCGGCCGTCTACCGGGCCAAGGCCCACGGACGCGGCCGGGCGGTGCTGTTCCGCTGACCGCCCGGCGGTGGACTAACCGTCCCCGCCGATACCCATCCGCCGCGCCGTCGCAGCGGCGGCGGTCCGGTTGGGGACCGACAGCTTGCTGAGGATGTGCGAGACGTGGGCGCTGGCGGTCTTGCGGCTGATGTACAACTCGGTCGCGATCTCGCGGTTGGTGGCGCCGGCGGCCACCATCTTGAGCACCTCGATCTCGCGTGGCGTCAGGTCGAGCGCCAGCGCCCCGGAATCGGGCCCGCCGCCGTTGCGGTCGCCCGCCGAGCGCAGCTCGATCCGGGCCCGCTGGGCGAGCGCCTCGAGTTCCTCGGACAGGGGGCGCGCCTCGAGCTCTGTCGCAACCGCGTGGGCGTCCCGGATCAGCCGCTCGGCCTCGCGGCGCTCACCGCCGGCGCCCAGCAGCGCCGCGGCCCGACGCCACCGGGCGCATGCGGCGAGGTAGCGCTCGCCGTATTCGTCCCATAGGCGTTGGGTCTGCGCCCACAGCACCGGGTCACCGACACCGCCGACCCGTGAGCGCTCGGCGGCGCACGCCGCCCGGGTCGCCGCCACCCGTGGCGGGACGGTGCCGGTCAGCATGGCGATCAGCGAGTTGAGGCGGGCCAGCAGCCCGTCGGCGATCGCCCTCTGCTCCTCTAGCAGCGCCACGTCGGTCGCAGAAGCGGCGGCGAGGTCCGCGCACGCGCGTATCCCGAGCTCGTACAGCCTCGCCGTATAGAAGATGTGCTCGCGGCCGTCGAGCTCCTCGAGGCACTCGGCGATCACGGCCGCGGCGGCGCGCGGCCGCCCGGACCACAACTCGACCGTCGCGAGCCCCTCGGTGATCGGCCCGACCCAGACCGAGCCGCCGGGACGCGAGAGCAGCTCGTCGGCCGCCTTGAGCGACCTACGAGCCGCCTCGAGCCGCCCCCGCTCGGCGTTGAGCTGACCCAGGAACTGGAGCGCGATCACAGCGACCAGGCCCGTCGGCGACCGGTCGCCGACCTCGTCGAGCAGCTCCTCGGCCTCGGCCCAGCCGCCGGTGTGCAGCAGCCTGCCCGCAACCTCGGAGCGCAGGAAGTCACCGAACCGGCACTCAACGCCGAGCTCGTGCGCAACCTCGATCCCCTCGCGCGCGAGCGCGATCGACTCCTGCAGCCGACCCGAGTGGTCGAGCGCGTCACTGCCGTTGACATAGCTGCGCCCGATCTCCTCGACCGAGCCGAGGCGCGTCGCGATCGCACGCGCCCGCTCGGCCGACGCGACGGCGCGATCGAACTCACCGGCCGCGGTCGAGTTGGCGCAGCTCGTGTTGAGCACGTGCGCCTCGAGCTCTGCCGAGCCGACGTCGGCCGCGATCTCGAGCGCCTGGGCAGAGCGCGCGTCGGACTCCGCGAACCGGCTGCAGAGCAGGAGCATCTGCGCCTCTGATGCGAGCACGAACGCGAGCTCGCTGGTCGGCGGCTCGGTCGGCATCAGCCTGACCGCCCGCCTGTACTCGAACAGCGAATCGTTCTCCCCGTGGCCGGCGAGCCACAGGGCCTGACCGAGACGCGCGTGCGCAACTGCTGCGCCGGCGGGATCCTCGTGCTCGTCTATCAGCTCGACCAGTTCTCGCGCCAGCTCCACGGCGCGCTCCTGACTCCCGGTCGAGCGCGCCGAATCGACCGCCCGCCGCGTGACCTCGCATCGATCAAGTGGCGCTCGTTGCACCCCCTCGCCGAGTCGGTCCCATGCTTCGAGTGCCCGCTCGTAGTGCAGCAGCGCCTCGCTGAGGGCGCGGATCTCCTCGGCCGCCATCCCCGCCGTCACCGACGCCGCGAGCGCCTCCGCCAGCTCCCCCGCCTGATACCAGTGGTAGGCGAGCTCGGCCGCCGCGGTCGCGCCCTTCCCGGCCAGCTCGGGGTGCTCGCCCAGCGTGCGCGCGAGCGTCAGATGGAGCTTGCGACGCTGCCCGGGGAGCAGGTCTGCGTAGATCGCCTCTCTCAGCAGCGCGTGGCGAAACGAGTAACCGCTCGACTCGAGGTCGTGCGCGAGGACGTAGCTGTCGACCGCGTCGCGCAACGCGACCGTCAGCTCATCCTCGGACAGCCCCGCGACCGCCGACAGCAGGCCGTGGTCGACGGTCCGGCCAGCGACGGCCGCGATCCGGAGCACGTCCTGGACACTCGCCGGCCTCCCGTCCAGTCGCCACAGCAGCGCGTCGCGCAGCGTCTCCGGGAGGACCGCGTCGGTGCTCGCCGAGGCAAGCAGCTCCTCGGCGAAGAACGGATTCCCCTCGGACCGTTCCAGCAGCCGGTCGATCAGGCCCGGCTCGGGCACGGCGTCGAGGATCGCCTCGATCTGCTCGCGGAGCTCGACGCGGGTGAATGGCATCAGCTCGATCCGGGTCGCCTGGCCGCTTCGCTCGAGCTCGTGAACGAACGGCCGCACCGGGTGCCTGCGGCCGTGCACCTCGTCGCTGCGGTACGTCCCGACGACGCCGAGCGGCTCGGGGCGCGCCGCTCGCACGAGAAACGTGAGGAAGTCACGGGTCGATCGGTCGGCCCAATGCAGGTCCTCGATCACCAGCACGAGCGGCGCCGTGCGCGCCGCGGCCACCAGCACGGCCAGCAGTTGCTCGAACAGCCGCGCCTGGGAGCCCTCGCTCGGCGGATGGCCGGGGGGTGGCGCTCGGGTCTGAGCCAGCTCGGGTAGCAGGTGCGCCAGCTCGCCGCGGGCGCGGTCACTGAGCTCGTCGAGCTCATCGGTTCCGCGCTGGCGGACCAGCGCCCGCAGCACCCCGACGATCGGCGCGAACGGAAGCTCGCCGTCTCCGAGCGGCGGACACTCGCCGACCAGCACGCTCACGCCGCTGCACTTGAGCCGCCCGACCAGCTCGCCGATCATGCGGCTCTTGCCGATCCCCGGCTCGCCGGCGACGAGCACCACCGAGCCGGCGCCCTCGAGCGCCGCGGAAACGGCTCGCTGCAGAGCGGTCAGCTCGTCTGCTCGGCCCACGAACCGGGGGCTTGAGATGCGCCCGATCACCGCGGCCATTGTCCCAGACTGGTAGGGCACCTACCTGACATAAGCCATTTAAGCCCCAAGATGAGTCAGATGCCCGATGGCAGGCGGGCGGCTTACGCGTACGTTCGACACATCGACTCACGCCTTGAGTTCGAGCTGGTAGCGATGACCTCCGCCTCTCACCACCCGACACCACCATCCTCCGTCCCGCAACGGCTGGGCGACCGATGAGCGCGATGGTCAGCCCGACCGTCAACGAGACGCGGCGCGCCGGCGAACAACGCCGCAGCGCGGTCGCGACGCAGGCGCTGGCCAGGCGCCGCACCGACGGGGCAGGGCACACGGCTCCCGAGCATCTGTTAGAGCCCGCGAGCCTCGGTGATCATCTCGATCGCATGTTCCGCGTCGCATGGGCACTGTCGGGCTCGCGCCACGAGGCCGAGGATCTCGTCCAGGAGACCTGCGTCCGCGTTCTCGCGCGACCCCGGTTGGTGCGTGACGGAGGTGACCTCGCCTATCTGCTCGGGGCGCTGCGCAACACGTTCATCGGCCAGCGTCGTGACGCCTCGCGGCGTCCGATCGCGGCGCGCGTCGAGCTCGAGACGCTGTCGATTGCCGACCCGCGCAGCGGAGCCAATGCGCCGCTGGCGGCGATCCACGCCAATGAGGTCCTGGCCGCCGTCGCCGAACTCCCGGCCGAGTTCCGCGAGGCGCTGGCTGCAATCGACATCGCCGGCCTCTCGTACCGGGAGGCGGCCGAGCTGGCAGGCGTCAGCGAGGGGACGATCACCAGCCGGCTGTACCGGGCACGGGCGAGGGTCGCGAAGTCGTTTCGCGACGGTTGAGCGGCGGTCGACGGCCTCGCGTCAGCCACCAGGCTGAGCACGACCAGGCCGATCAGCTCGTAGGCGGCGTTCGCCCCGGCGACCGCCGTCACGCCCGACGGGTCATACGGCGGCGAAACCTCGACCACGTCGGCGCACCCCACGTCGATCTCCCGCGCGAGCCCGCGCAGGATCCCGAGCAGCTCCCTGCTCGTCAGCCCGCCGGCCTCGGGCGTGCCGGTGCCGGGGGCGAAGGCCGGGTCGAGGCAGTCGATGTCAACCGTGATGTAGACCGGCGAGCGGAGGTTCTCCAGCGCAAGCGCGACGGCTCCGTCGATGCCGACCCGGTCCAGGTCGCGTGCCATCAGCGTCGTGAACCCGAGCTCGGCGTTCTCTGCGTAGTCGGTCGAGGCGTACACCGACCCGCGCAGCCCGATCTGGACCGAGGTCCGCGCGTCGATGATCTCCTCCTCGGCAGCGCGGCGGAAGATCGTCCCGTGCGTGACCTTGGCGCCGAAGTAGGAGTCCCAGGTGTCGGTGTGGGCATCGATCTGCAGCAGCGACAGCCGGCCATGCTTGGCGGCGGCTGCGCGCAGCAGCGGCAACGAGACCGAGTGATCGCCTCCGAGCGCGACGATGCGCGCGCCGGCGTCGAGCAATGTCCGCGCCTCGGCCTCGATCGTGCGGTGCGCATCGAGGATGTCGACCGGGTTCGGGCCCGCGTCCCCGCATCGACAACCTGGCACTCGCGAAACGGAGACAGGTCGAGCGCGTCGTTGTACGGCCGCATCAACAGCGACGCCTCGCGGATCCCGGCAGGACCGTACCGCGCGCCGGCGCGGAAGGTCGTTCCACCATCGAACGGTGCCCCGAGGATCGCCACGTCGGCGCGACCTGCCTGCTCGAGCGTCGGCAACCGGCCGAACGTGCGCAGCCCGGCGAAGCGCGGCACGACCGACGAATCGACCGGCTGGACCGGCTCCTGTCGGTGTTGTCCTGGGTCGGTCGCCATCGACGGGTCAGGCTATCGCTCGCGGGATCGACCGGACGATCAGAGAACCCGCGGCTCGGCGGTCATCGCGCCGCCCGCGTCGCCGGTGTTGACCGTGCCGTCGGGCTCGATCAGCAGCACCTCGGTTTCCTCGCTCGGCGTCGGGGCAGTGCTCGACCCCACGCGGAACGACGAACAGCTCGCCCGGGTCGAGCACCACATCCCGGTCGCGCAGGTGGATCGTCAACCGCCCGCTGAGCACCAGGAAGAAGTCGTCGGTCTCGTCATGCTTGTGCCACACGAACGGCCCCTTGACCTTCACGACCTGCAGCTTGTAGTCGTTGATGCGGCCGACGATCCCGGGCTCGTATGGCGCGTCGAGCAGCGCCAGCTTGGCCGCCAGATTGATCTTGTCGTTCATCGGATTCCTCGCTTGCGTCGGTCGGTCCGGAGACCAAAGCTAGCTGCTCGATGGCGGCGGCAGGCTGAGCCGGCGGCGGATCGCTCGCACCGCCTGCTCGACCGGGCCGTTGGCGACTCTGAGCTCGTGAACGTAGTCGTGCAGCTCGCGCAGCGAGGTCGATTTCGCCCCGGCTGCCGTCAGCCTCGCCCGCACCTGATTGACGTCATACAGGGTGCGCGCCGCCGGCTCGGTCGATGGTCCGAACGGGATCCGCATCAGGCGGCGGTCGAACAGCCGCTCGGTCGCGGCAGCCTCGCGCAGATCCGCGTCGGCCCTTGTGACGTTATTTCGGTCGCGCTCCTCGAGCGGATCGAAGGCATCCTCGAGCCGGCGGTTTCCGGAGCGCGCGATCGCCATGTACCGGGCGGCGAGGACGCGGGTCGGGGTCACCGGGCTGTGCGTCGTCGAGGTCGTCTGGCGTGCGGTGCCGCATCCCGCTCCGACCAGGGCCACAGCCACGATCGTGGTTACGTAGCGCGCCGGGTCAGATCCGGCCATCGCCGGATCGTAGCCCCCGGCGTTCAGACCGCGAGCGCGGGCTCAACCAGCTCGAGCTCACGCGCCAGCCGGTCGACGGCAGTGCGCAGCGCCCCCGATGCGAGCAGCGCGTCGGTCGCCTGCGCGAGCACGCGGCCCAGCAGCCCGCGCCCGGTGACGGTGACCGACGCATGGAGCTCGCTGCCCTCGTCGAGCTCGCGCGCGTGGTACTCGACGTCGAGCTGGATCGGCCCGCTGGCTGTCAGCACGAGGCGGCCATTGTCGGCCTGTTCCACGTCGACCTCGAACTCGAGCGACTGTCCGACGAGCCGGCCCTGGACCCGCACGTGCTCACCGGTCATCAGGCGCCCGCCTTCCCAATCGACGACATCGAAGTCGATCGGCGCCCAGCGCGAGATCGCATCGGGCTGGGTCAGCAGCATCAGGACATCGTCCGGTGGTGCCGGCACGCGCGTCTTGGCCGTCCATAGTCCCATTTCATACCCCTCGCGCAACCGCCTGCTCGGCCAGTGTTCCCCTCATGGGTTGGCACACTAGGCGCGGCGGCGGCAAAAGTCACCGCACCCTGGGGTGACGGCGTCACACCCTCGGGGCCGGGGCTAGCAGGGCCTGGGCTTGTACGAGATGCGCAAGAAGCGCGGCTCCAGCAGCCGCCCCGACGGGAGCGTCAGCCGGACGTGCGTGTAGTACGCGCGGACCCCACAGCTGCGGATATTCGACAGGCGGATCGAGACGTGGGCGTGGTGAACGGGGGCCGACGCGCACTTGGGCGTGCAGCCGTGGTACTCGGCCTCGCCGCTGCCCCTCGCGAACATGCCGCCCCAGGCCGACCAGTGGACCTTCGATACCTCGAGCGTCCCGTCCCCCGTCAACGCCAGGGTTCGCGGCCTGACATGGCGGCCGGCGTCGGCGCCGGTGAAGTAGACCGTCGCCGCGGCGGCCGTGGACGCGAGCGCCAGCACGGTCAGTCCGATCACGAACAGGAGCCCCAATCGCTTCATGCACGGGCCATGGTCGCCGGGATCGAGGCAGATGTCAATGCCGCCGCGAAACTCGGGAAGAAAGATCGCCCGATCGCGTCTTGGGGGTAATCCGTCGCACCAGAGTCTGGTGACGACGAGCTGTAACTGTGAGCCGCGCCGGCCGGGGATGGCTGTGGCTGCGCGGGACCAATTCCAAGCGGGAAGGAAACAAAGCTATGTGGGCTAATACTGGCCGCAGACGGCGGAGGCTGCTCAACGCCGTGATTGCCACGAGTGCATCGGGCGCTGCACTGCTCGGCGTCGGTGCGACACCGGCGCTCGCTTCATACAAGGCGCAGGTCCAAGGGGGGACGCTCCAGATCACCGGTAACGGAGCGAGCGACAAGCTCGCGCTCCACCTCGATCCCAACAACCCCAACGTCCTTCAGCTGGATGTCGGCGAGGACGGAACGGCCGACTTCAGCTTCGACCGCAGCACGTTTGACTCGATCAACGTCGACGCCGGTGGCGGCAATGACGACGTACGGGTCGATGACAGCTTCGGCTCGTTCGCCACCCAGCCCGTCACGATCGACGGCGGCAGCGGCGATGACACGTTGACTGGTGGTGATGGCAACGACACGCTGATCGGCGGTGCCGGCAACGACACGATCAACGGCGGCCGCGGCGCCGACGTCGCCGAGCTGGGATCGGGAGCCGACACGTTCATCTGGAACCCCGGCGACGGCAGTGACACCGTCGACGGCCAGTCGGGCAACGACACGATGCTGTTCAACGGCTCAAACGCGTCCGAGAACTTCGACATCTCGGCCAACGGCTCGCGAGTCCGGCTGTTCCGTGACGTCGCCAACATCACGATGGACCTCGGCGGGATCGAGAACCTGGCGCTCAACACGCTCGGCGGCGCCGACAAGGTCAACGTCAACGACCTCACCGGAACCGACCTCAAGCAGGCGAGCATCGACAACTCCGCCACCGGTGGCGGGGGCGACGGCGCCGCGGACACCGTGATCGCCAACGGCACACCGAACGCCGACGACGTCCACGTCGGCTCCGACGCCGGCACGGTGAACGTGTCCGGGCTCACGCCCCAGATCCACGTCTTCGGCAGACTGAAGCCAACAACGACACCGTCGGAGTCGACACCCTGGGTGGCGACGACACGGTCTCCAACGGCGTCGGCGTCTCGGGCCCTGCCGCGATCGCGATCGACGGTGGCGAGGGCTCGGACACCGTCAACTACTCCGGGACCAGTTCCGCCGACACGATCGGGATCGCGAACGACGGAACGGCGGTCGCGGTCTTCTCGCCCGGTTCCTCGACTCAGGAGACGACCGCGGTCGAGAACCTCAACGTGCAGCGGCCGCCGCGGTGACGACACGATCACCGGTGGCAACGGAATCGCCGGCCTCACGAACCTGACGATCCGTGGTGGTGGCGGCGACGACGCGATGACTGGTGGTGATGGCAACGACACGCTGATCGGCGGTGGCGGCAACGACACGATCAACGGCGGCCGCGGCACCGACGTCGCCGAGCTGGGATCGGGAGCCGACACGTTCATCTGGAATCCCGGCGACGGCAGCGACACCGTCGACGGCCAGTCGGCAACGACACGATGCTGTTCAACGGCTCAAACGCGTCCGAGAACTTCGACATCTCGGCCAACGGCTCGCGAGTCCGGCTGTTCCGTGACGTCGCCAACATCACCGATGGACCTCGGCGGGATCGAGAACCTGGCGCTCAACACGCTCGGCGCAGCCGACGACGTGACCGTCAACGACCTGTCTGGCACCGACCTCAAGCACGCCGACATCAATCTGTCGGCGAGCACGGGCGGCGGTGACGGGGCCGCGGACACCGTGATCGCCAATGGCACACCCAACGCCGACAAGGTCAACGTCAGTGCCGAGGCCGGCAACGTGAACGTCTCCGGGCTTGCTCCCCAGATCCAGGTCTCCGGTAGCGAAGCCGCCAACGACACGCTGCAGGTCAACACCCTCGGCGGCAAGGACGCCGTCTCGGTGGCACCGGACGTCAGCCAGCTGATCAACCCGGTGCGTCGACCTCGGCGCGGATCAGTAGCGCGAGGCAGATCAGCAGCGCAGGGCGCCGTCGCCGCTGTTCCGGCGGCGGCGCCCCCGCGGGGCACCTGAGTCTCGGGGTACGATCAGCTCGGGCTGGCCAAGGCGGGGCGGCCCTGGTCAGCCGAGCTCGCGCGGCTTCACGAACGCGACCAGCTCACCCTGCCCGCGGTCGAGCTCCCGCCACGGTCCCGGGACCGTGAGCGTCGCCAGCGCCGCGGTTGGAAATTTGTCGTGCACCAGCTCGCCCGGATCGGCCGCGAGCGCGACCGCGAGCTCATGCATCGCCGGGTTGTGGCCCACGAGCATCACCGCGTCGATCTGCTCGGGCACGCGGCGCAGCCGCTCCAGCAGTTGATCCGCCGACGCCCCGTACAGCTCATCCTCGATCTCGATCTCCCCGGGCGGCGAGACCAGCTCGACGGTCTCACGCGTCCGGACGGCTGACGAGCACAGCACCAGAGAGACCGGCAGATGCTCGTCACGCAGATAGGTGGCGATCAACGTCGCGGCCCGCCGGCCGCGCGGCGCGAGCGGGCGGTCATGGTCAGCGAGCGCCGGATTGTCCCAGCTCGATTTGGCATGGCGCAGCAGGGTGAGAGTCTTCACGCCGTCCATTGTCGCCGTCTCGGTGCCGGGCGGCAGCCCGCCCCGACCTCATGGTCAAGACGGACTGCCGCGGAGCTCGGTCGGAGTTCTACGGGCTCGTGAAGACCGAGGTCGTCACGTGCTGGAACACGTTGTGGGCCATCGTCGCGGTCACGTTGCCGCCGACTCCGAGCCAGATGCCGAACGTGTTGTTGCGGATCCGGTTATGAGCGATCGTGACCGTAACGGGGACCGAGGCCGAGAACACGAGGATGCCCGTGGTCGACGGGTCGCTGACTCCAGGTTCGAGCAGATCGCCGCCCGTGTTGTTCTTTCCGATCGTGTTGTGCACGATGCGGTTGCCGCTCAGGTCCGATCCGCCGGTGTGGGCGTGCATCGTCACGCCGGACAGCTCGTTGCCCGCGATGTAGTTGTGCGTCACGAGGTTGTTGAAGGACGCCGTGCCCGGCTGCGGGGTTGCGAACAGCACGCCGGCACCCTCACCCTGAAGACCGTTGCCGGTGATCCGGTTGTGGGAGATCACGTTGTCGTAGACGCCCGCCACCGACGGCTGCGGGTTACCACTCGAGTCGAGCGCCGTGGGATTGTGGCCGGGCACGGTCACGCCGCAGTCGAACGGGTTCTTGGTGATCACGTTGTGGGACACGACGTTGTTGTGCGTCGGACCGAACTCGTCTGTCAGCAGCACGCCGCCCTCGTTCTGGCTGACGAAATTGTGGCTGACCGTCGAGTTGTCGACTCCCATCAGGTGGATGCCCTCTCCGCAGTCGCCGGGCACCTCTCCGCTCGCGACACACTGTGGGTACGGGGATGCGGTGGTCGGCGGGATTCCGCCGGTGTTGTTGCCGACCACCCGGTTGCGCTCGATCGTGACGTGGCTGATCGAACCCCCGGCCGGCGAACCGGTGGCGAGGATTCCCTCGCCGATCGCGCCGGTGACCTTCAGGCCCTGCGACCTTGACGTCGCTTGACTTGATCGTGATTGCAGCCAGGCAGGGAGCGGTAGCGGGAGCGCCGGGGACGGCCTGGTCGCACATGATGTCGGTGGTCGTCGAGCCGTGGATCACGGCGCCGTGACGACCGCTGAGCGTCAGCGGCGTCGAGATGACCACGTCCTCGGTGTACGTGCCGCGGCAGACGACGACTGTCGATCCCGACGGCGCCGCGTCGACCGCCGCCTGCACGGTGCTGAACGCCGCCGACTTGCAGCTGCGGTCAGCCGCGCCACTGTTGCCGGTGGGTGAGACGTACGAAGCTGATTTGTGCCCGTGAGTGTGGCTGGGCTTTGACTTGTGATGCCCGTGGGCCAAGGCAACGCCGCTTGCGGTGCCGAGCACCACCACGGCCGACGCCAGCGCGGCCGCAGGGGCGAGAAACTTGTGGAACTTCATAGATGCACTCTCCGGGTCTGGATGGTGTGTGTGGGGAACGGGACTCCGTCCAACGCGCTGCCCCGACACGCCCGCGCTCAATCTTGAGGCCCCTCCGCGGAGACCTGAATGTAGCAAGCGCAGCCGGGCTCAGCGGAGGCTGCCCCCGCGGGGTGCCTGCAGGTTCGAGCTCGAGCCTCCCCAGGCCCCGGCCTCGATCGACGCGTGGCTGATCGAGGAGGCCCGCCGCCGCCGGCGCCGCCGGCGCCGTCGGCGGGCGCGGACCGCGGCGGTGGCATTGGCGATCGGCTTGGCTGCGTTTGTCGCACTGCGCGGCGGCCACGCTTCATCTGGAGGCGCGCGCAGCTCGCACTCAGTGCGATCGCCGGCCACACGTTCGCGCTCGACAGCCCCACGTGGAGCGGGCTCCAGCACGACGGTCTGCGCACCCATTTCAGCGGCTTCCTGCGACACGCCGGGATCACCAGCCGGCTCGGCGTGATCCCTGACCGCGGCGACCACTGGTCCGGCGCCGGCGCACCGTCGCCGCTGGTGGTGCTCGCGGTCGTTGAACCGGACCACCGGACGGCTCAGATCTGGACCAACGTCGACCTGATGGCCGGCTGGGGTTAGTCGCGCCGGTTGCCGCTGGGCTCGCGCACTAGCGGTCGCCTGCCGCTAGGAGATGAGCTCGCCGCCGTCGACCGAGAACGCCTGCCCGGTCATCAGCGACGCGGCGTCGGAGAGGAGGAACAAGGCCTGCTCGGCGACCTCGTCGGGGGTGGCCATCCGCCCCAGCGGGATCGTCTCGCCGATCTGGCCGACGAACGCATCCCGGCCGCCGAAGTTCTCCCAGATCGGCTCGTTGAACGGAGTGTCGACGAAGCCCGGGCAGAGAGCGTTGACGCGGATGCCATCCGGCGCGGCATCGCGGGCGAGGTTGCGGGCGAGCGCGACGGCGGCGGCCTTGGTCGTCGCGTAGGCGACCATCGCCGATTCCACTTGAAGCCCAGAGTTGGATGCCGTGATCAGCATGCTTCCTCCGCCGGCGCGCGCGAGGTGCGGGAAGACCGTCTGCGCGCAGATGAAGTGTGACCGCACGTTGAGCGCCCAGCAGCGATCGAAGTCGCTGACCGGCGTGTCGACGACGGTCCCGTTCACCTGGACGCCGACATTGGACCATGCGGCGTCCAGCCCGCCGAGCGATTCGACCGCGTGCTCGAGCGACTCGGCGAGCGCGACCGGGTCACCCGCATCGGCGGTGATCGCGATCGAGCCGGTCTCCGCCGCCACCTCCCGGAGCGCGTCAGTCGCGATGTCGAGCAGTGCCAGATGCCAGCCGGCCGCTCTCAGTCTGCGGGCACCGGCGGCGCCGATGCCGGTCGCGGCGCCGACGATCACGATGCGTTTTTCACTGGGGAATGAGGAGGTCACGTGGGCGGCGGAATCGTAGAACAGGTTCAAGCGGCCAGCGCGCCCGGGCCCGGTTGTGCTCGTCGGCGCTTGACATTGATCTCCGGACATGACAGATAGCCGCCATGGCTCAGAGGTTGCTCGTGATCCAGAATGACCCGGATAAGTCGCTCGGCCTGATCGGCGACGGGTTGGAGGCCGCCGGGGTGCAGCTCGACGCACGGTCGCCCGAAGGCCCCCTCCCGAGCGTTCGCGACTACGCCGGGATCGCCGTCCTGCCGGGACTCGCCGATCCCGTCGACGACACGGCCGCGGTCCAGCGAGCGCGCGAAGTCATCGACGAAGCGCTGGAGGCCGACCTTCCGGTGCTCGGTCTGTGCCTCGGCGGCCAGCTGCTTGTGCAGGCGCTCGGCGGCTCCGTCTACGAGTCAGAGCTCGAACAGGGGTTCCGGGACGTGCGCACGACCCCCGCCGCGGCCGGCGATCCGCTGCTCGGGAGCGCGCCTGGGCGGTTCTCGGTCTTTCACGCGCACGCGTACGCGTTCGAGCCTCCGACGGGCGCGACGGTGCTGCTCGAGAACGACGTCTGCGCCCAGGCATGCCGGATCGGCAACACGTGGGCGTTTCAGTGCCACCCCGAGGTTCCGCCCGAATGGGCAGCGGCGGTGGCTGCCGGGATCCGCGGCGAGGACGGCATCGTCCGAGCCGTGACCGCTGACTTCTTCGCCCGCAACGGCGTCGTCCCCGAACAGCTCGAGCGCGACGCGCGCGCCGCCGGGCCGGTGATGCGCGAGGTTGCGGCCGGGATCGCGAACGGGTTCGCGTCCCAGCTTGCCTGACGCCCGGGCGGTAGCCGCGCCCAGCTCGTTCAGTCGCGCGGCAGCGCGATGATCTCGCGCCGGAACGGGACCCGGTCTCGGTCCTGCGCCACCGGGTCGTCAAGCTCCTCGGCGTACCGGTGGCCGTCCCAGACGGCGTTTGCGATCGTGCCCGGGGCGAGCGCGTCACCGATCGCCTGCACGATCGGACCGCGGCCAAGCTGATCGAGCTCGTCTACCAGTTGGTCGTTAGGCAACCGCGCGGTGACGAGCACGAGGCTGTCGGCGGCCAT
The DNA here is from genome assembly GCA_963730075.1 of uncultured Solirubrobacterales bacterium. Lineage (GTDB taxonomy): Bacteria > Actinomycetota > Thermoleophilia > Solirubrobacterales > Solirubrobacteraceae > Palsa-465. The sequence goes on along the minus strand of CAVSQH010000020.1, from coordinate 63,420 downwards.
AGTCATCTGATCGTCGCTGTACACAGATGCGAACCGAACCCCGTCCGGTCCTGCGCTGCGAAGCGCTTGGGAGAGCACGATCGTCACTCCGGCCCTGGCGAGCGCCGCGTGGATTCGCGGTTGCTCCATCGTGTTGACGGTCCAGGCCGACACGCGCGGCTCTGGGGTCACGATCGTGACCTGCTTGCCGGCCGCCGCGAGCAGCTCTGCGAGCACGCCGCCCATGTAGTAGTGGTCATCGTCGTAGAGCACGACGTGCTCGCCCGCCGGCAGCCTGCCGCGAAGCAGATCATCGGGCGTCAGGAGCTCAAGCCCGTCTGCGATCTCAAGCGGGTGCAGGGACGCGCGGCCGACCCCGTCACGCCGCCACCGGGCCCCGGTCGCGACGGCGAGATGGTCGAAGTCGTAGCGCAGCACCTCCGCGCCGGTGACGGTGCTCCCCCGGGCGATCTCGACATTTCGCAGTCGCCGCAGCTGCGCGAGCCGGTAGTCGAGGACCCGGATCCAGGAGCCGAGGCCAGGCAGCCGTGCCTCGAGCGTGACGCGTCCGCCGAGCTCTCGTGGAGCGCCTTCGGCGAGCACGACCTCATATCCGCGCTGACCGAGCGACATCGCCGCCTCGAGTCCCGCCGGGCCGGCGCCGACGACCAGGACCTTCGCGTTGCTCTGCTTGGGGTGGATCCGCTCGGGATGCCACCCGCGGCGCCATTCCTCACCGACGGTCGGGTTCTGGGTGCAGCGCAATGAGGTGACCGTCCAGTCGCTCGCGACGCAGATGTTGCAACCGATGCACTCCCGGATGTCGTCCCAGCGCCCCTCCCGGATCTTCGTCGGCAGAAACGGGTCGGCGATCGAGGGGCGAGCCGAGCCGATCAGATCAAGCACGCCGTCGCGGACCATCCGCACCATCGTGTCGGCCGAGGTGAACCTGCCGACCCCGACGACGGGCTTCGACGTCAGCGCCTTGAGCCCGCGGACGTATGGCTCCTGCCACGCCTCCTCGCCGTAGCGCGCGGTCAGCGAGTCGAAGTCCCAATCGCCGACCATGAAGTCCCACACGTCCGGGAGCTCACCGACCATCCCGAGCAGCTCCTCGATCTCGCCCCGCTCGAGACCCTGCGCTCCGATCAGCTCATCCACGCAGATTCGACACGCGACCGCCGCCCGCCCCTCTGCCCGTTCGAGCGTGTCCTCGAGGATCTCCCGCAGCAGGCGAGCACGATTCTCGAGCGGTCCGCCGTAGGCGTCCTTCCGGGTATTGAAGCGTCGGGATAGGAAGGTCTGCAGCGTCGACAGCGCATGCCCGGCGTAGACGTAGATGAGGTCATAGCCGGCTTCGAGCGCACGGTCGACGCCCATCGCGTGCCACCGCCGCACGTCGGCGATGTCACGCAGGGTCATCGCGCGGGCCTGGACCGGCTCGATCCCGTCGACCGGCCCCGCCGCGACGCCCATCGGCGCCGAGCGGATCTCCAGATTGGCGGCGGTCCGGCCCGAATGCACCAGCTCACACCCGGCCAGCGCCCCGTGGGCGTGGATCCGCTGCACGGTCAGCTCGTGCATCGGCAGGTCGTCGTCATCGACGAGCCGCCCTTCGGCGTAGGGCGACAGGTCGTTGGACCAGTGAAACGCAACCTCCTCGGTACAGACGACTGCCCAGCCGCCCTCGGCCTTCACGCCCCGCATCTCCGCCAGCCCCGCCGGTCGCAGATGGCCCATGCCGTTGCAGTGGGGGACCTGGAAGAAACGGTTGCTCGCCGTCACGGGGCCGAGCGCGACCGGCTCGAACAACACGTCGTAACGCGAGGCCCTGCTATTCATCGGCGTCCGCTGCCATGGTTCTGACCAATCAACCAACTGGCGCGGATGGAAGCTCGGTTCGAGCGCGCCCCCACCCCGCCCGCGGCCTATGATCCCGACCGATGGGATGAGCGTCTTCACTACGGTCGAGCTCGAATACCTGACCGGCGGCCGACGGCTCGGACGGCTCGCGACGGTCGGCGCGGACGGCACGCCGCACGTGGTGCCAGTCGGTTGGATCTACAACGCCGCGCGCGACACGATCGACATCGGCGGCCATGAGCTCGAGCAGTCGAAGAAGTTCCGCGATGTCGCGCGGAGCGGACGTGCCGCGATCGTGATCGATGACCTCAAGAGCACCGACCCGTGGCGCCCGCGGGGAGTCGAGGTGCGCGGGAGGGCGGAGGCGATCGCGTTGCCGACGCCGCTGATCACGATTCACCCGGAGCGGATCGTCAGCTGGGGGCTGGCGCAGAGCCGTTCGGCGCGCACCGTGACGAGCTGACCGAGGCGCGGGGGACCCGGTCGCGCCCCGGGCAGGGTAGGACAGCGCCGCCATGGCGCGGGCTTATGATTCGCTCATGGCCGCGTACGTGATCGCCGAGACCGACGTGCACGACCATGAGCGCTACGAGCAGTACCGGGCGGCTGTACCGGCAACCTTGGCCGCTGCCGGCGGCCGGTTCATCGTCCGCGGGGGCGGGCTCGTCGTGCTCGAGGGTGACTGGCAGCCGAAGCGCCTCGTCCTCGCGGAGTTCGAGGATCTCGAGGCTGCGCAGCGCTGGTATGACTCGCCGGAGTACCGAGCCGCAAAGCGGCTGCGCGAGGGTGCCGCGAAGTTGCGGATCGTCGCGGTCGACGGTCTCTAGCAGCCCGTACGCCGCAAGCCTGGCCGCCAAATCGGCCGGGTGCCGGTCAGGCGCGTGGGGTGAACATGCAGGGCATCCGCTTGATGCCGTGGATGAACGCGCTGCGAAGGAGCTCGGGTTCGCCGACCTCAATGTCCGGCATCACGCGCAGCATCTCGCCGAAGATCGCTCTTAGCTGCGTGCGCGCGAGCGATGCGCCCATGCAGTAGTGCGGCCCGCCACCCCCGAAGCCGAGATGACGATTCGGGCTGCGGGTCGACATCGAACTGCCAGGGACGGTCGAACGCGCGCTCGTCGCGGTTCCCAGAGTGATAGAAGAGAACAACCTTCTCTCCCGGTGGAAGTGTCTGGTCGTACAGCTCGACCTCGCGCGTCGTCGTACGTCGGAATGTCATCACCGGCGACGCCCAGCGGACGAACTCCTCGACGGCGTTCGGCAACCGCGCGTCGAGGTCCTCGAGCAGAAGCTTGCGCTGGTCTGGATTTAGCGTCAGCGCACGGAGTGCGTGCGACGTCGTGTGTCGCGTCGTGTCGTTGCCGGCCACCGACAGCAGCACCAGGAATGCCGCGATCTCTGCGTGTGTCAGGCGGTCAGCGTCGACCTCGGCTCCGACCAGGGCGGTCATCAGGTCATCGCTCGGATTCTGCTCGCGATGCTTGGCGAGCTCGGTCGCGAACTCGGTCAGCGTCCACAGGGCCCCGCCGAGCACCTCGATCGGCGGACGGTCGCCATGGAACTCCGGGTCGGCCGCGGAGACCAGCGTGTCAGCCGCCTCCATCACCCGCTCGCGATCGGCAGGCGGCACCCCGAGCATGTCCGAGATCGTCTGCAGCGGCAGCCGCTTGGCGATCAGATCGACGAAGTCCCCGCCGCCGGTCGTGGACGCCTCCGCGATGATCCGCGCCGCGTTGACTCGAATCCCGTCCTCGATCCGCGCCACCTGCCGCGGGGTGAACGCCGAGGAGACGAGCGCTCGCAGCTTGGTGTGACGCGGCGCGTCCATCGCCAGAAACGACTGCGACGCCTCGAGCATCTCGGGCGGCGCGTCCGCGAACTGAACTCCGTCGCCTGAGCAGAACGTCCCCGGGTCACGCGAGATCCGCCGGATGTCGTCGTAACGGACGATCGCCCAGTAATGCCGACGGCCGGTGTCGGGCAAGCCGAGAATGTCCTCGGGAGGTGCATGTCGCGAGATCGGCGCGTCCCGCCGCAACCGCTCGAAGTAACGGTCGCGCTCGGCCGCGGGCTGACCCCAGAACTCCAGCGAGCCCAGATCGATCTCGGGCCGGTCCGTGCTCTGCGAAACGGACATCGCGGCTCGACTCTACATCGGCGGGGAGCGAACTCGGGCCGTGGAGGCCGATGAATTGGAAGCGGCAACGTGGAAGCTATTAATAAAAGTTGACTGAGCTATTGAAGAGGTATACGATAGGTTTCAGCAACAGAGACCTGCCGCCGGAGGAGATCGGCGGCCGGCCGAACCGTGGTCGTCTCTGACAATTCTCGTGTGGGGAGGTGAGCAATGGACACGCCAGGCCCGTTTTCGGTAGGCGAGGCGCGCGAGGGTGGGGTTCACCGCCTGACGCCCGTCGGCGAGCTCGATCTGGCGACGGCACCGCTGCTTGACAGCGCGTTCGACGCCGTCTTGAGGGATGAGGATGCCGAAGTGATCGTTGTGGATCTGACGGAGTTGAGTTTCATCGACTCAACCGGGATCCACCTGCTGCTTCGGATGCACGACGCCTGTGCGGACGCTGATCGGTTGCGCGTGATCAACGGCTCACACGCAGTACAGCGAGTGTTGGACCTAACGGGCGTTGGCGCTCATCTTCCGATCATCTCAAGCGACCACGATGCGCTCGCACCGCTGTCTCGATGACGCATCTACCTCGTCGTCGCGCGTGAATATGAACGACTCAGACCGGCTCGACCAGGCCAGCTGCTAAGCCGTACCCTTGAGCAGTGGAGCCAGCTCTGTACAGCATCGGCGTCGTTTCGCGGATGGTGGGCGTGCCCGTCTCGACGCTACGGACCTGGGAAGACCGCTACGGGCTCGTGATCGCTGTCCGCAGCTCGGGTGGGCAGCGGCGGTATACGCGCATCCAGCTCGCGCAACTGTCGTTCGTCGCCGAGCAGCTTGACCAGGGGTTTTCGCCGGGCGACGCCCACCGTCTGCTCGCTGAGCAAATCGATCACGGAAGTGAGATCGTCACCGCGGGCGTGGGTGAGGAACCGGCAGGGGTACTGATCCTGATCGCTGAGCGTGACCGTTTCTCGGCCAGTCTTGAGGATTATCTTCTTCGCACCGAAGGATTTCGGGTGGAGATTGCCTCCTCCGCCGAGGAGGCACAGCGAAAATTCGACGAGCTCCTGCCACAGATCGTGGTTGTCGAATTGCTGCTCTCAGGAGGCGTCGGCGGCCGGCTGATCGAACGGCTCACCCAAGCCGGAGCAACGGTGATCGCGGTTTCGCCGCTCGCGGCGCGCGAGGTGGCCGCCGAGTTCGGTGCTTCGGCATTCATGCAGAAGCCGATCGACCCGCTTGTTTTCGCGTCAACTGTTCGTGACCTGCTAGGGACGAGCGCGATCAGCCGGCGACGGTCGATTCGACAGTGGACGAACGTCTCCTAAGCGGAAGCGACCGGCTTGACGCGATCCTTGGCGGCGGGCTGCCTGGGAACGCGATCCACCTGATCGCAGGAACGCCAGGTAGCGGCAAGACGATCCTCGCTGAGCAATACGCGTTCGCCAACGCGACGGTGGACCGGCCGGCCGTATACCTCTCGACGGTTTCGGAGCCGCTCGACAAACTGGTCCGCTTTGGCCAGACCCTCGAGTTCTTCGATGTCACCAGCGTCGGAGAGCGCGTCTTTTATGAGAGTCTCGGCGAAGCCCTCGAGGAAGGAGGCTTGCCGCGAATACTCGAGCGGCTCCGCGCGGTCCTGCGTGAGCGCCATCCAGGCATCCTGATCATCGATAGCTTCAAGGCGCTCGCGGCCTACGCGGACACCCACCGCGACTTTCGAAGCTTCCTGTTCGAGCTTGCGGCGGAGACCAGCGCTGTGGCCGGCTCGAGCTTTTGGCTGGGCGAATACGATCTCGACACGATCTCCGGCGAACCTGAGGCCGCGGTCGCCGACAGCATCCTTGGCCTGGGGTACCGCCAATCAGGTGCGCGCTCCAGCCGCCTGCTTGAGGTGATCAAGCTCCGCGGCAGCAATTACCTCTCCGGTCGGCACGCATATCGCATCAGCGCAACCGGCTTGAACGCCTTCCCCCGGCTGGCCGACACCGTCGACGCCTCGAACTACGACCTCGGTGCCGAACGAGTGTCAACGGGCATCGACGCGCTCGATGACATGCTCACCGATGGCTATTGGCCGGGCTCGTCAACGCTATGCGCAGGTCCATCGGGCATCGGAAAGACGCTGATGGGACTGCACTTCATCGTCGCCGGTGCTGTCGCAGGGGAGCGTGGGATCATCGCGAGCCTCCAGGAAAATCCGACCCAACTCACGCGCGTTGCACGAGCGTTCGGCTGGACGCTCGATGACTCTGTGACGATGATGTACCGCTCGCCCGTCGACCTCTACATCGATGAGTGGATCTACGAGCTCCTTGATGCCATCGACCGGCTCGGAGCCAAGCGCGTTCTGATCGACAGCCTGACTGACGTCCTGTTCGCCAGCAGCGACGAGATCGGCTTTCGCGAATACATGTACTCACTGATCCAACGGTGCTCCCGTACAGGCGTCAGCTTGTTCATGACCACCGAGCTCCCCGACCTCTTCGCCGTCAATCGCCTCTCCGAATACGGCGTCTCCCACCTCTCCGACAACGTGCTCATCCTCCAATACATCCGTGATGACACGACCATCCGCCGCGCCATCACCGCGCTCAAAACGCGCGCCAGCAGCAACGATCCGCGCGTCCGGGAATTTCGCATCGGATCCGACGGCATCACGATCGTCGGCATGCCTGGCCAATAAGGACGCCACACGGGCTCGGCCCGCTCAAGCCGGGATCGCCGTGACCGCGACCTCCGTGCCTTCGGCGGCCTCGGGGCTGAGCGCCGGACGGCGTTCGCCGAGGCGGTCGGCGAGTGCCCATGCGGCGTAACAGAGGGACCCGACCGTCGCGGTGATGGTGAGCAGCACGCCGGCCGCGGCCACTGACGCGACTCCGTGCGAGCCGAGGATCAGCACGGCTGCTGCCGGGCCGAGGGTGGGGCCGATTGGGAGCTGGCCGAGCGTGAACATCGCGATCAGCAGTGCGATCGCGTCGAGCACGGAGATGTGCACCCCGATCCCGCGCAGCACCAGCCAGTTGCGGGCGATCTGCGCACAGATGGCCAGCACCACGAACGCGATCATGCGACCGTCGTAGCTGCGCATCACCGCAAGGCCCGACCAGAGCCCGAGCCGGCGGCGGTTTGCGAGGCGGCCGAGCCCGAGCATGACGGCGCCCGACACGGCGACTGCGATCACCGGCGCCCACCAAGGGAGGCCGAGTGGCCCGATAAGGGTGAAGGAGAAAACCGCCGTCAAGGCGATCTCGACGCTGATGATCGGGACCTCCGCCGCCAGCAGCGCCGGCACATGCGGGCTGTCGTTCGGCGCGCTACGGCGTAGCGCGGCGATCCGCGCCGCCACCCCCAGTGAGCCGTTGAACACACTGGCGAGATAACCGACGCCGGCGGCACGGAACAGCCGGCGGCGGCCGACCGTCGCGCCGGTCGCGCGCACGCACAGGTGCCATGCCTCGGTCCGTGCGGTCAGGGCAACGAGCTGAAGCAGCACGACCAGCAGCAGGATCCAGATCGGAGCGGCATGGATCGCTGCTGTGAACTGCCCCCGCCGTCCCGCGAGCTCGACTCCGAGGGCGCCTGCGACCACGGCGGCGCCGAGAACGCTGATCACCGCCCGCCGGGGAAGCGACGGTACTCGCGAACTACCTTGATCGAGACCTGCGATGTTCAGCCGATCAGCGCGAGTTGCTGCGTCTCGGAGCGGCCGCCTTGTGCGGCGCGGATGTGGCCGGGGCGATCTGCCTGGCGCGCTCGGCGCGACGCTCCGCTGCTTCCTGTTTGAGCACCGCCTGCTGGGTCGAGAGCCACTCGGTCTGCGCCGCGCGTCGTTCAGCGGCACTGCTCCGGCCGTTCATCGGTCCCGCGGACACGGTCATCTTGTGTTTGGCAGCCATCAATCTCTCCTTCGGTCATTCCGACTTGAGTTCAGCGTTGTTTTGGATCGCGACTTCCCCTGGCTTTTGCCCAGCAGACGCAGTCCGAGCGCGGCGCCGTCGCGCTTGGGCTTCGGCAACACGTTCTGTGGTTCGTGTCGCGGATCGCTGCAGGCGCCGCCGCCGTCGCCCAGCTTCCGTTACCCCTGCGCGGTGGGCGGCATCGTGTTCGTCGAGCTCGAGTCGTCGCTGCCGGGCAACGCGCTGGAGAACCCGGATGTGTGCGTCGGTCACGAGGTCCCAGGATCCGGGATCGACATCGAGACCGCGATGGCCTCCGGTAGCGCGCTGGGGGCGTCCTCTGGCTTGAACGGGCGATACCCCACGGCTCCGGCGAGCCCGACCAGGCGTTGCAGAGGCTCGCCGCACACCGGGCAGGCAGTCAGATACGCCGCTGCCGCCGGGGTGAAACGTATCCGGCAGCTGGCACAGCAGGCGTGGGTCATGGCCGATCCATTCCGTCGAGAGGAGCGCGCGTTTGCTTGACGTGATCGACAGTCACGAGCAGTTCTTGCCCGGCAATCCGCGCCCGCAAGATGGACAGGCACCGTTCATCACGGGATCGCCCCGGCCCGTGCTAACGGGCTCGAAATAGACCCGATGGCGCCCCCCGCCGAACGTCCGCAGAACGTTTCCGCACTCACAGCGATAGTCACCGAGCTGCCGACTCGGATCGGCCGGCGCCGCGCCGTGCGACTCGCCGATCGGCGGGAACTCCTTTATTGCGGTGGCCATAGCCGACCGCCTTTCTGCCCTTCTGCTGAAAACGTCGCCCGGGAAGCGAGAAGAGCTGGGCTCTCTGAGCGCAGCCAAGATCCTACCAGAATCCGACCACCGCGCTCGGATTTAGTCCTGTAACTGGTACGCTGGACGATGTCTATCGCGTCCCCCGTGGGGATGGCGATCTTGCGCCCGCCCGGTCCTTCTTGACCTCTCTGCCGGCGAGCGCCCCGCGAGAGAGGTATGCGAGGAGCGTCGATGGAGGTCATGAGCGCAGCGCCCAAAGGGAGGCCGCGTCATCAACTGCCGGGACCGGCCACCGCCACGGTGTGAGCGATGGACGATCTCGAGATCCACGCGCTTGTGACGAGACTGGCGCGTCCGCACTCCTCAGGTGGAGTCGTCATCGAGCGCGCCGCGATCCTCGCCGCGGGCACCGATTTTCCCGCGGTCATGAACTGGATCACAGCGCATGCCGGAACGCCCGACGCGACCGTGTCCGCCAAGCGAGCTGGAGGGCTCCACGGCTCGCGGATCACCGGTGGCAACGCGACCGCCTCACGAGCGCCTTCGCGCTTCGTGCTACCGGCCGGGGCGCTGGACTAACCACCGCCGGCCGCGAGCAGCGGAATGAGCGCGTTCGCATTGGGAATGCCCCAGCCGGGCCGAGAACCTGTCTGAGGACGATTCCAATCGCCCACGTACGCTCCCGCGTTCCGCGTGTCACGGGCCTCTCGTGTGTGTGCGGGTGCGAAGTACCGCAGCGCGAGCGAAGGAGGACCTGATCTCGCTTGCATCGGATCACTTGCGGGAGCATTCCTGCCTCCGCCTGCGTAGGCGAGCATCCCTCTGTCCACCTGCTGGGCTCGTGTTCGCAGTCGGCGATGAGCTCAGGGAGCTGCCGGTGATATGCCCAGCAGGCGGGCGTGTGCGTCCTGCAGCGCCCGGCCGGGGTGATGCCCAGCTCCTCGTCGAGCATTATGCGCGCGTGGTCGTAGACGCGCATCGCCTCGGCGACGTTGCCCTGAGTTGCGAGCGCGTTCATCAGCAGCGCGTAGCCGGTCTCTCGCAGCGGCGAGCGCTCGACCAGGCGCCGGGCGGCGCGTTCGGCAGCCGGCAGCTCGGTGCCGCCGATGCCGAGGCAGCTAGCGGCGTAGGCCTCGAGTGCGCGGTCGTGTACGTCATCCAGGCGCTGGCGCCACTGGTCGAGCCAGGGGGCGTCGTTCTCGGGCAGCAACCGCCGGCGGGCGATGAGTTGGGCGCGCAGCGCGGGACCCCACGCCCGCTTCCAGTCGCCCAGGGCCACGGCGGACTGCGCCTCGTGGACCGCCGCGAGGCCGTCCTTGACGTCGATCCGCGGTGGCCTACCTACGCCAGCCCGTGGTGAGGAAAGGTTCGACTCCGTGGGTCTGCTCGCGCCCCAACTACGGCTCCTACTTCGCGCCCGCCTCCTTCGGCGTGCTCGATTTCCGCCGAAGCTCCACTCACATTACGTGCACACCAGGGCCAATCCACGGATCGCGTTCGCGAGCTCCAGCCCAAGGGCCCATCGCAGTGGTGGGAGCTGATGCACCACCTCCCGGGTTACCGGCTGGCCGCTGTGCGCTGCATCCTCACCCCCGTCTGGGTACGCTGCCGCAGAGCCCGACTACGTTCCGGCTGGTGTTCCAGAGCCCGACACGCGTATCTACCAGCTTGACGGGTCTGCCCCCGACTTCGGCGCGGCGGGCTGTCAGGTGAGCTCGGGCGACCGCGGCAGTGCCTGGATCGTCTGCTCGCGGCGCACCACGCTCGTTCGGCGCGAGACCTGGTTCCCCGGCTGGAGCGCAGAGATCGACGGCCGCCCAACGGCGATCCACAGCGCGGACGGACTGTTCCAGGCCGTCACCGTGCCGGCCGGATCGCACCACAGCACGTTCAGCTTCGTGCCGCCGGGCATGAACTGGGCGCTGCTCGGCTTGCTGGCCGGGGTCGCGCTGATGTTGGTGCCCACGGCGAGGAGCGCGTCCTCGTTCCGGGTCCGGAGATGAGTCTCGGCCGCTACCTGATCGGCGTCGCTGCGCTGCTGTGCGTGCTGGGCTCGCTGGGTGTCGGCGCGGCCGCCGTACGGCGGTATCTCCTCCCGGACTGGCGCGGCGCCCATGCCCGCCTGGCCGAGATCGTCACCGGGTGCGCGCTGCTGGTCGGGATCATGGAGGTTCTCGGGACCGTGGGGCTGTTCAGGCTGGTACCGATGGTCGTGGGTTCGATCGCCGTCGGATCGGCGCTGAGACTCGGGCTGACGTCGCGCTCCAGTGCGCGGGTCGTCCGCCCCCGCGCCACCCGGCCGGGGGTTACCGCCGCCGTCCTCATCCTCATATCGGTGGCCGGTCTGGTCGTCGTGCTGCTCCTGTGGACGGGACGGAGCCTCCAGTCATTCGAGCACGGGATCACCTCCGCTGATTCGATCGCATACCACCTGCCGCACGCGGCGTCCTATGCCCAGACCGGTCAGATCCGGGCGATCCGCTACACCGACTACGACTATCTGAACGGGCTGTACCCAGCCACCTCAGAGCTGTTCCACGCGCTCGGCATCGTGCTGATGGGCAACGACGTGCTCTCGCCGGGCATCAACCTCATATGGCTTGCGCTCACGTTGCTTGCGGCCTGGTGTATCGGTTCTGTCCGGGGATTCGGCTGCCACGTCGATGCTGGCGGCGGCGCTCGTCATGGCGACGCCGATGATGGTCGGCAGTAATGGCGGAACCGCCCACAACGATGTTCTTGGCGTGTTCTTTGTCATGGCGGCCGTCGCTCTGTGGATGCGCACCGCCGACATGCCCACGACCGACACGCGGGCGTACCGCGGCGGCAGCATCATCGCCGCCGTCGCGGCCGGGCTGGCGGTGTCGGTGAAACTGAACCTGCTGGCTCCGGTGGGGGCACTTACGCTCGCCGCGATCGCGTTGACCCCCAGCGGCCGGCGCCGGAGCGCGACCGGGTGGTGGATCGGGGGGCTGGTCCTCGCCGGTGGTTACTGGTATGCCCGTAACCTCATCGCGATCGGGAACCCGCTCCCGTGGTTCAGCTTCGGCGTACTGCCGACGCCTCACCCGCCGCCGCTGCAGCAGGGCAACTACTACTCCCTGGCCGACTACGCGACCTATCCCCGGATCCTCCGCCACTGGCTGATTCCGGCGTTGAACATGAACCTCGGGCCGTGGTGGCCGGCGTTGGTCGCCGCCGCCGTGCGTCGGTCCTCTCGTGTGTCTCTTCTCCAAGCGCGACCGAGTGATCCTGGCGGCGGCTCTGATCGCGTTGGCCTCCCTGGTCGCCTACACATCGACTCCGGTCACGGCGTGCGGGCCGTGGGGACATCCCTACTGCTTGATGTACTCCATACGTTACGCAGCTCCCGCACTGACGTTGGCGCTGGCCGTCACGCCGCTGGCCCTGCTGTTCAGGAGCCAGCTTGGCAGCTTGGCGGCGGCGGCCGGACTCGCGACGCTGTTCGTGGCCACGGTGGCCCTGCGCCGCCTGTGGACGCCGGACTACAACCTGGGCGGAGCTGCCGCCGCCGTGGTCCTGGTCCTCGTGGTGGCGGTGATCGTGGTCCTCAGACCGTGGTCGCTGATCCCGCTCCGGCGCCCGCTCGTCCGCGCCACCGCCGCGACGCTGGCTCTCTCGCTCGTGCTGGGCGGGGTCGCAGTGGGCTACTCGGGTACCCGGGATTACCTGAGGCACCGATATACCTACAAGTACGGGCCGGTCGCCGTCTACAAGGTGTGGCGCTGGGCTCGGGGCCTGCACCACGCGCAAATCGCCCTGGCGGGCACCTTCGGCTTCTTCTTCGGCTATCCCCTCTGGGGTCTCGACGATTCCAATCGCGTCGCGTACATGGGCCAGCGCGGTCCCGCATGGCTCGTTCCGGCCCATCAACAGCTGTCGGGCCTGGCGCACGGCGCTGAACCGGGGGCACTACCAGTACGTGGTCACCACCGCGCGGGCGATCACGTTCACCACGCAGCTCGTGCACTCGCCGGAGGTCGACTGGACCCGGACCGACCCCGCGGCCAGGCTGGTGCTCTCCCCGAGCTGGGCGATCCAGGTCTTCCGGCTCACCGGGCCGCTCCACCCGGATCGCTGCTAAAGGATTGTCGTGAACGAGGCGTAGGACTTCTCGGCGAACTTGATCAGGGCGGTGTTGGCCCACCTCGCGCCCGATCACTCCGTCACGTTTGTGCTCGACGCCGCACAACGTGTGTACCCCCACAGTTTCACCTGGCGGGAGGTCGGACTCGACATCAGGCCAGGGGCCGAGATGTGTTTGACGCTTCGGACGAATCACCGCAACACGCAGCGGATCGCGGCTCGCGCGCGACCGAGCAGCACGACCCGGTGCGATCGGCGCTCAGCCAGATCGCCGCGCCGCAACTGCAGGATCAGTCATCCTCGAACCGCCGCCTCCACCGAGCAACAGTCAGCGCCCGCTGAGCCGGACTGCTGCTCGGGCCCAAATTCACAAGCGCCGCGGGGCGGGACTACGCCGGCCGCGCGACGATCGCATTTCCGCAAGAGCAATCGTCCCGACGGCACCTGAGGGGACGATCGCAACGGCGACATCCCGACCGCCGCGACCAGGTTTTCATGTTGCCCCTGAGGCCTGGCACGGCCCCGCCTCGGGGGTCGACTCTGCATATGCAATCGCTCGAAGCTGCCCTGCTCGGCGCGCGCCCTGCAATCGGCCACAGCGCGTCTTGGACCAACGCTCGTGTGTCTGCTTGCCCGCCCGGACGCTCGACCGGCCGACGCACGCTTTCGCGACGCCGGCTCCCGCCAAGGGCGGTGCGGCCGCGCTTGTGCTGTCGCCATGGGCGCTCGTCGACTGCAGTCGGACGTGTGTGCCGTGGGCCCCGAGCTCGCCCTGTGTTCCGCGTGGTGGGGCTCAGCGGTTGGCGCTGACAGGGTGGTCTTCTCGGAATTGAGGGGTTCGATGTTCGGCATCCCGGTGCGGAGCCGGTTCTTGGGATGATCGTGTGCCGTTGGCGGTGGTACGTGGGCGCGGCGCTAGGCTCGTGCCGTGGCGACGACGCAGGTGATTCGCAGCCGGGAGTTCCCTGATCTCAGTGACGAGGTGTTCTTCCCGCGATTGTCTGACGCCAAGCTGGCGTGGTTGGGCAAGCGTGGTCGCCGGCGGACGGTGGCGGCGGGTGAGGTCCTGTATGAGCATGGTGCTCGCGACGCCCCGTTTTTCGTCATCGAGCGGGGCCTGGTCGAGTTCATCGATCGCAAGCCGGGCAAGGATGTGTATGTCGCGCAAGCTGACGGTCGCACTTTCATCGGTGACATCGCCGTGTTCACCGGTGAGCCGACGATCAGCGCGTGCGTGGCCGTCGAGTCGACGGACGTGATCGAGTTCGACCAATCCAAGCTGCGGAGGATGGTCGCCCAGTGGCCGGAGTTCGGCGAGCACATCTTCGCCACCTTGCTGGAACGGCGGGCGTGGCACGAGGCTCGGGGGCAGGGGGTGATGAGACTTATCGCTGCGCGCGGGTCACGCCGGGCGTTCGAGGTCCGCGATTTGCTTGAGCGCAACCTCCTGCCGGTGCGCTTCTTTGACGTCGACACCGACGAGGAGAGCGCCTCGCTGCTCAAATGGCTTGAGATCCCGCGGTCTGAGACGCCGGTCCTGGTTCATGCGACCGACGTGATGCGCAACCCGTCCGCGGCGCAGGTCGCGCGGTCGCTGCGCCTCCGGGCCGAGGTCGACGGTGAGCGCTTTGACCTGGTGGTGCTTGGTGGTGGCCCTGCTGGCCTCGCCGCTGCGGTGTATGGCGGCTCGGAGGGGCTGAAGACGTTCGTGGCCGAGGCCTGGGCGCCGGGCGGTCAGGCCGGAACGAGCACACGGATCGAGAATTACCTCGGCTTTCCGACCGGGATCTCCGGCGCGCAGCTGACGCGCAACGCGACCCTTCAGGCGCGTCGGTTCGATGCGGTGCTATCGAGCTTTCACCGCGTCGTCGAGATGGCCGACGGGCCCGAGGGCCTCCTGCGAGTCGACCTTGACGACGGCCAGCACGTGCTCGCGCGCTCGATCGTGATGGCGACCGGAGCGCGCTGGCGAGAGCTCGACGCCGAGGGCATCGACCGCTTCCGCGGCGCCGGCGTGTACCACGCGGCAATGGCGACCGACGCTGAGCGCTGCAGGGGCGAGGACGTGATCGTCGTCGGCGGCGGCAACTCTGCCGGCCAGGCTGCGGTACACCTGGCCTCGCGGGCGCGCAGCGTGCGAGTAGTCGTGCGAGGCAAGTCACTGAGCTCGACGATGTCGCGCTACCTGATCGACCGGATCGAGCGCTCGCCCGGGATCGAAGTGATGACCGAGACCAAGGTAGCCGCAGTGCACGGCACCGCGACAGTCGAGTCCGTGAGCCTCCAGGACCGCCGCTCTGACACCGCCACTCGAGTGGATGCGACTGCGGTGTTCGTCATGATCGGCGCGGTCCCGTGCAACGAGGCGGCACAAGGGATGCTCGCCGTCGACGCCGCGGGGTACCTCTTATGCGGCAGCGGAGCAGCGAGTTGCGACGGGCGCCTTTCCTGGCCGCTGACCGACCGCGAGCCGCATCTGCTCGAAACGGTCCGCCCAGGAGTGTTCACCGCCGGTGACGTGCGCGCCGGTGCGACAAACCGGGTGGCGGGCGCGGTAGGCGACGGCGCCCTCGCCGTGCGCTTCGCGCACGACGTACTCGCAGCTTAGGCTCCAGAATCAGCTCCCCGCCGAGCGGGCCGTGCGCCAGCGACACAGAACGCAAGCGCAACGTCGTCGCCATCTAGCTCGCCGGTCTCCTCGAGCGCTCAGGGTGCGCTGCGGCCGTGCGGTGCACGAGCCCGCTCAAGCGTCTGGCCCCACAGTCGAACTCTGTTTGTCTCCGCTCCATCTCCTCGTCCGCGCCATCGGCGCGTTCGGAGGCTTGCGGGCTTCGGCCGGCGTTCTGGCCGCAGGGCCAGGTTGACTAGGACGGCAGACCCTGGAGCCGAGCGGCACATCCGTAGTAACGCGCTCAGCTTGCGACAGGACGTGCGCTGAGGCTGACGAGCGCAACGGCCGTTAGGCGTCGGCATCGTCCTGGGCGTCATGTTCTCGGAGAGCATCCCGAACGGCGCCCAAACGAGGTGACCCGACTGGGGGCGCGGGCTCGGAACGCTGCGAGGCAGCGTCCTCGCTGAGTGAATCCACGAGCGCGTGCGTCGACCGCGCGAGCCGTTCCAGCACATCAAGCAACTCACTTTGATCGGCCCTCTCGAGTCAGCCGCTGCACACTGCGCAGAGGCGACGAAGGCCATCCAGATGTACTGCCCGGCTGCGGTCTTGGGGCTGGCTGATGACGCGGTCGGACCGAATGCCGGGCAGTCCGTGAATTGCCTTGTGCACACCCTTTCCGATCACCCACACCTGTTCTGGCTCGTCGTCGGCTACGGTCGGCCACACGAACCACTTGTAGCCCTCGTGAAGGAGGCGCGCGTGGTGGCGAGGATCAAGACGCTGCCCTTGTCCGAGGTAGACGCCCAGCGGGGAGGCGTCTTGAAGCCAGATCCCACGCCAGATACTCCGTGGTCGTGCTCCGAGCCGCCGCGGTCCGGCGACCAGAGCCGCCACGAACGCCCTGCCGCTCGGGCTCCGCCGTATGCCGTTGCGCAGAGAGCCTCTGACACGGGTGAGCCCAGAGTTCCCGTCGCGGAGCGACCCGCTGCGGTCACGGGCCACGGCGCTCGGCGCTCGATCCGGGCTACTTGCGCGCACCAGCGCTTCCACGGTGCTTCCATAGCCGCCGACCGCACGGACAAGGTCGCCGACGAAGCAATCGAAACGGGGCCTTGTCCACGGGCGATCGGCTGATGGGCGGTGACGGTCTCGAACCGCCGACCTCCTGCTTGTAAGGCAGGCGCTCTACCAGCTGAGCTAACCGCCCGCGCGTCGGGATGGTAGCCGCGGGTGGGCCAGGTCCACCACCGAGTCCGACCACCCGGTACCGTCTGATCGCGTGATGGAATTCGGCTTTGACCCGCAGCGGGCGCTCGACGCGGCCAAGCGGCTGGCCAACGATGCGCCGGCGCATCTGGCTGACGGAGTCGGGCGGCTAGTGCGCGACAGTCCGCCGGAACGGCTCGAGCAGCTGATGCGATCGCCGGCGCGCAAACCGATTCTTGATGGGATCTTCTGGCAGATGCCCAAGCAGCTCGACGCTGGCCAGGCGGCCGGCGTCAAGACCTCGATTCGGTGGCGGATCTCGGGCCGGCCCGACGGCGGCGTCGACATCTACCAGCTGGAGCTCGACGACGGGCGTTGCCATGTGATCCGTGGCAAGGACGGGCCCGATCCAAGGCTCACGATCACGATCGATGGGGTCGAGTTCCTGCGCCTGATCAGCGGCAACTCCGACCCGATGAAGGCGTACTTCAAGGGACGGATCAAGCTGTCGGGCGACGTGATGGTCGCCGCCAAGCTCGCGTCGCTGTTCCGCATGCCCGGCTCGGGCGAGAGCCCAGGCGACGGCGGCAACGCAGGCAACGGTGACAACGGCGGCGACGGGCACAGCTGAGCCGCCGCGAGCGCGCGGCAGCGCGCCGGGCCTGCGTCCTATGCTGGGCTGATGCCGGATCAGCGCCCCGCGATCGAACTTGCCGGTGTCGTGAAGCGGTACGGCGCGATCACCGCCGTCGACGGACTTGACCTCGCCGTGCCGCCCGGCGTCTGCTTCGGGCTGCTCGGGCCCAACGGGGCGGGCAAGTCGACCACGATGCGGATGCTGACCGCGCAGTCGATCGCCGACGAGGGCTCGCTCCACGTGCTCGGCTATGAGCTACCGCGCGAGTCCAAGCAGGCCCGGATGGCGATGGGCGTCGTCCCGCAGCTCGACAACCTCGACGTCGAGCTCACCTGCCGCCAGATCCTCGGAGTGTTCGCGCGCCTGTACCGGGTGCCGCGGTCCGAGCGCCCCGCCGCCGTCCAGCGCGCGCTCGGGATCGCCAATCTCGAGGGCCGCGCCGACACCATCGTCCGCAACCTGTCAGGCGGGATGCGCCGCCGGCTGCTCGTCGCCCGGGGGCTGATTCACCAGCCCAACCTCGTGCTGCTCGACGAGCCGACCGTCGGGCTGGACCCGCAGGTGCGCCAGGAGCTGTGGACGCTGATTGACGGGCTGCGAGCGGCGGGCGTCACCGTGCTGATGTCGACGCACTACATCGAGGAGGCCGAACGGCTCGCCGACACCGTCGCGGTGATGTCAGCCGGGAAGATCATCGCCCAGGGGACTCCGGCCGAGCTAGTCCATGAGCACGCTGGGCGCGAGGTGCTCGAGGTCTACGGACCGCCGGCCGAGCTCGCCGAGCTCGAGAAGCTCGCCGCCGAACGCGACTGGCGCCATCGTCGCAGCGGCCCCGCGGTCGCGCTGCTCGGAGCCGAGGAGCTCAACGGGGAGGCCCCTCAGGGAGTCCGCCGCCCCGCGAATCTCGAGGACGCGTTTGTGGCGCTGACGGGCCAGGACATCGAATGAGCACCACCGCCGCCACCACTGCCACCGTCGTCGCCAAGCGCAGCCATCGCCTCGACCCGGCCGCGCTGGCCGGCGTGATGACGCGCGACGTCGTGCTGTTCAAGCGCTACTGGAAGGCGACCACGTTCTCCTCGATCGTGCAGCCGACGATCTACCTGCTTGCGTTCGGGCTCGGCTTCGGCTCGCTGGTCTCACACGTCGGCCACGTGAAGTACGTCGAGTACGTCGCGACCGGCGTGGTCGCAACCGCGGTGCTGTTCTCGTCCGCGTTCCCCGGGATGTTCAACACGTTCATCCGCTGGCAGTTTCAGCGCACCTATGACGCGCTGCTGGCGGCGCCGGTGGACGTCGAGGAACTGGTCACGGCCGAGATCCTGTGGATCTCGATGCGGGCAGGCGTCTATGGGCTCGCTCCGCTGGTCGTCGGGCTGGCGTTCGGGCTCAACCCGGAGCCGGGAATGCTGCTCGTGCCGCTGATCGGCTTCGTTACCGGGTTTGGGTTCGCGGCCTTCGGCGTCCTGATCGCCGCGATCGCGAAGACGATCGACAACTTCAACTACGTGACCAGCGCCGTGCTGACGCCGATGTTCCTGGTCGCGGGGACGTTCTTCCCAATCTCGACGCTGCCGCCGGTGCTGCGGACGATCGCGCTGTTCAACCCGCTCTACCACTGCGTGTTGCTCGTGCGCGACGCGTCATTCGGGCACTACGGGCCGCGTGATCTGGTCAGCGCCGCGGTCCTGCTCGCGTTCGCCGCCCTGATGTGGCGGCTTGCGATCTGGCGCCTGGAGAAGCGCCTGATCGACTAAAACCAACACCGGTCCCGTGACCGATGAGTCCTGCGGCTCCCCGCGGTCGAACTACACAGACGCGCGAAAACGGACGAGGAGCCGGAGATGAAACTCGAAGACCGAACCCGCTGGTTTGCCCTGATCGTGATCTGCCTTGGGAGCCTGATGAACGTGCTCGACAGCACGATCGTCGGCGTCGCGCTTCCCTCGATCCGCACCGATCTCGGCTTCTCCCAGACCTCGCTCGCCTGGGTCGTCAACGCCTACCTGCTGACGTTCGGCGGCTTCCTGCTGCTCGGCGGACGCCTCGGTGACCTGTTCGGCCAGCGGCGGCTGTTCATCGCCGGGATCGCGCTGTTCACGTTCGCATCGCTGATGTGCGGGCTGGCATCGAGCCAGAGCATGCTGATCGCGGCGCGCGCCGTGCAGGGCTTCGGGGGTGCGGTCGGATCCGCGGTCGCGCTGTCGATGATCGTGTCGCTGTTCATCGAGCCAGCCGAACGTGCCAAGGCGATGGGTGTGTTCGGGTTCGTCGCGGCCGGTGGCGGGAGCATCGGCGTGCTGCTCGGCGGCGTGTTGACGAGCCTGCTCGACTGGCACTGGATCTTCCTCGTCAACGTCCCGATCGGCGTCGCCGTCTGTTTCCTCTCGCTGCGCCTGCTGCCCGCCGGCCGAGGCGCTGAGCGCGACCGGCGGATCGACATCGCCGGTGCGGTGCTCGTCACCGCGGCGCTGATGCTCGCCGTCTACGCGATCGTCAACGGCAACCAGGCCGGCTGGCTGTCGGGTCAGACGATCACCCTCGGGCTCGTCACGGTCGCGCTGCTGGCCGCGTTCGTCATGGTCGAGTCGCGGAGCAATTCGCCGCTGGTCCCGCTGGGCCTGTTGAGGCTGCGCAATCTCGCGACCGCGAACGGCGTCGGCGTGTTGTGGGCCGGCGCGATGTTCGCGTGGTTCTTCCTCTCGGCGCTGTATCTGCAGCTCGTGCTCGGCTACAGCCCGCTGCGCGTCGGGCTGGCATTCCTGCCGGCCAACCTGATCATGGGCGCCTTCTCACTCGGCCTCTCGGCCAGGATCGTGACCAGGTTCGGGATCAAGACGCCGCTGTCGATCGGTCTCGGGCTCGCGTCCGTCGGCCTGGCGCTGTTCGCCCGCTCGCCGGTCGTCGGCAGCTTCGCCGTCAACGTGCTGCCGAGCATGATCCTGCTCGGCCTCGGCGCCGGCCTGGCCTTCAACCCGGTGCTGCTCGCTGCGATGGGTGACGTCGACCAGCGCGACTCCGGCCTTGCCTCGGGGATCGTCAACACCTCGTTCATGATGGGCGGCGCGGTCGGGCTGGCGGCGCTGGCGAGCGCCGCAGCATCGCGCACCACTCATCTGCTCGGCGCGGGCGAGACCCATGTCGCGGCGCTACTCGGCGGTTATCACCTGGCCTATCTGATCGGCGCCGCGTTCGCGCTCCTGGCGGCGGTGCTGAGCGCAACCCTGCTGAGGACCAGCGCCGCGCCAGACCGCCGGGCGCGGAGCCGCCGCCGGCAGACCCTCGCCGACGTCCCGGCATAAAGGCGGCCCTTACCGCTTCGGCTGCCAGAACGCGAGCTCGCCGCCGGCCGGCGTGCTGACGACGCTCCGCCACCCGGCCGGCCCCTCGCGGGGCTCGAGCAGCACGGCGGCGCCGCACGTGCGCGCGTGGTCGGTCGCGCACTCGACCTGTGGCACCTCGACGTACGGCAGCCAGATCGGCCGCCGGATCGGGCACTCGACGATCCCGCCGCCGAGCCCGCCGCCGAGCTCGAGGGCCAGGTAGGACGCCGAGCCCGACCGAACCTCCTCCTGGCGCCAGTGACAGAGGTCGCCGTAGAACTCACGAGCGCCGACGAAATCGTCGGTGTGCAGCTCAAGATGGACCACCGGATAGGAGGGGCGTGGAGGCACTCGTCTGGAGGTAGACCAGCGCGTGAGCGAAAACTCATCGGTCGCGATGAGTTTGCTGCGCCGGGACTGTCTAAGCTCGAAGAGGATGTCGCCCTCATCGACACCCGCACCGCCGCAGGAGCGGCAGCTGCTGGAGGCGGCTCGCGCCGGTGACGAGCACGCGTTCTCGCAGCTGATCGAGAGCTACCGCGGCGAGCTGCACGCCCACTGCTACCGGATGCTGGGCTCGGTGCATGACGCCGAGGACGCGATGCAGGAGGTGCTGCTGCGTGCCTGGCGCGGGCTGGCGCGGTTTGAAGGACGTAGCTCGCTGCGCTCATGGCTGTACACGATTGCGACCAACACGTGCCTGAACGCCATCGCCCGGCGCCCGAAGCGGGTGCTGCCGATCGACTACGGGCCGGCTACCGATCCACACACGGCCCCCGGCGAGCCGATCGTCGAGTCGGTCTGGATCGAGCCGTATCCGGACGAGATGCTCGGGCTCGACGATGGCCTCGCCGGACCGGAGGCCACCTACGAGCGGCGTGAAAGCGTCGAGCTGGCGTTCATCGCCGCGCTTCAGCACCTCCCCGCCAACCAGCGCGCAGTCCTGATCCTGCGCGAGGTGCTCGGCTTCTCGGCCAAGGAGGTCGCACAGGCGGTCGAGACGACGGTCGCCTCGGTCAACAGCGCGCTGCAGCGCGCGCGAGCCTCGGTGCAGGAGCGCGTGCCAGACCGCAGCCAGCAGGCGACGCTGCGGACGCTCGGCGACGACGCGCTCAAGGACATCGTCACGCGATACGTCGATGCGTGGGAGTCCAACGACGTCGGGACATTCGCGGCGATGCTGACCGAGGACGCGACGTTCGCGATGCCACCGCTCTCGAGTTGGTATCGGGGCCGTGACGCGATCGCCCAATGGGCAGCCGGCTGGCCGATGTCAGGCGCCTGGCGCTGGCGCTCGCTCCCGGCCCAGGCAAACGGCCAGATCGCGATCGGCTTCTACGCCTGGAATGACGGTGAGCAGCGCTTCCGCCCGTTCGCGCTCAACGTGCTGACCTTCCGCGGCGAGCTTGTCAGCGACGTGGTCGCGTTCATCGCGCGCTCGGCCGAGCCGAAGGCCCGGGAGGTGTTCGAGCGCTATCCCGACGAGCCCGTCGACGAGGGCAAGGTCGGCGCGGTGTTCGGGCGCTTCGGGCTCCCGGCACAGCTGGACTGAAACGAGCGCCGCGCAGGGCATGAGACTTGCGCAGTCTGCGCAAGTCTTCGGTAGCTCAATTGCCTATGTGTTGCACAGGTAGCTAGACTGCCGCGCCATGCTTGACCTCCTCCTTCGCCCCCGTGCAGCTGCGCTCGCCGTCGCTGCCGTCCTGAGCCTCGCCCTGATAGCCCCCGCCGCCGCGAACGCCGACACCTCGTCGACCCTGACGGTCGTCGGCACCAGCGACGTCAGCGACTCGGGCCTGGTCCCGAACGTGATCATGCCGCAGTTCAAGCGGTCGTTCCCGCAGTATCACGTTCAAGTACGTCGGCTCGGCGACCGGCAGCCGCGATTCAGAACGCCGAGAACGGCACCGGCGGGCCGAGTGCGCTGATCGTGCACGCCGCCTCGCTCGAGAACCAGTTCGTCGCGCAACGGCTTCTCGTACAACAACCAGTACGGCAACGCGATCTTCACCAACGACTTCGTGCTCGCCGGACCGAACGGCGATCCCGCGGGCGTGGGCAGCAAACGCGCGCCAACAACATCGCACAGGCGTTCGCCGACATCGCGACCGCCGGCGCGGCGCGGGCAAGATCACGTTCATCACCCGCGGCGGCACGACCACCGCGTCCGGCACGACCGTCGAGGAGCACGCGCTCTGGGCGCTGCTGAACAGCTCCGGGCTGCAAGCCCGCGAGCCTCGTGCTCTGCAACGTGAGCGCCGCCGACGGCGGTGGCATGTCGCCGATCAAGTCGACCGTCCAGTCCACGTCGGGTCAGCCGTGCCCGGACAGCGGCACGGTCAACGGGACCCACGCGCCCTCCTGGTACTTCGTCAACTCGGCGCCAACCAGGCCGCGAACGTGATCGCGACCAACGCCTGCACGGACGGCACCGAGCGGTGCGAACACGTGCTACGTCCTCACCGACCGCGGCACGTTCGACTACCTGCACTCCGGGACCGACCCGGCCGGGACGATCCCGAACCTGAAGATCGTCACCCGCGATAACAGCGCGTCGGCGCCCGGTGGCGCCAACGAGCTGATCAACTACTTCCACGTCTACATCATCAACCCGTCGAAGCCGGGCGAGACGGTCAACCTGACGGCCGCGCAGGACTTCGTCAAGCTTCCTCACCTCGCCGTCGTTCCAGTCGCAGCTGAAGAACTACCTGCCGACCGCCGATCCGGGTGGCCCGCCGTTCAAGGCCGACGCCTCGCCGAACCTCACGGCGTCGGGCATCCCGTCCAACTACCCGGGCGGTAAGCCGGTGACGGTCGACGGGCCACGCTCATCAACGCTGAGCCCGGTTACCCGGTGCTCGATCGGCGAGACGGTGACGTCAACCAGATCGTCGGCGGCGTACCGGTGCCGGTGGCGAGCGGCAAGACCAACTCGACCGGCGCCTACAGCATCAAGTTCACGCCGACCGCGACCGGCTCCTACAACGTGTCGACCGGCGAGATCTCGAAGATCGAGATCCCGACGCTGAACCCGGTCTACGGTGACTCCTGTCGCCCGCGGCGACCGACCGCCGTGCAACGTCACCGTCCACAGCGCGCTCACCAAGCTCTCGGTCAAATCCCAGGGCGGCAAGGCGCTGCTGGTCGGCTCGGTCGCGCCGGGCACCGGACACGTCAAGGGCACCGTGACCGTGCTCGCGCGCGCCGCGGGCTCCAAGCACGGCTTCAAGAAGGTCGCCACCGACGGCTCGGCGCCTCCGATGGCAACTTCGCCATCGCGGTCGGCGCTCGCCGCCAAGCAAGTGGCAGATCAAGGTCACGTTCGCGGATCCCAAGACCGTCGTCGCCACCACATCGCGCGTCATGACCCTCAAGGTCGCCAAGAAGCCAGGCGCGAAGGTCACGCTGCGCTCGGCGAAGGTCAGCTTCGGCAAGCTGACCGTGAACGGCACGGTCAAGCCGAAGGGTGCGGCCGGGTCCAAGGTCAAGCTGCTCGCGCTGAACACCGCCGCCGGTTCGTCGGCAAAGTTCAAGACGCTGACGACCGCCACCGTCAAGCGCGGCAAGACCGAGGTCACGCTGCACGCGAAGCTCAAGCGTGGAACCCGTTGGGTGCTCGAGCTCCAGTACACCCCGAAGGGTAAGCCGTCCGGCTTCTCGAAGCTGAGGACGGTCAACTCGCAGTAGGGAAGTGCGTCACACGCTGACCCGCCTGCGCGCCAAGCGCCGGCCTTCCAGCCGCCGCGCCGGGTTCACCTCGGCGCGGCGGTTGGCGTTAGTCGGCCATCTTCGCCGTCTGCCTGCTCGGACACTCGGCGGCGCTCGCCGACGGCTCGAGCTCCATCGTGGTCGCGACGGTGTACGCAGCGGGCAAGAGTCCGACGACGGACTCGGTCTCGCTCGCAGCGCTGCAGGCCAACTCGCAGCGCTGCCCGCAGTACCCGGGCACGAGCATGAACGAACTCGGCCACCAGGGCACCGTCCCGGTACAGCTCCCCCGCAATGGCCCGCAGACCGGGACCTGGGGGTTGGGAACGATCCTCGGCTGTCTGCAGACTCCGATCCCGCTCGGGGCGGTGACGGACGTCACCGTGATCGACGCCAACGGCTCCCCGGAGGTCGGGCCCAACTCGCAGCTGACCGCCGCCGATCTCGCAACCCCGAGTGACTTCGCCGACTACGGCGGAAACGCCAGTGATCGAAGACGTCGGCTCGGTGATCCAGTACGACCGGCCGTCGCGCGGCAGCCCCGGCGGCGAGCCCGACCTGCAACTTCGACGACGAGGTGCAGGTCAACGGACAGGCGCAGCCGATCCAGCATCGACGTGTTCGAGGGCCCGCACCTGGCGGTCACCGCCACCGCGTCGCCGACCACGGTCGCCGCCGGTGCAC
The DNA here is from genome assembly GCA_963730075.1 of uncultured Solirubrobacterales bacterium. GTDB lineage: Bacteria > Actinomycetota > Thermoleophilia > Solirubrobacterales > Solirubrobacteraceae > Palsa-465. The sequence continues at coordinate 38,483 of CAVSQH010000020.1, read as the reverse complement.
GGTCACATTCACCGCGACTGTGTCACCCCCAAACCCAACCCGGGCTCGCGTACGGCTGGAACTTCGGCGGTGGGGCGCCGGATTCCACGGCGCCGAGCCCACAGGTCAAGTTCGCCGCCGGCGGGCAGTACCAGGTCACGCTCCAGGTGACTGACGCCGCTGGTGGCGGCGGTGGCAGCGACGATCCCGATCACGGTCACCTCGGCCGGCACCCCACGCCATCCGCGAACCCCAAGGGTCCCTCGACACGGGCCGACACACAGCTCCGGCCACACGCCCGGTGGCCGGCGGGGCAACCACACCCAGTCCACACCGGGCACCGCGAGCGGCGGCCACGGCTCCGGGTCCGGCGTCGGGCGCCAACGGGTCAGTCGGCTCCGGCGGCTCGGGCGCAGCCACGCCGACGGCGCGGACTCCGGCGACCGGAACGATACGCCGTCCTCGCCGACGAGGACGCCCAGTCGCCGACGGCGACCGGCGCTGGCCCGGGCGGCGCGCAGGCTCCGCCCCGCGGAGCTTCACACGCCCGTGCGCAGGGCCACGGCGCCAAGCCCAACGCCGGGCGCCCGCCATCGGGCTCGAGCCCGAACCCCCTGGCGAGGCCGGTCGACGGCCTGCTGATCAGCGACGTCTCGCCGCTGGCGCCCGGCGCTAGCTCGCTCGTCCACGTCGTTGCGGCGCCGCCGGCCACCGCGCCGGCGATCCGCACGCCGACCACCACCTCGCCTTGCCGGCGCTCGGCGCGAGCCTCGCCGTCCTGCTGCTGCTGGGACTCGGCGCCGGACGCGAGCTGCGCTGGGCGGCGCCGCTGGCGGCCGCTGCGCCTCGGCAGCTGACCGCAACTCGTACCCTCGCCACTGACGTGCTCCCGATCTTCGCCCTGAGCAGCAACGGCATCGACGAGGTGATCTTCCACGTCGCGAGCGCGCTCCAGGTGCCCGGTCCTGATCCTCGCGCTGCTGGCGCTGGCGCTGGTGATCTTCGAGCTCGGGAGCTTCCTGATCGAGCTGATCGGCCGCCGGCGCCGGCGCTTCGCGGACGCTCGAGCGCGGCGCCGAGCGGCTCGCAGCGCGCTGCTCGCCGGCGATCGGCCGGGCGCGAGCGCGGCCGTGGCAGGGCTCGCGCGCAGCCCGGCGATGGCCTCGACGCTCGCGTTCATCGTCGAGCACGCGGGCACAGCCGGAGGCGAGCACCAGCTCAACAAGGCGCTCGCCGACTTCGACTTCGACTCCCAGCGTCGCCTCGTCGCGCACCCGGCTGCTCGTCCGCGCCGGTCCGGCGCTCGGGCTGATGGGAACGCTGATCCCGCTCTCCCCGGCGCTGACCGGGCTCGCCAACGGCAACACCGCGCAGCTCAGCCACGACCTGCGGGTCGCGTTCAGCGTCACCGTCGTCGGGCTGCTGATCGGCGCGGTCGCGTTCGCGCTGTCGCTGTCGCGCGACCGGATGTACGGTCAGGACCTGTCCGACCTCGAGTACGTCGCGGCCGTGATCAGCGATCCGCGTCCCGCCGCGGGCGTCATCGCCCCGACCACGATCGCCGCCGCTCCCGTGACCCAGACGCCGTGACCGATCTCGCCAGATGATCTCCGTCACCCCTCGAGCCCGCAACCGCGAGGACCGCGCCGGCGACCCGCTCGACGGCCTCGTCAACCTGTTCGACCTGGGGATCGTGCTGTCGGTCGCGTTCCTGCTCGCGGCGCTCTCGTCGCTGCACCTCGCGGGCACGATCACCAACCACGGCCTGCGCGCCAACCAGGCAAAGTCGATCTACGTCAAGCCCGGTCAGACGGTCGCGCCGCTGCCCAAGCCCGGCGCGCGGACGATCGGCCGCGGCACCCAGGCCGGCGTCGTCTACCGGCTCGCCAACGGACAGCTCGTCTACGTGCAGCAGGCGTCCGCACAAGCACAACCACTGAATGTCGTACTCTGTGGCATCAGCTGACCGGTGCGATCCCGCTGATCGTGCACGGGGACCCGTACATCATGAGCCTGCTCTGGGTGACGATCCGGGTCGCGCTCGATCTCGACCTCGGCCGCGCTCGTGATCGGGCTGCCGATCGGGCTCGCGCTCGGGCTCGGCCGCTTCCGCGGCCGGCGCGCGCTGCAGATCCTCGCCAACGCCAGCCTCGCGCTGCCGCCGGTGGTCGTCGGGATCGGCGTGCTGCTGCTCCTGCTGCCCGCAGGGAGCGTTCGGCTCGCTGCGGATCGAGTTCACGCTGCGCGCCGTCTACATCGCGCAGACGCATCCTCGCGCTGCCGTACATCGTCGCGCTGACCGCCGGCGGCGATCCAGGGGCTCGCCGCCGGGCCTGCTCAACCAGGCCCGCGCGCTCGGCGCCGGGCGCCTCCAGCTCTCGGTGCTGGCGCTGCGCGAGGCGAAGATCGGCGTGATCGCGGCGGTGATCGCGGCGCTCGGCGGCGACGATCTCGGAGGTCGGCGCGGTCGTGATCGTCGGCGGCAACTTCCAGGGCCACGACGAGACGCTCGCGAGCGCGCTGCTCGAGCAGTTCAACTACACCTCGCACGACCCGTACGCGACCGCGATCGCGATCGTGCTGCTGGCGCGCTGATCGTGGTCCTGATCGGGACTGCTGACCGTGATCCAGCAGCGCACGAGTGGAATCCAGCTGCGCTTCCGGACGGCGAGCTGAGATGCACCTGATCTGGGACGAGCTCAAGGACGCGGTGCCGATGATCCTGCACGGCAACCCGACCTGTTCAGCATCATCGGCTTCACGCTCCAGGTGGCGGTCGGTCGCGACCGCTGATCGCGACCGTGATCGGGCTGCCGATCGGGCTCGCGATCGGCCTCGGGCGGTTCCGCGGGCGGCACGTCGCTGCGGGCGATCGCGAACGTGAGCCTCGCGCTGCCGCCGGTGCTCGTCGGCGTCGTTCCTGTTCGTCCTCTTCATGCCACAGGCGCCGCTCGGCTCGCTGCACCTGATCTGGACCAGGCGGGCCGTGTTCATCGCGCAGACGATCCTCGCGCTGCCGTATCGTCGTCGCGCTGACCGCGGCCGCCGTGCAGGGGCTCCCGTCCGGACTTGCTCGCCCAGGCGCGCTCGCTCGGCGCCGGACGGCTTCAGCTGTGGACGCTCGCGCTGCGCGAGGCGCGGATCGGCGTGATCGCCGCGGTGATCGCGGCGCTCGGGACCTCGCTGTCCGAGGTCGCCGCGATCGCGATCGTCGGCGGCAACATCTACGGCTACGACCAGACGCTCGCGAGCGCGACGCTGTACGAGGTCAACGGCGGCTACTACGCCGATGCGGTCGCGATCGCGATCGTCCTGATCGGCCTGATCCTGATCCTGATGGGCGGCCTCGCGCTGCTCCAGCATCAGGGCGACGGGCTCCGTCTGCGGTTCTGGTCCCCGGCGTGACCGACCCGCCGGACACCGGCGCGGTGCTGCTGCGCTGCGAGCACCTGACGGTAGCGCGCGGCAAGCGCGACGTCGTTCGCGACGTCAGCGTCGAGCTGCGCCGCGGCGAGATGGTCGCGCTGCTCGGACCCAACGGCGCCGGCAAGAGCACGCTGCTCGACGCGCTCGGCGGTGCGCTACCGCTCGCGAGCGGACGTGATCGAGCGCGAGGCCGGGTCGCGGTCGCGCTTGCAGGCGCCCGACCTGGCGCGCCGCACGCGTGCTGGCGAACGTCACGCTGGCGCTCGCCTGGTGGGGGGTTCCACGACCGGAGCGGGCGGCCCGCGCGCGTGGCGCGCTGGACGCGATGGGCGCCGGCCATCTCGCGCAACGTCGCGCCGCCACCCTGTCGGGCGGCGAGCGGCGACGCGTTCACCTTGCGCGAGCGCTGGCGGTCGCACCCGACATCCTGCTGCTCGACGAGCCGTTCGCCGGCCTCGACGCCGAGACCCGCGCGAACCTGCTCGAGGACGCCGTCTCCGCCCTGCGGTCCGACACCAGAGCGACGCTCGTGGTCGTCCACGACCGGGCCGAGGCGTGGGCGCTGGCCGACCGTCTGCTGATCCTGATCGACGGCGAGTTGGTCGCCGCCGGGCCGCCGCGAGAGCTGCTCGAGCGCCCGCCGAGCGTGACCGTCGCCCGCTTCCTGGGGTTCGACGGCTGGCTGGCGCAGCGCGATGAGGCGCTGCTGACGCGGCCGGCGCACGTCGCACTCGACGCCGGCGGCCCGCTGACCGCGACCGTGACGCGAGCGATCCCGCTCGAGGACGGGGTGCGACTCGAGCTCGAGCTCGATGGCGGCCGCCTCTACACGGTCGCGCCGCTGCCCGCGCCGCGGGTCGGGGAGACGGTCCGCGTCAGGGTCCGGGGCGGCGCTCGCTTCCCGCTCGACGAACTTCCCGCCGAGCTTGACATCGATCCGCTGGCGGCGGAGGATCCGAAGGGGGTGCTGCCATCTAGTTAGGAGGGGACTGGCATGCAGGAGACCGCGGGGATCGGTTTGGCGGACGTCCAGGCCGTATACGACGGCGCCGAGGGCGATCTGTGGGAGTTGGTGATGGGCGAGCAGATCCACATCGGCGGGATGAGCGCGTCGACGGATCTGGCCGAGCGGGCTGGCATCGCGCAGGGCAGCGAGGGGGCCGACCTGTGCTGCTGCAACGGCGCCGGGATGCGGTTCCTGGTTCGCTTCTGCGGCGTTGGCCACATGACGGGAGTCGACGTGACCGAGCGGATCGTCGAGCGCGGTCGCGCGCGCACGGAGGGCGAGGGGCTCGCGGACCAGATCGAGTTCGTAGTCGCTGACGCGACCGACACGGGGCTGCCCGACTCGAGCGTTGATTTCGTCTGGGGCGAGGATGCCTGGTGCTACGTCGCCGACAAGCGGGCGCTGGTCGGCGAGGCGGCGCGGATCGTGAGGCCGGGCGGGACGATCGCGTTCACCGACTGGCTCGCAGGCCCCGAGCCGATGAGCGACGAGGAGGCCGAGCGGTATCTCCGGTTCATGAAGTTCCCGAACGTGCTCGAGGTCGGCGAGTATCGAACGCTGCTCGAGGAGTCCGGCTGCCAGGTGCGCAGCGCCGAGGACACCGGGCGCTTCCCGTCACATGTTGACCTCTACCTCAACATGCTCAACATGCAGCTGACCTACGACGCGCTGAAGCTGATCGGGTTCGACATGGAGCTGATGCAGACGCTGGGCGGCGAGATGATGTTCATCCAGCAACTCGCGCACGAGGGCAAGGTCTCGCAGGGGCGGCTGATCGCGACGCGCGTCTAGATCGAGGGGGCTCCACCGAATAAGCCGCCCCACCTACGTATGACGCGCGGCCGACCCCGCGCTCAACGGAGGGCCCTCCGCGAGCGGCTCGGGTTCTGCGCGGGCGAGCACCGACGACGCGGCGCCGCTGATAATCACCGTCGCCATCGCCGCGGTGATGATCGCCCCCGCCTCGTTGGCGCTCAGGACGTGCTCGGTCAGGCCGAGCGCGACGATCGCGCTCGGCACCCCGAGCTGGGCGCTCGCGAGCACGCCGGCCGCGACCGGCTGCCCCGTCAGTCGGCTCGCGATCACATGGACGGCCAGCGCCAGCGCGACCAGCAGGACCGTCAGCAGCAGGATCGATGGATGCGAGGCCACCGCGCGCAGCTGAATGCTCGCGCCGAGAACGACGAAGAACAGCGGGATGAAGAATCCTCCGGCGATCCCCAGCACCTCAGTTGAGAGCCGCTTCGGGCCCCCGATCGCGGCGACCATCAACCCGGCGCCGAAGCCGGCGATCAGGATGCTGGTTCCGGTGCTCTGGGCCACCCACGCGAGCGCGAACAGCGCGACCAGTGCCACCCGCAGGTCGATCGCCCAGTGGCGACGCTTGCTCTCCTTCCGCAACGCCTGCACGCTCCGAGCGGGAGCGAAGAGCACGGCTGATCAGGAACACGATCACGACGCAGGCCGCGGTCGCCGCCGTTCCGATCACCGTGTGGAGGGCGCGGCCGGGGCGCAGCACGAACGGGATCGCCAGCGTCGAGAAGATGTCCGCCAGCGTGACCTGCGTGATCAGCGCCAGGATCGGCTCGCCACTGAGTCGCCGCTCCTCGACGATCGGGACGACGATCGCGGCCGAGCTCGAGGCGATCAGGACCGCGTAGACGGCCGGGTGCCCGACGCCCGGGACGACCGTGATCAGGATTCCGCGCCGGGATCGCGAGCCCGGCGGCGATCGCAGCGGCCTTGGCGCCACGCGGCAGCGAGTTGCGCAGCCTCGTGTTCGACAGCGGGACGTTCATCCCGGCGCTGAACATCAGCATCGCGAATCCCACCTCGCTGAAGAAGATGAGCGTCGGGCTGCCGGCGTGGAGGACGTTGAAGCCCGTCTTGCCAACCACCGCCCCGGCGGCGATCTCGGCCGCGACGGCCGGGATCCAGCCTGCCGTCGCGTAGGAGAGCAGCAGACCGGCCAATCCGCACAGGCCGATCAGCGCTAGGGTTCCGATGCTTCGCTCTCCTCGAAGTCGCCCTCGTCCGCTTCCGTTACCACGATGGCTCTGCCGGTCACCGTCCGGGCACGGACCCTGACCCAGTGGGGACGCTCGCCCGGCGCCCACAGCTCGATCCCGAGCTCGCTCAAGCGGCGGATCTCGGCCGGCCGCGTGACGACCTCGGTCGCGCCGCTGATGATCACGCTCCAGGCCGTGCGCGTCTCGGGATCCATCGAGTCGATCTCGAACAGCGCCCTCGAGCTACGGGCCAGCGCGTGGAACTTGGATCCGGCTCCGGTGCGGAATACGACCGACTGTGACGCCACGTCGAACCGGTAGTTGACCGGCCGGATGATTGGCGTCTGGGCGGCGCTGATCAGCACGACCCGGCCCAGCTCCGTCTCGCGCAGATGCCTCAGACACTCGGACCTTGTCAGGACGACGAACCGACGGGCGTCTCGCGAAACTTGCGGATGTTCATCGTCTGACGCCAAACCGTGATTCTCGGAGTCGCTCGCCGAGCCCATCGGGTGACCATACGGGGTCGCGCACGATGTCGCACCCGCACAAGCTAACGCGCGAAACCGTGCAAAGTGCTGACGATTATGGCTGCGGCTTCCCGCCGGCCCGGCCTACTCGCCGGACGTTTTGTGCGAGCACAGCCTCTCGTTGCGCTTGGCGGCGACCTTCGGCGAGGGCTCCACCAAGACCGCCCGGTCGGCCGACTGGACAACCGCATGCGAGACGCTTCCCGGCAGCAGTGACCCCAGTCAGCCCTCTTGACCCGCGCACGATCGCGCTCGCGTTGGCGCGATCGGCGGTGGCCAGGATCGAATGCGACACGGTTCCGCTCCGGGAGCGATCCGCGGCTTGGCGTCGAGCCCAGCGCTGCGGGCGAGTGCCGCCTTGGAGTCGTCCGAGCCGTCGTAACAGATCAGGATCATCGTCTTGTTTGTTGTCGCCTGCCGGGCAGGCCTGGCTTCAGGCTGAGTTGTCGGCCAGTCCGATCAACGGGTAAACCGCAAGGATGTCAGTTGTGGAGAGCACTCCGACAGCCTGGCCACTGGCATTGTCGCGGACGATCAGATGCGAGACGCCGTGCTCGGCCATCAGGCGCGACGCCTCGCGCAGCGAGACGTCGGTCGAAGTAGTCAGCGCTTCCGTCGCCGCGACGTCCTTGGCGCAGAAGATGTCGGCGCACGCGGCGGCAGCGATCACGTCGGTGTCGGAAACGATCTCTGCCGGCTTGCCGTTCTGATCCCTGACGATAAGCGCATGGATGCGGTGCTCGGCCATCATCCCGGCGACAGCCTCGAGTGGCGTCTCCGGGTCGCAGCTGAACATACCGGCGTGCATGCAGTCACCTACTCGGATCTTGTCTAGAGCGTGTGAGCTTGGATCGAACATGTCGACAGCATTGCGCCTGCCACGCTCACATCCATCGGCAGAGCACCCGGCTCAATCGACTCAGGAGTACTGATGCACCGACGGTGTTCTGCCGACGCCGGTACGTAACAATCGCGGATGGCGTACCCCCACTGCGAGACCTAGCTTCCAGTCGATGGCATCCACGTCGCAAGCCCCGGCAGCAACGGCCGCGATCGCGACCCATGTGCTGACCAAGCGCTATGGCTCGACGCTGGCGCTCGACGGCCTCGACCTGACCGTCGCACCGGGTGAGGTGTACGGATTCCTCGGGCCCAACGGCGCTGGCAAGACGACCACCGTCCGACTGCTGCTCGGCCTGCACCGCCCGACGTCGGGCTGCGCCGAGCTGTTCGGTCTTGACTCGTGGTCGCAACCCGTTCAGGCACACCAGCGGGTGGCCTATGTACCGGGAGAGCCTGCCTTGTGGCCGTCGCTGACCGGTGGCGAGACCTTCGAGCTGCTCGGCTCGCTGCACGGCGGCACTGACGTCGCCTACCGGGACGAGCTCATCGACCGCTTCGAGCTCGACACCCGCAAGCGGGTGCGCGCACTGTCGAAGGGCAACCGCCAGAAGATCCAGCTGATCGCCGCGCTGGCGACCCGTGCCGACCTGCTGCTGCTCGACGAGCCGACCAGCGGCCTGGACCCGCTGATGGAGGTCGTGTTCCGCGACTCGGTGACCGAGGCTCGAGACCGCGGCCAGAGCATCTTTCTCTCATCACACATCCTCAGCGAGGTCGAGGCGCTCTGTGACAGGGTCGGCATCCTCCGGGCCGGGAAGCTCGTTGACGAGGGAACGCTGGACGAGCTTCGCCACCTGAGCGCGACCACCGTGGAGGTCAGCTTCGAATCCGCGATTCCGCAACTTCCGGAACTCGACGGGGTCACCGCCTCGGTCACCGGCCCGCACTCGGTCCGCTACGAGGTGACCGGCAGGATCGGGCCGCTGATCGATGCTCTCGCGGGCGCCTCGATCGCGACGATGACGAGCCGCGAACCATCGCTGGAGGAGATCTTCGTGCATCACTACCGGCGGCCGTCGACCGATGACGGTAGCTAGCGACGCATCCTCAATCGGCCGCGCTCACAGCCGCACCGGCGGCATCAGCTCCGGCCCCGCCACGCCTCTGGCCCGCCGGGCGTTCGCGGACGGCCGCCGGCGCACGATCGTGTTCGCGTTGCTGTTCGCGTTCGTCGCCTACATCCAGCCGGTCAGCTACCGCCATGAGTATCCGCATCAGTCACAGCGGCTCGCGTTCGCGCGCAGCTTCGGCGACAACAAGGCGATCAGACTCTTCTACGGGGTCCCCCACGATCTGCTCACGGTCGGCGGCTACACCGCCTGGCGAGTCGGGGGGATCCTCACGGTGTTCGCGGCCGTGTGGGGCTCGCTTGCGGCGGTCGCCGCGCTGCGCGGCGAAGAGGACTCAGGACGGAGCGAGACCTTGCTGGCGCTGCCGGTCGCCCGCCGGGCGCGGGACGGCGCCGCGCTGTGCGCGATCACGGCGAGCGCCACCGTGCTGTGGGCGTTTCTGTTTCTGGCGCTGCTGGCCGCCGGCCTCGCCGGGGGCGGATCGCTCGCGCTTGCGGCCGCGGTGATCTCGGTGGCACCGGTGTTCGTCGGCGTCGGCGCGCTCGCCAGTCAACTCGCCGCGACCAGGCGCCGTGCGATCGAGCTGTCGCTCGGGGTCCTGGCGTTCACGTTCCTGATCCGGGTGGTCGCCGATACGGTCAGCGGTGCCGGGTGGCTGCGATGGCTGTCACCACTTGGCTGGGCGGAGGAGATCCGGCCGTTCGCGGGGGCGCGGCCGTGGGTCCTGATCCTGCCGCTGCTCGTGACCGTGGCGTTGGTCGTCGGTGCGCTGCGGCTCGCGCGCGAGCGCGACGTCGGCACCGGGCTGATGCAGTCCACCGACTCGCGCGATCCGCGGCTCGGGCTGCTCTCCTCGCCCGGCGCGCAGGCGGTCCGGGAGGAGCTCTCGAGCATCGCCGCGTGGCTGATCGGGGTCGGTTGTTTTGCACTGATCGTCGGCGTGATCTCGCGCAGCATCTCATCGGCCGGGATCTCCGCCAGCCTGCGCGCGCAGTTCGCGAAGCTGGGCGCGGGCTCGATCATCACGCCGTCGGGCTACCTCGGATTCTCGTTTCTGCTGTTCGTGCTGGCCGTCAGCCTGTTCGCCTGCTCGCAGATCGCCGCCGCGCGGACCGAGGAGCTTCTCGGCCGGCTCGAGACCGTGTTCGCGCTCCCGGTTGGCCGGCGGCGCTGGCTTGTTCAGCGGCTACTGGTAGCCGTCGGCGGGATCCTTGTCATCTCGTTTGCAGCCGGCGTGCTCGCCTGGCTCGGAGCGGCGATCGTCGGCGTCGCGGTGTCGTTCCCACGGCTGATGCTCGCGGCGGTGAACTGCGTGACGTTGGCGACGTTGTTCCTCGGTGTCGGTGCAGCGGCCTACGCGCTGGCGCCGAGAATCGGGGCCGCAATCGCCTACGCGGCCGTGACGGCCGCCTTCCTATGGCAGCTGTTCGGTTCGCTGCTCGGAGCCCCATCCTGGTTGGTCCGTCTGTCACCCTTTGAGCACATCGGATTGGTCCCAGACGCAACGTTCAAACCCGGCGCCGGCGCAGTCATGGTGCTGATCGGCGTGGCCTGCGCGGTGGCGGGCGCGCTGTGCCTGGGCCGCCGCGACATCGTGGCCGGGTGACGGCGGATCGACGAGCACGGCAACGCAAATGACCAAACGAAACGGAGCACCTCGATGACCCCAACTGACGAGACCGCTCACGGCCGGCCGGGAAATCACACCTTCGAGGTACTGATCGCCGGGGGCGGCGTAGCCGGGCTCGAGGGTGCTTTCGCGCTGCGTGAGTTCGCGGGCGACCATGTCTCGGTGACGCTGCTCTCGCCAACGGATGAGTTCGTGTACCGACCGATGGCGGTCGCTGAGCCCTTCTCTCGCGAGGGAGCCCATACATATCCGCTCGCGCCGCTGGCCGAGCAGGCCGACGTCAAGCTGGTCCTTGAGGCGCTGATCGCCGTCGATCCCGGTCGCCATGTCGCCACCACAGCCAGCGGCGACGAGATCGCCTATGACGCGCTGCTCGTGTGCGTCGGCACGTCCCTGTACGCACCGTTCAGCCACGCGACGACGGTCAACGACGCGCGGATGGATGAACTGCTCCGAGGCCTGGTCCAGGACGTCGAGGAGGGCTACGTCAAGCGGTTGGCAATTGTGATCCCCGCGCCGATGCCGTGGCCGATGCCGGCCTACGAGCTCGCGCTGATGACCGCTGATCGCGCCTGGGACATGCAGACCGAGATCCAGGTGACGGTTCTCACCCCCGAGGACTCGCCGCTGTCGCTGTTCGGCCGCGAGGCCAGCCTGGAGCTCTCACGACTGCTCGCCGAGCGAGGAATCGACGTCATCACCTCTGCCTACTGCGAGGTGCCGAAGGCCAAGACGGTCCGCATCCATCCCGGTGACCGGACGCTCGAATATGACCGGATCCTGGCGATGCCGGCGCTCCGTGGACCGGCGCTAAGGGGGCTGCCACAGGACGGCGGCGGGTTCATCCCGGTTGACGAGTATGGCCGCGTCCGGGACACCGACCGCGTCTGGGCCGCGGGCGACGCAACCGACACGCCGATCAAGCAGGGCGGAGTCGCCGCCCAGCTCGCAGACACGGCCGCCCAGTCGATCGCGGCACTGGCCGGTGCGGGCTCCGAGCCCGAACCGTTCGAACCGGTCGTCGAGGGCGTGCTGCTGACTGGCGGCACGCCGCGGCGGATGCGGGGACGGCCGACCGGCGGCCACGGCGCCGACTCCGAGATGACGACGATCGACGCGAGCGAGGTTCCGCCGAAGATCTCAGCCCGCTACCTGACTCCGCATCTCGATCCTGCGCCGTCGGCTTAGCGGCGTTCTTAGTCAGAGCACCCAGGCGTGGCCGAGGTGCGAGGCCACGCGCGGCGTGACGATCTGATCGGGCGCAATCGAGTCGCTCTCGCCACGGCCCTGTAACGCGCCGAGCATTGCGACGACGCTCTGCGCAAGCGCGGTCGGGTCATACCCCCCCTCGAGCACCGCGCCGAGCGGCACCTCCAGCTCGGCCGCCAGGTCGCGCACCAGGCAGGTCATAGCGCCGAATGAATCGGCCTCAAGCAGGCAATCGGCGAGCGGGTCGGCGCGATGCGCGTCAAACCCGGCCGACACGAGCACGAGCCCGGGCCGGTACTCGAGCCCGATCGGAACGATCACGTGCTCGAGCACCGAGAGCCACACCTCCTCGTCAGACCACCGTGGCACGGGGACGTTGATCGTGAAACCGCGCCCGGGACCCGAGCCGCCGTCGGTCAACGCGCCGGTTCCGGGATACAGGCCCTGCTGGTGGATGCTCGCGACCAGCACGTCTGGCCGCCGGCGGAAGATCTCAGCCGTCCCGTTGCAGTGGTGGACATCCCAGTCGATGATCATCACGCGCTCGACACCCAATTCGCGTACCGCGAGCTCCGCCGCGACGGCGATGTTGTTGAACAGACAGAACCCCATCGCACGGCCGGGCTCGGCGTGATGGCCGGCCGGGCGCAGGGCGCTGAAGCCGGTCGCCGTGTCGCCTCTGACGAGCGCGCGCACGATCGTGCACGCGCCGCCGGCGGCGTGCAGAGCCGCTTGGAAGGAAGCCGGGCCGACAAACGTGTCATCGTCGATCTGGCCGCCGCCGGACGCGCACAGCGACTCGATCGTGGCGATGTGATCGGGCGTGTGAACCAGCTGCAGCTCGGCCTGTGTGGCGGCCGGGGCCTCGATCCGCTCCATCGGGTCCAGGCTCGACCCCGCGATCGCCGCCTCGATCGCCTCGATCCGCGCGGGGCTGTCGGGATGATCGGGTGACAGCGCGCACGGGTCGTGGCGCAGCGAGGACGGATGCTGGGCGTAGAGCACGATCGGCTGGACTTCACTCCTGTCTGTCGAAGACAAACGGATTGTCCTCGTCACGGGTTCCTAGACCCGCGCTCGCGCAGCATCGATCGCACGCGCTGGACCCGCTCGACGCTCCCGCCGCCGGCCTGCTTGAGCCGCTCGTTCTCGGCACCGAGCCCTTCCAGCATGGCTTGCATCCGGGTGATCCGGGCGCGCAGCTGCGCGTTCTCCTCACGAAGCCGCGCGCGCTCGTCGGGGGTATAGCCCTCCCAAGGCTCTCTCGGAGTCTGATCTGGCAAGTCTCGGCCGGCCGACGGTCGCCTGGGCACAATCGCGCTCCGAGCGCTTCCGGTCCGGCCTACGGCGCTTCCCGCGCCAGCACCCCGGCGATGTCGAGGGTCGAGACAATTCCCAGCGGAACCCGGCGATCGGAGTCCACGACGACGAGGTGGGTCGTCCGGTTCTCGACCATCGCCCGTGCGGCCTCGTGGACGGACATGGTCGAGCGCATCGCAATCACGGGCTGGCGGGCGAGCATCGCCGCGGTCGCCATGGCGCCGGGCGTGGTCGCGGCCTCCAGCAGATCGAGGTCGGAAACGATTCCCCAGATCAACGGATCCTCGTGTTCGTCACGCGACACGCCCATGACCGCGACGGCGTGGACCTTGTAGCCGGTCATCATGCGCGCGATCTCGGTCGCGGTCGCGGACTGACTGCACGAGACGATGCCCGGGTGCATCACATCGCCGATCATCACCGCGTGGAGCTGCTCGCCACCGGAGCGATCGCGCGGCTCAATTGTTGGTGTTGAGCTCATCAGATCCTCCTTCTCAGATCATCGCCCGACAGCCGTCAGCTTGTCGGCGTTCGCCCCCGCGTCACCGGGCCGATCCCTCGGTGGGACGGCGAGCACGGGGCAGTGGGTCATGTGGAGCAGGCGCTGGGTCACGCTGCCGAGGATCGCGCCCACAACCGCCGAATGGCCCCGGGTCCCGACCACGATCAGATCGGCGTTCGCGTCGTGCGCGAGGTCGGCGATCCGCTTGGCCGTGTTCCCGGGCGTCGGGGAGATCTGGACGGTTGTCTTGATACCGCGCTCGCTGGCGACCTCGGCCAACTGCTCGTTGACCTTCTTGGTCACTCGCGGCTCATCCATCCTCGCGTTCTCGCCGCCCACGCGCGGCCCCGCAAGCTTCTCGACCACGTGGATCGCGTGCAGCGTCCCGCCTTCCCTTGCGGCCAGCTCGGCCGCAAATTCAAGCGCGTTATCGGCGTGCTCGGAACCATCCGTTGCCCACACCACATTGCTGAACATAACGACCTCCGCTTTCCGGTCTCTAATCGTTTCCAACGATGACGCTGCGGAGGCCGCGGGACAAGGCGGAGAGCCCGCACTCCTATCGGGGCAAATCCCGGATCCGCATGTGTACTAGAACGCACCGGCGTTCGGTCGAGGGTTCCCCGAGCGGAGCGACCAGGTCTGAAACCGAGATCACGCCCGTCCGCGCCACTCAGCGCGCCTCTCGGCATAGCCTGGGGGGAGGACCCCGTCTAGCTGCTCGACCACGTCGAGCCATCTGAGCGCCGAGCGGTAGTCCTCGCCGTTCGCATCGGACAGCGCGAAGGTCAGCGCGAGCTCACGCGCTTCGCGGTGGCCCGCCGGCACCTCCCGCGGATCGTCATTGGTCATGGGCTTGTCCTCGAGCGGGCTGCCCTCCCTGCGGCGCGTGGTTTCGGCGAGGTAGGGGCCCAGATAGCGTCCAGCAATCTTGGTCGGTGGCCACCAGAGCGGGTTGGCAGCGAGCTCGCTGTGATCGGGCATTGTGCCGGTTACGTCCGCGCGGAGATAAGTCGGGGCGATCCCCGTCAGCAGCATTCCCCGCAGCAGCGGCCGGAACGCTGATGGCCTGACTCCAGCGCCGAGGCGCGCGGCGATCGTCTCGACCGCAGCATCGGCCTGCTGGGTAGCGATGCCTCCCTGCTTGATCGGGAATGTGGTTCCGTCGCCGGCGGCGTAGACATCGTCAAGTCCGATCACTCGCGCGTAGTCGTCGATCTGAATGAAGCCCGAGTCATCCGCGGGAAGCCCTTGCAGACGTGGCCCCTCGAGCTGGGGGAGTGCGACCACTTGATCAACGTCGAGCACCTGTCCCGAAGCAAGCCGCAGGGCGCCGGGGACAACGCATTCGGCGATCGCGTTCACGCGCAAGCGAATGCCCCGATCGGCGAGCAGGTCTCGCAGCGCGCGGCTCGCTGTGGGCCCGAAAACGGCGAGCGGCTCTACCTCTGCCGTGATGATCGCGAGCTCGATGCCGGTCAGATGCCGATCCGCGATCCAGGACGCTGTCAGCAGCGCCAGCTCGTATGCCGGAAGCGTCCAGCTGACCCCGGCCGGCGCGGCGAAGGCGACCCGTGAGAGCTTTCCACGCTCGAGCTGCGCGAGCAGCTCGCGAAACGACGAGACATCAGCAGCTCCGGCGAACGGCAGCGCGCCGTGCAGCCACGCGCGCCGTCGCGCCCCGACCGCGACAATCAGCGTGTCGTACAACAGCGTGGCTGAGCGGCTGAGGGCAATACGTTTCCTGTCGGGGTCGACGGCTTCCAGCGACGCGACGTGCAGCTGCGCGCCGTGCTCGGCGGCGACCGCGGCGAGTTCGAACAGACGCGTGTGCGCGAGGCCGAACGGCTCCGCTACCGCGAGCGGCTGGTACACGAAACGGCGGTTGGGAGCGATCAGGTCCACATGGGGAGCGACCCCGAGGAGCGCGCGCAATCCCAGCAGCGCCTCGATCGCGGCGACCCCACCGCCACAGATCGCGACGCGCCTCCGTCTCGTCACGCGGTATGGCGCTGCTTTGGCGCCGCTGTCATCCGGAAGTCCCGCTGCGATCATGCGCCGTTACGCAGGAGAGCCTGATCGGTCTCCCCGGGGGGTATGGACGAATCCTCCGAGCTCATCGGCTTTACGCCTGTCGGTGCCCGCTGGTCAGGCGGTCCATCTCCCGCCGGATCTCGCTGTCGCTGATCGGCTTCTTGCCGTAGGTGTTCCACGCGTCGATCGCGGTGACGACGCCCAAGCCGAGGACCGGATAGATGATCCAGATGTTCCAGACGTGCGGGATGCTTGAGCTCTCGCTGAACCCGTTCGTCGGCCAGCCGCCTGCATTGTTGTACTCCGAGATCGCCCAAACGATCATCAGCAGGATGCTCACAACGGCGTACGAGACCGCGTGCACGCGGAAGCGACGCTTTCGTTCGACCTGCTTGACCGCCAGCGCGCGAACCTGCTGCTCGTCGTCTGTACCAAGCAGCGGACCGATATCCGAATGCTTCTCGTCGGTGGTCTGCTGTGATGGCATCGCTACCTCCTTCTCGGCGCCCTTCTTAGTTCCGATCCTAAATCCAGGAGATACGCCGATGATGCTCGTGTGTAATCGGTAGTCCCGAGCAGACCGAGACGGATTCGTACTGACACCGCGCGCAGCGACCGCGACCGCTGCCGCCACAGCTCTCTCGCCGAACGCTTAGCGGCGGTAGTAGATCCGGCTCGACCACAGGCCTGTGAGATACGGATAACCACTGCACTGAGTGGGTACATCTCGCCGATGCCGTAGAGGTCATGTGGTGTGAGGGTGGCTCAAAGCCATGCACGATCCACCTCAACCATGAGAGCGCAGAGCGGCAAGCTGCTAGTGCCGTTGTTGGCGTTCGTGGTCGTCGCGGGCGTGGTGGTGGTCATCTTGAGCACGACGGCTGCGCACCGGCCGGCTGCCGTGCCGCTGTCGGCCAGCGGATCTCGGCCGAACATCGTCTTCGTCCTGACCGATGATCTGTCGTTGAACCTGCTGCGCTTCATGCCGCACGTGCAGGCGATGGAGCGCAACGGCGTGACCTTCCGCGACTACTTCGTGTCGGATTCGCTGTGCTGCCCGTCGCGTGCGTCGATCTTCACCGGAGACTTTCCCCATGACACCGGTGTGTTTAACAATGTCGGCGCGGATGGGGGGTTCAACGTGTTCCACCGCCGCGGCGAGGAACGTCGAACGTTCGCGGTGGCGCTGCAGCGCGCCGGTTACCGGACCGCAATGATGGGCAAATACCTCAACGGCTACTTGGAGAAGACCGCGCGATCTGTCGGCGTGACGAACAAGTATGTCCCGCCCGGATGGTCGGAGTGGGACGTGGCCGGCTGGGGCTATCCGGAGTTCAACTACTGGCTCAACGAGAACGGGGGACTGCACTACTACGGGCACGCAAGCCAGGATTACCTGACCGATGTGCTCGCCCGCAGGGGCGTGCGGTTCATCGATCGGTCCGCCGCCTCGGGTAAGCCGTTCTTTCTCGAACTCGCCACGTTTGCGCCACACGAGCCCTACACGCCCGCACCTCGCGACGCGCACAACTTCCCCAGATTGCGTGCGCCACAGCCCCAGAACTTCGACGTCCTGCCGACGCACCCCCCAGACTGGCTCGCCGGGCACCCACGCCTCACGCCGGCACAAATGACCCAGATCGACAGCGTGTTCCGGCGTCGCGCGCAGTCCGTCCAGGCGGTCGATGACATGATCGCCCAGATCGAGGCGGCGCTGTCGGCGCATGGTCTAGCGAACAACACCTACCTGGTGTTCAGCTCCGACAACGGATACCACACCGGCGAGTACCGATTGATGCCAGGCAAGCTGACCGCGTTCAACACCGATATCCGCGTCCCGCTGGTCATCGACGGGCCCCGTGTTCCGGTCGGCAGAACGAGCGACGCGATGGTCGAAAACATCGACCTCGCCAAGACATTTGCGGCGATCGCAGGCACAACCATGTCAGCCGACGGTCACAGCCTGCTGTCGCTCTTGCGAGGCCAGAAACCCTCCGGCTGGCGCAAGGCAATCCTCGTCGAACACCGAGGCCCCGTTACCAGCGCCGACACCCCGGACTTCCAAGAGCCGGCAAGCGGAAACCCAGACACGTACGAGGCGCTGCGGACGAGAGACTTCCTTTACGTCGAATACGCCGACCGAAAGAACAGCGTCTCGCGCGAGTTCTACAACCTCAGATCAGATCCCTTCGAGCTGCACAACACTGCCGGGACGCTCACCGGGCGCCAGCGAGCCCAGCTTCATTCCGAGCTCTCCGCGATCAAGCGCTGCCACCGCGGCACCGCATGCTGGGCCGCGATGGGCGGCACCCCCGGCCGCTCGTGAGCGACCGCGACTTGTGTTTAGGGCGGTGAGGAATCCCTCGCGCCAGGGCTCGGTTCGGTTAGGCCCGATCGGTCGTGCAGGCGGCGCAGCGGAGGGGGTGACCACCAGATCGCGCTGCCGAGTAGCCCCATCAGTGCGGGTACGAGCAGTGCGCGGACGGCGAACGCGTCGATCAGGACTGCGAAGGCGGCGCCGACGCCGAGTTACTGGCCGGCAAGACAGACCAGACCTGAGCGACAAGCACGTATGTCCCGGAGGTCGAACATGGGTAGCACCGACGTGCGCGCCGAGACGCCTCGATCGGCTGCCGGGGCGTTGCCGGCCCAGCGCCCAAAGCGTCGCGCCGATTCGTGCCAGCCAGGCGCGGAGTGCACCATCGCCTTCGTCTAGATCTGAGAGCGATCCGAGACCCGGGATTGGCGGGGTGCAGACCAGGGCGATGGGCGGGTGAGGGCTGAGCATCGCGAGCGCACCCGGCGACGAGCACGAATTCGAGTTGCCCCCCGCACATTTGTGCGGCTGATCCACGGCACCGAGGGAGGTATGCTGGTCGCGTGAACGAGACGGTGAGTTCACGGCCGGAGAATGCGTCGGTCGCGGCCGATCCGCGTACCGCGACTGAGATGCTCGAGCTGGATCGAGCCAACTGTCTGCGGCTGCTCGCCGAGGGGACTCTTGGCAGGATCGCGGTCAACTCGCCCCATCGGCCAGACCCGGTGATAAGGCCCGTCAACTACGTGTTCGACGAACCATCGCAGTCGGTGCTGATCCGCTCTGGGCACGGGTCCAAGTTGTTCGCCCTGCTCTGCGCGGTAAGGGCGGTATTCGAGATCGACGGCGTCGATCCGGTCGGCCGAGTCGGCTGGAGCGTGATCATCCAGGGCGTCCCCGAGGAGATCACGAACCCGGCCGAGCTGCGGCGTATCGAGGCGCTCGGCCTTGAGCCGTGGGCGCCCGGTCACAAGGGTCACTGGATCCGGATTCGCGCGAGGACAGTGTCCGGCCGGAGGATCGTGGCGGTGGCCACCAGCGCGACGGGCTACCGGGCGTAGCGGGCGGTCAGGCGCTGGGCGGGCGCGGTGGCACGTTGCGGCCGGAACAGCTCACGCCCGCTGTCGGGCGGTGCAGCCGCAACGCGGATGGTCGTCGTTTTGCCAGCCCGTTCGGTCCGAGGGTTCCCATACACATCGCCTCGCGCAGGTCGACGCCTCGCGCGCCAACGCGTAGCCGTAGCGCTTGGACAGCCGCTCGGCGCCGATCGCGCTGATGCCGGCGCTAGTGAAACTGAGCGTGAGCGGCCGGCCGAAGCAGTGCCGATCTCGTGATCGGAAGGGCGACATTGCGGCGGTGAAGCCCGGCTAGCTGCTGTTGGGCCGGCCTCGGCGCAAAAGCAGCTGGTGACCTCGATGTCGGCATCGCCGATGTTCGGCGGGTTCTCGTCGGCGTCACGATCAGCGAGCCGGCCTGGCGGACCAAGCCAAGCTGGTATCTCCTCACGACCGAGGACCGGATGATCCCTCTCCCGGCCCAGCAGATGATGTCCGAGCGGGCGGGTTCAACGGTCGAGGAGGTTGCGGCCCGTCATTCGGTCTATGTCTCGCAGCCCGCAGCCGTGGCCGCAATCATTGACAAGGCCGCTTCCGCGACGTGAGATCGGCCGCGGGCTAAGCGGCTGAACAGAACCGGGTTCCACGTGGGCGGAAGTCGGGAAATTCGCCGCGAGGTAGCCGGTCCGGACGATTGGGGGGTGTCTTGCTGCCGCAAGCTCGTCTGACCGCCAGCTCGCTTTCGTGTTCGAGTGAGAGCAACGTCGCCAACCCGATCGTCAGCTCCGCGATGTCGGGACAGTCGTCAGCGGTGACGCTCGCCGGGCGCCTGATGCAGTCACGCCTGATGCAGTCACGCCGCGCACCTCCTATTCGCGACGAGCAGGGAGCAGCCCGAGTGTGGAGTCCGCATGGTCGATGGCCGCCCGGCGTTAACAAGATCGTCGTAATCGAGCTAGCGCCTTAAGCAGCGAAAGGGAGAGTCGTCACCGCTCCGACGAGACCGCTGGTCTGATCGAAAACCAACACGCTGCCCGGCGCAGCGCGAAGGCGTTCAGCCTCGACGAGACTCGGCTGTCGGGTTTAGCTCGAAGGAGAACCGGCCGCTCCGTCCCGCGAACGCGCCTCGTATTCCTGAGCCGCAGCAGCGCTTGTCGACGCAACGATCTCTCCCTCTTCGAGGACCGGCTGTTCGCAGGCCGCACGGACTGTTAGCACCCGGGTGACACTTGCAGCCCGGCGACCGACGTGGCTCGCGTGTCCGCCCTGCTGTTGCCCGGCCAAGCAGGGCCCGGCCCGCGGAAACGCAAACGGGGCTCACTTTCTGTCGGAAGGAGGGCGTCCGGAGGGGTTTGGTGAGTCAGCGTCGTTCGTTCTCAACGAACGGGTCGCGCGTTTGCCATGTACCGAGGGTCAACCGGCCTTGATAGCGGCACGAGCTTGCCACCGTCGTCCACGCGCCTTATCGGGTGGTCAGGAGCTACCGCAGCTTCATCGATCCGAATCAATCCGGTCTTATCTGGCGCTTGCCCCGCTTCCAGAACGCGGTCCGACCACCCGCTGACGTTGTCAAACCAGCGTCGCGCTCCAGCGCCGTATGGATCTGGGTACCAACCTCCCGAATGCTCAGATGGCTCCGCCTCGTGGACTTCGCCCCTTCGCAAAGTAATGGCCATGGCAATCTCCTTCCACCGTGCGTCACGTCCACGGCGCGGGTGCGCTCCTACGGATGGACCGACAACCTGCTTATTGACGGCGTTTCTGTGCCAACCAAAGGACACCACGCCAGAACGCGCGGCGCATTTGGGGATTTCCGCACTTCCGGTGCCTTCAACTACGGAATATCAGTGGCGCGGCGCATCAGGCGGGACAACCACTTCCCCAGCTGGGTTGCCACAGTGTCGCAATGTCGCCGACCAGCTTGACCTCCAGCACTGGTTTGGATTTGGGCTCGTGCGGCGTCAGGCCGAGACTGGCCGCGATTGTGTGCGCGATCCGGTCGGCCTGCTGGGTGGCAAGTCCGCCGTGCTTGATCGGAAACGCGGTCGTATCCCCGGCGGCGTAAATATCGGCCATCCCCTGAACGCGTCCCGCCGCGTCGGTGGGGAGAAAGCCCCACCGGTTGGCGGCTAGACCCTCGATGCTCGCGCCTTTGAGCAGTGGCACGGCGACGACGCAGTCGGCCTTGATCGGCGCGCCGGACTGGAGGGTGAGCGCCCCGCCGCCGCAGACGCTTGCGGGGTTGCACGCGCCGACGAACCGCACCCGGCGGTCGGCCAGCTCCGCTGCGACCAGCTCAGACGCTTGGGTGCCGAACGCCGCCAGCGGCCGCTGTTCTGGGGTCACCAGGGTGATCTCGGT
Organism: uncultured Solirubrobacterales bacterium; assembly: GCA_963730075.1. Taxonomy (GTDB): domain Bacteria; phylum Actinomycetota; class Thermoleophilia; order Solirubrobacterales; family Solirubrobacteraceae; genus Palsa-465. The sequence goes on along the minus strand of CAVSQH010000020.1, from coordinate 17,132 downwards.
CCGCGCACCTCGCTGACGGGAGCGCGCCGCCGATTGCAGTGCCAGCTCGTACAGTGGCAGCGGCCACGAAGTGCCTGGTGGGACCGCGAACACGAGCGAGCCGAGCTTGCGCTCGTCAAGTTCTTCAAGAAGCCTTCGGAAGCCGGGCAGGTCGCGTTGGTCGCGGAACGTCAACGCTCCGCGGATGCCGACCGTCGCGCGTGCTCCGGTGGCCAAGACCAGCGCGTCGTAGGTCAGGCGGCCGCCGGACCCGAGCCAGATCCGTCTGGTCGCGACGCGGACATTCTCAACGCGCGTGCGGTGGTATCTCACCCCGAGATCGGCGGTGATCGCGCGAAGGTCAAACGCGCGCGGCGGAGCGTCGCAGAACGCTTCCAGTGTCGCCGCCGGACGGTATGCAAACTCGGCATTCGGTGAGACCAGCGAGATCCGCGCCGCGCCCCCGGCCAGCGCCCGCAACCCCAGCACCACCTCCAGCGCAGCGAAACCGCCGCCAGCGACCACGACGCGCCCAGCGACTGCAGACCGACCACAAACGGCCATAAACCGTAACCGTGCACCCCACCTAACAAACCACGCAACCGCGCCTTCCCGCCGTCGCGACCGGGAGGACTACGGCTCCCAGACGGTGGCCCGCTCACCGTCGAACTAGGGCAAGGGCGCCGCAGGAACAGCGACCGGCGGACCGTCGCCGGTTAGTCGCAAGCCGCGCCGAGGCCGCCAGATCGCGACCGGTCCGAAGCGAGGCAGTCGAGGTGCCACAGCCGCGACGGGTCGCGCCCGCGATGGTCTCCAAGATTCACGTAGGAGAAGCGGTGAAGGCTCCCGTCCGAGAGCTCTAGTCCCCCCGGGCGGGATCCAGACGTCGGCCTCTGGCCGCGAGCGTTTCGGATAAGGGGCCATTAAGTGGCCCCTTATCCAATAGCTTGCTCCGGCGATTTGCGTGATATTGATGCAGCCGCTGATTTGATGTATGTGCTTGTACTAATGCAATCGCGTGGACCGAGAATCGCCGGGGCTCCCTCTGAGCGGCGGGATGCCGAGACAACCGGCCACGAACTCACGTCTGGTCCCAAATGACCAACTCGGGCGGCGGGGGAGCGGCGATTACCGCTACTCCTCAGACTCCCGGTCTGCGCGAGATCGGGGCGTCTCGCGCCATGGATCAAGAGGCCTCGAGACTGCCGCAGATTCGTGACAAACCGGGAGTGAGCGTTCGGTGTCGCAGCGGTCGCTCGCGCGCGCGGATTCCGGCATAGCGAGCGCGGGATGCGAGGGTTTCGCGGTCGTCGCTGGATACGACCTTGCACGACATGAGTCTGATAGTGGGCGGGGCAGACCCGCCGGCTGAATCGCACGACCCCATCACCTGACCGGATTTCGCTTTGCCCGACGCCGCTCGAGGACCACCGGCGAGCCTTGATAGGAGCACTGCACCACCCGGACTCAGTTCTGTCCGCCGGACATCCGCTCACCGGTCGACACATTGAGCTGACCGGGCCTGAGTCGCGATCGTTCACAGTCTCCAGTGAAAGCCGACGTAGGATGCGGCTCGAGCGGTGAAGAAGTCAGGGGCAGTGGAGTTCGCCGGCTGATCGCCAGCAAATGCCTCCATCGTGGCGCACACGGAGGCGGCGAGCGCGTCGGGCGCGTATCCACCCTCGAGGACGGCTCCGACCGGCGCGCCGGTCCGCTCTCCCACGCCGCGGATGTATCGCGCCATCTCAGCGTATGAGGATGCCTCGAGCTCGCATCCGCCCTGGTCATCATCGTGGTGGGCGTCGTACCCAGCCGAGATCAGAACCAGGTCGGGTTGGAACTCCTCAGCAGCGGGGATCACGACGTGCTCAAGCATCGAGAACCAAGCGTCCTCGTACGATCCTTTCTCCACCGGGAGGTTGATGGAATAACCCTCGCCCGCACGCACCCCTCGTCGGCCAGCGGGCCGGTGCCCCGGGAAGATCCGGGACTGGTGGATGCTGGCGAACAGCACGGCGTCCGTGGCGCGAAAGATGTCGTTGGTTCCATCGCCGTGGTGCACGTCCCAGTCGAAGATGAACACGCGCCGTGCGCCCAGCGAGTCCAGCGCATGACGACTGGCCACCGCGACATGGTTGAACAGGCAGAATCCGGACGTCGTGTCCACGCGCGCGTGGTGTCCGGGCGGCCTGGTTGCGCAGAATGCCACGGGCGCCGCTCCCGCCAGCAGCGCCTCGACCATGGCACACGCAGCGCCGGACGCGTGTGCTGCGGCGCGGTAGGACCCCTGGCTTACCACGTTCTCTTGGTCGAAAGCGCCTCCGCCGCTCTCCCTCGTCGAACGCACCGCGTCCACGTACTCGGGGGAATGCACAGCAACGAGCACCTCGCGGGATGCCGGTGGCGCCTCCCGAACCTCGTAGCCGAGCCACCCGCGCTCGGCGAGGGACGACTCGATGGCAGTGATGCGCGCCGCCCGCTCCGGATGCTCCCGGGGCGTCTCGTGCTCGAGGCACGCAGGATGCGAATAATACAGAGGGGGTCCCACTAGTAGGCCACCTGCTGGGACTCAGTAATCAGTTCAATCCTGGCTTCCTCGAGCGTCCTCATAGCACGAGATCGTGATCGTGGGGCTCATCGACCCGTGATGGCGGCGGCGTGCGTCCTGCACAAGGCGGAGTGGACCAAACGGCAAGCTTCCCGAACCCCGTGCTGACCCGCTGCTCGCCGTTCCGCGTTCCGATCGCGCGATTGGCGGCCGCCCAAGCAGCGATCGCAACACCCGGTAGTAGGTCTACGACCAGTCCCTGGTCGCCAACGCGGCCGAGCTGGTCGAGCTCGTGCATCCGGAGGACGTCGTGATCCTCCACGATCCCGCAAACCGCCAACAATGAGGGGACAGAGTTTTCGCTGCGAATCACCCGGCGCCGGTTGGAACGTGAGCGATGCCGATCCTCACGGTGCGCGAGAGACGAAATGCACACCTCGAGGCCCTTGCCGCTACTGCCGCCGCCGTCCCTTCAACCGCGTCAGAGGGTCGGTCCATTATCAGAAGAACCCCATGGGGTTGGGGTCGTAGCTGACCAGCAGGCACTTCGTCTGGCTGTAGTGATCGAGCATCATCCGGTGGTTCTCCCGGCCGACGCCCGACGTCTTGTAGCCCCCGAACGCGGCATGCGCGGGGTAGTGGTGGTAACAGTTGGTCCACACGCGCCCGGCTTTGATCGCGCGGCCCATCCGGAACGCGCGGCTTCCGTCGCGGGTCCACACGCCGGCGCCGAGGCCGTACAACGTGTCGTTGGCGATTTCCAGAGCCTCGGCGTCGTCCTTGAACGTCGTCACTGCGAGCACCGGGCCGAAGATCTCCTCCTGGAACACCCGCATCTTGTTGTGCCCCTTCAGCACCGTCGGCTCGAAGTAGTAGCCACCGTCCAAGCCGGCGTCCAGCTCAGGCCGATGCCCGCCGATCAGCAACTCGGCGCCTTCATCGAGACCGATCTTGACGTAGCTTTCGATCTTCTCGAGCTGCGCTGCCGAGACCTGCGGGCCGATCATTGTCTCGCGATCGAGCGGGTCGCCCTGCTTGATCGCGGCGATCCTCTCCAGGCAGCGCTCCATGAACTTGTCGTAGATGGATTCCTGGATCAGCGCCCGCGACGGGCAGGTGCACACCTCGCCCTTGTTGAATGCGTACAGCACGAGACCCTCGATCGCCTTGTCTAGGAATGCATCGTCCGCCGCCATCACATCCTCGAAGAAGATGTTCGGCGACTTGCCACCAAGCTCGGTAGTCGACGGGATCAGATTCTGAGCGGCGTAGCTCATGATCAGCCGTCCCGTCACCGTCTCGCCGGTAAACGAGACCTTCGCGATCCGCTTGTTCGAGGCCAGCGCCTTACCAATCTCCGCGCCGGGACCGTTCACGATGTTCAGCACGCCAGGCGGGACGATCCCGCCGATAACCTCGGCGAACTTCAGAATCGACCATGGCGTCGGACTCGCAGGCTTGAGAACCGTGCAGTTGCCTGCCGCCAGCGCGGGGGCGATCTTCCACGCTGCCATCAGCAACGGAAAGTTGAACGGAATGATCTGACCTACGACGCCCAGTGGCTCCTGAAAATGGTAGGCGTAAGTCTGGTCGTCGATCTCGGAGATCCGGCCCTCCTCAGCACGTACCGCCGCGGCGAAGTACCGGAAATGATCGGCCGCAAGCGGTATGTCGGCAGCGAGCGTCTCGCGCACCGGCTTGCCGTTCTCGTAACTCTCCGCTACGGCAAGCATCTCGGCGTTCTCATCGATCGCATCCGCAACGTCATTCAGGACGGCCGCACGCTCGGCCGGGGAGCGTTGCCCCCATTCCTCTTTGGCCGCGTGCGCGGCGTCGAGCGCAAGTTCGATGTCCTGCGCACCGGAATGCGCGACCTCGCAGAACACCTCGCCCGTCGACGGAGTCACGTTCCCTCGATACTCCCGTGTTGTCGGAGGGATCCACTCACCGCCGATGAAATTGTCGTAGCGCTCCCTGAGCGCCACTGGGCTGCCCGACGCGCCCGGCGCGTCGTAAGCGGTTGACTGGATGACTGACATATTGGGCTCCTTGGAAGAAACGGCAGGTTGCCCGAACAGGGAGGAACGGCAGGTTTGCCCGAACGAGTTGTGCGGGGCCCCGCAGTTGCAAACAGTGACCCTACTCCGTGCCGCGACGCGCTCTTGGTGGCAGCCAGGGTAGGGCGGAAGAATGCCGGCCGCAGGGCCAGCTCACGTATTGACAGTACTCCTATTGGACAGGCCCATGTGAGCTTGGCTCCGCGACTTAACAAACGGAGCGACCTGTTTCTCCTCGATGAGCCTCAGAACGTCGTTGGCCCGATCAGCGCTTTCTCGACGAGGACTGATCCACGCCGCTGACCGCGAGCTTCATTTCTTCGCTTGATTGTCTTGGCGCGCCCCCAGCCCGCCGCGGAGGATCGAGCCGGTTTCGCCGATCGCGCCGGCGATGGGCGCGAACGCCCCGGCCGCGGCCGCTGGCGCGGGCGCATCGTGTGTTGTAGCTCGCTCCGTATCAGCCGGTGGGCACAGCCGCTGCCCGGGCTGCGGAGTCCCGCTTGGCGGCCTCGCTCTCCCGGAGCTCAAACTTCTGGACCTTGCCCGTCGAGTTCGTCGGCAACTCGTCTATGAAGACAACCGCCTTCGGCGCCTTGTAGTGGGCAATGCTCGCACGCACATGGTCGATGATCGCTTGCTCGCTGGCGTGTTGCCCGTGCGCGAGCACTACGAACGCCTTCGGCCGCTCACCCCATTTCTCGTCGGGAACCCCGATCACCGCCGCGTCGGCCACCGCATCGTGGGAGAGCAGGGCCTGCTCGACCTCGACTGTGGAGATGTTCTCCCCACCGGATATAACCACGTCCTTGGCGCGATCCATCAGCCGGACATAGCCGTCGCTCTGCCTGACGCCGAGGTCACCCGAGTGAAACCAGCCTCCCTTGAACGCCTCGTCGGTTCCCTCTTCATCCTCGAAGTAGCCCTTCATGACGTTGTTTCCGCGCATCACGATCTCGCCCATCGTCTCACCGTCGCACGGCACGTCATTCATCTCGTCGTCCACGACGCGAAGTCGCTCGGCCTGAACCATCCCGACACCTTGCCGGGACAGGAGCTCAGCGCGCTCGGGCACCTTGAGATCCTTCCAATTCTCTTGCCACTCACAGACCGAGTACGGGCCGTAGGTCTCGGTCAGTCCGTACACATGCACGACGCGCGCGTTGATGTCCTCGCATCGCGCGATCGTCTTCGGGTTCGGAGGCGCGCCGGCCGTGGTGATGACCAATGATGGCTCGAGCTCGTGAGCTTCGTCCGCGCCCAGCAGCGCGGTCAGCACAGGGGGCGCACCGCTCAGGTGGGTGACCTTCTCCTGGTCCAGGAGTTGCCAGATGGGCTTGGCCTGCACGGCGCGAAGGCACACGTGGCGGCCGCCGATCGCGGTAACAGCCCAGGCCGTGCACCACCCATTGCAATGGAACATGGGAAGCGTCCACAGGTAGACGGAGCCGGACCCATGCTCGGAGTGAAGCAGCTCACCAAGGCTGTTCAAATACGCGCCCCGATGCGTGTACATGACTCCCTTGGGTTTTCCCGTAGTTCCCGATGTGTAATTGATCGTGATCGTCGCCAGCTCGTCCTCGATCGTCCACTGCAACGGGACATCGGATCCACGCTCGAGTAGGTCTCGATACAGGGGGCCATCAGAAAGCTCGGCAATGTCGCGCTCGACCACAGGATCGATCACCGTGACGATCTCTCGGATTGTCTCGAAATTGCTCTCCACCGGATCGATGATCGATCGCAGCTCCGAGTCGACCACCAGCAGCTTGGCCCCCGAGTGGTCGCAGATGTAGCGCACCTCCTCAGGTGCCAGCCGCGTGTTGATCGCGACCAGGACCGCTCCCGCCAGCGGAACGGCGAAATGTGCGACCAACAGCTCGGGGATGTTCGGACACAGGTATGCCACGCGGTCGCCCGGATCGATCCCCGACGCCTGCAGGGCGCGGGCAAGTCGAGTGGCTTCGAAGGCGAAATCGCGATAAGAGGTGCGGCGGTCACCGTGGACGATCGCCACTTTGTCCGGATAAACCTCGGCGGAGCGCTCCAGGAAGCGCAAAGGGGTCAACGAGCTGTGCGAGACGGTGGACATGGAGCACTCCTCTTCTGCAATGGCGATTACCAGGCGGCCACCGGCGGACCCTGGGGGAACGCCTCGGCGTCGGGCTCGTAGGTGAGCGCCCCGTCGTTCTTGACGTTCGCCCCCCGCGCGGAGCCGGGGTCCTCCGCGAGCGCCGCGCCCCTGGTGGCAAGCAAACGGACGTAGGGCAGGGTCGCGTTGGTCAGCGCCCGCGACGCAGTCACCGGAATCCGGCCGGGCACGTTCGTCACGCAGTAGTGCAGAGTTTCGTCGACCTCAAACACGTCGTCGGATGGGAGGTCTCGAAGCAGCCCTCTGGTTCGATGGCGACATCGACGGATTCATGAACTCGTCTCCTGACACGTTGGTTTGCGATGACCTTTTTCAGGTCAAGCACACGCCGGCCGAGAGTTAGAGCCGGAAAAGAGCCCGCCGAGGGTAGAGGCGAAGCAGACCGAGCATAAACATCGCGTCAAACCACCGAACTTCGGCTCGTCGGAGCGCAGCCCATGAGCAGCCAACCGGCCCAGAGGGTGGGGCGCTCGATCTCAGATCCAAGCTGGACAGAGCGAGGCAGCGGTGTAGGATATAGGTAGCTTCGCTCTAGTCCTCGGCGGGCTCTGTCTTTCCGGCTCTAACTCTCGGCCGGCGCGAGCGTGACCACGACGGTACACGCAATAACTTACGCGTCAGGAGCCGGGTCTATGCATGGTTGTGCGCAACGATGGACGGTTTGGAACGTCGATGCCCGCTCCCGGCAAGATCCTCGGGCGGCTGCTGCGCCGAGGAGGAGCTATGTCTGAAGCGGTGACTGTTGATGCGGTCCGGACGCCGATTGGGGCCGCCTCCAAGTGGATTTACGATTTCGCCGAGGGCTCGCGCGACATGCGCGAACTGTTGGGCGGCAAGGGTTCGGGCATCGCAGAGATGACGCGCGTGCTCGGGCCCGACCTCGTGCCAGCCGGGTTCACGATCACTACTGAGGCGTGCGTGGAGTACATGCGGGCGGACCGAAGCCCACCGGAAGGCCTGACAGAGGCCGTCGCGGAGGCGCTGACGCGCCTGGAGGAGCGCGCCGACAAGCGTCTCGGCGATCCCGACGACCCGCTGCTGGTCTCCGTGCGGAGCGGCGCGCGCGACTCGATGCCGGGGATGATGGACACGGTCCTGAATCTGGGCCTGGGCGATGCGCCCGCGGAGGGGCTGGCGGCGCGCACCGGCAACGCGCGCTTTGCGTGGGATTCCTACCGGCGGCTGGTGCAGATGTTCGGTGACGTCGTTTGTGGCGTGTCCGGGGCGCGCTTCGAGGACGAGATCGCGAGCATCAAGCACGAGCTCGGCGTCACCCTCGACACTGAGCTCGACGCCGACGCCCTGCGTGAGCTCACCGCACGCTTCCAGGCTCTCTACGACTTCCCCCAGGACCCGCGCGAGCAGCTGGACCGCGCCATCCACGCGGTTTTTGACTCGTGGACGGGAGAGCGCGCAGTGGCCTACCGGCGCATCAACGGGATTCCTGATGATTGGGGCACGGCCGTCAACGTGCAGCAGATGGTCTACGGCAACAAGGGACCCACGTCGGGCTCCGGCGTGGCCTTCTCGCGCAACGAAATCACCGGCGCGCCCGCGCCGAGCGGGGACTTTCTGATCGACGCGCAGGGCGAGGACGTCGTCTCGGGCGTGCGCACGCCGCTCGACCTCTCCGAGCTTGTCGACTGGATGCCCGAAGTCCACAAGAGGCTGCACGAGATCCTGCGCGAACTCGAGCGCCACTACAAGGACATGCAGGACACCGAGTTCACGGTCGAGGAGGGCCGGCTGTACATGCTGCAGACGCGCAACGCCAAGCGCCCGGCTCAGGCCGCCATGCGGTTCGCCTTCGACGCGGTCGAGGAGGGACTGCTGACCCCGGCGGAGGCGATCAAGACGATCGAGGCCCGGTCGCTGCACGCACTCCTGCACCCGACCTTCGACCCCATCGCGAGTTACGACGTCATCGCGCGCGGCGTGGCTGCGTCACCGGGAGCGGCCAAGGGCGCCATCGTCTTCACGGCGCCGGAGGCGGTGACGGCCGCCGAGAACGGTCGCGATGTCATCCTCGTGCGCCCGTTCACGGAAGCCAACGACGTCGCGGGCTTTCACGCCGCCAAGGGCATCCTCACCTCCGAAGGCGGCAAGGCCTCGCACGCCGCGCTCGTGGCGCGTGGGATGGGGCGCCCTGCGGTCACCGGCGCCGCTGATCTGGAAATCGACCTCCACGCCCGCGAGGTGCACGTCGACGGTCGCGTCCTGCACGAAGGGGACCTGATCGCGATCGACGGCACCACCGGTGCCATCACGCTCGAGGACGTCCCGCTCGTCACGCCGGAGGTAGACGCCCGCTTCGACACGGTACTCGGCTGGTGCGACGAGCTGCGCACGCTCGGCGTGCGCGCCAACGCGGACACTCCCGAGGACGCGCGCCGCGCGCGAGGCTTCGGTGCCGAGGGCATCGGCCTGTGCCGGACCGAGCACATGTTCATGGCCGCCGACCGCATGCCGAAGATGCAGATCATGATCATGGCCGACGACGAGGCTGGCCGCCGCGCCGTGCTGGATCAGCTGCTCCCCCTGCAGCAAGAGGACTTCGAGGGTATGTTCGAGGCGATGGAGGGCGTGCCGGTCACGATCCGGCTGCTCGACCCGCCGCTGCACGAGTTCATGCCCGACCGCTTCGAGCTCGTGGAGCAGATCACGGCGGCGCGACTGACCGACGCCCCCGAGCTGGGAAAGCTCGAGCACACGCTCGAGCGCTTGCGGGCGCTCGAGGAGGGCAACCCGATGCTCGGCACCCGCGGGGTCCGGCTGGGACTCGTGCACCCGGAGATCTACGAGATGCAGGCCCGGGCGATCTTCCGCGCGACGCGAGCCGTCCGCGAGCGCACAGGCCGCGCGCCGCGCGTCGAGATAATGATCCCGCTCGTAGCCTACGTCCGCGAGTTCGAGCTAGCGCGCGACCTCGTGCTGCGCGTCGGCGTCGAGGAGGGCTTCGCGATCGGTCGCGAGTTCGGCATCGGCACGATGATCGAGCTCCCACGCGCGTGCTTCGTGGCGGGCGAGATCGCCCGGCACGCGGAGTTCTTCTCCTTCGGGACCAACGACCTCACGCAGACCGCGCTGGGGTTCTCGCGCGACGACATCGAAGCGCGAATCGTCCCGCAATACGTCGACATGGGAATCGTCGAGCGCTCCCCATTCGCGACGATCGATGAGCCGGGCGTCGGCGAGCTCGTGCGGATCGCGGTCGAGCGTGGTCGCGCCGCGCGGCCCGGGCTGGAGGTTGGCATCTGCGGCGAGCACGGCGGCGATGCCGCCTCGATCCGCTTCTTCCACTCGGCCGGGCTCGACTACGTCAGCTGCTCGCCGTTCCGCGTTCCGATCGCGCGGGTGGCGGCCGCCCAAGCAGCGATCGCGGCACCCGGCAGTCAGCACTAGGGCGGCTTTCGCCCGCCGCCAGCTGCGACGATTAACCCTGAGGAGAGGAACAATATGCCGGCCTTGCAACATGTGAACGTCGAGGCGATGGATCCTCTGCGCTTCGAGTCGGTGCTCTCGGTAGGGGAGTTCGAAGCGCTGCGCTACTTGATCGCCGACGCCGCACGCGGGCTCCGCGGCCGCGTCATCTGGAATGTGAACTCGACCGCAAACGGCGGCGGCGTCGCCGAGATGCTGCGGCCCCTGCTCGGATATTGCCGGGGCCTGGGCGTCGACGCTCGGTGGGCGGTGATCTCCGGGGATCCCGAGTTCTTCGTGATCACCAAGCGCATTCACAATCGCCTGCACGGGTTCGCAGGAGACGGTGGTCCGCTGGGCGCCGCCGAGCATGAGGTCTACGACCAGTCCCTGATCGCCAACGCGGCCGAGCTGGTCGAGCTCGTGCATCCGGAGGACGTCGTGATCCTCCACGATCCCCAAACCGCCGGTCTCGCGCGGTCAGTGCGCCAGACGGGGGCGACCGTGATCTGGCGCTGCCATGTCGGTCTCGACAATGCGAACGACTACGCCCGTGGTGCCTGGAGCTTCCTGCGTGGATACGTGGTCGAGGCTCACCGATTCGTGTTCTCGCGCGGGGGGTTTGCATGGGAGGGTCTGCCCCGCGAGAGGATCACGGTGATCCACCCCTCGATCGACGCCTTCTCTCCGAAGAATGCGGATCAGAGCATCGAGCAGTCGCGGGCGATCCTCTCGAAGGCGGGCATAGTCCCCCAGTACGACACCAACCCGGCGACCTTCACGCGTTCGGACGGCACGCCGGGCCGCGTCGACCGCCCCGCGACGATGGTCGAGGACGAGCCGCTCGGACCTGAAGACAGGCTGGTCGTGCAGGTCTCGCGCTGGGACGGTCTCAAGGACCCGCTGGGCGTGGTGGGCGCCTTTGCCCAGCACGTCGACCCCGCCACCGGGGCGCATCTGTTGCTGGCCGGTCCGTCGACGGAAGCGGTCGCCGACGATCCCGAGGGTGCGCAGGTGCTCGCTTCGGTGGTGGACGCTTGGCATGCGCTGCCCGGCGAGGTGCGCCGTCGTGTCCATTTGGCGTCGCTGCCGATGGACGACAGCGAGGAGAACGCCGCGATCGTCAATTCTGTGCAACGGGCTGCCAGCGTGGTTATCCAGAAGAGCCTCGCCGAGGGCTTCGGGCTGACTGTCGCCGAGGCGATGTGGAAGGAGCGACCGGTCGTCGCAAGTCGGATCGGCGGAATCCGGGACCAGATCGACGACGGCCGGTCGGGTCTGTTGATCTCGGACCCGCGTGACCTCAAGAAGGTGGGCGAGGCCGTCGGAGGGCTGCTCGCCGACCGAGAACGCGCGGACCGGATGGGAGCCGCCGCTGGCGTCCGGGTGCAGCAGCACTTCCTTGGTCCACAGCACCTGGGCCGGTACTTTGAGGTGATCCAGCGACTGGCCTCCGAGCGCGTGTTGGCGTAAGGCGCGGCTCGCTATCACCGACCAAGCCGCAACTTCTGCCCAACCCTTCGCGGGCGGCCTTGGAGGCACTGTTACATTTGAGGCTGGCTTCGCCCTAAACCTCGGCGGGCCACCGGTGTTCCGGCTCCAAACACTCGGCCGGCGTGTGCGTGACCTTCAGCGGTCATCGCGTATACCCCGTTAGGAGCCGAGTCCATGCATCGTTCACCACAAGCGCCCGATCAGGTCGGATCGGGAAAACGGCTCGCGAGGGCGGGGCTTGAGCTGGGCGACATCGACCTATTCGAGTTCAACGAGGTGTTCGCCGCGATGCTGCGCAAACGGCGCCCACGATTCGACTCGCGGGTACGAACTGGAGCTACCGATGGCTATTGCTATTGACGATCGGACCGCCGAGACCGGCGGAGAATGGGCCAGTCGGCTGGATGGCTATGTGCAGCGCGCTTCCGACGCCGCCGTTGCGCTGCGAGCCCTCGACCAGGAGGCCGTCGACCGGATCGTGAAAGCGATGACGATTGCCGGGCTGGAGAACGCGATCGACCTTGCCGAACTGGCCATGGAGGAGACACAGTTCGGGGTGCTCGAGGACAAGGTCATCAAGAACTACATCGCCACAGAGTTCCTGTACGACTACCTCAAGGACAAGAAGTCCGTCGGGATCATCGAGGAGGATCGCGAGCGCGCGATCCAATACGTCGCGGAACCGATCGGGGTGGTGCTCGCGCTCCTGCCGATCACGAATCCGACCTCAACCGCGCTGTTCAAGTCGATCGTCGCGGCCAAGACGCGCAACGCGCTGATCATGCGACCGTCGGCTCGGGCCGCTCGCTGCGCGGGCCGCGCTGCGGAGCTATTGCAACAGGCGGGCGAAGCCGCCGGGCTACCTCCCAACGCGCTGCAGGTGATCCCGGACCCGTCGCTTGACGTCTCCCAGTATCTCTTCCACCATCCGCGGCGTCGACTTCATCTGGACGACCGGCGGCCCGAAGGCGGTTGCCGCCGCCAACGCGGCCGGGAAGCCCTGCCTCAGCGTCGGCTCGGGCAACGCGCCCGTGTACCTGCACCGGAGCGCCGACGTGAGCATGGCGGTGGTCGACATACTGGTTTCAAAGACGTTCGACTCATCGGTCATCTGCCCCGCGGAGCAGACGTGCGTGATCGACGAGCCGATCTACGACGCCGTGATCGACGAATTCCGCCGGATGGGTGCACGGCTGCTGAACCACGATGAGACCAGCGCGCTGGCGCGGAAGTCGTTCCGCGATGACGGCGGGATCGAGTTCAGCGTGCTCGGCCAGTCCTGCTCGACGCTGGCCGCGCTGGCCGGCTTTGACGCCGACGACGCCGACAAGGTGCTGCTCGCGCCGCTGCCCGCCGACCTCGACGAGCTCGCGACCCATCCCTTCATCGCCGAGAAGCTGATGCCGGTGCTGGGCATCGTCCGTTCGCCGTCGGTCGAGCACGCGATCGCCGCCTGCGAGCTGGTCACCGAGCACGACGGGCTCGGCCACACCTCGGCCATCTACGCGACCGACGACTCCGTCATCGATCGGTTCGCGCTCGCGATCCGCACTGGCCGGATCCTCGTCAACGCCCCCACGGCGGTCGGGGCGTTGGGCGGCATCTACAACGCGATGCCGCCGACCTTCTCGCTCGGCTGCGGCACGTGGGGGGGATCGAACACAACGGACAACGTCAATTACCGCAACCTGCTGAACATCAAGGCCGTCTCCCGCCGCCAAGCACCCCCGCAGTGGTTCCGCGTTCCCTCAGACACATACTTCAATCCCGGCGCGCTGGAGAACCTGAGGCAGCTCGGAGCCCGCCGGCCGATGATCGTCACCGACGGACCGACCGAGGCTCGGGGAGTCGCCGATCAGGTGCGCGGTTACCTGCTGACCGATGCCGTGCACGTCTTCTCCGCGGTCGAGCCGGAGCCGAGCGAGTCCCAGATCCGCGCCGGGGTGCAGGAGCTCGCTCGAGTGGACGCCGACGTAATCATCGCCGTCGGCGGAGGCTCGGTGATGGATGCCGCCAAGGCGATGCGGCTGTTCCACGAGAGCCCCGAGCTGAGCCTGCACGAGCTCTCGTTGCCGTTCCTCGATGCGCGCAAGCGGATCGCATCGTTCCCCCAGATCGAGCACTCGATCCGGCTGGTCGCGGTGCCGACGACCGCCGGGACGGGCTCGGAGGTCTCTCCCGCCGCCGTCGTCAGCGTCGGCAACAAGAAGGTCACGTTGGTCGATTACTCGCTCGTGCCCGACATCGCCGTTGTCGATCCGACCCTGACCCTTTCGATGCCACAGGAGATCACCGCCGACACAGGGATCGACGCGCTCACCCACGCGCTGGAGGCGGCCGTATCGATCTTCGCCTCGCCGTACACCGACGCGTTCTGCATGCAAGCCGTCAACCTGATCCTCGACGCGCTCCCACGCGCCTACCATGACGGCTCGGACCTGAAAGCGCGGTCGGCGATGGCCAACGCCGCCACGATCGCTGGGCTCGCATTCTCCAACGCGTTCGTCGGCCTCAACCACGCCCTGGCCCACGCCGTCGGCGCTCGCTTCGGCATCGCCCACGGTCGCGCCAACGCGATCTTCCTCCCCCACGTCCTGCGCTACAACGCGTCGCTGCCGACCAAGTTCATGCCCGCGCCCGGCTATTCCGCCTACGTCGCGCCCCAGAAGTACGCGCAGATCGCCTGGATCCTCGGCATCGGCGGTAGCTCCGAGTCTGACCGGCGCGAGCAGCTGTTCAATCGCGTGCAGCAGCTGCTGGCCGAGGTCGGCGAGCCCACCTCCCTGGCCCAGCTGGGCATTGCGCGCGCGGAATTCGAGGACTCCCTGCTCGGACTTGCCAAGACGGCCTTCACCGACCCGAGCATGCGCACCAACCCGCGGATCCCGCTGATAAGCGAGATCGTCGAGCTGCTTCAAATCGGCTTCACCGGCTGACGGCGTTGCCACCGACCTCAACGACCGACCCCGCAAGACAAGGATGGTTCAAATGGTTTTGGGACACAACGGCAAGCTCTACATCCTCGCGTTCGACCATCGCGGGTCGTTCCAGAAGAAGATGTTCGGAATCGACGGCGACCCCACGCCCGAAGAGACCGAGACGATCGCCGACGCCAAGCGTTTGATCTTCGAGGGCGTCCTCGAGGCCGTAAGGCGAGGCGCCGAGCCAGCCGCGGCCGGCGTGCTCGTCGATGAGCAGTTCGGGTCGGATATCCCCCGACGCTCGCGCGAGCACGGGCTCACGTTGGCGATGCCGGTCGAGAAGTCTGGTCAGAATGAGTTCGACTTCGACTACGGCGAGGACTTTGGCGCGCACATCGAGAAGTTCGACCCGGACTTCTCCAAGGTGCTCGTCCGCTACAACCCCGAGGACGACCCGGTGCTGAATGAGCGCCAGCTGGGACGCCTCAAGCGGCTGGCCGACTGGCTGCACGAGTACGACCGTAAGTTCCTGTTCGAGCTGCTCGTGCCGGCCACCGACGAGCAGCTCGCGAAGCTCGGCGGCGACACCGACCGTTATGACGCGGAGCTGCGACCGGAGCTGATGCGACGCGCGATCGAGGACATCCAGAACGCCGGGATCGAGGTCGACGTCTGGAAGATCGAGGGCGTCGACGAGAGCGAGGATGCCGCGATGCTCGCCCGCCAGACGCGCTCGGGCGAGGGCCGCGAGGGCGTGGCCTGCGTGCTGCTCGGGCGCGGCGCCTCGGCTGCGAAGGTCGAGCAGTGGCTCGAGGCGGCGGCGCCGATTGACGGCTTCATCGGCTTCGCGATCGGCCGCTCGATCTGGTGGGACGCGCTGAAGGCGTTCCTCTCAGGCGAACTCGAGCGAGACGCGGCCGCCTCAGAGATCGCCGACAACTACCTGCACTTCGTTCATGTGTACGAGGGGCAGAAGGTTCACTGACAGATCATGCGCATCGGTCTGCTCACCGGAGGCGGGGACTGTCCCGGACTTAACGCCGTGATCCGTGCTGGCGTGCGCAAAGCGATCGATGGCTGCGGAGATCAGGTGATCGGCTTTCGCGACGGCTGGCGGGGAGTTCTGGAGGACTCATTCGAGGAGCTCACGATCGAGTCAACGCGCGGGATCCTGCCGCGCGGAGGGACGATCCTCAGGAGCTCGCGTACGAACCCGTACAAGCGGGAGGGCGGTCCGCAGAAGGTGCGCGAGACGCTGGCCCGCCACCACCTTGATGGTCTGATCGCGATCGGAGGCGAGGACACCCTCGGCGTCGCCAACCGACTTTATGGCGAGGGCGTGCACGTCGTCGGCGTACCGAAGACGATCGACAACGACCTCGGCGGGCACCGACGTGACGTTCGGCTTCGACACGGCGCTGGGGGTCGCGACCGAGGCGATCGACCGTCTCCACACCACCGCCGAGAGCCACAACCGGATCCTGGTCGTCGAGGTGATGGGTCGGCACGCCGGCTGGATCGCACTGCATTCAGGCATCGCCGGCGGCGCGGACGTGATCCTGATCCCGGAGATCCCGTTCGACATCGACGAGGCGTGCCGGCACATCCGCCGGCGCCACGAGCGTGGTCGCTACTTCTCGATCGTCGTGGCCGCCGAGGGCGCGGTCCCGAAGGAGGGCACGATGGAGCTGACCGTCGGCGAGCTCGACGAGTTCGGACATCCCCGCCTTGGCGGGATCGGCGTCCGACTCGAGCATGAGATCGAGCGGCGGACCGGCTTCGAGACACGGGCCACGGTGCTCGGTCACGTGCAGCGCGGGGGCTCGCCGACGGCGTTCGACCGGGTGCTGGCGACTCGGTTCGGGCTGGCCGCGTCGACGCCGTACACGATGGCGCCTGGGGGACGATGGTCGCGCTGCGCTCCACCGACATCGAGCTGGTCGCGCTTTCCGACGCCGTCGCGCGTGCGCACCGTGCCGGTCGAGGAGTACGAGCGCTACGGGGTGCTGTTCGGGTCGAGCCCCCGACGTCGCCCTGATCACGTTCGCCCGGCAGGTGCTGGTGCATGCGCCACGCTTGACGACCTCGATCCCGATGGCGAGCGCGTCCTTGTCCGCGTGGACTTCAACGTCCCGTTGGACGAGCGGCAGCGCATCACTGACGACGTCCGCATCCGCGCCGCGCTCCCGACGCTCGAGGAGCTACGCTCGCGCGGCGCCAAGGCAGCTGATCCTGGCCGCTCATCCGGGCGGCCGATGGACCGCGAGCCGGAGCTGCGCTGAAGCCTGCGGCCCAGCGCCTGAGCGCGCTGCTCGAGTCGACGTCGCGCTGGCGCGAGCCTCGACGAGCTGCCCGCCGTCGAGGTGGTGATGCTCGGAACGTCCCGTACGGGCCGGCGGAACCAAGAACAATCCCGGCTCGCGACGCTACGCCGCGCTCGCCGACCTGTACGTCAACGACGCTTTCGGCGCGGCCCACCGCGCCCACGCCTCACCGAGGCAGTCGCGCACCTGCTACCGTCAACGGCCGGCCGGCTGATCGAACGCGAGATACGGACGCTGAAG
>CAVSQH010000019.1:0-112627 GCA_963730075.1 uncultured Solirubrobacterales bacterium | reverse complement strand
GGTTTGTGACACGGCTTGGGATAGCTGCTTCGGGTCAGCACCGTCGACCCTGGCGCGTCGTCGAAGTTGCGCCGCGGGGATGAGCCCCGAAATGCCGCGACAGCCCGGCGCCTGGGCCGGACTGTCGCGGGTTTTTGGGGGCGGCCCGGAAAACGGCTTGGGGGGGCAGTTAGCTGACCGTCACGGGGTACGTCTTCGTGCCCGTCTGGTTGTAGTTGTCCTTGACGGTCACCGTGATCGTCCTCGTGGCTGCAGCCGCCCGTAGGTGTGAGTCTGCGAGCTGCTAAAGGCGGTCGAGCTCACGACCGTGTTCGCGGAGCCATCGCCCCAGTTGAACGTGTAGGTCGTCGGATGACCACCGGGGAACGGATCGGGTTGACCGCCGCCTTCCAGGTCCCCAGCGTCCCGTGCGCGATCGACGTCGGACCGCTAATCGTTCACCGCCGGACCGGTCTTCGCGAACACGCCGAGCCCCTTCGGCGTCCCGAGCCCGGTGGGACCGTCATAGCCGGCGAGCGCGTCGCACGCGCGGTCACCGGCGGCTATGGCCGTGCCCGCCGTGTTGTAGTCGCAGTCGAGCGGACCCAAACCCAGGTTGTTCACGTTGCCGCACGCCGCGGCGCCTTCGCCGCCGCAGTAGCCGTTGCCGCCGACGGTCACGTCGTAGAGCGCGGCGCTGCTGCCATTGTGGCCGTACAGCGCTTCAATGCCGGGTAGCTCACGCCGTGCGCTCCACCCGCCAGAGCGAACATCGCGGCGATCGTCGGCGAGGAGAACGACGTCCCCCCGATCGTGCTCCACCCCGTGCTACCGGTGGTGTCGTAGGTGTCGATCCCGGTCGATCGTCGGCGTCTGAGGAGATGTCCGCCGGCAGGCGGTGCGTGCCGCACGCCGTGCTTGCCCAGACGCTCAGCCCCGTCTCAGCCCTGGGCCGGGATCGTCGTGCTGCAGCCGCCACCGGTCGCGCCGAGAGCCGTGAACAGTTCTGCTCCCAGTAGTCCTTCGTGCCGTTGTCATTCCACACCGACTCAGACTGGCGCGTCGCGTTCTGACCGAGATACAGCGAGGTGCCGCCAACCGCCACGACCGTGTTCGCCGCAGCGGGGAACTCCGGCAGCCCGGGATCCACTCCGCCGAGCGCGTACTGGTCAAAGCTGTAGTAGCCGTCGTCTCCGGTGGAGGCGGTGATCACGATCCCCGGATGGTTGTATGCCGCCAGATCGCTCGACCCCGGCGTGCCGGCGCCGCCGTAGGAGTTGCTGATCTCCGTCGCCTTCAGCTTGGCCGCCTCGTTAGCCGCAGCCTCGAGGTTGGCCAACGAGCTGTCGTTGGCCTCGACCAGCAGGATATGGCACGTCTGACAGACAGCGTGAACTGTCTCCACATCCAGCGCGATCTCACCCGACCAGCCCGTGTCGGTAGCCGGCAACGGCGAGCTGGCCCCCGCCTGGTTGACCTTCTTAAAGCACCCGTTCGCCGTCGTGCACGTCGCCAGCGCGTACTGAGCATCGAACTTCTGCAAGTCGGCCTCGATTGTCGGATCGTTGAACGCGTCGACGATCGCTACCGTCTGACTCGAAGCGCTCGTAAGCGAGTCAAAGCCGTACGCGGTCGCCAGATCGAACGGCGTGATCCCGCCAGCCGGGCCGATCGTCTGAGCGTTCGGGCTCACGCTGCCGGCAGTGGCCCCGGCACCGAGCTTGAACGCGCGGGCCCCTGGCGTGCCCTTCTTGACACTGACTCGGCGCTCAGCAAAGCACGCCGCGTGACCTACCTTCGGCGCCTTACAGAGCGGCTTCCCGACCGCGTGATACGTCGTACCCGCCGACGCGACCGGAGCCGCGATCCACATCGCTCCGAGCGCCACAACCGCCACTAGGAACAAGCGAACCAGCACCGGCAGCGCAGGCCGCGCGGCCGCGCCGTCCCGCTGCCGCACCGACGGTTCGGCACGCTCTCCGCGGACGCCGCTCAAAATAGACCACATTCCGTCACCCCCAAATACCTGGATTGTCAACAGCCCCGAGAGGCGCCGGACCAGCACACGACGCCCGAATCGACCAAGAACACACAACGGCTCTGCGAGAAGCAGAACCCCCCTTCCTCCGCCCGACCCCCGCTCCCCCTGTAAGAAGTCAAATCGTCTCACCGAGGTCGACGCCTGTCAATGGCCACCGGACTGGACCAGACATCCCGACGGGGGCCGTGTCCGCGCCGAGTTGTCCCGACTGCTGGCGCCCGCCGTTGTCAGTCGCGATGTCCGTAAAACCCTTCCGGGGCGACTCGTGATCTTAATCTCCCGCAACCAGCATGCTGGCGCAGCAGCCTGGCCGAGCAGAGCGCTGCTCAGATCGAGAACCAGCAGTCTCAGCCAGCATCCAGTTGAGCAGGCTCAAGACGAGCTCGCGCGCTGTCGCAATTAGCCCTAAGCAGCGGCCGTGTGGTCGCGAGCACAGCGGACGAACTCGCGTAAGACCGGATGCAATGGCTTGCGGGCGAGCGCACCGATTTGCGGTTGGAACAGCGTGAGCATGAAGAACCGGTTCGTCGGTAGCTCAATCACCTCCGCATCGGCGTCCTCCGCCGTTGCCTCGACCACCATGCCGCCGTCGACAAGGCGCTGAAGCTCCTCAGGTCCCGGGCCGTAGTTGCAGTAGTGCATGCCCAAGAACGGCTCGTCGTTTACGAGCGCTGAAAACCGGGTGCCCACGATCGGACGTAGGACCCGCTCCTTACCGTGCAGGCTGCAGGCGAGGAGGCGCACTACGTTCGTGTCCGCGACGCCGTCGGACTCCGCGTGCGACGCACTCGGGACGCCGAGTACGTGCCGGAAGTACTCGATCACCGCGTATTGGAGACCCCCGCAGGTGCCCAGAAACGGCACGTCGCTCTCACGCGCCCACCTGACGGCCTCGTACGCGGCCGCGCCGTCCGTATACGGCGAGCCTGGCGTCAACCAGACTCCGTCGAAACCCCCAAGGTGCCTCACCCGGTCTCCATCCGTCGGCAACCACTCCGCTCTTACGTCCTCGCCGAGCATGCTCTTGACCGCGTTGATCTCGCGATGGCTCGGGTAGGCATCGTTCTCGTCACCGACAAGCGCGATCCTCACTCGCATTCGCAGAAGACTAGTGGGTCTCCCAGGAACGTTGCACCGGAAACGTCATCGGTCAGGCGGCGATCAGGAGGCGGCGTTCGGCCTTGAGCAGCCGCTGGTCGCGGTGGGGTCCGTTGCGGTACTGGATGTGGTCGGCCATCGCCTTCTTGACCGCGTTCCAGTCGGGGTAGTCGGCGTTGTTGACGACGAACTCGCCGATCGCCCAGAAGTGACACTCGATCCGGTTCAGGAAGCTGGCGTAGGTCGGGGTGAACACCAGCTCGACGTTGTTGTCCTCAGCCCACTGGCGGATGTCGGGAGTCTTGTGCGCGGAGAGGTTGTCGGCGATCAGGTAGATCCGGATCTTCGGCCGGTAGCGGATCCGGATCTGGCGGTAGAACCCGAGCACCTCCTGGCCGCTCTTGTGGGGGCGCAGCCGGCCGTGGAGCCGGTCGGCGTGCACGTCGTAGGCGCCGAACAGGTAGCGCACCCCGCCATTCTTGCTGTAGGTCGCCCGCAGCCGCTCGGGCAGCTTGCGCGGCGCCCACCCGGATCCCTGGTGGGGGATCAGCTGGATCGGTCCCATCTCGTCAAAGCAGACGACCACCCCGTCCGGTGGGCACTGGCGATACAGGCCGAGCACCCGCTCGGCCTTCGCCTGGAAGTCGGGGTCCGGGCTCCACTTCCACGAACGCGTGCGCTGGTGCGAGAGCCCCGCGCCGATCAGCGTCTGACGCAGCGTCTCCTCGCTCGAGGACGATCCCCATCCCGGCCAGGTGCGCTTGGAGCTTGGGCAGCGACCAGCGCGTCAACGCCACGCCCTGGGTGTCGGGGCGGGCGCGCGCGACCGACACGATCCGGTCGCGCTGCGCGGGCGTGGTCTTCCTCGGACGCCCGCCCCGATAGTCAGGGTCCAACGACGCGAAACCCGCGGTCGTTGAACGCGTGGATCACCTTGCGCACATGCGACTCATCAGTGCGCACGACCGCCGCGATCTGCGGTGCCGACATCCCAGTCGACGACGCCAGCAAGATCATCGCCCGCTGCCGCTTGGACTGGTACTTCGCGCGTTTGGAGATCGACTTCAACCGCGCACCTTCCTCCGGCGAGAGCTCGCGCACGAACACCTCCGGCGGACGCATGACCACCTCCAGGCTCGAGGACATGCATCCTCATTCGCCACTCGAGGCCGATTTCCGGTCAAACGTTTCCAGGAGACCCACTAGCCGGTGGCGTAGTCGATAGGCGCGCGCTCGCCCGTCACGACCGAGATCGAGGCGGGTGTCCCGACCGACAGCCCGTATGGCGGGCCGTGCCCGATCGACCAGGCGAGCTTGCTCGGGGTCCGCGGGTTGCGATCGAGCCGCACGAGGATCTCGAAGACCGGGCCGAGCGCGTTGATCTTGGCGAGGACGGTCTTCAGGCGCACGATCGATGTCAGCCGCTCCTGCGTCGCCGGGTATGCGCCGATCGCCGCGACGCGGCCGAGCACGAAGCCGTATTGCGATGGCGGCGCGATCGGCGTCGAAATCTGTACGCGGTCGCCGACGTGCGCCTCCTTCGCGTCGCTCTGCGGTAGGTACGCGTAGACGACAACCGGCTGGTCGACCGGGTCGACGAGGGCGAGCGGTCTGCCGGCGGCGAGGTAGTCGCCCAGCTCCACGCTCACTTCGATCACCTTCCCTGAAGATGGCGAGCTGACCGCTACCAGCCTGCCGCTCGCGTCACGCACGTGGCCGAGCAGCTCGCCGGCCACGACATCGTCTCCCACCCGGTGGAGGAGGTCGACCACTACGCCCGCCGTCGGCGCGGCGGCGGCGTGGATCCCGCCTTGATGCAACAGGTAGCCGGGCCCCCTCACCGTGGTCGGGACGCGCGCTGCGACCGCCCACACGACGGCCGCGAGCATCAGCAATCCCAGCCCCGCGAGCGCGACCCAGGTTCGAGGGAGCGCGACCTTGACAAGCCGGTCCAGCTCCTCCGGCGAGGAGACGCCCTCGAGCGCACGCCGTCGGAAAGAGAAGGCCATCAGGTCGTCGAATGGTACGAACCTCAGCGGCGGCGGGTGCCGCTGACCGTGGGAGAGCCGCGCGCTCGCGACCGACGACAACTTCGAGACTGCTGGTGCTGCTCACAGGCAGCAGCGGACGCCGAGGCCGGTGGCTCTCGATTGCTGCGACACCGGCTACGTCCTGAATGCGCAGATGCAGAGGGCGGTTGAACTCCGAACAGTGGGATGATGCAACCGCTGTGCTCGGCGTCTTTACTGACCAGGGGTCCAGGAGCGTCGAGGTCTTCTTCCAGCGACGCGAGCCGGTCTGGACGGGGCGGTAGCTCTCCGGATGTCCCTCCTGGTCGCAATTTTGATCGTCTTGGGCGCGGCCGCGACGGCGTTTGCTGCGGTCGCGCTCGTGCGCCAGACCGGCAACGCCGTGCTGTCAAACCCGACACGGGGAACGCCGATGGCAATCGTGGTAGGAACGTCGTTTGCCGTCCTGCTCGCGTTTTTGATGCTGGCTGCCTTTCAGACCTATAACGGCGCGCAAAGCCGGAGCCGCGTCTGAGGCCGACGCAGTGCTTGACATGACTCGCACGGCCGCGCTGTTTCCAAGTGCGGAGCGCGACCCGTTGCGCTCCGATCTTGTCTGCTATGGCCGAGCGGTCGTCAACGAGGAATGGCCCGCGATGCGCAACGGCCGTGCAAGCCCGATCGTCGACGGCTGGATCGCGGCCTATCGTGCGGAGGTCGGGCGGCTCGCGGTGGGTTCGCTGCGCGCGCAGGCCGCCTTCGAGGATCTCCTCGCGCAAGCCGACACGCGCACCGCCGGGCGCCAGCAGCGGCTAAGCGATGCTACGCCCACTGTCCCCACTCCGCTGTGGCTCGGGCTCCTGCTCGTGGGCTGTGTAGCGGTGGCGCTACAGCTCGGGATGGCAGACCCGGGCGAGCCACTCAAGGTCCAAGGCCTGCAGGTCGGCGGGGTGGCCGCGGTGGTCGCGACCGGTCTGCTGATCATCACCTTCCTCGACCACCCGTATACGACGCACACTGGCGGCATCCAGCCGAACGCGATGCGTCACACGTTGGTGCTGGCGCGCAATATCGAGCCAGGGCTGCGGCCGGTGTGCAACGCGAGCGGGCGGCCGGTCTGAGTCGATCGCACTGTAACTCTGGCAAAGGGCGGAAAAATTCCGCTGGCGGGTAGGAGCTCGGGCTAGGCGCTGAGTTGGCGGCACCGCTCAGCGAGCTCGCGGTGCCGTGGGATGCTCGCCCGGTCGCCCAGGCGTTGAAAGACCTCGGCGTGCAAGTCCTGAATCTCGTCAGCGATGCGCTCGAGCGCGTCGCGAGGATTCGGTAGCGCTGTTAGGTCGCGCCAACCGAGGGCGTCCCGCGCGAGGGATTGATGGCGTGCGTCGGGGAGTTGCAGGTAGTGGTCCACGGCGTCGGCGTTACCGCTGGCTTGGCCGATGTCCCAAACGTGCTGCAACCGGACGGGCCACAGCACGAGCTTGGTGGCGTCGTGAACGGTGATGCCGCCCGCCGCGAACTGGTCGACGTCCACGGCGAGCAGCGCTGGGGTGACCCGGCGCAGAGCCGAGTCCACCGCGTGTTCGCGCACCTCGTCGGCTGTGGGCGCGGTGGCGTGGGCAGCGCGAAGATCGACGCCGTCGACGAGAATTCCGTAGCGGACCAGGTCGTAACGGTCTATCGGGGGAAAGCGAGCGTCCGGCGGTGGGTCGCCGAAGGCGGTCCATGGCGCATGAAAGACCGACAGCCGGTCCCCAAGCTGGTGAGCGCCCTCGCAGACGTCGGCGGTGATCGCTGCGACGATCTGGATCATGTCCTGGGCGGGCCGGTCGTCGGTCAGCAGCGCGAGGTCGACGTCGCTGACTGCTGGGCGGAACCCGCCGTGGGCAAGGCTGCCGATCGCGTAGGCCGACAGCAAATCGTCGCCGAGTCGGCTCCGAGCGGAGCGTACAGCGGCGTCGATGACGCGCCAACCCTCCTCAGTGCCCGGTTCGATCAACCCCTCGATCATCTCGGTCAGATAGTGCCATCGCTGGGACCTGCCGGATGATCACGCACGTGCTTAGCCAGATCGTGATCGAGGACGGACCGATGGTCAGGGTTCACTACGCCCGAACTTGGCTTTGACTGTGATCAACGAGGGCGGCCTAGGCTACCGGCGAGGCTGGTGTGTTTCTAGGAAAGGATCCACGCCAGGATGCGCTCGTTGACGGCGCGGGGACGCTCGACGTGTAGGAAGTGACCGACGCCTTCGATGACCTCCATCCGGGAGTCCTGGGCGAGGTGGCTCTGGGCGTCGGCGACGAGCGCGACGTCGATGCAGCCGTCGCGATCCCCGTGGAGGTAAAGCGTCGGTTGCGGCGCGGTCTGGAGCAGCGCTGCATGCTCGGCGGCGTAAGCGTCGGGCGGCTGGTTCTCATAGAGCCCGGGCTCGTCGGCTCGGTAGTAGCCGATCGCGGCCGAGAGATGCCCCGCCGCGCGCAGGCACCGCTTCGCGTTGCGCAGGTCCTCGGTCGCGTCATAGCCGGGCGACCAGTCCTCCCAGAGCCGGTCGAGGAACGCCATGTCGCCTGCGGCGATCACCGCCTCGGCGCGGGCGGTCTTCATAAAGAACACGTAGAAGAAGCGTTTGAGCTGCTGGTAGTCGCTGAAGATCCGGGTGTCGAGCGCGGCGGGCGGGACCGCGATCGTCACCAGCTTGCGCCAGCGTTCGGGCGCGAGCGCCGCGGCGCCGTAGCCGGTCTCTGCTCCCCAATCGTTTCCGATCAGGACTGCCTGCTCATCACCGCCGAGAGCATCGTGTAGGGCAACCGCGTCGGCGACGAGAGCGCCAAGCTGGTAGCAACCGTCGACGGCAAGGGATGTCGGCGCATATCCGCGCATGAACGGAGCCACCGCACGAAAGCCCGCTCGCGCCAGCTCGGGCAACAAGTGCCGCCAGCTGTGCGCCGAGTCAGGAAAGCCGTGCAAGCACAGGGCCAACGGCCCGCTGCCGACCTCGAGCACGCCGAACTCGATCCCATTCGCCGTGACGCGCTCGCTGCGCACGTTCCGTGCGCTCTGGTTGACCGCCGACACCACGCCCAACCTAGCGGCTGCAGCGCGCATGCTCCGGCTCAGCGAAGCCCGTCGACCGATGCCCACCGTCATACGAGTTCCCCAGACCGGACGTAGGCGACTGCCCGGGCCCCACTTCGGCCCGAACGCGTCTCAAAAACGACCGACCGGTCGCCGTCGACGTTGCCAGTCGTGGTGTCGGTGGGGTGTAGGCAGACGGCACGGTGCCCGACACTGCTGCGGAGCATGTAACTCAGGGACTAGGAGTGAGCAAGTCGGCTCCGGCGCTGTCACCTCGCGTTGTGGGGATCGAGACCGACATTTCGAGTCCACCGCCGGGTCGCGGGTGGGCGCTGATTGTGGCGTTGTGCGCGTGGGCGATCGCGCTGGCGATCGAGAGGCCCAGCCCGACGCCGTCGGACGAGTTGAGACGCTGCTTAGCGCGCGCGAACGGCTCGAAGAGGGATGGGATCTGCTCGGCGGGGACGCTGGTCCCCGAGTTGGCGATCTCGAAAACCGCGCTGTCGGCTTGCTGGCTCGTGCGGATACCGATCCAGCCACCCGGGTTGTTGTGGCGCACGGCGTTCTCAACAAGGTTCGCGATCATCCGCTCGAGCAGCACGCGATCGCCGCGGGCGACCGCGGGCTCGAGCGTGGCTTCGACTTTGATCTGGCGCTGATCGATCGTCACGTGCGTGGCGTCGAGCGCGTCCTCGGCCGCTGTGGCGAGGTCGATCGCTTCCTGGACTGTTGGGCCGAGCTCGCTGGTGGCGAGCGCTAGGAGCGCCTCGACGATGGCTTCGGCCTGCTCGACCGATCGCTTGACCCGAGCTGCCATCGCCTCCAGCTGCTCGGGCGTCCTCGTCGGCTTGGAGAGCGTGACCTCGATCGCTGTTCGCATCGCGGTGAGCGGCGTACGCAGCTCGTGCGCCGCGTTGGCCACGAACCGCTTCTGGCTGGTGAAAGCAGCGTCGAGCCGCTCGAGCATCACGTCGAAGGTGTCGGCCAGCTGCTTGAACTCGTCATCGGGACCGCCGAGCGCGAGGCGCTGACCGAGTCGCAGCTCGGAAGCCCGCCTGGCGGCCTCGGTGATCGACCTCACTGGCCTCAGCGCTCTGCCGGAGGCCACCCAGCCCAGGCCGGCCGAGGCGATCGCAAGAACGCCGAGGGCGATTAGCGACGCAACTCGCAGCTCTGCCAGCGTGTGCTCGCGCGCCGCGGGTCCAGGCCCGAGCCCGTAGATCAGGCGGTTGCATTGTGCGAGCAACGACCGAGATGTGGGCAGGGGTTTGCACAGTCTCAGCAGCGCCGTTTCCCGCGGCGTGAGCTGCTTCGGGAGCGGCGGCGGTGCCGGCAACAGCAGGCTGGCCAGTAACGCGTAGGTCAGCGCCAACAGCACTACCCCCGCCAGCAAAAACAGGACGGCGTAGAAGACGGCGAGCCGGATGCGCATCCGCCGCGGCCGAATCCGCCTCACAGCGGCGGAGAGGGCCGCTGGCGTCATCGCACGCGGTAGCCGGCGCCGACGACCGTCTCGATCAGCTCGGGCTCACCGAGCTTGCGACGCAAACGCCCGAGCGTCACCGCCACCGTGCGCGTAAATGGGTCGGCATTCTCATCCCACACGCGCTCGAGCAGCTCCTCGGCGCTGACCACGGCGCCGTCGGCCGCCAGCAGCACCTCGAGCACACCCAGCTCTTTGCGCGTCAGCGACAGCTGTCGCCCCGCCCGAGTAGCGTGCCGCCGCGCCCTGTCGAGCGTCAAATCGCCCTTGACTAAGAGCGGCGGCCCCGCCGGCGCGCGGCGAGCCAGTGCATGCACTCGCGCGACCAACTCCTCGAACGCGAACGGCTTGGGCAGATAGTCATCCGCGCCAAGGTTCAGACCCTCGACGCGATCTCCGATCGCCGCCGCCGCGGTCAGCATCAGGATCCGCGCGTCTGACCCATCGTCGCGGAGTGCCACGCAAACCGCGTCGCCATGCAGACCCGGCAGGTCGCGGTCCAGCACGATCACGTCGTAGCGGTACACGACACCCTTCCGCAGCGCCTCGGACCCGTCATGTGCGAGGTCCGTCGCGATCCCGCGATCACGCAACCCATCGGCGATGTCGCGGGCGAGTTCCACGTGATCCTCGACCACCAGCACACGCACACAGACATCGTGCACCACAACACATCACAACGCCATCACACACCGCGACCGCGGCTCGTCCGCCGGTGCTGGCGTGTTGCACTGGTGTGACCGGCAACCCGATAGCACCTGCGTCATGTATAGACCTACTTCAAGTCATTCAATAGCTGCAGCCGCGATCGCCGCCGCGACGGTGATCGCCGCCTGCGGCTCGGGCTCGCCGAGCCCACCCAGCGCGTCCACCTCCGGCGGCCATCAGACCCAAACGCTGCAGGACGCGGTGAACTTCGCCGACTGTATGCGCTCGCACGGAGTGCCCAACTTCCCCGATCCGACGACCTCCCCTCGCGAGTTCAAGAACGCGTTCCTCACGAAGTCGCCCGCGTTCAAATCGGCGGGGACGGCCTGCCAGCACCTGCTGCCGGGCGGCGGTCAGCCAAACCAGAGCCCCCGGCACAGTCAAGCGCAGACCGCCGCACTACTGGCGTTCGCCCGCTGCATGCGCAGCCACGGGTTCTCGAGCTTCCCCGACCCCAACAGCAGCGGCGAGCTGACCCACGAGATGGTCGCCAACGCCGGCATAAACCTGCATCAGCCGGCGGTACTACAGGCCGGCGACGCGTGCACCAGCGTCACCCACGGGATCATCACCAAGGCCGTCGTCGCCCGCTTCGTCGCAGGACAATAACCCGTGCGCCGTGGGACGCCCCAACGCGGACACGGCCACCCTAAGGGAGATGGGTGAGCAAGTTGCCGTCGCTTGCGAGCGGCCCTCTGAGTCGCCTCGGTTCCAAGGTGATCGATCAGGGACGGATCTGCGCTTCTACGGGTCCGCGGCCAACGTTGTCAGGCGCCCGATGAACGGTGGGATCCACGGGCGCGGCTTCGCTAGGGCGTCGAGCCGGTGGTACCGTGGTCAGGCCTGAGGCGCGGCGCGGAGTAAACGGTTGCTAGAGCTCTATTCCAGAAGCGACACGGCGGGCACGATCGTGCACTGCTCGCTCGAGTTCGCGAACGCGCCACACAAGCTGGTTCTGGTCACGCTCGGCGAGGATGACAGCGTGACTCCGAGCGACTACCTCCGGCTCAACCCGAACGGCACCGTCCCGACGCTGATCGATGGTGACGTCGTGCTGTACGAGACCGTTGCGATCCTCGAGTACCTCGTTGAGCAGTTGACCGGGCTCGGCCCGCGCGCTGGCGAGCCCGGGCGACCGGAGCTCCACTTCTGGCTCGGGTGGCTGACCAACAACCTGATGTCCACCTTCTATCGGTGGTTCAAGGCGGATGAGATGATCGGCCCGGACGGCATCGCGGCCCTGAAAGCCGGCTCGGTGGCGACGCTGACCGCTCAGGGCGCTTGGGTCGAGCGCGAGCTCGTGGGTCGCGAGTGGCTCGTCGATGACTCGCCGTCGGTCGCCGACCTGTTCCTGCAGGGCCTCGGAGGTTGGGCCGACGAGATCGACGAGCTGACGTTCGGCGGGAACGCCGTCGCGGAGCACGCCGCCCGGACGCTCGCGCTCCCGGGCGTCAAGACCGCGATCGAGCAGGAAGGCTAAACGCGGGTGCGGGAAGGCCCGACGCGGAGCGGTCTCGCTGGCCGTCGCCGGACGTAGAGCAGCAACACAAGCTTGATCGCAGCCGCACGCTGACCACCTCCCGCCGATCCGACGTTGTGACCTACCTCGACTGAGCCCTGGGAAGTTTGGCGCGCTCTCGGCGTCTACCCAAACAAGTGCCAACGCTGAAGGGAGTCTGATGACAGATCCTGTGAGCCTTCACGAGGCTCGTCGCTCGCGGCGGCCTACGGCGGCGGTCGTCGCTGTGCTTGCCGCCGTTGCGGTCGTTGCGTTCGCCGCCGTTGCGGTGGCGAGGTCATTCACGCTGCGGGTCGCGAAGGGCGTCCACGTCACGAACACGCCGACGAAGGCGTTCAGGGTGCGCGCTGTCAATGTGCACGAAGCGGTCGCGGTCGGCCCGGCCGGTTACGCCGTGTACACGTTCCAGGGCGAGACCACTCACCACCTCATCTGCAAGAAAACCAGCAACGCGAGCACCGACTGCTGGGCGTTCTGGCCGCCGGTGACGGTCAACTCGACCAAGGGTCTCAGGGCGCAGTCGGGAATCAAGGGCAAGCTCGGGACGTTCCGCAACCACGGCAAGCGCCAGCTGACCTTGGGCGGAAAGCCGCTCTACTACTTCACGCCCGACCTCAAGTCGGGCAATAAGAAGCTCGCTACAGGTGACGAGCTGAAGACGTTCGGTTCGATCTGGCACATCGTCAAGGGCTAACCGCAGCGGTGAGGCGGCGCGCTAGCGCGCCGCCCACAGCTCGGGTCGCGGCCCGGAGTTGGTCCTCGTCGCGATAATCAGTGGGTGGATAAGCCTGCTGCCCGGCGGATCGCGATCACGGGCGAGGTCAGCGACCTCGCGGTGCGCGAGCGGGTACGCGCGACGGCACGCGGGCTCGGGCTGCTCGGCTGGGTGCGCTTGATGGAGGACGGAACGCTGTGCGTGCACGCCGAGGGCGATCCGGCCGCGCTCGACGGGCTATCGGGTTCGCTGCGGGAGCTTGGCTCGGTCGTGGAACGCGACGTGCGCGTCGAGGGTCACGAGCAGTTCGCGATCCGCGGCGTAGCCGCCGGCACGTTTGTCGTCCAGGAGCATCAGGCGACGGCGCACCACTTCGACGTCCGGCTCGAGGTCGACGGGTCGATGCGCTCCTGGGCGGTGCCGAAGGGCCCGTCGATGGACCCGACAGTCAAGCGCCTCGCGGTCGAGGTCGAGGACCACACGCTCGCCCACAACGACTTCGAAGGCCCCGCGGGCGACGGCGGCGTGATCATCTGGGATCGAGGCGAGTACGAGCAGGGCGGTCGGGTTCCCTGGCCGGAGGCGCTTGACCGCGGTCACGCGGTCTTCGTGCTGCACGGCCAGAAGCTCCGCGGTGGCTTTGCGCTACAGCGAACGCGCGGCGGCCTCAAGCCGCAGTGGTTGTTGATAAAGCGCCGCGACGAGTACGCGCGTCCCGGGTCGGACGTGGTCAGCGAGCAGCCGGAGTCTGTCGCGAGCGGCGTGACGCTCGAGGCGTTGCTCGAGCACCCGCGAGCATGAAGCGCTGATCACGGTTTCTTCAGTCCGGTGGCCGCCTAACGGCGGACGCTCAGAAGTGATCGCCGACGAGTCTGGTCGGCGGCCTTGACCGCCTCCCGGGGGTTGAGCGGCCAACCTGACACTCCGTTGGGCTCAGCTGGGCGTGGGCGAGGCCGGGGTCTTTGCGGACGATCGTGCGATCGGCTCCTCGGCCGCGGACTCGACCAGCGGACCCGCCGAGGGCGGGCCGGGCTCGGGCGCCCGGGACATCGTGGTGCGAAGCGGCACCTCTTTGAGCAGCCACGACAGCACGAACGGGATCACGGCCAGCGCCACGCCCCACAGAAAGACCCCGTGCAGCGCCTGCGCGAACGCCTGCAGGAACTCGGCGTGGATCGTCGGCGGCAGGAGTTTGGCCTGCGCCGGGTTGAGGTGCACGCCGCCGCCGAGGTGCGCGGTCACCGACGGCGGAAAGTGCGACAGTTGGTCAGCGAGCCGGGTCGCGAAGATCGTCCCGAAGATCGCGACCCCGAAGGCGCCGCCGACCGATCTGGAGAAGGTCGCCGTCGAGGTCGCCACGCCGATGTCCCTGGGGTCGACGTCGTTCTGGACGACGAGCACCAGGACCTGCATCACCAGTCCGATCCCGACTCCGACGACCAGCATGAACGCCGACGCCAGCCACGGCGCGGTGCCGACCTTGAGCAGTGACAGCAGGTACATGCCGGCGATCAGGATCGCGGTGCCGGCGATCGGGAACACCTTGTAGCGGCCGACCGCGGTGATCACCCGCCCCGAGACGATCGTCGCGACGAGCAGGCCGGCGATCAGCGGCAGCAGCCGCAGACCCGAGCTCGTCGGGCTGGCGCCGTACACGATCTGGAGAAAGAGCGGGATGAAGATGATCGCGCCGAACATCGCCATCCCGATCGCGAACCCCATCGCGTTGGCGATGCTGAACACGCTCGAGCGAAACAGCCTCAGCGGAAGGATCGGCTCCGGGACGCGGTTCTCCCACCAGATGAACGCCGCCAGCAGGACGGCGCCGGCGACGCCGAGGCCGACGATCGTCGCCGAGCCCCACGCGTACTGGGTGCCGCCCCAAGTCGCCAGCAGGATCAGCGCACCGACGGAACCGCTCAGCAACGCGGCTCCGATGTAGTCGATCTTGTGGCTGCGGTGCGGTGTATGCAGGTGCAGCCGCGTGACGACGATCCCGATCGCGACGATCCCGATCGGCACGTTGACGTAGAAGACCCATCGCCACGAGAGGTTCTCGACCAGAAAGCCGCCGAGCAGCGGTCCCGCGACCGACGCGACCGCGAACACCGAGCCGATCAGCCCCATATAGCGACCCCGCTCGCGCGGCGGGACGATGTCGCCGATGATCGCCTGCGCGCCGACCATCAACCCGCCGGCGCCGATCCCCTGCAACGCCCGGAAGCCGACGAGCTGATCCATCGTCTGGCTCGCCCCGGCGAGGATCGAGCCGACCAGGAAGATCACGATCGCCGCCAAAAAGAGCGGCTTTCGCCCGACCATGTCACCGAGCTTGCCGTACAGCGGCGTCGAGATCGTCGCCGCCAGCAGGTACGCGGTGACCACCCACGAGAGGTGGTTGAGCCCGCCGAGATCCCCGACGATCGTCGGCAGCGCCGTGGAGACGATCGTCTGATCGAGCGCCGCCAGGAACATGCCCAGCATCAGCGCCCCAAACACGGTCCACAGCGCGCGCCCCGTCAGCCGTTCCTCCTGCACGCTATCCACCCGGGGGCTGGTCACGGACGACGCCGCAGGTGTGCGCGACCCGGAAGCGGACGACGAGCCGACGGGCGGAGACCATCTCGGCTTCGCCGTCGGCGACCACCTCGAGCATTCTCTCGTCGAGCGCCAAGTCGCTCAGCATCCGTGACTTTCGGATCTGCAGTCGCCCGCGAGGCTCGCCCGGAGCGCAACCAGCAGCACGCGCAGCTGCTCGCGCTGATCGTCGTCGAGTCCGGCGAACAGCTCGTCCTCGGCCTTGCGCTGGGCCGCAACCGCGGTTTGCAGGCGCCGCTCGCCGCGGGCGGTCAGCTTGACCAGATGCCGCCGACGGTCGACCGCGTCACGCTCGCGCGAGAGCAGCCCCCCGCTCTCCAGCGGGTTCAGCAGCGTGACGAGGATGCTCGGGCCAGTCCGCATCGTCTGCCCGAGCTCCCGCTGGCTCATCGGGCCGTTGTCGTGCAGCAGCCCGAGCAGCTCGAACTGACGCGGGGAGAGCTCGTGGCCCGTGTGCGCCTCGCGCAGGCGCCGCATCGCCTGGTGGCCGAGCAACGCCAGCAATAGGCCGGGGCTCGACCGCCGCTCTTCCAGCAGCCCGACGGCCGGGTGAGCCGCGGCTGGCTCGATCGGGGCGCGAACGGGCACGCTCAGGAATATATCGATAGGAAGATCATTGAGGCTGCTATACGGTCATGCGTCCTCAACTGGCGTGCTCGCCCCTGGAGGAGGTAACTGCCCCGGAAGCTCAGCGTTGACGGGAGCGGCACTAGGTCTCGAGTGCCAGCGCCACCAGGTAGTTGAGCGCAGCCGACTCGGCCCCCTCGGCGTCGGCGGCGCCGAGCTTGGTCTCGAACCAGCGGAGGAACGCGCGGTCGATCTCGCCTGCGTCGCCGGTTTGGTCTGCGTACCGGCGCCCGCTCCCGTCCCAGACAGGAGGCCTAGACCGTTCGGCGGTCGCGTCGCGGTAATCGATCGGTTGCTGTCTGAGGTTCATGTGCGGTGGGCTGGTGTCTGGTGGATTCGCTGAGCGGCGGTTGGTCCAGGTGCTTAGAGTTGGTCGGTGGCGATCAGCCGGGTCCAGTCGGAGGCGAGCGGATGCTTGAGGGTGCAGGCTGCGATTGGTTGCCCGTGCTCTTCGTTGTCGAGGTGCCAGCGGTTGTCGACTCGAGCCAGCACGGTCCATGAGCTCCATAGGATCTCGAGGTCGGGTGTCTGGTAGCCGTGGCCAGACCGATCGCGATCATCGGGGCGCCGTCGAGCGCCGGTGCCTACGCGCCTGGCCAAGAGCGGGCGCCAGCGGCCCTGCGCGAAGCTGATCTGCTTGGGGCTTTGGAACGGCAGGGACGGGAGGTTCAAGACCGCGGTGATCTGCCCGCGTTTCGCTGGTGCGTTGATCACGACTCGCCGCGGGCGCGCAACCCCGGCGCGGTCGTGGCGATGATCGAGGGTGTCCGTGATGAGGCAACCGCTGCGCTCGCTGAGGGCTCGGCCTTGCTGGTGCTCGGCGGCGACTGCACGACCGGGCTGGGCTCGATCGCCGGGCTGAGCGCCATCGACGAGGACGCCGGCCTCGTTTACCTCGATCTTCACGCCGACATGAACGTTCCCTCCAGCGTCGCCGACGGGGCGCTGGACTGGATGGGGCTCGGCCACGCTATCGATCTGCCCGGCGCGCTGCCCGAGATCGCGGCGACCTGCTCGTTGACCGGCGAGGCGGTCGTCCTATGCGGCTACAGCGAGGCGCATGCAACCGAGTTCGAGCGCGAACACGTCGCGCGGCTGCGTATGAGAACAGTGTCCGATAAGGATGTCGCCGCCGATCCGGTTGCCGCGGCGCACCGAGCATTGGCCGCGGTCGGCGAGCGCCGATCGCTCGCCGTGCACTTCGACGTCGATTTGGTCGATTTCGGCCAGGTACCGCTGTCAGAACATACCGGCGCCAATCAGGGCATCGGCTTCGCACCGGCGCTTGCCGCCCTCGGGGAGCTCCTCAGAGACCCGCGCGTGCGGATCGTGACCGTGACCGAGCACAATCCGCTGCACGGCGCGTCTGACGGCTCTGACACCCAGCGGTTGGCCGACGCGCTGGCTGCTGCCTGCGCGACCCTATGAGCTGAGCACACTGCTGACGGAGGCCGAGGCAGCTCACCGGCTCGGCCCTAGCCGCTCCAGGCTGCTTTCCGCCTGCCGGCCGGGCCGAGCATGCTGTGCCGTCGCATGAGCAGCGCGTTTAGAGTCGCGGTGTGAGCGGATTCTTTGAGCCTCTCCCGAGCCCCTGGGCCGAGGCGTCGGAGGGGGGCGAGGCGCCGCCTTGGACCGGGCGGCCGCAGGGCCCGCCGCTGGGTGCGGTGGTCAGCGAACTGCTCCTGGCGCGCTCGGAGCAGGCGGCGGTCTATGTCGACTACCTCGATGCCTACCCGGAGGGATTCGAGCTCGAGATCCGCGCGAGCACGAGCGTCGCGTATCACGAGCTTGGTCGCGAGGGCGACGGGTCCGGGCCGGACGTCTTTGGGCGGCACTGGCCGATCGCCGGCGAGCGGCGTGATGTGCTCCCGCCACAACTGCTGAGGATCGGCGTGCAGTTCGCCGACGGCCGCACCGCGACGAACGTCGGCGGGCATGACCGTCCCGTAGGCGGCCCGGTCATGTGGCCGTTACGAGGTGGTGGGCGTGGCGGTGGAGAGGAGAGCCGCTTTCACCAGGGGTATTGGGTCTCGCCGCTGCCACCACCGGGTCCGGTCGCTGTTGTGTGTGAGTGGCCGGCCGTCGAGATCCCGGTCGGGCGCCAGGAGGTTGACGCTCAATTGATCCTTGACGCTGCCGGGAAGGCGCGAGCGATGTTCGCTGACGGGCACCACGTCCTCAGGGACGGACGCGCGTGGCGCCTCGGGGCGGACGGCGATGCGGCGTGGGTCAACGACGGGACGTCGGCGGCCGACACCATCACGTCCGCGATCCCGCCGGTCTTCGCCTCCTACTGCACTCTCGAACTGCCGGAAGCGAACGACCGAGCTGAGCTGGCGCGGCACGAGCACGCCGTGATCGAGCTGCTCACCGAGCAGACACCGGAGCAGCCATGGTGGCTGGGATATCTCGACACGGGAGCCAGCGACGTCGTCTTTCCGTACGCACCGCGGACCACCGTCTACTACGGGTATGGCTACGTGCTGGTCGAGGCCGGGTCTCAGCAGGCCGCGCGTTGGCGCGAAAAGGGGTTCAACTGGACGTTGCCTGACCTGATGTTTCCCGCGGACCGCTCGTGGCTGGTCTCAACCATGTGGGACGACGACTGGACCTACATCGGAGGGTCCCAGCAGCTGGTGGACGGCTTTCTGAGCGACACCACACTTGGGCCGAGAGCCAGACGTGTGGCCCTCGGACAGGATTCGACGCCGCCGGGTCACGAAGCGAACTGACCAACGCAGGTGGCGCACTCCACTCGCGCGAGGACCCTGTGTTGTTGGCGGCCCGGGATGACCAGCGCGAACGCAACGCCGAGCGACCCCAAGTGACCGGGCCGGAATGTCGGATCGCGTCGAGGAGGCCCGCAACGAGTTCCGCCGGGCGGCGCCGGTGACACGCAACCGGTGTGGGCGGGCTCGGCTTGCGCCCGGGCGGGGATACCTGACAGGGTGAACCCGTGTTGACTGAGGTGGCCGATGGTGTCTGGGTCCGGCAGAGCGAGTGGGTGTGGAGCAATGCCATCGTCGTGTGCGGGGAGGGTGGGTTGATCCTGGTCGATCCCGGCATCGCTGGTTTGGATCTGAACCAGCTCGCCGATGACCTGGACCGGCTCGGCATTCCGGTGGTCGCCGGGTTCTCCACCCATCCCCACTGGGACCACCTGCTCTGGCATTCCCGGTTCGGCGAGGTGCCGCGCTACGCCACTGCCGCCGGTGCCCACGCCGCCAGTGAAGGCCGAGAGCGGGGGCAGAGGATGGCGGCGCAGAGCGAGTCGGGCATCCCTCTCGAGCTGTTCGGGCTCGTCACCCCGCTGCCCGCGGACGGAGGACCCGTGCCGGGCGAGATCATCGAGCATCAGGCGCACGCAGTGGGCCACGCCGCGGTCCTCCTCGCGGACCGTGGCGTCCTGCTCGCCGGCGACATGCTCTCCGATGTCCTGATCCCGCTCCTTGACGCTGGCCAGCCCGATCAGGTGGGCGCCTATGAGACGGCACTCGACCGGCTGGGAGAGGTCGTCAGGCACGTCGATGTTGTGGTCCCTGGCCACGGCGCCGTTGCCGAGGGTCCCGAGGTGGCGGCCCGTCTCGCCGCCGATCGTGCCTACATTGACGCGCTGCGGCGAGGAGAGGAACCGGTCGACGCGCGTCTGGGGCCGGATGCGGACTGGCTCTCCGGCCCGCACCAGTCGAACCTGGAGCAGGCCCGAGGGCGGTAGGGGTCTTCTGATGGCTCGGGGGTCGAGCGAGGCGATCGCCGCACAGACCAGCTTGGGCATCTCCACTGCCATCGGTCGTTCCGGTGCAGCCGCGGACTCGCTCTTCCCGCGCCGCGCATGTCGTCAGAAGCAGAACCCAGTAGCGGTGTTGTGCAGCCCGGAGACAGTCCTGTTTGTCACATCGGGCGGGTCTTAAGGGACAGGGGTGGCGCCGGGAGTGGCTTAATCGCGTTCGCTCCGGCGGGTGTCCCGCTGGGTGGTTTCGCATCTGGCCTGGTCCGCGGAGACGTATGCCTCTTCACTCCGTGGATGGTCGTCGGGTTCCTGGCGGTTCGGCGGGGGGAGCGCTGAGGTCGAGACAGTTACCGCTCCCGGACTGCGTAGGTCAGGTGGGTCACCCGCTGCGTCGGCTCCGCGCGGACCGG
The DNA here is from genome assembly GCA_963730075.1 of uncultured Solirubrobacterales bacterium. GTDB lineage: Bacteria > Actinomycetota > Thermoleophilia > Solirubrobacterales > Solirubrobacteraceae > Palsa-465. Next base: position 92,635 of record CAVSQH010000019.1, on the reverse strand, counting down.
CTCCAGGGCGACGCGGCCCGTGTCCACGCCCTCGAACAGGCGGATTCCGGAGCCGAATAGCACGGGTGAGAGCGCGATCGTGAACTCGTCGATCAGGCCGGCGTTCACGTACTCCAGGATCGTTGCGCCGCCGCCCGCGATGCGGACGTCCCGGTCGCCGGCGGCCTCGCGGGCCTGGTCGAGCGCGGGCTCGATGCCGTCCTTGACGAAGTGGAAGGTGGTCCCGCCCGGCCGCTCCCAGGGGTCGCGCTTCTCGTGCGTCACGACGAGGACCGGCGTGTGGAACGGCGCCTCCTCCGGCCACGCCTGCTCGCCGAGGTCGAACATGCGCTTGCCCATCACGCTCGCGCCGGTGCGCTCGAACGTCTCCCGCACGATGTCGTTCTCGCGCCCTTCCTCGCCGCCCTCGCCGAGCTTCAGGTTCTCCCGGAAGAACCGCTGCGGGAATATCCACTGCTGCAGTTCCATCCACTGCGCCATCCAGCGCTGCGCATCCGGGTCGTCCGTGCGCTCGTCGGGCGCGATGAACCCGTCCAGCGACATCGTCACGCTGAAGAACACCTTCCCGGCCATCAGTCCTCAACTCCCTTCCGAACGATCTCGGTGACGTAGGCAGCCAGGTTGCTCAGGGTCTGCTGGCCGCCCTCGATCGCGTGGTACCTCTCGACCGCCTCGTCGCGCAGCTCCTTGGTGCGGAACACCGCGCGCATCTCGATCCGGGTCGCCGCGCCGTCGGGCGCGAACGTGATGACCGACTCGAAGGCGTTCGGGTCGCCGCGGGACTCGCCGTGCAGCAGCGCGATCCGCTCCGGCGGGGCGATCGCGGTCCAGGAGATCCACTCCTGGTAGTCCGTCCCGTCCGGTCCGTGCATCACGAAGTCCCACTCCCCGCCGACGCGGAACTCGAACGCCCACGTGGTGGTGGTGAACCCCTCCGGTCCCCACCACCGCGACAGGTGCCGCACTTCGGTGAACGCCTCGAACACCAGCTCCCGTGGGGCACTGATGACCCGGGAGATCACGATCTCGCGGTCGGCCGTCGCGGACTGCGCCGGCGCTCCTCGTCCCGTCGCGCTCATCAGCTACTCCTCCTGCCGTGCCTGCTTGAGGTCCTGCACGTACTCGTCCAGCCGGTCGAAGCTCTCGTTCCAGAACCGCTCGAACCCGCCGGTCCACTCGTGAACCGGACGCAGCCCGCGGGCGTCAAGGCCGTACAGGCGTTGCTTGCCTGCCTTGCGGACCCGCACCAGTCCGACCTCCCGGAGCACCCGCAGGTGTTTGGACGCCCCCGGCTGGGTCATCCCCAGCTCCTGGGCCAACTCGGTCACCGGCCCCTCGCCCGCACGCAGTAGCACCAGGATCTCCCGGCGCTGCCGCTCGGCGATCGCGTTGAAGACGTCCGACGTCGTCGCTGCTCGTGCCATGCCGCAATCATATGCCGATATCGGCAAACGTCAAGCCGGGAGGAATCAGGTCCAGGCGCCGGCACCCCCGGTCGCAATACCTGCCGCATGCCATTGAAACGCTGCGGAAGCCAGGAAGCCCAGACTCCTTCGCGTTCTCCTCGCCTATCTCGCGCGCGGAGCAGTCAGTGGAGGAACCAAGCTGGTCAGGTGCGGGGCTGGCGCCGTGCGACCACCAGGCAGGCGATCGTGCTGGAGCGGATCGGCCTGCCGAGCCGGTCGTGGAACATTTGATTTTCCGCGGCGAGGGCGTCGCGCTGTGAGGGTGACAGTCGTGCCCAGAACGACATGGTGCCCAGCAGAGCGTTGAGCTCGTCAGCGGTGTGCTCCAGGAGCATGGGCATCGTGGCGACCTGCGCATCATCAAACAGGTCCGCTGCATGGCCTCGCGCGATCTCATAGGCCCCCAGCCACGCCCACACCTCCGAGACGTTGTGACGCCGGGCCGCAACGCCGGCGAGGGTGGATGCGAGGTCCCGGTAGATAGGCCACTCGGCGGCGCGTTCGGGCGCGATCGTCGCCTTGGCGGCACGCAGCGCTCGCTGATCGTCGGCGCTGCGGGGATCGTCAAGCCCGAAGTACGAGACCAGCGCAAGGCTCCCGCCATCCACCAATACGTCGGCCGCCTTGCGCCAGCTCACATCCGGATCGATCCAATGGATCGCCGACGCCGAGAACACAGCCGAGTACCGGGCGCGCGGCAGCGAGGCGTCCTCCAGGCGCGCGTTGACGAACTGCACATCGCCGACGCCGTTCAACCGATCGCGAGCCCGTGCGATCAGCTGCTGGCCCGGCTCCACGGCTGTGACCCGCAGCCCGCGCGTTACCAGGCTGCGCGTGAGCTGCCCAGTGCCGCAGCCGATCTCGAGCACCGCCGCGCCGGGGCCAATGCCGGCGCTCTCGCACGCCCGATCGACGAGTACGTCCGAGTAGGTCGGACGATGACGGTCATAGTCCTCGGCGACCTGATCAAAGACGCTTCCGAAGCTGCGGGCGTTGGGTTGGCGCCGCACGGCTCCACGGTAGATGACGGCAGGGACGGCCGGACCCCGACCAGAGGGAGACTCGAAGTAGCCGTCGAGAGGATCGTCCAGCGACTGTGAGAAACCTGCAACGGTGACTTCCGACTTACTGGCGATCGCCCCCCGCGGCGAAATCTTCACCTCGCGGCGCGCTCGGTGATCGCGCGCGCAGCGGAGAGTTTCTCAGCGCGACGGCGTGAGCTCGGCGGGTCGTTGTGGCTCAGTGGCCGGTGGGTCGCCTCCGCCGGACTCGACCAGCGCCAGCGCGCGCTGATACTCGTCGTACCGGCGCATGACCCGCAGCCAGGCCCACCCCGGCCGGGTCTCGAGCTCGGCGCTTCGGTCCGGGTCGCCTGGACGACCGCCGTCGGGACGCGCTTGTACGAGCTCCTCATGCTGAGCGATCGCGGCGCCCAGTTCGCTGGTCGCGCCATCGTCGTCGAGCAGACTCGCCTCGAGATGAGATGTGAGCACGAGCAGCTCGCGCCGGGTCGCCTGCCGGGCCAGCCGCGTGCGGGCGCCACGGAACGCGAACGCGTCCCATGCCTTCGCGAACGAGATGCAGGTGGTGCGACCGCCGGCGCGGTGCGCGGCCAGCATCGGGCAGATGCCGCCATGATCGGTGTAGGCGCCCACGATGATGTCGTTCTCGCGGATGCCGTCGAGCATCGCGACCCGGGTATGGCGGGGGAGGCTGTCGATCGCGTGCCGGAGATCCTCGATCGTCGTTTGTCGCCGTGTTCGCATCGGGCTTCACCGCCTGCTCCGAGGGCCGGGCGGCCACTCTACCGACGGTCGTCGAGCCCCACAACCGCTCTCCTCTGCGCGAATGCAACCTTGCAAGCAAAGCTCACGGTCAAGGTCGCTTACGTGGGCATGGGCGCGGATCGGAGGAACAACTTGCCTCCGTGCTGGAAGGTTCGAGAAACAAGGGCCGCCCACCGCACGGGACCGGGGGCTGCGGTGGGACAACCCTCGTGCTTGTATCTGCCTCACGGCGGGCGTTTCTAAACACCGCAGAGCGGCCATGGCAATGCGTGAACGATCTCGTTCGAGCAGGCGCGTGCTTCAGCGGCGCGGTGGGCCCGGCGCTTTGGTCCGACGTGCCCCGATTGTCTAAAGGGGACCGCGAGAACGAGGGGCGAGATTGTGTGACGTGGGACCGTCATCGCTTCGGACCGATCCGCGCGACGACGTTCCCGGCCGGCCCGTACCAGACCATGGTCCGCGGCCAGCGGAGCTTGCCGGGAAGGTGCAGCCCGATCGCGACGTTGCTGTGCACGGTGAGCGCAACCGGCGGTCCGGCGCTTCCGCGGGCGATAATCCGGGCCACTCCGTCGGGCACGACGACCACCATCGACCAGGTCGCCCGGGTCACGATTCCGCTCTCCCACATCGCCCCCGCGCTCGATCTGTCGGGCGCCCATCGATCCGAGCACCGCCCCGGGGTAGCGCCCACCGACGGTCATCAACGCCACCCGCCAGTCACCGTTGAGCTGCTCCATCTTGTGCCGGTCACTGGTCGGCAGGTGGCTCCAAGCGGCATTCGGGACCGGTGCCAGAGCGAACATCACCTGCACGCCGCCACCTACGGCGGGGCCCGCGATTCGGACGGTCGAGTAGTCAATCCGTCCGTACACCGCGGCCGGGACCGCAGTTTTGGCCAGCCGCCGGAAGCGAGGCAGGATCGCGCGATCCGCGGCGGTCGCAGGACGGCCGAGCGTGCCGACGACGTCGAGCAGCCGTCGCTCACCGGCAGGCTTTGCCGCGGCGCTGACTGGCGTGGGCCTCCGGTGCGACAGCACCACGACGGCAGCGGCGAAGACCGCCACCGCCAGCGCCGCTGCAGCAGCCGCGGCGATCGTCCCGAACGAGGGTCTCCACCTCGGTCGCTCGTGGCGCAGCGGTGTGGCGGTCGGCCGACACCGCGAACTCGAGCACGCTGGGCGGCGGCGGTTCGCAGGACGCCACCGGGTTGGCCGCTTGCAACCGTTCCATCACGTCGTTCATCTCGCCACCTCCAACACTCCACTCGCCTCGTGGGCGAGCGCTACGGTCAATCGTCGCCGCGCGCGGTGCAGCCGAACCGCAAACGTCCCGCGGGAACACCCGACCGCGACCGCTGCTTCGGACGCCGACAACCCCTCCCACGCGATCAGCAGCAACGCCTCGCGGTCGCGCTCACCCAACGAAGCCAAGGCGGCGGCGAGCACCCGGTCGCCGGTCGCCGGAACGGCCGCGCTCGTGGCGCGGGCCTCGAGCTGCCCGACCAGGGCGGCATCTCGCCGAGCCCGGCGGTGGACATGGAGGACCACACGCCGCGCACAGCCGAGCAGCCAGGGCAGCTCCGCACCGTCGGGGACCGCGTCGATCCTCCGCCAGGCGACCGCGAACACCTCGCTGACGACATCGTCCGCCGACGCTGACTCACCGGCACCGAGGCGCCGCAGCGCGTAGGCCCGCACCGCGGTGCCGTGGGCGTTGAAGAGCTCCTCTAGGCGGCGGCGTCTCGCGTCCACATCAATCTATGCCCAGCCACCGCCCGGCCATTACACCGTCAAGAAAAAGAGCAGCCAGCCTCGTCGCAGCCGGGATCGACGCTCCGCGACGTGGGCGTCATTCACCATCGTCCTGGGTCGGCTCGCCCCAGCGACCATCGCCATGATCCCTCGCACTCTGATCATCGACGGCTCGCGAACTGCCCGGTCCGAAACCCGCCTGCTTCAGCATTCGCCGCAGATCCACCACGATCTGGACCTCCACGTCCTTGCCGCGAGGCGCAGGGAGCACCTCGGTCTCAGGGCCAAGCGAAACCTTGAGCTTGCCGTTGTGCTCATGCGTCACGGTTCCAATCGCCGCCAGCAGCGAAACCACCTCGCGCCACTCGATGTTGCGGCTCGACGGGTGGCTGAAGATCCTCTCGACCGTGTCGCGATGACGGCTGCTGAGATGCGCTTCCATCCGGATCCCTTCGTCGGGGTGTGCTCTGCCAACGATTCTGCAGGAACATGCTCCCAGGCCGCCTCGCGTCGAGAGCGCCAGCGTCGTAACGCGGGCGTAACTGCGTTACGCCGGTGTTATGTGCCTTGCAATAGACCTCGGGTCGGCAGCAGCCAGCGACGCGTGCAAGCCAGATGCGAAGTCCGACCACGTGCGGGACATTCGGCGCCCAAAGACGCCCCCTAACGGTTGCGCTCGTCGTCCTGGGCTGCACGGTGACGCTTGCTGCGTGCGGCAGCTCGGGCTCGCGGCCGAGCGCGTCCGCCGGTCCCTACGGGCCGAAGAGCTCGCCGGCTTCACTGTCGAGATGCATGCGCGCCAACGGTGTGTCCGGCTTTCCCGATCCGATCGCTGGCCCTGGCGGTGAGGGTTTGCCCTTGATGATCGACTCGGCCGGGTCGCTGACGGCCGAAGGAAAGACCTTCGCGGGGCCGGTGCTGCGGTCGGCCGAGCGCGTTTGCAGGGAATATCTCCCGCCGGCCGGCGGTCCGCCGCGGCAGGTCGCGGCCGCCCAGCGACGCCAGGGGGTGGCGTTCGCGCGCTGCATGCGCGCACATGGTGTGCCGAACTTCCCCGACCCGACATTCTCGGACGGCGCTCCGTCAGGACCGCCGGCCGGGATTGACCCGCAGTCACCCGCGTTTAGGTCCGCTGCTCGCGACTGTGGTGCGAGCGCCAACGGCAACATTTCGATCGGGGGCTGAGCGTGGGTTGGCCAGCGACGACAGCTTCCGGGGTTAATCGATCGTTAGCCGTTCGTCCCCGAGGACCAGGACATCGCCAGGCCGTAGCTCGCACCGTCCGACCGGCGTGCCGTTGACGATCGTGCCGTTGGTCGAGTGCAGGTCCTGGACGATCCATCTGTGATCGCGGAAGACCAGTCGCGCGTGTCTACGGGACACACTGGGGTCCACAAGCACGACATCGCAGGCGTGGTGTCGTCCGAGCAACAGCTCTGACTGCTCGCCGGTCCAATCGAGGGCAAGGAACACCGGCGAACGAGCATCGTCGCGCACGCACTCACCTACGATGCGTCGCCAACCTCCGATCGCCGATCGAAACCTGGTCCACGAACGACTCGGGTGCCGTAGGTTCAGGTCGCCCACCAACGCGAGTCGATCCACCACGCGCGACGTCAGAGTCTGGTCGAGCCGGGCCGTGAAGGTGTCATCGCTGATCAGGCTGGCCCCGTACGCGGTGCTCAGCGTCTGTGCGATCCGTCGTCGGGACCCACCAGGATCAGGCACGCAGTCGATTCTCCCGCACGCCGGAGCACGTGTCCACCGCTCGGCCAGCGCCGTGTCGAATCGGACTTCAGCGCCGTCTGTCAAGAAGGACTAGACGATTAGGGGCACGAGGGATACTGCGCTGGCGAGCACGCGCACGATGTTCATGGCTGCGTTCGAGAGGGCTCCGGCGTCATTGAGCGTCTCGGTCACACGTCGCAGGCTGTCGGCGATCCGCTGCGAGCGCGGCGCGGGCGCGGCCGCCTCGGCCTCGGCTTCGGCCAGCGCCTGGCTCGCGGCGGCATGACTCTCGGCCGGCAGTCCGAGGCCCTCCAGCTCCGCCCTCAGTTGAGCCAGCCGGTCACGGAGCTCGACCACATGCACGTTTGCCGTCCCGTGGATTCCGTCCTGTACGACCATGTCGCCGCCCACGTTTTGGATCGCCCCGGCGTTCTGACTGCCGATGTTGAACGTCGTCATCGGCCGACGGTGATCCGCGCGAAACGCTTGACGACGAAGCCGACCACCAGCAGTCCGACGGCCGCGGCCCAGCCAGCCGAGAGGTAATGGGTGTACGGCGTCTGGAGCCCCTGTCCGTGGATGTCATGCAGCACGCTGTGCGCGGTCGCGACGGCGACTGGCACGAGCACCGCGAGGCCGACCAGAGACAGCAGCAGCCCGACCACCTCTGCAATCCTCCCAACGCGGGTCGCTCGGCTGCGGTCTCCGAAGTAGATCGTCTGGTCGCCGCCGATATTGCTGACGTTCTGGCCCGATTGGGCTTCGATCTCGAACGTCGTGATCTCGCTGGGATTCATGGCTCTCCCCTTCCCCTTGAACCCGATGTGCGGTGATGAACATGATCCGCCGTCCGGGTGGACGCGGCTAGCCACCCTAGGGGTGGCGTTTGACACCGTCGCTCCAAATGCGCTTGCCGCGGACCGGGTCAACGCTTTAATCCGAGTTCTGGTTCACACGGGGGGTACCACCACTTTCTTCCAGACTCGGCGCAGCTTGATCTCGAGTGACAGGCGGCCCGGCGCCTAGCTGAGCGGCATCGCGTAGTAGTCCTCGGTTGTGACGGGCGCAAAGCCGATCGAGGTGTAGAGCCCGAGCGCGCGGTCGTTCTCCACCTCCACCTCGAGCTGAATCCGTTGCGCGCCGTCGGCACGCAACCGTTCGCACGCGCACCTCAGCGCGGCCCGCCCGATTCCCTGCCCCTGCAATGACGGGTGGACGACGAAGCCGTAGACGCCGGCGGCGCTGCCGTCGCGGGTGACGCGCATCGTTCCGACCGCCGACCGTTCGAGCTCGACGACCAGTGTTTGCTCGCCCGGTGCATGGAGCCGCTTGGCCACGTCGGGCGCAGGGTCGCCAAAGCCGGCCTCGAGCAGGTGCGCGACGGTCGCGACGTCCGCCGCGGTCGCCGGCCGCAAGTTGATCGCCCGCTCATCGGATCCCGTCGTCGGCGCTCCGGACAGGACGAGCGCGTGTTCTGAGTGGTCCAACACCCCGCCCCGGCGCTCGGCTAGGTCCCGACCTGCCACCGATGAGCGCGGCACGATTAGCAGCACCCGCCTGTACGCGGCCGTGCGATACAGCGCTCCGGCGGCGTCAAGGAGCTCGGTGGCGATGCCGCGCCCCCGCGCCTCGGGCGCGACCATTCCGGCCAGCTCGAGCCACGGGCCGAAGCTGTAGAACCCGAGGAAGCCGAGCAGCCTCTCGTCCTCCCACCACAGGAGGTCCTGCACCCGGTCGGTGCTGCGGCGGCGCAAGGTGCCCCACTCGAGCTTCAGCCGCCCGCCGTCAGCCTCGACCACGCACCGCTCGAGCTCGGCGATCGCGTCCAGCGCCTGTGGGGAAAGTCCGGCCGCTTGCTCCAGCACACGCAAGAGAGAATCAGATCGGCCCCCGACGCCGATGGATTGGAGGCGTCCGCCTTGAGCTCTGGGGAGCCGGCTCAATCTGCCAAGCACGTAACGGCTGCATAACGGCGTTATGACCGTGTTAGGGACGAGGTCGTACAACGACCTCGAAGGTGCGATCGGTCAGGCAAACCGACGAGACGTGTAGAGCCGCGTCCAACAACGCGTGCAGTCTGCCGAAGCTTGCGACCTTGCTGGCCGTGGTCGGCTGCTCAATCGCGCTCGCTGCCTGCGGGTCGGCGGCCAGGTCCGCCTCGACCCCCGCAGCCGGCGTCGGCGCACTCAGCTCGGGCTCGAACGCGCCAGTCGCCGACCGGGCAGGACCGCTTGCGTTCGCCAGATGCATGCGAGCCAACGGCGTGTCCAACTTCCCGGACCCGAGCCCCGGAGGGGGCTTCGAGGTGAGCGCTGGAGTCGATCCGTCATCGCCTGCGTTCGAGGCGGCGCAGGCGAAGTGTCAGAAGTTCATGCCCCTTCCCGGCGGCTCCGGCGGGCCGCCCTCCGCACAGGCGATGGCGCAGCTGCGCAAGGTTGCGCAGTGCATGCGCCAGCACGGGATCTCCGAATTCCCCGACCCCAGGACCTGGCGCCCGCCCAACGTCAGCTTGAGCGAGTACTCCGAAATCACCGACTACAAGGGAGCGTTCCTCCTGTTCCCGGCCACGATCAGCATGCAGTCGCCGGCGTGGGAGCAGGCGGCGGCCGCATGCGGGCCCCTCGCCGAGAGCTTCAACCACCCGCACCACTGAGGAAGACCTCGCGTTACCATCGGCCGCCGATGGACTCTGAAGGTGCCGTCGCGCTTCAGGAGCAGGTCGACGCGGTGCCCTACTGGCACCACACGATCGACCTCGGACACGGCGTAATCACGCCCGGAGGCGGCGGTGACACGTCCCACGGGCTGCGACGGATCGGGCTCCCCGAGGATCTTTCGGGCAAGACGGTGATCGACATCGGGGCATGGGACGGCTTCTACTCGTTCGAGTGCGAGCGCCGAGGCGCATCGCGTGTGGTTGCCGCAGACCTCTATGTCTGGCGTCAGCCGGAGTTCGGCAAGACCGGATTTGAGGTGGCGAGGCGGGCGCTCGGGTCAGGCGTCGAGGATCGCGAGATCGACGTGTTCGACATCTCGCCCGCGACCGTCGGGACGTTCGACGTCGTTCTGTTTCTCGGCGTGCTGTACCACCTGCGCGATCCCTACGGCGGCCTTGCCCACGCGGCCAGCGTCGCGCGGGACCTGCTGATCGTCGAGACTCATGTCGATTTCCTCGATCAGCCCAGGCCGGCCGTGGCGTTCTATCCGCGCGCCGAGCTGGCCGGCGACGCAACGAACTGGTGTGGTCCCAACGTACCCGCGCTTGTCGCCATGCTCGGAACGCTTGGCTTCTCCGAGGTCGAGCTCGTCACTCTCGAGCCACAGGTAGGCGATGACGAGTGGCTGCGGACGACCGGCGATGGGAGCGGGTCTCAGGGTACGCGGCGAGCCGTCGTCCACGCGCGACGGTCTCTTTCGGGCCTATCCAGTCTGCCTGCCGCCGAGGGCGCCGACGACACGCACCCGGATCGCGCCGAGCCAGCAGCAGAGAGCGATGTTGAGAAGGAGTCCGCGCCGAACGACGACGTCTACAGGCGAACGTTGGCCGAGAACCGCGCGCTGCGGGAACGCGGGGACGCCCTCGCAGCCGAGGTCATCGAGCTCCGCCATCGCCTGGCGGCAGCCAGCCAAGATCGCCGGGCAACCGGCGACGCTACGCCGTTGACGGCTTGGCCGCGACGGATCGCGGACGGGTTACGGAGGCGCATCCGGCGATGAGCCCCGGCCGGCGGTTCGTTAGAGGAGCAGCGCCAGATGGCCTTAGGCGGGCCGCTCGATGTACCACTCCGTGAACTCGCAGCACAGCCCGGCCGAGTCGAAGCGCATCACAAAGCAGTTGTCGAAGGTCTTGGTCGGCGGCGCTCCGGGCGTCGGGCTGTAGCTGCTCGAGCCGGTTGCGACAGCGGTGTCGCCATCGACCGCGACGGCCCGGTAGGTCGCGTCGTAGGTGCCGGGCTCGTCACGGGTGGACGCTCCCTCATGGTCGCCCTCGCCGAGCCACGAAGCGACGACCACGTCGCGGCCGCGCAGGGGCTCGTCGTAGGGGTGGTAGCGGTAGCTGACGTCCTGCGAGAACAACGCTGCGATCTGCTCGGGGTCGTAGCTCTTCCAGGCGTCGACATACGACCGCAGCCATCGATCGACATCGTCGGCCTGCACTTGACTCGCCTCCTCGGTCTTCTTGTGTCGAGCGGATCACGGTGCGGTACATCGGCTACCGTCCCATATTCGCTGCATGTACATCACGCTCGCGACTTACAGCTTTCGCACAGCCGGCGAATCGGACACTCGAGACTGAGCTCGAGCGGCTCCGCTCGCTTGGTCGAACGCGTCGGGTCCAGCTCGGGCTGAAACTGGGCCGGCTCGTCGACACGGCACGGGGACGGCTCGGGCCCTGATGGGCCGGTGCCAGCCGTCATCGCGGGCGCCGGGGCTGATGCTCGGGGAGGGTGTGCGGCTCGGCGAGCGCGTACAACTCGGTGCACATGTCGTGATTCATGACGGAGTCACCGTTGGCGATGACTGCACGATCGAGGACGGCGCGGTGCTCGGCAAGCCGCCGCGACTCGATGCGCGATCCCGCGCGCCCGGGCCTCCGTCCGAGCCGCTCGTGATCGAAAGCGGGGCTACGATCTGCTGCCACGCGGTGATCTGCACCGCTGGACGCGTAGGGGCCGGGGCGCTGATCGGGGATCACGTGTTCCTGCGCGAGGGAGCCAGGATCGGTTCAGAGACGGTCGTCGGCCAGGGCAGCGCGGTCGGCCGAGGCGTGCAAGTTGGAGATCGCGTTCGTCTGCAGAACAACGTGATCATCGCGCCGGAGTCACGGCTCGAGGACGACGTGTTCTTCGGCCCACTGGTCGCGGTCACCAACGATCCGACAATCGGCAGGCGTCACGCCAACAACGTTGCGCTGCAGGGCGTCATCGCACGGCGAGGATCTCGGGTGGGGGCCAGCGCCGTGCTGATGCCGGGCATCGAGCTCGGTGTCGAGGCGGTCGTCGCGGCGGGATCGGTCGTGACGCGGTCGGTGCCGGACCGCACCGTGGTGATCGGCGTTCCGGCCCGCGCGGTGCGGGAGGTCGATCCCGGAGAGTTGCTCGACGCGCCGCTTGGCGGCGAGCCGCGCTAGCTCTCGGTCGCCTGGCGGCAGAAGCGCGCGCAAGCGTTGGCGATCTTGTGCGTATAGCGCCCAAAATCCCCAACGCATCTGGTTGAGCGCCTGCGGCGTGCGCACCCGGCCGTGCGTTCACAAAACCTGTATGCGCAACCGGGTGTTCTTCGCGCGGCGTTGATGACCGGCGATCAATACTCAGATGACCAGTTATGACGGCAGACCGAGCAGCTCGCGTGAGCGCCGGGCGCCGTCAGAAGGAGTCTGACGATGAACACGATTCTGATTGCCTACGACGACACCAGCTCGGGCGAGGCTGCCCTGCAGCGCGCCGCTGAGCTGACCGAACGCCTCGATGCGAGGTTGGTTGTGGTGACCGTGGCGCCCACAGTGGTCAATGTGGGCCGTATGGGAGGGCGGATCGATCCCGCTGACCCGCCGGCCCGGCGTGATCAGGTGCTCGCCGATGCGCGTGCCTTTCTGACCGCCCACGGGATCGAGGCCGAGTACGTACGCATCATCGGCCGCCCCGCTGAGGCGATCGTCCACGTCGCCAAGCAGTGCGGCGCCGATCTGATCGTCGTGGGCCGCCGCAGCACCACTCCGGTCAAGCGCCTGCTTGGCGAGAGCGTCAGCGAGGACGTGCTTCACAAGGCACGCTGCGGTGTGCTCGTTGCCAGCGTGTCGCAGAGCGAGGCCGAGCAGATCGCTGCCTGACGCGAGCGGCTGGAGCCGGCCGCTGGCGGATCCTGCGGAAGCGCTAGGGCGCGAGCCGGCGACTGGTGGCAGCGAGCATGATCGTCTGCGAGCAGGTGTTGGTCAGCGAACAGCCAGCGTGCCCGTTCGGCACCACCAGCTTCGCGACGGCCACGGTGCGGTAGACGTGGCCCAGCTCCGCCGGGCGGTTGCGCCTCAGCCGCAGCGGGTTGCCACCAACCGGACCGGTCGTCACCGTTGAGCCACTGACCGTGAACCACGTGCGACCGTTGCCGCCGAGGACCTGGTCAGAGATCCGCAGCGTCTTGGACCCGACGCCGCTCTTGCAGCTGGTGCCGCCGCCGTAGTTCTGGTTCCAGCCACCCGAGCCCGACTTGAACGTTGGCCCGTAGGCCGTCACCGAGCACGGGTACCCAGGCGCGTGGACGGTGAGGGGCGGATAGCCGAAGCCGCCGGGCCACCAGCCGTCGTAGCCGGCGTTCTGTGTCGGTGCGATCGCCAGCGCCGCTGCCGGGCTCAGCACAAACAGGGCCAACACGATGGGGATCAGGGCGTGTCGCTTCATTGAGTCCGTCCTTTCGCTCGCGCGGCCGCGATGTCAGCCTTGCACGCCCGCGTTCCGAGCACATCGGTACTTCCTCCGGAGCCTTCTTGGTCGATCACCGAGGGCGCTCGACCAGCGGCGGCGCTTGAGCTCCACGGGCCTCGAGGCATAGACTTGCACCCGTGAAGGCCGCGCCGGGAGAGCACGAGGATCTACGCATCGCGGCGAAGGTCGCCGACCGGGAGAAGGCGGCCGATGCACAGCGGCCCGCGTTCGAGAAACTGCTCCGGGAGTTGGGCTACGGCCACTACGCGATCGCGCGCGCGTTCGCCGTTCTCAAGGGCCCCGGAACCGTGGAAGACGCGCTGCGGGAGCTCAAGCGCCACAGCCGCTAGCCCCGCCGATCGGCAAGAATGCGTCGGGGAGACCAACACCCCGGCCAAATCTGGACGAGGGGAAATCGGGAGCAATGACGGAACTGAGCCTGGTACGTCCGCCGCGCGACTGTGAGCCGCGGCTGGCGGACTACGAGCGCGAGCGGGCGTCATACATCGTGTCGGTGCCCGAACGGTTCAATGCGGTCGAGGCGATCGTCGACACGTGGGCAGTCGAGGAGCCCGAGGCGCTGGCGCTGGTCTCGATCGACGCGGCCGGCGAGCTGGTCGGCGTAGACACGAGCGCGTCGCTGGCGCGGTCCTCGCGGATGGCCGCCCGCGCCCTGCTCGAGCGGGGCGTCAGCAAGGGCGACCACGTATTCGTGATGCTCCCGCGGATCCCCCAGTGGTACGGGGCGCTGCTCGGTTGCATGCGGATCGGCGCGATCCCGATGCCCGGTCCCAATCTGCTGACAGCCAAGGACATCGCATATCGGGTGCAGCGCGGCCGCGCGACCGCGGTGATCACCGACCAGGCGGGCACGGCCAAGGTCGACGGCACGGGCGAGAGCTTTGACGTCAAGCTATGCGTCGACGGCGCGCCCGACGGCTGGGAGGACTTCGACTCGGTCTGCGAGGCTGCGGGGGACGGTGATGTCCCCGCCGACGTCACGCACCGCGACGATCCGCTGCTGCTGTACTTCACCAGCGGCACCGTCGACTACCCGAAGATGGTGCAGCACGGTCACTCGTACGCGCTCGGCCACGTCGGCACCGCGCGCTTCTGGCATGACCTGAGGCCGGGTGACCTTCACTGGACGGTCACCGACACGGGCTGGGCCAAGGCCGCCTGGGGTGCGCTGTTCGGGCAGATGCACGAGCGCGCGTGCATCATGCAGGTGGCGCTCGGCCGCCCGGACGCCGACACGATCTTCGGGATCCTCGCCCGTCATGGCGTGACCTCGTTCTGCGCGCCGCCGACGCTGTATCGGCTGCTCGTCCAGGGCGACTTCACCAAGCATGACCTGTCCGTGCTGCGTCACTGTACGAGTGCCGGCGAGCCGCTGAACCCCGAGGTCATCCGCGCATGGCGTGAGGGGACCGGCGGCCTGACGATCTACGACGGATACGGACAGACCGAGACGACCTGCCTGGTGGCCAACTACCGCTCGATGACGGTTCGGCCCGGTTCGATGGGCAGGCCCGTTCCCGGGTGGAATGTGAGCGTGGTCGACGATGACGGACAGCCGATCGAGACCGGCGCGGTCGGCAACGTCGTGGTGCGCTACCAGCCCGATCGTCCGGTTGGGCTGTTCCCCGGCTACTACGAGGATCCCGACGCGACCAAGGGCTCGTTCCGCGAGCCGTTCTATTACACGGGCGACAAGGCGGCGCTCGATGAGGACGGCTACTTCTGGTTCGAGGGACGCAACGATGACGTGATCACGTCGAGCGCTTACCGGATCGGTCCGTTTGAGGTCGAGAGCGCGCTGATCGAGCACCCCGCCGTGATGGAGGCAGCGGTCGTCGGTCGCGACGATCCCGCTCGCACCCAGATCGTCGTCGGGATCTGCGTGCTCGCGCCCGGGGAGCAGGCTTCTCCCGAGCTCGCCAACCAGATCCAGGACTTCGTCAAGCAGAACACCGCGCCTTACAAGTATCCGCGGGAGGTGCACTTCGTCGACGAGCTGCCCAAGACGGTGAGCGGCAAGATTCGCCGCAGCGAACTACGGGGCTGGCTCTACGACGGGCGATTGCCGTCCGGCGGCTAGCTCTGAGGGCGACCGTTCCGGTCTCGGAGCCTGTCGAGCGGCCAAGCGAGCAGGGCTGCGAGCCGGTAGCGGCGCGTCCGACGCAGCTCAGCGAGCTGGGCCTCGAGCGCGTCGGCTCGGCCGCGGGCGGCGGCCGCGTCGTTATGAGCCCGGTCGACCTCGGCGCGCATGGCTGCGCTCTCGGCCCGTGCGAGCGCGGTCTCGGCGGCGGCCGATCTCGCCTGCATGTTGCGATCCATCTCGAGCCGCACCAGCCGCTGCAGCTCGTCGCCGACCTCGGGTGGCGCGGCAGCGTCTCCGCTGACGAGCCCGAGCAGCGCGAGCGCGTGGTTGGCGACGTCATGGTTCGCGCACGCCAGGTCTCGTCCAATCTCACCCATCTCCTCGCTCCACTGCGAGAGCTCGTCGGCGAGTAGGTCGAGTCCGATCGCACGTTCCAGGGCTCGGCCGCTGAACCCGTCGGCCTCGATCGCCAGGTAAGTGTCCGCGGTCACCCAGCCGTCGCCCCCGGCCTGTCCATACACGTACACGGCACGGCCACAGGCCATCGCCTCTAGCGCCCCGCGGCCGAGCGAGATCACGATCTCGGCCGCGCCGATCTCGTGCTCGGGGGTCGCCGTCGGCCGCCCGGTCTCGCCGGTGTGGCGCAGCTCGAAGCCGGCGGTCGCGCACGCGCGCTCAATCATCCGCGCACGTGTGCCACGCGGGTAGTTGCTGAGCAGCAGGACGCGGGGCGGCCGGCGCTGCTCGAGCTCCAAGGCCCTGAAGCAGAAGCGCTGCAGGTCGATCGGCTGCCGGAGGCGGACCACCTCCGGGTGCCAGCCGAGCTGCTCGGTCCGCCGGCGCAGCCGGTCATTCATCACGACGATCGTGTGGCTGACGTCCTTGAGCTGTGGCGGTGACTGAAGCGGGTAGCTCTCGGAGTGAGCGACGAACACCCGCACGGCACCTGGGTAACGACGCGCCATCGCGTAGGCGGTCGCCGCATCCTGGGCGAAGACCGCGTCACACGAGCGTGGCAGCTCGGACTCGTTGCGGACCACCTGCAACCCGTGAGCGCGGGCAAACTCCGCGCAGGCCCCGGTTTCGGGGGCATGGATGACGACATCGTGACCGAGGCGTTCGAGCTCTCCGGCGACCGTCAGCACGTACGTCTCGGTACCTCCGAACGCGACCATCCGCAGATAGCTGATCACCAGTCGCATCCCAGGTCACCCTAATCGCGACCGACGAGCCGGTGCGCGAGCCGCTGTGGCTCGAGGCCGCAGCCCATCACGACGCACGCGTCGCCGTTGGAGAGCAGCGGTTCGAGATACGCGTGGGCGTCGTCGGCGGTCGGTCTGAAGACGACCGGCTGCCCGTCCGCGTGTTCCCTCGCGGCCTCGGCAATCAGGTTTCCCGAGACCCCGGGATGACTCTGGCCACGTTCGCTGCCGGCGAACAGCTCGAGCACGACGAGCGCGTCGGCCTCCGACAGCGCGAGCCCGAGGTCTCCCGCCATCGCGCGTGTTCGGGTGAACAGAACGGGCTCGAACACCGCCACCACGCGCGCCGGCTCGACCGTACGCAGTGCGGCCAGCGTCGCCCGGACCTCGTTGGCGTGGATCGCGTAGTCGTCATACACGCGCGCGCCAGACGGTGTCTGTCCGACCAGCTCCAAGCGACGCCTCGCCCCCGGGAAGGTAGCGAGCGCCGCCGAGGCCCGTTCGGGCTCGACTCCGATCAGCCTGCAGGCCTCGAGCGCCGCCGCCGCGTTGGCCACGTTGTGCGCTCCCGGCAGGCGCAGCTGCACGCGCACACCTCGCCAGCGAAAGCTCGCCCCCTCGGGCGCCAGACGGACATCGGATACGTCGGAAACCTGCGGATCGCGGTCTCCGCACAGCTCTCGCAGCCCCGGCTGATCGCCGATCACAGTGCGGCCTGACTGAGCGATGAAGGATTGAAAAACCCTGCGAACGTCCTCCAGAGACGCGTACTCGTTGGCGTGCTCGAACGCCACGTTTGTGACGACGGCGATCTCGGGCTCGAGCGCGAGGAAGGTCCGATCCGACTCGTCGGTCTCGATCACGAGCCACTCTCCGGGTTGCCAGCTCGCGCTCGGCTATCCATCGCGCAGCTCGGCACCGATCACGTAACCGGGGTTGACACCGGCCGCGCGTAGGGCGTGAGCTGTCATCCAAGCGGTAGTCGTCTTGCCATGCGTGCCCGCGATCGCCACGCAGCGACGCAAACGCGAGAGCTCCGCCAGCAGCTCGCCGCGGCGCAGCTCGCGAAGGCCCAGCTCGCGGCCGCGGACGCGCTCGACGTTGTCCGCCTTGACGGCGGTCGAGTACACCAGCTCGGCGCCGGGCGGGACGTTTTCGGGCGCATGCCCCAGCGACACCGGAATGCCACGCGCCCGCAGGCGGTCCAGCGACGGACCTTGGACCCGATCGGAGCCGGTCACCTCGACGCCGAGGGTCTCGCAGGCGAGCGCGAGTCCGCTCATCCCCGAACCGCCGATGCCCACGAAGTGGAGCCGGCGCCGGCGCCACTCGGCCTCGCTGTGCATGGGAGCAGGCTACGACGATTGACCCCGGGCGTCCGCGGGGATAGCTTGGCGGCCAGCCCACTGAGCAGCCTGTGGGCGGGATCGCGGATCGAGGGTCGGGGACACAGAGTGACGGAGCAACGACCGAGGTCGGCCAGGGAGCCAGCTCCTCGCAGCGAGCGAGCTCGTCCGGCCTGCTCCCCGGGGCGCTCGGCCAGTTCTCGGTCACGATGCAGAGCGTCAGCTTCGTCGGGCCGGCCTTCTCGGCGCTGCTGCTGTTCCAGGTGGTGGCCGCCTTCGCCGGTGTGTCGGTCGCGTTCGCGTTCGTGATCGCGGGCGCGATCATCCTGAGGCTGGCGATCTCGCTCGGGACACTCGCAGCGCGGCTGCCGTCCGCAGGTGGCTACTTCACCTACGTCACACGTGCGGTCAACGCCCCCGCCGGGTGGCTGCTGAGCTGGATCTTCCTGATCTACGCGCCGATCGCCCCCGGCTTCATCGTCGCCTACACGGGCTACATCTGCGAGCAGTCACTCCAGGCGCAATATGGCTTTTCACTCCCCTGGTGGGTCGTGCTGATCGTCGTGCTCGGGCTCGTCACGGTCGTCGTCTACCGCGGCATCCAGCTGTCCGCGCGGGCGCTGATCGTGCTCGGCGTGATCGAGGCGGCCGTGGTGCTGACGCTTGCGGTGTGCGGTCTCGCCGATCCCGGCCCCGGCGGCTTCTCGTTCGCGCCGCTTTCTCCCAGCTCGGCTCCAAGCTTCCACGGCCTCTATCTCGCGGTCGTGTTCTCGTTGTTCGCGTTTGCGGGCTGGGAGGGATCAGTCCCGCTCGCCGAGGAGAGTCGCCGACCTGCGCGATCGGTGCCGGTCGGTCTGATCTCGGCGGTGCTGTTCATCGTCGCCCTGTTCGTGTTCACAAGCTGGGGGCTGATGGTGGGCTGGGGGACCCACAACCTGCCGGCTCTGTTTACATCAGCCCAGGCGCCGCCGCTGGTGCTCGCACACCGCTATCTCGGCGCTGCCTGGGTACTGGTGCTGGTGGCGCTATTGAACTCGGTCATCTGTGCCTCAATCGCGTCCTTCAACACGGTCACGCGTATGTGGTACGCGATGGCGCGTTCGGGCCTGGTGCCGGACGGCTTGGGCCATCTTCACCGGCGATTTTCATACGCCGACCAACGCGATCGCAGTACAGGCCCTGCTGGCGCTGGCGGTCGGGCTCGGCTTCGGCCTTTGGCTCGGTCCGCTTGACGCGTTTCTGACCCTCAGCCTGTTGACGACGCTGGCACTGGCCGCGATCTATGCAGCCGGCAATGTCGGCGTCGTGATGTTCCACGCACGCGAGTCCCAAACCGCGTTCAGGCCGGTCGTCCACGGGTTGTTCCCGCTGTTGACGACCGCAGCCGTGCTCTGGGTGGCGTACAAGTCGCTCAATCCGCTGCCCGCCGTCGCCGGTCCGATGGGCGGCCGTCGCCGCCGGGGCGTGGCTGGTCCTGGGGATCGTCGTGCTGGTGGCGCGCGGCCGCAAGGGTCGTCAGGAGTGGGCTTCAGACGCGCGGCTCGCAATGCACGAGCGGCCGGCGCTCGGGGGCCGGGCCGAAGCCGAGCTGTAGACGGCGGGTCCGTCAGCCCGCGAACCCGGTCAGAAGGTCGCGCGCGGCGCGGACTCCGCTGCGCAGCGCTCCCTCCATCGTCGCGTGATGGGCGCCGGCCGTATGCTCGCCGGCGAAGGCCAGCCGGCCGATCGGCCGCACGAGCTCAGTCTGGTCGATCGGCGAACTGGCCGACGGCGCCGAGTAGGCGCCCCTGACCCACGGGTCGTCGGGCCAGATCGTGATCGTGATCGCGTCGAGGTCGAGCTCGAGCTCCGGCCGGAGCGCTGCCAGCGTCGAAGCCCACCGTGCCGGGCCGCTCGCGACGCCGAGCGCGCCGAGCGCCGCTTCCGTGCCCGCAAAGGCGCCCACGAACGACGCCGGGCCGCCGTCGGGGCGCAACTGGGTCCAGCACCAGAAGCGGTCAGGCACCGATAGGGTCGCGCTCGGTCGCACCGGGTGTTTGAGGCCGACGAACAGCTTCGCCGCCTGGCCGTAGCGGACCGCGCGGTGGACCGCCTCCTTGGCCGCCGGCAGCAGCGGCTCAAACGTGATCGCGTCGATCACCGACGCGGGGACTGCGACAACGGCGCAGTCGGCGACGGCGACCGAGTGCGCGCTAGCGATCTGTACCCCCTGCGCGCCCCAGCTCAGGGCTGAGACGGGCGACTCGAGGTGGATCCGATCGGAGCCGACCCGCTCGGCCAGCGCCGCGGCGAGCTGTGCGTTGCCGCCCTCGATCGAGTGCGTATCGAAGTCACCGAAGGCGGTCCCGTCCTCCCGCAGCACGGTGGCGTCGAGGTCCGAGGCCGGATACCCGCAGCTGACCTCGATCCGGGCACGGATCGCGTCCCGCACCGCGCCCGGCAGGTCCGCGGATGCGAGCGCGCCGTCGACGGTCCGTTCGGCGCTCGACGGCGCCTGCAGTCGCTCGACACCGGCGCGAATCGCGGCCTTGGAGACCGCTCCGGCGCCGACCGGGTCTCGGTCGCCATACCGCAGGCCCTTGCGGACCAGGCCGAGGCCGAGCCGCTGTGCCGCGCTGGTCGTCGCGGTGCTTCCGGGAAGGATGAACTCGGCTCCGTGCTCAATCGTGTCGTCGCCGAACCGCGATGACCACACCCGCCCGCCGACCCGGTCCCGAGCTTCGAACACGTCCAGGTCCGCCCCGGCGCGCGCCAGCTCTTCGGCGGCCGCGAGGCCAGCAAGACCGGCTCCGATCACGGCCACCCGCATCGGCTGAGCCTAACCGGGGAACGCTGGGGGAACGCCGCCGACGTACCTTCGCCTCGTCCACAACGAAGAGGGGGAAGGGAAATGTTTCTGAAGCCAGGTGACCAAGCGCCAGAGTTCAGCGGCCGCGTACTGGGCGAGGGCAAGCTCTCGCTGCACGATCTGACCGACAGCGACCTCGTGCTGCTCAAGTTCTACCGCTTCGCGACCTGCCCGATCTGCAACCTCCACCTCCGCGAGGTGATCCGCCGACATGACGAGCTCGAGCGGGCAGGGTTGACGACCGTGGTGTTGTTTCACTCGCCGATCGGCCAGCTCGAGAAGGCGATCGAGGACCAGCTGCCGTTCAAGGTCGTTGCCGACCCTGGCAAGAAGATCTTCCGTGAGTACGGCGTCGAGGCTTCGTGGGCCGGCATGGCGTCGCTCCAGGTGATGCGTGACTACGCGCGCGCAATGGCCAACGGCTTCTTCTCCAAGCCGTTCGGTCACGAGGGCGGGATCACCGGCCTGCCGGCGGATTTTCTAGTCGACCGCGAGGGTGTCATCCGGTTCGCCCACTACGGCAAGAACTACGCCGACACACTTCGCGTCGACCAGCTCCTCGAAACCGCCAAAGGGCTGGGCGAGCCGGCACGGACAGCAGCCGTCGAGATGTGTTGAGCGTCACCGCTCCGCGCGCCAGCTCACGCCGGCGGTGACGCCGCACCGATGATCGCCGCCGGCGTCAGTTCATCCAGCGAGTCGATCACGAGCGCGGCCAGCTGCACCGCGGCAGGATCCGGCGGATAGTCGCGGTTGGGAGCAGCGATCACCGTCATCTCGGCGGCGGCCGCTGCTCTGAGGCCGTTGGTCGAGTCCTCCACCGCCACCGCCGTCCGCGGATTGACTCCCAGCCTGCGTGCGGCCTCGAGGTAGACGTCGGGCGCAGGCTTTCCACGTGCGACCTCCCCGGCTGACACGGTTACCGAGAAGCTGGCGGTGAGGCCCGCCCGATCGAGCACCGCGTCGATCACGGGACGGTTTGCCGAGGACGCCAACCCTAACGGCCACCTTGCCGCCAGACGTTTGACCGCCTGCACCGCACCCGGTAGCAGCGGTAGATCGCGGCGGTAGCGGGCCAGGACGATCTCGACGACGCGTTCGTCGATCTCCTCGGGCACCAGCGGCACGCCTAGCTGATCGTGGAGGTAGCGGCTCCACTCGGGCGAGCTCATACCCATCATCGCCCTCGTCGCCTCGGCTCGCCAACTACCGCCGGTGCTCTCGACGACCTGTCGCTTGGCTGCCTCCCAGACCGATTCCGAATCGACCAGCACCCCGTCGAGATCAAACACCACAGCGGTGATCACGCGAGCGGGTTCACTCATAGCCGGACGGTGGATCGAACTGGACGCGGTGACTGACGTGTGGAATGGTGGTCGTGTGGGGCCGCGGAGCGGGCATGGTTAGTGGGCGCCAGCGCAGGCATCTGAGCATTGGTGCCGCGTCGCTCGCTGTTGGCGGAGCGGCGTTCGCGCTTATCCAGATTCTTCAGGGGACGATCAGCGCCTTCAACCCGCGGCCGGTCGTGTCGGTGTTGATCTCGGTGTTCGCGGCGCTCGTGGGATCGACCCTTGGGCGGATGCGACAGAACACGATCGAGGCGCGGCGCCTTACAGCGTTGCTGCGCGTGTGGCCATTGACGAGCCTGGACGACTGCGATGCGCTCACGCTCGGCGTGTTCCCGGCCAGGCAGCTCGAGCTGCCTGGAGTGCAGGGAAGTAACGACCCGCTCCCGCCCTACGTTCCACGCGAAATCGACGACGGGCTGCGGCGGGCGCTGCAGGCCGGCGGGCTGGTGATCGTGGTCGGGCCCGAGCGATCGGGCAAGTCCCGGACCGTCTATGAGGCCGGCCGCGCCGTTCTCGGCAGCAGGCAGGTGGTGCTTCCGTTCGACGGCTCGTCGCTCAGCGAGCTCGCTGACGAGGATTGGTCTGGGTGCGACGCCGACGCCGTCTGGTGGCTCGACGACCTCGAGCGCTTCCTTGAGGAGATGGGCAGCACCGAGCTGGAGCGGGTCGCCGACGGGGGCCTCCAGGTGGTCGCCACAATCCGCGAGGAGCGGTGGCAATCGCTTCTGCGGGGCGTCGGCGAGGACGGCGAGCGCGGGCGGAGGCTCCGTGGTGCGGCGCAGGTGTTCCGGCTGCCGGCCACGCTCGCCGTCACCGAGGCCGCCGACGCCGCAGGGCTGTTGGGCGACATCGATCTCTCGCGCGGCCTCGGCGAGGCGTTGCGCGCACCGGACGAGGGGTCGATTCCACGTCCGGCCCCCCGTGCGCGCCCCGGCCGGCGCCCGCGCGATCCAGCGCTGGGGCTGGTCGCGGTGGGCACCGTCGCGACGGCCGTAGCGCTCGCGCTCGTGATCGGCGCTGGAGGCTTCTCACCCGTCAAGGCGCCGCCGATCGGGGCGCAGATCGATGCGATTCGCCAGCGCGCTGCGGCTGCCGACGAGGTCACCCTGATCGCGCGCCCCGTGCACCTCCACGGCTTCGATCAGGCGTCATATCTGTTCGTCATGCAGCCGGCGAGCCAGGGCTCGGATGAGCTGCGGATATATGACGTCGTCGACGGGTTTCTCAGGCTGCGGCTCGACTTTCAACCGCACACTGCGACGAGGGCATCATCAGACGCGGAAGCGGTTCCGCTTTCGATACAGGCCAGCGGCGCCGGCTTCGACTATGGCCTGGAGGGACTCCGGGTCCGCGATTTATTCAACAACGGGGAAGACGAGCTGATAGGCGACTACAGCCAGCTCCCGCTCGGCGTTGGGGTGAAGCTGCCGATCCTGGTGTCGTGGGATGACATCGCGCAGCGATACCGGCTTCACGCGATGCTCACCCAAAGGCCCAGCCGCGTGCCCCAGTTTCGTCTGGGCGGGGACGTCGGGACCCCATACCTCTTGCGTGATACCTCGACGGGGATCGTTCTGCGCGCTTGGCCTGTGACGGAATATCTGGTCGCCCCGGCAGGTGGGTCTTCCTCGGCATGGCTCGTGTTCGCTGACGACGCGGCCGGTACGAGAGGTCGGTCGGGGCTCGAACTCGATTCGTATGAGCTGGCCCTGTCTGCGGGTGGGGTGAAGGTGAAGGTCGGAAACTCTTGCGGCGCGTTCGTGGTTCGTGCAGACAGCCTGAGCCAAAGACAGCTCTTCCAGTCAGAGCTCGGCTCGGGGGCACGAGGGGTGGCGGCGTTCCCCGGAACCGAGCTGACGTGCGTTGACTGATGACGCTCGGGTAGCAAAAGAGCACTGGAGTGCGGCCGCCGAGGGGAAGCGCGCGGCCGCACTCCTGCTTTGCGGGCTCAGACGCTTGTCAGGCCACCGCAGCCGGCTCGCGCTCCTCGATCGCCGGCGCCGGTTGGTCACGAGCCGCAAAGTACTCGGCACCCTCGATGCTGACCTTCGGGACGATCCGGTCGAGCCAGCGCGGCATGTACCAGTTGATCTTGCCCATCATCAACATCAGCGCCGGAACGAGCAGGCACCGGACGACCGTGGCATCGAGGATCACCGCCACCGCCAGCCCGATCCCGAACTGCTTGACGGTCGGGTCACCGTTGAGCACGAAGCTCCCGAACACGAACACCATGATCCCCGCGGCCGCGGTGATCACCCGCGCGCTGGTGACCAGCCCGGACACGACCGAGGTCTTGTTGTCCTGGCCGGCGTGGACGTGCTCCTCGATCTGGCTGACCAGGAACACCTCGTAGTCCATCGACAGCCCGAACAGGATCGCGAACATGAACAACGGCACGTAGGAGACGATCGGCACCGGTCCGGAGAGACCAATGATGTTGCTCAGCCACCCCCACTGGAAGATGGCCGTCAACACACCGTAGGAGGCGCCGATCGAGAGGATGTTCATCAGCGCCGCCTGCGGCGGGATCACGACCGTGCGGAACGCGAGCATGAGCAGCACGAAGCTGAGCGCGATCACGACCAGGATCTGGAGCGGGAGCTTGCTCGAAATCGTCGACGCCAGATCCTCGTAGGCGGCCGTCGTACCGCCCACGTACGCGGTCATGTTGGTGCCCTTCTCGGCGTTCGGGATGACCGTGTTGCGCAGCGTGTTGACCAGCGTCGTGGTCGAGTCCTCGGCGGGCCCCTTGTTCGGGATCGCGTTGAAGAACGCGGTCGTGCCCGCCTTGTCGACCGTGATCGGCGTTACCGCGGTGACGTCCTTGGTCGTCGACACGTCCTTCTGAAGCGTCGTCAGCCGCGGATCGGTGGTGCGCGGATCACTCTGCGCGCTGGAGGACCCGGAGCTCGATCCGCTTGATGATCCCGAGCTGCTCGACGACGCGGGCTGGGCCGGTGTGCCGAGCTTCACGGCGACGATCAGCGGCCCGTTGACGCCGGCGCCGAAGTTCTCGGTCACCAGGTCGTAGGCCTGTCGTGCCGTCGTGGACTTCGACAGCGCGGCGGTGTCCTGCTGTCCGAGCGTGAGCGAGAACAGCGGAATCGTCAGCGGGATCAGGATCACCAGCGCGACGAGCCCTGCGATCACCGGCTGCTTGGCGATCTCGTGAGCCCACTTGGCCCACATCCCGTTCTTGGCCTTCTGCTCCGATGGGACGTTCCGCACCCGCAGCGAATCGATCCGGTGCCCGAGGATCGCGAGCTCGGCGGGCAGCAGCGTCAGCGCCGCGAGCACCGCGACGACGACCGCGACGGCGGCCATCAGCCCCATCGTCGTGACCAGCGGGATGTTCGCAATCGCGAGCGAGACGAGCGCGATCGTCACCGTGCTACCGGCGAAGAACACGGCCCCGCCCGAGGTCGCACTCGCCCTTGCGACGGACTCGTTCATCTCGAGCCCCTCGCGCAGCCCGCGCAGATGACGGGTGACGATGAACAGCGCGTAGTCGATCCCGACGCCGAGTCCGATCATCGTCGCAAGCGTCGGGGCGACCGTCGGGACCGTCAGCACGTGGCCGAGGATGCGGATGATCGCCAGTGTCGACGCGAGCGCGAAGATCGCGGTGATGATCGGCAGCAGCATCGCCGAGATCGTTCCGAAGGTGAACGTCAGGATCACCATGGCGGCGAGGATCCCGATCAGCTCGCTGGACTCGGTCGCCGGCTTTGACACCTTCTGCCCAAGCTGGCCACCTGTCTGCACCTCGAGCCCCGCCGCCTTGGCCGGGTCGGCCGCGGCGTTGATGATGTTCTGCGCGTCCTGCACCGACAGCGAACCGGGACTGACCTTCAGCCCGACCGTCAGGTAACCGGTTGCCTGGCTCTTGCTGAGCGCCGAGGCGCCCTCCGGCGTCAGCGGGTTGACGACCGACGCAACCTCGGGTTGCTTGGCCAGGTCCGCGGCGGCGGTGTTGACCGCATTGGCGTACTTGGAGTCGGTCAGCTTTCCGCTCGGCGCGTGCAGGACGATCGGGCTGGTCCCGTTTGCCTGGGTCGGGAACGACTTGCTGAGCGCGTCGGTCGCGCGCTGGCTGTTGGTCCCAGGCAGTGACAGATTGTCATTGGTGTTGTCACCCATCTGGTGAGAGACGCCGATCAGCGCGACCGCCACCACCAGCCAAATCCCCACAACTATGAACCTGCGTCGAACGCAGAACTGCGCAATGCGATACAGCACACCAGTCATGTGAAACCCCTCGTTTCCCTGCGTGAACCTGACGGGGGCGATGCTCCCACCGCCCCGGCCGCTCCGCACTGGGGCGATCCCTAGACAAGTCCCTAATCGGGCACCCAGGGCCGGTCGGGGCCGGCCTGGTTGCTTCGGTATCCTCGCCTTGAGAAGGCCGGTGAGACGTGCCCGGCGCGCTCGCCGGCGCGGAGGCGGCAGCTGCGTCGCCGTGCCGTGCACGATCGAAGTGGGCGTGCCAGAGATGCGACTGCTAGAGGTCTGAGAGGACTCCGTGAGCAAGACGGCGGACGGCATGGGGGTCCGGGGTGCGTTCGTGGGGCGCGAGGCGGAGCTTTCGGTGCTTCTCGAGGCGCTGGACGAGGCCCGCGAGGCGAGGCCGCAGATCGTCTGGGTCGAGGGGGAACCCGGGATCGGCAAGACGGCCTTTCTGCGCCGCTTCCTGGCGACGATTGCGGATGTGGTGCTGCTCGACGCCAGCGGCGAGGAGTCAGAGCAGACGCTCGACTATGGAGTGGTCCAGCAGCTGATCGCTCGAGCGACGGCCGACCCGGATTGGAGGGCGCTCGAGGAACAGGTGGGAAGACCCTCTCCGGCCAGCCCGCTCGCCGTGGGCGCCGACCTGCTCGGGATCCTCGGGCCACTTCAGGACGACGCGCCGGTCGTGCTCGTCGTCGACGATGCTCACTGGCTGGACTCGTCGTCGGCCAACGCGTTGCTGTTCGTGCTGCGCCGGCTGCACGGCGATCGGATGCTCGTGCTGATCGGGAGCCGCCCGGACGGAATCGACCACCTCGGCCCCGGCTGGTCGCGGCTGCTGTCGGACCCCGATCGGGTCAGGCGCGTGCGGCTGTCGGGCCTGACCGGATCCGAGATCAGCCGGCTAGCCGACTCGCTCGGGATCGGGCCGCTCACGCTGGCCGCCGTCGAGCGGCTTCGTGAGCACACCGATGGCCATCCGCTGTACGTCCGGGCCCTGCTCAGCGAGCTCCCGAGCGATCGATTGAACTTCCCGGCCGGCGAGTTGCCGGCGCCGCGGTCCTACTCCGCGACTGTGATCGCGCGGATGGCCGACATCGGGCCTAACGCCCAGAACCTCGTCGCGGCCGCCGCCGTTGGTGGTCTGCGCTTCCAGCTCGCGATCGCGGCGGCGGTCGCCGGCCTCGACGATCCGCTGGTTGCGCTCGAGGAGGCGCTCGGGGCCGACCTGCTCGTACTCAGCCCTGCACGGCCGGCCGAGGAGATCTCGTTTACGCACCCGCTTGTTCGAGCCGCGGTCTACGACGATCTCTCGCCGACCCGGCGCCGCGCGCTGCACCTCTCGTGGGCCGAGCGTCTGTCGGGCTCGGATGCGCTTGCCCATCGAGTCGCGGCCAGCCATGGCGCCGATGATGAGCTCGCGATCGAGCTCCAGCGGCTCGGCGAGGCGGAGATCTCGGAGAGCCGGGTGACTGCGGGGGTCGAGAAGCTGCTGTGGGCGGCTAGGATCGCCGGATCCCAGGAGCTCCGCGAGCAGTCGCTGCTGCGCGCGGTCGAGTACCAGGTGATTGCCGGAGACATTCCGGCCGCCAACAGTCGGCTCGATGCGGTCCTGGCCTGCACGGACAGCGCCCGTCGGAGCGCCACGATCGCACTCCTGACCGCTGCCGAGGGCCGTCTGGCAGACGCGGAAGCGGCGTTTCGCCAGGTGATGGAGCGCCCCGATTACGCCGACGATCCGGAGCTCGAAGGTCCCGTCACCGCGACGATCGGACTCCTGTGCGCGTTCCTGAGTCGCAGCGATGAGGCGATCGACTGGTCACAACGGGCGCTGAATCTCCCCGATCTCGCTTCCATGGACTGGGCCACTGCGCGCCAGGCGCTCGCGGTCGGGCTGGTGATGAATGGGCGCGGCGACGAGGCGATCGCACAACTCGCGGACGTCTCAACCTCGCGGATCGAGCCAGAACCGTTCGAACCCCAGTTGCTCACGTCCCGAGGCAGCGTCAAGGTCTGGTGGGGGGACGTCGCCGGCGCCGACGAGGATCTGACGACCGTGATCCGCTGGTCTCGCGCCGGCGCGCCGTTTCGCAACCTGCCAAACGCCTACGCGGGACTGGCCGAGATCGAGTACCGCGTTGGACGCTGGAACGACGGTCTGACGCATGCCGATCTTGCTGTTTCGCTCGGCGAGGACGCCTACCGCGCCTGGGACCTGCCCTACTTCCACGCGGTCGCCAGCTATCTGAACGCCGTCCGCGCGAACTGGTCCGCTGCAAATGAGCACGTCGAGGCGGCACGCCGCACGGCGGAAGCGACGCCGATCCCGATGTGCATGTACCACGCCTGCGCGGCGGCCGCCCAGTTGGCCTGGGTTCGGGGTGAGTGGGATGCCGTGCTCAAGGCGCTCGAGCCGTTCCTCGCACTGCTGTCCGGCGCGGGCGCCGCCATAGGTCTCGGGCGGCGGAGCATGCAGTCGACTGCCGCCGAGGCGCTGCTGTTCACCGGCCGGTTGGCCGAAGCCGACGAGCTTCTGTCGCTGCTGGAGACCACGATCGACGACCGGCTCGCGGATCCGACGCGGATCGAGCTGTGGCGGCTGCGCGGCCTGCTCGAGCAGGAGCGCCGCGATCTCGATCGGGCGCGGAGCGCCTTCGAGCACGGCGATCAGGTAGCCGGGACGTTCGAGGCGCCGCTGGCGCAGGCGCTGCTGGAGGTCGCCCATGGGCAGTTCCTGCGCAAGCACGGAAGTCGCAGGGCGGCGATCGCGACCCTGCTCGCCGCACGTGATCGCCTCTCCGAGCTCGGAGCGCCCACGTTTCTCGCCCGATGTGAGGCCGAGTTGACCGCCTGCGGAGTCAGGGCCCGGGATCTGGGAGGGGAGAATCCCTACGGCCTGACCCCGCGCGAGGATGTCGTCGCGCGGCTGGTTGCGTCGGGCAAGTCCAATCGCGAGGTCGCCGATGAGCTGTACCTGTCGACCAAGGCGATCGATACCACCTCGGCAATGTGTTCGCCAAGGTCAACATCCGATCGCGCCATGAGCTCGCGGGTCGGCTGGCGGGGCAGATCACCGATCAGGCATAGAGCGCGCGCGCCGGTCGGCGCACTAGGGATTTTTCTAGGGATCGATTCAGGGTCTCACCCATTGTGGATCTGCCGGTCGCGTGGAATCCTCGCTCGCGATGCCCGACGAAAGCACCGAAGAGGTCACCCTCGTCCTGCGCGTGTCGCGCGACTCAGAGCGCCGCCTCAGCGGCACGGTCCGCGTGAGCGAGGATTCCGAGATCTACCCGTTCTCCGGCACGCTCGAGCTGATGGGCGTGTTCGAGCGACTGGTGCCGCGGAGGCAGATCCGCGAGGACCGCGAGTCCAACCGCGCGCTCGGTTCTTCCTAGTCCGGCGACAGTTCGTACTCGGCGCCGAGCGCGAGCTCGAACTCGATCTCGTGCCCCGAGCTCGAACGGGGGTGGAACCCGAGTCGTTTGAGCAGCGCTCGTGCCGGCCGGTTCTCCCACGAGGTCAGCGCGGTCAGCCGCTGGACCCCGTTCTCCGTCGCGCGTGCGACGACACGCTCTCCGAGGGCGGTGCCGATCCCCTTGCGGTGCAGGCCATCGATGACCGTGACCGCCAGCTCGGCCGCCCCCGGCCGGTCGCGATAACGAACGTATCGCGCCTCGCCGACGATCCACCCATGGCGCTGGTCGACGGCGACGATCGCCGCGTGATTGACGTGATCGACGTCCGTGAAGTACTCGAGCTCGCGTGTGCTCAACGCCGGTCTGGGGCTCATGAACCGCCGTTGGCGCGAATCGGGGCTCAGTCGCGCGAACAGCGCCGCAAGTCCCTCGCGGTCCCCGGGCCCGATCCGTCGAAAGCGGATTCGCCTCCCGTCATCGAGCACCAGGGCCCCAGCGGCATCAGCCGCCGGGGCACGAACGGTGGCCGTAGCCGGTCCGAGCTCGTTAGCGTGTGGCTTGGGCTGGAGTGCTCATGGTGGCCTGCGCCTCGGCGTGCACGGTGCCGGCTCGCGTGCGCCCTGTGTGGCAACAGCTGGGCGATCACACGCCGTACGTGCGACCTCCGTGGCCCCGGCTTGTCGCGACCGCGCCGGCCCGAAGGGCCGTCCTGGCGACGGGAATGCTCGGCGGTCTCCTGCAGGTCGGCGGCACGCTGTCTGGCGAGGATTGAGTTGAGTTGGCTGTTCACGGCTTCCCCTTGGAGATCCGGGCTATTCGATGCGTCCAAGGTAGGCGTAAGCCAACGTTCTGCCATCGGGCAACTGCCTACTCTTGGACCTTAGATTCCGGCTCGCGGGCGCTTAGCCACCCCACCGGGCCGGGCGGGGATAATCGACTGTGTGGTAGGGCGCGTAGCAAGCCTGGAGTTCGTGGGCCGGCGTGAGGAGCTCGCGGCGCTGGAGGCTGCAGCCGCTCAGGCGGCCGGCGGCGTCGGGTCGGTCGTGCTCGTCGCCGGCGAGGCGGGGATGGGAAAGAGCCGACTGATCGCGGAGATGACCAGCCGGGTCGGTACGGAGATGCTCACGGTCGTCGGCGAGTGTCTGCCGTTGGCCGAGGGTGAGCTCGCGTATGCGCCGGTGATCGCTGCGTTGCGGTCGCTCAGCCGCCGGCTCGAGGCGCCCGAGGTGCAGGCGCTGCTCGAGCCGCTGCATCAGGAATCGGCCGCCAAGACGCCCGAGCTGTCGATCGGCGACGAGGGCGTCCCCGCACCGCTCTCAGGCAGCGTTTCTCAAGGGCGGCTGTTCGAGCAGCTGCTGGCGCTGTTCGTGGACGCCGCCCGGACGCAGCCAATGGTGCTCGTGATGGAGGACTTCCAGTGGGCCGATCGGTCGACCCGCGACTTCCTCTCGTTCCTTCTGCGCGCCGCTCGGCAGGAGCCGATCGCGCTCGTCATCACCTATCGCAACGACGAGTTGCGTCGGGGCCACCCGCTGCGGTCGTTCGTGCTGGAGCTCGAACGGAGTGGACGTGCGGTCAGGATCGAGCTCGGACCCTTCACGCGCGCCGAACTGCAAGAGCAGGTCACCGCGATTCTCGATGACCCCCCTGCGCCGGTGCTGATCGACGGCCTGCTCGAGCGTTCGGAGGGCAACCCGTTCTTCACCGAGGAGCTGCTGGCGGGCTCGCGCAGGTCGGGCCACGCGCTGCCGGAGTCGCTTCGCGACACGCTGCTCGCGCGCGTAGAGGGGCACTCGACCGGCGTTCGTGACGTGCTGCGGATGGCGGCGGTCACCGGCCGGACGGTCGATCATGCGCTGCTCGCTGCCGTGACGCAGTTGCCCGAAGATGAGCTCAACCGAGCGCTGCGCGATGCGGTCGAGGACTACCTGCTGGCGCCTGACGCCGCAATCGCCGGTTACTCATTTCGCCACGGATTACTGCGCGAGGCGATCTACTCCGACCTGTTGCCCGGCGAGCGCCAGAGCTTGCACCTGAAGCTGGCGCGAACGCTCGGCGAGGATCCGGGGCTCGCTCAGATGAACGCGACCGCGGCGGCCGAGGTGGCTCATCACTGGTACGCGGCGGGCGAGCTGTCCGCCGCGCTGGCGGCCTCAGTCAGCGCCGGGATGGCGGCCCAAGAGCTGCCGGCGTACTGTGAGGCGTGGCTGCACTACAGGCGCGCGCTCGAGATCTGGGACCAGGTCGGACCCGCTCCGGGCGAACTGCCGCTGACTCGCATCGAGGTGATGCGCCGCGCGGCCGACGCGGCCATGCTGACCGGCGAGCTCGCCGGCGCGATCGAGCTCGCGCGGGGCGTGATCGAGCGGATCGACGCGGCCGATCGGCCGGCCGACGCGGCGCTCGGGCACGAGCGCCTGGGTCGGTATCTGTGGACCGCTGGACGCGAGGACGAGTCGCTTTCCGAGTACCGGCGGGCCGTCGAGCTGATGCCACCGTGGCCGCCGACCCGTGAGCTTGCCCTGGTCCTCGCGGCCGAGGGCCAGGTGCTGATGCTCACGCACCGCTCCGCCGAGTCGAGCAAGCGGTGTGAGCAGGCGCTGGAGATCGCACGGGCGGTGGGCGACGACGCGGTGCAAGCCCACGTCCTCAACACCGCTTGCGGCAACCTGACCTTGCTCGGCGAGTTCGACGCGGCCGTTGCGGCAGCCACCGACGCGCTCAAGATCGCCGCGCGTCTCCGGCTGGGAGAAGAGGCCGGCCGCAGCTACACCAACGGCAGCGACGCACTCGACAAGGCGGGGCGGATCGAGGCGTCGATCGCGATGACCCGCGAGGGGATCGCATCCGCCCAGGAGTTCGGCATCGATCGCAACTGCGACGACTTCCTGCGCTGCGAGCTCGCCAGCAGGCTGGTGGCGCAGGCGACCTGGGATGAGGCGTGGGAGCTGCTCGAGGACGTGATCGGCCGTGGTCCGACGGGCTTCAATGCGGCGATGGCCTACGGCCACACCGGCCAGGTGCTAGCCGAACGCGGACAGTTCGACGCGGCGGCGGCGGCGCTGCAGGAAGCCGAGGAGCAGGTGAGTGGCTCCGCGACCTCGATGTGGATCGGGCCGCTTGCCGCCACGCGAGCCTCGCTGGACCTGTGGTCGGGCGATCCGGAGCGTGCGGTGAGGCTGGTCGAGCACACGCTGGAGCGAGTCGCCCAGGATGAGGCGGTCTCCTTCACGGCGCGCCTCTACTGGCAGGGCGCGCGAGCCGCGGCGGAGCTCGCGTCCCGGAC
The DNA here is from genome assembly GCA_963730075.1 of uncultured Solirubrobacterales bacterium. Classification (GTDB taxonomy): domain Bacteria; phylum Actinomycetota; class Thermoleophilia; order Solirubrobacterales; family Solirubrobacteraceae; genus Palsa-465. The sequence goes on along the minus strand of CAVSQH010000019.1, from coordinate 59,700 downwards.
GGTCGGCGATCCGCCCGCTCACAGCAAGCAGATCGAGCGGGCCGAGGCGTTGCTTGAGCGCCTGAATCAGAGAATGGCGGCATTAGCTCGCGTGCCACCGCTGGTGTCGGCGAGCCGGGCCGCGTGCGCGGCCGAGGGTGCACGGATCGAGCGACCGGCCGATTCCGACCTCTGGGCAGACGCGCAGCGCCAGTGGGACGCGCTCGGCAATCGTTACGACGCCGCCTACGCGCGGTGGCGCCGGGCCGAGGCGCTGCTCGCCGGAACCGGCGACCACCGCTCCGAGGCGCAGGAATTGCTGCGCGAGTCGCTCGCCGTCGCGCAGGAGCTCGGGGCGCGTCCGCTCGCCGACGAGCTGCAGCGGCTCGCTCGCCGCGCGCGACTCGAGGTTGCCGACGAGGGGTCGTCCGACAGCTCGCTTGACGATGCGCTTGCGCAGCTCGAGCTGACACCGCGCGAGGTCGATGTGCTCGCGCTGCTCGCGGACGGGATGACCAACCGCGAGATCGCCGCCGAGCTGTTCATCAGCAGCAAGACCGTCAGCGTTCACGTCTCGCGGATCCTGGGCAAGCTCGGCGTTCCGAACCGGACTGCCGCCGCGTCCAGTGCGCGTGCGCTCGGAGTTGAGCGTGCGGGCGCGTCGCCTGCCGGTTAGCGCCGCGGCTTGCCCGGCCGGCGCTTGCTAGGTTCGCGCCGGGACCATTACCCGGGAGGTGTGCTGTGGGCGAGGCGACGCTGAGGGACGACGTGCCGGTGACCGCCGGATGGTTCGTCGTCAACGCGCGTGACGCGCGCTGGCTGCACAATGAGATGCGATCCGTGTGCCGGTTCGGCGGGCAGGGGGAGGCTCACTTCGATGACCTGGGCCTCGGTCTGTACTGGCTCGAGCCGGGCTGCCCGATGTCGCTCTACCACCACGAGGCGGGACAGGAGGACTTTCTCGTGCTGCGCGGTCGCTGCACGTTGATCGTCGAGGGAGCGGAGCGGGCGCTCGAGCCGTGGGACCTCGTCCACTGTCCGCCCCGAACGGCGCACACGATCGTCGCCGCCGGAGATCGGCCCGCACTCGTGTTCGCGGTCGGAGCCCGCAAGGAGAAGGGAAGTGCGCGATATCCGGTCGAGCCGGCCGCGATCCGCCACGGAGCCGGGGTGCCCGATGAGGCGACGTCCGCGGATCAGGTGTATGCGCGGTTCGGCGAGCCGCGGCCCGGGCGGGCGCCTGACGGCTTGTAGCGCGGGGGCGACCTGTGGCCGGGGGGGGGGCGTCGTTTGCTGGGCCGGGCGCAGGTTTTGGGCGTACGGCTCGGGGCGGCTACTGTCCCCTCGGGCCGATCCCGTTCGTCTCTGCCACGAATGCAAGCTCTTCCAAGGAGGATCGATGAAGTACGCACTGCTTGTTTACTCGGAGCCGGGAAGCCACGATCTGCCCGAGGATCAGATGGCCGAGGTGATGCGCGAGTACGAGGCGCTTCGTGACGAACCCGGCTACCTCGCCAGCGCTCAACTGCACCCGGCCGAGATGGCGACCACGCTGCGGCGCAGCAACGGACAGACGCTGACCACCGACGGTCCGTTCGCCGACACCAAGGAGGTGTTCGGGGGCTACTACCTGTTTGACGTCGCCGACGTCGACGCGGCCTTCGCCGTCGCCGAGCGGATCCCGGCCCTGCGGCTCGGCGGGTCCGTCGAGGTGCGGCCGATCGTGGAGCCGCGGTCCTGATCGAGCGCGTCTTCCGTGACGAGTGGGGCCGGGTTCTCGCTTCGCTGATTGGCTTCTTCGGCGACTTCGATCTCGCCGAAGAGGCCGCCCAGGAGGCGTTTGCGATTGCCGCTGAGCGATGGCAGCGGGAGGGCGAGCCGTCGAACCCGCATGCATGGCTGGTGACGACGGCACGCAACCGCGCGATCGATCGGCTCCGCCGGGAGCGGACGTTCGCGGCCAAGGTTCCGCTGTTGACCCCGCCGGACACAGTCGAGGACGAGGTGAACGAGAGCTCGATACCCGATGAGCGCCTGGAGCTCCTGTTTGCCTGCTGCCACCCTGCGCTTTCCACCGACGCCCAGGTGGCGCTGACGCTACGGGCGCTCGGCGGTCTCAGCACCGAGGAGATCGCCCGCGCGTTCATCGTCGCGCCTGAAACGATGAAGCGTCGGCTGTCGCGGGCAAAGGCGAAGATCAAGGTCGCCGGAATCCCGTTCAGCGTCCCGCCCGAGCATCTGTTGCCGGATCGACTGGCGGCGGTGCTCGCGATCGTCTACCTGATCTTCAACGAGGGCTACGGCGGACGGCTTGACATGGCCGCCGAGGCGATCAGTCTCGGCCGCGTGCTCACCGAACTGATGCCCGACGAACCCGAGGTGCAAGGCCTGCTCGCGCTGATGCTGCTGCATGACTCCCGCCGTCACGCGCGCGTGGTGGCGGGCGAGCTCGTCCTGCTCGCCGATCAGGATCGCTCGCTTTGGAACCACGAGCAGATCGACGCCGGGCGAGCGGCACTTGACCGCGGGCTGGCCCTGCGGGGCCGGGGCCAGTACGTGTTGCAGGCGGCGATCGCCTCGCTGCAGGCCGAGAATCTGCCCGACTGGCCTCAGATCGTCGCCTTGTACACCGAGCTCGCGGCCCTGACCCGATCTCCGGTCGTCGAGCTCAATCGCGCGGTCGCGATCGCCGAGGCGGGAGCGTCAGAGGTTGCGCTGCAACGCGCGGACGCGCTGGCCGGCGAGCTCGACGATTACCGCTACCTGCACTCGACTCGCGCCGAGCTGCTTCGACGGCTCGGCCGTGACCGGGAGTCCGCGGCCGCCTACCGCCGGGCGATCGAGCTGACCGCTCCGGGCCAGGAGCGCCGGTTTCTCGAGCGCCGGCTGGACGACGCCGAGCGTGGACGCGACGGCGACCCCGTGCACCGGCATCAATCGGGAAGCAACGGCACCCAGGGCCCCGGGTCCTGACCGACGAGCGCGCCCCGCGAGATCGCCCCCGAGCCGAACCGCTCGCGCAGCTCGTCGAGCGTCCGGTCGAGCTCGGCAAGCCGGTCAAACGGCAGCGCCAACTGGATCGCGGTGTCATCACACAGGTTGGTGAGCGCCACGCCGACCAGGGTTAGCCCGCGAGCGCGGATCACCGGCTGCGCGTCGTCGAGCAGGGTCCGCGCGACGCTGAGCAGCGTCGCCGTCCGGGTCGTCGCCTCAACCATCGTGTGCGAACGGGTCGCGCGCGAGAAGTCGTTAAAGCGCAGCCGCAGGACCACGGTCCGGCAGGCGCGATGGGCGGTCCGGAGCCGGCGCGAAACCCGATCGATCAACGTCATCAGCGTCGCTTGAATCTCGGCCGGCGCCCGCGCCCGCCGGCCGAGCGCACGCTGGGCCCCGATCGATCTTCGCCGTGCCCGTCTTCGCACCGGCCGCGGATCTCGGTTGTTGGCGAGCGCGAACAGCTGCCGGCCGCTTGCCCGGCCGAGCATCTCGACCAGCGCATGTTCGCCGAATGCCGCGACCTGACTGACCGTCGAGATCCCATGGCTGCGGAGCTTCTCCGACGTCACCCGCCCGACGCCCCACAGTCGCTCGACCGGCAGCGGGTGCAGAAACGCCAGCTCTGACCCGGCCGGAATCACGAGCAGCCCGTCGGGCTTCGCGACGCCGCTGGCAACCTTGGCGAGGAACTTCGTGCAGGCGAGCCCGACCGTGATCGGCAGGCCGACCTCCTTCTGGACCTCGGCACGCAGTCGGCCGGCAATCTCCCTCGGCGTTCCCGAGATGTGGTCGAGGCCCCGGACGTCGAGGAACGCCTCGTCGATTGAGAGCGCCTCGACCAATGGAGACGTTCGCTCGAAGACGGCGAACACCGCTTTGCTGGCCTCGCTGTAGGCCGACATCCTGGGCGGCACGACCACCGCCTGGGGGCACAGGGCCCTCGCGCGGGCGCCTCCCATCGCCGTCCTCACGCCGAACGCCTTCGCCTCATAACTTGCCGCGAGCACCACACCCCCGCCAACGATCACCGGCCGTCCCCGGAGCCTCGGATCGTCGCGCTGCTCAACCGAGGCGTAGAACGAGTCGAGGTCGGCGTGCAGTATGGTTGGCGACTTGTACACGAACATATGTTCGCATCATCACCGGACGGAAACCCACGCGGGCGGGGCCGCTTGACGGCCCTGGGCCCGGTGTACTGTCACAACCCAACGGCCACGCAGCCAAACCGGAGGTAGACGATGACCGCGACGAAGGAACTGGTGACCGGGGTCGACTTCGTGAGCGTTCCGACCAGGGAGCTCGAGCGATCGATCGAGTTCTACGGCGGCAAGCTCGGGCTGCGCCGTTCGGCGTACGTGCCCGAGCGCGGCTTCGCCGAGTTCGAGACCGGCAACCTGACGCTCAGCATCTACAACCCGACACAGATGGGCATGGAGCACCATTCGAGCCCGAACGCGATTGCGCTTCACGTCGAGGACATCGAGGCGGCTCGCGGCGAGCTGGAGGCGGCCGGGATCGAGTTCGCCGGGGACACGTTCGACACGGGCGTGTGTCACATGGCGTTCTTCGCCGATCCGGATGGGAACGCGCTGATGCTCCATCACCGATACGCGCCCAGGACCCCGGAGGGCTGACGCAAATCGCGCCTGCGCTCAGGCCGGCGCGACGTCGAGTCGCGGCGGCGCCCCGACGAGCGTCAGCGTCAGGGCCCCCTGCTGGGCGCCGATCATTGCCGCCTCCAGCACCGGCAGGCCCTTCGCCAAGCCGAACGTGATCCCGGCCGCGAACGAGTCGCCGCAGCCGTAGTCGTCCTGAGGAGGCCCGGGCACCGCTACCGAGGGCCAGCGCCCTTCCGATTCCCCCCACCAGCGCCCCCCGTCGGCGCCCTCGGTCTCGACCATCAGCCGGGTGCGCGACTCGAGCCGCCGTGCCCAGCGGCACTCGTCGTCGTCATGGGCGCTGTAGACGAGCGCATCGATCAGATCCGTACTGTGCTCGAGCGCCTCGCGTGCGCGGGGTGTGATCACCAACACCCGCGCCTGCCGGGCCCGGTCGGCCGCGCCCTGGTCGCCGGCGGTGAAGTAGACCCCGTCAGCCCCGGCGAGCAGCGACCAATCGAGGTCGTCGGTGCCGTCCGGCTCGAGCCGCTCGCCGATCGTGACGATCGTCCGCTCGCCAGCCGCCTCCAGCAGCGTGATCACGCGGCGGGTCGGCTGATCGCGCCAGGCGACGTGCATCTTGACGCCGCGGACGCCCATCTCGGCGACGGCGGCCTCGCCGTTGGCGTCGTGGCCAAGCGCGCAGAAGAAGTCGACCTCGGCGCCCAGCTCGGCCAGCACCGCAGCCGCCACCACGCCGCCTCCGCCGGCGTGCGTGAACGCGTCCAGCGCGTGGCTCACCGACCCGCGCGCAGGGAACCCTGCGAGCCGAACGAACTCGACCCACTCGACATGCCCGACGACCGCGACCCTGGTCACAGCCGTGCAGGCTACCCGGAGGCCGGTTCGCAAAGCGACCGGGCGACCCAGGATTTTCACGAGCTCGACCGAGCTGAGCCCCGCGCGGTCAGACGGAAGTTGCTCAGAGCCTGATCAGAGAACCGTGAGAGCGCTTATCCGGACTCGACCTGTCCTGTCTTGGAATCCCGGCCCTGTGTGCTTGCGAATCCGACCTGGGGTGCTTGGGAATTGCCCAGCGGGGTAGGTCACAAGAAATGGCGATAACCACCCCATCCCCCGTTGCACCTTCGCGGTCTCGGAGCTCCAAACCTCTGTCTCCGCACGAAACCGAAGTCCTGTTCCGCCGCTGGCAGCGTGACGGCGACCGGACCGCTCGCGACGAGCTTGTCGAGCGGTTTCTGCCGCTGGCGCGCAAGCTCGCGCGTCGCTACAACGTCGGCCACGAGCCGTTCGACGACCTCCTTCAGGTCGCGAGCCTCGGTCTGGTCAAGGCGGTCGACCGGTTCGACTGCAGTCGCGGCAACGCCTTCTCATCGTTCGCGGTCCCGACGATTCTGGGGGAGCTGAAGCGCTACTTCCGTGACCACGGCTGGGCGGTTCACGTCCCGCGGGGAGCGCAGGAGCGGGCCGTCAAGGTCGAGGATGCCCAGCAGCAGCTGAGCGCCAGGTCCGGACGTGCGCCGACGGTCCCAGAGCTCGCCGAGTATCTCGAGTTCAGCATCGATGAGGTTCTCGAGTCGCTCGAGACGGCCCGGGCACACCACGCCGCGTCGCTCGACGCGCCCCACGATGATGGCGAGGGCGAGAGCGCTTCATTGGTCGAGACGTTCGGTGGCGAGGATCCGGGCCTACGGCTCGCCGACGCGCGAATCACCGTCGGGCTCGTTGCGGCGCAGCTGACTCAGCGTGAGCGGCAGGTTCTCGCGTTGCGGTTCGTCGACGACATGACACAGACTCAGATCGCCGAGCGGATCGGCGTCTCACAGATGCAGGTCTCCCGTATCCTGCGGAGAGCCATTGCCCGGCTTAGTGAGTTGACTGAGGCTGCGACGCCAACTCGCTGAACCTAGGTCATACGGTAGTTTGGGCGGCCACGATGCGCGGCATCTGGTGAAAGCCGGCGTGACCACTGAATCGCCCACTGTCCGCCTGGACCTTGAGAGTAAGCCTCAGACCCTGACGATCGTAAGGGGCATGCTCAGCGGGGTGGCAGAACTGCTGGCGATCGATCCGGAGCTGCTCGACGACCTCAAGACGGCCGTCAGCGAGGCGTGTAACAACGTCGTCCTGCATGCCTACGGTGGCGACGCGGGTCCGATGGGAGTGCGCATGTTCGTCGACGAGCAGCAACTCCGAGTCACAGTGCAGGATCGTGGCGACGGCTTTCCGGCGGACGCCGTCGACCGCGCCGAGGGGATCGGGATGTCGGTGATTCGCGCGCTCGCCGACGAGGTGACCGTGCTCGACGGGCCCGAAGGTGGAACGGTGGTGCAGATGGACTTCGCTGCCCAACGTGCCGGCCGCCCGTTACTGCAGCTGCCGAGCATCGCCGGGCCGGATGACGTCGGGTGGGAGCTCGAGGACGTTGACGAGGTGGTCGTGTCACTGTCTCCGGTCTCATTGCTGACGGGTGTCCTTGGACGACTTGCTCGAACGCTCGCCGCGACGGCCCATTTCTCGCTCGATCGTTTCTCCGACGTGTATCTGGTGACCGACACGATTGCCGCGCACGCCGCGCGAGCGGCCGCCGGGATGCGGATCGACGCTCGCCTGTCGGCCGGCGAGCGACGGCTCGAGCTCACGGTCGGCCCCTTCCGACCAGGGGCCAGCGAGATCCTGCGCGCCTCCCGGACTGACCCGGCCCCGTCGCCACTCGCGCTGCTCAGCGACGAGGTGTCGATTCGCGAGGCCGGCGACGGCGAGTTGCTGCATGTGGTCGTGATCGACCACCGCAACTAGGCAGCGGCTGCGCCTCGCAGTTCAGGCGCGCGGCCGCAGCGCGACCGCAGCCACGTCATCCGCCGCCTCTCCCTCGCGGAACTCGGCCAGCGCGGCGCTCAGTGCGCCAAGCAGCTCGTGCGGACTGGCGCCGGCGCACTCGGCCAGCAGCCCGCGCAGCCGCTCGCGCCCGAAACGCTCTTGCTCGCCGACGGTCTCGGTGACCCCGTCGGTGTAGAACAGGATCAGGTTGTGTGGTCCGACCCGCACCTCGTCCTCGCTCCAATCGGCGTCTTCGAACGCTCCGAGCAGGGGGCCCGGCGATGGCGCCTCGGTGATCTCTCCGTCCGGGTTGACGATCAGCGCCGGCGGATGGCCGGCGGAGCTCAGGACGAGCGCGCCGTCGTCGAGCCGGGCGCACAGAGCGGTGCAGAGCGCCCCGCTCGTTCGCTGGCGGAGCTCCTCGTCGAGCCGTCGCAGGATCGCTGCCGGCTGTGGCTCGAGGCGGCTTGCGAACCGCGCTCCGTAACGCATCAGAGCGGTCAGCGTGGCGGCCGCGACCCCGTGGCCGGTCACATCCCCGATCACCGCGATCGGTGCCGAGCCGGTGTCGAACACCTCGAAGAAGTCACCACCCACCTCGATTCGCTGCGCGGCTCCGGCCGGCTCGTACAGGGATGCGAGCTCCCAACCCGGAAGCTCTGGCGGGTCGCTGGGGATTAGGCTCTGCTGGAGCGTCTCTGACACACGGCTGAGCGTCGTGTGCAGCCGAGCGGTCTCGACGGCCATCGCGGCTCGTCCCGCGAGCTGCTCGGCGAGATCGACGTCATCGCTCGTCAGGCGGCGTTGTGACTCGGCCGTGCAGAAGGTCATCACGCCGACGGTCCGAGACCGGACCTGAAGCGGTACGACGATCGCAGAGCGAATCTCGAGCTCGCGCATAATCGCCAGGTCGTCTGAGTCTTGGGCGACCCCCTCGAGGTACTCGTCATCGACCTCGAAGAAGTGCTCAGACCGGCCGCTGCTGGCGACGCGACCGAGGGTCGACTTCGGGTCCAGCTGTGTGGTCTGGAACTGCTTGAGCCGAGCGACCAGGGCGCGCCTGGCCGGATCTCGGTGGGCCATCGCGACGTGATCGCGCGTCAGCGTCTTGCTCACTAGGTCGACGACGCACCAGTCCGCGAACGCGGGCACCGCAAGCTCGGCGACGTTCTGGAGCGTCTGCTCGAGGTCGAGCGACGAGCCCAGCACGCGGCCCGCCTCGGACAGGATTCGCATGTGGACCTCGGCTGTCTTGACCGCGGTCAGGTCCTCGATCACGGTCACCGCAGCGCTCAGGTTCCCGTCGGCGTCGCGGAGCCCGGCGGTCTTGAGCAGCTCCCAGCGCGACTGGCCGGTGCGCCGGTTGACCGTGTGCATCAGCAGCGGCTCCGCGGGCTCGCCCCGCAGCAGCCTGACCGACGGCACGTCGCTCATCTCGAGCGGCCGGCCATGCTCGTCATGGACGATGTAGTCGGCCATGATCGAGTCCAGTGGGTGCTGGAGGAGCTCCTCCAGCGTCTCGAATCCGAGGTGCTCGATCGCGGCCCGATTCGCGTACACGAGCTTGTCGTTGGGATCACGAATCGTGATCGCCTCGGCGAGCGTCTCCAGAAGTTCCCCGAACTCCGGTCCACGCCCACTTAGAATTTGTTCCCCGAGTGCGCCGGCGTCGAGCAGGTCAGCCCTCCGTGAGGACCTCTTCAGGTGTGTCGACCAGTCGCAAGCGCTCGGATACGCCGGTCAGATCGAGAAGCCGCTGCACCTGCTGAGGGCCCCTGACGACGCTCAGCTGGCGGCCTGAGTCCGACAGCCGCTGGTGGGCGCTGACGATGATGCTGAGACCGGTCGAGTCCATGAATTCGAGGTCGCGGAGGTCAAGTACGAGCAGCTCCGCGCCCGACTCCCAGACGTCGTCGAGCTCCTGCTCGAGCTGTGGGCTCGAAGCGAGATCCAGCTCGCCTGTGATCGTGATGATCGCCGCGCGGCCCTGGACGCGCCGCTCAACTTGAAAATCACTCTGCACGCAGGCCCGAGCCTACTGCTAACCCGAGGATCGTGTGCCCGCCGTTTACCCGAGCGCAGGAACGACCGGATGGAGGGCAAGATACCAAAAACAGGTGTCAGGACTCCGGCGCTCGCCCCACGGTGACTCCGGCGCTCGCCCCACGGTGACTGGGAACATGGCCGCGACCTACTGTGCCAGTCAGCCCCGCCGCCAGCTCACGACAGGCGACGGGGTCCGGCGATGTCAGTCGGGTTTCAGGCGCAGATCTCCTGGAGCCTCTGCAGCGAGCGGCGCAGGAGCCGCGAGACCTGCATCTGCGAGACGCCGACGCGCTCGGCGATCTCGGTCTGAGTCAGGTCCTCGCCGAAACGGAGGAACAGGATCTCGCGTTCGCGCCTGGGCAGACGCTGAGCCGCAGCGAAGATCGTCGCCTGGTCGTCGATCATCCCCAGCCGCCCGTCCTCGTCGCCGATCGCCTCGAGCCGGCTGATCGCCGAGTCGTGGTCGGTCTGGCGTGGAGCGTCGAGCGACACGGTGTCGAACGCCTCGCCGATCTGAAGGCCGTCAAGCACCTCTTCGGCGCTGCACTCCAGATACTCGGCCAGCTCGAGGACCGTCGGCACTCTCCCCAGACGAGCAGCGATCTCGCGCCGCGCGTCGGCGATCTTGCGGGCACGCTCCTGGGCACCTCGATCAACGTGCAGCGCCCACGCGGTATCGCGGAAGTACCGCTTCAGCTCACCGACGATCGTCGGCACCGCGAAGGACGTAAAGGCGAATCCTCGGTCCGGGTCAAACCGTTCCACGGCCTTGACGAGGCCGAGGCTCGCCACCTGGACGAGGTCGTCATAGGGTTCGTTGGACGCCACGTATCGGCGCGCCAGCTTGCGGGCTAGAGGCAAGAAACGCTCGATCAGCATCTCCCTTGCGCGCTGGTCACGATGATCGCGCCAACGCCTGAACAGTTCGGGCGAGCTGACAATCCTTGCCAATGGCTCGGTGGTCTGTATAACCGCCATCGCCACCTCCAAAAGTTGCAGACCCCGCCGTTCTATCACACCGCGAACGGGGTCGCGAGCGGTGGGCGGGAATGTAACCCATGTCCAATTGCCGACCGGCGCGCAGATGTGCTGCACAGAGGGCGATTCACGCTCGTCGTGGGGAACTTTCGAGCGGCCGGAGGGGTGGCTGCGTCGGGCGGCCGGGGGTGGGCCAGACGCGGCGCGGGTATAGGTTGAAATACTGGAGACGATGGGCGATAACGGCTACACCTCAGACCTGGCTCGGGCACTCGCTCCCGACGTGCTGCAGCGGTTCCTGCGCTACGTGCGAATCGACACGCAGTCAAAGCGAGATCGCGACCGCTCACCCAGCACGCCCGGTCAGCTCGAACTCGGCCGCCTGCTGGTCGACGAGCTGCTGGCCGCCGGACTCGCAGACGCCTCGTTGAACGAGAACGGGTACGTGATCGCGACGCTGCCGGCCAGCGGCGGCGCCGAGCACGTGATCGGGCTGATCGCCCACATGGACACCACCCCCGACGCTCCCGGCGCCGGGGTCGAGCCGATCGTCCATCGTGGTTACGACGGCGAGGTGCTCGAGCTCCCCCGGGACCGGACGATGCTTGACCCGGCGACGATGCCCGAGCTGCTCACCAAGCGAGGCCACGACATCGTCACCTCGAGCGGCGACACTCTGCTGGGAGCAGACGACAAGGCCGGCGTCGCCGAGATCGTCGCGGCGGTGGCGTACATGTCGGCCCATCCGGAGCTGCCGCGGCCGACGCTGCGGATCGCGTTCACCCCCGATGAGGAGATCGGCGAAGGCGCGACCCTGTTCGACATCGAGGGCTTCGGAGCTTCGTGCGCCTACACGCTCGACGGCTCGGATACCGGCGAGATCCAGGACGAGACGTTCTCGGCCTACGAGTTGACCGCGATCGTCCGCGGGGTCGATGTCCACCCCGGCCAGGCGACGGGCAAGCTCGTCAACGCGGTGCGGATCGCGGCTCAGATCCTGTCCGTCCTACCGAGCGACGGGCTGTCGCCCGAGACGACCTCGGGACGCGACGGATTCATCCATCCGTATTCGCTGTCGGGAACTCCCGGCGAGGCCCGGATCCGCGCGATCGTGCGTGACTTCGACGAGCAGCGGCTCGACGAGCACGTCGAACTGTTCGAGCGCACCGTCCAGGAGGTGCTCGCCGAGTACCCGCGGGCCAGGGTCGAGGTCGACGTGCGGCGCCAGTACCGCAACATGCGCTCCTACATCGAGGCCGTGCCGGAGATCGTCGAGGCGGCCGAGCGGGCCATCCGGGACGAGGGGATCGAGCCGATCCGCAATCCGATCCGAGGCGGGACCGACGGCTCGAGGCTCAGCGAGATGGGGCTTCCGACCCCGAACCTGTTCACGGGGGGTCACGAGTACCACTCGGTGCGCGAGTGGGCGTCGGTCAATGACATGGCTTCGGCGGCGGCGACGATCATTCGCCTCGCGGACGTCTGGACCCGGGTCGGCGAAGTAATCTCCGCCGGGTGAGCGCCCAGGGCATAAGCTCGCTGGCCTCGCTGGCCTCGCTGGACGGCGACATCATGCCCGCTGCGGAGGCGACGATCCCTGCCACCGATGAGGGATTGATCCGCGGTGACGGGGTGTTCGAGGTCGTGCGCGTGTACGACGGCCAGCCGTACGCGCTCGAGCGCCACCTTGCGCGGCTGCAGCGGTCGGCCGACAATCTCCGCCTTGAGATCGACGTCGAGGCGGTCCGGTCCGACGGCCATCGGCTGCTCGCGCACGCCGGCCCGGGCCCCGACCATGACCTGCTGCGGATCGTGCTCACGCGCGGCGGGCGCCGGCTGCTGCTGACCGAGCCGCTGCCGCAGACGCCCGACCGCCTGCGGCTGATGTCGATCACCTACGCGCCGACGCGGATCCTCGATGGGGTCAAGTCGCTGTCGTATGCCGCCAATATGCTGGCCGGCCGGCTCGCACGCGAGCAGGGTTATGACGAAGCGCTGCTCGTCACGCCGCACGGCCGAGTGCTCGAGGCGCCGACGAGTTCTATCTTCTGGGTCGACGGCGGCGAGATGTTCACCCCCCCGCTCGACGAGCACATCCTCGCCTCGATCACCCGGGCGGTCGTGATCGACGTGGCCGGCGCACAGGAGCGGGTGTGCCCGCTGGAGCAGCTGCTCGCGGCAGACGAGGTGTTCATCGCCTCGACCACGCGCGAGGTGCAGCCGGTGGTGGCAGTCGACGAGCACGCCTTCCCCGACGACGGCACGATCACCGCTCGCGCCGCAGCGGCGGTCAGCGAGCGAATCCGCTCAGAGCTGCACGAGTGAAGATCCTCACCGTAATCGGCAACCGCCCTCAGTTCATCAAGGCGGCGGCCGTCTCGCCGAGGCTGCGAGAGATTCACGAGGAGCTGCTGGTGCACACCGGGCAGCACTTCGACGACCGTCTGTCGGCGATCTTCTTCGCCGAGCTCGGGCTGCCGGCCCCCGACGAGCAACTCGGCGTCTCGCTCGGCTCGAGCACCTCACAGACGGCGCGAATGTTGAAGGCGCTCGAGCCGGTGCTCGAGCGCGAGAGGCCGGATGTCGTGCTCGTCTATGGGGACACGAATTCGACGCTCGCGGGCGCGCTGGCCGCGGCCCAGATCGGGATCCCGGTCGCTCACGTCGAAGCCGGCATGCGCTCCTTCGACCGTTCGATGCCCGAGGAGCTCAACCGGGTGCTGGTCGATCACGCGAGCGCGCTGCTGTTGTGCTCGAGCGAGGTCGCGATGACCAATCTCCGGCACGAGGGTGTCGCGGGCGTCTCGGAGCTGGTCGGCGACGTGATGGTCGACGTCGCGATCAAGGCCCAGTCGGAGGCGCGGGAGCGAGCCGATCTGGTCGCTGCGCACGGCGTGTCACCGGGGGGCTATCTCCTGGCAACGGCGCACCGGGCGGGCAACGTCGATGACCCGGCGCGGCTGCGGCGGCTGGTCGGGGTGCTGTCCGCGATGCCGTTGCCCGTCGTACTGGCGCTGCACCCACGTACCGAGGCGAGGCTGAAGGCGGCCGGGATGCTCGAGGCGCTGCGCGTGACACCCTCCATCACCGTGACCGAGCCGCTCGGGTATTTCGAGCTGATGGCGCTGTTGTGCAACGCCAAAGCGGTCCTGACCGACTCGGGCGGGCTGCAGAAGGAGGCCTATCTGGCGAGGGTCCCGTGCATCACGCTGCGTCCCAGCACCGAGTGGACCGAGACGGTCGAGCAGGGGTGGAACGTGCTCGTGGACCTCGACTCGCGGGCCGCGGTCGCGGCGCTGGAGCGCCGACCGCCGCCGACGCACCCGGAGCTGTACGGAGACGGGCGGGCGGGGGAGCGCGTCGTGGCGGCGCTTACACTGCTGTCGCCATGAGGCCCGAGCACGCCCTGCACACCAGATGAGCGCGCCGCTGCGCATCGGCGTCGTCGGGCTCGGGTACTGGGGTCCGAACCTGGCCCGCAACTTCGCGGGGATCCAGCGATCCGAGCTGGTCTACTGCTGTGACGCCTCCGAGGACGCTCGCGCCCGTGTCGCGCCCCAGTTCCCCGGTACGCGGCTGACCGGTGAGCTCGACGAGCTGCTCGAGGATCCGACGCTTGACGCGGTTGCGCTCGCCACGCCGGTCCCGACGCATGCCGAGCTCGCAGTCAGGGTGCTCGAGGCGGGCAAACACTGCTTCGTCGAGAAGCCACTCGCGCAGTCAGTCGCCGACGCCGAGCGGGTGGTCGCGGCGGCCGAGGCGACCGGCAAGGTCCTGATGGTCGGCCACCTGCTCGAGTACCACCCGGGGATTGCGAAGCTCAAGGAGCTGGCCGATTCGGGCGAGCTCGGCGATCACATCTACTACATCTACGGCAACCGGCTGAACCTCGGCAAGCTGCGCGCGGACGAGAACGCGCTCTGGAGCCTCGGCGCCCACGACGTCTCGGTCGTGCTCCATCTGGCCGACGAGGAGCCCAACGAGGTCGTCGCGCATGGAGAGTCGTATGTCCGTGACGGCGTCGAGGACGTCGTCTTCTGCTTCATGCGATTCCCGTCCGGCCTCGCGGCGCACCTGCATCTGTCCTGGCTCGACCCGCACAAGGAGCGCCGCTTCACGATCGTCGGGTCAAGTCGGATGGCGACCTTCGATGACATGGAGCTCGAGCGCAAGCTGACGCTCTACGACAAGGGATTCGACGAGGACGCCCGCGACTACGGCGAGTACATCACGCGCAGCGGGGACATCTTCTCGCCCCGGATCGGGAACGAGGAACCGCTGCGGATCGAATGCGAGCACTTCGTCGAGTGCGCGCTTACAGGTGCGCGACCGCGCTCGGACGGGGCCAGCGGCCTGCGCGTCGTGCGGGTGCTCGAGGCCCTGCAGCAGTCGCTTGAGAGTTCGCGCCGCGGGAGCCCCGTCGGTGGCAGCTGACGAGGCGCTGCACGGTGCCCAGGTGTGGCCGAGCGCATCGCTCGCCGACGACGTGCGCGTTGCGCCCGGCGCGGTCGTCTACGGTGACGTGACCGTCGGGCCCGGATCGAGCATCGGCGCCGGAGCTGTGATCCACCCGGGGACGCAGGTTGGCGAGCGGTGCGTGATCGAGGACGGTGCGGTGCTGGGCAAGCGACCGCGTCTGCGCCCGGGCTCGAGCGCGGCGCGCCCGGAGGGCGGTCCGCTGCTCGTCGCCGATGACGTCACGATCTGCGCGGGCGCGGTGGTCTACGCGTCGGCCTCGATCGGCGCCGGGGCGATCATCGGCGACCAGACACAGATTCGCGAGCGAGCCGTGGTTGGTGCGCGGTCAGTCGTCGGGCGCGGTTCAACGGTCGACTTCGACGCCGTGATCGGCGAGCGGGTGCTGGTCCAGACGCTCGTCTACCTGACCGCCGGCTCGGTGGTCGAGGATCACGTATTCATCGGCCCTGGCGTCACCACGACCAACGACGACACGATGGGTCGCCACCCGCCCGGCGAGCCGCTCGCGGGCCCGACGCTGAGGCGCGCCTGCCGGATCGGCGGCGGCGTGGTCCTGACGCCGGGCGTGGAGATCGGCGAGGAGGCGTTCGTGGCGGCCGGCGCGGTCGTCACCCGAGACGTTGGCGCGCGAGACGTCGTGATGGGGGTTCCGGCGCGGTTGGTCAGACGCGTCGGAGACGAGGACCTGATCGAGCGCTTCTAGCCGGCGGGCGGCATCAGCGGCCCGCCGTTGGCGGCGACTGTGGTCGCTTGTGCGATGTCGGTCCAGATCACCTGTTCGCGGCCGGGCCCGACGCCGATCAGGGTGATCGGCACGCCGACGAACTCGGCCACGAAGCGCAGGTATTCCCGTGCCGTGTCCGGCAGATCCGATTCGGACCGGCAGTTGCTCAGATCCGCTGTGAAGCCTGGCAGCTCGACGTACTCGCCGGCGGCGTGATGGAGCACCGTCTGGTGGTAGGGGAAGTAGTCGAATTCGGCGCCCTCGGCACCGCGGTAGCGGGTGCAGACCCGGATCGGGTCAAAGCCGCTGAGAACGTCAAGCTTTGTGATCGCCAGCGCGGTCAGCGAGTTCAGCCGCGCGGCGTACCGCAGCGCGATCAGGTCCAGCCAGCCAACCCGCCGCGAGCGGCCGGTCGTGGTCCCATACTCGCCGCCCCGCTCACGGATCTCGTCGGCGAGCGAGCCGTCGAGCTCGGTCGGAAACGGTCCGGCGCCGACGCGCGTCACGTACGCCTTGGCGACGCCCCAGACCTCGTCGATGTCCTTGGGCCCGACGCCGGCGCCGATGCAGGCTGCGCCGGCGACCGGGTTGGACGAGGTGACGAACGGATACGTGCCGTGGTCGATGTCGAGCAGCGCTCCCTGGGCACCTTCGAAGACGACCATCTGATCATTGTCGAGCCGCTCGAGCACCAGCCTCGACGTATCGGCGATGTACGGCTCGAGCACGTGGCCGTAAGTCAGGTACTCGTCGGTCATCGACTGCAGGTCGAGCGCCGGATCCTTGGCGAACGGACGCAGCGAGAGACGCTTGGGCTCGAGCGCCGCGAGGATCTTCTTCTTCAGGATCTTCTCGTCGAGCAGGTCCTGCATGCGAATCCCGAGGCGAGCGGCCTTGTCGGCGTAGCACGGGCCGATCCCACGGCGGGTGGTCCCGATCTCGAGCTTGCCGAGTTTCGCCTCGCCGGCGTGGTCGAGCATCAGGTGGTAGGGCATGATCAAGTGGGCGTTGGCCGAGATCCGCAGCGCGCGGGTGTCAACGTGGCGGCGACGCAGCTCGTCGAGCTCGTCGGTCAGGACCTTGGGGTCGATCACGACCCCGTTGCCGATCACGCACAGCTTGCCTGGGTGCAGAATCCCAGACGGCATCAGGTGCAGCTTCCAGGTCTGGCCGTTGCGGACGATCGTGTGGCCGGCGTTGTTGCCGCCCTGAAAGCGCACGACGGCGTCTGCCCGCTCGGCGAGCATGTCGGTGACCTTCCCTTTTCCCTCGTCGCCCCACTGGGCGCCGACGACCACGATTCCTGGCATCGCCGGACCAGTGTACGTCGGCCTTCGGGGGTCCTCGGCTGGCGGGACGCCGGACCGCGCTCTGGCCCTCGGCTCGCGGGACGCCGGACCGCATTCCGTGGCAACCTCGGTGGCGATGGACGAGCCCCCCGCCCAGGGATCGATCGACGCCGTCGTATTCGACATCGGCGGCGTGCTGCTGGACTGGGACCCGCGTTACCTGTACCGCAAGCTGTTCGACGACGACGGCGAGATGGAGCGCTTCCTGGACGAGATCTGCACGCGCGAGTGGCATTCGGCGCATGACCTGGGCGTCCCGGCGAGCCGCTCGACCGCCGAGCTGGCGATCGCCCACCCCGAGCACGCCGAGCTGATCAGCGCCTGGGCGACCCGCAGCGAGGAGATGATTTCGGGCGAGATCTCAGAGGTGGTGGAGATGCTGGCGGCGCTCAAGCGGACCGGGATGCCGTGCTACGCGCTGACCAACATGGAGGCCGAGACCTACCCACTCCGTCGCGACCGCTACGAGTTCATCGGCTGGTTCGACGGCACCGTCGTCTCCGCCCACGAGGGGATCGCCAAGCCCGACCCCGAGATCTTCCGCCGGCTGCTGGCGCGGTTCGATCTGCGCGCCGAGCGGACGGTGATGATCGACGACTCGGCGGCGAACCTCGAGGCGGCTCGGTCGCTCGGGATGCAGACGGTCCACTTCCGATCGGCGGCGGAGCTTCGCCGTTGGCTGGTGGCTGCGGGGCTGCTGTCCGGTGACGGCGCCGGCGGCGCTGTCCGACAGTGAGCCGGCCGCCGGCTGACGTCAGGCGGTGCTGAGGTCCATCCGGTGATCGTCGCCGAGCAGCGGCAGCTCGTCACACATCTCGGTCAGCCGTGAGACCGTGCGGGCGCTGATCTGCTCGCACAGCGCCTCGCGGTCGAGGATGTTGGTCGTGATCACCATCGAGCGCTCGTCCTCGTAGCGGCCGTTGACGATCGAGTAGAGCTCCTCGAGCACCCAGTCTGTCGTCCGCTCGGCGCCGACGTCATCGATGTGGAGGAGGTCGACCTCGGTCAGCCGATCGAGCAGGTCGACGTGGGACCGTTCGGCGCGGTGCGTGTCACGGATCTCATTCAAAAGCCGGGGCAGCGAGTAGATCGCGACTGACCGCCCGGCCTTGAGCGCCGACTGGGAGACGAGCATCGCCAGCGTCGTCTTCCCGGTTCCGGGCGGTCCCATGAACCACAGGCCGCGCCCGGCGTCGAGCTGGTCCTCGACTGTGCTCGCGTACCGGCGGGTGGCGGCGACGATCGCAGCGTCGATCTCGGTGACCGGCGGCCGGTCGAACGAGACGTCCCGGTAGCGGCGGGGGATCACCGCCGACAGGCTGCGCGCCTTCGCGCGCGCGACCCGCTGGGGCCGGCAGCGGCAGTCGTAAGCGGTGTTGGTCTCCTCGTCGTAGAGGAAGCCGCTGCCGTCGCAGAGTTCGAACGGGCAAGCCTGGAGTCGCTCGGATGCCGTCGCCGCGGTCATTGCGCGAACCGCTCCCCGGCGTAGTTCATGAACTTCGGGTACTCCTTCTGGAACGTCAGCACGACGTCACCGATCGGCCCGTTGCGGTGCTTGGCGATGATGATGTCCGCCTCGCCGGGTCGCTCGGACTCCTTCTCGTAGTACTCCTCGCGGTAGATGAACATCACGAGGTCGGAGTCCTGCTCGATTTGCCCGGATTCACGTAAATCGGAGAGAATCGGCTTCTTCTCGCCGCCGCGCTGCTCCACGGCGCGGCTGAGCTGCGAGAGCGCGATCACCGGCACGTTGAGCTCGCGGGCGAGCCCCTTGAGGCCGCGGCTGATCTGGCCCACCTGCTCGACGCGGCTCTCGACCCGCCCCTCGTGGCGCATCAGCTGCAGGTAGTCGATGATGATCAGGCCCAGGCCGCCGTCGATCTTGCCGTGCAGGCGGCGGGCCTTGGCGCGGACCTCGAGCACGCCGGTGTCGCTCGAGTCATCGACGTACAGAGGCGCCTCGGAGAGCCGCTGGCAGGCGTCGAGGATCTTCGGCCATCGCTGTTCGGCGACCTTGCCGCGGCGCAGGTCCTCGCCCTTGATCCGCGCCTGGGAGGCGACGAAGCGCTGGGCGAGCTCTGACTCGGACATCTCGAGCGAGAACAGCGCCACCGGGATAGCCGGCCAGCACCGCGTTCTCGGCGATGTTGGCGACCAGCGCCGACTTGCCCATCGACGGCCGCGCCGCGATCACGACCAGGTTGCCGGGCTGGAAGCCGCCGGTCTTCTCGTCGAGGTCCTTGAAGCCCGACGGGGTCCCGGTCAGCGGCGTCTTGGCGATCGAGAGGCGGTGGAGCTTGTCGGTCTCCTCGTCGAGGATGTCCCCGATCGAGCGGATCTTCTTCTGGCGGTCGTCGTGGGCGACCTCGAGCACCGACCGCTCGGCGCGCTCGACCAGGTCGCGGGCCGGGGCCTCGCGGGCGAGGACGCTGGCCTGGATCTCGTACGACGTGGTCAGCAGCGCCCGCATCTGGGCGTTGTCGCGCACGATCCGGCCGTACTCGCGCGCGTGGCCCGCGGCCGGGACCCAGCCGGAGAGCTCGTCGATCACCTCGACCCCGCCGAGCTCCTCGAGCTTGCCGTCCTGCTTGAGCGTCTCGGAGACCGTCAGGTGGTCGATCTTGCGGTCGTTCTCGTAAAGCTCGAGCATCGCCGAGAAGACCGCCCCGTACTGCTCGCGGTAGAAGTGCTCGGGACGCAGCTGCTCGTCGACGAGCAGGCCATGGAGGTGGCGCTCGTCGAGCAGCACCGCCCCGAGAACGGACTTCTCAGCCTCGAGGTTGTGAGGCGGAACGGCGATGTTCTGGACGGTGCTCATCGGTCGGTCGAATATAAGTTCGGGGGCGGCGTCTGGGGCGAGCTCGTTCCCGCTTGATGCGGGCGATTGTTTTTGGGGTGGTTTTCGAACGGTGGGGTGAGGTCGCCGCCATGCGGCCCCGGGGTGCTCGGGTTGAGCGCGGAACCGCTGCCGAGGCGCCGACGACGCGACCGGGCCGATGGCGGGACCTGCGCCCCACCCAGATCAACAACAAAGCCGCGCACGAGCGGACTCCTCGCCCCAGCGCCTTTGTCTTTCCCCACCGCTTCGGAGGGAGGGTCTTAACCGGCGTGTCAGGGGCCGTGGTCGTTGTCGCCGTTGTCCGCTCTTAAGGGGAGCAAGGTCGCGGTCACGCGCAGGTCGCATCGTCGGCTCGCCGGTCCACGCACCGCGCCCCAGCGCATCCTGCGCGGGACGCGCTGGCCTTGCTCCCCTAAACCGACAAGCTAAGCCGCGACGACCATGGTCTTGACCGTCGCCGTCACCTCGTCGGCGATCTCGACGACGACCATGTAGGTGCCGACATTACGGATCGGCTCCTCGAGGTGGATCTTGCGTCGGTCGACGCGGATGCCGCGGGCGTCGCGGATCGCGTCAGCGATGTCCTGCGTGGTGACCGAGCCGAACAGCCGGCCGTCGTCGCCGGCCTGCTGCGGGATCGTCAGCACCGTGCGACCGAGCACGGCAGCGCTCTCACGGGAGCGCTCCTCGGCCTCGCGCACGGCCCGCTCGGCATCCTCGCGGCGCTTCTGGGCGAGCTTGATCGAAGAGGTCGTCGCCGGCTCGGCGAGCTTTCGCGGCACCAGGTAGTTGCGCAGGTAGCCGGCGGACACGTCGACAACCTTTCCGCGCTCGCCGAGCGACTCGACATCTTCAAGCAGGATCGCCTGGGGCATCTGGGACCGTCTCCCGACTAGCGGTCGCGATCACGGTCGCGGTCGCGGTCACGATCACCACGGCCGCCCCGGTGCTCGCTGCCCTCAGCGACGTATGGGAGCAGCGCGAGCTCGCGCGCACGCTTGACCGCACGCGCGACCTGGCTCTGGTGACGGCGGCACGCACCGGTGATCCGCCGTGAGCGGATCTTGCCGCGCTCGGAGATGAACCGGCGCAGCATGGACACGTCCTTGTAGTCCACCTGATCGATCTTGTCGCGGCAGTACGGGCACGACTTGCGACGGGTCGATGTCGAGCCCGCCCTTTCGGTCGCGCCGGCGTACCGGTCGTCTGCGTTGCTTTGCCACTTCGATTCAGCCTAGCTTGTTGCGTTTGAGAGCGCGGAGTGCGCTCTAGAACGGAATGTCTTCGTCTGCTCCTGCGCTCACCGGAGTGCGCTCGAAATCGCCGGTGTCAATCGGGACGTCGCTCTCCGTCGTGCGAACGCTGCTGGAGAACCCGTTCCCATTGCCAGCGTCATCACGCCCGCCGAGAAACTGCACGGATTCAGCGATGATATCGACCGCTTGGCGCTTTTGTCCCTCGGGGCTCGTCCACTCACGCCAGCGCAGGCGGCCGTCGATCGCGACCGGCCGTCCCTTGCTGAGGTACTTGGCGCAGTTCTCGCCCTGCGCGCCCCACACCGTGACGTCGAAGTAGTTGGGCTGATCCTCCCACTGATTGGTCTCCGGATTGCGGCGTCGGCCGTTGCATGCGATCCGCAGCGAGCACACCGATGTACCGGTCGACGAGACCGAGCTGAGATCCGGATCCTTCGTCAGATTCCCGGTGATGATCACCCGGTTTATGTTCGTACCTGCCATTGCTCGAGGCTCCTTTCCCAAGGACGTTGAAAGCTCGTTTACCGAGTCTATGGCGAGGGCAGACGGCTACCTCGGCAGTCAGCGGAAAATGGTCGGAAACGTTTCGATTCAGTGCCCGTCCTGGCACACGCGGTCACGCTTTTGTGTGAAAGCGGCGCGCTGACCGACCGCTAGGACTCGGCCGGAGCCGGCGCGACAGCCACGACCGGGGGCGCGGCCTCGGGGGGCGGCGGCGTGCCGGGCAGGACCTTGATGATCCGGAACCGGAGCACGGCGTCGTCGATCCGCAGGCTGTGTGACAGCGACTCGATCAGCGCCGGCGCGCCCTTGAACTGGATCAGGTGGTACTCGCCCTCGCGCTGGTGGTTGATCTCGTAGGCGAGCGCTCGGGTGCGCCAGTCATCGTTGCGCTCCATCGTGCCGCCGCCGGACGTGATCTGGGTCTCGACGTCGGACAGGATCTTCGCGCGCCGATCCTCCTCGACCTCGGTCGAGATGACGATCATCAGGTCATAGAGCGGTGTCTCAGCAGCCATAGCTAAACGCCCGTAGGGCGGGGCGGCGGCCGACTATAGCGGGTGCGATCATGGCGAGATCCCCGCCAAGCGCAGATCCCGTCCCGCCCCCGACGGGGCAGTCCAAGCCACTTCCGCGCCGCACCGCCGGCAAGGCCCCCGGCGACCAGGACGCCCCCCTCCAGCTCGCCGACCTGGCCGATTGGGAGCAGTGGCTCGAACGCAACCACACTGACTCCCCGGGCGTCTGGCTCAAGATCGCCAAGAAGGGCTCGGGGGCGGTGACCGTGGGCTACCCAGACGTGCTCGATGCCGCGATCTGCTTCGGCTGGATCGACGCGCGGCGCAACTCCTATGACGACTCGTTCTTCCTGCAGCGCTTCACCCCGCGGGGCCCGCGCAGCAAGTGGTCGCAGGTCAACCGGGCGAAGGCCACCGAGCTGATCAAACAGGGCCGGATGCGCCAGGCGGGCCACGACCAGATCTCCGCCGCGATCGCGGACGGGCGCTGGCACTCGGCCTATGAACCCCAGAGCCGCGCGACCGTGCCCGATGACCTCCAACAAGCGTTGAACGCCAATCCCGCCGCGGCCGAGTTCTTCGCCACCCTGACCGGCTCGCGCCGGTATTCATTCCTGTTCCGGCTGCATGGCGTCAAGACCCCGGCCAAGCGGGCCGAGCGGATCGCGCGCTACATCGAGCTGCTGAGCGAGGGCAAGACCCTCAACCAGTGAGGGACGCCCGAGGCAAGACCCTCAACCAGTGAGGGGACGCCGCGGCAAGACCCTCAGGCGGCTCAGCTACCGCGCTCCTTGGCGCGGATGTCGGCCAGCTGCTCGTCGATCCAGTCACCCGGATCGCGCGCGGTCACGATCGACTTCAGCCCTTCGTGGCGGCGCTGGCGCTCGCCGATCGGCATCGTCAGCG
This sequence comes from uncultured Solirubrobacterales bacterium, assembly GCA_963730075.1. Taxonomy (GTDB): domain Bacteria; phylum Actinomycetota; class Thermoleophilia; order Solirubrobacterales; family Solirubrobacteraceae; genus Palsa-465. The sequence continues at coordinate 36,689 of CAVSQH010000019.1, read as the reverse complement.
CGGCGTGGATCGAGTCGGCCAGCGCCTGGATGTCGAACGGGTTGACCGACAGCGCGAACTCGCCAAGCTCCTCGTGCGCGCCGGTGTTCTCCGACAGCAGCGACACGCCGGCGCGCTCGTTGACCATCGGCCCTTCCTTGGCGACCAGGTTCATGCCGTCGAACATCGCGTTGACCATCAGCACGTCGTAGTGCTTGTAGGCGGCGACTGCCTCCTCGAGGTCGTCACGGACCTTGAGCTGGATCGGCATCCAGTCTGGCGAGCCGTGACGGTGGTTCACGACCGCGACCACGGCCTCGATCCGCTCGAGGTACTCGGCGTACTCGGGCACGTCCGTCCGCGACGGCATCAGCTGGGCGATGAACGTGACGTTCTCGCGGAACTCGGGGTGCTGCTCGAGGAACACATCAAAGGCGCTGAATCCGCGCAGCACGTTCTTCGACAGGTCGGCACGGTCGACGCGCAGGATCAGATGGTCGCGCCGGCGGCGCAGCAGCTCGCCCTCGAACTCGCGCACCCGGGGACGGTTGGCGACCGCCTGGACCGCGCTCGCGTCGATCGGCAGCGGGTAGGCACGGACCCAGACCTCGCGGTCGCCGACCTTGACGATTCCGCCCTTGAAGTCGACCTCGCAGTCGGTCAGGTCCTCGCAGCACTGCAGGAAGTTGTGCCGATAGGAGCGGGTGTGGAAGCCGATGATGTCGTTGGAGAGGATGCCCTCATAGATCTCGCGCCGGATCACCGTCGGGAGCACCCGCCACGAGTCCGACTGGCTCCACGGAATGTGGACGAAGTGGTGCAGGAACGCATCCGGCCGCTGGCTGCGGATCAGCCCCGGAAGCGTGTACAGGTGGTAGTCGTGGACCATCACGACCGGCTTCTCGACGTCGCGGACCTCGTCGAGGACCGCTCGCGCCAGGTCCTCGTTGACGGCGTTGTACCCGAACTCGAACGCCTCGGTCTCGTTGCGGCGGATGTCGGGCGCGTTTGACAGGTCCCACAGGTAATGCTGGATGAACCACAGCATCGGGTTGGCGATGATGTTGTAGAAGCCGTCGTAGGCGTGGGCGTCGGAGGCGACGAGCTTGACCCGGTACTCGTCCCCGTCGGGCGTCGTGACCGGGAACGGCCGTCCGCCGTGGCGCTCGGCAGCGGTGACGTCCTCGTCGGTCATCGCCGAGGCGACCCAGGTGACCGGGCGATGCGATGCGAGGCCGATCAGGGCGGTCACCAGCCCGCCGGTGCCGCGCTTGATCTGACCGCCCGGCTGGAACGTGACCGGGCCGCGATTGGAGACGAGGACGAGGGGTGTGTCAGTCGACATCGGGCATCATCGTCTCCCTACCCCCGACCCCCGTCAAGCCCCCGCGACAACCTTCACGCCCCGAGTTCCTCGAACAGTTCCAGCCAGTCGCGTAGCAGCCGCGGCGTCAGGAACCGCCGCCGGGCTGTCTCCTTGCCCGCCAAGCCGAGTCGTTTGCCGAGCGCGGGATCGCCGAGGATCTCCAGCGCCCGCTGCGCACACTGCTCCACATCGGAGACCAGGAACCCGGACTCGCCATCCGCAATCTGAAGCGGGATTCCGCCGACCGCGCCGCCGATGAACGGCCTGGCCTTCCAGATCGCCTCGGTGACGGTCAGGCCGAAGCCCTCGCGCTTGGACTTCTGGATCACGACGTCGCAATGTGACTGGAACGCGTTGACCTCAATCGCGCCAACGTTATTGAGGTTGTTGAGGATGTGTATGTCGGGATCGCCGTCGGCGTGGGCGACGGTCGCGTTGAAGTAATCCCAACCCTCCGGGTCGTCGGTCGCCATCGAGCCGACCAGGGCAAGCTGGACCGACGGCATCTGCTCCTTGACCAGCCGGTAGGCGTCGATCACCCCAAGCGGGTCCTTCCAGGGATCAAAGCGCGACACCTGGCACATCAGCGGCCGGTCGATGTCGATCCCGAACTGCTGGCATATGTAGACCGCGTCCTCGGGCGAGAAGGCCATGTTCTTGGGCGCCAGCGGGTCGATCGCAGGGGGCACGATGTGGGCTCGTCCGTCGACGCTGGCCGGCACGTACTCGGGCATGTGGAAGATCGCCGCGTCGTAGGGGTCGAGGTAGGGCAGCAGGCGCTCGAGGGTCGGCTGATTGGGGGTCGAGAGGTCGATGTGGCAACGCCAGACCCAGTGCCGGGCGTGCTCACCGACCAGCGTCGGGATCGCGGCGGGCTGCGGGTCATGAACGATGCAGACGTCCCAGTCACCGGCCAGCTCCCGGGCGTTGATCTCGTTGAAGCGCAGCCAGGTGTCCCAGTCCTCGTCTGCCAGCCGCTGTGGGGCGCCCTGCAGCGCATTGTGCATCAGCTTGGTGGCGTTGAAGAACTCCTCGCGGCCGTAGATCACCTGCCACTCGCAGTCGAGGCCGACGTCGATCATCAGCGGCACGAGCGTGTAGAGGATCTCCGAGACGCCGCCGCCGAAGGCGGTCGCGGAGAGGTGCAGGATGCGCTTGCCCTCCAGCCGCTTCGCGCGCTCGCGGATCTCGTCGACGAGCTGGCGGCCGACGATGCTCGCGTAATCGGCGAGGTGCTTCTGGGCGACGGAGACGGGCTGCAGCATGGCGGGAGTTGGTGAGGGGGAGAGGGGGCGTCGGAGACCGGGTGTCCGGGACGATAACCGTCCGGTCAGCCGCGTAACTCGCGTAGCCGCTCGATGCCCGCGTCGATCGCCGCGACGAGCGCTCGATGGAGTGCCGGGTTGGCGGCCGAGATCGACGACATCTGGTACTCGTGGCCGGATCCGAGCAGGCGGTGATCGTCGAGCGGCCGGCCCCAGCCGTCGCTGACGACCCCGCCGGCCTCGCGCAGGCAAAGCCACGGCGCGGCCAGGTCATACGGCGAGTTGTTGAGCACCTCGCCGTCACCGATCCGCTCGAACTCGGCGCGGATCCCGGGCAGCTCGTCGATCAGGCGCGACCCGACCTCAATCACGGCATCGAGCTGGCCGGTCACGACCCGGGTCATCGCGAACGACTGCGAACCGAGCTCGAATGTGCCGCCGCGTACCGACGAGCCGTCGATCAGCTCGGCGAGCACCTCGGTCGTCGGCCGCGCCGGGCGGCCGCGAAAGCCGTAGCCCCAGAACATCCGGCGCGGATCCTCATTGCTGCTCAGATTCACGGCTCTGGTAGAGGAGACGATTCCCTCCCCGCTGACGGCCAGAAACGAGTCACCGGACTTGATCTCGACCACGCACGCGGCGGTCACGTCTCGCATCAGCGGCTGACCGTCGCCGAGCGGCGCCAGCGCGACGGCCACGCACGCCGACTCAAGGCCGGCCATCGCCGGCCGGGTCCCGTCGATCGGATCGACCACCAGCACGTCGGTCGCGTCATCGGAGGCGACCAGCCCCCGGTCCTCGGAGTAGTACGCGACCCGTGGCGCTCGGCGCGCGAGGAACTCGACCAGAGCCTCCTCGGCGACCTCGTCGACGGCGAACGTGATGTCCCCCCCGCGCCCTCGCCTGCGAACCTGCGGCCGGCGTGCGAGCCGAGCTCGGGGACGACGCGCTCGCGCAGGCTCAATGCGAGATCGTATACGAGCTGCCGATCATCGACTGGCGTGCGAGGGCCGGGGGTATTCATCGAATCGAGAAACCTACAAGGAGCTCTGAGTGAGTCAGACCGACGCTCTCCTCGCCAACAACGAAAACTACGCGGCGTCGTTTGACTGCGCCGAGCTGCCGGTCGCGCCGGCCCGGCGCGTGGCGGTCGTCGCCTGCATGGACGCAAGGCTGAACGTGTACGGGGCGCTCGGGCTCAAGGAGGGCGACGCCCACGTGATCCGCAACGCCGGCGGGGTCGTCACCGATGACACGATCCGCTCGCTGTCGATCTCGCAGCGGCTGCTGGCGACCGAGGAGATCGTGCTGATCCACCACACCGGGTGCGGGATGCTCGCGCTCGACGAGGACGAGTTCAAGGCCCAGCTCCTAGCGGACACGGGCGCCCGGCCGGCGTGGACCGTCGAGGCGTTCCGCGACCTCGACCAGCACCTGCGCGACTCGATCGCGCGGATCGAGGCTTCCCCGTTCATCCCCCGAAAGGACGCGATCCGTGGCTTCGTGTACGAGTGCGAGACCGGCCGGCTGCGCGAGGTGACGTGAGCCGTGAGTGACCATGACGTGATCGTGATCGGCGCCGGCCCCGCCGGCGGGGCCTGCGCCGGACAGCTCGGGCTCGAGGGGCTCGACGTGGTGCTGATCGAGCGCGAGCTGGTCGGTGGCGAGTGCGCCTTCTACGCGTGCATGCCCTCCAAGGCGCTGCTGCGCCCGGCTGAGCTGCTCGCGGAGGTCGCGCGGGTTCCCGGCGCCCGCGAGGCGTGACCGGACAGCTCGACGCTGGGATCGTGCTTGGGCGCCGCGACGAGGTGATCCACGGTCTCGATGACTCGGTTCAGCTGCCGTGGATCGAGGAGCGCGGGATCACGCTCGTGCGAGGCGAGGCCCGGCTGGCCGGCGAGCGAAAGGTGCGGGTGGCAGACCAGCTGCTGACCGCCCGGCGCGCGGTCGTGGTGGCGGTCGGCAGCGGTGCCGAGATCCCGCCGATCGCCGGCCTGAAGGAAATCGCGCCCTGGACCAACCGCGAAGGCACGACCGCCAAGCGGGTGCCCGAGCGGCTGACGATCCTCGGCGGCGGGGTCGTCGGGTGCGAGCTTGCACAGGCGTGGTCGTCGCTCGGCTCGCAGGTCGCGCTCGTGGCGGCGCAGCCGCGGCTGATCAGCGGCGAGGAGCCGTTCGCCTCCGAGCAGCTGCTCGAGTCATTACGCGGCCGCGGCGTCGACGTGCGCTTGTCGACGAAGGCGATGCGTGCCGAACGCGAGGGCCAACGGTTCGCCCTCAAGCTGGGCACCGGCGAGCAGCTGGCCAGTGACGAGCTGCTGGTCGCGGTCGGTCGCAGGCCGCTGACAGACAACCTCGGGCTTGAGACGGTCGGACGCTTCAACGGCGAGACGATCGATGTCGATGACCGGATGCGGGTACCGGGTCACCACTGGCTGTACGCGATCGGTGATGTCAACGGGCGTTCGCTCGTCACCCACGCCGCCAAGTACCAGGCCCGGGTCGCGGTCGCGACGATCATGGGGCGTGACATGCAGGCCACGTGGGATGGCCCGCTCTCGCCCCGGGTCGTGTTCACCGAGCCGCAGATTGCGGCGGTCGGCCTGACGCTCGACGCCGCGCTCGCCGCCGGGTTGCCCGCCCGCGCGATCGACGCCGACCCCGAGCGCACGCCCGGCGGGAGCTTCATCGGCAAGGGCTCCCCGGCCAACGCGCGGCTGGTGGTCGACACGAGCGCTGACGTGATCGTCGGAGCGACGTTCACCGGGCCCGAGATCCAGGACATGCTCCATGCGGCGACGATCGCGGTCGTCGCCGAGGTCCCGTACGGCCGGCTGGTCCACGCGATCCCTCCGTTCCCAACCCGCAGCGAGGTCTGGCTCAGGCTCCTCGACGGCTGGCCCCGCTGAGCCGGGTCGGGGCCCGCGAGGCCCGGAAGGCCCGGAAGGCCCGCCGTCAAGCCGGGATCTCGAGCGTGAACTCCGTATCCCCCGGAACCGACTTCACCGACAGCGCCCCCGACATCCGGTCGGCCAGCTCACTCGCGATCGTCAGCCCGAGCCCCGAGCCCTGCACGTCGTCGGCGGTGTAGAAGGGCTCGAAGATCCGCGACTGGACCTGCTTGTCGATCCCGTCCCCGTCATCGCGGACGACGAGCTTGACGCGGCCGTTGTCGCGTCCCGCGGTGACGACGATCTGCGTTCCCGACGGCGTGTGGGTGAGGGCGTTGTCGATCAGGATCCGCATGATCTGAGCCACCCTGACGGGATCGCACTGGGCCTCGATCCTCCGCGCCGGCAAGCGCAGCTCGAGCCGCGAGTCGTGCTGGGCGAGCGTCGGCTCGAACTCCCCCGAGACCGAGCGCGTCAGCTCGCCGAGGTCGACCTCCTCGGGGCGCAGCTCCAAAGACCCGGCCTCGAGCTTTGAGAGGTCGAGCAGGTTGACCGAGAGCTTGCCTAGCCGCTGGACCTGGTCACGGACCTGCTCGAGGAAGCGGCGGCGCGTCTCGGGATCGAGGTCCTCGTCCTCGAGCAGCTCGACGAAGCCGCCGAGCGAGAAGACCGGCGTTCGCAGCTCGTGTGACGCGGTCGCGATGAACTTCTTGCGCGCCAGCTCCATCTGCTCGAGCTGGTGCTGCATGTCGTTGAACGCGAGCGCGAGCTGTCCGAGCTCGTCGGTGGAATCAACCGGGATCGGATGTCTGAAGTCTCCCGCCGCGACCTGCTTGGCGGCCAGCTCGAGCCGTTTGACCCGCTGCGCGAGCGCACGCGCGACCAGGTAGCCGGCGATCAGCGCCAGCAGCAGCGCGATCCCGCCCGCGACCAGGATCTCGTGTCTGACCGTGGTCACGTTGCGGGCGATGTCCGAGACCTGGGCCGAGTACACGATCACCGCGGTCACGATCCCGCCGAGGTTGATCGGGTAGGCGGCCTCGGCCACCTGTCCCGAGGGCGTGTTCTCCGTGCCCGTCGTGACCTTGCCGGTCGCGATCGCCGTATAGGCCACCGGGAACGCGAGCCTGCCCGAGGTCGCCGGGTTGCTCGAGTCCGCCTGGCTGAACAGCTGCAGGGTTCCCTGCGCGCGGTTGACGGCCAGCAGCGACACCCGGCTGCCCGACATCAGCGCCGCGCGCTGGACGGTCGCGCGGACGACGGGCGCCGAGTCGGCGCTGCCGACGGTCAGGCGGATCTGCCCGGAGTGGGCCTTGGCCGCTCCCGAAAGCTCACTCAGCTTGTCGCCCAGCAGCCGGCTCTGGAGCCCGGGGGCGACGTACAGGTACAGGACCGCGATCGCGAGCAGTGTGACCGCGAAGAACACGAGCGCCAGTCGGTTGCGAAGCGAGAGGGTCATCCGGTCACCACACGACGTCCTGCGCGGCTAGGGCTCGGTGTCACGGAACCGGTAGCCGACGCCACGGACCGTGAACAGGTACTCGGGATCCTTCGGGTCACGCTCGACCTTCTCGCGCAGATGGCGGATGTGCACGTCAATCGTGCGCGGGTCACGATAGGCCGAGTCACCCCAGATCCGAGCCAGCAGCATGTCGCGCGTGAACACGCGTCCCGGCGCTCGCGCAAGCGCCGACAGGATCTCGAACTCCACGTAGGTCAGCTGAACCTCGGCGCCGCGGATCCGGACCGAGCGCTTGGGGAAGTCGACTCGCAGCTCTCGGATCTCCAGCGGCGCCTCATCGGGCGCGGTCTCGACCGGGCGGCTCATCTCGGCGCGTCGCAGCGCGGCCTTGATCCGGCTCGAGAACTCCCGCAGCGAGAACGGCTTGGTGATGTAGTCGTCGGCACCGAGCTCGAGCCCGACGACCTTGTCAATCTCCTCGGTCTTCGCGGTCAGCATGATGATCGGCACCGAGGACTGGCTGCGGAGCCTGCGGCACACCTCGAGGCCGTCGATCTGTGGCAGCATCAGGTCGAGCACGACGAGGTCAAACGACTGCTCGTCGAACCGCTCCAGCGCCTGGCGCCCGTCGGTCGCTTGCACGACGTCGTAGCCCTCCTTGCGCAGCGGATAGGAGAGCAGCGTCTGTATCGACTGCTCATCGTCCACGAGCAGGATGCGCGCTGATCTGTCGGACACTCGGGAGCTCCTCTGCACAAGAGTAGTCGTCGCCTTCAAAAAGGCCGCTATAAAGTCGATTTGATGCTCGATCCGCGGATTTATCGGACCGGCCTTGTCGTCGTGGCCCTCGGATTGCTCGTGCTCGCGTTCTCGCTCGAGAACCAGCAGGGGCCGATGACCGCATCGCTGGCCCCGCAGGCGTTCAACGGGCAGAACGTCCTGGACACGATGAGCTCGATGAAAAAGTCCGAGCCCGAGCGGGCGCCCGGCTCAGCCGGCGACTACGACGTTGCGACGGTCGTCAAGCGAAAGCTCACGCAGTACGGCTTCGCGCCGACCACGGATACGTTCACCGCGCGGACCGCCGACGGCGTCCGGACGCTCGAGAACGTGATCGGGGTCCGGCCCGGGATGGAGAGCGGCAGTGTCGTGATCGTCGCCCACCGCGATTCCCGCAGTCATCCAGCCATCGCCGGACTGTCGGGCACCGCGGCGCTGATCGAGCTGGCCCGCGACCTCGAGGGTGAGACCCTTCACCGGACGGTGGTCCTGGCGTCGACGACCGGCTCGCAGGGCACCGCGGGCGCGATTCGCCTCGCGAACACGCTGCCCGGTCCGATCGACGCCGTGGTCGTGCTCGGCGACCTCGCGAGCACCCACATCCGCCAGCCGGTCGTGGTCCCCTGGTCAACCAGCCAGCTGGTCGCGCCGCCGCAGCTTCGCAACACCGTCTCGGCGATCCTCAACCAGCAGGCGGCGATCAGCTCGCGCGGCACGAGCCTGTTCGGTCAGTTCGTCCATCTGGCCTTTCCGCTGACGCTGAGCGAGCAGGGTCCGTTCGGGGCGCGCGGGATCCCGGCCGTGATGCTGTCCCTGTCGGGCGAGCGCGGACCCGCTCCCAACGCCCCCGTGTCGGGACCCGACGAGCTCACCTCGGTCGGACGCTCCGTGCTCGCCACGATCTCCGCGCTCGACGGCGGACCGACTGTCTCCGCGCCGTCGGCATACGTGATCTTCGACAAGAAGGTCGTCCCCGGCTGGGCGATCACCGTGTTCGTGCTGGCGCTGATCGTGCCCGTGCTGATGACGACGATCGACGGTCTCGCCCGGGCTCTGAGGCGCGGGTACCGCGTCTGGCGGTGGCTGCTGGTGGTCCTGCTGGCGGCGGTCCCGTTCACGCTCGGCGTGCTCGTGATCCTGGCCGCACGGCTGGTCGGCACGCTCGCGATCACCCCTCCCGGGCCGGTGGTCGCCGGGGCCGTGCCGCTGCACGCGGCGGGCGTCATCGTGCTGATCCTGGCCGCCCTGATCGCGGTCGGCTCAGCTGCGCTGCTGGGGCCGCTCGCGATCAGATTCGCCGCCGGGCCGGTCCGGGCGCGCGACCGTGAGAGCTCGCTCGGGGGCGTGACTGCGGCGCTGCTGCTCGTCATGTGCGCGGTCGCGATCGCGGTCTGGTTCTCGAACCCGTACGCCGCCCTGTTGATGGTGCCGGCGCTGCACCTGTGGCTGTTGGCGCTCAACGGCGACGTGCGGCTTCGGTTCGCGGCGCGGGTCGGGATGCTGCTCGTCAGCCTGCTGCCGGTCGCCGGCGTGGTCGTCTACTACGCGGTGACGCTCGGGTACGGCCCGGTCGGCGCCGTCTGGGGCGCGACGCTGCTGATCGCCGGCCACGTCGTCAGCCCGCTCTCGGCACTCGAGTGGAGCGTGTTCCTCGGGTGCGTCGTGACCGCCGGCGGGATCCTGATCGCGCTCGCGCGGCTGCCGCGGCCCGAGCAGGTGCCGGTCACCGTCAGAGGGCCGGTCACCTACGCCGGACCGGGTTCGCTCGGCGGGACCAAGTCGGCGCTGCGCCGCTGAGGTGAACCGCGATGCCCCAAAGCGTGTTGACGACATCGGGCACGCGGCGCGGGTCGCGGGGTCCGATGCGGCGGCTCGTGATCGACCTCTCGTCGGTGCTGATCCTGACCGGCCTGTTGCTGCTGCTCGACGCCGGCATCACGCTGATCTGGCAGGAGCCGGTCACGGCCGCGATCGGGCTCGTCGCCCGCAACAACATCGACAACCGCTATCTGAGCTACCAGACGGCGCCGTTGTCGGTGGTCGACCACGATGCGCTCGCGGGGCTGCGTTCGCGCCGCGAGCGGATCGCCTACCTGGCGCGCCGTGAACAGCGCCAGGTCAAGACCGGCGACGCGATCGGCAGGATCGCGATCCCGAAGATCGGCGCCGGCTACACGCTGATCGAGGGCACCGACGGCGCGAGTCTGGAAAAGGGTCCCGGCCATTACCCGGAGACGGCGTTTCCGGGGATGGGGCAGACCGTCGGGGTGGCAGGCCACCGCACCACCTACCTGGCGCCGTTCAAGGAGATCAACGAGCTCGCCCCCGGCGATGAGATCATGCTGACGATGCCGTATGGACGCTTCACCTACCGGGTTCAATACCAGAGGATCGTGGCGCCGACGGCGCTCTGGGTGATCCGCAACGTAGGCTATGAGCGGCTCGTGCTGTCGGCCTGCAATCCGCTCTACAGCGCCACGCAGAGGATCATCGTGTTCGCGCGGCTAAAATCTGTAAAACCTCTCGGTCCCGCGTGATCACTTCCGATGTCGCCACGTGATCCGGCCCGCCGGGACGAGGGGTGTCCGGACGAACGTCCATTCTGCCCACGCCCTGTAGAGGTGCACCTAGACAGTGCCGAAAGAGGACATGAAGTGATCCGGCAGACGACGCCGATAGTGGAAGGAAAGCGCGACATGCGACTGAGCCAAATACAAGAGCAGGTTGGTCGCGGCGAATATCAGGTCGATACCCAGGCTGTTGCCGACGCGATTCTTCGCCGGCTGCTGGAGGACTACAAGGGCCTCTCGTTCCCGGCGACCAAGCGCGGTCTCGGAGAGTGTCCGTAAGCCTGACCGCCGCAACCGCGGCACCGTCAGATCAAGCCGAGTGCTCGTAGCCCGCCAGCGGGCGGCTGACCCCGGGTAGTGACAGCCCCGGCGGCCCGGCGAGCACCCGCCCGACAAGCGTGACCCGCGGCATCGCGGAGACCGCCGCCGCGACCGGCTCGGGCAGGCAGACGCACAACTCGTAGTCGTCCCCCGACGTCGCCGCGAACACCGCCGGTTCCTCGCCCAGCGCGGCCGCCACCTCGGCGACCCCGGCGCTCAGCGGGAGCCTGTCGAGCCCGAGCTCGATCTGCACGCCGCTGGCGAGCGCGAGGTGGCGCGCATCGGTCGCGATCCCGTCAGAGATGTCGATCATCGCCGTCGCCCCGAGCTCGCTCAGCGCCCGCCCCTCCGCGAACCGGGGCTGAGGCTTGAGATACCGATCGCGCAGGCCGGCGGCCACCGATTCCCCCAGGGCGACGCCCCGACCAGGCTCGTCGAGCACCGCGAGGGCCGCTCCCGCTGCGCCGAGCTCCCCGGTCACCGCGACGAGGTCGCCCGGCCGAGCCCCGTCGCGCCCGACCAATTGTCCGGGATCGTCGACCCAGCCGATCACGGTCACCGACACGACCAGCGAGCCGGCGGCGGTCACGTCACCGCCCGCGATCGTGACTCCACATTCGCCGGCCACGACCTGGGCGCCGCCGGCCAGCGCGAGCGCGTCGTCGAGCTCGGTGCCGGGCGGGAGCCCGAGCGACAGAAACGCCTCGCCCGGATCGGCTGCCATCGCAGCCAGATCCGACAGCGCGGCCCCGAGCGCCCGCTGCCCGATCTGCGCCCACGAGTGCTGGCCGGTGCGGAAGTGGACTCCATCGACCATCGTGTCGACCGACGTCACCGCATAGCCGCGCGCCCGCACGACCGCGGCATCGTCGCCGAGCCATCGCAGCACTCGCGGACCACCGGGAGCCAACACCTTCCGCAGGGATTCGATCAGCTCGAGCTCGCGCACGGCGCCGCCCTTGGACGGGGGTCAGCGATGCCGGTAGACGATGCGCGCCCGGTCCAGATCGTATGGCGAGAGCTCGACCCGGACACGGTCGCCCGGGAGGATCCTGATCCGGAACCGGCGCATCTTGCCGGCCACGTGGCCCAGGACCACACGATCCATGTTGTCGAGCTTGACGCGGAACATCGCGTTCGGCAGCGCCTCGACAACCTCGCCTTCGAGTTCGACCTTTTCTTCCTTGGGCATCTTTGCTCGTGAACCTCGGTTGCCCGCAGCGTCAGCGCGGCGAGCCGGTTGACAACGCTACCAGCAGGCGGGCCGGCCGGCCCCGATCGTCAGTCGTCAGTGGCCGCTGCCCAGCGCCGCGTTGCCGTTTCCAGCGCCCGACGGCGGCGGTCCCTGCGGAGGCTGCGCGAACAGGGTCGGGTTGTTGGGGTTGGTGGTGGTTGTGCCCGGTGCGCCCGTGGTCGAGCTCGTTCCGCCCGGGACGGTGTTCGAGCCGCCGGTGACCGAGAAGTGGCCGAAGAACGCGGTGCCCTGGAAGGGATCGGTCGGCGCTGACCAATCGCCGCAGTAGCTACCGCGGGCCGGATCCATGTAGGCGCGCCAGATTGGCGCCGCCAGCGCGCCGCCGAACCCGTCGGCCATCGGGATGTTGCCCTGCGGATAGCCGACCCAGACGGCGGTCGACATCCGCGGTGTGTAGCCGACGAACCAGGCGTTCTCGAGGTTGTTGGCGGTTCCGGTCTTGCCGGCCGCGGGGCAGCCGTAGCCGGCGGCGGTCCCGGTCCCGCTGGTGATCACCTGCTTGAGCACCTGGGTCGCCGCGTAGGTCTCACCATCGGTGAAAACGTGGGTGCGGCGCGGGTCACCGAAGTCACGCGAGCTGCCGTCGGGGAACACGACCTTGCCGACGATCGTCGCCGGGATGTGGGTCCCGCCGTTGGCGATTGTCGCGTAGGCGTCGGCCATCTCGAGCGGCGTGACGCCGATCCGCAGGCCGCCGATCACCTCGGCCGGGTTGCCGTCAAGCGGAGAGGTGATCCCCATTGCATGAGCGGTCGCGTCGAGCTTGTCCCACCCGAGGTCGGCGGCCAGCTGGGCGAACACCGTGTTGTCGGACAGGATCGTCGCCTTGGTGATCGAGATGTCGCCCTGGTAGGTGTCCTCGGCGGTGTGCACCGACCAGGTCGGGTCGGCGGACAGCCACCCCGCTGGCAGGAAGTGCGAGTTGTAGAAGGTGTCGTTGGGATCGGCGTGGTAGTCGTGGATCAACGTCATCAGCGCGAACACCTTGAATGACGAGCCCGGCTGGCGGTGTGCCTGCGTCGGGTAGTCGAACTTGGTCTGGCTGTACTTGCCCGACGTGGCGATCGCGAGGATGTGGCCGTTGCCGGTGTCGACGCTCGCCAACCCGGCGCCGGCGACCCCGGGACCTCCCTGCCCGGCGCGCGTCGAGTAGTTGGAGGCGATCGCATCCTCGGCGAGCTGCTGCTTGCGCAGGTCGATCGTGGTGTGGATCTTCAGGCCGCCATGGATCAGCGACGGGCAGTTGGTGGGCGTCTTCGGACACAGGTCCTGGGCGACCTGCTGCTCGATGAAGTTGAACACGTACGGGTCCTTGCGGATCGAGTACGTGTTGTCGGACCTCGGATGCAGCGGCTCGCGGTTGGCGGCGTTGGCCTGCGCCTGGGTGATGTCGTCGGCTGCGACCATCGCCTGCAGCACCTCCGCCCGCCGGTGGAGCGCGGCCCCCTTGTCGACGAACGGGTTGTACTGCGACGGCGCCTGCGGCAGGCCGGCGAGCAGCGCCGACTGGGCGAGCGTCAGCTTCCAGACCGGCTTGTCGAAGAACATCCGCGCGGCGGCCTGGACCCCGTACGCCGTCTGGCCGCCGACCGTGCCGTAGGGCACGTCGTTGAGGTAGTTGTTCGAGGACCCAGACCTTGGAGTGCTGTGCCTCGAGCTGCTCGGCCAGCTTGGCCTGGATGATCTTGTACTTGAGGTTGTGGTCGGCCTTCAGTCGCGCCGGCAGATAGACGTTGTCGATCAGCTGCATGGTCAGTGTCGAGGCGCCCTGGAGCGAGCCGCCGTTGAAGGCGTCCTTGATCGCCGCGCGCAGGATCCCCTGGTAGTCGAGCGCGCCGTGCTGCCAGAACCGGCGGTCCTCGATCGCGATCGTCGCCTGCCGCAGCTGCTTCGGGATCTGCCGAGTAGGAGACCGGCGGTCCGGACGGTCGGCGCGTAGATGTAGCCGAGCGACTCGCCGTCAGCCGCGAACACCTGCGACGGCGACCCGGGAATCTGTGGCTTGAGCGACTTCAGATTCGGCGCCGAGTCCGCGACGTTGACCACCCAGCCGGCGACCGCGAGCCCGGCGACCGCGAGCGCGCAGACGAACAGAATCGAGGTCAGGCCGACCACCCGCAGCAGCGGCGATCCGTTGTTGCGCTGACGGCGGCGCTGTCGTTCGCGTCGACTCATTGAAATCAGGGGTCGGCCCACCCCGGCGCCGGTCGTGCTGACAAGAGCATCCGATCAGCCGCCTGGATTGGCCAGCCAGTTTAGCTAGCTGGCTCTTTCGGCCCGGCGGTTCCGGCTCCTGCCGGCTGGGAAGATCGCACCCGCAGATGCAACCGAGCGATCCGATCAAGCGCTGCCTGCTGATCGACGCGATGGGGACCCTGGTCTCGCTCGCGCCTCCAGCGCCGCGGCTGCGAACCGAGCTCGTGACGCGGTTCGGAATCGAGCTTTCGCCCGCGCAGGCACGGGACGCGATCGCCGCCGAGATCGGCTACTACCGCGCCCATATGGACGACGGCCGCGACCCGGAAAGCGTCCGCGCGCTGCGGGATCGGTGCGCCGCGGCACTGCGGTCGGCGCTGCCCCCGAGCGACGCGCTGACGGCCATCGACGGCCGCTCGATGACCGAGGCGCTGCTCGCGTCGCTTCACTTCTCGGCCTTCGACGACGCCCGCGGCGCCCTGACCCGCGCGCGGGCACGCGGTCAGCGCGTGGTCGTGGTCAGCAACTGGGACGTATCGCTGTCCGACGTGCTGGCAACGGTCGGGCTGATCGACTCGGTCGACCTCGTCGTCCCGTCCGCGGGGGCCGGCGCCGCCAAGCCCGACCCGGCGATCTTCGAGTATGCGCTGGCGGCCGCGGACGTCACCGCGCCCGACGCTCTGCATGTCGGGGACAGCCTCGAGGAGGACGTCGGCGGCGCCCGCGCCGCGGGGATCGACGCGATCTGGCTGCACCGCGGCGGCGCGGCGGTCGCGCCCGCCGGCGTCGTCACGATCGGGAGCCTGGCCGAACTCGATCGGAGGCTGTGATCGGATCGGGCCGTAACCTCCACATCAACCATGGCGAGCCTCCCTCCGTCCTCGCCTCAGCCGCCGGTGCCCGCGCCGGCGCCCGAGGCCGGGCCACACGACCACGACGACGTACCAACTCGGCTCGACGCCGCTGACCTGCCGCCGTGGGGCGCCTGGACCGCTCCGGTCGCCATCCTGCTCGGATTCGCGATGGGTACGCTCGGGGCGCTGATCGTCGAGCTGATCGGTGAGGCGGGAGGCTCGACGATCGGCCACCCGACGCCGGCCGTCACGATCGTCGCCGACGTCGTCTTCGACCTCGCGTTCGTGCTGTCCGCGCTGTACTTGACCGCCCTTCGAGGGCACGCGACTCGCGGCCGACTTCGGCTTCCGGCGCGTCGCTCTCGGCAAGGCGGCCAAGGCGGTGGCGCTCGCGGCGCTCGCCTACTACGGCGTCACGACGATCTATGCATCGATCTTCCAGCTCCACGGCAGCGACAAGCTCCCGAGCGAGCTCGGCGCCACCCACAGCACTGCCGCGCTGGTTGCGGCGGCGATCTTCGTCTGCGCGATCGCCCCGATCGCCGAGGAGTTCTTCTTCCGCGGCTTTGTCTTCGGCGCGCTGCGCCGGTGGAAGATCGTGATCGGCGGCCACGACATCGGGACCTGGCTCGCCGCCGCGGTGACAGGCGTGTTGTTCGGCCTTGCGCACACGGGCTCGGCGGCCCTGCAGTACCTGATTCCGCTCGGTTTCCTCGGCTTCGTGCTCTGCATCGTGCGTTGGAAGACCGGATCCCTTTACCCATGCATCGCGCTCCACAGCGCCAACAACGCGCTCGCGCTCGGGGTCAACCAGCTGAGCTGGAACGCGCTCGAGATCCTCGGGCTGGTGCTCGCGTCGTGGCTCGTCGTGGGCGCGCTCACGTGGCCCCTGTCGGCGCGCTCGGCGCGCGTCGCCTGACGCACCGCGCCCACGCCCGCAGGATCCAGCGGGCAGGACGATCACCTGACGGCGCGAATCTCATCTCTCGCCATCGCGATGGTTGACTGATTTACTTTCCGCTCGATGCGTCGTCAGCTCGTCATATTCGCCGCGACCCTGACGGCCATGATCGCCGCCACGGGCGCAGCTGCTGCCGGGGCGCTCGCGGAGGGCTCGCCGACGACGAGCACGCCCACGACGACGACCCCGACACCTCCGCCGAAGCCCAAACCCAAGCCGACGCCACCGGCAAAGGCCTCGATGTCGCTCTCGCTGCCCGACGTGTTCGTCGTCCACGGCAACGCGGTCACGGTCCCCGGACGGCTGCTCAAGGCGACCGGTGTCGTGCGCCCCTACGTCCCGGGCCAGTGGGTCGTGGTCAAGGCCTTCCTCGGCCACCGGAAGATCAAGACCGAGAAGCTGCGGATCAAGCCGTCGGCGAACAACCGCAGCGGGGCGTTCACGGCCCAGCTGCGCAGCCCCGGGGCGGGGATCGTCC
This sequence comes from uncultured Solirubrobacterales bacterium, assembly GCA_963730075.1. Classification (GTDB taxonomy): domain Bacteria; phylum Actinomycetota; class Thermoleophilia; order Solirubrobacterales; family Solirubrobacteraceae; genus Palsa-465. The sequence goes on along the minus strand of CAVSQH010000019.1, from coordinate 20,311 downwards.
GCATCAAGGTCACCCACGCAGCGACGAAGCAGATGGTCGGTTTCTCGGGCCGGCGCGCCGTCGCGGCGCTGGACGAGAACGTCGGCTTCGGCTCACGCTCACCGCTGGTGTCGCTCGTCCAGCATCAGCTCCTGAAGCTGCATTTCTACATACCGCAGACCGGCGTCTATGACCAGAAGACCGGCCTCGCGATGGACGCCTACCACCGGCTGCTCGGCCGGGGATTCTCGCAACGGCTCGACCACCGGACGCTCAACGCGATGCTCGACATGCAGGGCGCATTCCACGTCCGCTTCCCCAACGACGGCAAGCACGTTGAGGGCAATCTCGGCAGGCAGCTGCTGGCGCTGATCTACGGGTCGAAGGTCTACCGGATCTACCCGATCAGCTCGGGGAAGCCGTCGACGCCGACGATCCTCGGTCATTTCCGCGTCTACTCCCGCGTCCCGGGCTACCTGCCCGACGGGATGTACTTCTCGGACTTCTTCATCCGGGGGTACGCGATTCACGGTTATAACCCGGCGCCAGACTACCCGGCGAGCCACGGCTGCATGCGTCTGCCGATCGTCGACGCGATCTCGGTCTATCGACTGGCTGGCGCTCGGCGACGTCGTCGACACGTATCTGTGACGGCAGCCGCTGAGTCGACCGGCGCTCGCGAGCGACTGCTCGCCGAGCTGCGAGACCATGCGCTGGTGATCGGCGAGGTCGTGCTCACCAGCGGCGCGACCGCGCAGTACCTGGTCGACGCCAAACGGGCGATTCTTCGCCCGCCCGGCTTCAGCGCGCTCGCCGAGCTGGTGGCCGCGCAGGCGCAGGCGTGGTCGGCGACGGCCGTCGGCGGAATGACGATGGGCGCCGATCCGATCGCGTGCGCCGCGCTCGCCGGCGGCGCCGACGTCAAGGCCTTCTTCGTCCGCAAGGAGGTCAAGCAGCACGGCCTCGCGCGGCGGATCGAGGGGCCGCTGCTGCACGCCGATGAGCGCTGCATGCTGGTCGAGGACGTGGTGACCACCGGAGGCTCGACGATCCAGGCGCTCGAGGCGCTCCGCTCCGAGGGCCATCAGGTGTGCGGCGTGCTGGCGATCTGTGACCGGCTCGCGGGTGGGGGCCAGAAGATCGAACAGGCCGCGGGTGCTCCGTACGTCGCGCTGACGACGATCGACGAGGTCTATCCCGAACGGCCCGACCGCTGAGCTCTCGGCGAGCCGCCGGCGAGGCGATCGGCCGCGCCGGACGCGCTCAGTGAGCCTGCGGCAGCGACTGGCACGACGGCGCCGTCTGGTGCATCGCCTGCACCAGCCAGCCGACGCCGGTCGGGAACGGCGTGAACATCACGATCGGGTTGCCGTGGGCGATCGCCTGGCTGTACTTGAAGCCGACCCTGCTGACGTTGTCGCGCAACGTGTAGGCCAGCATCGTCTGGTACTGCAGCCTGGTCAGGGGCTCGCCGCACGCACGTAGGCGGGCGACGCCGCCAAGCTGGTCGATCACGGTCGTCAGGTCGTTGATCTCAGCCGTCCGCCGGTGCTGCTCGGCGAGGTCCTTGTGCTCGGCCCGAGCATGGGAGATCGCAGCCGGCACCAGGCTCACAACGAGCACGCCGACGGCCACCGGCCCGACCCAGACCGGCACTCCGCGCCACAACGGCCGGTCGGCCAGCAGCCAGCCGACGGCGATCCCGGCGAGCACGACGACCACACCGGCTGCCTCGAACATGTACCGAGCCAGACCGGGCCAGCCGTGCAGCGCGAACGCGATCTCGACCACGACCCAGACGACCACCCCGGCGGCGAGCACCAAGCGTCACGCGGTTGCGGCGCAGGAAGGCCATCACGACCGCCACCAGCGCCGCGAGCTCGACCGGCAGCTCGTTGATGCCCAAGAAGCGTCCGGCCGTGCCGAAGATCTTGTCGCTCGTCAGGCGGCGGCCGGATCCGAGCGCGTTGGTCGCGGCGACGAACGGGCTGCGCGACGTGATCGCTGGAACCCCGAACCACAGCACCACGATCGCGACCCAGCCGCCGCCGACCAGGATCCTCGTCCCGGGCACCCTGAGCCACAGCCATAGCGAGTAGGCGGCCAGGAACGGGAACACCTCGGGCCGGCCGAGCGCGGCCAGCGTCCCGAGCACGAACGCCGCCCGCGGCCGCTTGTACAGATGGCAGTCGATCGCGCCGAGGCAGAGCGAGACGATCATCGGATCCGACTGCGAGCTGAGGATGTAATGGGAGTAATCCTCGAGGCCGAGCAGCGCGAGCCCCGCGAACACGGCGCCGCAGATTCCGGCCCACCGCCGCTGCGGCGGGGCATCGATGACGAGGTAGGCGATCCGGCCCGCGAACACGACGCCCGCGAGCGCGACCGCGGTCGCGGTGATCATCCACAGGCGCAGTTCGTAGTGGCCGGCCAGCGCGTAGGGGACCGTGAACAGGTACGGGAGCGGCTTCCACGACGGCGCGGCGTTGGTATCCAACGATCCGTGCAGCGTCTGGTGGCCCCAGACCAGCCAGCCGTAGGGGTCAAAGCCCGGACGGGTACGGGTCCAGAGCACCAGCACCCCCGACAGCACAGTGATCCCGATCCCCGTGCTCCACCACGGATGGCGGCGCATGAACAGCCGCAGCGTCCACGTCTCGGGCGCGGCGTTTTCAGAGGAGGTCTCGGGCGAGCTGACGCTCGGCGCTGCTTCTAGCGTGCTCTGGGACACGAGGAACGGGCGGACCGTAGCACGGGCTCTTAAGGACCTCCTACTGCCTCCACGTGGGCGCGGATCGGATAACTTGCCCCCGGCAGGAATCGAACCTGCATCCCGCGCTTAGGAGGCGCGTGCTCTATCCGTTGAGCTACGAGGGCCGGGAACCGCAGCGTATCCGGCAGGGTCTTCGTTGAGGAAGCGTTAATGTTGAGTGACAGGGAACCATCCATATGATTCGATCTGCGGATGGAGGATGCTGAGGTGCGACTGGGGACGTGCCAGTGAGCGTCGGTGCCGAGCTACTCATCGAGTCTGGACCGACCGTCGACACCGTCGAGCTGGTCGCACCGGAGGTCGCTGCAAAGTCCCCGCGGCAGCTGTTCTGGCGGCGCTTCCGTTCGGATCGCGTCGCGATGACGTCGGCGATCTTCATCGTGTTTTTGATCGTGATCGCGATCTTCGCGCCGCTGGTGGTGCAGATCCTCGGGCTCCAGAGCCCGTACACGAACAACCCGAACGCGCTCGACGCGTTCGGCAGTCCGACGGGCCCGAGCTCGGTGCACCCGTTCGGCGTCGACGAGCTCGGCCGCGACGTTCTCTCGCGCACGATCTACGGCGCCCGCGTGTCGCTGATCGTCGGCATCTTCGGAACCGCAATCGCGGCTGTGATCGGGACCTTCTTCGGTCTGCTGGCCGGCTACTACCGCGGCTGGCCCGACACGCTGATCTCGCGCATGATCGATGTGTTCCTCGCATTTCCCGTGCTCGTTCTCGGGCTGGGCATCGGCGCGGCGTGCGGCGTGCGCGGCTGCGCCGGCGGGCTGATCCAGCCGGGGCTCGGGACGGTGATCTTCATCATCATCCTCAGCAACTTCACCTACCTGGCCCGGATCGCACGAGGTCAGGTGTTGTCGTTACGCGAGAAGGAGTTCATCGAGGCGTCGCGGTCGCTCGGAGCGTCCAACCGCCGGATCCTGTTCAGGGAGATCCTGCCCAACCTGATGGCGCCGCTGATCGTCTACTCGACCCTGCTGATCCCGGTCAACATCCTGTTCGAGGCCGCGCTGTCGTTCCTCGGTGTCGGGATCCGACCACCCCAGGCCAGTTGGGGCCAGATGATCTCCGACGCCTCACCGATCTTCACCACCGCATGGTGGTACATGGTCTTCCCGGGAGTGGCGCTACTGCTCACAGTGCTTGCGTTCAACCTGGTCGGTGACGGCCTGCTGGACGCTCTCAACCCGCGCGGGGAGTCGCGATGAACGGGACCTCTTCGCAACCCCGCGCGTCCGTCAATCATTCACAGGAGGCATTTCTATGAGGAGTAGTCCACGCAACCTGGTCGCGTTTGCGGCCACTGGGTTGCTGGCCGCTGGCGTCGCAGCTTGCGGCGGCAGCAGCTCCAACAGCTCGTCCGCAGGGGGATCGAGTTCGAGCGGGGCGCCATCGATCCCGCTCAAGGCTGGCGAGAATCCCGTCGGCCAGGTCCTGTACGGATCGACAAAGAAGCACGGTGGCACCCTTACCGTTCTCTCGAGCGGCGACTTCATTCACTTGGATCCGGGGGAGGCGTACTACGCCCTCGACTATCAGGTCGCATACGCGACCCAGCGTCCGCTGTTCTCCTATAAGCCCAACGCGACGGAGACCCTGAGCCCCGACCTGGCGACCGAGGTCCCGACGACCGCAAACGGCGGGATCACGGACGGCGGCAGGACCGTCACCGTCCACATCCGCAAGGGCGTGTACTTCAGCCCGCCGGTCAACCGCGAGGTGACCTCCGCCGATGTCGCATACGCGATCGAGCGCGGCGCAAACCCGAACGTGCTCAACGGGTACTTCCCTGGCTACTTCGGCTCGGCCGCGCCGGCGCCGCTCGAGGGCGCTCAGTCCTCGAGCTACAAGGGCGGCCCGATCCCGGGGATCCAGACGCCTAACAAGTTCACGATCGTGTTCCATACGATCAAGCCGAGCGGTGCGTTCCTGGTCTCCGCGCTCAGCCTGCCGCTGTCGGCGCCCGTGCCGCAGAGCTACGCGGCCCCGTTTGACAAGCAGACGCCGACGACCTACGGCACCAAGTACCTGGTCGCGACCGGCCCGTACATGATCAAGTCCAACCCGAAGACCGGACAGTTTGCGGGGATCGGCTACCAGACCGGCAAGTCGTTGACGCTGGTCCGCAACCCGCGCTGGAACCCCAAGACCGACTACCGCCCCGCTTACCTCAACGGGATCAACATCAACATCGGCGGCGACGCCACGGTGATCGGCCAGCAGGTGCTGAAGGGTCAGTCGATGACCCAGCTCGACACGCCGACCCAGTCGATCGTGAAGCTTGCGTATGAGTCCTATCCGTCTCAGATCACGTTCACCGCGGGTTCTGGTATGCACTACGTGACGCTCAACCACGCGCAGGGGCCGTTCAAGAACGTCAACCTGCGCCGCGCCGTGTACGCAAACCTCGATCGTGCCGCGATAATCAAGGTACGAGGCGGGTCACTGATCGGCCAGCCGGGGACGCACTTCATCTACCCGGGCGTCGCGGGCTTCCAGCAGGCCGGTGGCTACCCCGGACCGCAGACGCCCTGGAACAAGGACGTGAACGGCAACCTGAGCGTCGCCGAGCAGTACATGAAGAAGGCCGGCTACTCGTCCGGCAAGTACACCGGCAACGCCACGGTGCAGGTCGTCGGTACCAGTTCCGGTAACGACCCCGCCGTCACGCAGCTGACTAACACCGCTCTCACGCAGCTGGGGTTCCACACCCACGTCAGCCTCGTGGACCAGTCGGTCATGTACTCCAAGTACTGCGGCGTGCCCAAGCAGAAGATCGATGTCTGCCCAACGGGCGGCTGGATCCGCGATTTCGCCGATCCGCTGACAGTTCTGTGGGTGCCGTTCTATGGACCCAACATCATCCCGAGCGGCAACACCAATTCGGGTATGGTCAACGACCCGAAGCTCAACGCCGCGATGAAGCAGGCGTCCCTTGTCACCGATCCCACGGCTCGCGCGCAGGCATGGGCGAACATCGACAAGATGATCGTCAGCAACGCTGACGCGATCCCCGAGGACTGGGATAACCAGCCAAACATCGAGAGCAAGAACGTCGCCGGCGTCAATGATCTCTGGAATGAGGGAGGCTGGGACTTCTCCTTCACCTCGCTCAAGTAACAAGCAAACGCGCACAGGATCCCGCCGCACGGGCGGCGGGATCCGGAGCGCACTCTCAACCGAACTGATCCATGCTCCGCTACATCATCCGCCGAGTTCTCTGGGGCATCCTGCTGATCATCCTGGTCAGCGCGCTCACGTTCATCCTGTTCAACGTGCTCCCGGGAGCCAACCCGGCACAGCTGCGGGCAGGGCGCAACCCGAGTCCGGCGGTCCTCGCTCGAATCACGCACGAGCTGGGGCTCGACAAGCCCGTCTACACCCAGTTCTACGACTACATGAAGGGGATCGTCCTTCACTTCAACTTCGGCTACAGCTACTACTCCAGCGCGTCCGTGCTGGGGCTGATCAAGGACCGGCTGCCGGCGACGCTGTCGCTGACGATCGGCGCCGCGATCCTGTGGCTGCTCGCCGGGATCCCGATCGGGATCATCTCGGCGGTCAAGCGCGGCACGATGCTCGACCGCGGTTCGATGGGGATCGCGCTCGTGTTCGTGTCGATGCCGGTGTTCTGGTTTGGGCTCGTGATGCTGTTCCTGTTCGCCGACGACATCGGCAAGTTCCCTATCTTTCCGGGCGCCGGTAGCTACGTCGGTCTCACGACCAGCCCCGTGGACTGGTTCACCTCGCTGATCATGCCCTGGATCGTGCTGGCCGCGACGTCGGCCGCGATCTACTCCCGTCTCCTTCGCGGCAGCCTGCTCGAGGTTATGGGCGAGGACTACATTCGCACCGCTAGGGCCAAGGGGTTACCCGAACGTCGCGTGATCTGGCACCACGGCGTTCGCTCGGCGATCACGCCGATCGTGACGATCTTCGGCCTCGATGTCGGCACGCTGCTCGGCGGCGCGGTGATCACCGAGACGGTGTTTGACATCCCAGGGATCGGGCGGCTGAACTATGAGGCGATCGTCCGCTCCGACTTCCCGATCGTTCAGGGAACGGTCCTGTTGGCCGCGTTCTTCATTATCGTGGCGAACATCCTCGTGGACATCTCCTACGCCTATCTCGACCCGCGGGTGCGTTACTCGTGAGTGCAGTGTCACGGGACGCTTTTGGATGAGCGACCCGCTTCTGAGAGTCGAAGACCTCCGGGTCTCGTTCAGCACCGACGACGGGGTCGTTCACGCCGTCGATGGGATCTCCTACACGCTCGAGCAGGGCAAGACGCTTGGGATCGTCGGGGAGTCGGGGTCGGGTAAAACGGTCTCGTCGCTGACGACGCTCGGACTGACAAGAGCACCCAACGCGGACATCGAAGGGCGGATCGTGTTCCAGGGCGAGGACCTCGTCGCGATGGCCGACGACGAGCTGCGGCGCATCCGCGGCAACGACATCGCGATGATCTTCCAGGATCCGCTCTCGTCGCTGCACCCCTTCTACAAGGTCGGGGCGCAGCTGATCGAAGCGATGCAGATCCACCAGAGCATCTCGAACAAGGCGGCCCGCGCGCGAGCGGCCGAGCTGCTCGAGCTGGTCGGGATCCCGGACCCCAAGCGTCGCGTTGACCAGTACCCGCACGAGTTTTCGGGCGGTATGCGCCAGCGCGCGATGATCGCGATGGCGCTGTCAAACGAGCCGGTGCTGCTGATCGCCGATGAGCCCACCACGGCGCTTGACGTAACGGTGCAGGCGCAGATCCTCGCGTTGATCAACGACCTGCAGAAGCGCCTCGGCACGGCGATCGTGATGATCACCCACGACCTCGGCGTCGTGGCGGAGATTGCCGACGACATCGCGGTCATGTACGCCGGGCGGATCGTCGAGCGCGGCACCACGGAGGAGATCTTCAAGGCGCCGCAGCATCCCTATACCTGGGGCCTGCTGAAGTCGATCCCCCGTCTCGACGTCCCGCGAAGCGAGGACCTGGTGCCGATTTCGGGCCGGCCGCCGAGCCTGATCCACCGCCCGCCGGGGTGCCACTTTCATCCCCGCTGCCCGTACGTGCAGGATTCGCACAAGCGGATCGACCCGCGGCTCGAGGCGATCGACTCAAACGGCGGGCACGCGGTCGCCTGCCTGCTCGAGAAGGAGATCCGCGGGCGGATCTGGAACGGCCTGGTCGAGGGCCGCGATCAGGAGGCGCTGACGCGGATCGCGGCGACCGGGAGTGCTGCCGCCGGGGCGCCCGTCGCTCCAGGTGCCGGCTCCGACGCGAGCGACACCACCGCCGAGGCCGAGCCCGCTCAGGCTGCGGGACCCACGACACCGACGCCGGAGTCCGAGAGTTGACCGCGATCCTCGAGGTCACCGACCTCGTCAAGCACTTTCCGATCAAGCGCGGGATCATCTTCCAGAAGCAGATCGGGGCGGTCAAGGCCGTCGACGGCGTGTCGTTTGACGTCGAGCAGGGCGAGACGCTCGGGATCGTGGGCGAAACCGGCTGCGGCAAGAGCACCACCGCCCGCCTGCTCTGCCGGCTGATGGATCCGACCTCAGGCTCGATCAAGTTCGACGGCCGGGAGATCGCCCAGCAGATGGGCGACGAGCTCAAGGCCCTGCACCGAGACATGCAGATGGTCTTCCAGGATCCCTACTCGTCGCTCAACCCCCGCAAGACCGTTGGCTCGATCATCTCCGATCCATATGTCATCCATGGGCTTTACAAGGGCGGTGGCGAAAGAAAGCAGAAGGTCCAGGACCTGATGGACCGCGTCGGGCTCAACCCCGAGCACTACAACCGCTACCCGCACGAGTTCTCGGGCGGCCAGCGTCAGCGGATCGGCGTCGCGCGGGCGATCGCGCTCGAGCCCAAGGTGCTGATCGCCGACGAGCCCGTCTCGGCGCTCGACGTCTCGATCCAGGCGCAGGTGCTGAACCTGATGCGCGAGCTGCAGCGCGACATGGGGCTGACGCTGGTGTTCATCGCCCACGACCTGTCGGTCGTGCGGCACATGTGCGATCGCGTGGCGGTGATGTATCTCGGCAAGATCGTCGAGCTGGCGCCCGGTGACGAGCTCTATCGCCGCCCACGTCATCCATACACCGGCGCCTTGATGTCAGCCGTGCCGGTCGCCGACCCGTCAGGCGGCAAGCGCGAGCGCCAGCTGCTGACCGGCGACGTGCCGAGCCCCGCCAACCCGCCATTGGCGTGTCGATTCCACACCCGCTGCCCCAAGGCGCAGGCACTGTGCTCTGAGGAGGACCCGCCGCTCGAGAGCAAGGGTGAGGGCGCCGGGGTGGCCGCGTGCCACTACCCGCTGACCGACGAGGAGATTCTGGCCCGGCTGCCGGTCGCCCTGACCGGCGGCAATCACTCGGCGCCGGCGGCTTCCTCCGCCTCGCCCTCGCCGCCCTCCTCTTCCTCTTCCTCGTCGTCGACGTAGAGTGACTCGACCGCGAGCTCGGTGCCGCGGTTGTTGTACAGCTTGACCTCGAGGAAGTCCGCGCGGTAGTTGTCGGGCGCCAGCAGGGTGAAGCGCTCCTCGACCAGCTCGCACTGATCGACCGCCAGATCGGCGAGTTCGGCGGTCACCACTGAACCGCCGGCGATCATCGGCGTCCCCCAGACGAGCGTCATGTCGGCCGCGTTGCCCTTCTCGCCCCGCCACGTGCCGACCACGTCATCGTTGAGGTCGAGCTTCCAGTCGGGGTTCTCCTCGGCCAGCTCCGAGGTGTAGTCGGCGCGTGCCGCGAACTCGCTCGGCCCGCCGGAGCCCTCGCTGAACGAGACGAAGCCGAACACCTCAAACCCGGCGGAGGTCCGCGCGATGGCGGGCACGAACGTGCGGCCCGCGAAACTGCGGTCGGGGAACCAGGAGATCTCTCCTGGTGTGCCGAGGTCCTCCTCGGCCTCGATCTCGCCGAAGGCCGCCAGGAAGTACTCGCGCAGCGTGTCGGCCCAGCGGCCGTACGGCAGCGCCTCCTGCGGAGGCTCGGCTGCGAACCTGATCACGAACCGGTCAGTTGGCGGCATGCGGGCGAGAGCGTACAGGCGCGCGACCGGCGGCGTGCTCAGTACGCGCCGCGGCGGCTGAGGACGGCCGGCACGGTCTTCAGCAGGATCGACAGATCGAGAAAGATCGACCAGTGCTCCAGGTACAGGAAGTCCAGCCGCACAAGGTCGTCGAATTCGAGCTCGGACCGCCCGGAGACCTGCCACAGCCCCGTGATCCCGGGCAGCACGAGGTAGCGCTTCTTGTGCCACTCCTCGAGCCGTTCGAAATCACGCAACGGCAGCGGCCGCGGCCCGACGAGCGACATCTCGCCGCGGATCACGTTGACGAGCTGCGGTAGCTCGTCGAGTGAGAAGCGGCGTAGCACGCGTCCGATCAACGTCAGCCGAGGGTCGTGGCGGATCTTGAACAGCGCGCCCGAGGACTCGTTGAGCGGCTCGAGATCGTCCTGGATCTGATCGGCGTGCTCGCGCATCGTCCGGAACTTGAAGCACTCGAATGGCACGCCGGCCATGCCGGGCCGCAGGGACCGGTACAGGACGGGGCCCCGCGAGCTGAGCTTGACCGCGATCCCGATCGCGAGCAGGACCGGCGACAGGAGAACCAGCATGATCGTCGACAGGACCAGGTCGAAGGTGCGCTTGACCGCATAGTCGACGCCCTCGAACACCGGCGGGCGCAGCGTGAACAGCGGCACCGACTCGCCGGGGACGAACTCGGCGCGGTCGATCAGGATTTCCATCGTCGACGGCGCGATCGCGACCGTCACACCGCGCTGATGGCAGCGGTCGACCAGGTCCAGCGCCCGCTCCTGCGGGAAGTCCGGGTCGGCGATGATCACCTCCTGGATCCGCTCGCTGGCCAGGATGTCGGTCAGCTGCTCGAGATCGCCGAGCGAACGCAGCCCGTTCTCGGGCCGCGGGGTCAGAGAGATGAAACCGACCAGCTCGACCCGCTGCTGCGCTTGACCGCCGATCAGCGCGTGCGCGACCGCCTCGATGTGAGCGCCCGATCCGACCAGCAGCGCCCGGCGCCGCAACCCGGCTCGGTCGAGAAGGTGGCCCGTGACGCGGGTGAACAGCGCTCGCAGGCTCGCGATGTAGACGATCCCGAAGAACAGCGAGCCGTAGAAGATGTAGTAGCTCGAGAAGTGGTCTCCGTTGGCGAGCGTGAACACGAGCGCGATCACGGTGACCTGGAACAGCGCCGAGGCGATCTTCGCCAACCCTGGCCGGCGCGGCCGGTCGGCGTACAGGTCCACCCGAGCGAACATCAGCACCGTGACGAGGTAGGCGAACGCGAGCGTCGGGCGCGTGTCGCCCCAGGCCGCATGAAGGGTCAGCGAGCCCTGCACGCCGAGCTTGACGACCAGCGCCGTGAACAGCGCCGCGGTGACGCCGATCAAGTCGAGGACCAGCAGCAGCGCGACCCGCGTCACCCTGCGTAGCGTCTCGAGCCGCAAGCAGGAAGCTCAGCAGCGGCGGTCGTTTGCGCCTGACATCGCGGTCGGGAAACTGGCCCGCAGCCGTTTCGGCATGCGAGCCGTTGGTCTCTCGGTCGATGACCTCGTTTTGGTCGATCACGTACGGATGCGCTGCGAGCGCGGGTCGCCTCCTTCCGTAACGGTATCTATCCAGTGAAGTTACGGTCAAAGCCGGGGCCAGGCTTTTCCTGCAATGAGTGGCTGCGGATGCCGCGCGGTCAGCGTGCGGGGCCGACCAGACTCTCCGTTCCGGAGCGTTCGATCGTCCGTCGCAGACCCTCGGCCAGTCCGATCTCCGGCTCCCAGCCCAGCACCTGCCGGGCAAGGCTGATGTCGGGTTGGCGCACCTGTGGGTCGTCTGTCGGCAGCGCTTCGAAGATGATCTCGGACTTCGAGGCGGTCGCCGAGATCACTTCCTTGGCGAGCTCGAGCAGCGTGAACTCGTTCGGGTTGCCGATGTTGACCGGGTCGTGGTAGCCGGACTCCGAGAGCGCGATGATCCCGCGGATCAGATCGTCGACGTAACAGAACGACCGCGTCTGCGACCCGTCACCGAAGACCGTGATCGGCCGGTCCTGGAGCGCCTGGCGCAGGAAGGTCGGGATCGCCCGTCCGTCATACGGCCGCATCCTCGGGCCATAGGTGTTGAAGATCCGCACGATCGCGGTGTCGACGCCCTGCTGGCGGTGGTAGGCCATCGTCAGCGCCTCGGCATACCGCTTGGCCTCGTCATAGACGCCGCGCGGGCCGATCGGGTTGACGTGGCCCCAGTAGCTCTCCGGCTGCGGATGGACCTTGGGGTCGCCGTAGACCTCGCTCGTCGATGCGGTCAAGAAGCGGGCCCGGTGGAGCTTGGCGAGCCCGAGCGTGTGGTGGGTCCCGTATGAGCCGACCTTGAGCGTGTGCAGCGGCAGGCGCAGGTAGTCGATCGGTGAGGCGGGCGAGGCGAGGTGGAAGACGAAGTCGATCGGCTCGTCGATCAGGTACGGCTCGATGATGTCGAGGTTATAGTGGACGAACTTCCCGGTCCGGATGTGCTGGATGTTGGCCAGCGAGCCGGTCTCGAGGTTGTCGACGCAGATCACGCGATTGTCGCGCGCCAGCAGTTCGTCACAGAGGTGAGAGCCGAGAAAGCCGGCCCCGCCGGTCACCAGGCACGTTGACATCGGCGCGAAATCTAGCGCGGCCGAGCTCGCCGGCCCCGTCAGGCGCTCTCGGGGAGGACCTGCCCGCCGTCGATCACCAGCGTCTGTCCGGTGATGTACCACGCCTCGGGCGAGGCCAGAAACCGGACCGCCCAGCCGACGTCCTCGGGCTCTCCGAGGACCCCGACCGGGATCGCATTGAGCATCGACTGCTCGTGCTCGGGACCCACTTCACGGAAGCCCGGGGTGCGGATGTTGCCGGGCAGGACTGCGTTTACGGTGACCCCCGCCTTGGCCACCTCGACCGCCGCCGACCGCATGAACCCGAGCATCGCCGCCTTCGATGCCCCGTACAGCGTGTAGCCGGGCTGGCCCACGACCGAGCCGGTGATCGACGACGTCAGCACGATCCGCCCGTAGCCCGCCCGCCGCATCGGCTCCAGACACGCCTGAGCCGCGAACACGGCCCCGCGGACGTTGATCGCGATCAGCTGATCGAACTGATCGGTCGTCAGCGCATCGAGCGGGATGTGCGGGTAGATGCCGGCGTTGGCGGCGAGGATGTCGATCCTGCCCCACCGCTGCAGCGCCGCGTCGGCGAGCGCGTCGAGGTCGCCGCGGACGGTCACATCGGTTCTCATCGGGAGCGCGTGCTCGCCGCTGGGGTCGATCACCGCCGCCGCCGTTTTCGCTGCCTCGCCGTCGATGTCGGCGACCACGATCGACGCGCCTTCCTCATGTAGGACGCCGGCGATACCCGCGCCGATGCCACGGGCAGCGCCGGTCACGATCGCCACCTGTCCGTCAAGTCGCTTCATCGGGCCGCGGTCAGACCTGTCAGCCGGCGCCGATGTGCACTGTCGGCTCGGTCGTCGTCGCGGCCTCGGCCTTGATCTTGAAGATCGGCGACTTGTAGATCTTGAGCGCGACGATCGTCATGATGATTGCGACCATGGCGACCCCACCCAGGATCTCCTTCTCGGTCGCCGACAAGGCGATCGCGCCCTTGTAGGCGACCCACAGCAGAAGGCCCGCGCCCGCCAGCGGCATCACTCCCAGGATCCCGAAGTCCTTTGGCGATCTGGTGATGAAGCGGCGGTAGAACCAGGCGGCCGCGAGTCCGGTGATCGCGTAGAACAGCGAATAGAGAAAGCCGCTCACCGTCACGAGGTTCGTGACCGCCGTGCTGACCGAGCTCGAGTAGATGTCGATGATCCCGAGCACCATCATCACGGCTCCGAGGGCCGAGGTCGCAAACCAGGGCGTCCGGAAGCGCTCGCTGACCGAGCCGAGCTTGGCCGGGAGCACGCGGTCTCGCGACATGGAGAACATCAGCCGCGCCGTCCCGATGATCGCCACCTGCGTCGTCGCGAGGACCGATAGCACCACGGCCAGCGAAATTACGCGGTCGCCCGCGGTGCCACCGAGCCGCTGACCGACGAACGCGGCGGCGTTCGCAGAGTGCGCGTTGAGCGCCGACAGCGGCGCGATCCCCTGGAAGGTCGCCCACATCGACACGAAGATCACGCCGAGGATCGCGACTGCGACGACCGCGCCCCGCCCGGGGTTCTTCTCCGGCCGCTCGGTCTCCTCGTTGACGTAGATGCCGCCGTCCCAGCCGGCGATCGACGCGACCGCGATCACCATCGCCAGGCTGAACGACCCCGCCCCTGTCCCCTTAAACGTCAGCCAGTCGGTCGACGGCCTGACGGTTCCCGCCTTGTGGACCAGGAACACCTCGATGAACGCCCATACGATGAACACGGCGAGAATGCTGTACTCGATCAACGCGACCGAGACCTGCAGCCGCGCACTGGGCCTGATACCGACCACAGCGGTCGCTGTCAGTGCCGTGCCGATAATCACGATCGCGAGCGCGCCGACGAACTGGTTGTTGGGCGAGAAGCCCAGCAGCGCCAGCACGCTCGGTCCGATCGTGATCACGTCGATCAACACGAAGCCACAGAAGGCGACCAGCATCAGCCAGCCGACCAGGTTCCCCGCGTACGGGCTCAGCGAGCGGCAGACCCATTCGTAGGTCGCGCCGGCGTTCTGGCGCCACATGTTCAGCCGCTGGAAGGCGACGGCGATGCACAGCAGGCCCAGTGCCGAGATCGCGAGCGGCAGGATCGTGCCGTATGCCGCGGTGGTGACCAGGGATGCGAGCACGATCGAGACGGTCTGACCGGGTGCCGCGCCGGCCAGCGCGAACACGGTCGAGCCCAGGAGTCCGACCTCGTTTCGAGCCAGCGTCGGCTGCTCGTGTGCGGGTGAGGAGCCCTGCGTGGGGGGCGCCGGCTCGGACGATGCGGACGTCATCGGGCGGTCCCCGGTCTGCGATCTGGCGCCTGCATTTCCGTCCCTCTCTCTCTGGGCCCAACGGGTGCAATGTAGAATTCCACATTGCACATGTGACGTCAACGCGACCTCTCCGTCAGGTACGGTGAACCCGATGTCCTCAGTGGATTCCGATCTAGTCGGGGCGCGGCCCAGCCACATCGTCGCCATCAGCGCGGGGAGTTTGCGGGACCAGGTCCGGCGATCGCTCGAGGCGGCGATGGTGGCCGGCGAGCTCAAGCCCGGCGAGCTCTACTCGGCGCCGGCGCTCGGCGAGCGGTTCGGCGTCTCGGCCACCCCGGTGCGCGAGGCGATGCTCGACCTGGCGAAGGACGGGTTCGTCGTCGCCGAGCGCAACCGCGGCTTTCGGGTGGTCGAGATGTCGGACGTCGACCTCGATGAGATCTGCCAGATCAGGCTGCTGCTCGAGGTGCCCTCGACGGTCCAGGTGGCCAAGATCATCGGGCCCGAGGTGCTCGACCAGCTGTCGGAGATCGCCGACGAGATCGTCGCCGCCGCGGCCCGTGGCGACCTGATCGACTACCTCGACTCCGACCGGCGTTTTCACGTCCTGCTGATCTCCCAGCTCGGCAACGACCGTCTGACCGAGCTGGTAGATCGAATGCGGCGCCAGACGCGGCTGTTCGGCCTCGTTGCGCTGGCCGAGTCCGGTGTGCTGGTCAGCTCGGCGCAGGAGCATCACGAGCTGATCGACGCGATGAGCGCCAGGGACGCGGCGGCCACCAAGACCCTGATGAACTCGCACATCAAGCACATCCGTGGCCTCTGGGTGGGCCGCGACGAGAGGTAGCTTGCCGCGCCGACAGCGCGCGGCAGCTCAGGCGCCGTGCGGGGCCATCGTGATCGTGCGGACGGTCGTGTAGAACGCGAGCGCGTCCTGACCCTGCTCGCGCGGGCCGTAGCTCGAGTCCTTCTCGCCTCCGAACGGGGTGTAGAAGTCGACGCCGCTGGTCGGTGCGTTGATCTTGATCAGACCGGTGTCGATCTCGGCCGCGGCGGCGAGCAGCCGATCGAGATCACGTCCGTGGATCGAGGTCACCAGCCCGTACCTGACACCGTTGGCGATCCGCACCGCCTCGTGCACCTCGGCTGCAGCGAGCAGCGTGACCAGCGGGCCGAACGTCTCATCCTGGGTCAGCCGGTGGTCGGGGCCCAGCCCGTCGACCAGCGTCGGCTGCACGAACCAGCCGTCGAGGTCGGGTACCTGACCGCCCGCGAGCACGCGCGCCCCGGCCGAGCGTCCGGTCTCGATCGCATCGAGCACCTCGGAGCGAGCGCCCTCGGAGATCACCGGCCCGACGGTCGTCTCGGGCGACTCCGGCGCGGCCGGCTGCAGCCCTCGTACCGTGTCGACGAACGCCTCGGTGAAGCCGCTGTCGCGCCCGACGACGATCACGCGGCGGGTGGCCGTGCACTTCTGGCCCGCGTAACCCATCGCCGCGCCCGCGACGATCGCCGCCGTCCGGGCGGGGTCTGCGTCATCGAACACGATCGCCGCGTTCTGGCCGCCCATCTCGCATTGCGCCGGGATCCCGCGCGCGCCGGCGCGGGCGGCGACCGAACGGCCAACGGCGTCCGAACCGGTGAACGACACCGCGTCCACACCGTCAAGCAGCGCCTGGGCAGCGTCGCCGCCGCCGTACACGACCGTGAACACATCCTCGCCGAGGTTCGGGGCGAGGATCTCTTCCAGCAGCGCCGCGCACGCCGGCGCCTCTGACGATGGCTTGAGCACCACCGCGTTGCCGCAGCACAGTGCGGGCGCGGCTTTCCATAGCGGGATCGCGAGCGGGAAGTTCCACGGCGTGATCAACCCGACCACCCCGTGCGGCCGGCGCTGCGTGTAGAGCAGCCCGCCAAGCGACGGCGGGTACTGATCGCCGACGGCGGCAAAGCAGGATTGCGCGTAGTACTCGAGGATCGAGATCGCGCGAGCGACCTCGCCGTTGGCCTCGACTGCGGGCTTGCCGACCTCGCGCACGACAAGCGCCGCGAATTCATCGCGCCGGGCGCGAAGCTCGGCGGCCGAGGCGATCATCGCTGCCGCCCGGCCGGCGGCGCCGATCGTCCACCACCGGCGCTGCGCGTCGCGCGCGCGCCCCACGATCCCGACCACCTCCTCGGGTGCGGAGATCGAAAACTCGCCGACCAGCTCGCGCGGAGCCTGGGGCGAGAAGGACTCAAGCCGCTGTGCGCTCACTGCCATCCGTCATTCGCCTCAGTTCATGCCCGCGGCGACTGCCTGCTCGGTCAGCCGGCGCACCTGGGCCTCGTGTTCGGGATCGAGCGCCACGCGGGGCGGCCGGCACAGGCCCCCGTCGCGCCCGACGATGTCCATCGAGAGCTTGATCGCCTGCACGAACTCGGTCTTCGAGTCCCACCGAAGCAGCGGGTGCAACGTCCGATACAGCGGCAGCGCGATCTCGATGTCGCTGGTCTATCGATGCCTGGTAGAGCTTGGCACAGGCGCGCGGGAAGGCGCTCGTGTAGCCCGAGATCCAACCCTTGCCGCCGGCCAGCGCCATCTCGAGCACCGTGTCATCGGAGCCGATCAACACGTCGAGGTCGGGGGCGAGTTCGCGCACCGCGTAGACGCGCCGCGGATCGCCGGCGAACTCCTTGACGGCGACGATCAGGCCGTCGGCGTGCAGACGGGCGAGCATCTCAGGGCCCAGGTCGACCTTCGTGTCGATCGGGTTGTTGTAGGCGACCACAGGCAGCCCGACCGCCGCCAGCGCGCGGTAGTGGGCGATCACGCCGCGCTCGTCTGCGCGATAGGAGTTCGGGCGGCAGCGCCATCACCGCCACCGCGCCGGCCTCCGCGGCCTGCTCGGCCCACCACGCCGATTCGCGCGAGCCGTACGCACTAACCGCCGGGATGACCGAGAAGCCGTCGGGCGCCGCCTCGATCGCGGTCGTCACGACTCGGGCGCGCTCGTCGGCGGTCAGCGTCTGATACTCGCCCAGCGAGCCGTTGGGCGTGATCCCGTCGCACCCGGATTCGGCGAGCCACACGATGTGCTCGGCGTAGCGATCGAAGTCGATCTCGAGGTTCTGGTCAAGTGCAACCGGATTGGCGACCAGGAGTCCATACCAGGTTTGCTCTGCATCGATGTTCCCTAAGTAGTATTTCACATGGCACAACGCTGGGCAGGCTCCGCCGCCGGCCTCACCTTGCCGGCAGCAGCGAACGAGCGATCGAGCACTTCGCCGTGTGCAGCAGATTGCTGACCTGCCCGACCCCGCAATGCGCGCCGATCCCCATCACGACCGCAGCCTCGTCGAACTCAGCCACCACTCGTCCTGCAGCCACCGCTTGAGCTCCCGAAACGCCGATCTGGCGGCGTCGGTCAGCGAGAGCGCCGAGACAACCGTCGTCAGCGATCGACGGTGACGATACGCGGGGCGCTCATCCACGGCGGGCGATCGAGCAGGTCGGCCGGCACGGCGATCCTGGCGCGCACTCCGGCGCACAGACGATCTCGCCGTCGCCAATCGCCGCCTTGCAGTCACCGAAGTACAGTCCCGCGCCCGGAACCTCGACCGCGAGCACGACGGTCGCCCCCGCTGCGATCTCGCGGACGTCGAGATTGCCCACCGTAGCTCGCCCTCGTGGCGGCTGAGCACCGTCTCTCGGGCGGGCGTCGTGGCGAGGCAACCGATCATCGGTCGCGCCGGCACGCTCCAGTCGTCTCCGCAGCACGATCGCCCGTCATCCACCGCGAGATGCAAAACGTGATCCTCCTCGTGCCACCAGTCCGGGGGCGAGCGCGCCTCACAGCGACTCACGACGACGGTACCCCGGCGTCGACCTCGATCGACTCGATCGTGACGGCGACGGCCTGCCCGGGCTCGGCGCCCGCGACCGCGATCGGACCCGTGACGCCGTCGAGGTGCGCCTCGACCCAGGCCGCTGTCTCGGGGGTGAAATTCGCCGGATCGTCGTAGCGGCCCGTGAAACCGTCTGCGGTGATGACCGTGAACGTTTCGCCCTCAGCGACCGTGCCGATCGGCGCGTGATCCGCGCTGTAGATGTACTTGATGTCAGTCGGTCCGAAGGTCTGCATCAGCGTCTCGCAACCTGCAGATCGGCGGCAGCGGTGACTCGGGAGTTATCGGTGTATCCCTCGAACTCTCCGTATTGCTCGTAGACGTCCCCGTAGAACGCGAGTGCGTCGCGGTCGAGTTCGATCCCGAGCCCGGGTCCGGTCGGCACCGCGATCGCGCCGTCCGACGAACTCCACCTTCTCGCGATCAGGTCGTGCACCAGGAACGTCAGGAACTGCTGGTGTCCGAGCTGGGGTAACGGCATCGTCGCGAGGACGTGGGTCGTCGCGATCGTGGTGATCGCCGAGGTCACCGAACGCGTGCTTGAAGACCGGCAGACCTGCCGTCTCGCACACCGTCAGGGCGTCGTGGAACGGGACCAGCCCTCCGAGCTGATGTGGGTCCGTGACGATCACGTCGGCAGCTCGCTGCGCTATGACGTCGAGGACCTGCGAGGGCAGCCAGGCCGATTGATTGGCGGCGATCCGCACGCGGGACCTCGCCCTGAGGTCGGCGAGTCCGGCGATGTTGTGCATGTCGATCGGCTGCTCGACGAACTCGACGCCGACGTCCTCGAAACGACGCAGGGCATCGACGGCCTCGAAGATCGACCACCCCTCGTTGGCGTCGACTCGCAGGGCAATCGTCTCGCCCACCTCGTCCTTGATCGCCCGGGCGAGGGCCAGATCGGCGTCGAGGTCGAAGCCGATCTTGATGTAGACCGTGCGGAATCCGCGCTCGACGCCCTCCGCGGCCTCCCCCGCGCCGTCTCGGGATTGCGGTCGTTGACGTCGACGAACCAGTAGAACGGCACGTTCTCGGTGCCGAAGCCCGCCGAAGAACTGATGCACGGGACAGCCATGAGCCTTGCCGCAATGTCCCAGAGCGCCATCTCGATGCCGGCGCTCGCCGCGTTGCCGAGATATGGATAGTGGTGCCAGCCGCGATCCTGGCAGCGGCCGAGGAACTCGGTCACCCGCAGCGGGTCCTCGCCGACGATCCAGGAGATCGTCGCCTCGAGAGCGCCGCACACGAGCTTGATCAGCGGGCTACCGGGAACCTCGCCGATACCGGTGAGTCCCTCGTCGGTATGGACCTCGACGATCGCGTTGGTCAGCCCCCAGAGCGCGCCCGAAGCGCCATGTCTCGGGACTCGTGAACGGCACCGATACCACGTGGATGTCAACGCCAGTGACTTTCATGGACCACTCCCGGACCTCGAGATTGCAGCACGACCGCCTAGTCTCAGCGCAACAACCCCGGTGACGGGATCGCCGCACGGCTCGGCGACAGTAATATGGTACATAATACTTGCCCCGGGCGAACGGGCGGCCCGGCGAGCGAGTGCGTACGGTTGATGTGATGCGAATTGTCGTGCTCGCAGACATCCACGCCAACCTGCCGGCGCTGCGCGCAGTTCTCGATCGGATCGATCGCGTGGAGCAGCCGATCGACGGAATCGTGGTCGCGGGTGACGTCGTCGGTGGCCCGCTGGTGCGCGAATCACTCG
>CAVSQH010000018.1:0-104485 GCA_963730075.1 uncultured Solirubrobacterales bacterium | reverse complement strand
CCGAGATCACGTCGAAGCTGCCCTGGACGCTCGGCCTCGTTGGCGTGACAACGGTGATCGCGTTCGCGATCGGCACCGTCGCCGGCATCGCCAGCGCCTGGCGGAGAGGCGGCCGGCTCGATGCGATCCTCCCGCCGATGCTGTTCATCATCTCGACCGTCCCTGTCTTCTTCGTCGGCCTGCTGCTGCTCTACGTCTTCGCGGTGAAGCTCAATTGGCTTCCGCTGAGCGGCAACTACAGCATCGGAGCCACACCGTCGTTCTCGGTTTCGTTCATCTGGGACGTGCTCAAGCACGCCTTGCTTCCGGGCCTCAGTCTGGTGATCGTCACCGCGGGCCTGTGGGTGTATTCGATGCGCAACAACATGGTCACCACGATCTCGGAGGACTACGTGAAAACGGGCCGTGCCAAGGGACTGCCGAATCGGCGGGTCATGTACGACTACGCGGCGCGCAACGCGATCCTTCCCAACCTCACGGGGTTTGCGATGCAGCTCGGCTACGTGCTAGGCGGCGCGATCGTGATCGAGTACCTGTTCTCCTATCCCGGGCTAGGCTATCTCTTCTACACGGCCACCACCGATCACGATCTGCCCCTCATGCAGGGGCTGTTCCTCTTCTACACGCTTGCCGTGCTCGTCTGCGTCTTCATCGCGGACCTGCTCACGGCGGTGCTGGATCCGCGGACGCGGGAGGCATGAGATGGCGACTGATGCCGCCTCAAACGTCGCGATAGCCGAGCATCCTGAAGACCTCGAGGTGACCGGCGCTCCGCGGCGTTTCATCCGCGCCGTTCTGGGCAATCGCAAGGCGGCGGCCGGAGCGCTGATCCTGCTCGTGATGGCGTTCGTCGCCGCGTTCCCGGGACTGATCGCGCCTGACGACCCGCAGGCAACGATCTTTCCTGCGAACCTCCTGCCGTCGTCGACACACCTGCTCGGTACGACGCAGATCGGTCAGGACGTATTCTCCCAGCTCATCTGGAGCACGCGCCTGACGCTCGCGGTCACGCTGATCGTGAGCGTCATCGCCACCTTCATCTCGATGCTCGTCGGTGTGACCGCCGCTTACGCGGGGGGAGTGACCGACCGCGTGCTGACGGTTATCACCGACGTCTTCCTGATTCTCCCGGTGCTTCCGCTGCTGATTCTGCTTGCCGCGTATCTTCCACCTGGGGTGACCTCATTGGCGATCGTGCTGTTGATCACCAGCTGGGCGTTTCAGGCGCGGCAGCTGCGCTCGCAGGGATTGTCGATACGCAACCGCGACTTCCTGGTCGCGGCCCGGGTGCGCGGAGAGCGGCCGCTCTACATCATCCTGGTCGAGATCGTGCCCACCATGACCTCGCTCCTGGCCGCGTCCTTCCTGGCCCTCGCCGTGTACGTCGTCGGGTTCGCAGCCAGCCTTCAATTCCTTGGACTGGGCAACAGCGGCGAGCTGATGTGGGGCACGATGCTCTACAACGCGCAGCAGGCAGCGGCGCTCGAGGCCGGGAATCCCTGGTGGGCTCTGGCGCCAGGCGCGGCCGTAGCCGTGCTGGGCGCCGGCTTCGCGCTGCTGAACTACGCCTTCGACGAGATAGGGAACCCGGCCCTGCGGCCCGTGAAGCGGCGGCGGTCGGCGAGGAGGCGGCGTGGCAGAGCCTCTTCTTGAAGTTGACGACCTCGCGGTCGAGTACTTGACGGGCGCGGGCGTCGTGCGCGCCGTGGATCGAGTCAGTCTCGCCGTCGAGCCAGGGGAGTTCCTCGGCATCGTTGGCGAGTCCGGCTGTGGGAAGTCCACTCTGCTTTTCGCCGTGGCTCAGCTGCTCTCACCTCCCGGCGAGGTGTCCGGCGGGAAGGTGATCTTCCGCGGAAGTGACATGGTGCGGCTCAGCCCCGATGAGCTCCGCCACATGCGCTGGCGTGACTACTCGGTGGTGATGCAGAGCGCGATGAACGCTCTCAACCCCATGAAGAACATCGGCGCGCAGTTCAAGGACGCCCTTGAGGCGCACGGCAGCCACTCGACACAGGAGATCCGCGAGCGGTCGGCGGAGGTCCTGAATCTGGTGGGAATCGACGCTGCACACCTCAAGAGCTACCCCCACCAGCTGAGCGGCGGGATGCGCCAGCGGGCGATGATCGCCATGGCCCTGCTCTTCACGCCTCAGCTCGTGATCATGGACGAGCCAACGTCGGCACTCGACGTTGTGGCTCAGCGATCGCTGATGAGCAAGATCAAGGATCTCCAGCGAAGCCTCGGGTTCGCCGTTATCTTCGTAACCCACGACATGTCGGTGGTGAGCCGCTATTCGGATCGCGTGATGGTGATGTACGCGGGCCAGATCGCCGAGACGGCGCGGACCGGCGCCATCTTCGACCGGCCCCTGCACCCGTACACCCGCGGTTTGATGAACGCCTTCCCGTCCGTCCGCGGCCCTCGCCGAGATCTGCTCGGGATTCCCGGCGCGCCACCAGACCTCGCTCGACCACCCACTGGCTGTCGCTTCAATCCGCGCTGCCCGGAGGTCATGCCGGAGTGCTTGAGCCACCAACCAGAGCTGTATCGGGTCGGCGCTGCTGATGTGCGCTGCCTGCTGTACGCCGAGCAGGTGAACGAAGCGATCTAAGACGATGCCCGACGCGCCCCAGTCAAAAGAGGATATTGCAGCCGCAGACGAGCCGATCCTGCGAACCGTCGATCTGACGCGGCACTTCCGCCTCGGTGGCATGTTCGCCAACAAGCAGGTGCTGCACGCGGTCGACGATTTCAACCTCGCCATCCGGGAGCGCGAGATCGTCGCCCTGGTCGGGGAAAGCGGCAGCGGCAAGAGCACCGTAGCCCGCCTGCTGGCCCGGGTCTACCCGCCCACCCGAGGCGACGTTTACTACCGCGGGCGGCCACTCCATACCCTCCGCTCCCGGAAGGACCTGCTCTGGTACCGGGGCGAGGTGACGATGGTTCTCCAGGACCCGTTCAGCGCGTTGCACCCGGTGTTTCGGGTCTCCCACGGGATCATGCGCAATCTCGCCTTGCACAGGCCGGATTTGAACCGCCTCCAGCGTCGCCAGGAGGCCGAGCGTGTATGCGAGAGCGTGGGCCTGAGCGCCAAGATGCTCGACAGATTCGCCTACGAGATGAGTGGGGGGGAGCGCCAGCGGATTGGTTTCGCCCAAGCCTTGGCTGTACAGCCGAAGCTGATTCTGGCCGACGAGCCGGTGTCGATGTTGGATGTATCGATACGCGTCGGCGTCCTCAACATGATGGCCGGGCTGCGCGACCAGGGGGGGGTTTCGATTCTTTACATCACCCACGACATCGCCAGCGCGCGCTATGTCGCTGATCGCATCGTCGTGATGTACGCCGGTCATCTCGTGGAGGCCGGGCCGACGGAGACATTGCTGTCGGATCCCAAGCATCCCTATACCCAGCTACTCCTCTCGGCTGTAGTCGACCCTCGAGAGGAGGATGAGTCGGTCTCCGCCGACACCGGGGAGCCGCCGCGTGTGATCAACCCAAGCGAGGGCTGTCGCTTCCGGTGGCGGTGTCCCTACGCGATCGACAAGTGCGCTGAGGTCACACCCCGGCCGACACCGATCGGCGAGACGCAAGTTGCCTGCCACGTGGCAGTCGCGGAGCACGAAGCCGCCTCCAACCCCACCGATGCGGCCTCCGTCACCAGCAGCTCGCCGGACGTTTTTCGCAGCTAGTGGCCGCCCGCGCGGATCATGCAGGCGAGCGCTCGCTGCGTCGGCTCACCCACGGCGGTTCTCGATCCATCGAACTGGTGATCTTCGATTGCGACGGGGTGCTCATCGACAGCGAGCGCCTGGCGGTCAAGGTAGACGTGCAGGTCCTACGCGAGCTTGGCTGGCCTCTGAGTGAGGACGAAGTCATCGAGCGGTTCGTCGGGCGCTCCGACCGCGACACCGAGGCGGCAATCGAAGCTCACCTTGGCCGCAAGCTGACTCCCGGGTGGGAAAAGCAATTCAAGCCGCTCTACGACCAGGCGTTCGCCGCTGAGCTCGCTCCCGTCGAGGGTGTCCTCGAGGCGCTGGACCGAATCACGCTGCCGAGCTGCGTCGCGTCGAGCGGCACCCGCGAGTACCTGCGCTACATGCTCGGGTTGACAGGGCTTTACGAGCGGTTCGCTGGGCGGATCTTCAGTGTGGAGGACGTCGCACGCGGCAAGCCCGCCCCGGACCTCTTCCTCCACGCTGCCGAACGGATGGGAGCAAAGCCGGCTGCATCTGTGGTGGTGGAAGACAGCCGCGCCGGCGTCGAAGCCGCGCGCGCCGCCGGCATGCGTGTGCTGGCCTTCGCCGGCGGCCTTTCGACCGCCGAGCTCCTCGACGGGCCGAACACGATTGTGTTCGACGATATGCGCAAGCTCCCGTGGCTCCTCGACCGCATCGGTCACAAAGCGCCACCCAGTCGATCCTGAGCGCCCATATCCACCGACCCGGCGAGCCCGCGGAGCCGACCGAGCTCTGGGCGCCGTCAACAGGCCGGCAATCGCGATCGGACCAGCACTCAGCAGAGCACGAGACGCCCGCCTCTCCCGGAGCACGATCTTGTCGTCAGCCACCCGCTTATCGCTCCCAACCCATGCGGGCGGGGTAGATCGATTGCCTTCCCGTTCGCAACCCGACTTCCGCAATCAGGGACGAGCAGCCACCTCGGCCGAGGCCAGGCCTCCCACCAGGCTTCTCCCTTGCCTCGGCGCGAGTCGATAGCGCCAGCCGGGCCGAGACGCCTCAGTCGCGACGGAGCGGAAGCGGCGACCAAGCGAGCCGTTGCGAGCGATCGTAGCGCTGGTGCATACGCATGGGTGGGGTCGCGGAGCGCCGTGGCGGCTGCTGCGTGTCGTCCAAAGGGCCGATCGGCGTTAGCCCGAACCCTGGCGTCCGGCGCGCGGCCGGTGCCGACTGCGGGCGCTCGATTATCGCCGCAATGTCAGCGCGAAGAGAAGCCTTCGATCCTGGCGGAACGGTCGATCCGCTGGACGCGGCGGTCGTCTCCTGCGCGCCCTTGCGAGACAGCGCGATCGCGCGCCGCGGATTAGGGCTGGCCGCAGACCTAACACGGAGGCAGCATCGATCCCGCTCGCGAGCGCCATCGCGAACAGAAGCGCAGAACGGCGGTGACTGCTCGCCCGAGCTGTCGGTGCAGGAGCTCACTCCCGCCGGCCGACGAACATGGCCTGGATGATCTTGCCCTCTTGGGCGAGTCTGGCGATGAATTGCCGCTCGCGCTCGAGGGCGGCCATCCGGTCGGTGTCGTAGTCGACCGCCTTGAGTGCGTCGTAGGTAAGTTGCATCGTCACGATTTCGCGGTACAGGGCGAAGTGCGACGCGAACTGGCCGGTGTCCTGCGCGATTTCGACCACGAAGCCCGCCTCGGCGAGCAGATTCACGTAGTCGTCGATCGCGAGGATGCTCGGGAAGCGCATGTGGCGCAGCAGTCGGTCGGCCGCGGCAGGCCGGAGTCCGTCCGGACCCTCGACCCAATCGGTGAAGGCGATTGCTGCGCCGGTCGGGAGGAGACGAGCGGCCTCGGCGATCAGCGCGTCCTTGCGTTCGACGTAGCACCAGGCGTCCTCGCCCCAAACGAAGTCGAACTCGCCACTGGCCAGGCCCGTCGCACATGCATCGCCGAGCACGAACGAAATCTGGCCGTCGAGGCCCTCGGAGCGGCAGATCTCGCGTCCGCGCTGCACGACCCCCTCGGTCGCGTCGACGCCCACCATCGCAGCTACCGAACAGAAGCGGACCAGCGCCCGCATTCCGCCGCCGGTATGGCAACAGAGATCGACGCCCTTTGTTCCAGGCTCGATCCGGGCCCGCTCGGCCAGGTCGAGCGTCGAGCGCAAACCACCGACATGGATCAGCTCGCCCATGACCAGGTGCGAGATGTCTCCACCGTTGGCGCTGTATTCCGCCTGGACATCGGCGAGCCCAACGTCCGAGATTGAGTGCATGGCCCTCCTCGCCCAGCCGTCAGAACGTGTCTGGCGGCGCCATCCGGTAGAAGAACGTTCCGAGCCCGCCCTGGTGGATCGCGAACACAACCTCGTCATCCCCGCACCAGATGTTCCCTGGGGGCGTGCTCATGTTGGCGATCTGGTCGTAGATCGTGGCCCCCTGAGACCGTCGAGGGCACCCACGATTGCGCCGCCGGGCATCGCCAGCAGGACCGCGTCTGCGTTTGAGACGTCACCGCCATCACGACCGATGCGGGTCAACTCGTGGCCGGCCTTCTCCCAGAGGTCGGCAAGCCCACCGCCGACCATGCCCTTCCCCACCACCGTGATCTTCATCTCGGGCCTCCTTCACCCTCGGCTATCGGTCGTTCGACGATCATCACAGATGGGTGGTGCGCGGCGGTCAGCGGCTTCTGACGACGAACCGCAGACCACCCTTCGGCCCGAGTGTCGGCGTCGTCACGACCCGCGGGTCCTGATGCGACAGCGGCTCGAGCCTGACTCGGCTGAACAGAGTCGTGGCGAGCGCCCGGAGCTCGTACTCGCCGAACCGCTTCCCGAGGCACATCCGCGAGCCGCCACCGAAAGGCACGTACGCGCCGCGCGGCAGCGCCACCTCGCGCTCGGGCAGGAACCGATCGGGGTCAAACCTGAACGGGTCGGGGTACAGCTGCGGCAGGTGGTGGGTCGCCCAGGACGAGTAGTGCACGCCGATCTCCGCTGGCACGTCCACGCCCCCGAGCGTCACCTCGCGCGTGCTGCGCCGCGGGCCGACCCACGCCGCGGGGTACATCCTCAGCGTCTCCTTGAGCGAGCGCTCGAGCACCGGCAGGGTCCGTCCGTCGAGCTCGGCGGAGGTCGGGCTCCTGACGCCGAGAACCTGCCTGAGTTCCTCCTCAACCGCGTCGCGGGCAACCGGATTGCGTCCGAGCTCGTGCGCGAGAAACGTGAACGTGGTCGTGGCAGTGTCGTGACCCGCGAACAGCAGCGTGACGGCCTGGTCTCGCACCGCGCTCGCCCGCAGCGGCTCGCCGGCGTCGTCGGTGGCGCTCAGCAGCAGTCCGAGGACGCCGTGACCGGGATCGCCTCGCCGGCGGCGGTCGTCGATCTCGGCGCGCATCGCCAGATCGAGCGTGCGCTGGGCCTCGATCGCCCGCGCCAGCGGCGTCTTCGGCAGGGGGAGCATCTGAAGCAGGACCGGCTCGCCATGGATCGATAGCGACGCTTCGAACGCTGCGGCCAGCGCGTGCTCGCGTCCACCGGTGGCCTCCATCCCGAGCAGTCCGCGCAGCGCGATGCGGAGCGCCAGTTCGCGGACCCAGTGGTAGACCTCGATCACCTGCCCGTCCTGCAGCGTCTCGGTGGCGGCAAGGGCCTCTTCGAGCATCGTTTGCGCCACCCCGGCGATGTACTCCCGATGGAAGGCAGGCAACATCAGCATCCGGAAGTCCCGGTGATACGGGCCGTCGGTGTTAAGAAGGCCGTCACCGAGCAGGGGCCACAGATCGGCGAAGCGGCCCTCGCGCCACTGGAACGCGTCGAACTCGCTGACCAGGATCTGATGGTTGACCTCAGCGCCGATCGCCCACACGACCGGTTCGTGGAGCAGACGGATGGTGAACACCGGCCCGTAACGGCGTTCGTGCTCGAGCAGGAGGCCGAGCGGGTCCGCGATGATCCGCCTCGTGTGCGAGACGCTTGGAGCGGTGCTCCCGGGCGGCAGCTTCACCGACCGACGGCGGATCCTTCGCTCGCGCTGGACGTCATCGGTTATCCGCGCGACCAGGCCCATCACCATCGGCTCTGGACGGGGAGCGGTGATGGTCCGAGCCGGGGTGAGAGTCTGAACGGCTGACATCGTCGCTACGTCAAACGCTAGCGCCCACGGATTTCCGGCCGCGAACCCTCAGCTCGAGCCGGGCGCTCTGTGCTCGCGACTGGTCAGACGGGGGCTGTCGCTGATCAGACCCCGGAGTCGCAACCGCGGCAGGCCGGTCAGTGAGCTGTCGGTCGCGACGAGCGTTGCGTAGGCCTGCTGGCTGGTGACCGCGAACCGTTCGGCGCCGGTGGCGATCCGGAACCCGTCGATGTCGAGATAGAAGCCACTATGGCCCGGATGAACCTCGAGCGTCAGCTCGCCGTGATCGGGGGCGACGAGCGGCGGCGCGGAGCCGCCGTGCATCGCGAGCGGCGTGCAGACGAACGCGTTGGTCCCGACCGCAAGCAACGAGCCACCGGCAGCCATCGAGTAGGCGCTCGATCCGAGTGGGGTCGCGACCACGATCCCGTCGCCGGCCAGGCGCGCGTAGAGCTCACCGTCTAGGAACACGTCGAGGATCAGCTGGGTCCCGCCACCGCGAGCTAGAACGAGGTCGTTGAGCGCCGATGCGATTCGCCCTTCGGCGCCATCGACGGCGAGCGCCGGCAGCTGCCGTCCGTCCCAGTCGCCGGCCGCAAACCGGTCCAGTCCCGCCCGCAGCTCGCCGGTCGGCACGGTCGTCAGCGCGCCGAGGCTCCCGTACGCGACCCCGAGCACCGGCGTGCCGGTCTTGGCCGACGCGTGCAGCGCCTTGAGGATCGTCCCGTCGCCGCCGAGCGCCACGATCAGGTCGCAGGCGCTTACCTCGCCGGGCGGTGCCACCGCCGGCTGCTCGGTGCGCAGCAGCTGCACCAGCTCGAGACCGTGGTCCTGCGTCCAGCGATCGAGGACGTCGACGGCGTCCTGGACTCGCCGGGTGGGGTGGATCACGACGCCGACGCGTTTCATCAGGCCGGAGGTTACGAGGCCGGCTTTCGAGTCGGCTCGTCGTGGCTCTCGTCGAGCGCGAGGTAGCAGCTGATACGGCTATCCTGAGAGCGGCACCGACCCGTTTGCTCCACCGGTCGCGCCGATCCAACTTCGAGCAAGGCCGCAACTCTGTGCCGGCTCTGAGGTTGTTTAAGGCGTCCACCCTCGACCCTGTGAGGCTTATGAAACGCTGCCTGATACCTCTGCTGCTGGCTTTTGCGCTGGCCGTTCCGGCAACTGCAACTGCGACGACGTTCGGCGCTGAGGTGGGTGGTGGCTTCATCAATCAGCACCGGGGGTACTGGTCATCCACGCAGGTCGTGGACTCCCTGAAGGCGCTCTACAAGGCCGGCGGTCGGTTGGGACGCGCGGATTCGGATTGGGCCGGCGCAGAGCCTCATGCACCCGTCCATGGCCGTCACACCTACCACTGGGCCTACAACGACCTGATCGTCGGCGAGATGGCGCAGGCACACATCCGTTGGGAGCCGACGCTCGAGTTCGCGCCCAAGTGGGCCGAGGAGCACGCGCCACACGTGCTGCATCTGAAGTCGGGGCGGTTCGTGACGCCGCTGCCGCCGGCCAAGAACTCGAACTTCGCCGCCTATGCGAGGGCGTTCATGCGGCGCTATGGCGCGCACGGCTCGTTCTGGTCAAGCCACCGCGCGCTGCCGTACACGCCGGTCAACGCGGTCGAGGTCTGGAACGAGCCCGACAACAACCACACCTGGGGCCCGCACGTCGATCTCCAGGACTACGCGCGGATGTATGAAGCGGTGCGGACCGCGGTGCACCAGATCAACCGCCACGCGAAGGTCGTGACCGGTGGCCTGGCCTGGACGCAGAGCTCTCTGCCACGCCTGCTGAAGGCGTTTGCGGGCAAGCGCGTCGACGCCGTGGCGATTCACCCCTACGGAGGCAGCCCGAAGACGACGATCTCGCTGACTCGCTATGCGATCTCGCAGATGCGCGCGTACGGGCGCGGTCGGACGCCGCTGGTCGTCAACGAATACGGGTGGACATCCGTGCGCGGCACGTGGGGCTCGACCAACCCCCGCCATGTGAAGAGCTACGTCTACCAGGCGCTGGTCGGCCTGGCGAAGCTGCACATCGCCCAGATCCTGCCGTTCGAGTGGACCGACTCGTCCTGGGGTCTGAGCACCGGCTCGTATGCGAAGGCGGTCGCGGCGGTTCATCACCGCGGTTAGTGCGGCGATAGCGAGGCTCGGAATGCGCCTCACTCCTCGGCTTGCGGAGAGGGGCGCGTCAGTCAGGCCAGTCCGCCGTTTCGGCGGCTCTCTCGCACAAACGCAGTCGCGTTGAGCGCGACCAGCAGCTCGCGCAGCTGGACCAGGCGTTTCGGCCCCAGCTCAAGCTCGAGCTCGGCTTCGATCTCGGCGACGATCCGGCGGATCGCGTACCCGGCAGCCCGTCCCCGTTCGGTCAGGTGGATTCGCTTGGAGCGCAGGTCCTCGGGGTCCGTGTCGCGAGTCAGGTATCCCAGTCCCTCCAGCTGGCCGAGCAGGTAGTTCATCGCCTGTTTGGTCATGTGCGTCTCGGCTGCGAGGTCCGACGGGCGTCGGTTCTCCGGGCCCGGGTAGCGCAGGATGGCGGAGTGGGGAGCCACCAGATCCGTGAACCCGACCTCGTGGAGCCCAGCAAGGATGCGGGCACCGATCGCATCGACCGGCATGCGCATCAGCGCGCCGAGCAGCGGCGGGCCGAACGAGAATTCACGACTATCAGTCAAGTCACTTGACAATTCTACGGGGCTCCCGTATGTTGGTCAAGTCACTTTACCTATAGCCGCGATCGAGCCCGGGACCGCGATGTGGTGCCCCGGGATCAGGAGAGACCATGAGCAACCCCAGCAAGACGAGCATCACCGTCGGCGCCATCCAGATCGACTTCCTCGTCGAGGCGGGTGATTCGGATGGCAGCGTGACCGCGTTCGAGTGCACGGTGCCGGCCGGGTCCAAGGTGCCCGCTCCGCACAGCCATGACGGGTTCGAGGAGACGGTCTACGTGCTCGAAGGCGTGTGCACCTGGACCCTCGATGGTGAGACTCGTGAAGCCGGCCGCGGCGACGCATTCTGCATCCGGCGCGGGCAGGTCCACGGGTTCGACAATCGGGGCGACGCCGACGCCAGATTCCTCGCGGTCACGACGCCCGGTCTGCTCGGCCCGGAGTACTTCCAAGACATGAACGAGGTCCTCGCGGCGGCGGCCGGCGGACCGCCAGATCTGGCGGCGGTCGGCGCGGTCATGCGCCGCCACGGGCTGACGCCGGCGGCGCCGGTGATGGCCGTCCGCTGACACCCACGCCCAGGTGGGCCGCGATGAGCCGGGCGCTGAGCTGCGGATCGACGAGCCACGGTCCGTGGCCTCCGCGCACCTCGTGGAGGGTCGCGCCGGGGATCTGAGCGATCGCCGGCCGAGCGCCGGCGGGGGAGAGGTAGGGGTCATGCGACCCCCAGATGAAGGTCGTCGGGATCTGGATTGCCGCGAGCTCGGCGCGGCTCAGGACGCTCTCGTCCCGCGGCCGGCGGAAGTGATTGATCGCGTGCATCAGCGATGCGACCGTGCGGGCGTTCTGAGGCCGCCGGGCGGAGAGGCGCAGGGCCTCGATCATCGCCTCGGGCGCCGCTGCCACCTCTTCGCGCCCGAATCCCTGCGCGAGGACCTGCCGGTACACCGGGCGCGGGCTCGGCGAGCGCAGCACCCCGAGCCCCAGTCCGGGAACGGTCAGCAGCGACAGCGGCATCCGCACGCGGACGCCGGGCAGCGCGACCGCCGGGTCTGCGATCGCGACCAGGCTCGAGATGCGGTGGCTGGCGGTGGCCGCGCGCCACAGGGTGAGCATTCCTCCGAGCGAGTGGCCGACGAACGGCGCCCGCTCGAGCTCGAGCGCGTCGAGGATGTCGTCGACCAGCAGGCGTGAATGCTCGCGGACTTGGCCGCGTTCGTAGGCAACGGGGTCCGACAGTCCGTGGCCGGGAAGATCGACCGCGAGTAGCCGGTATCCGGGCAGCGCGTCGATCAGCGGCGCCCACACGACAGCGCTCAGCGAGACTCCGTGCAGCAACACGAGCGGCTGGCCGCTGCCGGCGGACAGCACCCGCACTCGCACCCCGGTTCGGTCGAGCGCGAGGAAGGACTCGCCGAGCTCGAGGTTCAGGCCGGCGAACAGCTCCCGCTCGGCGGCGCGGATGCGATCCTCGAGGCTCATCGGTGGCCGCTCGCCTCGGTCGCAGCGACAGCGGCCAGCCAGCCGCGCACCGTGTTCAGTTGCGCCGCGCTGAGGCCGGACACGGCGGCGCTCTCGACCGCCCGGACGCGCTCGGTCGCGGCCTTCAGCTTGCGGCCACCCCGCGCGGTCAGCCCGATCAGCACGACGCGCTGGTTCCTGGCCCGGCGCTCGAGCACGCCGCTGCGCTCGAGCCGGAGGATCGAGCTGTGCATCGTCTGCCTGGTCACCTGGGCGAGGCGCGCCAGCTCGGAGGTTGAGAGCTCCGGCCTGGTCTCGAACACGCTCAGGATCCCGTACTCATGCGCCGACAGCCCGAGGTCGCCCAGGGCATCATCGAGCGCCGCGGCGAACCGTTGGTAGGCGAGGCGAAAGAGGTAGCCGAGGTTGGCGTCCGGGCCGGGAGTTGGCGGCGACTGAGTTGTCAGTGTGGCTGACATCACCGATGAGCGTACCAGAGTCAGGACAGCAGCAGGGTGCGTGCGTCGTCTTGCAGCATCCGGGTCAGCTCGCGTTCCGACAGGCCGGCGTCGCGGAGCTCGCGATAGCTGTCATAGCTCGTCAGCACCATCAGTCGAGCGAGCGCGGCGCGCTCGGAGAGCCCGGATCGGAGACGCCCGGCGCGACGGAGGTGGCGGACGAGCCGCTGCATCTCGCTGCGGCGATCGGCGCGCTGTCGCAGTACAAGGTCCTGGGCAGCCGGATCGATCGCAGCCACCCCGTAGAGCTGAGCGAGGACCGCATCTTCCGAGGACCAGAACAGCACCACGTGTGAGATCGTCTCCGACAGCGCGGTGTCGGGGTCAGGGTGCTCGACGACCGCTCGGATCGTGACCAGCGCCGGGTTCTCGTCAAACGTGTCGCAGATCGCGTCGACCAGGTCCAGTCGCGAGTGGAAGTGCTGATACAGGGTGGCGCGGGCGATCCCCGCGCGGTCGGCAACCTCGTCGACGGTGCTCTGATGAAAGGTTCCCGCCGCGAGCAGCTCGCGCACCGCGGAGACGATCTTGCGTCGGGTTGCGACGGAGCGCGTCGACCGGCGGCCGGCGCGATAGGGGCGTGTTGCAGACGTAGACCACGAGTCTAGACATCAAGTCCGACAGCGTGTACTCTGCGACTGGACGGTCAATCTAGACAGAGCGTCTACCAAACAGCCGGATTGCGCCCGGGAGGAGAAGAAGATGGACACGGGACCCGTTGCCCTGCACGAGGCCGCAGCGATTGAGACGGCCGAGGCAAGCGCCTGGACCGATCTGTACGCAGCGGCACCGTCACGTTGGGCCGAGTCGGCCGGCGTCGGCTCACACCAGATCGGAGGTGCGTTTGTCCTGTACTGGGCCGCGTCGGGGCGGCGGTACTTCAGCCGCGCGATCGGGCTCGGAGTCACGACGCCGGCGTCCGAGGACGAGCTCGACCAGATCATCGGGGTGTGGCGGAAGTTCGGCATCGACATGTTCTTGGTCAACGAGTTGCCGCACTGCCGCCCGGCCGCATATGCAGGCTGGCTGAACGAGCGTGGTCTCGACCCGTTCGACGCCCAGGATCGGATCGTCCGGGGGGACCAGCCGGCAAACGGACCGGCAGGCCCGGACCTGCACGTCGAGCAGGTCACGCGCACGACGGCCGACGAGTGGTCGGAGTTCATGCAACGCGTCTACCGGCTCGACACCGGGCCGTGGCTGCCACGACTGATAGACCGTCCCCGCTGGTATCAGTACGTTGCACGCGACAGCGGCCAGATCGTTGCGGCGCGCGGGATGTATATCGGACCGGACGGGACTGCCTGGCTGGGGATGGATGGTCCGGTACCCGGTCTCAGCACTGACGACTACGAGCCGGATGCGGCGATCTGCCGGCGGATCGTCGCCGACGGGCTGGCACGGGGTGCTGCGACCTTCATCGCCGACATCGAGGCGCCCTCACCGACGATGGACACGCCGGCTTACGAGCACTTCGCGGAGCTCGGATTCCGCAGACCATACGTCCGCACGCATCACGCGCGGGTGCCGTGATGCACGCGTCGATCTGGACCTTCACCGGGGACGCTGATGAGCTGCTGCGTCTGTATGACGCGATGGTCGCCGACATCCCGACGTCGAACATGCGGCTTCATCTCTGCCTCCGCGCGCCCGACGGCATCGTGATCGTCGACACCTGCCCGAGTCGCGAGGTCTTCGCCGCGTTCGCCGAGCCGTTCGCCACGCTGCGACGAACCCACGGCCTGCCCGACCCGACCCTGGTGCGGGACCACCCGGTGCACGCTGCCTTTGTCGATGGTGAGAACCTTTTGCGCACCTATCCGGGTCACACCTGAGATGAGCGACGCTACGTTCGAGCAGGATCACCGCTGGGCGCCCGACCAGTTTTCGGCGTTGCTCGACGGTGAGCTCGCCGACAACGCCCGCAGGCGGCTCGAGCTCCACCTCGCCCAATGCGACGAGTGCCGCAAGGTGCTCGCGGGCCTGCGAGCAATGCTCGCCGCGCTAAACGGCCTCGCTGGCGTGAGGGCTCCGAGCGGCGAAGCCGTCCAGATCGCGGCTGCGGTGCGAGCACATCTGTCAGCGCCGCCGTCCGATTGAATCTGAACCGTTAGGCCGACCGGGAGGGTCTAATCGAGCATGGACACCAACACTCAGAACCAGAACCCCGGCCCTCGCGTCGAGAAGACCGACGGCGAGTGGCGCGACCAGCTAACCCGATCTCAGTACGACGTGCTGCGCCGTAAGTCGACCGAGCGGCCGTTCACCGGCCGTTACGTGCACGAGAAGAGCGACGGGACGTACCGCTGCGCCGGATGCGGAGCCGAGCTGTTCTCATCGGAGACGAAGTTCGACTCGGGGACGGGCTGGCCGAGCTTCACCGAGCCGGCCGACCGAGCCAACGTCGAGCTCCACGATGACAGCAGCTTCGGAATGCGCAGAATCGAAGTGACGTGCGCGGCGTGCGGCGGCCACCTCGGCCACGTGTTCTCGGACGGACCCGGCAAGACCGGGGAGCGGTACTGCATCAACTCCTGCGCGCTCCAGCTGGACGAGCAGTAATCGGGCGCGCAGACCGACCCGCCTGCCGACGGACACCTCAACTGCCCGTCGGCAAGGCGGTATAACCGCGCGGTGAGCGGCCCCTCGCCCTCGACGTCAGAACACGAGCTGATCACACGCGCCCGCGGAGGTGACCAGGACGCGTTCACCGAGCTGGTGATGCTTCACGCGGATCGCGTCTACGGCGCGCTGCGGCGGTTCGGACTCGACGCCGGCGAGGCCGACGAGGTGGCACAGGAGGTTTTCCTGCGTGCGTGGCGGGGGCTGGCGCGGTTCGAGGAGCGGGCGCAGTTCTCGACTTGGCTGTATCGGATCGCGTTCAACGAGGCGCAGCGCCGGTTGGCTCGGCGCGCGCCGGCGACCGTCCAGGCCGATCCCGACCGCGACGACGCGGTGGTCTCGCTGCCCGACTCCCCGCAGCTCGGCCCCGAGGCGCAGGCTCTCGGTCAGGAGTTCGAACAAGTCCTCGACCACGCTCTGGAGCAACTGCCGCCCGACTGGCGCACGGCGGTCATCCTGCGCGACATCGAGGGCCTCTCGACGCGTGACGCCGCCCAGATCGCGGACGTCGGCGAGCCGGCACTGAAAAGCCGTCTGCACCGCGGGCGGATGCAGCTTCGAGCCCTCCTCGAGCCCTATCTGAGGCTCGAAGAAGGCTGAAAGGCGATTAGCGGAGCGTGGTCGCGCAGACCGCGCCGCCGTGCTTCTCGAAGTAGCGCTGGTGGTAGTCCTCGGCCTCGTGGAACTCGGTGGCCGGGACGATCTCGGTCACGATCGGCCTCGACGTGGTCGTCTGGCGCCGATCGCGGGACGCGATCGCCTGGCGCTCCTGCTCGGCGTCTCCAAAGAAGATCGCCGAGCGGTACTGGCTGCCGAAGTCCCAGCCCTGCCGGTTGCGTGTGGTCGGGTCGTGTAGCGACCAGAAGGCCTCGAGCAGATCGCTGTAGCTGACCTGGCTGGGGTCAAACCAGACGTCGACTGACTCCGCGTGACCGGTGTTGCCGGAGCACACCTTCTCGTAGGTCGGATCGGCGGTGGTGCCACCCGTGTAGCCGACCGTCGTGCCGACGACGCCCTCGATCTCGCGAAACGATGCCTCGACACCCCAGAAGCAGCCTGCGGCGAAGGTCGCACGCTCGGTGCCCTCGGGCGGCGTGGCATCCCGCGGCGGGTCGTTGGCCGGAGTCTCGGATCGCCTGCGGGCAAAGTTCAGCATCTGTGTTCCTTTCGGTTCTCTATTCACGCCTAAATAGACCCGGCGTGAGGGGAAAACGGTTCAGCCCGTGAGCCGGTGGAGGACCTTGGCGATTGCGGTGACCCTGTCGAGGTCGAGGCTCAGGTGGCGATCGGGGAAGATGCGGACGATGGAAGCCCAGGAGACGCGCTACGCGGACAGCGGCGACGCGCTGATCGCCTACCAGGTGGTCGGCAGCGGGCCGCTGGACATCGTCTACGTCCCGACCTGGGTCAGCAACATCGACATGCTCTGGGACGAGCCGGCCGTGACCCGGTTCTTTGACCGGCTGTCGTCGTTCGCGCGCCTGATCCTGTTCGACCGGCGCGGAACCGGTCTGTCCGATCGTGTCAGCGAGCCGCCCGGCCTCGAGGCCCAGATCGATGACGTGATCGCCGTGATGGACGCCGCCGGTGTCGGGCGGGCCGTGGTCATGGGCCAGCTCGAGGGAGGGTCGATGAGCGCCGTGTTCGCGGCCAGCCATCCCGAGCGGGTCTCCCAGCTGGTGCTATACGCCGCGTTCGCCCGGGTGCTGCGGGGCGAGGGCTACGAATGGGCGCCGACGAGGGAGGAGCGCGCTGTCCGTATGGATGAGATCTCCACGACGTGGGGCACCGGCACCTCGCTGTTTCAGTTCGCGCCGTCGCTGGTGGGCAACGAGTCGATGCGGCGGTGGATGGCGCGGTTTGAGCGAGCGGCGGGCACCCCGGCCGGGATCCGTCCATTCATGGAGGCGACCGGAGACCTCGACATCCGCGCGGTCCTGCCGTCGATCCGTGTGCCGACGCTCGTCATGCACCGGGTCCAAGACTCGTTCATCGACATCCGACACTCCGAGTACCTCGCCGAGCACATACCCGGCGCTCGGCTGGTGCGGCTCCCGGGGAGCGACAACCTGATCGTCGCCGGTGACACCGACCCGCTGCTCGACGAGGTGGAGGAGTTCCTGACCGGTGCACGGCCGACCGGACACGAGCTCGACCGGGTGCTCGCGACGATCATGTTCACGGACATCGTCGACGGGACCGAGCGGGCGGCGGAGCTGGGAGACCGCCGCTGGCGCACGGTGCTAGAGACCCACCACGCGATCATCCGTGATCAGATCAGGCGCTACAACGGGCGCGAGATCAAGACGACCGGTGACGGCTTTCTCGCGACCTTCGATGGACCGGCCCGGGCGATCAGATGCGCAAGCGAGAGCACGGCCGCGGTGCAGCGGCTCGGGATCGACATCCGCGCTGGGCTGCACACAGGCGAGGTGGAGGTCATGGATGGTGACATCGGCGGGATGGCGGTAAACATCGGCGCCCGTGTCAACGCCAAGGCGTCACCCGGCGAGGTGCTGGTCTCGAGCACCGTCAAGGATCTCGTCGTCGGGTCGGGGTTTCAATTCAACGATCGCGGCCGGCACGAGCTCAAGGGCGTCCCAGGCGAGTGGCAGCTATTCGCGCTGGAGCGCTGATGCGACCCTGGGCAGCAGTGGCGCACGCGTTCTAAGCTGAGTGTCATGGCGATCATCACGTGTCCCTCGTGCGGTGCCCGCAACCGGGTCGGGGCGATATCGCAGGGCGTGCCGCGCTGCCCGAAGTGCAAGGCGACACTGCCGTGGGTGATCAATGCCGACACGTCGGCGTTCGCCGCCGAGACCACCAGCTCGGTGCCGGTGATCGTCGACTTCTGGGCGGCCTGGTGCGGCCCGTGCCGGATGATCTCGCCGGTGCTTGAGGACCTGGCGCGGAGCCACGCAGGTCATCTGAAGGTGGTCAAGGTCGACGTCGATGCCAACCCTGCGCTCGCGACTCGATTCGGTGCCCAGTCAATCCCGCTGCTGGTCGTGATCCGGGACGGCCAGGAGGTCGACAGGATCGTCGGCGCCCTGCCCCGCGCCGCGCTTGAGCAGCGTCTCGGGCCGGTCCTCGCGGCGTAACGCGGCGCGACGCCGCTCGCCTGGCCGGGTCGCTCAGGCGGCGACCGCGGGCAGCCCGATCCCGATCACCTTCAGCCGCCGCGCGAGCGCGCGATAGGCGAACTCGTTGCGCTCCTGCGGGGTGGCGCCGAGGTACTCGACCTCATCCTCGAGGTCGAGCCCGGGCGGGACGATCACGCCGGCGGCGGCCGGCAGTGTCTGCACGAGCTTGTCCTGCACCCGCTTGGCGAGCTCAGGGTCCGCGGCGTGGCGCTGGAGGTACCAGGTCCCGTAAGCGACGTGGCGGTGCTCGTCGCGGGCGATCCGCTTGAAGGCCTCGAGATGGCCTGGCAGGATCCCCCGCCGCTCCAGCCGCATCGTCTGGAAGTGCTGCCCGGTCAGCGCCAGCGTGCCCTCGATCACCATGTGGTAGGTGGTGATGAAGTCGAGCTTGGCCTCGATGCTCGTCGGGTCGGTCAACAGCGCCTGGTGGTCCTGCACCAGGTACCCGTCAAACAGCTCGAAGTATGAGTCGCTGAGATAGGTGCGGGCGCGACCGAGGCGGTCCTCGAACTGACCGTCGAAGTCGAGCACCTCCTCGTAGAGGCGATTGAAGTGCTGGGCATGGCGGGCCTCATCGACCTGCTGGGTGAGCAGGAACGCCTCTTCGTGCTTGTCCTCGGCCGCCAGCACGAGCCCGGAGAACTGGTTGGTGACGCGCTCCTCGCCGACGAAGAAGGCGGACAGGCCGTACAGCATCTGCTCGCGCTCGTACTCGCTCAGCGACTCCCAGTCGCGGCGATCGGCGCTGAGGTCGATCTCGTGCGACGCCCAGTTCTGGCGCTCCCACAGCCGGTAGAGCTCAAGCGGTGTCATCAGCTTGATCTGCGGCAGCTTGGATTCGTCGGTGATCGTGCCGACGTCACCCTGGACGGTCAGCTCCAGCAGGTTCGCCATCGTGCCCTCCTCGGTTCGGGCGGACCGGATCGACCGGACTCTACTGCCAGATGCCCGGCCGGCGGCCGCGTTGTTCGTCACACTCAAAGCCGTGCTCAGCATCCAGCTCGACGACCACAGATCGCTCCGTCTGCTCGAGGAGTCCGACGTCGACGAGCTCCACTCAGTGGTCGCCGAGAACCGCGACCACCTGGCGCGGTGGATGCCGTGGGCCTCTGGCCAGACTCCGCGCGCGACGCTCGAGTTCATCCAGGCCAGCCGCAAACAGCTGGGTGCCAATCAGGGTTTCCAGGTGGCGATCGTCGACGGCGGCAAGATCGTCGGATCGGCTGGCTTTCACGGGATCGATTGGGCCAACATGTCGACCAGCATCGGCTATTGGATCGCTCAGTCACACCAGCGCCGTGGCACGGTCACGGCGGCCGTTCGCTCGCTCGTCGACTACGCGTTCGGGATCTGGCGGCTGAACCGGATCGAGATCCGGGCGGCCGTCGGCAATCACCGCAGCCGCGCAATCCCGTTGCGCCTGGGCTTCAACGAGGAGGGCGTGCTGCGCCAATCCGAGCGGGTCGGTGACCGGTTCGTCGACCACGTCGTCTATTCGGTGCTCGCCGACGAGTGGGCTCAGCGGTCGGGCTGAACGGACCAGCGGTGTTCAGCGCAGCCGGCGCCTGTGACCCCGTGAGCGCTCGATCGTCGGGCGCCGGCGCGCCAGCGGGCGGGGGCGGGGACGAGGGATGCGTCGCGACGCCGCCTTGCGCTCCTGCTCACGATCCCGGTCCTCGCTGAGGCCCACCTCGAGGAACAGCAGGCTGGTGGCCAGCACCAGTCCCAGGCCGACCAGAATGAAGGCGAGGATCGGGCCCGCGCTGCCGCCGACCAACAGGGCACACGCGACGCCGGCGACGACGAGCAGCCCCGCCGAGCCGAACGTAGTGATGCGAGCGCGGGTCGTCAAGGCCGGCTCAGCCGAGGTGGTGTACGCCCTGCAGCCCGTAGACCGGGGTCGGGATTCCGGCGGCGCGTGCCTTGAGCTGCAGCGCGAGATAGAGCGAATAGTGGCGCGACTGATGCAGGTTGCCGCCGTGGAACCAGAGCCCCTCCACCTGCGTCGGCTTCCACATGTTGCGCTGTTCGCCCTCCCACGGGCCGGGGTCCTTGGTCGTGTCCGAGCCCAGGCCCCAGACCTTGCCGACCCGGTCGGCGACATCCTGTGAGATGAGGTCGGCAGCCCACCCGTTCATCGAGCCATAGCCGGTCGCGTAGACCACCAGGTCGGCGGGCAGCAGGGTGCCATCCTCGAGCACGACCGCATCCTCGGTCAGGTGGTCGACCTGGCCGTGGGCGAGCTTGACCCGCCCGTCGGCGACCAGCTCCGCGGCGCCGACGTCAATGTAGTAACCCGATCCGCGGCGCAGGTACTTCATGAACAGTCCGGAGTTGTCGTCGCCCCAGTCGTGGTCAAAGCCGGCCGCCTCGAGGCGATCGTAGAACTCGCGGTCACGCTCCCGGATCTCGTCGTAGACCGGGGTCTGGAGCTCGTGCATGATCCGGTACGGGATCGAGGCGAAGATCAGGTCGGCCTTCTCGGTCGTGATCCCGGAAGCGACCGCGTCCTCGGAATACAGCGGGCGCAGGCCAATCTCCATCAGCGAGTCCGAGCGGACGATGTGAGTCGAGGAGCGCTGCACCATCGTCACGTCGGCGCCGACCTCGTACAGCGCGCCGCAGATGTCAAAGGCGGAGTTGTTGGACCCGATCACGACCACGCGCTTATCCGCGTAGGCGTCAGGGCCGGGGTGCTCGGATGAATGGTGCTGCTCGCCGGCGAACAGATCCTGACCGGGGAGCTGGGGAGTGTTGGGCTTGCCGGACATGCCGGTCGCCAACACCAGCTGGCGCGGGTAGAGCCGGACCGTCTTGCCCTCGCAATCGAGGACCACCTCCCACTCGCCCAGGGCCTCGTCGTAGCTCGCCGAGATCGCCTCGGTGGAGCCCCAGTAGTTGAGCTCCATCACGCGCGTATACATCTCGAGCCAGTCGGCGATCTTGTCCTTAGGCGAGAACACCGGCCAGTTCTCCGGGAACTTGATGTAGGGGAGGTGGTCGTACCAGACCGGGTCGTGCAGGCACAGTGACTTGTAGCGACCGCGCCATTGATCCCCGGGGCGAGCGTGGCGGTCGACGACGATCGTCGGCACATCGAGCTGGCGCAGCCGCGCCGAAAGCGCGATCCCGCCCTGGCCGCCGCCGACGATCAGGACCTCGGGCTGCTCGGTGTCACCGAGCTCGGTCGATTCACGCCGGCGCTGCTCGAGCCATGTCTGGCGGTCGGCGCGGACGCCGTGCTGGGTGCCCTTCGGGCGCATCGTGCCGCGGCGCTCCTCATACCCCTTGAGCTCGAGCAAGGCGGTGAGCAGAGTCCAGGCCTTTCCGTCGCGCAGCCGTAGCAGACCCTGGCCCCGCCCGACGGCGGTCTCGAACTCGAGCCATGCATCGATCACCCCATCGGCCTCGGTCGGCTCCTCGACCACGTGGAAGTCGCTCGGCCCGGCGCTGTCGAGCGTGTGCTCGAGCATGTCGCGGACGCCCTCGGGGCCCTCGACGGTCTTCAGGTTCCAGGTCAGCGCGACGAGATCGCGCCAGAAGGAGGTGGTGGCAAACAGGCTGGCGGCCGCCTCGGCGTCCCTGTTGGCGAGCGCGGCGTTGAACTCGTCCAGCCACTCCTGCACGAAACTCCCAACCGTGCCCTGCTCGACTGCCGTGGTCTCGGTCATGTGCCCTCCTCGACGCCTTCCAGAGGCACAAAGTCTGCCCCATTCCGACGCCCGGTGACAGGCGCGCCGCCGAGTCTCGTCAGCGTGGTTGCGCTCCGGCCACGTTCCGAGTCCAGACGGTCTCGCCGTTGCGCAGCTCGGTGGTCGCGGCCAGCCCAATCGCGCGCGCCACGCGCTGCGACGCCTCGTGCTCGGGATGGATGCAGGCGGTCAGCCTGCGCGCGCCATCGGCCGCGAGCCAGTCTGCCATCGCACCGGTCGCCTCCCGCGCATACCCCGAGCGCTGGAACTCCGCCCCGATCGTCCACCCGAGCTCAGCCGTGTGGTCGGCGTCCGCGACCGTCGCCTGGACGAAGCCGACCGCCAGCTGGTCCTCGAGCCGGCGTGCGATCCAGTTGTGCCAACGGTCTCGTCCGTTCGGTGAGCGGCCGGCGATCTGGCGCGCGTAGCGCTCACGCAGCTCGTCAGCGGTGGGCGGCTGCCCGCCGGTGAAGCGGTGCAGGGCGACGTCGTCGAGCACCGGTGCCATCTCGATCGCGTGCTCGAGCCGCAAAGGCTCGAGGACCAGCCGTTCGGTTTCCAGGATCGGGGTCGCCGAGCGCCAGCGGTCGGCGTTATCGAGCCGGCATCGCAGCTGGGCAAAGAACGGTTTGTCGAGCGCCGGGGCGAGCTCGGGGGCGCCCGCTGCGTCCGCTCGCGTCGGGCGCGGCTCGCGCAGTCGCTCGATCACGAAACCGGCCTCGGAGAGCGCCAGCGTGTAGCTCTCGAGCGGGCGATCGATCCCCACGAACGTCATCTCGCGTCCCCGCCGCTCGACGACGTCGACGAATCGCCGCCGATTGAAGTACTCCGCGAGCGCCGCGTCGGAGCGGTTGAGCGGATGGACAATTGCGACCAGCAGCAACCCCGACGGCTCGAGGACGCGGGCGACTTCGCGGATCACGGTTGCCGGTCGGGGCATGTCCTGGAGACTCATGAACGCGATTGCGAGATCGAAATGGTTCGCGGGCCAGGGCAGCGCTGCGGCGTCGCCGCACACGATCTCCTCATAGGCGCCTGATTGCTCGGTCGCCGCTGCGAGCGTCGGCGAGCTGTCGATGCCGCTGAGGCGATGACCGGCCTTGGCCAGGATCCGGCCGAGCCGCCCCTCGCCGCAGCCGACATCGAGCGTCCGCGTCCCGGCCGCCGGGAGGAGCGCCAGCAGCGCGGGGAGGTTCAGCTTCCAGAAGTAGACGTCGTGGTCGGGGGTCCCTGCCCATGCCAGCCACTGCTGTGCGTTGTCCTCCCACGCGGCGCTGACGTCTCCCGAGTGCATGCCCGTCGATGTTTGCAGCTGTGTCTCGGCCCCGGGGGGTCTGGTCGCCCGGTGAGTCCGCGACGCCCGCACGAGGCCTCAAGAACGCGACCCGCCGGCCGACTAGACGGCCATGACCTCGGAACGTCGCTCCATGCTGGCGATCGGCCTGATGGCGGTCAGCCTGATCGTGCTGATCGTCGGCGGAGTGTCGGGCGGCTGGAGCACGCTTGCCGCGATCGGCGTGGCCAGTCTCGCGGTCGCGATCGGCGCTCAGCTGGCGCTGCTCCGTCGCACGAGGTCCTGAGCGCCGCCGATCGCCCGGCCGATCCGGCGGGCGTGGATCGCGGCCATCCTGATCTGGCCGCTGAGCGCGACCTGAAAGCCCGCGAAGTAGAGACCGGGGTTGGCTGGGTCACCGGGTGCGCCGCGGTCAAAGCGCGGCGCCCCTGAGCCGGTCAGCACGCCGAGATGGCCGACCAGCGGTTGGAGCCCGCGCCGGTAGCCGGTCGCCAGGATCACCGCGTCGGCTGGGAGCAGCTGACCGGTCGCCAGGATCGCGCCGTCCCGCGTCAGGCGGGTGACCTCGCCCACCACCTGCGCGCGGCCGGCCTTGAGCGCTGCGACGAACCCGTCATCGACTGCGGGGTTGACGCCGTTGCGAAAGCGCGTCAGGAACCCCTGCGGAGCTCGCGGGATCCCGTACGGCCGCAGGTCCCCGTAGAGCTGGTTCTGGACCGCCCGGCCGATCAGGTCGCTCGGCCAGCTCGGAAGCTGCTCGGCGACGAGCGTGATCGGCCCGAGCGGGATCGAAAGCAAGTCGCGGGGGAAGATGTTCGGCGGCGTGCGCATCGAAACGGTGATGCCCGCGCCTGCGCGGACCAGGAGTCCCGCGAGGTCGACGCCGCTGTTGCCGGCGCCGACCACCAGCACCTGCTTGCCCGCGAACCGCGCCAGGTCCTTGACTGCGGCGACGTGCAAGAGCTCGCCACTGAACGACGACCGGTCAGCCCAGGCCGGCAGCTGCGGCTCGGCGTCCCAGCCGGTCGCCACGACCACGCACCGCGCTTCGAAGGCCCCCTGGGCACAGCGCGCGAGCCAGCCGCCGTCAGGGCCTGTCTCGACTCGCTGAACCTCGACCCCGTGTCTGACGCTCAGGCCGTTGTTGCGGGTGTAGTCCTCGAGGTAGGAGATGAAGGCATCGCGCGACGCGTACCGTCCGGCGCTCCGTGGCAGCGGCGTGCCGGGCAGCCGCGACAGCGCACGCCAGGTGTTGAGCCGCAGCCCGTCGTAGCGACCGCGCCACCGCGTCGCGACCAAATCGCCGCGCTCGAAGATGGTGGCGTCGATACCGTGCCTGCGAACCTCAGCGGCGGTCGCGAGTCCGGCCGGGCCGGCTCCGACGATCAGCACGTCGACGCGCTGCACCACGTGACCCGTCAGCGGTCGT
Organism: uncultured Solirubrobacterales bacterium; assembly: GCA_963730075.1. Lineage (GTDB taxonomy): Bacteria > Actinomycetota > Thermoleophilia > Solirubrobacterales > Solirubrobacteraceae > Palsa-465. Next base: position 79,826 of record CAVSQH010000018.1, on the reverse strand, counting down.
TGAGGTCGAGCACCGGCATCGGGGGGCTCGATCGTGCCCTTCGAGCTCGGTCGGGACGATCGCGGTGCCGAGCGCGAAGAACTCGATCACGTGGCTCCCCCAGCCGTGGCTGCGTCTCCGACAGCGAGACGCCGACGATGCCCTCGGCGCCGAGCTCCTGCGCCTCGGTCTGCATCCGCTGCATCGCGAGCTCGCGGGCGTCGTAAAGCGCCTGCGTGAAGTTCGGCAGCTCGACGTTGCGGCCGGTCTGGGCGACGTCCGCAGCGGGCCGCGGCGGCCGACGTGGTAGACGCAGCTGCCCATCACCATCCCGACCGGGCCGGTGACCGGTGCGCAGCAGCGTCCAGAACTCCTGGCCCGACAGGTCGCTCTGGAACGGCCGTCCGTTCGGCGCCCGGTGAAGGACCCCGTCGCGGTGCTTGACGGCCGTCCCGATCGCGATGAACTCGGCCATGTTCGCGCCCCACTCGTAGCGGCCGATGTCGAGCCGGACGCCGACGATCCCGTCGGCGCCGAGCTGGTCGGCCTCCTCCTCCATCCGCGTCATCGCGAGATGGCGGGCGCTGTACATCGCCTGTGAGAGCACGTCCAGCTCCCGGCTCGTGGTCGGGCCGGTGACCTGAAAGCCGATGTGGAAGATCGAGCTGCCGACCACCAGACCGACGGGATCAAACCCGGCCTCGGTGACGAGCAGGAACTCATTGACGCTCAGATCCGAGGTGTAGAGACCCTCGCGATTCTGCTCCAGACGCTCGCGGCCCGACTCGGGGATGCCCTCGAGCGATTTTGGGTCGTAATCGGTCAACTGACTCCCATCCGCATGGTTGTCTTTATCGGATTCGGATCTTGCGTGGCGGTGCTCGCGGCGCCGGACCGCGGTGCCCGCGGCGTGCATCGTGATCACCCATCCTGAACGCTCCGCGTCGCCGTGACCGGAGACGCGGTACGGCACGCCGAAACGGCCCACGTGCCAGCCGCGCTGGTCGCTCGACTGCACCGACGAGGCCAGGCCGATCCGCTCGTGGTGCACCGAGTGCGAGAACTCGACGCCGACGGCGCCGGTCCCGCGGGCCTCACCGACCTGGCCGCGGAGGTTGACGCGCACCGATTCGCGCGCGAGATGGAAGCCCTGGCTGAGCTCCTCCAGCTCCTGGTTGTTGGCCGTCGTTCGCAGCCGGCGGAGCCGGGTCGACCGCGGCGGCGAGGCGAACACGATCGAGGTCGTGGCGACGAGCCCGGCCGGTTCATGGCCGGCGCCGTGCAGACGCCAGTAATCCTGAACCGACAGATCGCTGAGCGTTGGAGAGTCGGTGCCGGTCGAGGTCGGAGATCGAATTGCGGTCCCGGTCACCACATATTCGATCGTCCGCTTGCCGAGGTCATGTTCGCCGCGGCGCAGGCGGACGCCGACGACGGCGTCGGCGCCTACCTCCAGCGCCTCCTGCACAAGCCGGCTCAGGGCGCGCCGCCGGGCCAGATTCCATGCCGCGGTCAGCACATCGAGCTCGCACACCACCTCGGTCCGCCACTTGTAGTTACGGACCTGCGACAACGAGGCCTCGGTGTACATGTTCTGACGCGCGACGCCCGTCGGGGTCGGCACGTACGGAGAGCTGCTGATGAACGTCACGCCCGGCTCGAGTGGTGGCAGGTACTGCCACCCGGTTCGGATCACGCTGGCACCCATCACCTGTGCGAGCGGCCGGGGCCCGAGCCGGTTCAACAGCGCGAACTCGTTGACCGACAGCGCGCTCGTGAACAGCGAGCCATCGCTTGCGAGCCTTTGCAACCGCTCCTGTGCCTTGGGCGGGATCCCTCCCGCCTCAATCCGCGCCAGCGACTCGGAGTGCGCGCCGTCGTCCTCGACGTCGCGGCCAAAGAACCCCAACGGTCAGCCCTCAGCAGCGGTCATCCAACGCCTCCTCGCATCGTTTCATGTTGTAGCGCCTGACGCCGGCGCCGGTCGTGCCAGGCGGCGCGGCGGCGCGATCAGACTGTTAGGTACAGTCCTAACAGTGGCGCATGCGGCGACTCTCCCGGTCCTGTTCATCGTCGAGCATGATCAGAGCTCGCTGAAAACGCTCGTCTCTGACCTGGCCCGGCGGTTTGCCAGCGACTTCGCTGTGCGGGGCGAAACGTCGCCCGAGCGGGCGCTCGAGGTCCTGAGTTCGATGGCCGACACGGGTCAATCGGTCGCCTTGCTGCTCGTCGACGAGGCAGCATCCGACTTCCTGCCTCGCATGCACGCGGTCCACCCGGGGGCCAAGCGGGTGCTGCTGGTCGATCGCGACTACTCGTCCACGAGTCCCGCCGTGCAGGCCATGACGCTCGGGCGGGCCGACTTTCACATCGTGCGGCCGTGGGCCGATGACGCGCTGTTGTACGGCGCGATGAGTACCTACCTGGCCTCGTGGACCCGCGAGCAGGAGCCCGACTACCAGCTGTTCCGGATCATCGCCGCCGAGGGCGACCCGCGAGCGCTTCAGCTGCGCGACGTGATGATGCGCTTCAGCCTGTCGTTCACCTTTCATCCGGCAGACGGTGAGGAGGGCAGGCGGCTCCTCGCTGAGGCCGGCGCCGACGCTACCCGGCTGCCGGTCGTCATTCGCCACGACGGCCACGTGATGATCGATCCGGGGATCGCCGAGGTCGCGAGTGAGATCGGCGTCAACGTGGTCAACGACGTCGAACAGTGCGAGCTGGCGATCGTCGGTGCGGGCCCCGCCGGGCTGACGGCGGCCGTCTACGCGGCGTCGGAGGGACTGGAGACGGTGCTGCTCGAGTTGACCGTGTCCGGCGGTCAGGCGGGAACAAGTCCGCTGATCCGCAACTACCCGGGATTCCCCCACGGCATCGGCGGCGGCCTGCTGATGGAGCGGACCTGTGAGCAAGCCTGGCTGATGGGCGCCCACATCGTCTTCGCCCAGCAGGCCGTGGCACTGGAGCGACAGGGCGACGCGCGCGTCGTCCGCCTGCTCGACGGAAGCTGTGTCCGTGCGCAGACGGTCGTGATCGCGACTGGGATCGAATGGCGGCGGCTGGGAGTGCCGGCGCTCGAGGCGCTGATCGGCTCGGGGGTCTTCTACGGCGCCGCCGTGAGCGAGAGTCGGGCGATGCAGGGCGAGGATGTGTTCATTGTCGGTGGCGGCAACTCGGCCGGCCAGGCGGCCATCCATCTGGCCAAGCACGCCCGCTCGGTGACGGTGGTCGTGCGGGGAGAGAGCCTTGCGAGCTCGATGTCGAGCTACCTGATCCGGGCGATCGAGTCGACCCCGAACGTCGTTGTCCGCAACCGGACGGAGGTCGTCGACGGCGGCGGAAACGAGACGCTGCAGCACCTCGAGCTCGCCGACCGTTCGACGGGCGCGACCGAGCAGGTGCGAGCGGCGGCGTTGTTCATCATGATCGGCGGCGAGCCTCACACCCGGTGGCTCGGCGACGAGATCGCCCGCGATCGGCAGGGCTATCTGATCACCGGTCGTGACCTGCTCGAGCTCGGGTCGCCGCGGTGGGAGCTCGAGCGCGAGCCGCTGCCGCTCGAGACGAGCATGCCCGGCGTGTTCGCGGCCGGAGACGTGCGCGAGGGCGCGATCAAGCGCGTGGCATCCGCGGTCGGCGACGGCGCCACGGTCGTGCGTCTCGTCCACGAGCACCTGCGCGAGGCCCGGTCCGCGGCCACCGCCGCCGCGGCGTAGTTCCCCGGGAGCTCCGGTGAGCTCCGCTCGTCAGCGCTGAGCGAACGCGTTGTCGAGCGCCGAACGCAGCCCGATCGCCAGCGCGCCGGTCAGCACCGCGGCATCGCCGAGGCTCGAGACCTCGACCCGGGGAGCGAATGGAAGCTGCTCGGAGAGCAACCCGCGGATCGGCGCCAGCAGCAGATCACCATTGGCGCCGATGCCACCGCCGAGCACCACCAGCTCGAGATCGCCGACGGCGGCGATCGGCGCGATCTGCAGCGCGATCCGTCTTGCAGCCTCGGCCACGACCGCGGAGCCAAGCGGATCCCCGGCCCGAGCAGCACCGAAGATCGCCGGCACCGTGAACGGGGCCTCGAGCGCGGTCGTGATCCCCGGACGGTCCGCCGCTGCCGCGGCGAACTCCGAGAGCGCCTGAGCGCACGGGTCATAGCGGTCGCCGTCGGCGGCGCCAAGCGCGAAGTCAAGCTCGCCGGCGGCGCCGTTGTGGCCCCGGTGAAGCTCGCCCCGGATCACCAGCCCGGCGCCGAGCCCGGTCCCGACCGAGAGGAAGGCGAAGTTCTCGACCCCGCGCCCGACACCGCGCCACTGCTCTCCGACCGCAGCGAGGTTGATGTCGTTTTCAACCGAGACGGTGACCCCAAGCCGGGACTCGAGCTCAGGCCCGATCCGAACGTCCTCCAGGCCGGCGACGTTCTCGCCCAGATGGACGGCGCCCGTCGACGGATCGACCACGCCCGGCACGCCGATGATTGCGCCGTCGATCGACTCGGGGGCCAGCTCGCTCGCGGCGACCAGCTGCTCGCGCAGTTCGACCGACGCGTCCAGCAGTTCGTAGACGTCGGCGCCGCCAGTCTCGACATCCTGGCGAGCCCTGACGTCCCCGTGCAGATCGCAGATCGCCCCCCGGAGGAAGCGCCCGCCCATGTCGAGGCCGAGCACCAGCCGCGCCTCGGGGACAGCCTCGAACAGGGTCGCGCCATAGCGGCGCTTGACGGAATCGTCCTCGACCTGCCTCACGAGCTGCGCGTCGAGCAGCGACTGCAGCGCGAGCGAAACGGTTGGCTTCGAGATCCCGACGCGGCGCGACAGCTCGGCGCGCGAGATCGGCGCCGCCGTGCGGATCGCCTCGAGCACGGTGCGCTCGTTGAGCGCGCGCAGCAGCGCTGGGGTGGCGGACATCAGCCTTGGGCTCCGCTCACTGCGCGCCGAGCCGCTCGCCGGTCGTGGGATCGAACACGTGTGCCTCGCCGGGCCGCGGGACGAGCGCCACGTGATCGCCGCGCTCCGGGGGCCGGCGCCAGTCGGTTCGCGCGATCAGCCTGGTCTCCGTCTCGCCGCCGAGCTCGGCGACGCAGAACGCGAACGCGTCGGCTCCGAGTTCCTCGACGACCTCGACCCGAGCCTGGATTCCACCGCTGTGGTCGAGCTCGAGCGACTCCGGCCGCAGGCCGACGATCACGTCGTGGAGGCCGCGCGCGGCGGCGGCGGCCGCTGCCTCGGGCGCGAGCTTGACGGGGACGCCGTTGAGGTCGGCGACGCCGTCGCCGTTGAGATGCGCCGCGCACAGGTTCATCGCCGGCGAGCCGATGAAGCCCGCGACGAACAGGTTCGCGGGCCGGTTGTAGAGCTCGCGCGGGGGGCCGCACTGCTGAAGGCGCCCATCCCGCAAGACGGCCACTCGCTCCCCCATCGTCATCGCCTCGACCTGATCGTGGGTCACGTACAGGGTCGTGACGCCAAGGTTGCGCTGCAGCTGCGCGATGTCGACGCGCATCTTCACGCGCAGCTTCGCGTCGAGGTTCGAGAGCGGCTCGTCCATCAGGAAGACCTGCGGGTTGCGGACGATCGCGCGCCCCATCGCGGCGCGCTGGCGCTCACCGCCCGAGAGCTGCGCGGGCCTGCGGTCAAGCAGCGAGGTCAGGCCGAGCATCTCGGCGGCCTCGTCGACGCGACGCTTGCGGTCGGCCTTGCGGACTCCGGCCATCTTGAGCGGGAAGCCGATGTTCGACCGCACGTCCATGTACGGATACAGCGCGTAGTTCTGGAACACCATCGCGATATCGCGATGCTTGGGCGGGATGTCGGTCACGTCGTGGCCGCCGATGTAGATCGCGCCGGCGTCGACCTCCTCGAGCCCGGCGAGCATCCGCAGCGCGGTCGACTTGCCCGATCCGGAGGGGCCCACGAGCACCAGCAGCTCGCCGTCGGCGAGCGTCAGGTCGAGCCGGTCGACCGCCGGGACGTCGTTGCCTCGGAAGATCCGCGTTGCCTGCTCGAACCTCACCTCAGCCATGGTTGCTCCTCTGAAAGCGCCTGGGCGCCTCTGACGTTGTCGGTCGGGCGGCCACCCAGGTCGCGCAGCCCGTCACCCTCGATCCGAGCGAACGCCGCGTCGAGCTCGGCCCGTGCCCGCGCGACGACCGTCGAGTTGAGACCGAGATCGTCGAACGCCAGCAGGGCGGCGCCGACGATCGGCGCGGTGGCAGCGACGAGCACCTTCGCCTCAGGCGCGACCTCTTGCACTCCGGCCGCGACCCGCTCGATCGCCTCCGCCGAAGCGGCCCTGATCAGGCCGCCGCCGAGCACCACGTCGGGCGTCTCGCCGGCCAGGCCCAGCCGCCGCACGGCGACCGACGCGAGCGCGACGATCTCGTCGGTGAGGCGTTCGACGATCGAAGCTGCCACCCCGTCCTGCGCCGCGACCGGGAACACGACCCGCGCCAGCTCGCCCAGCCGCTCGCCCGCCAGCTGTCGGAGATGGATGGCACGGGCGACGTCGAACGGCTCGACGAGCCCGAAGTACTCCGGCACCGCCGATTCGAGGATCGTCTGAGGTCCGCGACCGTCGGCGCTGCGCGCGGCGGCGGTGAGCGCCGCGATCCCGACGTCATAACCGCCGCCCCAGTCGCCCGTGATCGCGCCCAGCGACGGGAACCGCAGCTCGCGGCCATCGGGCGCGATCCCGATGCAGTTGATCCCGCCGCCGCAGACGACGGCGACGCCCCAGCCGCGGTCGGTGCCGGATCGCAGCAGCGCGAGCGTGTCGTTGTCGATCATCAGCCGCTCGGTCCAGCCCAGTGGTTCGATCTCGGCCCGCAGCGCCGCGAGCTCCTCGGGCAGGTCAGCGCCGGCCACCATGATCTGCGCCGACGCCGCCGACACCGGGTCCCGGCCGGCCTCGGAGAACGCCTGCGCGAGCAGGCTCTCGAGCAGCTCGATGCAGCCGTCGGTGCCGACGAAATGAGGCGAGCTCTGACCGCCGCGCACGAGCGCGAGCAGTCTGCCGCTGGTGTCGACGAGCGTCAGGTCGGTCTTCACGTTGCCGCCGTCAACCGCGAGCACGACGCCGTCCGCGCTCATCGTTTCACCTGCGATTGGGTCGCAAGCAGTTCGTCGAGCAATGGGTCGACGAGCTCGTAATCCCGGACCAGCGGGTTGGTCAGCAGCGCCAGGCGCGCGGTGTCGCGGTCACCGGTCGCGGCGGCCGACGCGGCCAGCCGCTCGTAGGCCGCGACGTGCTGCACGAGGCCGAGGAGCTCGGGGGCCAGCGGTCGCTGCGCCAGGGCGACCGGGCCGTCGGCGGTGATCCTCGCGGGCACCTCCACGACGTCGTCGTCGGCGAGGCCGGCGAGCGTGCCGCGATTGCGCCCGTCGATCACCTGCACGTCATCGCCGCCGGTCACCAGCGAGGCGACGAGCTGGGTCGCGGCATCGCTGTAGTAGGCGCCGCCGCGCTGGTCGAGCAATGCCGGCTTCTCGGTCAGGGCCGGGTCGCAGTACATGTCCAGCAGCTCGCGCTCGATCTCGGCGACCACCTGCGCCCGGGGCGGCTCGAGCTTCTGCTCGGCGACGACGCCCCGTTCGCTGTAGAAGTAGCGCAGGTAGTAGGACGGGATCGCGCCGAGGTCGTCTAGCAGGCTGCGCGGCAGGCCGACCTCGTCGGCGAGCGACTCACCATGCTCGTCGAGCAGCTGCGGCAGGATATCCCGGCCGTCGAGTATCACCTCGCGGATCCAGGTCAGGTGGTTGAGGCCCACCTGGTTGACCCGCACGCGGCTCGGGCTCACGCCGAGCCTCGATGCGATCGTGCGCTGGAAGGTGATGGCCACGTTGCACAGTCCGATGGCGTGGTGGCCGGCGTCGAGCAGCGCCCGGGTCACGATCCCGACCGGGTTGGTGAAGTCGACGATCCAGGCATCGGGCCCGGCGAGCTCGCGCGCGCGCGCGGCGATCTCGAGTACGACCGGCACGGTCCGCATCGCCTTCGCCAGACCGCCGGCTCCGGTCGTCTCCTGGCCGACGCAGCCGCAGGCAGCCGGGATGGTCTCGTCGCGCAGCCGGGCGGCCTGGCCCCCGACGCGGATCTGGATCAGCACGGCGCCGGCTCCCTCGAGCGCGCTGTCGAGATCGCCCGTCACGTCCAGCGAGCCGGCGAACCCCTGGCGGTCGAGGATTCGCCGCGACAGGCCGCCGAGGATCTCGCGCCGCTCGCCGTCGATGTCGTGCAGGACGAGCTCGCGCACGTCGATCCGCTCGCGCTCTCGCATCAGCCCCGAGACGAGCTCCGGCGTGTAGGTCGAGCCGGCGCCGATCACCGCGAGCTTCATCCCTTGACCCCCGTCAGCGTGATCCCCTCGACGAACGCCTTCTGGGCGAAGAAGAACAGCAGGATGACCGGCGCCATGAAGACGACCGTTCCCGCCATCACCAGGTTCCAGTTGACCGTGTAGAGGTTGCGGAACTGCGCCAGCCCGACCGACAAGGTCCAGTGAGCGGGGTTCTCGATCGTGTACAGCAGCGGACCCCAGAAGTCGTTCCAGCACAGCAGGAAGCTGAACAGCGCGACTGCTGCGATCGCTGGCTTGGCCAGCCGGGCGATGACCGAGATCATGATCCTGAACTCTCCGCAGCCGTCGACCCGCGCGGCGTCGGCGTACTCGGGCGGGATCGTCATGAAGAACTGGCGCAGCAGGAAGATCGAAAACGCGTCACCGAACCAGTTCGGGATCACCAGCGGCCAGATCGTTCCGACCAGGTGCAGGTGGGCGAACATCACGTAAACCGGGATCACGGTCACCTGCGGCGGCAGCATCATCGACACCAGTACCCCGATGAACACGAGGTTGCGTCCCTTCCACTGCAGGCAGGCGAGCGCGTAGGCGACCGGGACGCTCGACAGCACCAGGCCGATCGTCGCCAATGACGCGTACAGGAATGTGTTCCAGGCGTAGCGCAGCATCGGCGCCTCCTTGAACACCTGCAGGATGTTGTGGAAGTCAAACGGCTGCGGCCACAGCTTCGAGGTCAGCGACTGGGCGTTGGTCATCAGGCCGGTCAGGACCATGAACACGAACGGCGCGATGAACATGATCGCCAGCACGATCAGGATGCTGTGGTCTGCGACCGCGATCAGCAGCCGCCTGCGCCTGACCGCGCGCGGCGCCGTCCGTCGGACGACCGGAGTCCGTGCCTCGACCGCGGTCGCCATCTACCGCGCATCCCCCTGGGCGTGGACCCAGCGGCTGGAGTGACGCAGCACCAACAGGGTGACCGCGAGCGAGACGACCAGCAGCAGCATCGACAGTGCGGCCGCATAGCCCATGTTGAAGTAGCGAAAGCCCTGCTGGTAGAGGAGCAGCGGGTAGAACAACGTCGAGCCGTCCGGGTAGCCGAGCGTGATCGAGCTGTCGCCGGCGCCGCCGGCCGCACCTGGTGGGGCGACCGTGCTCGCCACGTACGCCTGGTCGAAGTACTGAAGGCCCTGGATCACAGCGATCACGATCGAGAACAGGATCACCGGGCTGATCGTCGGCAGGGTCACGTGCCACATCCGCCGCCACGCCCCGGCACCGTCCAGCTCGGCGGCCTCGTGCAGGTGCTTTGGGACGTCGAGGATTGCCGCCAGGAAGATCACCATCGCGTTGCCGATGCCCCACAGGCTCAGCAGCGTGAGCGACGGCTTGGCCCAGTGTGGTGACTGAAACCACAACGGCCCGGTGATCCCGATCTTGCTCAGCAGAGTGTTGACGGGGCCGGTGCCAGGGTTGAACAGGAACACGAACCCGAGCGTCGCCGCGACCGATGGCGCGAGCGTCGGCAGGTAGAAGATCGTCCGGAAGATCCCGACCCCGGCCTTCGCGCGGGTGACCATGACCGCGATCCCGAACGCGAACAGCACCTGGAGCGGCACCGCGATCGCGAGAAACCAGAGCGTGTTCGAGACCGCCGGCCAGACCTCGGCGTCGCCGCCGAACAGGTACTTGTAGTTGGCGAGCCCGATCCAGACCGGGTTGGAGAGCAGGTCGTAGTGAGTGAACGACAGGTATGCGTTGTCGACCAACGGATAACCGAAGAACACGGTGAAGCCGACGATCCACGGGCTCATGAACAGCAGCACCGTCAGCCGCCGCCGCCACGCCGCCTTGCGCTTTGCGCTGCGGCGGGCGGGGCTGATCGGCGGCAGCGCGTACCCGGACGGCGTGGTCGGGGCGGCGGTGCTCAACTGTTCGGTCTCGGCTGCATCGGCGCGGCCGCGGATGTCACGGGGCCTTCTCGCCCGCGGTCGAGTTCGCCACCTGCGCGTCGATCTGTGAATCGACGCCCTTCAGACCCGACACCAGTCCCGACGACGGCACCGAGCCATCCTCCCACTTGCTCTGGAAGCTCTGGAGCATCTCCTGATTGGCTGAGCCGATCGCCGTGTTCGGATCGGTCGACGTGTGCGGGTTGGCGAAGATCTTCAGGAACGTGTCGAACTGCGGGTTATGGGCCAGCACCGGATCGTTGAGCGCCGAGGTGATCGTCGGCACGTTGCCGAGTCCGTTGGCGAACTTCTCGATCGCGCCGGTATTGAACGCGAGGTACTTCGCCAGCAGCCAGGCCGCCGCCGGGTTCGCCGCGCCCTTCGGGATCCCCATCACGTTGCCGGTCGTGTAACCGGCACCGTAAAGCCCGGGCTGGCTGTCCTGAACCGGCGCCGGGGCGGTCCCGTACTGGATGTTGGCGTGGTCTGAGTTGATGAACTGGACCCGCCACTCGCCGTCGAGCTGCATCGCGATCTTGCCCGTCTCGAACGCGTTCGAGGGCGAGAACTCCTCGCCGGCGCTCGAGAGAAAGCGCGCCAGCTTGCTCGTGCCGTAGAAGGTGATCAGCTGCTTCTCCCAGCGCATGTAGTCAGCCCAGGCCGGATCGCTGGACAGCGACGACTTGCCGTTCTGGTCCCACTGCGCGTTCCAAAGCGGCGCGTAATGCGCGGCGGCGTTCTCGTAGAAGGAGCTGGTCGGCACGTAGCCGGCGACCTTGATCGACCCGTCGGGGTTCAACTGGGTCAGCTTCTCGGCGTCCTGCGTCAGCTGGTTGAACGTCTTCGGCGGGGACGTGATCCCGGCCTTGGCGAACATCGCCTTGTTGTAGTAGAGGCCGTAGGCGTCGGCGAGGTCCGGCAGAGCGCACCGGTCGCCCGCGAACTGGGTGTAGCCACGCACGGCGGGCGGCATCACATTGAGGTTGACGTGGTCGCGCTCGATGTAGGGCCCCAGGTTGATCCAGGCGCCCGTCCCGCAGTACTCGCCGAGATTGTCGGCCGACTGCGACATCGTCAGGTCCGGCGGGCTGCCGCCACGGATCGCCGCGACGATGTTGTCGTCGGTGATCCCGCCGCGGCTCTTGACCGTGATCTTCGGGTAGAGCTTGTGGAAGTCTGCAATCACGCTGTTCATGACCGCCAGCTGGCGGCCGGTGAACGGGTTCCAGAACGTGATCGTGACCGGCTTGCCGTTGTACTGGGCCGGGGCGCCGCCGCTGCTCGCGCCTGAGCTGCTGCCGCCGCAGGCGGCCACCGCCAGCGCCGAGAGGATGATCGCCAACAGTGCCGCGCTACGTCGCATCTGACGCTCCTTGAGTCGCTGCGGGGGACGCGCATGCGTGCGCGCTGCGCGGCCCCGTAGGTGTTGCTCGGTGACTCGCCGCCGGCAGCCGGCCGAGGCAATTTAGTTAGGAACCCTTCCGAGGAGCGCCACTATAACCAGCTCGGCGGATCTCCGTCAAGGGTGGAATTATCCGACTTGTAAGGGTTGCTAACGATCACTAATGTCCGTCCCCGTGGGTTCGATGGCGCCCAGCTGGCTTGAGCAGGAGCTGTGTGAGCAGGGCGACGTGCTCGCTGCGCGTTGTCAACGGGGCTGGGAACAGGCGCGCGCGGCGGCCGATGCCCTGCGCTCCGATGACGTCGACTATCTCGTGATCGCGGCGCGTGGGACTTCGGACAACGCGGCCCGCTATGCCCAGTACCTGTTCGGGGTGCAGTCGCGGATGCCGGTCGCGCTCGCTGCGCCGTGGCTGTACTCGGGAGACTCGCCGCCACGCCTTCGTCGTGGCGCGGTGATGGCGATCTCGCAGTCGGGCCGCTCGCCTGACATCGCCGCCGTCGTCGCGGTCGCGCGGGCCCAGCGCCGACCGACCGTCGTGATCACCAACGATCTCGATTCGCCGTTGGCCGCCGCTGCCGATGTCGTGGTGCCGCTGCTGGCCGGGGTTGAGCGGTCGGTAGCGGCGACCAAGACCTACCTCGCGTCGCTGCATGCGATCGCGCAGATCGCGGCGTGCGGTGCCGGGACCGAGAAGGCGTGGAGTGGGTGGTTCGAGCGCCTGCCGTCGCTGGTCTCATCGACGGTCTCCGAGCAGCTGGCCGAGCGGAGCCGGTTTGATCGGCTTGACCAGACCGGGTTGGTGACCGCGCTCGGACGCGGACTCCAGTTCCCGACCGCGTTCGAGACGGCGCTCAAGATCCGTGAGCTCAGCGGCATCCCCGCCGAGGCGTTCTCGCCGCCCGAGCTGGTGCACGGCCCGATCGCGGCGCTCGGGGCCTCGGGAGCCGTATGGTTGGTGAGCACCGCCGGCCGTGCCCAGCCCGACCGCGCGGCGTTCGACCTGCTGCGCCACGGCAGCGGCCTCAGCGTGGCGGTCTCCGACGACGACGATCTGGTTGCGGCGGCGGACATCGGGGTGCGCGTCGCCTCGGGCCTCGCCGAGTGGGTGGCGCCGATGATCGCGGTGATCCCCGGGCAGGCAGCGGCCCTGCGCCTGGGCGAGCTGCGGGGGGTCGACCTCGATCATCCGCATGGGCTTCACAAGGTGACGCTGACCTCGTGAGGCGGGCGCTTGGCATCGGGGTGGTCGTGGCCGCGCTGCTCCTCGCTGGGGCCGGAGCGGCTGCTCCCGCTCGCACGGCAGGGTCCTCGGCGTCGGCTCGGATTGTGGGATGCGCGGCTCGCGAGCATGCACGGTGTGACAGACCCGCCTGCGCCGGCCGGATTTGTCACCGGTTGCAGGCTGGAGGCGCGACTTGCGACAAATCGGACGTGGGTGCGCGGAGTTGTCACGTTCGGCATGCCGCGCATGCCGGGAATGCCGCGCATGCTGCGTACGTGCGCGTTAACCAGCTCGGCTATCCCCTGGCGTCGAGCAAGCGGGCCTACCTGCTCTCGAGCGTGGCCGAGCCGGGCGCGACATACACCGTCAGGCGGGTCCCCGACGGTTTGACCGTGCTGGCGGGAACGGTCGGCGACCACTCGCTGGGGCGGTGGAGCGCCCGCTACCCGTGGGTGTATGCGATCGACTTCGATGCTCTGACGGCACCGGGCATATACGTGATCGACGTCGTCGGAGCCGCACCGGCGTCGTCGTCGCGGTTCCTGATTGACGCGCCCGCCCGGGTGTACGGCGGCGCGCTGCACAACGCACTGACGTTCTACGAGAACGAGCGCGACGGTCCCGACTTCATCCGCTCGGCGCTCCGGACGGCCCCAGGCCACCTCAATGACCGGCACGCTCGGACGTACCTGACGCCGAAGGTCGACGAGAACGGCGCCTTCAAGGGGGATCTGAAGCCGCTGCGCCGCTTCATCAACGCGGCCGGTGGGTGGTGGGATGCCGGCGACTACCTGAAGTTCGTCCAGACCACCAGCTACACGGTCTCGCTGCTGCTCACCGGAGTCCGCGACTTCCCGGCGCAGATGGGCGGGGCGGCGAGGGGGTCGAACTTCACGCGCGAGGCGCGATTCGGAGTGCAGTGGCTGCTGAAGATGTGGAACGACCGGACCCGAACGCTCTATTACCAGGTCGGGATCGGCGACGGCAACAGCCACACGATCTCCGACCACGACATCTGGCGCCTGCCGCAGGACGACGATCAGTTCGGCGGCAACAACCCGTTGTATCGCTACATCCGCCACCGCCCGGTGTTCCGTGCCGGACCGCCGGGGTCGCCGGTCAGTCCCAACCTCGCCGGCCGCGACGCCGCCGCGTTCGGCCTCTGCTTCCAGGTCTTCCGGCGCACCGACCGTCGTCTCGCGGCCCGCTGCCTGCGAGCGGGCGAGCACATCTTCGGGCTGGCCGACACGCATCCCCGCGGAAACCTGCTGACCGCGATCCCGTTTGACTTCTACCCCGAGACCCAATGGCGCGATGACCTCGAGCTGGGGGCGGTCGAGCTCGCCGACGCGCTCAAGGGCGGCGGCCTGCCCGGCGGCTTGCCCCACCGGCGCGGGCTCTACTACCTGCGCCAGGCGGCGCGATGGGCGCGCGCCTACATCACGCACAGTCGCGGCAGCGCCGACACGCTGAATCTGTACGACGTCAGCGGCCTGGCCCACTACGAGCTGATTCGCGCGCTCGCCCGGTTCAGTGACCCGCACGGGCTGGCCGTCGGCCGGCGGGCGCTGCTGGCCGACCTGCGGCGGCAGCTGGCGGACGCTCAGGCGATCGGCCGCCGGGATCCGTTCCACTTCGGCTATCCGTGGAACGTCGAGGACACCGCGTCGCACGGCTTCGGGTTGTCGGTGATGGCGAGCGAGTACGCGAGCCTGACCGGGGACGGCTTCTATCGCACGCTCGCCGTCCGGTGGCTCGGCAACGTGTTGGGGGCAAACGCGTGGGGCGTGTCGTTGGCGATCGGCGACGGGACCACGTTCCCCGACTGTCCCCAGCACCAGGTGGCGAACATCGCCGGATCACTTGACGGTCGTGGGACGGTGCTTGCCGGGGCGGTGGTCGAGGGGCCCAGCAACGCGGCGACCACCGGATTGCTCGACCACATGCGGCGCTGCCCGGTGCACGGCGGCGACGCGTTCGCCCGCTTCAACGGCCACGGGGCCGTGTTCCGCGACAACGTGCAGTCCTACTCGACGGTCGAGCCGGCGATCGACCTGACCGCGTCATCGCCGCTGGCGTTCGCGTGGCAGATCGCGGCGCCGCGTCCGCTTGGCGGGGGGTGACGCGCGCCGGTGCCCGCGGGCGCCGCGCTGCGCCCTGGCCGGCCCCGCGGGGGTTTGCCCCCCGCGCCCGGGCGGATTGCGTGGAAAGCCGCCCGCGCCGTCCCGATTTTCCGCGTTGTGCCCGCTGGGCGCGATAGACGTGGAAGATCCGTCCTCGCGGGCGCGGTTTTCCACGTTTTGCATGGGCGCGGGGCTGCCGGAGCGCACCAGACCCCGGACTGCATCCCGGCCCGACCACCCGACTACGGCCTGGCCACCGCCTGGCTAATGTGCCCCGGCGTCAATCGTGGCGCGCACGTCGGCCTCGCGCGGCTGTGACCCGAAGCCGGTCACCACCCAGGTCGCGCCGGCAGCGACCCACGGCTCGACCTCGTCTCCGGGTGCGACCTCGATCACGAGGTCGAAGGCGTTCGAGGCATCGGGGCCGCGCAACGCGCGGAGCTCGTCAGCGAGCACCACCAACGCGTCGGGATCGGGAAGCTCGATCGGGAACAGACCATCCCAGCGCGCGGCCCTGCGCAGCGGCCGCCGGTTGGGCCAGCGTGAGGCGACCCAGATCGGGATCCGGGGCTGCTGCACCGGAGGCGGCGCGAACTCGCCACCCCAGAAGCGGCTTAGCCGCTGAAGGCCGTCATCGAGCAGTTGCGCGCGCTCGCGCGCGTCCTCGACCTCGCCGAACGGCGCCAGCTCTCCGCTGCGGGTGCTCCCGAGGCCGACGCCCAGAGTCAGCCGGCCGCGGCTGAGGTGATCGAGTGTCACCGTCTCGCGAGCCAGCTTCTGCACCCGCCGCCTCGACAACGGTGTGACCATCGGGCCGATCCGCAACCTGTCGGTCGCACACGCGATCGCGGCCAGCGCGACCCAGGGATCTGAAACGGCCTGGACCGGTGCCTGGTAGCGGATGTGGTCCCAGAGAAAGAAGCCGTCCCACCCGTTCGCCTCGGCTCGCTGCGCCAGCTCGACCAGCAGATTCGGCTCGACGAGCTCGTCGAACGGCGCCAGATAGATGCCGCGCTTGACAGCCATGGCCCGACTTTACCCGCGCGCCGGCGCGTAGAGTGCGGGCGCGGGGGTGGCTTCCGGGCGCACCGTCCTCAATACTGTGCGCGTGGGCCAGCAGGTCAGCGCCAAGACCTTCAGCCGCGAAGATCGCCAGCGTTACCGACGAAAGGTCCGGGCAAGCCTCGACGTATTCGCCCGGATGCTGTCCGAGGCGCGGTTCCATCCGGAGCTTCGATCGTTCGGGCTGGAGATCGAGCTCAACCTGACCGACGACGTCGGCGAGCCGGCGCTCGTCAACGCGGCCGCGCTCGAGGCGATCGCTGATCCGAGCTTCCAGACCGAGCTGGGGCGGTTCAACATCGAGATCAACATCGCTCCGCGGCTGCTCGACGGCGGCGTCTTCTCGGAGCTCGAGGTGGCGGCTCGCGCAAGCCTCAACGATGCCGAGCATCGCGCGCGGACGGTCGGCGCGCACATGATGATCATCGGGATCCTGCCGACGATCGGACCGGACCATCTCCGCGCCGAGGTGTTCAGTGCCAACCCTCGCTACGCACTGCTCAACGAGCAGATCTTCGCCGCCCGGGGCGAGGACCTCGAGATCTCGATCAACGGGGTCGAGCGCCTCTCGACGCTCGCGGACACGATCGCGCCCGAGGCGGCGTGCACGAGCGTGCAGCTGCACCAGCAGGTCGACCCCGATGGGTTCGCAAACTACTGGAACGCGGCCCAGGCGATCGCCGGCGTCCAGGTCGCAATCGCCGCCAATTCGCCCTTCTTCTGCGGCAAGGAGCTGTGGCGCGAAACGAGGATCGCGCTGTTCGAGCAGGCCACCGACACCCGTCCCGAGGAGCTCAAGGCCCAGGGCGTCCGTCCCCGGGTGTGGTTCGGCGAGCGGTGGATCACCTCGATCTTCGATCTGTTCGAGGAGAACGTGCAGTACTTTCCGGCGCTGCTGCCGATCTGCGAAGACGAGGATCCGCTCGAGACGCTCGAACGCGGCGACGTCCCTGGGCTCGCCGAACTGCGGCTTCACAACGGCACGGTCTACCGCTGGAATCGCCCGATCTACGACGTCGTCGGCGACCAGCCCCACCTCCGGGTCGAGAACCGCGTGCTCCCGGCCGGCCCGACCGTGGTCGACATCCTTGCGAACGCCGCCTTCTATTACGGGCTGCTGCGCGTGCTCGCCGACGAAGAGCGGCCGGTGTGGTCACAGATGTCGTTCTCGGCCGCCGAGGAGAACTTCCATCTCGGCGCCCGCGACGGGATCGAGGCGCGCGTCTACTGGCCCGGGCTGGGAGAAGTGCCCGCTGCCGAACTTGTCCTGCGGCGGCTGCTGCCGCTCGCACACGAGGGGCTGCGGCGTTGGGGAGTGCTGTCGACCGACGCCGACCGGCTGCTCTCGATCATCGAGCGCCGCTGCGTGACGATGCGCAACGGCGCGGCATGGCAGAGCGAGGTCTTCCACCACCTGTACGCGGACAAACGGATCGACCGTCATGAGGCGCTGCGGCAGATGACCCAGCTCTACCGCGAGCTCATGCACAGCAACGAGCCGGTCCACGACTGGCCGACGTCCTGACGGGTTGTCGCCGGCGGCAATGAGCTTCTCAGTCTCGGCCGATTCCTATGACCGTTATATGGGGCGCTATTCGCGTCAGTTGGCGCCGTTGTTCGCCGACTTCGCCGGCGTGCAGGCTGGTCAAAGCGTGCTCGACGTCGGCTGCGGACCGGGCGCGCTGACCGGCGAGCTGGTGAACCGGACGGGAGCCGAGCGAACCGCTGCGGTCGACCCGTCACCGGCATTCGTCGAGGCCTGCGCGCAGCGCTTCGCAGGAGTGGATGCGCGCACGGCCCCCGCCGAGCGGTTGCCGTGGCCGGACGGCTCGTTCGACGCCGCATTGGCGCAGCTGGTCGTGAGCTTTCTGCAAGACGCCGACCAGGCGCTCGGGGAGCTGCGGCGTGTCGCCCGCTCCGGCGGATGCGTCGCCGCCTGCACCTGGGACTACGGCGGCGGGATGGAGATGCTGCGGGCGTTCTGGGACGCGGCGCTTGAGCTTGACCCCGATGCAGCTGACGAGGCGCGGGTGCTGCGCTACACGGATCCCGACTCACTGACGGAGCTATGGCAGCGCGCGGGTCTGAGCGAGGTGACCACCGGGCCGCTGGTGGTCGAGGCGCGCTACTCGGATTTCGATGATCTCTGGCTGGGATTGCTGACCGGGACTGGACCCGCGGGCCAGTACTGCGTGTCGCTCGATCCCGAGCGCCAGGATGCGCTGCGGGCCGCGTGCTCGGACCGGCTCGGCAATCCGCCCGGACCGTTCACGCTGTCCGCCCGGGCATGGGCGGTGCGTGGCGACGTTGGCGCTTCGAGCTAGCCGTCCCGCTCGTCATCACGAGCGGATTCGATCTGCTGACCGTCGCCCTTGCGCAGAGCGCGCTCGGAACGGCTGCGTCTGCGCCCTCGGCGGACGCTGCTGCCGCCCATGATCGAGACCAGGCGGACGCGGATCAGCGGACCGCCGGGCGGCGGGATCTGATCGCCGAGGCGGACATCGTTGCCGCCCATCAACGCGAACTTCGACACCTGGACGTCGACCCCGTCCGGAACCCGGACCGTGCCGCCGCCCATCACCGAGTAGACGTTGATCTGCGTGACCTGATCGGAGAGCTCGGCGTCGTTGAGGTCAACGTCGCTGCCGCCCATCACGTTGACCACGTTGCAGCGGCTGCCGACCCGCCACCGCCCGCGCCGGTCATCGCCGCCCATGATCGACACGATCCAGTGCGTGCCGCCGGGACCCTCGCGGACCGTGACGCCGCTGGACGATGACGCGGTCGCGGGGCGCGTGGCGCCGAGCGGCACGACGGTGACATCGGCGATCAGCGACTCGAGCTCGCGACGGGTGACGACGGTGTACGCCGAGCGCAGCCGCTGCTCGAGCCCGTCGACGTCGAGCCGCCCCTCGCTGGCTGCGGTACGGAGGGCATCGACGGCCTGCTCGCGTTCGGCGTCGGATGCGCGCAGGTCAGGCGTGCTGGGGCTGGACGGCGCGGGGAGGGGCCGCTCGGACTCGCCCCCGGTCCCGAGCGGTGGCGATGAGTCGCTCATCGGCTCCGGATCGTAGCTGGACGCGCCCGGTGGATCGCAGGGCCCGTCAACGTCGCGCCTGCTCGCGCCAACAGAGGTATGTTGAGCCGGTGGACGCAACCCGGATCGACGAGCTCGATACGCCGTGCCTGGTTGTCGACCTCGACGTGTTCGAGCGCAACGTCTCGCTGTTGATGAAGCGGCTCGCCGGCGTGCGCGTCCGGCCGCATCTGAAGACGGCCAAGAGCCCCGCGGTCGCAAGGCTGCTGCTCGATGCGGGCGCCATCGGGATCTGCGTCGCCAAGCTCGGTGAAGCCGAGGTGATGCTCGACGCCGGGATCGACGACCTGCTGATCACGACCGAGCTGATCGGTCCCGTGAAGGTCCGGCGGCTTGCGCGGCTGCGCGAGCAGTGGCCCGACGCGCATCTGCGCGTGGTGGTCGATTCGTGGGCGGGCGCGCACGCCCTGGACGCCGCGCTGAGTGACCCGATCGAGACGCTGATCGACGTCAACGTGGCGCACAATCGTTGTGGCGTCGCGCCCGAGGAGGCAGGGCCGCTCGCTGACCGGATTCGAGATCTGCCGCATCTGAAGCTGATCGGGTTACAGGGCTACGAGGGCAACCTGCAGCACATCAGGGACAAGCTGCAGCGCCGCGAGCTGTGCACCGGCGCGATGGATCGGCTCGCGCAGGCCGCGGCCGATCTGCGGGCCGGCGGCCACACCGTCGAGGTCGTGACGACCGGCGGCACCGGGACGGCCGAGTTCTGCATGCAGAATGAGGCGGTGACCGAGGTGCAGCCTGGATCGTTTGCGTTCATGGACGTCGACTATCTCGAAACCGGTGGTCTGCCCTACAGGTCGGCACTCGTCGCGATCGCGACCGTCATCAGCCACGCGACCCCGGACCGGGCGATCATCGACGCCGGCCTGAAGACGCTCTCCGACGACTCGGGGCAGGCCCGGATCGTGGATGCGCTCGGCTGGTCCTACCACAACGCCGGCGACGAGCACGGGACGCTGACACTCACCACCTCGGCCGCGCGGCGTGAGTTGTCAATCGGTGACCGAGTGACACTCATACCGTCACACATCGACACCACGATCAACCTCCACGACGTGATCTATGCGCACCGCGACGGACGCGTCGAGCAGGAGTGGGCGGTGGCCGCCCGCGGCAAGGTGCAGTAGGCCAGGCCGCACGCCAGGGGCGGCGGCGAAGCCGAACCGAGCGTCAGTCGTGCGCGACGAGGAACGCCTCGACCAGCTCGAGGAACTGCTCGGGCGTTTCGAGATGGGTGCAGTGACTGGTCTCCGGCACCAGCTCCCAGCGAGCATCCGCTAGAGCCTCGACCAGCGGCTGCACGACGACCGGCGTCGCCTCGTCGTACTCGCCGGAGATGACCAGCGCCGGCACGGCGACCCCGCCGAGGCGGGGTGTGATGTCCCAGCCGCGGAGCGTCCCGATCACGTGGAACTCGCTCGGCCCGTTCATCGTGTGGTAGACGGTCGGGTCCTCGGCCAGCTGGGCAAAGGTGCGCTGGAGTGCGTCCGGGAACGGGATCCGGCACAGGTGGCGCTCGTAGAAGCGGTTGACCGCCTGCTCGTACTCCGGGCTGTCAGTGGTGCCGTCGGCCTCGTGGCGCAGCAGGGTTTCCTGCACGTCGGCAGGCAGGAGCTCGCGCAGGCGGTTGGCCTCGGCCACCCACAGCTCCATCGACGGGGGCGAGTTGGCGATCACGAGACCGCGCAACCCTGCGGGCTGTGTCAGCGCGTGCTCCATCCCCAGCATGCCGCCCCACGACTGGCCGAGCAGGTGGTAGCGCCCCGACACTCCGAGGTGCTCGAGCAGCGCGTCGAGCTCACGGAGGAACAACTCGACGGTCCAGAACTCGGACGGCGCGTCGGGCAGGTGCTGCGATCTCCCGCACCCGATCTGGTCATACAGGACGCACGGGCGCCCGGCCGTGTTCGAGAGCTCGGCGATCGGCTCGACGTAGTCATGCGCGGCGCCCGGTCCGCCGTGGAGGATCATCAGCGGCGCCGGTCCGTCGGCGTCGAGCTCGCCGTCGACCCGATACCAGGTCCAGCCGGCGTCCCAGTGCAGCACTCCCTCGGGCATAGCGGCCAACCTACCAGGGGGTGTCGCATCGAAGGCACCCCAGCGGTGCCTTCGATGACACACCGCTCAACTAGGATGTGTTCCGTGCCGCGCTCTTCGGAAACCTCGAAGCTGTCGCTCTGGTCTGACAACTCGCTGCTCTCGATCGGCTCCAAGGGCTCGGTCCTTTCGATCGGCTCCGTCGGCTCGGTGCTGTCGATCGGTTCGATCGCGTCGGCATGCTCGGCGTTCTCGATCTCGTCGTGCCTATCGGTCGGGTCGATCATGTCGTTTCGATCCAAGCGCGGGGTGATGACCGCCAACCACGCCGGTGGCGGAGAGTGACGGTCGAGCGCCTCGAGGGGATGCCCGACGGAGTCCTTGGATTCCGCTCCAGCGGCAAGCTGACGCGCGAGGACTACACGGACGCAATGATGCCAGCGCTCCGGACGGCCGCCGACTCTGGGGAGATGAGGGTCGTGTACATGATCGGAACTGACTTCCACGGCCTCCACAGGCTGTACGGGCTCGACGAGCTCGAAGCCGCGAAGGAGTGGGCAGCGGGCTGACCGCAGCCGCGCCGGCGCCCGGCCGGCCAGAGCCGAACTGGGCCACCGAGCCGCTGCGAGATTCCCTACGATTCGCCCCGAGGAGACGACTTGACGACCGAACCAGAACCAGACAGCTCCGGCTCGCTGCGTGCAGCGCTCCAGCCCGCCTCGCTGCGGGCGGCGCTGACCCCGACCCGGCCGGTGTTCGCGAACCCGTGGGATTCGACGGTCGACATGTTCGCCTGCTATGTCGTGGTCAGCTTCATCGACCCGTTCCTGCTCTGGTGCGGCGGCAAGCTGATGGCCGCGATCTTCGGATTCAGCTCGCACTGGAAGCTCGGGATCTTCATGGCCGCGGCGCTCGTTGGCGCGGCCGGTTTCATGACGATCGTCGGACGCCAGCGGACCCGCCTGTCGGTGGATGTGCTGGCGATCACGATCTGGCTGCTGCTCGGACTCGTGGTCGCGCCGGTTGTCGGGTTGGCGCCGCCGGTCGGTGTGGCGCTGATCCTGTACGCGGTTCTGCTGGTCGGGATCTTCGGCTACGTGCTGTTCGTCGGCCACTTCGAGACCGCGTTCTGGCGCACGATCAGCTGGCCGATCACGTGGACGCTGGTGGCACTGCTGTTCGCCTACTGCGCCTACAAGCTGGTCCTCTACCCATAGTCACTGCCCACACGCTTGCGTGGCCTCCCGGTAGGCGGGTGACTGGAGGTTGACGCCCGGTGGGTCGAAGGTGGCGATCCCGCCGTTCGTCGGGAACTTCGGGTCAGGGAAGTCCGCCACACCGTGGTCGCGCATGCACTGTGCGTGGGCGACCAGCTGGCTGCGCAGGGTCGCGGGTACGCCCGGTCGCGGCCGACCGCCGGTGAGCAGCTTCTGACAGGACTGGATCGCCGAGTGGAAAGCGGGGGATTGAATGTTGACTCCGGTCCCGGGGCCGACGGCAAACCCGAACACCATGTCGGCGCCTGGGGGCGCCGAGCTGCCGCTCGGAATCGGGTCCGGGAAATGCGGCAGGCCGTGCGCTCGCATGCACTCGGCGAACGCGAGCATCGAACCCGAGGCGGCGCTGATCTTCGACGTCTTCGAGGAGGACCCGCACGCCGCGAGCGCGACGCACGCCGCCGCCACCGCGAGCCCGAGTGCGAGCGTACGGCGACCGGGATGGTGGACATGGCTGTTCGCTGAGCCGGTCACTCGGAAGGCCAGTTGTAGGTCAAGCCGCATAACAGGGCGATAACGCCGTTACCACCGTGTTAGGCGCGATCGGCAATCCTGGTACCCAGACGTCGGCCCGGCATATCCCGCGCCGGCGATCTCCGGGCATGCGCCGCGGGCAGTTTGCTCCACAGCTCAGCGCCGGGCGACGGCGGCCGCCCCGGGCGGAGCCAGAGCGAGCTGCCCCGCGGCCGGCTCGAGCAGCCGGGGGTCGTCGCTGGGCGGGGTTTGCGGATCGGTTTCTCGCGCGCGCGGGAAACGGACCTCGACGCGCAGGCCACCGTCCATCCCGGGGCGAACATCGAGCGCCGCGTCGTGAGCCTGGGCGATCGCAGCGACGATCGAGAGCCCGAGGCCAAACCCGTCACCCTGTCCGACCCGCTCGCGCGCTCGACGCTGGAACGGCTGCAGCAGCCGATCCACGTCGTCAGCAGGGACCACCGGCCCGGTGTTGGCGATCGCGAACGTCGCCTCGCCCGAGTCGTTCTCGACCCACACCCGCACCCGGCCGTGCTCGATGTTGTGGCGGATCGCGTTCTCGACCAGGTTCGTAACCATCCGCCCGACCAGGCGGCGGTCGCCCGTGATCGGTGCCGAGTCGAGCGTCGACTCCAGCTGCAGGCCGTGGGCGAGTGCGTCGTCGCGATGGCAGTCCAGGACCTCGCCGGCGATCGTGGCCAGGTTCAGAGGTTCGCGGTGTCCGAGCCCTCGCTGGCCGCGCGCGAGCGCCAGCAGCGCGTCGATCAACTCCTCCTGCTGCTCGCCCTCCTCGAGCACCTGCCGGCACGTCGTGCGGAAGGTCTCGACGGTCGCGTGGGGATCGGTGAGCACCATCTCCAGCAGGGCGCGGGCGGCGGTGAGCGGCGTGCGGAGCTCGTGGGACGCGTTGGCGACGAAGCGTCGCTGGGCGTCGAACGCGCCCTCCAATCGCTCGAGCAATCCGTCGATCGTGTCGGCGAGCTTGCGCAGCTCGTCCGGGGGTCCATCCATCGCGAGGCGCTCGTTGAGGTTGGCCGCGGAGATCTGCTGAGTCGCGTTGGTCATCGTGCGCAGCGGGCGCAGCACGCGTCCGGCCACCAGCCACCCCAACGCCCCCGAGACCAGCGCCATGATCGCCAGCGCGATGCTCGACTCGAATATGAGGTGATGGAGATCGGCGACCCGTTGCTGGGATCCCGCGAACAGAATCGCCTTGCGTCCGTTGGGTGATTTCAGGAGCCGCTGGATCGTCGGGGGCGCCGAGATCGTGGCCCGTTTGCGGCGCGCAAGCGACTGTGGTGGTGGGACGTTGAACAGCGCCTTCGGGGGCGGGCCCGCCGAGGCCGCACCCGCACCCTGGTGAGCGATTGCCGTGCTAAAGGCCGTCTGGTAGTCGAACGTCGCATGTTCGACGAGCGTGTAGGTGATCGCCAGCAGCGCGGCCCCGGAGACCAGAAACAGGCCCGCGTACAACAGCGTCAGTCGCCAGCGGACCGTGGTCTTCGGGTGGCGCAGCCTGTGGAGCAGGCCGACACGCGGGCTGTGGCTGGTCACGACGGTGTGCCGATCCGGTAGCCGACGGGAGTCACGGTATCGATCACCGGGGGATCGCCCAGCTTAGCCCGCAAGCGACTGACTGTCATCCGGACCGTGTTGGTGAACGGGTCGGTCGCGTCGTCCCAGGCACGCCGCAGGATCTCCTCGGTCGAGACGACGGCCCCGTCGGCGCCGAGCAGCAGCTCGAGGACGGCGAATTCCTTCGGGCTCAGGGACAGCGGCTGGCCGGCTCTGGTCACGACGCGCCGGGCCGAATCGAGCTTGAGGTCGCCGTGCACGAGCGTCGGCGGCAGCGCCGGACGGGCCCGCCGGGCGAGCGCCCGGACCCTGGCTACCAGCTCGGCGAGGTGAAATGGCTTTGAGAGGTAGTCATCGGCGCCGATCGTGAGTCCCTCGACACGGTCCTCGAGCGTGCCCGCTGCGGTCAGCATCAGCACTCCGCTGATGGCTCCATCGGCCGTCAGCTGCTTGCAGACCTCGTCACCGTGGACGCCCGGGAGATCGCGGTCGAGCACGATCACGTCGTAGTTGGTCAACGTCGCCCGGGCGAGCGCCTCGCGTCCGTCAAATGCAACATCGACCGCCATCCCCTCGCGCCGCAGGACCGTCGCGACAGTCGCAGCGAGCCGCGGATGATCCTCGACCACCAGCACCCTCATTCAACGCTCCTGCTACGGGTCGGCCCGTTGATCGTGGTGCGCTCACGCGGGATGTAGCCCGGGCTGCGCATTGGCGGCTCAGGATGCCCGAAATGCAATAACAGCGGCATAACAGCGTTACGTCCGTGTTACCACACGCGTCGTACAACCTGGTGGCGCTCACGGTCCAGATCAGCCCAAGGAGAGCTTGACGTGCAGACGGTCCAGCCGGTTGTAGTTGCGTCGCAGTGGGCCGATGCGTAGGCCCCGGCTGCGTTCGATCCTCAACGGGCGCAGGCGAACCCGGATGGGAGCCGCGCTCGCGCTGGCTGTCGCACTCGGCATCGTGATCTGGGTCGTCGTCAGCTCAGGCTCGTCGCCCTCGAATGCGACGGCGAATGATGCGACCGCCTCCGGTGCCGCGACCGTGGAGCGTCGAACCCTGACCGAGACCGATACCGAATCGGGCACGCTGAGCTACAGCAACCCGCAGACGGTCTACAACCGGCTGAGCGGCACGATCACCTGGCTGCCGAACGTCGGACAGGAGATCAGGCCCGGCGGGACGCTGTACAGGATCGATGGTGAGCCTGTGACGCTGATGAGCGGCACCACCCCCGCGTACCGGACGCTCAGCCCCGGGATCACCGACGGGCCAGACGTGCTGCAGCTCAACCGCAACCTCGTCAAGCTGGGCTTCAACGCCGACGGGATCGTCGTCAACGATACCTGGCAGACGGCGACCACGGATGGGGTCGAGCTGTTCCAGGAGTCGCTCGGCGAGGTGCCGACGGGCACCCTGACGCTGGGGCAGGTCGTGTTCCTGCCCGGGCCGCAGCTGATTTCAACGGTCGACGGAACGCTCGGGTCAAACGGCGGCGGCTCGAGCTCGCCCTCGTCGGGGACCAGTGCGAGCGTGCCGTATGCCGGCCCGCGCCCCGAGTTCGTGAGCCTCACCTCGTCGTGCCCGACGACGACCACCAGCAGCAGTTCGCAGACGACCACCACCAGCACGTCAACGACCACGACCCCGTGCCAGACCACGACGGCCCCGACGCCGACGACCAAACCGGGGACGAAGCCACGCACCGGCTCCGGTGCCACGGGGGCGCCCTCCAACAAGGAACTCGCGGCGCTGATCGCGCTGCTCAAGGCCGAGGTCGCGCAGCTCAAGGCCAATCATCGCTCGCCAACGTCCCAACACAACCACCCCGCCTCGCATCACCACCACAGCAGCAACGCCGGGTCGTCCTCGAAGAACTCCGATGCGAGCACGAGCGGGGGCGGGAGCACGGGCGGGGGCGGCGGTGGCGGCGGGGGCGGTGGCGGCGGGTCGGCGTCCGCAATCCTCCAGACCACCTCGACTCAGCTGGTGGTGACCGTCGACCTCGACGCAAGCCTCCAGAGTGAGGCCACAGTCGGCGAGCACGTGATCGTCGAGATGCCTGACAGCACACAGGTCCACGGCAGGATCACGGCCGTCAGCCGCGTTGCCCAGACGTCGAGCAACTCGGGCAACGGCGGGGGCGCCGCGGGCGGCGCGGGCGGCGGGAGCGGCGCGGGCGGCAGCTCCGGCTCGTCGTCGACGATCCCGGTGACGATCGCGCTCAGCGGCCACCAGCCGGGGGCGGGGCTCGACCAGGCGGCGGTGAGCGTCGAGTTTCAGAAGGCAAAGGCCAAGCACGTGCTGTCGGTGCCGGTTACCGCGCTGGTGGCGACGTCCGGCAGCAGCTACGCCGTGCAGGAGGCCGCCGAGCCTCACAAGCTGATTCCGGTCACGACCGGCCTGTTTGCGGCCGGCTTCGTGCAGATCTTCGGGTCGGGCATCTACCCGGGTCTGCAGGTCACCGACTCACAGGGATGAGTGCGCCGGCCGCCCACATACCCGCGCTCACGCTTGATGAGGTTGAGAAGGAGTACGCCGGCGACGTGTGGGCCCTGCGCGGGGTGACGCTCGAGGTCCCGAGCGGGGACCGGGTTGCGGTGATCGGGCCGTCTGGGTCTGGGAAAACGACGCTGCTGACGATCCTCGGCACGCTCGAGCGCGCGACCAGCGGTACCGTCGTGGTTGCGGGGCGTGACGTCGCCCGGGCCTCAGATAGCGAGCTTGCTGGATTGCGCGCGCATCAGATCGGATTCGTGTTTCAGACGTTCCATCTCCAGGACTCGATGACCGCCCTGGACAACGTCGCGACCGGGATGCTGTACACGGGCGCCGGCGGACGCGAGCGACGCGAGGCCGCGTGCGAAGCGCTCGAGCGCGTCGGTCTGGGCCACCGGATGACCCACCGTCCGCCGCAGCTCTCGGGCGGCGAGCGTCAGCGGGTGGCGATCGCCCGCGCGCTCGTCAAGCGGCCAGTGATCCTCCTCGCCGACGAGCCGACCGGCAACCTCGACTCGAAGTCCGGAGGACAGATCGTCGCGCTGCTGCACGAGCTCGCATCCGACGGGGCGACGCTCGTGCTGATCACCCATGACGCGACCGTCGCGGGGACGTTCGGACGGCGGATCCAGATGCGAGACGGCGAGATCGTCGGAGACGACCGCTCATGACCACGGCCGGCGCCGCGCTGCCGAGGCGAGGACGGGCCGACGCGGCGCGGCTGCCACTGCGCGAGCTGTTCGCGGTCGCGGTTCAGGGGCTCCGAACCCGCAGGCTCAGGGCCGCTCTGTCGGCACTCGGGATCGCGATCGGCATCGGGGCGATGGTCGCCGTCGTGGGCGTTTCGTCATCGAGCCAGGCGAAGCTGATAGCGACGATTGACGCGCTCGGCACGAACCTGCTGACGGTCTCTCCGGGGACCACCTTCCTGGGTGCCAACGAGGTCCTGCCGACGACGTCGGTGCCGATGATCGGGCACATGGGCAACGTCGATAGCGACGTGGCCGTCTATCAGGTGCCGAACGCGATCGTGCTCAGAACGCCGTTCGTTCCGAGCGAGCAGACCGGTGGCATCGGCGTAGACGCCGCCGGGAACAACCTGCCCCAGGTGGTCGGGACGACGCTGGCCTCCGGCCACTTCCTCGACACCGTCAGCAACCGGTATCCGGAGGTCGTGCTCGGGGCCCAGGCCGCAGACATCCTCCAGATCACTCAGGTCGGCGGACACCTGATGGTCTATCTGGGCAACACATGGTTCACAGTCGTCGGGATCCTCAACCCGGTGATCCTGGACTCAACCCTGGATTCGACCGTGTTCATCTCGCTACCCGTGGCCGAGCGGATGTTCGCCGTGCAACCGAATCCGTCGGAAATCTACGTTCGCGCCAACCAGAACCACGTCACCCAGGTCGCGAACCTGCTGGCACCGACCGCCGATCCACAGAACGCGAGCGGCGTCGACGTGACCCGCCCGTCCGACGTGCTCAAGGCCCGGGCCGCCGCGAAGGGCCAGTTCACGACCCTGCTGCTCGGGCTGGGCGCCGTCGCGTTGCTGGTCGGCGCGATCGGGATCGCGAACATCATGGTGATCTCGGTGCTCGAGCGGCGGGCCGAGATCGGGATGCGTAGGGCGCTGGGGGCGACCAGGCGTCATATCAGCGCGCAGTTCCTGACCGAGTCCGCGCTGCTGGCGGCGATCGGGGGCGTCACCGGACTGCTGTTCGGCGCGATCGCGACCTGGTTCTACGCACTGTCCAAGAACCAGCCGTTCGTTGTCCCGACGTGGGCGCTGATCGCCGCCCCGACGGCGGGATTCGTGATCGGCGCGGTCGCGGGGCTTTACCCGGCGGCCAAGGCAGCGCGGCTGAGCCCGACCGAAGCGCTTCGCACCTGACCGGCCCAAACGAGCGTCATCTTGTTTGGATGATGCGCCTCGGCTCGCGCCCCGACACGCTCGCGAATGTGGACCAGGCACCCGGGATCGCGTGAGTGGCCGAAGGCCTTTCCCCATCCGAGGTTGGCAAGGAGATTGCCCACCACAAGCACGAGGCCGAGCATCAGCATGGCGAGCAGGAGCATGACGGGCGCCACCGATTGATCTCGATTGGGGAGGCGATCCTGCTGTCGATCGTCGCGCTGCTGGCGGCATGGTCCGGGTACTCCGCGGCGAAGTGGGGAACCGAGTCGTCGCTCTCGCTCGCGAAAGCCAGCGCCACGCGGAGCACGGCAAATCTCGACACCGTTCAGGCCACGCAGATTCGCACGCTTGACTCGGTGTCATTCAATGCGGCCCTGGGTGCCTACGAATCGCACAACGCGAGGCTGTTTCACCTCACGCTCAACCGCCTCCGCCCTGGCTTTAAGCCGGCAGTCTATGCGTGGATCAAGCTGCACCCCCTGAAGAACCCAAACGCCCCTCCCGACCCCTCCTACATG
The DNA here is from genome assembly GCA_963730075.1 of uncultured Solirubrobacterales bacterium. Lineage (GTDB taxonomy): Bacteria > Actinomycetota > Thermoleophilia > Solirubrobacterales > Solirubrobacteraceae > Palsa-465. The sequence goes on along the minus strand of CAVSQH010000018.1, from coordinate 50,389 downwards.
CCTCAATACAAGATCCCGCAGGAGGCGCAGGCGGCCACCTTAACCGCGAAGGCGACCCAGTACTTCAACGAGGGCCAGGCCGGCGCCAGCAATGCCGACAACTACGTTCGCCTAACCGTGCTGCTCGCCGCGGTGCTGTTCCTGGTCGGGATCAGCAGCCACTTCCCGGTTCTCGGCGGCCGCTATGGGCTGCTCGCGTTGGCCGGGGCGCTCTTGGTGTTCTCGGTCATCCAGCTGCTAGGGCTCCCCGGCCCGCCGTCCTGAGCTGCTCGGGCTCCCCGGCCGTTGCCTTAACGGCCCCTGATCTTGTATGACTCTCGTCCGGTGAGGGGCCAGAACAAGAACCTCGTCCTCGCCGCGATGGTGTTCGCGGTCGCGATGACGTTCATCGATCAGACGATCGTCGCGATCGCAATCCCGAAGATTCAGCGCGAACTGGGGCTGTCGGCGACGCGGTCTCAGTGGGTGATCAACGGCTACCTGCTGTCACTGTCAGCGCTGTTCGCGTTCGGCGGCCGGCTCGGTGACGTGCTCGGCCGGCGGCGGATGGTGGTCGTCGGCGTGATCGGCTTCGCGATCGCGTCTGCCTGCTGCGGGCTGACGCCGAAGGGCTCGATCGCCGAGGCATGGCTGATCTTCTTCCGCGTCGTGCAGGGTGCGATGGCCGCGCTGATGTTCCCGGCCTCGGTTGCGATCGTGGTCGCCTCGTTCCCGCTGCGCGAGCGCGGGCGGGCGATGGCGATCTTCTTCGGCGTGACCGGCGGGCTTCGAGCAGTCGAGCGTCTGGGGTTGGAGCAGCCCCGCGACCTGGGGCTGCCTGATCGTGGGCGCGGTGCTGATCGTCGGATTCGTCCTCTGGGAGTTGCGCGTCCACGAGCCGCTGCTGCGACTGCAGATCTTCGAGGACCGAGGGTTTGCGGTCGACACCGCGGTCCTCGGCTTGATGTCGATCGTGTTCGTGCCGTTCTTCTTCTTCTCGAGCGTGTACGCGCAGGTGTCACTCGGCGAGAGCTCGTCGAACGCGGGCGTCTACATCCTGTACTTCTTCCTCGGGTTCGTGATCGCGGCTCAGGTCGGCGGACGGATCCTCGATCGCAGGGGCGCCAGACCGGCCGTGATCTTCGGGGCGGCGATTTCGGCCGTCGGCTTCTTCCTGCTGGCCGGCAAGCTGACCCATCTCTCGCTGCACGCTCAGTGGCCGCTGATCATGCTTGCGGGAGCCGGCGTCGGGCTGATGCTCGGCCCCGCCAGCACCGATGCCGTCAACCGGGCGCCGAGCACGAGCTACAGCGAGGTGACCGGGATCACCCAGACATCGCGCAACTTCGGCGCCAGCCTGGGGCTGGCGGTGCTCGGCGCGATCCTGATCAGCCGCAACACCACCAACGTCTCGAATGCGCTCACGAACGCCGGCGTTCCGGGCGGCGTCGCGCACAGGGTTGCCTCGTCGTTTGCCCTGAACGTCGGCGGCTCGACCGCGGGCGCCTCGGGCCAGCCCCATCGCCTCGTCGACGCCGTCCAGCATGCGTATGCGCAGTCGACCCAGACGGTCTTCTACATCATGGCCGGGGTGATGGCGGTCACCTTCCTGGTCGCGCTGCGGGGCATGCCGCGCGGTCGGGTCCAGACGGTTGACGAGGAGGCCCCGGTGACCGCCGAGCCGACGCTCGGCGCCCAGGCTCGATGAGCGAGCGGCTGGTCACCAAGTTGAGCCCGTGGTCGGTGGCCGAGACGGAGCCGGTGCACTCGCGGCTCAGCGGCGCTGCGGAGGCGGGTTGCGCGGCGCCGACCGCGAGCAGCTGAGGCACAGCACACCGTCGGGCAGCGCTCGCAGCCGCCCCGGCGAGATCGGCTCGCCGCACGAGTCACAGAACCCGTAGGTCCCCTCGTCGAGCTTGGCCAGCGCCCGCTCGGTGCGGGCGAGCGTTCGCTCGAGCGAGTCGCCGACGCCGATGTCGGTCAATCGGCTCACGGCCTCGGTCGTGCCGTCGCCGATCCGCTTGCCGAAGCTGACGGCGCTGCCTCGTTCGGGGCGCTTGGTCAGCCCCGCGAGTCGCTCGCGGTCACGATCGCGGCGCCGCTCGAGCTCGGCGCGGACCGCATCGACGTCCAGCCTCTGGGCGGGATCGGCCATGGCCCTACGGTACCCAGCGATCGCCCGCGGGCGTAACCGTCAGCTCGTGGGTCAGCGAGCGCGAGCTCTGGTTGACGAGGAAGCTCACCGCCAACGCGATCTCGCCCATGTCGGCGAGCGCATCGCGCGGCTGATCGCGCGTGTAGGGCTCGGTCTTGGGCGACTCGATCGTCGCGTCGACGGCCAGCAGCGCGACGTGGATCCCCTCGCCACGGAGCTCCTGCGCGGCTGCCTGCACCAGGGCTCGGGTCGCGAACGCGCCCGCGGCCCACAGCCCCTTGCCCGGCATCGCGCGCCGCGACGAGCCGCCGGTGATCTGCACCAGGGCCCCGCCACCGCTCTGCTTGAGCGCCGTGGCTCCAGTGGACAGGAACACGAACGCCTGCTCGGCGACCGCGACCGTCCAGCCTCGGAACCCGTCGAGGTCGGCGTCTGCCAGGTCGCCGCCCCCGAACGGGCCACTCGACGGTGGCCGGCTCGCGCTGACCGCGTTGACGACCGCGTCAACCGATCCGAGCTCGCTGCGCGCGGACGCGAGCGCGCCGGTCAGTGACCCGTGGTCGGAGGCATCGGCCTGCAGCGCGAGCGCGCCGCGCTCACGAACGCGCGCGAGCGATTCCTCGCTGCGGGCGACCGCGGCGGCGTTCCAGCCGAGGTCGAGGAAGTGCTCAACGATCGCGCCGCCGAGATTGCGTGCTCCCAGAACGACCACCGTCTGTGCCATCTGCCTGCTCCTTGGTAGCTGATCGCGATCGGTCACATCATCCCTCAGTCACGGCTTGAGCACGATCTTGCCGCGCGTGTGGTGCTGCTCGAGCTCCCGGTAGGCGTCGCGCACCTGGTCGAGCGGATAGACGCGGGCGATCGGGATCTCGAGCATGCCCTCGTCGATCATCGCTGCGAGCTGCGCCAGCGCGGCGGCGCTCGCGCCGGCTGCCGAACCGTCGATCTTGACGCCGTATTTCTCCTTCGCCGTAAAGTCGGCGATCGTGTCGATCCGATCGGGTTCGACGCCGAGTTCGAGCGCGAGCTCGACGTAGCCGCCGACCGTGTCGATGAACGCATCGACCTTGCCGCCGCTGGCGCCCCGGATCCGGTCGGCGACGCCGTCCCCGTAGCTGATCGGCACCACGTCGTGCTGCTCGAGCCACTCGTGGTTGGGCTCGCTCGCGAGGCCGATGACGGTCGCGCCGGTCAGCTTGGCGAGCTGGACGGTCAGCGACCCGACGCCTCCGGCGGCGCCGGCGATGACCACCGTCTCACCGGCTCTGGGGGCGACCGCCCTGATGACCGCAAAAGCCGTGGACCCGACGACGAACAGCGAACCGGCCGCCTCCCACGAGACGCCCGGCGGCCGGCGGGTAGCGTGATCGGCCTCCACGACCACCAGCTCGGCCTGGCTCGCACGCGAGTCGGTGTAGGCGATCACCTCGTCACCGACCGCAAATCCCTGCACCCCGGCCCCCAGCTGCTCGACGACGCCGGCCAGGTCGCTCCCCTGGCCCGACGGAAATGTCGCCGGCCAGCGCTCGTGCAGCGCTCCGTCGCGGATCTTGGACTCGCCGGGGTTGATCGCCGCGGCCCTGACCCGGACCAGGAGCTCGCCCGGCCCTGGCTCCGGCGCCTCCACGTCGACGACATCGAGGACATCGACACCTCCGTACTGCTCAAACCTGACCGCGCGTGGCATCCGCTCTCTCCTGATCGTGGTTTGGGTAACCCCGTCTTCTTTAGCAGCGTCCCGCCGGTGCGGTGTGGTTGACGTGCGCGCGGGCGCGGTGGTATAGGTGTCGCAGGGTATGGCGACGGCGCAGGCCGCGTCTCGCGCAGGTGGGGCGGGGAACGCGAGCCTGGGCTCGATCTGCGAGCGAGGCTGGGAAGGAGGAGGCGATGACATCACATGCTGCGCCGCACGTCCGGCGCAACGTCTGGACGCTGCCGGCGGGGGATCGCACGGTCAAGGAGTACGCCGACGCCGTCGCGATCATGAAGGGCCGCAACGACGACGACCCGACCAGCTGGACCTATCAGGCCGCGATGCACGGCACGCACGCCAGCGCGACCAAGCCACTGTGGAACGGCTGTCAGCACGGAACCTGGTTCTTCCTGCTCTGGCACCGGATCTTCATCTTCTACTTCGAGAAGATCGTCCGGGCCGCGGTGGTCCAGTCGGGCGGCTCATCGGATTGGGCGCTCCCGTTCTGGAACTACGGCGCGGGCGGCCAGCAGGCCACGATCCCGGACGCGTTCCGCGCCCAGACCGTCAACGGCAGCCCGAACCCGCTGTTCGTATCCCAGCGCGCGCACGGCATCAACCAGGGCCTCGCGCTGCCGCCGGCGGTGACGTCTGCGGCGCATGCGCTGGGCCGCCCCAGGTTCACGGGCATCGCTCAGTTCGGGGGCGGCGTCACGCAGGTGGCGCAGTTCTCCAACAGCACCGGTGCGTTGGAGCAGACGCCCCACAACGTCATACACGACGCGGTCGGCGGGGCGAGCGGGTGGATGGCGGACCCCGATCAGGCGGCGGCCGACCCGATCTTCTGGTTGCACCATTCGAACATCGACCGCTTGTGGAACCGCTGGAGCAGCGCCGCTCACCACGCTCCGACCGACCACCGCTGGACCGGACATCGCTTCACCTTCTTCGATCCGCAGGGCGCCAGGGTTCATAAGACGGGCGCCGACATCATCGACATCATCAATCAGCTCGGGTACACCTATCAGGGTGCGCCGACGACCGCCCATGCGGCACCGGCCGGCGGTCCCGGACCCGAAGAGGAGGTCTCGATGACGACACCCGGTGACGGCGGCGAGGAGGAGCCTGAGCCCGAGCTGGTGGGGGCTTCCGATGCTCCGGTGAAGCTCGTCGGTGGGCCCGAGAGCGTCACGTTCGAGATCGACGCCAAGGCCTCGGAGGCGGTGCTCGGCGACGCCGGCGCCTCGGAGCCCACGCACGTCTACCTGAGCGTGGAGGACATCGAGGCCGAGAAGAACCCGGGAACCGTGTACGGCATCTATCTCAACCTCCCCGCCGAGGCGTCGGCCGCGACGGCGGAGAGTCACCACGCTGGCAACCTGTCCTTCTTCGGGGTCGAGCGAGCCGCCAACCCACGGGGCGACGAGCACGCCCATAGCCTGCGGGTCGTGCAGGAGATCACGGATCTGACGCAGGCGCTCGCGGCCGAGGGTGAGTGGGATGGACACAACGTGACGGTCACGTTCAGGCCGTTCGGGCTGATCCCGGCCGATCAGCCCGAGCTCGGCCACACGCTGCCCGAGACGGTGTCGAGCTCGGAGCCTCCGGTGATGATCGGGCGGGTCAGCGTTCTGTATTCGTGATGTCGGCGGTCACGGGTCTCAGGTGGCGATCTGGCGCGCGACGCAGCGACCGGACGGTCGCGGTCGCGATGGTCGCGGTGGTCGTGGTGGCGTGGATCGCGCTGGTCGCGATGACCGTCGGCGGGTCGAGCGGAGGCCGCGCGGGCGCCAGCATGTCTGGCATGTCGATGTCGGGGATGTCGATGTCGTCGATGCCCGGGATGTCGATGGCCAGCATGCCGGGGATGTCCGGGATGGCGGTCGGGTCGGGACACGCTGCCCGTTCGGCCGGCGGCTCGCTTCTGCTCGGCTCGGGAGGGGCACTCGCGATCGCGATGTGGATCGCGATGGTGGTCGCGATGATGTTCCCGGCGGCGGTCCCCGCCGCTCAACACGTGGCGGCCAACAGCCTCAGGTGGCGGCGGTGGCGCGCGACCGCGACCTTCCTGGCTGTCTACGCGGTGATCTGGGTCGCGTTCGGCGCCCTACTGTTCGCGGCGTCACCGCTGTGGTCGGGAGTTGACCCGACGGCCGTGTTCGCGATCGCGCTGGCGCTGGCGGCGGGCTGGCAGCTGACCGCCTACAAGCGGCGCGGCCTGCGGGATTGCCATCTCCCGTCGCCGTTGCCGCCGCGCGGCTCGCGCGCGACCGCCGGGGTGATCCGGTTTGCGTCGCGCAACGGCGCCGCCTGCCTGCGCTCGTGCTGGGCGATGATGGTCGCGATGGCGGTCGCCAGCTCTATGACGATCTTCTGGATGGTCGCGATCACCGGCATCGTGACGACCGAGAAGCTCGTCACCAGGCCGCGGCAGGCCACCCGGATCGCGGCCGTGGTGCTCGGCGCCGGCGCGCTGGTCACCGGCGCGAGCATCGTGTTCGGCTGACGGCCTCCGTGCCTCAGTCGGCGGCGCCCGACTCCAGCCACTCCTCGAACATGGGCCCCGCGAGCGTCGCCTCGGGTCCGGGGAGCAGCCCGCCGGAGCGGTAGTTCACCTGCTCGGGGTCGTCGGGGTCGCTGACGCTCTGAAGCCTCGTCTGGTCGCCGCGCCTTGCCATCAGCAGGCGTGCCATCTCGATCAGCTTCTCCTCGCGCGGTCCGGCGACCTCGTACGTGGGCGAGCCGGTCGAGCCGGCGATCGTGTTGGAGGGCAGCTCGTCCGCGGTTGCCAGCTCGGCGGCCAGCTCGGCGACCGCTCTTGCGGCGATCGGCTGCGTTCGCATCTCCGGGATCTCGATCACTTCGCCCCGGCGTCCCCAGTCGAGCAGCTGCGAGACCAACTCGTGAAACTGCGTCGCGCGAAGCACGACGACCGGGACCGGGCCGGCCACGGAGGCCCGCTCGTGCGCGACCTTGGCGGCGCCGTAGCCGCCCGCGAATCGGTCAGTCCCGACGATCGACACGACCACGATCCGCTGCGCACCGGCCTCTTCGCCCAACCGCTGGAGGTTCCCGGCCGCGGTGACGAAGAACTCGGTTGCGGCCTGCTCCTCGGGCGAAGGCCCGGTCGCGACGTCGATGATCGAGTCAACCCCGTCGAGGGCCTCCGCGAGCCCGTCACCGCTGATCACGTCGATCCCACGCGAACGGGAAATCGAGGCGACCTCGTGGCCCTGTTGCTCGAGCAGCTCGACGGTGTGATGGCCGACCCTGCCGGTCGCGCCGGCGACCGCGATCTTGCTTTTCATGGTTTCACGCTCCTCGCTGTGGCTGGTGGGGTGTGCGGTTCAACCCGTTGACCCATGGCGCGCCAGCGATGTGACGTCCGGCTTGCGAAGCGGACGGAGCGGCGGTCGAGTCAGTTGGCGGCCCGCGAGGCGGCGGCGAGATTGGACGCCGTCAGGGCGCCGACGATCGGAGGCCTGCGGAACGCGCGCGAGGCTGTCGCGTAGCCGGCCAGCAGCAGTGACCACACGATCATCGTCACGATCGTCGCGGTCGTCCCCGCATGCTCGAGCAGCTGCCCGATCAGCAGTGGGCCCACCCACCCGGCCGAGAATGAGATCATCGTCGACGCCGCCTGTACGCGGCCCTGGAGGCGGTCGGGAGCGAGGGCGACGCGGTAGCTGACGACGATCGAGTTGGTCACCGGCGTGATCAGCTCGGCCGCGGCGACGATCAGGCCCAGCACGATCGCGTTGTGGACGACCAGCAGCCACGGGATCGACAGCGCGATCATCCAGTTCTCGCCGATCAGCACCATCCGCGCCGACAGACGGCGCAGCAGCGTCGGCGCCGCCAGCGCCCCGACAAACCCGCCGCCGGCGGCGATCCCGAGCATCGTGCCGACCAGCGCCGACGAGGCTCCGTGCTGCTTGGCGATAACGACCACCAGCAGGTACAGGCCGGTGAAGATCGGGTTGCTGGCGGCGAACAGCAGCGCGCAGGTGCGAAAGAACGGCCGCTCCCAGATCCAGCGGACGCCCTCGCGGATCCGCGCCGGCGAGTCGTCGCGCGCCTGCTGGAAGTCGGAGCGGATCAGCAGCATGGTGATCGTCGACGCCGCGTAGGAGAGCGCGTCGAACAGGAACGGGACCGCACGCCCGATCGAGTACAGAAGCCCGCCGAGCGGCGGCCCGGCGACCATCGAGGCGAACGTCCGCGACTCGTTTCGTGTGACCGCCTCGCGCAGCTGCTCGGGCGCGACGATCTGGCGCAGCGCGCCGCGCTCGGAGACGTAGGAGACAACGAACCCGCACCCGTCGACGAACGCGACCGCAACGATCACGCCATACGGGACTGAGCCGACCGCGAGCGCGATCGAGAACGTCGCCAGGGCGAGCGCGCGGACGCAGTCAGAGCTCACCATCAGCACCTTCCGGTTCACGCGGTCGGCGGCAGCTCCCGCCGGCAGCGCCAACAACGTGACCGGGATCGATTTCGCAAAGCCGACCACCCCGGCCTTGGCCGGCGAACCTGTCAGCGCCAGCACGAGCAGCGGGTAGGCGACCAGCGACACCTGCGAGCCGAGGTCGGACAGCGTCTGGCCGCTCCACAGGAGCATGAAGTCGCGATTGCGGCGCAGCGGCGGCAGCGTCACCAGGTCCTCGACTGTACGCAACCTTCCAGTTGCGAAAAGACGGGGATCAGAACTCGACCTGGGTCGTCAATCCCCGGCGTCGGGCCTCGTCGACGGACACGATCTCCCGACCGAACGGGCGCAGGCTGACCGTGATCAGCTTGAAGTTGGCGAGCCCGAGCGGGATCCCGATGATCGTCAGGCACAGCAGCACGCCGCTGACGATGTGCAGCAGCGTCAGGTACCAGCCGGCGATGAAGAACCAGATCACGTTGCCGATCGCCGAGCCCGCGCCCTTGCCCGGCTGTGGTACGACCGCGCGCCCGAATGGCCACACGCCGAAGAACGCGATCCGCAGCGCGGCGACGCCGAACGGGATCGTGATGATGAAGATGAAGCACAGGATCGCCGCAACCACGTAGGCGATGAACAGCCACACGCCGGCGAGCACGAACCAGATCAGGTTGAGGATCAGCCGCACCGGCCAAGGGTAGTCCCGATCCACCGCCAGCACATAGACTGATGCGCCCGCGCCTACCTCGAGCTGACCTTGACCACACCATCGGACGCGATCCGACTGCTGGCTGATCCACTGATCAACCGTGGCACGGCGTTCAGTGACACCGATCGCACCCGGCTCGGCCTGCGCGGGCTGCTGCCGGCGGCGGTCGAGACGCTCGACCAGCAGGTCGCGCGCGCCTACGGCGCGTTCGACGAGCAGCCGACCGACATCGCCAAGCACATCAACCTGCGCGCGCTCCAGGACGTCAACGAGACGCTCTTCTATGAGCTGCTCGAGGCGCACATCGAGGAGATGCTGCCGATCGTCTACACGCCGACGGTAGGCGTCGCGTGCCAGCGGTTCAGCGAGATCTACAGGCGGCCACGCGGGCTGTTCATCTCCTACCCCGACCGAGGTCGGATCGGCGAGGTGCTCCGGAACCGTCCGCACCATGAGGTCGACGTGATCGTCGTCACCGACGGCCAGCGGGTGCTCGGCCTCGGTGATCAGGGGTTCGGCGGGATGGGGATCCCGATCGGGAAGCTGTCCCTGTATACGGCGCTCGGCGGGATCGATCCGGCCCGGACACTTCCGGTGATGCTCGACGTCGGCACCGACAACGCCGAGCTGCTCGATGACCCCGTCTATCTCGGGTGGCGCCATCGGCGGGTTTCCGGGGGGGAGTACGACGAGTTCATCGATCGGTTCGTCGAGGCGGTGCTGGTGGAGCTTCCCGATGTGCTTCTGCAGTGGGAGGACTTCGCGACCCCCCACGCATTGCCGATCCTGAAGCGCTTCCGTGACCATCTACTGACGTTCAACGACGACATCCAGGGCACCGCGGCGGTCGTGCTCGGCGCGCTGTCGTCGGCCGCGGGCGCGACCGGCTCGCGGATGCGTGACCAGACCGTGGTGATGGTCGGCGCCGGGTCGGCGGGCGTCGGCGTGTCGGAGCAGATCGTGCGGGCGATGGTCGCGGATGGGCTCTCCGCTGCCGAGGCCCATTCGCGCGTGTACCTGGTCGACGTCAACGGCCTGCTGACGGCCGACCGCCGCGATCTCGACGAGGGACAGCGACGGCTGGCGCAACCGCCGGGCGCGGTGCAGGGCCCTTCCGGCGAGGCACCGCGGCTGCTCGATGTCGTGCGCGCCGCGGCGCCGACCGCGATGGTCGGTCTGTCGGCAGCCGCCGGAGCGTTCACCGAGGAGATCGTGCGTGCGATGGCCGCCACCGCCGAGCGCCCGATCATCATGCCGCTCTCAAACCCGACCAGTCGCAGCGAGGCGCGGCCGCAGGACCTCGCCGACTGGACCGCGGGCAGGGCGCTGGTCGCGACCGGATCTCCGTTTCCGCCGATGCGGGTGGGCGCCACCGAGATCCAGGTCGCGCAATGCAACAACGTGTACGTGTTCCCAGGGGTCGGCCTCGGGGCGATCGCCGTCGGCGCGACACGGGTCACGGACGGGATGCTGACGGCGGCTGCGACCGCGATCGGGGCCGCGGCTCCGATCCACAGCGACCCGCGCGCAGGGCTGCTGCCCGCGTGGAGTGGGCTCGTCGATACCGCGAACGCCGTCGCGAAGGCGGTCGCGGCCGCCGCGGTCGGCGATCGGGTCGCGCCCGGGCTCGGGCCCGAGGAGATCGGCGCAGCGATCAAGGCAACCCGGTGGGTACCGACCTATCCCGAGCTTGATTAGCGTGCGGGCGAGCTAGGCCCGCCGCGCGGCCCGAGCCGCCTGCGCCTGGTCGCCGTCCATCCAGATCTCCCAGCGGCCCGACGCTGACCATCGCGCGTCGTGGAACCGATACGGCCGGCGGCCGTCGAACTCGGTCTGGCGCAGGTGAAAGACGCCGCCGAGCACGGACGCGATCCGCCGCCGCGGCCATCCGATCGAGTCCTCGATCTCGGGGAACGGACGGGGCCGGTCCGGGGCGGTCGCGAGCGCGGCGAGCAGCTCGCGCATCAGGTCACTGCAGCGATCGTGAAAGCGCGCGATCTCGTCGGGATCATCCATCGCGTTGTGGGGCGCGTGCTCGTGCACGGCCGGCGATCTGTGGCGCCCGATCATCGCTGCCATTCGGTCACCTGGGCGCGATCGCGAACGTGAACATACGCGTGGCTTCGATCCGCGCGTAGACCGGTCCCGAGTCCAGGAACTCCTCCCACTCGGGCCCGTAGCGCGGCACGTAGATCTCGAGCAACGTCTGTCTGAGCCCGGCGGCCTCAGGCGCCGCGACCTCGACGCTGACCGCACGGCCGTGAACCGTGACCGCGAACTCCTCGGCTGGGAGATGGGTGGCACTCACCTGCGGGCGGGCGCTGATGTGGCGAAAGCGAACCGAGCTGGGGCTCGACCCGAAGTGAAACGAGCCCCGGTAGAAGATCCCGTCGACCGGGCCGACGATCGGACGGCAGTCGGAGGTGACCGTCGCCAGGCTGAGCAGACACATGCCGGTCAAACGATCCGCCAGGTCCTCGGCGCTCAGCCGCCGCTCGGGCGTGTGGATACTCAGCAGATGTTCGCCCGCTGAGGCGTAGCTGCGATCGATCAGCTGTTGGAGCGCGGCAAGGTCCTCGGGCGTCTCATGCATCCCCCCAGCAAATCACGTCGGGCTGACCGGGGCGGGGAGCTCGTGCGCCGGCAACGATGTCGGGACGGCTCGCCGGTCAGGCGCCGGCGACCATTTCCTCGCGCCCCGCCCAGTACGGCGCGCGCAGCTCGCGCTTGAGGACCTTGCCCGCCCCTGACTTGGGCAGCGGCTCGGCGCGGATCTCGATCCGCTTGGGCACCTTGTAATCGGCGATCAGCGCCCGGCAATGGTCGCGGAGCTCGGCCTCCTGCACCGGCGCTCGCGGGACCACCACGGCGTGGACCGCCTCGCCCCACCGATCGTCGGGAATCCCGAACACGGCCGCCTCGAGCACCGCGTCATGGCGGTAGAGCGCCTCCTCGACCTCGGTGCTGTACACGTTCTCGCCGCCGGAGACGATCATGTCCTTGGCCCGGTCAACCAGGTAGACGAACCCGTGCGCGTCCACATAGCCGAGGTCGCCGGTGTGGTACCAGCCGTCGGCCAGCACGGCGGCGGTCGCGTCGGGCTTGTTCCAGTAACCGAGCATCACGTTCTCGCCGCGGATCGCGATCTCTCCCACTTCGTTGACCCGGGTCGGCGATCGGTCGACCGCGTCGACGACCCTGATCTCGACCCCGACCGCGGGCGGGCCGGCCGAGCGCGCCTGCGGGGCGTCCAGGAACCGCTCCTCATGCTCGAACGCGGTCGCGATCGGCGCGGTCTCGGTCGTGCCGTAGAGATGCATAAGCTCGGCGTCCGGGAAGGCCTTGTGCGCTTGGCGCAAGGTCTCGGTTGCGATCGGCGCGCCGCCGTGGCTGATCATCTCCAGGCTCGAGACGTCGCGTGGCCGGGCCAGCTGCTCGTTGCTGATCGCCGCCAGCATCGTCGGCACGACGAGCGTCGCGTTGACCTTCTCGGCCTCGATCAGGTCGAGCGCTGCACTTGGATCGAACGCGGGTAGCACGACATGACGGCCGCCGTGCCAGATGGTTGCGAGCACCGCGATCGAGCCGGCAGCGTGGAACAGCGGCGCGACGATCAGCCAGCACGTCTCGTGCCCGAACCTGTAAACGGCCTGGTAGTGCAACGCGTTGGCGACCAGATTGCGATGGCTCAGCATCACGCCCTTCGCGGCTCCGGTCGTACCGCCGGTGTAAAACAGCCCGGCGAGCGAATCGGGATCGAGCTGGTCTGGGAACTCGGCCGGCTGCGCTCCGCCAAGCAGCGCCTCATAGCCGTCCTCGAGGTCGAACGCGTGCTCGACAGAGCTGCACTCGTATTCGATCCCGGCGTCGGCGAACAGCACCTTGGCGCCCGAGTCGTGTAACGCGTAACTGAGCTCGGCCGGCGTGTGGCGCTGGTTGAGCGGCACGAGCACGATCCCGGCCCCCGGCACCGCCTGGTAGACCTCGAGATAGCGGTGGCAGTTGCGCCCGACGATCGCCACCCGGTCGCCCTCGGCGATTCCCAGGCCTTTGAGCGCGCCGGCCAGCCGCCCGGCCCGCTCCCACGTCTCGGCGTACGTGTGCGCCACCTCGCCGCATCGGACCGCGGTCTGCTCCGCGGCGACCTGCACTGCACGCCTCAATGGACCGATCATCGTCGTCATTTCCCGGGCCCCTCTCCTCAGATGCGACGGTACTCGGGTCCGCTCCGGTCGTGCGCGCTCGCCGGCGCGTTGGCCTTCGCCCACGCGATGATGTTCGCGCTGCCGTTGACGGTGCTCCCGTCGGGCAGCTCGAGCACCGGCAGCTTCTCCTGTCCGCTGAGCGTCTTGACCTCAGGTCGCCGGCCGGTCGTGAACAGCCCGAACGGGATCCCGCGACCGGCGATCACCTTCTCGAACTCGTGGCCCTCGGCGCGAAGCGTCCGCTGCGCTCGTTTGCACGCGTGCGGCGGCGGTCCGCCGTCATCGATGTTGCAAACGTACAGCGTCAGGCCTCGACTCATCGCTCGAGATCGTACGCCGCCGGTGTGCCAGAGTGCGGCGGCGATGAACGAGTCACGCCGCCGGTTCGCCGGCGAGCTCCAGATGGCCGGTCGCGCCCACGACGAGGGACTTCCACGCCTCGAACGCTTTCGCAACCTCGAGCCGCCGACGGCCGAGCTGCTCGGGATCCTGATCCGCGCGGCCGGGGCGAGGCGGATCCTCGAGCTCGGTACGTCCAACGGCTATTCGACGATCTGGCTCGCCGACGCGGCCGAGGCGACCGGTGGCGCGGTCGTGACCGTCGACGTCGACGCCGCCCGCTCAGAGCTTGCGCGGGCCAACCTTGCGCAGGCCGGGGTCGAGGATCGCGTGAAGTTGCGCGTCGCCGATGCCGGCGAGATGCTCGCGGCCTCCCTTGACGGAGAATGGGAGTTCGTGTTCGTCGACAGCGAACGCCCCGCCTACGTCGGCTATCTCCCGGACCTGATCCGGACGCTCGCGCCGGGCGGCGTGATCGCGGTCGATAACGTGCTCTCGCACGAGGACGAGCTGGTCGAGTTCACGACGGCGATCGAGCGGCTGCCGTTGCTGACCCAGACAGTGGTGGCGGTCGGCGCGGGGCTGAGGATCGCCGTGCGCGATCGGCTCTAGCCTGTCGGCGATGCGGCCCGATGTTCGAACTCGCGCTGGCGCGGCGCTTGCGCTGGCCGCGGTTTCGTTGGCGGTCGCCGGCTGCGGGTCGAGCGCTGTCACCAAGAAGGACTACATCGCGCGCGCGAACGCGATCTGCTCCACCGCGGTGCGCGACGTGCGCAACGTGACGCCGCCGTCGACCACCGGCGGTGCAAGCCTGCCGGAGCTGGGTCGCTATCTGGAGGGAGTCAGCCCGATCGTCGCGGCCGAGGCCAAGCAGCTGCGCGCGATCCCGCATCCGAAGGCCGACCGTGCGCTGCTGGCCCGCTACCTGACTGCGGTCGGCGCGACCGCGTCGCAGTACCGTGCGCTCGCCGACGCTGCGCGAGCTCATGACCGGCAGGCGATGAACGCCGCGACGGCGGCGCTGCTGGCGAATCCCGCCGCCGGGCTCGCCCGGCGCTACGGACTGGCCGATTGCGCTGGCGCGGCCGCCACCGTCAAGACGTCCTAATTTGCGCGCACAACCACCGCGAAGCGTGTAGGTTCGCCTGATGACGCAGGATCTCTCACTGGGTGAGGCTGCGGCTGCCCTCGGCGTCAGTGTCGACACACTGCGCAGGTGGGACCGCAAGGGGCAGCTGCAGACCAAGCGAGACGCACGCAATCGCCGACTCGTTCCGGCATCCGAGGTGCGCCGGCTCAGCGCCCGGCCGCAGCGTCACCGGACGGGGACCGAGCGCTCGGCTCGCAACCGCTTCGAGGGCGTGGTGCGGTCGGTTGAGGCTGACGGGGTGATGGCGCTGGTCGAGGTCGAGGCCGGGCCGTTTCTGGTCACCGCAGCGATCACCCGCGACTCGATCGAGGAGCTCGGGCTGGCGCCCGGGGTCGCGGCCACCGCAGTCGTCAAGGCGACCTCGGTGATGATCGAGCGGACCGGGCGGGCCCGGGGCGTCGAGCCTCACGCTTAGCGCCTCAGCGCCGCAGGGCTTGGGCGATGGCCGCGACGGCGCGTTCGATCGCGGGCTGGTCGACGTCCATGTGCGTGACGGCGCGCACGCGGTGTGCATCGACGACGTTCAGCTCGATCGTGTCTGCCAGGCTTGAGACGAGCTTGCGAGCGTCGGGCACGGCGAACACGACGATGTTGGTCTGCACCGTCGACGGGTCGAGCTCGACGTTCGGAAGCTCCGCCAGTCCCCGGGCGAGCAGTGCAGCGTTGCGGTGATCGTCGGCAAGCCGCGCGACGTGGTGTTCGAGCGCATGCAGGCAGGCGGCGGCGACGATCCCCGACTGCCGCAGGGCTCCGCCCATCATCTGCTTCCAGCGCCATGCCTCGTCGATCAACTCCCGAGATCCGGCGAGTGCCGCCCCGATCGGCGCGCCCAGCCCCTTGGTGAAGTCGATCCAGGCGGTGTCGAATTCGGCGGCGTATTCGGCCGCCGGCGTGTCCGATGCGACGACCGCATTCATCAGCCGGGCGCCGTCGAGGTGGGCACGGAGCCCGTGGCGCCGCGCGACCTCGAGCACCGCACGGATCGATTCCAGCGGCCAGACGCGACCTCCCCGAGGTTGGTCGTCTGCTCGACGGATACGAGCCGCGTCCGGGGCGCGTACCGGCCGCCGTCAAAGCGGATCACCGCCTCGACCTGCTCGGGAGTGAAGATGCCGCCTTCGCCGTCGACCGTGCAGACCATCGCGCCCGCGAGCTGCGCCGGGCCTCCGACCTCGAAGTTGACCGGATGCGAGCTGCGGTCGAGGATCACCTCGTCGCCACCGGGGCGGATGTGGAGCCGAAAGGCGATCTGGTTGCACATCGTCCCGCTGGGGAGAAACACCGCCGCCTCGTGCCCGAGCAGTTCCGCGACCCTGCTCTCGAGCGCGCACGTGGTCGGGTCCAGGCCGCGCTGCTCGTCCCCGACCTCGGCCGCGGCGATCGCCTCGCGCATCGCGGCCGTCGGGCGAGTCTGGGTGTCGCTGTAGAGGTTGACCCGTTCGAGCATCGCCGCAGTGACTACTCGGAGTGGCTCTCCTCCCAGCGAAGAGCGGCGGCCGCGGCTGACGCGCTCGGGGGGCGCCCCCAGTGCCAGCCGAGCTTGGTATCGCTCCGTTCGACATGAGCGTCCTCGGGCACGTCAATCTCGATCCGCTCCGCCTCGATCGGGTCAAGCGCCTGCGCGATGTACCGGCTGCGGACCGGGTGTTCGAGGTAGCTGTCGAGCGAGTCATCGGCGAGCTGGACGATCATCGCGTGCGAATAGCCGTGGTCGGCCGGCCCGCGGTTGCGCCCCAGCGTGACCCGGCGCACGCCGTCGATCTCATCGACCAGCTGCTGGGCCTGACCGAACGCCGCCTCGATCTGATCGTCCGTCGTGCCGGGCTTCCACTTGAGCAACACGATGTGCTGGATCACCCCAGCCTCCTCTCGGGATCTTGAGCTTCCTTGGCGACATGCTATTCGCGGCTGGATCGTCGGGCGGCGCTGCTGGTCGCTGCGGGCGAGAGCCTGCCCCCCACCTACAATGGCTTGCCAGATGGCCCCCATGGTCTAGCGGTTAGGACGCCTGCCTTTCACGCAGGAGATCGCCGGTTCGAGTCCGGCTGGGGGTACTTTGAGAAGGTCTCGATTTGCGGGGCTGTTTGCTTGAGTTGGCTGAGAAGGGGGTGCCTGCCCGAGGCCCGTTCTCGCGTCCGTGGACCAGTTGCGCGGACCACGGCGCCTCCAGCACCATCGACGACCTCTTCTGTGACATCGATATCGCGTGGCACGAGCCTTCATGACTGGCTTGCGCTGGCCGGGAGTCCGCCGGCATTTGCGAACAGGTCATCGAAGGCCTGGTGGACCTCGGTGCGAGCGAGTCGTTGTTGCACTTGGGGCGTAAATCTCGAGCGTGGTCCGGGAGTCGTGGTGTCCGACCTGGCGCATCACGTAGGGAATCGGGGCGCGGCCTCGATCATGAGACTCGTGGTAGTCAACCGGCCCTCGGCGTGGCCTGACCGATGATTTTCCGCGCTGTGCTGGTCTGTACGCCGAATACCGACTCACGGGAGGCTGACGCAATGCGGAAACTGACCTTTGGCATGAATCTGAGCCTGGACGGCTACATCGCCGCGCCCGGCGACGACCTCGGCTGGAGCGTGCCGAGCGACGAACTGTTCCAGTGGTGGTCCGACCGGGTGGGCGCGACGGGCCTGGCGCTGTACGGGCGCAAACTTTGGGAGACGATGAGCTCCCACTGGCCGACCGCTGACCAGCAGCCTGGCGTCACGCCGGCGGAGATCGAGTTCGCCCGCCGTTGGCGGGACATGCCTAAAGTGGTGTTCTCCTCGACGACCAGCACGGTGGACTGGAACACCCGCCTGGTCACCGGCGACGCGGTCACCGAGATCACCCGGCTCAAGGGCGAGGATGGCGGTCCCATGGACATCGGCGGCGCCACACTCGCCGCAGCGGCCATACGGGCCGGGCTGATCGACGAGTACGTGCTGGCCACCGCACCGGTCTTGGTGGGCAGCGGCACGCCGTTCTTTACGAACCTGGACAACTGGGTAAACCTGACCCTGGTGGAGACCCGGACGTTTCCCGACGGCGTGCTCCTGACCAGGTACGAGACCAAGCGCTGAGTGCCCGAGCTCGGATCCGCGCGGACTCCGGGCCGTCCAAGGATCCCGTGATGCTGTGTTCCGAGGCGATCGTGATACCCCCGCCGGATCGCAGGCCGTGTATGTAAGGGATCCCCTTACGGGACTCCGCGCCCGCTCTCTCAGGGATGCGGGCGTCCCCAGCCGTTCCGGCCAGGCGGTCGCTCGGGACGACCAGCGACCGTCCCTGGCGTGCGGGTCGGCCTCCGCCTCGCTGCTGCATCCGTGGAAGGGGAGCACTGGCGCACTGACTGCTCGTATCCATGCCACTCGGCAGCAGGACGACGGCCGCGCCGGTCACACGGCGGGCTGCTGCTTTCGCCTGAGAGCGGTCATGTGAGTTCGCGCCAACGAGACGCCCGCATCGATCGATCCAAGCAGCAGTCGACGACCGGTCTTGCTTCCCGCGCCAGCAAGAGGTGCGGGTGCGTTGGGGCGGCGCGGGTGGCGGCGACGTTGTGGCGCTCGGCACTCCGTTTTGATAGAAGGAGCCGCTCGTGAGTCCTGATTGTTCGCATGCGATGGACCATGTTGTGCTCGTGCTGTTCGAGAACCGTTCGCTGGACAACATGCTCGGGCACCTCTACGGCCCCGAGGACGGTAAGAACTTCGACGGTGTCATCGGCAAGAACCTGAGCAACCCGATCCCCGGGTGGGCCGAGCACAGCGCCGAGCGAAAGACGGTCCCTTACACAGTCGCCACAGACATGGACGCTCCGAACCCGGATTCGGGCGAGGAGTACTACCACACCAACACGCAGCTGTTCAACATCCTCGACGAGGACAACCGGTTCAAGATCGGCGAGGCGGTAAGCGCGCCGTGGAACGCACCCGAGACCGGGGCGGTACCGACGATGGACGGGTTCGTGACCGACTACATCAGCACGTTCACCGCGGAGGTAGGGCGCCAGCCGACCTATGAGGAATACGCGCAGATCATGACCGGCTACACGCCCGAGCAGGTGCCGGTCCTGAGCGCGATCGGGAAGGGCTTCGGGGTGTTCGACCACTGGTTCTGCGAGGTGCCCTCACAGACGTTCATGAACCGCTCCTTCTGGACCGCCGCGACGTCGTCGGGGTTCGTGATCAACAGCCCGGTGTCGAACCGGACCCAGCACAACACCGCCGAGACGCTGTTCGATCGCCTCGAGGCGCACGGGCGCACATGGAAGGTGTACGTACACGAACCGATGCCCCTGTCGTTCACGGGCCTGATCCACCTACCGCGTGTCAAGGACCGCCTCGCGACGAACTTCGTGCCCTACTCCGAGTTCGAGCGCGACGCGGTCAACGGCACGCTGCCCGACTTCAGCCTGATCGAACCGAACATGCTCTCCGGGCACAGCGACTATCACCCTGCTTTCGGCCGGTCGCTGATCCCCGACGACATGAACATCCCGATGGACCCCCCGTCATCGATCGGCGGCGGCGAGGCGTTCCTGGCCAGGATCTACAACACGATCAGATCGGCCGCGTCCCCGGACGGCTCTAACGCCTACAACACGCTGTTCTTCATCGGCTGGGATGAGCCGGGGGAACGTATGACCACATTGCCCCAGGACCCGTTCCCCCGCCGGACCCGACCGCGCCAGCGGGACAACTCGACTTCAAATTCGACCGCTCGGGCTACCGGGTGCCGGCGATCATCGTCTCCCCGTGGGTGGACGAGGGGATCGTGATCAACGATGAGCACCGACATACATCGATGATCGCCACGCTCCGCAACGCATGGGGTCTCGGCGACCCGTTCACCGGCCGCGACGCAGCCGCCACCACGTTTGATCACCTGTTCTCCCGCGAGACCCCTCGCGATCCGGCGAGCTGGCCGGACGTCGAGGCGCTCCCGGTCTCGCAGTTCCACATGGACATGGTGCAGATGGGAAAGGCTCTCAGCGTCCTCGGCAAGACCGCAGGCAGCGGCATCCTCGAGCATGCAAAGCAGTCCGGGCTCGTGATCCCCGCTGAGCTGACCGACCCCAACTCGTCCCCCGAGCAGATCGTCGCGGCCCTGCGAAGCATCGCGTTGCAGATCTTCCCGCGCCTAGCCACTTCGACGTAGAAGTCGAGCGCGTTCACGAAGCTCGACGCGAATCGCTGGTCTGCGCGAGTAGAAAATCCGCGTCTTCGACCGGCGTGTGGCGACGGGTCCACTCGTCGCCACAGGCAGGTCAGATCCGCTTCTGGATCGGGCTAAACCCGACAGCGAGCTCCTGATCGAGCGTAGGACGGATCGCGGTCATCATGAGCGTGTGCGTTGGGATATGGGTCCCGGCTTCCTACATCACGGGCAATGCAGCGCACACCCCTCGACTGACGGCACAAGGCGCCCGGTCCCGCGCGAAGCGGGCACGAGTGCGCGGAGTGCCCGCTTCCCCGCCGCCTGGAATTCTGATCCGCACGCCCGGTGGGTCCGGCTGGGTTGATTTCGTGGCTGGCCGCCGACAATCAGTGCCCGCGATTCTCGGATCGGTGCGCCTGCGCTGAAGCCGAACGTATGCGTCGGATCAGCGAATTAGCGCGTACCGGGGAAATCGCCGGAGCTATAGCGTAAGGGGCCCCTTGTGGCTCACGCATCTTTCAAGGACGGCAGTGGTTCGTGGCGGTGTGGGTCCCGCCGGCGGCGGGTCGCTGCGCTGGCTTAGGAGCGCGGAGCGGTGAGTCGCCGACGCGCGCGGCGCGCTCGAGAGCCGGTCCCTCGGGGCCTGGTGCAGAAGGTCAAGCTGTCGGTGGCCGAGCGCGACCAATTGAGTGACCGCGCCGCCGAGCTCGGGATCTCGATGCCTCGCTTGCTGGTCGAGTCAGCGCTGAGCGGCGATCGACAGCTCCCTACCGAGCGGCGTCAGGAGATCGCCACGTTGTTGAGGTGCGGCGGTTGTTGGCGACGGTCGCCAACAACGTCAATCAGCTGGCGAAGGTGGCGAACACCAGCGGTCAGGTGGCTGAGGGTCAGCGGCTTGACCGGACGCTGGGTGATGTCGACGAACTCCTCGCGGCGCTCCGCGAGGCTACGGGTGTCCGACGATAGATTCGAATCGCTGGGAGCGGCTCGGATTCGTAGGTCTGATGGCTCCGTGCAAGGTCTGCTGGCGCGTGCCGGTCGACTGCGCAGCTCAGGGCGTGAAGTCAGGTCTCGGACGCCGCAAAACGTCGTTGCCAGCCGTCGCGGATGTTGGCGAGTCGTCCGCGCACCTCTATCGCGGACCAAACACCACGCAAAACCCCTGCAAACGACGACACGACTAAGTCCCGATTCGGAGCGCGCGAGCCGCCAAAAATACCTGCAAATCGCGCTGATACGTCCCGATAGTCATTCCTGCCGTTCACGCAGGAGATCGCCGGTTCGAGTCCGGCTGGGGTACTGGTTAGAGCCGAAGGCACCTGGCCCGTCCAAAGGTCAACGATGTTCTGGCGTCGATCAGGGTGCGTAGTGCACTGCGTGAAATCCCCACCGGTCGGTCAGCCAGCGCGGGACGAACGCCTTCAGCGAACCTTCGAGATCGCCGCCGACCTCGCTGTCGACCAACCACCAAGAGACCAGAGCGTCGGCACCCTCCGGACTACGCTCGTCCGGCGGATCGATGTAGACGCACCCGAGCAGCTCGGTCTCATCCCGGTTGAGAACCGCGTAGTTGAACGTCACGTGAGAAGCGATCTCGGCCTCGTGGCGAGCCAGATCCTTCCGATCGGCCTCGTAAGTCATGTCTGCCTTCGGCCATCCCCACATGCCGCCGAACTTCGCCCAGAGTCGCTCACGTGAGCCCATCACCGAGGGGTAGTCGATGTCAACGTCGCTCTCGCGGATGGGGCGCAGATGATGGCCGGTCGCAAGCTCCACACGTTCCGGATGAACAAAGTCGTCAGCAAGCCACGGCATCATGAGCCAGGCTACTGCTGTCGCCAATGCAGAGCTGCGGCATTAAGGCCCCCGAAGCGCAAGCGGTCGACGATTTCGTCGGTTGCTTGCAGCGCAGTCACACGGCAGCCGTCAGCACCAAGCAATCCTGCGTCTCGGCGTCAGTGTCTAGCGAGCTCGGGTGGCGTCGTCGTATGGGTCGGAGCCGATCTTGCGACCCTGGGTGGCGTCGTCGTATGGGTCGGCGCCTATCTTGCGACCCTGGGTGGGGTCAAACAAACGCACGTCTGGTTCTTGGCGGGTCGTATCGGCCCGAACGGGGATCAGGGTTGACCGCCGGTCGCTTTCGGCGTCGTCTGGTTTGAGGTCGGGAGCAACGGTGGTTGTCATGGTGTTTGGTCTCCTTGGGGATTTGGATTTGTTCAAACGCTTCGATCTGCTGAGCTGCAAGCAGGGATGACCGTCTGCACCAAGCCGGTGACGACGTCGTAGACGTGCCCGGAGACGGTGATGCGCGGGGAGACCGCAGGGGCCGAGCGCAGCCTCTCGACGTCGCGGGTGACGGTTTCCACGGGATCGAGGACGGCGTGCTCGCGCAGGGTCGACTCGTCGGCGCCGACCCGCTGCGCATAGCGGCGGCGGAAGGCGTCATCGGCGAGCGCGCCGCTCCCGCACTGGGGGTGGTGGATCACGGCCACCTCGAACAACAGGCCGTCGGGCAGAAGGTTCTCGGCCAGCTGACCGATGAACGCGACATCGTTGATCACCTCCGGGGTGACGCGACCGCCGACGTTGCGGACGACCATCGCGTCGCTGAGGCCGAGGCCAAGGAAGTGAGCTGGGTCGACCCGAGGGTCAAGGCACGTGATCACGAACAAGCGCAGGTTGGGGAACACGACGGCGCCTTGGTGGCCGCCGGCGGTGGCGAAGGCACGATTGCGCTCGAGCGCGGATTCGATGCCGGCCGTACCTGGCGGGCCGGGGTTGCCGAGCTCAAACCCGGTCGCCCGGCCGATCCCGGATGCGGCGGCTGTCGCGCCCGGGCTGAGTTGCTGGCTGCTCATGGTCTTCTGTCTCCTGTCGCTTGGGGGTGGGGTTAGCTCTGCGCTGCGGCTGTGGCGGGCGTGCCTAGTGCCGGCACCTCTGGCGTGTCGTCGCGGCTGGTCGTCGGTTGGGCGGGCAGCAGAGCCAGCGCCATCACGGCGCCTGCGGCGGCGATGGACGCTGCGACGTAGTTGGCGGCGTGGAAGCCCTGGAAGAAGGCCGAGTTAGCGGCCTTGTGGACGGCTGACGCGAGCAGCGGATGGCCGGCGTGGGTCAGCTCGCCTGCGACTGTGAGCGCGGCACCGACGGATGCGTGCGCGGTCCGCGCGACACTTGCGGGCAACCCTCCGGGGAGCGCGCCGGTGAGCCGGCTGGCGTACAGCGATGCGTAAACGCTGCCGATCACGGCGACGCCGAGGGTGCCGCCCAAGAGGCGCGTGGCGTCGTTGACCGCCGACCCGACTCCGGCCTTCGCCTTTGGGACGACGCCCATGATCGCCTCGGTCGCGGGCGCGCTGGTGAGGCCCATCCCTGTCCCCAGCACGACCATCTGGGCGGCGATCGTCCCGTAGCCGGTCGTGACCGACGAAGTCGACACCCACAGGTAGAACGCGGCCATCGAGAACAGCCCGGACGCGACGACCAGCTTGGTGCCAAACCGCACAGCGAGCTTTGTGCCCAGGATCGAGGAGATCGCGACGAATGAGGCGACCGGCAGCAGGCGCAGGCCGGTTGACAGCGGGCCGTAGCCCTTGAGGAACTGGAACATCTGGGTGGCCAGGAAGATGAACCCGGACAGCGCGAAGAACGAGATCGCGACCGAGGCGCTCGCGGCGGTGAACCGCGGGTTGCGGAACAGGCTCACGTCGAGCATCGGCTGCTCCGTGCGCCGCTCCCAGGCCACGAACGCCGCCGCCAGGACGGCGGCCAGCGCGAAGCTGCCGATCGTCCGCGCGCTGCGCCAACCGTAGCCCGGGGCCTCGATGATCGTGTAGACGAGCAGCCCGATTGTCGAAGTCGACAGCGCGAACCCGGCCCGGTCGGTGCGGGGCGCGTGCGGGTCACGCGAGGTCGGAACGTAGCGGGCGACCAGGACACCAGCGGCGGCGGCGATCGGCACCATCGCGAAGAAAATGCTGCGCCAGTCGGAGAGCTCAAGCAGCCAGCCACCGACGATCGGCCCGAGCGCGATCGCCACGCCCGTGATCGCGCCCCACAACCCGATCGCCCGCGCGCGCTCCCCCCGCTCGGTGAACACGTTGGTGAGCAGCGACAGCGTCGAGGGGAACACCATCGCCGCACCGACGCCCATCACCGCACGCGCCGCGATCAGCGCGCCGGGACTGTCCATCAGCCCGCCCACCAGGCTCGCCAGACCAAAGACCGACAGGCCGGCGAGCAGCATCCCCTTGCGCCCGAACCGGTCAGACAAGCTACCCGCCGCCAGCACCGAACCGGCGAACAGCAAGTTGAACGCGTCAACGACCCACTGCAGCTGCGAGTCAGACGCGTGCAGCTCGCGAACGAGTGCCGGAAGCGCGACGTTGACGATCGTCGTGTCGAGATTGATCACAAACGCCGCCAACAGCAACGAGACCAGGATCAGGGGCTTGCGTTTCATTACTCCTCCTCGGGACGTCCAACTTGCGTCATGCAAGGCAGGCTAGGTGCGACTCTGGCTTTTGTCAAGCAAGCCAGCTATGATTGGGTCGTGCTCCAACGCGACTATCCAGACCAGGTCTGCTCGATCGCCCGATCACTAGAGGTCATCGGGGAACGCTGGACGCTGCTGATCCTCCGCGACTCCCTCGTCGGCCTAACGCGGTTCGACGAGTTCCAGGCGAAGCTCGGGATCGCCTCCAACGTCCTCACCAACCGCCTCAAGCGGCTGTGTGACGAGGAACTGCTCAAACGCGTTCCGGACCCAGAGCGGCCCGGCAGGCCGAAGTACGTACTCACCAACAAGGGACGCGAGCTCGCGCCCGCCCTGATCGTGCTCATGAAATGGGGCGACCGCCACTACCCGACCCCGGGCGGCCCACCCCGACTCACCCTCCACGCCGGCTGCGGAGGCAACATCGGCCCAGACCTCCACTGCGACCGGTGCGGCAAACACGCGGCGCGCGGGGAGATCGAGCTCCCGCCCGGCCCGGGAGCGGTACACGGCGAGCACGCCGGACGATAAGTATCGGCGCGCGGTTCAGCGCGTCTGCAGGTGGGCGGCCGCCGGCGGCAATCTGGTCGGTCGGTTTGCCCCCTTGACCGGCCCGGTGTTTGGGTGAGCGCGGCTTACGTCAGCCGGCGATCGGTACACCGTTCACCGAGGCCGCGTGCGTTTGCGCGCTCGATCCATGCTCGCCGCAGGCGGGCAAGCGCTTGCTGTGCTGCCGCCCCGTCTCGGTCGCGGCGGGCCAGCTCGCGTTCTCGGCCAGCAAGGGCTGGCTTGCCGATCCCGTCAAA
Source organism: uncultured Solirubrobacterales bacterium (assembly GCA_963730075.1). GTDB lineage: Bacteria > Actinomycetota > Thermoleophilia > Solirubrobacterales > Solirubrobacteraceae > Palsa-465. The sequence goes on along the minus strand of CAVSQH010000018.1, from coordinate 25,281 downwards.
GGCGTCGGCCGCCTGATCGTGTCGAATCGCGGCTCTTTCATGAGTCGCGGCCTCTCGGTCATGATCGACGTCAATCAGCGGCACGCCACCGACACTAGACCGAGCAAGGTAAACGTCCACTAAACGCTTGACGTGCTGCCTAACCACGCGCCCGAGAAGCCTTAGCGCTGCTTGAGCACCCGCCGACGCGAGACGTTCGTGTAGGCCGGCCTAGACCTTCTTCCAGCGAGCACCCGCTCCGGCTGCCTTAAGCTCGGTAGTGCCTCAGCCTGTCGAGACTCCCGACGCATGGAAGCTATCGGACGGCAGACAGAATCCGCCCGGCAGGTTGAGGCATCCCTCCGTGGCAGGGGGAAGGTCTGCGGTAACCGCGAGCCGGGCCCGGCCCTAAGGCTTGCGGGCGTCGGTGCGCTGTCGAGATCGACCGCACCGGACACCAACCGTGGCCGGCTCATTCAGCGCGGCTAGCACTCTTGACCCGGCGCGCGACGACACGGCCGCCCTGGACGACCCGTGGCCGCACGGCCAGACGGATACGCAGGCGTCAGTCCCGGCGCTCGCTTTAGCCGTCGATTAACCCGACGGCGATCATCTGCCAGGCCCCAAATTGCAAACCGACAAACCAATGGTGCACGACATCATTCTCGGCTTGGTGGTGGCCCTGATGGCGGTAGCCGCGATTTCCGCTTGGAGAGAGTTCCACCGCTAGGCCTCGGCTGTTAGCAGCAATCGGGCATCCGTGAGCGTCAACGAAGCGCGCACCCGTCTCGGCCGTTGCGCGTACGTTGTAGTCGGTAGCTATTAGGGCGCGGTGTGTCGCGGCTGCGCAGGAGGGCTTGGACCGAGTCGGTCGCCGCCCTCCCGCGGTTAGCCGCCGTGTCAGCAGCCGAGCGTGGTATCCAGATCCATTGCGTCGCTCGTGAGCTGATTCGCTTCCGTGCTGCTGAGCTTCTTGCCGGTCTGCGCGTTGACCAGGCCCAGGTAGTCGGTGATGTCCGCGCACGCGTTGGCCGCATCCCCAGCGTCGACCGCTGCCTGGATTGCAAGGGCTTTATTGGTCAGGGCCTTGCCCGGGCCAAGCCCCGCGCTGTCCGAAACGAGCTGTGCGGCTTGCGGGGCGCCCAAGGGCGCGACTGTCGCTGTGCTCGTGCTCGAGATCTCGCCCTCGTCGAAATCGCTGTCGTTGTCGAAGTCGTCAAACGTGACGGTCACGGTGTAAGGTCCCGGCTTCGAGTACGTGTGCGAACCGGTGATGGTACCGGTGTCGATGGGGTCGCCGCACGTGCTGAAGCTAACCGTCCCTGTGTCGATCGCTGACCCGTCACCCCAGTCGATCGTCGCTGTCAGCGTATCGGGTGGAGAGCCTGTGCAGCTCACATCTATGTCAGTGAACGTCGCGACCGTGATCGGTCCGGTGGATACCCCGGCCACGGCCGAGAAGTCTTGGGCCGTCAGCGTGTTGTCCGTATTCGCAAGTGCCGGCGCGGCGCTGAACGTGAGCATGACCGCGAGAGCTAGGACACCTGTCACCGCAGCCCCTGCCGCAAGTCGCAGTCTGTGAGCTGGCATTTAGAACCTCCTTTGGTTCCGACAAGACACTCGCCGACACTCGACAAGCGCCTAGGTCGTAATGAACTGTCTCCTGTCAACCACAATGAGACGCTTCGACACAGGATGCCTTCAGCCGCCTCCATTCATGGCACGTACAAACGCCGCGTCAGATCGGACGGACCACCCCGCCAGCAAGAACACCCAGCCCTGCAACACAACGACAGTGCCACGTTACCTCGCGCCCCACAGGCAGTCAACCGGCTCGGCGCCTACGGTCCGAAGTCACCTAAACATTGCTCGCTAACCCTCGTAATGCCAGGCGATCGCGACTGACGTCGAGCCGCGAGCGTCTCGTTGGGTCCGCCGGCGCACCTGGTCCGCGTGAACTGCGTCGAGGTGCCTTGTCCGGTCCCTTACGCGCCCGCCGGGTGTGCCGTGGGGCGCGCGGCGCTTTCGCCTGGGCGGACGGCGAGCTCGCCGGTTCCGAGGTCGCGCCGGTCGCGCTGGAAGAGGCTGGCATCGGGCCGGAAGCCCTTGGCGATGAGATAGATGCTCAACGACAGCTCCCAGACGGCCTCCGGGAAAGTCAGGATGCCCGAGGGACCGGAGACCTGGTCGTAGGCGCCGAATAGCACGAGGATGGCCGTGACCAGGGCCAGCGAGCCGGCGACGATGCCGAATTGGGCGAATCGCCGCGGGACGAGCCCCGAGCGGAACATCATGTAGCCGAGCATGAGCCCGTTGCCGATCGCGGCGCAGAAGGCGGGGCCGAGCAGGAACGTCGCGTCATGGACGGCGACCAGCGACCTACCGTTCACAATGAGCGACGCGTTGTCCGTCCCGGCGGCGCCTGCGAGGTCCTGGCGCAGCGTGACGACCGCGAGCAGACTGACGATGCCGACCGCGATGAGCGCGGACTCGACGACGCGCACGCTCACATAGCCCAGCGCCAGGCCTTCGCTCTGGCGCCCAAGGACCGGGTAGAGCACCACAGCCGTGCCGATGCCGGCGATGAGCGTGATGATCTCGAATAGCGCTCCCAGCTCCACGCGCAAGTCGCCGCCACCGCCGGCGATGAAGTGCGTGTGATTGAGCACCTGGTCATACAGCGGCAGCGCCGGAATGGAGATGAACGTGATGATGAAGAAGATGCCCGCGATGCGCGCAGTTCTTCTCTCAGCGCCTGTCACTTGCTCGCGTCTCGGTCCCACGACTGCGGACGGCCGTCGCCAAGACTGGCATGGCGGTGCGGTGCCGGGAATGGGGTCCGGACCCCATTGTCCCGCCGCTCGGTTCCGGGGGCGCGCTCCTGCGCCAGACCGGGTCCGGTCAAGAGGTCAATCGAGCCCCTCGCGCCCGTCGCGGGTGTCGACCGCATTCGGGAGGTCGATTACCTCAGCCAGCTCGTCGGTGACCTTTGACCCGAACCGCCGGTTGAGGAAGAACGCCTCGACAATGATGTCGGGGTCGACATGCGCCTGCGACAGCAACGCGACCACGGTTCGTCCCGTGAACCGTTCGACCGTGTCCGTGTAGCGCCCGGCCATCACGCGAGCGAATTCCGCGCGCAGCGCGAGCACACGCTCGGGTTCGCCTCCATCCACCATTGACTTCTCGAGCGGCGTGAGCTGCTTCAACCGCACTACCACCACGACCATGTCCTTGATCGCATACGCGTTGACCTCGGTCGACTCGCGACCATAATGCTCGCGCTGCAAACCGGCCATCGAGCGGGAGATCGCCGCCAACTGTTGTCGGCCCGTCAGCCCGGGCTCTGAGATGCTCATGCCAGCCTCGTTCCCAACTCTTCTCGTAGAGAAGACCACCGCTGGGCTGAGAGAGAGGGAGAGGCCCCACGAAGGCGTGCTCCCCGAGCGTAGCGTGCAGCGCGAGTGCCATTGAAGGGCTCGCGAGCTCAAGACAAGATCTCAGGGAATCACCGGCGCTAGTCGCGTCGGAAGACCGCTCGAGGTCAAGCAAGCATTGATCAAGCGGATCCAGAGTCCTGGTTGGAACTCACCGGTGAGCCCGCGAAGCAGGTCCTCGCTGGGCTCAACGAGTCAGGGCACGGAGCTCCAGGCTGCTGGCGCGGCGCAATATGCTCGGCAAGGATGGCTCGTCACACCGTCGGTCCGCGCCGCACCGACTCGCTTCGGACGTACGTACGCGCGACGCGGATCATCGCCGGACTGAGTGTGCTCGTCCTTTCCGGGGCGATCGCCTGGGACCTCGCGAACGACGGGTTCTGGTCGCGCCACGCGCTCTTCACGAGCCTCGTCGCGAGCTTGATCGTCGTCGCGGTGACCGCGGCGGTGTTCAACGAAGTGCTCCAGCGCCGACAGCGCGAGCGCTGGTCCGTGCTCGCGCAGTACGCACTGTTGGACTTCGTGCGCACGGCTCGCCTCGTGTGGGGCGGTCTGCTCGAGCTCGCCGGTCTCGCTCCCGACGCCGAGCGTGGGGATGAGGCGCTCGCGGCCGGCTTCGAGGCGGTGCGCGACACGCCGCGTCTCGCCGCGGCGATGGACGAAATGCTCGCGAGCGTTGACCGCCGCGGACAGCTCCACCGCCTGATCGCGGAGCTGCTCGGTGACGGCCAGGACGTGCTCGGACGCTGGGCCGGCGTGATGGTCAGCGCGGGCACATACGCGGAGATCGTCGATCGCCACGTCGAGCTCTACAGTCGTCTGTACTGGTGGGGCAGCGTGCTCGACGAGTCCGAGCCGCTCGACGATCACCTGAATCGGCCGACGCTGAGCCGGATCAGCCCGGCGACCCAGGCCGCAGGGCCGGTCGACGACGAGTGGCTACGCGACAATCTCGTAGCAATCGCCCAGCTCGCTGAGTCGCTCGATCAAGGCTCGTTCGAACTCGCGTTGCGCATCGTCCCGCTCGACTGGTGGGCTACGCAGCTGCCTGACCGACCGTCGACGGCTGGAAAGCTGCGAGCCTAGATCGGGCATGAGAACCTACGCGGCGCAGGTCGAGCTGCGCACGCTGCGATTCGCACAGCGGGTGAAAGTCGGGCGTCGACTGCGCGGCGCACATCTGCGGTCGGCTCAAGGTTTCCGGGATCGGGCGAGCAGGTCGAGGACTCGCGCCTCGACTAGCGCTCGTGCCCCCCAAGGATCAGCCGCGAGGTCGTCAATGTCGATGACATCGCCGTCCGCGTATCCGTCGAGAACTCGTGGGTCGATGTAGGACCGGCGCGCAACCGCCGGGGTGTTGCCGAGCGCGTCCGCGACGGTTCTCGCCGCAACGGCGGCGGCGCGTGTGCGACTGGGGCGGTGGCTGGCGAGGGTTGCGGCTGCGATCACCGTTGCGTTCCAGGTCCGGTACTCCTTGGCCGAGAACGGGCCGCCTGCCTCGACTCGCAGGAAGTTATTCACGTCGTCGCGATGGACTCTCGCCCATCCCCTTGCTCCACGGAACGCAAGCAGCTCCGGCGGCCCAGATCGGCGGCGCCGGAGACTCCCAACAACCGCGACGGCCTGCGGGTCGTGGATGGCGAGCCGCTGCCGTTTCCCAGCCTTCCCCACGTAATCGAACACGGCCTCGCGGTTCCGGACCGTCACCTGACTCAGCAACACCGTAGTCAGGCCGTAGTGCTGGTTGTCTCTTGCGTAGCGATCCGACCCGATGCGGAACAGGCCGACATCGAGCAGCCTGAGGGCGAGCGCCAGCACGGTTCGATGCGTGAGCGACGGCGCGGATGCCAGATCCCGATCGATTGCAGAGCGCAACGCCGGCTGGACCCGGCCGAACGACTCCATGTCATGGAATTTGACTTCGTCGCGATCGTGTCGCCACGCGGGGTGGTACCGATATTGCTTTCGGCCGCGACTGTCGATTCCTGTCGCCTGGAGATGCGCGTCAGGGTCTGGCGAGATCCAGACCGCTGACCAGCCGGGCGGGATCACTAGGTCACGGATACGCGCGAGAGTCCGGCGGTCATCGATCTGGCTTCCGTCGGCGTTCGAGTAGACAAACCCGCCGGGTTCACCTGCCCGGCTGATGCCCGGCTCGAAGTCGTGGACGAAGCGCACCGGCTTGTTGCAGCCTACGCCGAGCTGATGGTCTTCCCAGGGATATTGGGATTTGCGCGGATTGCTGACCGGCGGAGGCCGCGTCAGCGTGTGCCTCGGGTTCGTCGCCGGCCTCTCGGCGCGTCTGGCTGTTCCCGGGCGGCTGCGAAGATCGCTGCGGTGTCGGGGTCGATGTAGTAGTTGGTGCCACCGTCCGCTCGGCCTTCGGTGTCGATCGGGAGGACGCGGTCGAGGTGGCGCGAGTAGCGGCCCGGCCAGGCGAGGATCCCCGCGACGCCGTGGGCCCCCTTCTCGAGGCCCAGCCGTCTGGCGATCATCTCGCCGCCGAACCGCTCACCGGGCGCATCCAGAAGCAGGTCGAACAGCTCGCGCGCCGGGGGTGCGAGCTTGTGATAGAGCCAAGCGGCCTGGTCGGCGTCGTCTGCCGACCAGGCGCTCGCGTCGGAGCGGTGGCGATGGCCGCGATGGCCGTGACGCCCCCGCTCGCTCGACGCTGCAGCCCCAGGTTCGGCCGTCAGGAAGTCCGCGAACCAGGCATAGAACTCCGGCACGCGCTCCTCCGGTACGGCAACTGTGATCTGCTTGTCGGCCACCTACTAGACCTCGGTGATCTCGGGAGTCTGTCCGGAGGTCTGGGCCGGTCCCTCGTGGGCCTCGCGTCGCTCGGTCCGCTCGTGCCCGTGAGCACAGCCGTGGCCGTGTCCATGGCCGTGGCGGCGATGCTCGCCGCGCCTTCCCCGCCGGCCGCGACCGGCCAGGAACCGGGCGAAGAACGCGTGGAACTCCGCCAGGCGCTCCTCGGGAACGTCGACGGTGACCTGCTTGTACTTCGTGGGTGTGGGTTCTGAGATGGCTTCCATCTCTCCCTCCTTTGTTTTGCTTACGAATGCAAGCATAGCACAAGTAAATACTTAAGTAAAGACCGGGAGGACGCGATTCGCTGTGGTCGAGCTGAGCCTCGACGATGAGCGGATCCGTAGGCTGGAGAGCTGCACCGATCACACGCATTCGCCCGTCACCAGTGAGGAGGCTTAGATGGAGACCTGGGACGCCGTCACCGCTCGGCGCAACGTCCGCGAGTTCGCCGGCGGAGCGATCGCCGACACGGACCTCGACCGAGTCCTCGAGGCTGGCCGGATCGCTCCCTCTTCACAGAACAACCAGCCGTGGGAGTTCGTCGTCGTGACCGACCGGGAGATGCTGCGTGAGCTCTCCGGGGTGTGGCGAGGCGGCGGGCATATCGCAAACGCGGCCGCCGCGATCGCGGTGGTGATCCCCGACGAGAACGAGTCCCGCGTGCGCGAGCGCAATCGCTTCGACATTGGCCAAGCGACGATGCAGATGATGATCACCGCCGCCGATCGGGGCATCGGCAGCGGTCATTCAGCCGTTGGCGATCAGGACCTAGCGAGGTCGGTTCTCAACGTCCCCGAGGACAAGCTCGTTGCGTTCGTGATCGATCTCGGCTATCCGGCAGACCGGCCGCTGAGGCCCGGCACGAGATTGAAGCGCCGGCCGTTTGACGAGGTTGTGCACCGGAACGGTTGGTGAGCCAGTCGCCAACGATGGCGCCGGCCCTTCGCCTTGGCCCAAGCTCGGCGATCCGCAGACGCAGCGCTTGCGATCGCTTTCGCACTCCTGCTCCGCGCGCGGTACACGATGGCGCTCGCGGGGAAGCCACAACCACGAGGCAGGTTTCGGATACGGTCGGCGGTGGACACAACAAGGAAGACTGCAATGCATGCGGTGCTCGTGAAGGTGAAGCTCTCGGATAACCCGGACCCCACCATTCTGCGCGAGCAGGTCGTGCCGCGGGTCAAAGCGCTTCCGGGGTTCGTGGCCGGTTATTGGACCCGGGGGGACGGGGTCGGACGATCGATCGTCGTCTTTGACTCAGAGGAGAACGCGCAGGCGGCGTCCGACCTAGTGCCGTCGATCGTTCCTCCCGGAACCACGATCGAGGGCAACGAGGTGAACGAGGTAGTCGCAAACGCTTAGCAGCGGGCAGTCGCTCCAGCCGCCCCCCCGGTTATCTCTGACAGATGCCCTCAAAGGCCGCAATGACTGATTCATTCTCCGAGCACTAGCCCGACCGTCGTTCTCGTACCCGGCGCGTACGCCGGTAGTGGGTCGCGCTCCCGTTGATGACTTGCCCGCGATTGCCGGTCCTCCCAATCCGCGAACGGCGAGGGCTCGAAGCGGGCGTCGTTCAGGCGCGCAGGGAGCGATCAACCGCGCGGGCGACCTGCTCGCGCGAGCGGGCTGAAACCGCGCTACTGAGGGCAGCGCGCCAGCGCTCGGGAGACGCCGACGAGTGCTCAAGCCCCAAGTCCGCAAGTACCGCGGCTTGATCAACGTGAACGGCGATCTGCTCGGCACGACGCCGAGCCGCTATATGTTGAGCGCGCGCCAGCTGCGTTCGGCCACGGTCGCCCGCGAGGCTGATCAGGTCCTCAGCTACCAACGGCACGGCCCGCCGCGCGCATTTCTCCCACGGTGCGTCGGCCGCCGAGTCCACAACCACCTGACGTACAACCCGCCAGCCTGCGTGGTGCGAATCGCAGCGCGCTACAAGGAATCGCGCGAGCGCCTCTGCCACCCCGATCGCCCCGGGTTCCGACCCGTGGCCGTCGAGATGTCGCAGCGCGGCGCCGACGTTGCGCCCGTCATCGACCGCCCTGGCGACCTGCCGCGGAGTCGCCCGCGGCTTGCGTAGTTGATCTTCGATCCTTCCACCGTACTCGCCGGCGGGGCCCGGTCCTCACGCCCGGGCCTTCAGAACTGCGCTTGATCATCGCGTTGAGGTTGCACCGCCACCGTCACGAACAGCTCGTGGCGAGGACCCAGACCAACCCACGCGACTGCCGTGGACCTGCTTTCGCGCCTCGCTTACTCCTCGAACTGATAGACGAGAACCAAAAGAGTCTCGCCTGATCCTGCCGCCATGGGAGCGCGCTTGCAGACGCCTCAGCCAGGATGTAGCCTCGCCGACGACTTTACGCAAACCGGAAGGCGATGAACACAGAGTACGCGGGATGGCGATCAGATCCGAGAGCCGCGTAACAATCGCCAGCAGCGTGCCTGAGGTGTGGGGGTATGTCTGTGACGTCGGACGCTGGCCGGAGTGGGCGCCAACCGTTCTCGAATGTTGGGTTGGCGGAGGCGCTCCGCTTCAGCCCGGCTCGCGGGTGGAGCAGCGGGCGAAGGGGATATTCGGATCGAGTCGCGAACGGAGCCAGGACGTAACCGTGGTCGAGGCGCCCCGCCGCTTGGCGTTCGCCGGGCCGATGGGCACTTCCGCGGCGCGCTGGGGAATGGAGCTTGAGCCGGTGGGCGATAGGCAGACCGAGGCCAAGATGTGGGTTGAGGTCGACATCGCGGGCGTCATGCGCGCGATCCCCGGCCGCGTTCTCAACGGCAGGATTCGGCGCGTAATGGATCGCGAGATGACAGCGATCAAGGCTGCCGTCGAGTCCGCTCCGCCGGGCGGCTCGGACCAGTCGAGTCGAGAGTTCGGCGCAACCCCACTGGAGTAGACCGGGCGGATCGCCCGGTGCTCCAGCGCCGAGACAGTTGACGGCCGGGGCTCGACGACTTCCGTCTCACCTGCTCCCGACTGTTCGAGTCTCGGGCCCGTCCCGCAGCGGAGCTCGCCGAAATTGCGGCGTCGTTCGAGGCCCGGTCGCGCGAAGAAGCTGGGCTCCACGGGATTCACGCCGCCGGCGGCGGCCGAACCTCCAATCCACAGGCGAGAAGACCGCGCGTCGACCCGCCAAGAAGAGAAACCTCACCTAGGCAGGCTGTTAGGGAAGGTGTGGGCGGCTTAGACTCGGCTGGTGGCGAGCTGTGCTGCGTATGGCAAGGAGGTGCTGGGCGGGGTTTCGTTCTGCCCGTTCTTCCGGCGCTCGGAGTGGACGTGCGAGCGAGAGCGGCGGCGCTCGGGGAGCACGCCATGAGCCAGATTGACAGTACGCGAGAGCACCTGATCGAGACATACCGCAGGACGGCGCGGCACTACGACATCACCTCCCAGTTCTACCCCGTCCCCGGCTACCCTCAGCGAGCCCACCGCCTCCGGGCCGTGCAGGCACTCGGGCTTCGCCCGGGTGACAGCGTGGTCGATATCGCGTGCGGTACCGGTCTGAACTTCTCGCTGATCGAGCAAGTGATTGGTCCCGAGGGCCGGATCGTCGGCGTCGATCTGACCGACGCGATGCTCGCCCAAGCTCAACATCGGATCGAGACCAGCGGCTGGAGCAATATCAGCCTCGTGGAAGCCGACGCGGCCGAGTTCGAGTTCCCAACCGAGGTCGACGCGATCCTGTCCACATACGCCCTGTCGCAGGTGCCCGGATGCGGAGATGTCATCGCCCACGGCGCCGCGCGCCTTTCCAGCGGTGGGCGCTGGGTCGTGCTGGATCTCAAGCTTCCCGACAACACGCCTCGCTGGCTAGCGCAACTCGGAATGACACTGTTGCGACCGTTCGGCTCCATAGACGAGTGGATCGTGCGCCGTCCGTGGGAGGCGATTCACACAGCTATGCAGGATCGGCTGCCCGATCTCTCCTGGACCGAGTTGTGCTTCGGGACCTCATTCCTCGCTGCCGGGTCTCGCGGCTCTAGGACGGTCGATGAACCCCGCAAGTGAAGCGGACGCGCGTACGAGCGGAAGTTGAGCTCGCTCGCCGGTCCGCCCCGCAGGCCGACCGAACCATGTCACGACGAGAACGGCCGCAGCCGGCAGCGCGGACGAATGCAGTCGCTTGACTCAAGCGAGCGAGGTCAGCGTTCGAGAGGATCTCTTCCTCGTCATACGACGCCTGAATGGTCGTGAGCTGGAGGGCGAATGGGCAACGACGTGATCATCGGTAAGGACGGCAAGCCGCGTTGTGGCTGGGCCGGAGCTGCCGATACCGCGTCGGGCCGCTACCACGATGAGGTCTGGGGTACGCGCACCTACGACGAGTCGGCGTTGTTCGAGGCCCTCACCCTGGGTGTGTTCGAGGCCGGGCTCAGCTGGTCGATCGTGTTCGTCAAGCGGGACGCGTTCCGGAGGGCTTTCCACGGCTTCGACAGCGCGAAGGTCGCGGCGATGACGGCCCGTGACGTCGATCGGCTGGTGCAGGATCCCTCGATCATCCGTAACCGCGCCAAGATCCAGGCCACCCTCGAGAACGCGCGCGCGATGAGGTCGGCGTCGCCTAGTCTTGCCACGCTCGCGAGGTCCTACGAGAGCACCCGCAAGCGGGCGCCGCGGTCCCTCGCAGACCTCCCGACGTCGACACCGCAGGCCGACGCGTTCGCCAAGCAGTTGAAGTCACAGGGATACCGGTTCGTGGGGCCCACGAGCGTGTACGCGTTCATGCAGAACGTCGGCGTGGTCAACGACCACATCCATGGTTGCTTCCGAGCCACCGACTACAGCCAACGTCCAATCAACGCCCGACGGGCTACTTGACCGGCGCTCGGCGCGGAACGCACGCCCTTGCTTGTGTCCGAGTGGCGGACCTGTCCCATTTTCGACGACACTCGGACGCTTCCGGTCGTAAGCCGGGGAAGTTGCACTCACTGCTGGATCCACGGGCCGGCGTGTGGCACGGAGGCCCTACGTCCCCGACGATCGCATCCGTCCTGCCGGCGCCGGAAGCGGGCGAGTGCGTGCGCGGACGCGGCTATGCGGTGGTCACCGTCGCGAGGCGATCATCGTCCGCCGCTCGATGGCGTGTCGGGGGAGTGCTGACGGGTATCGCGCCTGGATCTGGACCGCCCGGCGCGATACGGGCGGGAGAGCTTGACGGCTTGGCGCACCATCCGCAGCCGGTCCGGTTCGCCGATCGCCACTACCAGCTCCGCTCGTCTCCGGATCGACCGGGAGAACGGGATAATCACCGTCTGCGTCTCCCCCGCCGGGATCACGCCCACTACGGTGTGCTGCCCCGCGAGCAGCTTGTTCCGCAACGTCCGGCGCGGAACGCTGACCGACTGCTCGGTCTCGCCGAGTAGGCGCAGGCTGCGCCGCCGCACGGACGCGCCGATCAGCACCGGCTGTGGACCGCGGTTGTGAACCGCGAACGAGATGCCCCGTCCGCTGTCGTCGGGCTTTGCCGCGCCGACGGTAGCGTCACCGAGCCGATCGCCGTTTCGCATGCCGATCACGAACAGGCGGCGTCCGACCACGAACCCAACCGCGCTCAATGCCAGGAGAAGTAGTAGTGCGGTCACGAAACAAAGACTCGGCTACGCCCACCGACCCCACATCGGCAAATCGCAACCAACTTCGCCCGCGCGACCCTTACCTCGCACACGACGGCCCCTTACCGCCCGCATCCTCAGCCGTCCGCGCCACACACCGCCGATCGCTTTCACCACGGGCGCCGCCCACGCCGTACCATCGCTTCGGCGACAATCCGCGCCCGGTCGAGGCGCGTACGAGCACCGTTGTCGTTCGCAGTTGCGAACATGGGCGTATGACGGCATGGCAGGACGTCGAACGTGCGGAGCTGGAATTCGCGCGACGCGTCCGGGCGCTGTTCGACGCCCACAGACACAAGACAATTGCGACCTTGCGAGCCGACGGATCGCCACGGATCTCCGGGATCGAAGCGGCCTTTGAAGAGGGGGAACTGGTTTTCGGCTCGATGCCGAACGCTCGCAAGGGGGCGGATCTGCGTCGCGATCCCCGGTTCGCTCTGCACAGCGCAACGGTCGACCCCGTCGAACGTTCGGAGGCGCAGTGGCCGGGCGAGGCGAAGATCTCCGGTCGAGCGATCGCTTCCGTACCGATCACCGATGCAGCAAACGGCGACCGCTTCCACGCCGACATCGCCGAGGTCGTGCACACCCACCTCAACGAGGACGCCACCATGCTCGTCGTCGAGTGGTGGACGCCGACGCACGGCCTGCGAAGGATCGAGCGGGAGTAACCCTCAATCCCGCGCCAGGTCCTCGCCGCCTAGCTTGGGGGCGGCAAGGGGAATGCGATCGTCCTCGAGATGCGCGGCGTCCCGGCTTGGCCGTTCGGCGGCGTGTGCGGCCGGTCCGTGGGGTGGTGCGTCAGTTGGCCAGGCCCGTCAGGAGTTGGTGTGCGGTGGAGTTGAATGGGTGCGCAAGCGAAGCCGTTGCTACGCTCGCGGCGATGCGCGCGATCGTCATGCGCAGCCAGGGCGGCTTGGACGTTCTCAGACTTGAGGAGGTTCCGGATCCCGTCCCCGGCCCAGGCGAAGCTCTCGTGCGGGTGCGGGCGGTTGCCGTCAACCGGCTCGACCTGTGGGTGCGGGAGAACGTCGGACACGCGTATACGGTGACGCTCCCGCTTATCCCTGGATACGACGTGGCGGGCGAGGTCGTGGCGCTCGGGCCGCGCAGTGGCGGCCCGGACGCGGCCGGGGCGCGGACCGGTGACCGCGTCTACGTCCACTACGACTATTCGTGTGGACACTGTGAGTTCTGCCTCGAGGGAGACGAGACGCTGTGCGCGAGCTACGGCTGCATGGGCGTCACCCACCAGGGCGGCTATGCAGAGTTCGTGGTCGCCCCGGTCCGAAACCTCTTCCCGCTGGGGCCGTCGACCTCGTATGAGGCGGCAGCCGCGGTCGGCTCTGTTTATCTGACCGCGTACCACATGGTGTTTGCCCGGGGAGAGCTGCGCGCGGGGGAGACCGTGCTGGTCATGGCCGCAGGCTCGGGTGTCGGTGGGGCAGCGCTCCGGCTTGCTCGCTGGGCGGGAGCGTCGGTGTTCGCGACAGCCGGGAGTGCGGACAAGCGCGAGCGAGCGGTGGCCGAGGGGGCAGCGAAAGCGATCGATTACACGGTCCCCGGCTGGCACGAACGGCTGCTCGACGCGAGCGGCGGCCGCGGGGCGGACCTGATCGTCGATCACACGGGCTCTCAGTATTTCGGCGAGGCCGTCCGCGCGCTGGCTCCGAAGGGCCGGATCGTCTTTTGCGGAGCCAGCTCCGGCGCTGAGGTCGCGATTGATCTGATTGACCTGTTCGCCCGCCAGATCTCGCTGATCGGCAGCAGCGACGGAACGCGGCAGGAACTGCTCGAGGTCCTTCGCCTCCTCGAGGCGGACGTCATCGCCCCGCGCATCGACGAAGTGATCCCACTCGAACAGGCTCGTGCTGCGCAGGAGCAGCTAGCTCGACGCGACCACTACGGCCGCATCCTGCTCGCGCCCTGAGCCATGCTGAGCAGCACGGGCGGCCCGCGATCGGATTGGCGACCGACCACGCGCCGGGTTCGGGCCGGTCGCCGCCGCTGCGGACGATCGGAATCCTCTAGATCGGTCGGTCCGAATGCGCCGTGGATCTGGCGAATCTCACGTCTCTTGCCTCGCGCGGCAAGCCCTGCTTTCAAGCGCGGAGGCCACGAGCTGGTAGTTCACACAGACGCCGGCTTGCGACCCCAGGCAAGGAAGTGCAAGTGGGGCATGACGACGGTGTCACGGTTCTCGAAATGCTTGCGTACTGCGGCATCGAGCTGTTCGAGTTCCCGCTCATCCGACAGCCCCATCTCGACGATTTGCGGGCGCATGCTGCGCACGAGGTCGGCCCGGATCGTACGGCGCGAGTGGCCAGCCGGGTACACGCCGGCGCGCGCTTCCACCATGACGTCTTGCAGGCCCGCCTGGCGGTACAACTCGGCCATCCGGCGCCCGATGTGAGGGTCGGCGCCGTTACGGGAGAACGCGATCGTGAAGATCTCGCAGAGCCGGTTGAAGGCCGGATGGGGTGGGTAGCAGATGGCGGCTTCGGTGTCCGGCTCCAAGCCGGCCACCCAGCCCTCCGGCCGGGCGAGCCGGGCCATCTCCGCAAGCACCTCCGCTGGCTGTGGCACGGTCACCAGCAGGGTCCGAGCGTGTACCAGGTCGAATGAGCCGGAGGGCAGTCCGGTGTGCCGGGCGTCTGCCGACACGATCTCGACGTCGCTCAGGCCCCGCTTCTCTACAAGTTCGGATGCCATCGCGATATGCGCTGGGTCGCCGTCCAGGCCGACGACCCGCCCGCCCGGCGAAACTCGCTCGAATAACAGCTCGAGGATGCCGCGCGGCCCGCAACCAAGGTCGACTGCGCTGTCGCCAGGCCGCAAACCAACCCGGTCAAGCAGAGCCGAGCTATCGGGCGCGAGCTCATCAGCCTGACGCTGCAAGCGAGCGCTCTCAGCGATGTTGCTACCCAGGGCGTAGACCGCGTTCGGATCGCTCTCTATGCCAACCCCAGATTGCAGGTCGCGCTCGGTGCTCATCGTCGCTCTCCTTGGTCTCTCGTATTGTGACGCTATCGGGCGATCGAGGGTAGTTTGGGGTCGTTCACAACGCCGGACGTGCGAGATCCTTGCCCGGCTCGCACGCTCACCCGCGAATCGTTCCGACCACCAACCGTTGTCTCGCGCCGCTTCTACATCTCGGCGGCACTCTCGATCGTGCTGCTCCTCATGGCCCGAATCCAGAAGCGGCTTCCCATCCCGAGCAGGCTCGTGCAGACGGAGCAGAAACGGGGAGCTATCACAGAGCAACCAGATGCCGCTGCGCTAACTCAGAGTCTCGTCCAGCTGCTCACATTCCGGACCAAACGATCACGCGTACGCCGTTGATCGGAACGAATCGGTGTGATGGTTTCGTCGCCATTGGGGTCGCCCGGTCAGGGACGGGCGTGATTGCGAAGCAATCGTCGGCCTGGACGTTGAGGCATGTGATGGGCGAATCCGGGCGCGCGCCAACTCAGAGCATCTCGCGCTGCAGACGCCAGAGCGGCGCTACCGCCTGGCGATCGAACATCCGTAGAAGATCTCGAACGGCGGTCTTGGAGTCGCGCCGCACGCAGCGTCGTCGTCCTTTGATGGCATCCGCGATCGCTGCATTGAACTCGTCGCCTGCGGCATGTGCGAAGCCATACATCGTTAATGCCGTGCGTTTGAACTTCTTGCCCCATCGGGTTGTGGGCGATATCGCGACGGTCTGGCGGCGTAGCGCCGAAGCGTCGTGGGTTAGGCGGTCGCCAAGTGTGAGCGCGGCGAGCGCGGACGGGTGGGTCAGGCCGGCCAGTTCGTCATACAGGACATACAAGGACCGGTAGAAAACCGCGACCAGTCTCGCTTCTGGCGTTGGCCGAGAAGGGGGCATCGTTGACAGCGCCGGCAGCGGCGCCAATTGTGGCACTGGGGGAACGGGCTGCCAACTCGGCGTGATGTTGAAGCCCCCACCGTGCGTCAACTGACTCCTGCTGGTGCCCTCGGCCGTGATCGTCCAGACGTTCAGCTGGTAACCCTCGTTGCTTTCGAAAGCGATCAGCCGACCACCGGGCGACCACGCCGGGTCCGAGTCGTCCCACGGCCCCCTGGTCAGTGCGTGGTTCCCCGTCCCGTCGGCGGTTACGACCCACAAGTGCCAGATCAAAGCACCGCTCTGCGGTCGGGTCAGGCGGAATGCCGCGCATCCAAATGCAGAACCGTCGTCTAGTTCTGCGGCTTTGGCTTGCATCCGCCTATCGCCTAGTTGGCAACTTCACGACCCGCCGAGCGTTAAGGGCCTTAGGATGGGACCACGGCGCGTTCTCGCTGTTCTTGTTGCGTTGTCGGCGATCTGGGTCGCTGTGCCTGCGGTCGCCCGCGCCGCGGGAGCGCCGGTGGTCGTGCACCTCAAGTACCGACTGGTGGCGCGTGGCGTTTTCAGCCCGAGCGTCAGCGGGGCGTACGTGGGCTTCTCCCAGTACCCGTCTCATGGTCCCGAACGGTTCGTCTTGATCAATGACCGCACGGGCAGACGGATCGTGATGCCCCGAGGCTGCGACGGCGGGGTGGTCGGGGTCGTATGGGTTGCGCTCTACTGTGGAGACTTGACAGGCCCGGCCTTCAGCCCGTTCTACGGGCTCTACAACATCCAGAAGCGGAGATTGAGGCGGTTCCCTTGCGATGCCGTCTGTCAGCAGGACTACGACAACGCGAACCTCGTCGCAGTCGGAGCGAGATGGCTCGAAGTCCAGCTGCAACCGAACCAATCATGCGGCGACGGCGTGCACTACAGCTGCGGACCGACGACGGACGTCTACTACAACGTCCGCACCGGCGAGCCGCGCGTCCCGTCCGTGGGCCAATCCACGATCGTTAACCTCAACTCCCCGACGCTGACGCGCCGTCTCTGTCCGCCGCTGATTGGACCGTTGTGGTGGTTCGATGGAAGGTTTGCCGTCGCGCAAGAGACCAACGGCGTGTTTCTCGAGCGGTGCGGATCGGACCTCAACAAGCCTTTGATCGTGGCCACGACCTACGCAGGAATTGTGCTCGCAAACACCGAGGCTGTCGCGTTTTGCTCTGACTCACGCACGGAACAGTCTGGGATCTTCCTCCCGAGCCTGCGCTCGTTCAGGTTCACCGTGAACGCGTGCCCCACAGTCCTGGGCGAGCGGAATGTCTATTACGATGACGCGCAGGATCGTCTGTGGGCTGCACCGCTTCCGTCGAAGCCCCCGAGGCTCCAGCGGCATTAGCACCCTCGCCAGGACAGAGCCCTAACGAACCAACACTGATCAGCACCATCGCGCTTCCCTTCCGGGCTACCACCAGCGATCTCACCGCCCGCGTAAGACTGCTGGATCCGCCGGCGCTCCGCAAGTGATGCTGGGTCGAAGCGCCGTGGTCACCCCTGTGAGGCGTGGATGGGGGTGTTCCGGCGGACCGTGTCGGCTCGCCGCTCGGCAGCGCCCTAGCCCACTTGAGAGCTACCGGATCCAGACTGGGGTGCCGATCGGCACGAGTTTCTTGAGGCGCAGGATGTCGCTGTTGTGCACGCGGATGCAACCGTGGGAAGGGGCGCCCGGGACCAGCCACGGCTCGTTGGTCCCGTGCAGCCCGACGACACCGCCGCCCGGCCACTCGCTGAGCGAGGAGTAGGCGGTGGTGCCAAACGCGTACGGGCCGTAGGCGGGATCAGCCGACCGAAAAGCCTCCGTGATCCAGAAGTGCCCGGGCGGGGTCGGCGTGCTCGGCTTGCCCACGCCGACGGGGGCATGGAAGATCGCCTTGCCATTGCGATACAGCGTCAGCTGGCGTGCAGCGCGATTGATCACGAGCCTGGTATGGACCAGCTCGAAGTCGCCGACAGCGCCCCGCTGCACCCAGCCGATTCGGCCGTTGGGCCTGCCGGGTACGCGCACCTTCACCCAGGCGCCCGAAGGCGTCGTCCGCTCACTCATGAGCAGGTACGTCTGCAGACCCAAACCGTCCGGCGTCCCGAAACGGAGTTTCGCGATCGCGCGAGCATGCGTCGAAGGCAGCGCGCGGATCCTCGCCGCGTGGTTGGCCAACGCCCACGTCGTATTCGTCGTCTCGTTGGAAAGAACCGTGGTCTGCGCGGTCGGGGAAGCTCCCGAAGCTATGGGCGCTGCCGACGCGATCGCGATCAGCGACACCAGCAATGCACAAGCAAGCAGGACCCCGACAGTCATATTGCCGGCCTTCAACAGTCTGTTCATTGGACCCACCGTTCGCTCGTTCCACTGTCAGTTCGGGCTTCGATCGCGATGCCTGTACTAACACACACCCGACCGAAAGGCTTAGTTACGCAAAGGCGAGAACTCTTCTAAAGAACTTCGATCAAGAGCCCCGGCGAGCAGTCGCTAGGACCGCCGCCCCGGCGTTACTGGTCAAGCTTTGCCGGTCGGCGGATGTCGGGAGAGCGGCCCCGAGATCCAGAGCGACACCGCTGCTTCATCGCCGCTCGGGGAGCCAGCGACCGGCTCCCGCTTTGCAGGCGCATCGAGCCGAAGCAGAACCCGCTGGTCGGTAAGCCGGCGGCCCGCCGGCCGTCCCGGCTTGCGCCGCCAGCGCGGCGGCAGGAGGGGCGCGCAGCTCGAGATCACCGACCTCGTGTGCCGCTTTGCGGCCGAACGCCCTTGAGCGCGAGCTCGCAGCGCACGCCAACCTCCTGGCGGGCTGGCGCTGGCGGGCGAGGCCGCATCGGTCACCCCGAAGAGCGCGTCGGGCTACACGTCGCGTCGATGCTCGCGCGCAACGGCGGCTACCGGTGAATGCGTGAGTAGCCCGCCCGGCAGGCGCCTGAAAGCGAGGAGCTCACCGAGCTGCAACGTGAGTATGCGCTGCGGTTGAATGCGTCATCGACGATCCCGAACACTGCGTGGCGGATCGTCGCCTGGCCGAAGGCTCGGTGGTTGGCGGCGAGCTTCGGCAGCTCGTTGCAGGCAGGGTGGTAGCGGTCGACGAGCACCGTCATCGGCCAGGTCGCCACGTGCTCGATGAGGCCCGCCAGCAGGCCGCGGAGGACCGCCAGCCCCGGCAGGGACGGCTTGAAGCGCGCGTATGCAGCGCCCAAGATCGCGCCGTTCTGCACGTGGGCGCGAAGCCGATGGGCTTCGATTAGCGGCTAACGATCGACCCGTGCGACAGCTACTCCAGCAGGCGTGCAATAAGGTCGAGGTACTGCATGAGGCTTCGCACGGCGAGGTACTCATCACGCACCCGTTCCCGCGCCTCTCGCCCGATCGACCGGGCACGGTCGGGATCCTGGAGCAGCGCGACTACGGCGTCGCCGTACGGACCAAGCTCGGTCGGGTTGTCGAGCAGGATGCCGCTGATCCCATCGACGATCTGGTCCTGGATGCCGCCGATCCGCGAGGCCACGACCGGGCGCGCCTTCCACATCGATTCGGCGACGGTGAGTCCGAATCCCTCCGCGATGCTCTTCTGCACGACCACGTCGGCCCGCCGCTGAAGCGCGTTCACGATCGCCGCGTTCTCCTCGAGGTCGTCCATCGGCAGGCACGCCAGGTGCACACGCTCCCGCGCAGCGCGATCGATGCCCTCGACGTAGTCCCGGGCCTCGTCAAGGACCTCCGCTCCTTCCGGATCGTCGGTCACGGCGCTAACCGCCGGCCCCGCATACACGAGGTGGGCGTCAGTGCGGGGCGCGATGCACTCGACGAAGCCCTGGATCACGCCGAGCGGATCCTTCAGCCGGTCCCAGCGCGAGACCTGCAGCACCATCGGATCCTGGGCCTGCAGCGGTCGTGCTTCCAGCAGCTGCGCATGTCGCCGCACGGCAGCCGGCGTGCCGTCCTCGCGGGTGAATGTGGCGTCTCCGGCGACACCGGCGCCTTCGTTTAGCCCGGCCACGCGCAGGATCGCGCCGACGGCACGACCGTCGAGATCCTGATTCTTTGCGGAGAACGCGTCGATCACCGGAGCGATCAGCTCGACCCTCGCGCGGTCGAGCCCCTCCCAGATGAAAGCCTCCCGAGAGAATACGTACGCGTCGGCTGGCTCGACGTAGGGTCGAAGGAAGGACCAGGCACGACGTGCGAGCACACCCGGGGTATCGATCCCGACGTGACAACGCCAGATCACGGGCACGCCGATCTCCTTGAGCCGAGGTATCAGAGCGGCCGGCTGCGGGTCGTGAACGATCACCACGTCGCTACGATCGACCAGCTCCGAAAGTTCCGCCGCGCTCGGCGCAAGTGCGTTCTCGTACTGCTCGCGCTCGGCATCGCCGAGATCGCCACCATCGCCGGGCACCGAGTGCAGGTTGTTGTGAACTCGCTTGGTCACGGCGAAGAACGGGTCGCTGCCGGGGGTCACCAACCAACGCGCATCAACACCGGCCCCGTGGGCATACGCCAGGAGCGAGATCAGCATCTCAGCGACGCCCCCGCCCCGAGCAGTCGAGTTCACATTCCACACCACGCGACCCTCGAGCAACCGACGGGCGCGCTCCGCCGCCGCGCGCACCGCCGCGTAGCGGTCAGCGGGAAGCACCGATTCGAAGCGCTCAAGACGGAGGCTGCCGATCGTGACGGTCTCGAGCACGCCCACGCGCCGATTCTCGCGCACCAACTAGCAGCTACGCAACCGCGGGCTCCGAGACCACAACCGTCCCATCCCGACCGACTCAGTCGCCGCTCTAATGCGCGAAAACGATCACCCTGGAACGGCGCCCGCCCGACAGCCGGATCGGGCTAGTTGTAGCCGTCTCCATCAAGGTGATCGGCTATCTGTCACTGCTGCTCATGGAACGCCACCAGCCGCCGCCTGGTCGCGAGGCAGACTCCTGGTTTGTCGCCGCCCGGGAAACCAGCCGCGGGCTGCCGCTCCGGCCGGCTGGAAATCGAGAGCAGAACTGCGAAGAGGCTGGAACTTGTCCGGTCGGCGCCCTCAAGCCGTAAGCCGCGCCACCGCGAGCGCCATCACCTGGGCCAGCGTCAGGCCCGCCTCCTCGCCGTCGCGCGAGGCGAACTGATCGGCGCCGTCGTCGGTGTGGAACGCCCAGCCGCCCTGCCGCCCTACGCCGATCAGGGCGGCGGGAACGCTGTGGGAGATGTTGCCGAAATCGGTAGCGAAGGGCAGCGGCGCGGGATCGCTCACGAACGGGCGGCCCAGAGCGCGGTATGCATCCGCGACCGCAGCCGTGACCTCGGCGTGGGGGCGGATGCCCTGGTAGACACTGCCGTCCTGCCACTCGCCTGCAAGCGCGACCCGTAACTCGGCGGCGCGCTCCTCGAGCACCTGCAGGTCAGGCGCCCAGGTGAGGAAGGTGCACTCGACGCCCAGGCCGGTGGCCTCTTCGACGTCGCCGTCGAGGACCAGCCGCTCGAGCATCACCTCGCCTGGACGGTCGGCGTCGATGGCCGCGCGAGCTACGAGCAGCGGCGTCTGCTCGGCGCCGGACAGCGAGCGTGAGCCGAAGACCCTCAGACGGTCGCGGCGCATCCACAGCGACTCGAGCGAGACCGTGTCGACGAACTCGGGGTGGGCGTAGAGCGCGGCGTCGATGCCCTCCCAAAGACCGGCCTCGACCGAAAGAGCCTTGCCGCCGCCACGCTCGACCGTTCCGGGGGCGTGGATCTCGTCCGCCGGGCAGCCCATGACGACGACCTCGCCCGCCAGCCGCCCGCGCATGTCGGACAGCGCGGCGGCCGCCGCCACGACGCCACCCGAGATCGGCCCGTGCCCGCACGAGTGCACCGGCTCGACGCGGCCGTCAGGGCGCACGGCAGGTACCGCGTCGTAGATGCACACCAGACCGACTTTCCCGCCAGGGCTGCCGCCCCGCAGAACCGCGCGGAACGCCGTCGCCATCCCGCCGACACCCTCCTCAATCTCGAAGCCCAGCCCTGCGAGCACCTCCGCGAGATGGCGCGAGCACTCGTGTTCCTCGTGGCCCAACTCGGGGTGCGTGTGCACGAACCGCATCACCTCGCCGACCAGCTGCGCCCGCGCATCGACCGCCGCCAGCAACTCGCGATCGCCCATCACGACGTCGTCAGCACCACCTTCGTCGCCTCGCAGGCGTCGACGGCGCGGTTCGCCTTTGCCGCTCGATCGAGCGGCAAAGTGTCTCTGGTCACGGCCCAGCGCCAGAGAACCCCCGCCTCGGTCATCGCCAACCGGCGGTGGCAATCGCGCCCGAAGTTGCCGATCACAACGCTGAGCGTCATCTCCCGCTCGAACATCAGCGCCTTATTCAGCGGAAAGTCGAGCTCGAAGTGCGCACCGAGGACGGAGACTACTCGCTGGGGCGCCGACTCGCCGGACCGCTCGCCGGTACCCACGCTGCCAGAGACAGTCGCTCGAATCACAGGATCACTCCTGGTCATGAAGGCATGACATTCCCATTCGGTCCTGCCTAACATCGACGCCGTCCTGCGACGTTTGACCCCGAGATCGAGTGGCGCGAGGCAGACGGCCACCCATACCAGATCCTCGGACATGCGGCAGCCGATTGCGGCGTCGCCAAGGCAATCACGTAAAGGAGAGCACAGGACCACGAAAGCGATCCTGCGGGCAGCAGCGGATGCCCGACTAGATTCGGCCCCGTCGGGGTGGCCGACGGGCTGCTCCAGTATGGAGAGGGATTGCGCAGTTCCGGGTTTCCGACCGTCGTGCACCTCCACAACTCGCTGAGATCTAGCCGGCCGAGTCCGCCGTCCCCCTAAATCGCGTCCGGATGAGCTCAGCCATCGCTTGCTCGAGCGGACCTGCAACTCGATCTGGACCTTGCCTGCCCCTGACTCCCGGGATCCGGAGCTCGCCAATCTCGAGACTCGCGATGCCCGATCCGAGTGTCGGCGAGCCGGACCGATCGGGCCATCCGATCGTCGCCATTCCGATCGCGCGAGTTTGGTAGGCCGTGGTGGCGAAAGCGCTTGTCGGCTCGTTGCCGTCGGCTCGGGGCATTCGGCATGCTTTAACGGCCTGCCGACCGATCCGGCGACGGTCAAGGCGAGTGGATCTCAGAGCTGGGCGCCGTGTAGCGGGCGCAGGATTCTTCGGGACACGGCCCTAGTCATGAGGTCTTCCGGTCGAAGGTCAGGTGGGTGACCCCGCTGGGCGCCGAGACGGCCTCGATCTCGTAGTCCTCCTCCAGCGCCTCCAGTCCGTCCCACACCCGGACGCCGCGGCCGAGCACGATCGGCACCTGGACCAGGTGCATGTGATCGACCAGGCCCGCGGCGAGGAAGTCGCGCACGACGGTCGGGCCACCTCCGATGCGGACGTCCTGTCCGTCGGCCGCCTCACGGGCGGCGTCGAGCGCCTCGGTCGGTGCGGCGTCGAGGAAGTGGAAGGTGGTGCCACCCTCCATCTCGATCGAGGGTCGGGGGCGGTGGGTCAGCACGAAGGTCGGCGTGTGGAACGGGGGGTTCGGGCCCCACCACCCCTTCCAGTCGGCGTCGTCCTGCCAGCCCGGTGGGCCGAACTTGCCCGCGCCCATGATCTCGGCGCCGATGCCCGGCTCGTGCTGCTGGGCGAACGCGTCGTCGACGCCGGCGGTGCCGCCCTCGCGTCCCAGAATCGGGGCACCGAAGCGGGTGGCGAACATCCACGCGTGCAGCCGTTGGCCGGCGTGACCCATCGGCGCGTCCGGTGCCTGGCCCTCGCCGGTCGCGAAACCATCCAGCGATATCGAGAGGTTGTGAATGCGGGTCCGTGTCATCTGCTCGCTCCGTCTGTTCGGCTGCTTTCCGCGGGTAGAGACCTCCGCCGACCCCGGCATTCATCGGTCTCGTGCAGAAGCTCTCAGCCCGGATCGTGTCACGCGAGGCGGGATCACCCAGTCGCCTAAGCGATCGTCAGCTTGGCACCCGGCCATGCGGCCGAAGCGACCGTCGGCCCGTCGCTCGACCGGCCGCGCGCCGAAGGCTGATCAGCCGAGTCCCACCGGGGGCGGCGGCGGATGGTGGACGGGCTTGGGCGGGTGGAATGGGATCCTCGGCAACTTGCCGATCGCCTTCGAGAACGCGTTGGCGATCACCGCGTAGCCGTTTTTGTTGGCGTGAATGTTGGGGCCGCTCGGGGGCGGCGTGCAGGCCCAGGTCCAGCTGCACACGGTGGCCACGTTGACCGGGACCAGTGCCCCGTTGTACGAGACGTTGGCGGTGGTGTCGTAAGTCTTGAACGCGCCTGCGACGTCGGCGGTCTTGTACCCCGCCGCCTTGTTGGCGTCGGTGATCAGGCCGTTGACGCTCTGCGCTAGCGCGACCGAGGCCAACGCCAGCCCCCTGACCGACGGGTCCGCGCTGAGGTAACCCGACAGGATCGGGTCATACAACGTCATGCCGGCGAGCACGGCGCCGGCGGGCGCCGCCTTCTTGATACCCCGCAGGATCGGCGGCAGGTTGCGCTTGATCGACGCCTCGCCGGCGGCGACGCACTGGCCCACGTTGACGCCAGGGGCGGCGCAACCGTCGACGTCGTTCGCGCCGATGTCGATCGTCACCAGCGGGACCTCGCCACGTTGGTGGTGGGCGCGCAGGAACTGCTCGGCCGCGGTCAGCTGCGAGCCGCCGCTCCGATCGCAGTGAAAGAACTTCGCGTTCGTCTCGTTGCCGTGGCCGGTGAGCATGCTCTCCGTCGTGTCGCCCGGGCAGCCGAGCTTGACCAGCTTGAGGTGCGGTACGTGCTTTTGCTCGATCGTGAACAGCTGATTGGCGTAGCCCTGGTCGGTCTCGAGCGACTTGCCCGTCTGGTCGGGCTGAACGCCGACTGACAGCGAGTCTCCGAGCGCGAGGTAGTAGGTGTGCGGATGGCTCGCGGCCGAGGCGACGCCGGGGAGCGCGACGCACGTGACGAGCACGGCGAGTGCGAGGCGGCGTACAGGTCGAGACGACACGGCGGGCTGCGACAAGCCTACCGGCTACGAGGTCGCCATCGGCGACACTGGACCCACGCGCGACCACCGCTTTCACAACTAGGCTGCGCCGGCCGGGACGATTCCTATGGCGACACTCCGATCGCCCGGGATCAGGCGTACGAACGAGGGGCAGCGGCCGCGGCGCCGAGGCATCCGGACTGACTCTGCATAAGCAAAGGGCCGACTTTGCCCGCCTCAGCCTCGGCCCTGCAACCGGCGAGTGGCGCGATTCCGGTGGCCCGGTGGGACGGGCCCGGCGTGACCGGGTTTGTCCGGGAGCGGCAACGCGACCGCTGGCTCGCGCGGCTGCTGCTTTGGTGCTTGCAACACCCGAGCACCTGGCTAGCACCGGGCGCATCGAGTCGGCCGTGGAGCGCGCGCGGGCCGCGTGCGCCCTTTCCGCGCCTTGCGGGGCGCTCGTTCAGTCGGGCCCGGTTTTCGCGTCGCGGGGCGAAAGGAGGTCTCCGCATCGGCGAGCCGAAGCACTCTTCCGCATCCGCCCGGGCGTGGAAGCATTTCGCCACGCGCAGCCGTCGCTCGTGCTAC
>CAVSQH010000017.1:0-208769 GCA_963730075.1 uncultured Solirubrobacterales bacterium | reverse complement strand
GCCCGCTGCGACAGCGGGCGTGATGCCTCCCGGGCGGTAGGGCCAGGGTTGGATAGTCCCTGGCCCTCTCGCTGTCTCGCGGGGGTCAGCAGCCGATCGCGGCCGCCAGGTTTTCGGCGTCCGTGGTCAGCAGCGCGGCGTTCGACTGGCTGAGGTGCTTGCCGGTCTGGGCTTTGACCAGCCCGAGGTAGTCGGTGATCCCCGCGCACGCAGTCCCGGTCTGGCCAGCGTTGATCGCTGTCTGGATCGCGGTTGACTTAGCGGTAAGGGCGTTGCCAGGCCGCTTCCCGGTGCTGTCTGAGACCAGCGTCGCGGCGAGGGCGGCGGCGCTGACCGTGTAGGTGATCGTCACCGAGCCGTCGCCGGTGTTTGTGCCCGGCCCGGTGGAGCCGCCCGTCGTGGTGGTGCTGTCGAGGTGGCCGGAGCCACCACCGCCGCCACCGCCCTCTCCAAGGTGCTGGGTTGCTCCTCCGCCGCCGCCAGCGCCGAAGAAACCGCCGCCACCGCCGCCACCGCCAAGAGTGCCGCCGGGGGCGCCGCCTTTTCCGCCGGAGGATCCGGACCCGTCGTCGCCATTCGAGCCGGGCGTGCCGCCACCGCCACAGCCGCTGCCCCCGGCCCCACCCATGCCGGGTCCGGTGTCGGTACCGGGCTGGCCACCCGAACCACTGCACAAGTCCCTCCCATTACCGCCCGTGCTACCGCTGGTGCCGCCACCGCCGCCGCCAGGCCCAGCGCCCCCATCAAACGCGCCGCCGCCGCCCCCGCCGCCGGCAACCACTAGGCGGCAGGTGGAGATCGCGCAGCTCGTTCCCAGGTCGATCTCGGAGCGACCGCCACCGCCGCCGGCATTGATAGCACCGCTCGCGCCGCCGTTGGTACCCCCAGCGCCCGACGAGCCGAAGTCGGGCTGCGCCCCAGCTCCACCGACGAGGACGGTGTAGGTGTTGGCCGAAGAGACAGACAGGGTGGTCTTGCTGCTCCCACCAGGCCCGCCAGACACTATGCCGGCGCCGGCGGCGCGCCCACCGCCTGCCCCTTCCACATCGACCTGGGCCGAGGTCACCCCGGCCGGGGGTGTCCAGGTGCCAGAACCCTTAGTGCAGTGACCGTGATCGTGGTCGTCCCCGACTCGCTGCAGGTCCCCGTCGAGCTCGCCTGAGAAGGGTCCGACCAGGCCAGCAACCCGACCGTCACCGCCACGGTCGCCGTGACCGCCGACAACCCCGCACGCGCGGAGAAACCCCGGCCCAGATTCCAATTCAGCTTGCTCGAGAACACGCGCTCCCCCTGCTGCTCGTGGTGTGGAGGCCGCCCGCTAGTCCGACCCGCCCAACGGCATCTGACCTACAAAGCCCGGGCCACCTGCTCGCGCCGCCGATCATACCCCCATTCCCACCCACCTCCCACGGACGAGCAAACTCATCGCGGCCTCGGGCTCGAGCTTCAAGTCCCTGGCATGCGGCTCGCCCAGCAACCAGCAGCCTCCGCACCGCCACCGAGGCTTGAGTTCGGCACGGAGATGGCATGAACGGCCCGTGATTCGGGCGGCTGGCCGGGCGTGAAGGTGGCCGGTCGTCCGTGTCGAAGTGAGCCAGGCCGGGTTTCGCGGAGGCTTCGAATCGAGGACGATCTGTCCTCGGGTCAGGAGACCCTCCAGCGATGCCACGACCGAGGAAGTACCCAGAGGAGTTGATCGAGCGAGGTGTGCGGCTGGCGATCGAGTCCGGCCGGCCGGTCGCGCATGTCGCGCGTGATCATCGGGCTGCCGTCTGAGACGTTGCGTAAGCGTGTGCGGCAGGCCGAGGCCGATGGTGGCCTGCGGCCGGATCTGCCGACCAGCGCGGAGCGGGAGGAGATCAAGGCGCTCAAGCGTGAGAACTTCGAGCTGCGGCGCGCGAACGAGATCCTGAAGGCCGCGAGCGTGTTTTTTGCGACCGAGCTCGACGCAGACCGAACGAAGTGAGCGCGTTTATCGATGAGCATCGCGATCGCTTCGGTGTCGAGCCGATCTGCCGGACCCTGGGCGTGTCGGCGTCCGCCTACTATCAGCGCGCCCGCGGCGAGCGGTGCGCCCGCGACGGTCGAGGACGAGCGGCTGCTGGCGGTGATCCGTGAGACGCACAAGGCCGAACTACGAGGCCTACGGGTACCGACGGACGTGGAAGGCGCTCAGACGGGCCGGGGAGACCGCGCCGCGCTGCCAGGTGCAGCGGCTGATGCGCGCGCACGGGATCCAGGGCGCGAAGCGGCGCGGGAAGCCGTGGCGGACGACCAAGCCGGACCCGACAGCCGCCAGGGCGCGTGATCTGGTCAAGCGGGACTTCACCGCCAGCGGCCCCGAACCGCCTGTGGGTGGGCGATTTCACGTATCTGCGCTGCTGGGAGGGCGTCGTCTACTTCAGCTTCGTGATCGACGTGTTCTCGCCGGATGATCGTCGGCTGGCAGCTCGCCTGCGAACATGCGGACCGACCTGGTGCTCGACGCGCTGCGGATGGCGCTCGGGCTCCGAGAGCCCGGCGCTGACTTCGAGCTCGTCGCACATACGGACGCCGGCTCGCAATACACGAGCTGCGGACTACACGCAGGTCCTCGACGACCACGAGGTGCTCGCGTCGATCGGGACGGTCGGAGACGCCTACGACAAGGCGTTGGTTTCATAGTGCACCTCCCGCACATGGTTGGATGGGTTCGCGTTGATCGAGCCGGCGTCCTTGGCGTTTGACGAGCCGCGGATCGCCGGGGGCCGGCGGGTCGAACAGTCGGATGTTCTTGTCGTTGGCCTTGTGCGACTGGATCAGGCCGGCGCGGCGCCAGGCGTTGATGGTTGTCGGGTGAACGCCGAGCCGGTCGGCGAGCTCGCCGATGGTGAGCAGACCGTGGGCGCGGAGCCGTTCGTGGTGGCTGGGGAAGCCGTGGGAGCGGCGTAGTTCGAGCACGATCCTGCCGGTGAACGCTTTGCCGTCGCCGGAGCGGTGGCCGTCGGCGTTGAGCTTCGCGGCGACCTCAGCGTCGGTGTGCTCGTCGAGCAGGCGGTGCAGCAGCGCGAGCGTGTCGGGGTTCGTCTGTCGCAGGTGCCACGCGCGGGGTGGGATCGGGATGGTGAGGCTGGTGGCCTGTCCGCCGCGGAAGCGGACGTGGATATGGATCTGGTCAGTCTTGTTGAGGGTGACGTCTTCGATCAGCAGGCGGGCGATCCGTTTGCGTTCTCGTTGTGGAGTGCTCGGATCGGACCAGAGCTTGGGGAAGTCGGCGGCGAGCTGACGGATCCGGGTCTTGTGCTGGTCGGTGAGCTGGGTGTGCGCTGTGGCGGTGGCGTGTTCGTAGTTGTCTTGGGCGGCTTGGAGCTGGCGGAGCTTGTCGTTCCAGTCGGCTTCGAGGGTGTCGGCGACGAGGCGGTTGTCGGGGTCGACCGATAGGTAGCGGCGGCGTGCGAGCTCGGCGTGTTGGCGTGCGCGCTGGACGTGAGTTGCGCGGAGCTGGTCGGCTTCATCGGCGCGTGCTTCGAGTTCGGCTTGGACGGTGAGCGCGACCTCCAGGGCGAGCGGGGTGACGGTCTGGAGCAGCAGCTGGCTGATCGTGTCGTCGACGCCTTGCCCGGGGACGCCCTGGCAGCGCGTGCGGGCGTCCTGGATGCACTCGCCCATGCATTGATAGTCGGGTACCTCGTGACCGCGGCGCTGGTGATAGCGGACGGTCATCCGTTTTCCGCACCGTCCGCAGATCGCGAGGCCTTGCAGCAGTGCGGGCCCTTCGCGGGCGGGGCCGGCGGCGCGCTCGGTGCCGTGTGCCTGGGCGTTGTGGGCGAGGGTGCGGAGGTTCTGCTCGTACTGCTCGAAGGTGAGATATCCGGGATGGCGGTCCGGGAACAGAGCCGTCCATTGATCGCGGGGGACGTCCTGGATCGTGATCTTCCCCGCAGCCGTTTTCCGGGTGCGTCTGCGGCCATACGCGAACGCGCCGGCATACCTGGGGTTGTGCAGCGTGCGCAGCACCCGCCAGTGCCGCAGCGGCATCCACGCGAGCTCTCCCTTGCGCTCACCGGTCCGCACGCGCGTTGGGAACAGCACCCGCTCTCGGTTGAACTCCTGCACCACCGCGCGCGCGGACCCGGTCCGCTCGAACGTCTCAAACAGGTGACTGATCGCGTGCTGCACGCCGCTGTCGGGATCCAGCACGACGTTCCCCGCCGGGTCATAGACCAGGCCGACTGGGAGCCCCATCCGCAGCTCCCCGCGGCGGGCCTTGGAGAGCTGACCGCCGCGCAACCGGGCGCGGATGAAGTGCAGCTCAGCTTCGCTCATCGTGCCTTTGAGGCCGAGCAGCAGGCGGTCGTTGAAGTCGGCGGGGTCATAGAGGCCGTCCTCGTCGCAGATCAGCGTGCCGCTCAGCGCACAGATCTCCAACAGGCGGTGCCAGTCGGCGTTGTTGCGCGCGAGCCGCGAGACCTCGAGACCGAGCACGATCCCGGCGCGGCCGACACCAACCTCGGCGACGAGTCGCTGGAACCCCTCACGGTCCGCCGCCGAGGCGCCAGACTGGCCCTGGTCTGAGTCGATCACGACGATCCGCTCCGCGGGCCAGCCGAGCGCGATCGCGCGTTGACGCAGCGCGTACTGCCGTTGCGTCGATTCCGTGTTCTGCACAACCTGCCGCAGCGTCGACTGGCGCACATACAGAAACGCGGTTCGCGCGAGATGCTCGGCAGTCACCTTCCCTGCCGTGTTCGAAGCCAGAGCGCTCATCGTCGTGTCTCCTCTCGGATCAGTTGTTGCTGGTCACGCTGCAGCCGTGCACGCCAACGCCATGCTCGCCAGCACACGGACGATCTCCCGCTCACCGACCGGCGCGCCGACGGACGCTGCGACCGGCGGTGAGACCGGCGCCCCGGGCGCGGTGCTGTGCCACGCCCGTGTCCACGCGGTGACGCCGCGATGCTGCAACAGCGCGAGCCCGAGCCGAGAGCAGCCCGGAGCGCCCGCGAGCGCCTGCCCGCGCAGCTGCTCATAGCGATCGACATCGCTGCCGCCACGGGTCCGGTCATCGATCGCCCTCCTGTTGCGGACGATCAGCACGCGCGAGCGCCCGCTCGATCGAGCGGCGGTGGACCCTGACCCCGAACCGCTCGGCGATCAACTCCACAAGCTCCGCCGAGCGCAACCCGGGATCGGCCGCGCGCCGCTCACGGGCGAACACGACGACCTCGTCGGTCAGCTTGTGCGCGCGCCGCGGACCCGGGCGTGCCGGCACCAGCCCGGCCAGCCCGCCCGCGTCCAGCGCGGCGGCCGCCTCATAGAACGACGGGCGCGAGAACCCGAACTCCTGCGCCGAGCGCGTGACCGCCTCGCCGTCGACCCGCACGCGGCGGACCATCTCGTACTTCACCTGCACCAGATCACGCGGGTCGAGGAACTCCGAGGCGGCGAACCGCTCGTCGCTGACCGCCTCGGGCCGCGGGTTCAAGCTCCGCTCCGCCCGCAACGCCGCGACCTTCGGATCCCCACCCTCACGAGCCATCGCATCCTCTCTCGAATAGTGTCAAGACCATTATGCCGTTGTCATCGGACGGAACGGCCGCCACAGACCATCAAAGCCCGAATCTACTCAGGCTCTATGGCGTGAATACCCGGATCGCGGGACAGACCTTCTGCCAGCCCCGGCATAATTGCCCTTACGATTGCGGCGGAATCCGCCTTACAGTCCTCGCCGCCGACCGAACCGCGAAGACCGTCGCACAGCGCACCGAGCGCCAACAGGTCCGCGACGCGGAACGCACTCCGCCCGCCCGACAGCGCGACGAACGCGTCCGGCGCCACAGCGTCCGTCCACCTGGCTGGCAACGATCGCTGGACCCCGTCCTCGTCGAACAAGAACACGCGGTCCTCGCCCCACGCCGGACGAATCGCGACGAACACGAACTCCCGACCCACCCACGGATGGAACGGATGCGTCACACGAACTCGTTGCTCAACAGCGGCATCAAGCGCAGTTGACAGCGATGGACAACGCGCTCGCCGAATCGTTCGTGGACTCCTACAAGACCGAGCTGATCGCCGACCGCGTGTGGCGCTCGCGAGCGCAGCTCGAGCTCGCGACCGTCGAATGGGTCGCGTGGTTCAACCACGAGCGGCTGCACGAGGCGCTCGGCGACATCCCGCCGGTCGAGTACGAGCAGCGCCACGCCCTCGCCGAGCCCGTCGACGGCCCGTTGTCGGGCAACGGATCGGTCGCGCGCGTCGCGCCGAGGGCCGCAGACGGGCTCAGGACGCGTCGCTTCTCGACGCTCGGCGTCGAGAACGCCGCCGACAGCCCGATCCAGGCCGTGAACGCTTCGGCTCCGCTGAGCGCTACCGCTCAGGCCGCCCGAGCCGTGATCCGGGTCCCGACGCCGGCGGCCGGCCTCTCCGACCTACGGTTCAGAGAGATACTCGCTGACAACAACAACATCAACGACCAAACGACCAACAAACCCACCTAACCAAGTCTCCGTGGAAACCGGTCCGGCTCATTCAGATCAGCGGAAGCCAGCCGCCACCAAATCGAGAGCTCGCACACGCCCGCCCGGGGACGAAGAGGCAAGAGCCGCCCGTGACGGAGAAGAGTGACGCAATGATCGAAAAGCCCGGACTCGAAGCCCATCGATCAAAACGGCCTACCCGCCTGCGTTCTCCCAATCTGAGACCCCTGTCCCGGATCAACCGAACCTACGAGCCAACCCGGACAGAGCCTCACCAGAGCAGTTTCATGCCTCGAGGAGGAGCAGTCTGCCGGGTCAGGTCGACCACTCGTCCGCGTCCGGCGGCCGGCGCGGACGCCCGCCCTGGTGCCGTGAGGCTCGCGTCCCCGCCCGGGATGCCCGCCTCGGCGCGCTGGGTGGCTGTTTAGCCGCTCGACCAACAGCTGCGGGCCGACGGCGTGGCCCCCCGTCAGAATCGTTCTAGGCGGGGGGCCTGCACGTCGCCTTGGGGGCCTTGACGACGCACGGCTTCAAGGAGGTCCTGCGCCCCAACTCCTGACCCTCTCATCCAATAACGGGCGCGCGAGGCCGGGATTTCCGGCCCGAGCTTGGCCCCATCGCCGCGCCTGTGCGCTTCGCGCGCCTAACAGTTCTGTTCACGTTCCTGCGTTATTTCTAACGGGTCCAGCTGAACCGTGAACCGCTCCGCAGGCCACTGCTCCGCTGCCCAGGCATAGAAGTTCACGTTGTCCTCGAGCTCGGCAGTCCGCTGCGCGACGCCGGTCACGATCCAGGGCCGGTCCGGATGGTGCTCGGTGGCCGTTAAGCCGCAATCCTTACGACCTCGGACTTGATCCCCACGGCGCCGCCCACGTACGGCACCGGATCAAACTGCCGAAGTTCCACGTCGCACGCATCGCAACGTAGGAACAACTCGAGCTTGCCGGCATCGGTCTTGCTGAACCGCAGGTATCCGGTAGCTGTTCCGTCGTGAGAGCATCCTTGCATTTCTTACCCCCTTTTTTGGAATCGTTCTCGGCGGGGGGCCTGCTAGCCAGCCGCTTGGCGGTGGCGACGCACCGGGCCTTTACGGAGGTCCTGCGCCCCAACTCCTGACCCTCTCGTCCCAATTAACGGGCGCGCTGGACCGAAATTTCCGGCCCGAGCTTGGCGTCATCGCCGCGCCTCCGTGCTTCGCGCGCCCAACAGTTCTGTTCACGTTCCTGCGTTATTTCTATGCAACGGCCGGTCGGGGCGAGGATTATGACCGGAAGGCAAACCCGCGAGGGAGCGGAGGAGCGTCGAGGGCGCGAACTCTGTCCAGAGCCTCGCCCCGACGGCGGCTTTGCGCGCGCGGAACGTAGCCGCAACGCGTTCCCGGCTGCTGGCGCGATCAATGCGCCGCTCCCGCTCGCGCGTGAACTCGACCCTCTGCTACGACGATGGTGGCTGCTGAGTTGATCGAGCAGCAGCGGCCTCACCGCGACCGCCAAGTCTGCTGAATCGCCCCGGCACTGCAGCAGTCCGCGCCGCTCGGGGAACTGACCTCGCGCGGCCGGTGGGCTGAACGTCGCTCGCCCAGGTAAGCGGCAGCGGGGCGTCAGCGCTGCTGCTCGATCATTCCGACAGCGGCGTAGTTGGCGCTCGGTCGGCTTGAGCGTTGGCAACGCCCGTGCCACATTCTCGCCTATGCGGCGAGCCTTCATCTCGTGGATCGTTCTGGCGGTGCTCTGCTTCGGGGCTGCTGGCTGCGGCGGCCACTCCACGCGGTCCCGGCACCGATCGCATGCGAGCAGCAGCAGTTCGTCGGCGCACGTTGCTGGTGGCTGCGGAGGCACCCAGGTCTATCGGGGCAGTCCTCCGTCGTGGACCGCAGCCGCCTTGAGCGACAGCTCGGGCGTGCCATCTTGGCCGTTCGCGCTGAGCACGAGCGGATCCGCCGTGACGATCCTGTTCGGCTACCCACTCCGAGCTGGCAACCCGACCGACTCAAGCAACAAGATCCTGTGGATCATGCGTCTGCCACGCGACGGATCACGTCTCATCATTCATGCCACGCCGTTAGGGCGGCACGCGCCCGTCGTCAGCATGTCGGAACCAGCCGACTCGGGGCCCGGCGAGATCTACCCGTCGTACGTCAACGTCCCGAGCGGCGGGTGCTGGCACCTCACCTTCCGCTGGGCGCAGCACATCGACTCGATAAACCTCAACTACACAAGCTAGACACGGCGCGTTTGCCCGCTGTCGCTGGTCGATCAACCCGACAGCTACCGCTGGCTTGCGCTTCGTCGGTTTAGACTGCCGCCATGTGGTGGGACGGGGACCGGGACGACTACTTGCCCCCGATTCGCCTGGGTGTGCGTGAGTGGTCGGAGACTCCGCGCGGTGTCTATCGCCAACTGTTGATTGGCCCTCCGGCCGCCGCTGTTGGCGTGATCTTCGTGGCGGTCCGCGAACTCCCCCTGGTGGGTACTGGTCATCTTCATCGTCGCGTTACTCGTCGAGGGTGGGCAGGCTGTTGTGTACATTCCGCGGGCTCGCCGTGCCATGGCGGAGGAGGAGCAGTTTCTCGCGCAATCGGACGAGGATCGTTCCGGGCGACTTGGGTCTTGAATCAACACGGGCCGTGCAGAGTTAGATACTTCCGCCTCAGGGTCGCGGCTCCTCCGGGGCTAAACGCAGGAGCGCAGGAGGGGCCGCCCTCTGGACCGCGCCCAAAAGTGCTGTCGATCGACACAGCGGCTGACGCTACGAGGGTGCCGGGCCTCGGCGCGCGCTCCGCCTAGCGTGGCTCGCCTAGATCGAGGTCAGTCGCTCCGCGCGGGTTGGCGCGGGCCAGTTTCCCTCGATGGGCTTGGACTGGAGACATCTGGCCATTGAGCGCCTCTAGACCGAGCTTGGAGGTGTGGATGACCACCAGATCTCCCGACGACGTGCGCAACGTGAGCTGGATGTGTTTCAAACCCTTGAAGGTGCTGCGTGCGGCACCCAAACCGGCGTCCCCCCCGAGCAGCAAGGCTGTCGCCACGTACGCGCCGCCTTTGCCGAGTATCCGCCCTGCCCGCTTGGTTTTGGTCGGATTGGGGTCTGCGACTTGCTCAAGCCAGATTGACTTGATGTCGGCGTACTCAAGTCTCGCAGCCTCCAGGCCGCGCAAGAAGACCGCTTCCTGGTAAACACGAGATCGGCCGTTATCCCTGTGGCGGATCACCAGACCTCATCGGCTGTGATCCGACAGTGACCTATCTCAGCTAGCACGTCTCTATGCGTCGGATCGGTTAGATACTCAACCCGCCGTTCGGCGTAAGGCACCAGATCCCCGGCTAGTGCTAACCACTTTCCCGCGGGCATGCACGCGTGGGTCTCGAGGACCAAGGCGAATGGCGGCTCACTGAGGGTGAGTGGGTTGGTCGTCATCGTTTCGGCCAGCTCGCTCGTTTCGGCTCCTCGGCGTTTGCCTGCCGGATCAGGGCTGGGTGGTATAGGTGTCGGTGTTGTAAGTGAACGTCGCCCACCCGTTCCAGTTCCGCTGGCCTTCGTTGCCTTTCAGGCGGCTGTGTCGCCGCTTGTAGCCACGCTTGAGGTGGCTGATCCGTCCTTTCGGAGCTCGAGGTCCGGCTGTTCGGACACTTCGACGTGCTCGTGGACTCGCGACTTGTGTCCCGGCCAAGGCGTGAGCGCAGCGGCCGGCGACGGATCTGGTGAAGCTGCTCGCGCTCGCTCCCGGCCATCGCATGCCGTGCGACGACGTGCTTTAGAGATGCTCTGGCCGAAGGTTCGCCGCGGTGCGCCGCCCGCGACCCTGATCTGAATAGCCCTCGCGCCGGGCGAAGACCTACAGCGGCGGATCCGGGATCGAGCCGGCTTCCAGCCGAGCGACCTGCTCGGACGTGAATGGCGCTTTCGTCAACGCCGCGTCCTCGTGGTACGCGCGGAACAGGTGAGAGATGTAGCGCATCCGCTGGTCGAGGCTCGACCAATCCTGAGCGCCGCATGGATCGAGCACAGGCGGGAGCGTCCCGTACTTCGCGACCAGCGCGCGGAGATCGGGGTTGTCGATGCGGGTCAGGTCTTGGGGGAAGGCCCGAGCGATGCCGCGCGCAAGCGACAACGTCGCGCCCGACAGCGTCAGGACCATCATTGCGCCCGTGATCACCAGCCTGCTCAGCTTGGTGAGCTCGCGCTGCAGAACGCGGTCGTGGATGCGCATGTCGAATCCCTCCTCTAGCCCCACGACCCCAGAATTCATCGCGGCGAGGATCTGCGGCTGCAGGCGGATCTGCTCGTGCAGCCCGATCTGGAGGTTGGCGAGCACGATCAATCGTGCGCGCTGGGCGTGATCCTCGACGGTCCCCTGCGCCTGGTAAGCCGTGAAGGCCGCCCTGAGGTAGTCCTGCCCGTCCGGCGGCGGCCCCGCTCGAAACCCGTTGATGAACGCCATGAACTCCGCGGAATCAGGTCCCGCGTCGGCCGGGCACTGCGCGAGGTAGTCGGCGAACGCCAGCCCGATCTCGGCGAACACCTTCAGGTTGCCCTCCGCGACGGCGTTGCTCGCGAGCTGGATCGCATCGAACGGGGTGTGCAGGCTGGCCACCCACCGTCCAAACCACGTGTTGCGCTGCAGCAGCCCCCACCGCAGCAGTATCCGCCAGAACGATTCGATCGGATGAAGCAGCTCCGCGCCGCGGCCGAGCTCGCGCTCCAGGTCGTCGAGCATGTCCTCGCCACGGATCGTCGCGCCTGCCTGCTTCGAGGCCCACGTCGCAAACGTGCACCAGTTGGCGCACGCGTAGGTGCGCCGCGCCATCGCCGCCGCCAAGCGCGAATAGCACTCGGTGATCTGGAGATTTCGGATCACAGGATCCGCGACCGCCATGATCCGCTTGACGTCATCGGCGGTTGGATGCGAATCACGCTGCAGCTCGACCACAGCGACAGGCTACCTCCGACCGCCGGCGCCGCGACCGCGGCACCAAGTACACCCGAGCGTGAGCCCCTAACGCTGCGAGAGCGTCCCGCTTGGCAGGTACCCTTTACGCATGGTCCGTTGCGCGAGAAGCAAGGGTTTCGCTTTTGGTCCCGAGACTGGATTTACCGGACCGAATACGCCGCATAAAGCCGCAAAGTCTGGACTTCCAGCTCTCCCATCCGGCATTCTCGTACACCAGTTCTACCTGGAAATCGCCTGTTTTCGAGTGCTGCGGTAACACGACCGAAAATCGTGGTGTCCCCGGTTCGAGTCCGGGTCTCGCCATACGTTCGCGGTTTGGCATCCGTGCCGTGACCGGGGACGTCGTCCGGACGGTTCGAGTCCGGGTCTCGCCATGCGTTCGCGGTTTGGCATCCGTGCCGTGACCGGGGACGTCGTCCAGACATGTCGACTCCAAGGCGCGGGGCGGAGCGCTCATTCTCTCGATCTCTACCTGAGGCTTATGGTTTGCACCTCGACCTGTCGGGGTTCGGGCTCATTGGCACTTTTCTTCGCAAACACTGTTACTTCTGTACGAACACTGTTACGCTGCTTGTAGGGGCTACACAGTCTGATCACGGATAGGAAAAGGCTGGGGCATTGCAGGTAAGAGCGAAACCGCTCGTTTTGTTTGGGATCGTCGGGGCCATGATCGGCACGATGGCGGCTGTCACGACGCCGCTCGCATCGGCCGACGCATGCGCGACCGCGGCCCCTTGCCCGGGGACGTCGGGCACATCCACCACCTCAACGACTGACAGCGCCACCTCCACGACGAGCACGGGCACTACCACCGAGACTGGATCGAGCTCGACCACGACCAGCTCGTCGTCGACCACGACGACCACCTCGTCCGCGAGCTCGACTTCCAGCTCATCGTCGACGCAATCAACGTCATCCAACTCGACGTCCAACTCGTCGTCGACGCAGTCCTCGTCATCGACCTCGAGCTCAACCACGACCTCCGGTACGACCGCGCCGGCGCCAGAACCGAGCGGTCGGAGCCGCGACCAGCACGCATCGAGTCACCAGCCCAAGGAAAAGAGAAGCAAGCCCAAGCACAAGTACCACGCCAAGTGCAAGCACGGCTCTAGGCGCAAGCACCACGCCAAGTGCGAACACGGCTCTAAGCGAAAGCACGCCTCTAAGCACAAGGCCACGGGCAATCTTCCGACCGGCAGCGGGGTGCCGACTCCGGCCAATCCGACGTTCTCGCTGTCGTTGCCGGGTCCGGCGCCGATCGGGGTCCCGAACTTTTTCATCGACAGCTTTCAGATCCCCCCGTTTTTGATTCCGATCTACCAGGCGGCCGGGATCGAGTATCAGGTGCCGTGGCAGGTGCTGGCGGCGATCAACGAGATCGAGACCGATTACGGCCGCAACCTGTCGGTCTCGTCGGCCGGTGCGGTCGGGTGGATGCAGTTTTTGCCGTCGACCTGGAAGCGCTGGGCTGTGGACGCCAACGGCGACGGTGTCGCTGACCCGTATAACCCGGTCGACGCGATCTTCACCGCCGCCCGCTACCTGCACGCCGCGGGCGCGTCGACGAATCTGTCGCAGGCGATCTTCGCCTATAACCACGCCGGCTGGTATGTCCAGTCGGTGCTTCTGCGCGCGAAGCTGATCGGCGGCATCCCGTCACAGCTGATCGGCGCGCTGACCGGCCTCGTCCAGGGCCATTTCCCGGTCGCCGCGCCGGCCAAGTACGCCGACGACTCGGTCGTCAACCTCGCAAAGCAGCACGCCAAGGGCACCAACGCCGCGTTGCCGATCGACTCGAGCACCGCGACCGGGACGTCGGTGTTCGCCAAGCGTGGATCCCCGGTGATCGCGGTCAACGACGGCAAGATCCTCAAGGTCGGCGACAACGCCACGCTCGGTCGCTACATCGAGCTTCAGGATGCGACCGGCAACGTCTACACCTACTCCCAGCTCGGCTCGATTTCGCGCACCTACCCGGTCCCCAAGCCGGTCACTTTCACCTCACACGACACGGCCAAGGAGCCGTTGATCGTCCCCGGCACCCCACCGACCTCGGCCGCGACCGCCGGCTCGCAGAAGACCAAACTGGCACACCGCTCGACGACCTCCAAGCCGTCGCAAGCCGCCAAGTCCAGCGTTGCCCCGGGCTCGCAGTCGGTCACGCACCCTGCGGCACCAGCGCGCCGCCAGGCACAAGCGATGGCCAAGGAGCGATTGTTCGCCCACCCGGCGAGGACGGCCTCGTACGCCGCCGGGGGCAACCTGCAGCTCAAGAATTCCGGCCGCGGGATCGCGAGCTTCGAGAACTACTTCTCGGACAGGCTGCACCTGGCGCGCAGCCAGTACACGCTCAAGCCGCTGAGAGCGGGCTCGATCGTCGTCGCGGGCACGATCCTCGGTCGGATTGGCGGCGCGTCACAGAGCCTGCTCATCGCACCTCTACTTTCAGATCCGCCCGGCCGGCAATGACTCACCGCTGATCGACCCCAAGCCGATCCTCGACGGCTGGAAGCTGCTCGCAGCCACCGCGGTATACCGCGCCGCCGGCGTGGATCCGATTCTGGGCTCAGGGGCCAGGGATCCCACAACCGGCGAGGTGCTGCTGATGTCCAAGGAGCAGCTGACCGAGCGCGTCCTGACCGACCCGCACGTGCAGATCTACAACTGCGGCCGGCGCGACATCCAGGCCGGCCTGATCGACCGCCGGGTGCTCGCGACGATCGAGTTCCTGTCGGCCTCCGGTCTCGACCCCTATGTGTCGGGGCTGGACTGCGGACACAGCGTCAACGCCTCGACCGGCGTCGACGAGCAGGGCGCGACGGGCGCGAGCGTCGACATCTCGAAGATCAACAACATCCCGATCCTCGGCCACCAGGGCCCCGGATCGATCACCGACATCACAATCCGCCGGCTCCTCACGCTTCAGGGCAGCATGGCGCCGGACCAGATCATCAGCGACATGTCCTACAAGGGCCAGCCGACGGCGCTGGCGCTCCCCGATCACAAGAACCGGATCCAGATCCTGTTCACGCCGGACTTCGGGACCAACAGCAAGCTCGCGGCGCAAGTCAAGACCCTGTTGCAGCCGGGCCAGTGGGTGCACCTGATCGACCACATCAGCAAGATCCCCGAGCCGGTCGTCCCGGTCGCGAGGAGCAAGTACGCGATTCGCGCGGCTGCTCAGGCGCCGGTAGCGGCGCGACGTCAGCCCTCGCTTGGGCCCGTTCCCCTTCGTCCAGGTCGAGTTGGCGCGGCGGCAAAGACCGCCCGGCGACCTCTACCTCCTTCGCCGGTCGGACAACGTCGATACCACGGCGGCGCACATGATCGTGTTCCCGGCGCTAAGGGCACCGGAACGGCGCTGGCTGGCACATCTGCGCCGGCACAACGCTCCACCCGAGCCCGGGCCCCACCTGGCATCCGGTCAGCACTGGCTGATGCGCTGCGTCTTTTTGAGCCTGGCCGCTCTCCGTAAGGCCAATACTGCCTGTTTTTGGACCGGTCTTCGGTTCCTCGATCCCGTAGATCACCGGCGCGGCTGACGGAGGCGCCATGACGCGACCCGGGCGACGCGCGCCGAAGGACCACGACCTGGGCGCAGTGGCTAAAGCGCCAAAGCGACGGTGCCGGCAGCGTCAATCGCGCTCGCTTGCGCGCGCTGCTGCCTTGCCCTGTGGCTCACGGGCTGCAATGATCGCCGCGTGAGGCACGTGCGGGGAGGCATCGTGGTCGGGCTCATCGCGTTCGTTGTCGTGGTGGCGCCGGCGGCGGCAAAGGCTCCGGGGAAGAAGCCGACCCCTAAGGCTGACCTGAAGATCTCCTTGTTCAAGCCGCATCTCGGCAATCCCGCGTATGCAGTCGTCGGCACCGACGGCAGCGCGGAGCCGATCGAGGTCGACGTGACCACTTACAACCAGGGCAAGGTCAAGGCCCCGGCGTCGATCACGGTCGTCGAGCTCATAGACAGCGCCCATCACGACTTCATGAAGGAGATCAGGGTCGGGGCGCTGAAGCCACATCAGCACTTTCACCGGATCGTGTCGTTCACCGGCGTCAAGCCGGCACTCGGGTTCGCCGAACTGAGAGCGGAGGCGGATTTCATCGAGAAAATCAAGGAGTCCGATGAGTCCAACAACGTCCGCAAGGAGCGAGTGGCGATGGTGGCGAAGCAGTGGAACGTGAGCGTCTTTCAGACGCAGGTCAAGCCGCCGGGTGGGGGCTCGGACCTCACGTACAGCGCACCGGGATTTCGCTTTGTGCTCTCCAGGTTTGACCACGTGCACGACGTGTGGCACTACGACGCGATCGGCTCGGTGACGAACGCGCAGAGTTTGTCAGGCGTCTGCTTTTACAACGTGTCGGACACGAAGGACCAGAATCCGTGGGGGGGCGATAGTGGGCTGGAGATAGCCGCCGATCTCGAGGGCTACGAGGGGATCGTGCAGTCCTCGCTGCTCCCGAAATATGCGGTCTCGGGCACGTGTCTGGGAGGCTTCCCCTACCACGCGATGGTCGGCTACAACGACCTGCTGACCTTTGTCGGGGAGGGGATCCAGGAGGCCGCGATGTCGCCGACGGACACCGACCTCTCCAGGACGGTCGAGGGCGCGCTGAGCACGACGTTCACGTGGGACTTCAAGGCGGCCATCGGCGGGGCGCACTAGCCGGCTGAGCCCGGACGGCGGATCGGGTCGAGCCACGCCGCGTGGCGCGGAACCCGGGCCGCGGATCGAATATTTGTCGCACCGGGCGGCCAGATGCTGTTCTCCTTCAACGTCAACAGCTGCTCGACGCCGACGCCGGCGACCGTCGGCATGTACCGCCCCCGGTTCGTGCTCGTGCGGGTCAGCGCCCTGTAGCTCGCTCAAGTTGAAACAGCGGTCAGGACTGCCTACAGGTCGAGCGTCAGCTCCGTGCTCGGTCGCGTGCAGCAGGGGAGGATCCGGCCCTCGGGCGGCGGCTCCAGGGGCTCGATCTCGTACGTGACCTCGCCGGCGAGCAGCCCGCTCTCGCAGTTGTGGC
Source organism: uncultured Solirubrobacterales bacterium (assembly GCA_963730075.1). Classification (GTDB taxonomy): domain Bacteria; phylum Actinomycetota; class Thermoleophilia; order Solirubrobacterales; family Solirubrobacteraceae; genus Palsa-465. The sequence goes on along the minus strand of CAVSQH010000017.1, from coordinate 192,338 downwards.
ACACCCCCTGGCGGCACCCGAAGCCGACTGGCACATCGCAGGCTTCGGCGAAGTCGAGCAGGCTCTGGTAACGGTCATCCCACGGCACCGCGAGGCCGCTGCGCGAGAACGCGATCGATGGTCCTACGCCGGGCGGCCCGTCGGGGATGTGAGGAGGCGGGTCGCCCGCCTTGACGATCCCGGATGCGTACGTCGGTACGGCGCCGAATGCCTCGGTCGCGACGCGCTCAGGCGCGACGCCCCGTGCGGTCAGGGCGGCACCGATCGACTGCATGAAACCCTCCGGGCCGCAGAGGTAGTAGTCGGCGTCGGTCGGGACCCCGGACTGCTCAAACAGCGCCAGGTCGAGGTGGCCGGCGATGTCGTGGTCGGTCCCGACCGGGTCGTCGGCATCTGCCCGGCTGTAGGCGACGATCCGGTGGGCATCCGGCACGGCGGACAACAGCGCGTCGACCTCGGTGCCGAACGCATGCTCCGCGTGGTTACGTGCGCCATGCAGCCACCAGACCGGACGCGTCCCACCCGCGGTGGCCAGCGCGTGGAGCATCGCCAGGACCGGCGTCGCGCCAACCCCGGCGCTGACCAACACCACGGGGCGGGTGCCAGCACGAAGCAGGAACTCGCCTCGTGGCGCTGCGACGTCGATCACGTCTCCGACCTTCACCACATCGTGCATGTAGCGGCTGCCGGCGCCCTCGCGCTTGACGCTGATCCGATAGCCCGAATGATCGGCAACGTCGGACAGCGAGTAGCTACGGACCAGCGGGGGTGATCCAGGGTCTGGTCGCAGGCGGAGGGTCAGGTACTGACCGGCGCCGGCGGCCGGTGCCGGGAGCCCGCCGTCGCCGTCATCGGCCAGACGAAACGATTTGATCGTCGCGCTCTCTGAGCGGATCTCGGCGACACGCAGCGGCCGAAAGCCCGGCCACGCCGGAGCCGCAGCTGCCCCGCTGTCGGCCTTGGCGAGCAGCTCGCGAAAGCTTCCCTTCCAGCCGTCGCTCAGCGCGGGCACCCGCAACGCCCGCTCGAGCATCTCGCGCGACTTGTTCGGCAGGTAGAGCAGGCCGTCCACCTGTGAGACCGTCAGTCGCTCCGCCCCGTCCGCGACCTTGTCGATCCCGTCGCCGGCCTGCACCGACCCTTCCTCCAGCACGCGGAAGTAGAACCCTGGGCGGTGGTGGGCGACCAGCAGCGACGGCATCGCCGGGTCGGCCATGCGGATCCCCACCCGGTAGCACGTCACGCGCGGCTGGGTGACCTCGAACAGCGCTTCGCCGATCCGGTAGCGGTCACCGATGCAGACCTCGTCATCCGGCAGGCCCTCGACGGTGAAGTTCTCGCCGAACTGCCCGTAGGTGAAGTCGTCGCGTCCAAGCTCGCGCTCCCAGTAGTGGTATGAGTCGATCTGGTAGACGAACACGGCGCGGTGCTCGCCACCGTGCGCGAGACGGTCCGCCTGGTCATCGCCGTCGATGTTGATCCGCCGCACCATCCGCGGCCCATCGACCGGTTCCTTGAAGATCGCAGTCCGGACCTGCTTGCCCTCCCACTCGATCTCGCGCGGGCCGCCGACGTTGAGCGCGAGGAGTCGGCCAGCAGGCGCGATCGCCAACGGAGCCTCAGCTTCCATCAGCGGAGCCTACGGCGCTGGAGTCTGGGTGTCACAGCTCGGAGGGCAGTCCCGCCGTTGCGATTGGACCGACGTGAACGTCTGAAGGAGCGACGTGAGAGTTCTCGTGACCGGAGGGACCGGGACACCTCGGAATCGCAGTCGTTGCGCGCCTGAAGGCGACCGATCATCAGGTTCGCCGACTACGGTGCTGGGAGTCTCTGTGCCGGGTCGGTTGGCGAGCGCGCGGGCTTCGCCGCCCCCAGGCGCTGACGCTGGTCGATCTGATGCAGGAGTACCTTGCACGCCCACGCCGTGGAACAGCGGCTCCGCCACGCACCGATGCCCAGAAGGATCCAGTCGGCGCGCTGACTGCCGGGAACACTCCGGCGTCGGGCGACGCGCGTCGAGGGACGATCACAACCCCTCGCAGCGTGCGGTGACGCAGCTCGCCCCGCGCGAACGCAAATCGGTCACTCATCCGTCCGGGAAGGGTATGCGTGCCGCGCTCAGCCGGCCTTCGAGGTCCGCTCGACGGCCGCGCGCGCCTGGAGCTCGTACGGGTTCTCCCAGTAGCCCGAGCGGTCGCCCCAGAAGGTCGACGGCCTGACGTACGAGAGCCACAGCTTCACCCACTCGTGCTGGCCCTGCCAGACGTGCACCAGCTCGTGCGCGATCAGATCGTCGTCCACGCGATCAAGCGGCAGGCGCAGCAGGATCGTGCTCCAGATCGTGTAGCCGTCAAAGCGCCTGAACCAGGGGACCGCGAACAGCCACGCGGTGGTGCGGATCCGCACTCGCGTCAGGTCGACCGGGTGTGGATAGAGCGCCAGCGGCTCGAGCCGTCGCCAGGCGCGGTCGATCGCCTCGGTCTCGATCGCGGTTCGCTGGGCGCGCAGGATCGGCAACGGGATCGCCGCCGGATTATCCTCCGCGCGAATGGACGCGGCAGTTGCTCGACGACGGTGACCTCCTGGGAGCCGTCCCGCCGAGCGCGCGGGCTGCTGGCAGGCGCGTACGACACCCACATCCACGTCGCGCCGGACGTGGTGGCGCGCGAGATCGACGACCTCTCGCTGGCAAGGCGGTTCGCCGAGTTGGGCATGGCGGGGTTCGTGCTCAAGTCGCATTACACGTCGACCGCCGAGCGCGCGCGGGTCGTCAGCGCCGCGGTACCCGGCGTGCGGGTGCTCGGAGCCGTTTCGCTGAACCGCGCCGTCGGTGGGATCAACCCGCTTGCGGTCGAGATCGCGGCGCGTGAGGGCGCCCGCACCGTGTGGCTGCCGACCGTCGACTCGGTCAACGAGTCCCACGAGCGCGACGCCCCACCCGGCGCGAAGGCCCCGGTCTGGGTCAAGCTCCAGCTCGAGCTACGCGAGCAGGGGATCGAGATCGACCCGGTGCCGGTGGTCGACGGCAGCGGGCGGCTGCTGCCCGAGACCCGCGAGGTTCTGAAGCTGGTCGCGCGCCACGGGATGGTGCTCGCGACCGGTCACCTTGGCCGTGACGAGATCTTCGCGGTCGTCGACGGGGCATTCGAGCAGGGCGTCGAGCAGATCGTGATCACCCACCCCGAGTTCCCATCCCAGAACCTGATCGTCGCCGACCAGCGGGCACTGGCGCAGCGTGGAGCGCTGCTCGAGCGCTGCTTCACGACGCCCCACACGGGCAAGGTCAGCTGGGAGTCGTGGATCGACAACATCCGGGCGACGGGAGCCGAGCACTCGGTCCTGTCGACCGATCTGGGTCAGATGTTCAACCCTCCGGTCGCCGACGGCATGGCGTTGATGGTCGACAGGCTGTTGGCGGCCGGTTTCGATGAGCAGGAGGTGCACACGATGGCTGTGGTCAACACGCGCCGGGTTGCCGGAGCCGAGCCGCTATGAGCGCGCGGCGGATGATGGTGATCGGCGCCCACTCGGCTGACTTCGTGTGGCGCGCCGGCGGGGCGCTCGCGGTGACGGCCGCCGGTGGCGGAGTCGCGTCCGTGATCGCGCTCTCGTATGGCGAGCGCGGCGAGTCGGGCGAGCTGTGGAAGCAGGAGAGCCAGACGGTGCAGCGCGTCAAGGAGATTCGCCTCGGCGAGGCGCAGCGGGCGGCCGCCGCGCTCGGGGTCGAGTTCGCATGCCTGGACCTCGGCGACTATCCGCTCCAGATCGATACCGACGCGCTGATGGCGATCACCGAGCGGATCCGCGAGTTCGCCCCGGACGTGCTGATCACCCACACCGACACCGACCCCTTCAACCCAGACCATCCGGTCGCGAGCGCGGCCGTCACCCGCGCCCGGTCGCTGGCCGCGGGGGCCGGCGTACCGAGCGCGTTCGGCACGATCAGGCCGCCGGAGCTGTACCTGTTCGAGCCACACCAGCCAGAGCTGTGCAACTTCACGCCGACGACGTTCGTCGACATCACGGCCGTGATCGAGCGCAAGCGCGCCGCGATGGCGGAGATGAAGGCCCAGCAGTACCTGCAGAGCTACTACAACGAGCGCGCCGACCAGCGGGGCAACCACGCACGGCGCTCGTCGGGCGACAGCGAGATCCGCCAGGCGGAAGCGTTTCAGCGGGTCACGCCCGAGGTGGTGAACGCGCTGTGAGCGACGTCTACGACGAGCTTGCGCAGCTCGGCTCGGCCACGGTGTACGAGGCCGGCGGCCGTCGCGGGTTCGTCGACGCCGATCTGATCCAGGTGATCCCCGGGTCGCGCGCCGCGGGTCCGGCGCGCACCGTTCGCTGTGCCCAGGACGACAACTTGATGGTGCATGCGGCGATGGCGCAGCTGCGCCCGGGAGAGGTGCTGGTGCTGTCGATGCCCGAGCCGCGACCGGTGGCGCTGATCGGCGAACTGCTGGCGACCCAGGCCAAGGCACACGGCGCGGCCGCGATCCTGGTCGACGCCGCGATCCGCGACCTCGACGAGCTGGCGCAGCTCGGCCTTCCGGTCTGGGCTCGCTGGGTCCGTGTTCAGGGTGCGGTCAAGGAGCTGGCGGGGGCGATCGGAGAGCCGGTGCAGGTGGGCGGCGCGACGATCCGCGCAGGCGACGCGATCGTGCTCGACGGCGACGGAGCGGCTGTGGTCGAGCACGAGCGGCTGGAGCAGGTGCTCGAGGCATCCACTCGGCGGGCGCAGGCAGAGCGGGTCAAGCGATCCGAGTTCGAGGCCGGCGCGCTGTCAATCGAACTCGATGGGCTGCGGGAGAAGCTGCGGTGAGCGATCCGATCCACGACCTCGCGCAGATCGGTCCCGCTCGCGTGAGCGCCCGAAGTCTCCGAGCTGTACGCGCGGGGGCGCGCTGGCTGGCGGAAAGTGAGTCCGTTGGGGATTTTGGGCGCTATACGCCCAAAATCCCCAACGCCCCTACGCCGCCGACGCGTCCCGGAGTGCCTGCCAGACCCGCTGGCCGTTGACCGGCATCTCGATGTGGCTCACGCCGAACGGCTTCAGCGCGTCGATCACGGCGCTCTGCACCGCCGGGGTCGCGCCGATCGTGCCCGACTCGCCGATCCCCTTCGCGCCGAGCGGGTTGATCGGCGTCGGTGTCTCCATCTCGACCACCTCGAAGAACGGCAGCTCGGTCGCAGTCGGCATGCAGTACGTGACGAGGTTGGAGTTCTGCGGGTTTCCGTCCTCGTCATAGCGGAGCTCCTCGAACAGCGCCTGGGCGATCCCCGCCGCGACGCCGCCGTGTACCTGGCCCTCGGCGACCAGCGGGTTGATCAGCGTGCCGGCGTCGTCGACGGCGACCATCCGCCGCAGGTGGACCGACCCGGTCTCGGTGTCGACCTCGACCAGCGCGAGATGGGCGCCGAACGGGAACGTCGGCTGGGTCGGCGCGAAGTCCGCCTCGGCGCGCAGCTCGGCGAGCCGGCCGTCATCCTCGAGCCTGGACGCTAGCTCGCCCCAGCTCAACGCCGGCTCGGGCGCTCCCGCGACATGGAACCTGCCGTCGTCGAGGTCGAGCACCATGTCCTCGACGCCGGCCTCGAGCTGGTCTGCGGCAAGCTCCTTGGCGCGCTCGACGAGCACCTCGGAAGCCTGATCGGCGGCCGCGCCGCCGATCTGGGTCGACTTGGAGCCGTACGTGCCGGTCCCGCGGGCGATCTCGTCGGTGTCGCCCTTGAGCACGGTGATCTTCTCGACCGGGAGCCCGATCCGCTCGGCGACAATCTGCGCGAACGTCGTCTCGTGACCCTGGCCCTGGGAGAACGAGCCGGTGCGGACGATCGCCTCGCCATCGGCCGTGATCTCGACGGCTCCGAACTCACTCTCACTGATCCCGTTGGTGATCTCGACGTACGTGCTGACGCCGATTCCGAGCTGCATCACGTCACCACGCTCGCGCCGCTCGGCCTGCTGACGGCGGAGTTCCTCGTACCCGGCGGCCTCGAGCACCAGATCGAGCGCGCCCTCGTAGTCGCCGATGTCGTAGTGGGCCCCGGACGCCGTCGTCGCCGGGAACGCGTCGGCGGCGATGAAGTTGCGCCGGCGCACCTCGGTCGGATCGAGCCCGAGCTCGTCGGCCAGCAGGTCCATCGCCCGCTCGATCATCTGTGTCGCCTCGGGGCGGCCGGCGCCGCGGACGGCGGCGGTCTGCGTCGTGTTGGTAACGACGGCGGAGACGTGGGTCTCGATCTTCGGAATCGCGTAGACGCCGCTCGACATCAGCGCCGTCAGGTTGCCGAGGAAGGCGCCGAGGCCCGGGTAGGCGCCGGCGTCCTGCGTGATCTTGACCCGCAGCGCCGCCACCTTCCCGTCCCGGCTGCCGCCGAGCTCGAAGTCGAGCAGCTGCGCGCGGCCGTGGTGCATCGCGATCAGGTTCTCGCTGCGCGTCTCGGTCCAGCGCACCGTCCGAGAGGTCGCGCGAGCGAGCCAGCCCATGATCACGTCCTCGACGTCGAGCCCCTTGCCGCCGAAACCGCCGCCGACATCCGGGGCGATCACGCGCACCTGATCGGGCTCGAGCCCGAGCACCAGCGCCAGGACCAGCTTGTCCTGGTGCGGGGTCTGGGTCGAGAGCCAGATCGTGAGCCGCCCGTCATCCCCGAATTGAGCGATCGTCGCGCGTGGCTCGACGGGGCATGCGGCGAGCCGCGGGCTCTCGATCGAGCCCGAGATCACGACCTCGCAGTCATCGAACAGGGCCGGGTCGGGTTCCGAAGGCGGGACGTTGATGCACGTGTTCGTGCCGACATCCTCGAACAGCAGCACCTCGTCGCGGGCTGCCTCGCGCAGGTCGGTCACGACCGGCAGCGGTTCGTAGTCGACGGCGACCAGCTCGGCGGCGTCGTAGGCGCCCTCGCGCGTCTCGCTCAGCACGACCGCGACGATGTCGCCGACGAACCGGACCCTCTCGGAGGCGATGTACGGCCGGAACATCTTCGCGTCGACGGGGATGAACGGCGGCGGCGCGCTCGACCCGAGGTCGGTGTCAACAGCGGTGAAAACCTTGACCCCGGGCAGCTCGCGAGCCGCCTCGGCGTCGATGCCGGCGATCTCTGCATGCGCCATATAGGAGCGCACGAACTGGACGTGGAGGGCGCCCTCTGGTCGGAGGTCATCGACGTACTGACCCTTGCCGGTCAAAAAGCGGGGGTCTTCGCGACGGCGAACCCTCTGTCCGACTACGTTGGCCATGCGATCTCAGACCTCCATCAGACGGTTGTGCACCCGGTACCGCCGGGCTGAGACAGCGAACCGGCGCGGGCGGAGTCTAATCATGTGGGGGTGAGACCACCCCCGGGCCGCTCCTGCCTTAATCTCCCCTAGGCCGAGCCGTCGCGCCGACCACCCTGACAAGTGACGATCACCGATCTTCCAACCCAAGCGCTGCGGCGCGCGGGACTCCCCCCGGACGAGATCGACGACTGGGCATCTTCGGTGCCGCCGGAGGCTGACTCGTTCGAGGCCGCGGCTGAGGCGCTCAGCGGCTTTCTGACGCGGGGAGGCGAGCTCGAACGGCGGTTGCCGATCGGGACGCTGCGCTCCGAGGCCGAGCAGGACGCCGCGCAGCAGCTGTCAACTGCGCTGACCCAGGCGCGAGTCGCGTTCCTGCAGGTGCATACCGCGGAGTTCTACGACGAGCTGACCGACCACCGGTCGCGCCCGATCCGGGTCGAGTGGCTGGTCAACGACGCGGCCGTGCGGCTCCCTGGGTTGGTCCCCAACCACGCCGAGATGGAGTCAGAGCGGGCGCTGCCGCTGGCCGACAAGCGCGGACTCGAGCTCGCCCAGGGGCTGCTCGTCGAGCACGTGCTGGCGCTGCCGGAGGCCGGCCGGCACCTGGTCGAGTCAATGCTCGCCCCGACTCCGGAGGCGCTCGAGCTCGCAGACGAGTTCAGCGCGACCGGGGTCGCCGACCTCGGCACGACGCGCGTGACCAGACAGGGCAGCGCGGCGGTGCTCGAGCTGCGCAACCAGCGCCATCTCAACGCCGAGGACGGCTCGACGCTTGGTCCGATCGAAGCCGCGGTCGACCTGATCCTGCTCGATCCGGAGACCGAGGTCGGGGTGCTCCGCGGCGCGGTCATCGACCACCCGCGATACGCCGGCGAGCGGGTGTTCGGGTCGGGGATCAACCTGACCCACCTGTATCGGGGCCGGATCGACTTCCTGTGGTTTCTGATCCGCGACCTCGGCTACGTCAACAAGCTCTATCGCGGGCTGGTTACCCCGGCCGGTGGGGTCGAGAAGCTGTGGGTCGCGGCGGTCGAGCGGTATGCGATCGGCGGCGCCTGCCAGCTGCTGCACGTCGTCGATCACGTGATCGCGACCCGGGGCGCGCGGCTTTACCTGCCGGCGCGCAAGGAGGGGATCATCCCGGGCGCATCGAACCTTCGGCTCCCGCGGGCGGTCGGTGACCGTGCCGCGCGGCAGGCGATCATCTCCGGACGGGAGTGGACCGCCGGTGACCCGGACGCCGAGCTGCTGATCGACGAGGTCGTCGAGCCGGGCGAGATGGACGCCGCGATCGACTCGCGGGTCGGGGAGCTGACGAGCTCCGGATTGATCAACGCGACCGCCAACCGCCGCGCGCTGCGGATCGGCCAGGAGCCGGTTGACCTGTTCCGCGAGTACATGGCCACCTACGCGCGCGAGCAGGCCTACTGTCACCTCAGCCCGGCGCTGGTCTCAAATCTCGAGCAGCACTGGGACGCCGCGCAGCGCACCGACTGACGCTCGGGTCTCAATCGAGGTCGTGCTCGTAGACGACGAACGACGTCAGCGAGCCGACGGTGTCATAGAGCGATCGCGCCGCCCCGTTGAACTGCTGCGTGTGCCAGTAGACGCGGCTGGACCCCGCCTCGCGCGCGTGGGCATAGACGGCGTCGAACAGCGCCTGTGAGATCCCCGTCCCACGCTGGCCACGGTCGACGAACAGGTCTTCGAGGTAGCAGTAATTCGAGCTCGTCCAGGTCGCCGCGTGATAGACGAGGTGGGCGAGCCCGAGCGGCCGGTCATCGCCGTCGACGGCCACCAGCCCGACCATCGCCTCGTCGCCGTCGCACAGCCGTTGGAACGTACGCGCGGTCACCTCCTCGGATACGTCGGCGCGGTAGAACGACAGATAGCCGTCCCACAGCTCGCGCCATCGATCGGCGTCAGCGGTTCGCAATCGCCGGACGGTTACGGGTGCGCTCATGCTGTTCCTCTCTGTCCGCCCAGGACGGCCTGGGTCTGGGTCACCTGGGCGACGAGTCGCCCCGAGTACGGCAGGTCACCTGGAGACCGGGCTACCACAGCTGCTCGGAGGCGAGCTTGGCGCCGTCGGCCATTGCCCGCAGCTTGACCCAGGTGATCGCCGGATCGACCTGGAGGTGGGTGGCGAAGGTCGCAAAGCCGCAATCGCTGCCGGCGATCACGTTCTCGCGCCCGACGCGGTCGGCGTAACGGACCACCCGCTGGGCGACCAACTCGGGGTGCTCGACGTAGTTTGTGGTCGAGTCGATCACGCCGGGGATCACCGCCTTGCCGTCGGGCAGCTTGATGTCGTCGAAGATCGTCCATTCGTGCTCATGGCGCGGGTTGGCGGCCTCGAACGAGATCGCCGCCGGCCGCGCCTCGAAGACGACGTCGATGATGTCCCGCAGCGCGACGTCGTGGTGGTGGGGGCCCTCGTAGTTGCCCCAGCAGAGGTGCATCCGCATCTCGTCGGCGGGGATGTCACGTGTCGCATGGTTGATCGCCTCGACGTGCGTCTGGGCGCGGGCGCGGAACTCATCGAGCGTCTCATCGGGGGTCATGTGGTGCGTCATCGCGAGGTCCGGACAGTCGAGCTGGAGAACGATCCCGGCCTGGTGGATCTCGTCGTACTCGGTCTTCATCGCGTCGGCGAGCGCCGAGATGTACTCCCCGTGGCTGGGGTAGTACTGGTTGGTCAAGAAGAACGCGATCACCCCCGGCGACGCCGCGCTCATGAAAACGTCGCTGGCCTCCGTGTCCTCCACGGCTGCCTGGAGGTTGGCGATGTCGGTCCTGACGGCCTCGCGGTCGCGATACGAGACCTTGTCGATGCAGGCGGGCATCTCGAAGTCGATCCCGTCGGCCATCACGCGCTTGAGGTAATCGGGGAATTCGGCCAGGTCGGACGGAAGGCCGGCCATGCCGCCCGAGCCGCCGAACCCGTCGAGCCGCTCCTTGACATAGGTCGAGTAGCCGATCTTCCCGGCCTCGCCGTCGTTTACAACCGTCACGCCCGACCGGAGCTGGTGGGCGACCACCTCGTCGACCGCCTCGCGGATCTGCGCGTCGAGGTTCTCGGGCGTCTCCTCGCCGCGATCGCGCGCCCGGAGCGACTCCGTCAGCGACGGCGGCCGGGGCAGGCTGCCGGTGTGGGTGGTCAGGATCTCGTCGGTTGAGCGTTTCATGTGGCTCCTCCCGTCGGCTCTCCGTTCGCTGTGTTCGTGTCCTCTGCCCCTACCCGATCGCGATATCGAGCACCCGGTCCACATCGCGCTCGTCGTTGTAGACGTGCCATGACGTGCGAAGCAGCCCGCCGCGCACGGCCGTGACGATCCCCGCCTGCGAGAGGCGACCGGCCGCTCCCGGAAGATCGGCGCACACGATCGCGCTGTTGCCGGGCTGAAGGCCGGCTCCGGCGCGAAACCGATTGGCGAGGCCGACGTCATGATCGTGGATCGCCTGCACCCCGATCTGCTCGATCAGCTCGAGCGCCGGCGTCGTCCCGACCCACGAGAACCAGGCCGGGGAAAGATCGAAACGGCGGGCGCTCGCCGCGAGGCGTAGCGGCGGCCCGAAGTAGCTCGAGTGCACGTCCTCGCCGGCGTACCAGCCGGCGCTGTGTGGCACGGCGCGATCGAGCAGACGGTCGGAGATGGTGATGAATGCGCTCCCCCGAGGGGAGACCAGCCACTTGTAGGCGGTGCACGCGACGGCGTCGAATCGCCCGGCGTCGATCGGGAGCCAGCCGAGTGCCTGGGTCGCGTCACAGATCGTCAGCGCGCCGACGGTCGCCGCCGCCGCGACGATCTCGTCGAGGTCGGCCAGCTCGCCGTTGCTCATCTGGACGGCGCTGAACGCGACCGCGTCGGCACCTGCCGCGACCGCTTCGGCGAGCTCGGCCACTGGGACCGTCTGCACCCGCAGCCGCCCCTGGACAAGCAGCGGGAACAGGGTCGAGGTGAACTCGATCTCGGGCACGATCACCCGCGCCCCCGCCGGCAGCCCGGTGGTGACCGAGCCGATCAGCTCCGAGACCGTCGACCCGACCGCGACTCGCTCCGGGTCGACACCGACCAGCCGCGCGAACACGGCGCGGGCGTCCTCGGTGCTCTGGCCCCAATGCTCCCAGCTCGTGCGGCCGCCGCGCCAATCCTCGAGCGCCGACTGGAGCGCCTCCCAGGCGGGCTGCGGCGGGATCCCGTAGCTCGCCGTGTTGCAGTACACGCCGGCCGGGCTCCACAACGTCCGCGCCTCGGAGATCCGCACGCTCGGGATTGGATCACAAGCGTCGCGCCGGCCGCGCGGCGGGCTTAGGACCAATTGCCGATGGCAACCGGGCGCCGATCGGCCTACCTTGGTCTGACACTCACGAGAGGAGCGTTTTGAGATGACAAGCTCGGCGAGTCAGCAGATCACCGACGAGGTGACCTCGTGGCCCGGCGTCAGCGCCGGCACCGGCAGGCGCGGAGAATGGTCGTTCACGGTCGGCCGCAAGGAGATCGGCCACCTCCACGGCGACCACGCGGCCCATTTCTTCTTCTCCAAGGAGCTCTGGACAGAGCTCGAGCAGGAGGGACGGATCGTCGATCACCCGGTCTTCCCGGGGCGCGTAGGACCGGCCGCGCGCCGGATCGAAAGCGAGGCCGACGTGCAGGATGTGATCGAGATGCTGAGGCTCAACTATGACCGGCTCGTCGCCCGGGGAGCGCCCGAGCGCGACGCCGCGTAGAGCGCTGCGGCGCCTGGCTACCGTAGGGGGATGCCCGATCGCCCGACGGTCCTGATCACCGGCGCCACCGACGGCCTCGGAAAGGCGCTTGCCGCCAGAGCGGCGGCCGACGGCGCGGCGCTGATCCTCCACGGTCGCGACGAAGCCAAGCTCGAGCAGACGGCCGCCGCGCTCGACGGAGCCGGTGACGGCCCCGAGCCGCGCACGGCGCGGGCCGACCTGGCCGAACTGGCCCAGGTGCGGCGGCTGGCGGAGGAGGTCAAGCGAACGACCGGCCGCCTGGACGTGCTCGTCAGCAACGCCGGGATCGGCTCGGGCCTGCCCGATTCCCGTGATCGGCAGACGAGCGCCGATGGCTACGAGCTGCGCTTCGCCGTCAACTATCTGGCCGGCTTCCTGCTGACGGTCGAGCTGCTGGATCTGCTGCGCGACAGCGCCCCGGCGCGGATCGTCAACGTCGCCTCGCTTGGCCAGTACCCGCTCGACTTCGACGACCTGATGCTCGAGCACGGCTACGAGGGGACGCGGGCCTACGCGCAGAGCAAGCTCGCGCAGATCATGTCCGGATTCGAGCTCGCGTCTCGCGTGCCGGCCGCCGAGGTCACGGTCAACAGCCTGCACCCGTCCACGTACATGCCGAGCAAGATCGTGATGCGCGAGCGGGGGGCGAGCATCGACACGATCGAGCAGGGGGTGGAGGCGACCTACCGGCTGGTCGCCGCGCCCGAGCTGACGGGCACCACCGGGCGGTACTTCGACCGCACGCGGGACGCGCGTGCCGACGAGCAGGCGTACGACGCGGCGGCCCGCGCCGAGCTGTGGCGGCGCAGCGAGCAGCTCGTCGGCCTGGGCAGCTGATCGCAACGAGCTACGGTAGACCGATGCCGGAGGACAACAAGCCGGCGCTGCTGGTCAGCGACGCCGAGCGGGAGCAGGGGATCGCGCTGTTGCGCGAGGCGGTCGCCGAGGGGCGGCTGACGCTCGAGGAATTCTCGGAACGCGTCGGCAGCGCCCAGCTGGCGCGGACCGAGCCCGAACTCGCGGCGCTGGTCGCCGATCTGCCTGCCGAGCGCAGGTCAGTCGCGCTCATCACGCCCGAGGTCAAATACCGCGCGATCTGCTCAAAGCTGGTCCGCGCCGGGCCGTGGGAGCTGGCTGAGCGGACCTCGTTTCGATGCATCTTCGGCACGATCCACCTCGATCTGCGCCAGGCGACGCTGCGCGGTGACGAGGTCGATCTGTATTTCTATGACCTGTTCGGCACGGTCACCGTGATCGTCCCAGAGGGGATCGCGGTCACCGTCGACGGTGGGGCTCCGTTCGCCAGCCAGGTGATCCAGGCGCCGAGCACACCGCCGGTTCCGGGCTCGCCGCAGCTGCGGATCCACGCCTCGGGCCCTGGTGGCACGCTGTACGTGCGCAGCCGGGAATAGCCCGGTGACCGCTGCTCAGGGCGCGCCGGTGACCGTGAACCGCAGCTCCCGCAGCTCGGCGGCTCCGAACGCGTGCGCCGCATCATCGGCGGTCTCGTAGGGCCGATCGTCGAGCTCGCGGTAGGGGACGGCGACTTCAAGCTCGCGCTCGCCCAGCGGGGAGGGGTCGAGCCGCACGCGCAGCGGCTCGGTGACGACGATCTTGACAGCCGCGTGGGGGCCGCCGGCCGCCGTCGGGACGCCGGTGACGATCCGCGGGGCGACGACCTGGTCGATCGTCGCGAGGCTGCTCGACATGTCGAGCGGCTCGCCGTCCCCGGTCGGCCGCTCGAGATCGATCAGCCCGTGCGCGAGCGACAGCAGATCGACGGCCTGGAGCACCTCGTATGCATGCCAGGTGGCGGCATCGAAATCGCTGCGTCGCCCGCGATAGCCCCACGCTTCCCGCAGCGCGGGCATCCACCGCGCCTCCTGGGTGGCCACGACCTCACGCGCGATCGGATTGTCAGCGGGCGAACCATCATCGACCCCCCAGCGACTCGTATAGAAGCCGCTGAAGTGCATCGAGACCAGCACGCCCGCGTGAAGGTCCCGCTGATAGACCGACTCGACGCCACGACCGTACGGTCCGACGCTCTCGCTCAGCGGCAGCTCGGTGAAGTGCGCGGGCCGCCGGGCATCGGGGTTGTAGACCGGTTGCGGATCGAGCTCGAGCCACCCGTCGTCGTGGTGGGATCCGGCGCACAGGAGCGCGTCGCGGGGAACCGGCACCGCGAACCGGTCATTGCCCCAGTGCCGGGCGAACCAGCCCGCGAGCGCCGCGTGGTCGGGCTGCGTGATCAGCCTCAGCCGCCCGTCGCGACGTGTTATCAGCATCGCGGCGAGCTCGTGCGGCGATCAACGGTGGCGATCATCACCTCATCTTGCCATCGCCCGTTAGCGCCCGAACGTCGCGGGGCATTACGGTGGGATCATGAACGCCAGCTCGAGCAACGGCGGCGACCATCGCGTGGTGGTGATCGGTGGCGGCTTCGGCGGACTGCAGGCGGTCAAGCACCTGCGCCACGCGCCCGTGTCCGTGACGCTCGTCGACAGCCGCAACTTCCACCTCTTTCAGCCGCTCACCTATCAGGTGGCGACCGGCGCGCTGTCACCCAGCGACGTCACCTACCCGCTGCGCTCGGTTTTCGGCTCCTACCCCAACGTGCGCGTCGTGCTCGCAGAGGTGACCGGCTTCGACCTCGAGCAGCGCAGAGTGCTGCTCGCAACCCACAAGCACGAGTCCGCCCCGGATGCGCTCGGCTACGACACGCTCGTGGTCGCGGCCGGGTCGAGCTACTCGTATTTCGGCCACGACGAGTGGCGCGAGGTCGCCGGCGAGGTGAAGTCACTCGAGAGCGCCCTCGCGGTCCGCACGCGCGTGCTTAACGCATTCGAGCGCGCCGAGGTCACCACCGATCCTGACGAGTGCCGTCGCGAGATGACGTTCGTGATCGTCGGCGGCGGGCCGACCGGGGTCGAGATCGCGGGCCAAATCGCCGAGCTCGCAGGGGCGACGCTGCAGCGCTACTTCCGCCGCATCGATCCCACCGACGCGCGAATCGTGCTGGTCGAGACCGCCGACCGGCTGCTGACCGCGTTTCCCGAGTCGCTGTCGACCAAGGCGCGGTCGGCGCTCGAGCGCCTCGGCGTCGAGGCGGCGGTCCGCCGGACCGTCGTGCATATAGACCACGAGGGCGTGTCGCTCCAGGCCCAGGACGGGAGCACCGAGCGGATCAACGCCCGCACCGTGATTTGGGCCGCCGGCGTCCGCGCCTCGGGCCTTGCCGCCAAACTCGGCGAGCTCGCGGGGGCGCAGGTCGACAAGGCAGGACGCGTCACGGTCGGACCCGACCTGACGTTGGCCGGCCATCCCGAGGTGCTCGCGATCGGTGACATGGTCAGCGTCAGCGACGGCAAGGGTGGCGTGCTCGACCTCCCCGGGCTGGCGCCGGTGGCGATCCAGCAGGGGGCCTATGTCGGGCGGCTGATCTCGCACCGGCGCCAGGGCAAGGCGATCGGACCGTTCCACTTTCACGACAAGGGCAACCTGGCGACGATCGGACGCGGAAGCGCGGTCGCCGATCTGGGGTACATCAGGCTCAGCGGGCTGCCCGCCTGGATGATCTGGCTCGGGGTCCACATCTGGTATCTGATCGGGTACCAGAACCGGCTGGTGGTGATCGTTCGGTGGGCGATCAGCTTTTTCACGCGCGGGCGCGCCCAGGGGTCGCGGATCATCTCGCCGCCGGAGTGAGCGCAAGGGCTCGGCGGCCTCCCGAGCAGACCCTGCGAGCCGTGGGCTGAGCGCTCGCGCTCAGGCGGGGCTCGCCTCGGCCGGCCCGGCCGCCACCGCCGGCTCGAGCTCGTGCGGCGCGGGCTCGCGCGCGAGATCCCGCGCCAGACCGGTGAGCAGCTCCTGCAGCTCGGGGTTGTTCTCGGGCGACCACCCCTCGCAGCGCCGCTCGAGGCTGGCGCGCCGCTCGGCGATCAGCCGCTCGACGATCTGGTCGCCCTCGGGGGTGACCAGGTATTCGGGGCTGCCGACCTCGGCCACGTTGACCAGCCCCGACGTGACGAGCTCGTCGAGGGCGCGCTCTCCCACGTCGGCAGGGATGTCGAACTCTCGGCAGAGCGCCGGGATGTCAGCGGCTGGATTGTCGTGCAGGCGGATGATCAGCCAGCACGCGGCGGCCGAAAGGTCGACGCCGGCGCGCTCTGCCAGCCGCTCGACGAGCCTGCGCCGCTCATCGCGACCGATCACCTGTGACAGCGCCCGCGCTGCCTCGGCCAGTGACTCGGTGTGTTTCGGGATGGCGAAGCTCTCGCCGATCCCGTTGCCCGCGGCGACCGTGTCGCGGAGCTTTCGCTGCGGCAGGGTCCAGCTCATCAAGAAGGCGGCCCCGGCGACGCAGGCGGCGACGACGAACACGGTGCTGAGCGCGTTGGTGAACGCCGTGATGTAGATCGTGTGGATCGGCGACGGCAGCTTCGCGAGCGCCGCCGGGTTCAGGCTCAGGCTGCCGCCACCCGTGGAGTGCTGGGCCGACGGCGGCAGCGACGACGCGAGCTCGGAGCTCAGCCGGTTGGAGAAGATCGACCCGAGCACGGCGGTGCCAACCGAGCCGCCAATCGACCGAAACAGGGTCGCGCCGGAGGTCGCCACGCCGAGGTCCTTGTAGTCGACGGCGTTCTGGACCGCGAGCACCAGCACCTGCATCACCGAGCCCAGGCCGAGGCCGAGCACGAACATGAACGCCGATGCCTCGAGCCGGCTCGTCTGCGCGTCCATCGTCGACAGCAGCGCCAGCCCTACCACCATCACGGCCGTGCCGATGATCGGAAATGGCTTGTACCGCCCGGTCGCGCTGATGATCTGGCCCGAGGTGATCGAAGTGATCAGCAGTCCGCCCATCAGCGGCAGGATCTGAAGGCCGGAGCCGGTCGGGCTGGCGCCATTGACGACCTGGAGGAACAGCGGCAGATAGGTGACTGACCCGAACAGGGCGAAGCCGACGATCAACCCGATCGCGCTCGTGACTGTGAACACGCGGTTTGCGAACAGGCGCGGCGGCAACACCGGCTCAGACGCGCGGCGCTCGATCACGACGAACGCGATGACCAGGACGACCGCCAGCACCCCGAGGCCGATGATCTGCGGCGAGCCCCATGCGTAGTCGGTGCCCCCGAGCGTGCACATCAGCACGATCGCGCTCAGCGCCGCGGCGAGCAACACGGCTCCGAGGTAGTCGATTCGGTGATGCACCTCGGCCTTCACCGACGGCAGCGTCGCCGCCAGCACCCCGAACGCGACCACCCCGATCGGGATGTTGACGTAGAAGATCCACCGCCACGAAAGGGTCGTGGTGAAGAAGCCGCCGAGCAGCGGGCCGATCACGCTCGCGAGGCCGAACACGGCTCCGAACAGGCCCTGGTAACGGCCGCGTTCGCGGGGGGGCACGACGTCGCCGATCGCGGCCATCGTGCCGACGATCAGCCCGCCGCCGCCCAGCCCCTGCAGGGCTCGGAAGATGATCAGCTGGGTCAGGCTCTGCGAGGCGCCGCACAGCGCCGACCCGGCCAGAAAGATGACGAGCGCGATCTGGAGCATGATCTTGCGGCCGTAGAGGTCACCGAGCTTGCCGTACACGGGAGTGACCGCGGTCTGGGCGAGCAGGTAGGCGGTGACGACCCACGAGATGTGGTTGAGGCCGCCGAGGTCACCGACGATCGTCGGCAGCGCCGTCGAGACGATCGTCTGATCGAGCGCCGCCATCAGCAGCACGAGCATCAGGCCCGTGAACACGACCCATATGCCCCGGCGAGCAGGTGCCGCCGTTGCGTCGGCGGTGGTCACGAGGCGCTCGGCGCTGACACGGCGATGATCATACGTCCGCCCGGTCGCGCGGCCGAGGGCTCAGCCCGACTCTCCGCGGGCGAGGCTCGCCGCACCGCTCGAGCGCAGCGCGAGTGTCGTGGCGACCCAGACCACGAGCGTGACCGCGGCTGTCGCCGCGCCCAACACGCAGACCCCGCTCCACCCATCGCTCGCGAACACGGCCGAGCTGAGCGCCGAGCCGAGCGACGCGCCCAGAAAGCAGCTGACCATGTAGGCGGTCGTCAGGCGGCTGCGCGCTTCGGGACGCAGCGCATAGATCTTGCTCTGGTTGCTGATGTGAAGCCCCTGGACGCCGAGGTCCAGCAGCGCGATGCCGGCGATCAGCGGCGCCAGCGAGCTGCCGCCGGCCGCCAGCACCGCCCAGCTGCCAAGCAGGACGAGGATCGCGGTGGTGCTCACCTGCAGGCCGAGACCGCGGTCGGCCAGACGTCCGGCGACAGTCGCCGCCAGGGCGCCGGCGACGCCGACAAGGCCGAACACCCCGATCACGGCGTTGCCGTAGTTGTACGGAGACCCGCCGAGCAGGAACGCGATCGACGTCCACATGGCGCTGAAGCAGACGAAGCTGAGCGCGCCGAGTGCCATCCGCTGGCGCAGCACCGGCTCCTCGCGGATCAGCGCAGCGACCGACCGCAACAGCCCCGAGTAGGAAAGCTCAGCCGTCGGTGGGACGCGCGGCAGCGAGCGGCGCAGGACTGCGGCCAGCACGAGCATCCCGACCGCCGCCAATCCGAACACCGTTCGCCACCCGAAAACCTCGGCGATCACGCCGCTGACCGCGCGGGCGACCAGGATTCCGATCAGCAGGCCGCTCATCACTGTCCCGACGACGCGGCCACGCTCGTCCTCGGCGGCCAGCGACGATGACATCGGCACGATCACCTGCGCGACCGTTGAGGTGATCCCGACCACGCCGAGCGCGGCTCCGAACAGGAGGTAGGCAGGCGCCACGGCGGCCACCCCGAGGCCGACCGCGGTGACCAGCAGGGTGGTCGAGATCAGCGCCCGCCGCTCGCGTAGATCTCCGAGTGGCACCAGCAGCGCGAGGCCGATGACGTAGCCGAACTGAGTGATCGTGACGAGCAGCCCGGCGCTCGCCTTCGAGACGCCGAACGCCTGCGCGAGCGTGTTGAGCAGCGGCTGCGCGTAGTAGAGGTTGGCGACCGCGGCGCCGGAAGCGATCGCCAGCAGAACCACCAGCCGGCGGCTGATTCCGCGTGGGGCGGCAGTCGGCTTGTCGGCCTGGGTGGCGATTCGTTCAACATAGCCGCAGCGCGACTTCCGCTCGGCGGGCGTGTTTACCAACCGCGAACCACAGACAGACTCAGAGAGGAGCGCCACTTGGCGTCGAAGATCAACCGTTCCACGCTGCTGTTGGCGGCACTGGCGGCAACCCTGGTTGCGGCCGCGCTCGGCGCCGTGCCGGCGTCCGCGGCCCGGCTCGCGGCCGATTGCCAGCCGTACGCCGGCCAGCCGTGCCTGTTCCCGTATCCCGACAACCGGCTGACGCGCCCGACGCACCAGCGTCACCGGTGTGCGGATCAACCTGGCCGCCGGCGATGCCGGTCAACGAAGGGTGTGCGTGTCACGCCCGGGCCCTACAACCGCAACGACGGGTTCAGCCCTGGCAGCACGATCGTGCTGCACATCGCCGGGCTCGACAATCAGAACGCCCTGACCCGGACGGGCGCCGTCCCGCTCACCAACATGGGCAAGTCGCTGGCCAAGCGCCAGCCGATCGTCCTGATCGACGAGTCGACCGGCACGCGCCAGCTGATCTGGGCCGAGCTCGACGCCAACGCCAAGACGGCCGCCACTCGCGACCTGATCATCCACCCGGCAAAGATTCTCGCCGAGGGCCACACCTACGTGGTCGCGCTGCGCAACCTGCGCACCGCCGGCGGGCGGCTGATCCCGGCGCCGAGGTGGTTCGCACGGCTGCGCGACGGCGGCCGGCTGCCCGCCGCAGAGCGCTCGCAGCGCAGCGCGCTACGCGAGATCTTCAAGGTGCTGAAGCGCGCCGGGATCGCGCGCGGCAAGAGCCTCTACGAGGCGTGGAGCTTCACCGTCGACTCGCGACAGAACCTGACCGACCGGCATGCTGGCGATCCGCAACAACGCGTTCGCGCAGCTCGGCGACAACAACCTCGCCGATCGGTGCACTCCAGGGCAACGCGCCGGCGTTCACGGTGACCGACACCAAGGTGCTCGTCTCCGCGACGGGCGCGCCGCTGACCCAGGTCGACGGGACGTTCCAGGTCCCGTGCTACCTGGTCGTCTGCGGTCCGTCGACCCGCCGGGCTTCCACTACAGCTCCTCCAAGCCCGACGCGACGCCGACCCAGATCCCGGGCAACGTGGCCACGACGACGTTCGAGTGCATCGTTCCGACCACCGCCACCGCGCTGACGCCGGCCCGGATCTCGCTCTACGGCCACGGCCTGCTCGGCTCCGACGACGAGGTCGACTCCGGCGCCGTCCAGGAGATGGCCACCGAGCACAACATGGTGTTCTGCGCGACCGACTTGTGGGGCCTGGCCAACGGCGACGTGGGCAACGACGCCGTCGCCCTCGGCAACCTGAACCTGTTCCCAGCGGTGATCGACCGCCTCCAGCAGGGCGTGCTCAACACGCTGTTCCTGGGCCGGCTGATGCTCAACTCGAAGGGGCTCGCCTCCAACGCGGCGTTCCGGCTGGTCGGGCAGCCGCTGATCGAGACCTCGAACCTGTACTACGACGGCAACAGCCAGGGCGGGATCGAGGGTGGCATGACGACCGCGGTGGCGCCAGACTTCCGCCACGTCGTGCTCGGCGTGACCGGGATGGACTACGCGAACCTGCTCGTTCAGCGCAGCACCGACTTCGCGCCGTTCGGGACGATCCTGTACCCGTCATATCCCGACGACTCGCTGCACCCGCTGCTGCTCGATCTGATTCAGCAGCTGTGGGACCGCGGCGACCCCGACGGCTATGCGCAGTTCATGACCTCGCATCCGCTGCCTGACACGCCGTCGCACCAGGTGCTGATGCAGATCGCCTACGGCGACCACCAGGTCAGCATGTACTCGGCCGCGGTGGAGGCGCGCACGATCGGCGCCTCCGCGTATCAGCCGGCGCTCGATCTGAGCACCAACCGCGCCCGCGACCGGAACCTGTTCTACGGCATCCCGGCGATCAAGACGTTCCCGTTCGGCGGGTCCGCGATCGAGATCTGGGACAGCGGCCCGGGGCGCGTGCAGCCACCGCCGCTTGGGAACCTGCCACCGCTGGACTCGAGCACCAACATCGACCCGCACGAGGACGTTCGCAGCACGCCGCTCGCCCGTCAGCAGAAGTCCGACTTCCTGGCGCCCAACGGGACGATTGTCAACGTGTGCGGCGGTCAGCCGTGCCGGACGTCGGTCTACACGCCGTAGGGCGCCGGATCGATCTAGGCGCCGCGAGGCGAGGCAACGCGCAGCGCCGGGAGCCCATCGATGCTCTCGGCGTTGCGCTGCGCCATGTAGTCATCGAGCGCGGCCGGGCCCTCCTTGGCGAGCTTGCCCTCCGCCCAGCGGCGCGAGTTCGGGCGCTCGCCGGTGAACGTCATCAGCGGCACGCCGTAGCCGCAGGAGTCGGCGATCCGCTCGACCTCGACGCGGACGACCGCGCGGCGCTGCTCGACGAGCACATCGGTGGCCGGAAACTCGAGCGCGTCGGGCGCCAGCACCTGTCCGCGGCCGTGGAGGCGCACGATCCGCGGCGAGCCCTCAAACGCGCACAGCATCACCACGATCCTGCCGTTTTGGTTGAGGTGAGCGATCGTCTCGGCGCCGCTGCCGACCAGGTCCACGTAAGCGAGCGTCCGGTCGTCGAGCAACCGCAGGGTGCCGATCGGGCCCTTCGGCGAGACGTTGATGTGGCCGTCGTCGCCGCTCGGTGCGGTACCGACGAAGAACATCGGCTGAGACTCGATCCAGCGCGCCAGCCAGGGCTCGATCCGCTCGTAGGTCTGTCCCACGAGCGCCAGGCTACCTCAGCCCTCGAAGATCGGCTTGGCGCGGTGCCTTGGCTTGGGCCGGTGCGGGGCCACCCTGTTGAGGAACGGCACCAGGTGCGAGAAGAACGCGTTGCGGGGATACGCACCGCTGGGGTCGTTGTGCGCGTAGTCGGGGCGGTTCACGAGCGTGAGGTTTGTGGCCGGGATGTGCGACTGGCGCGCGAGCGCGCGCGTCGCGTTCAGCAGTAGGTCGCCGGGGCCGCTCAGCGCCGCTCCGAACGCGTACATCAGCAGACGGTGCGGAAGCTTGTGACCCATCGTGGTCTTGAGCCCGAAGACCTGCTGGGAGGCTGTCGGGGTGCCGTTGTTGACCCCCGCCGTGTCGATCGTCAGCCGCTCGGGGAAGTACCACTCGGTGCCGTCGACGTTCGGAATCTCGCCGCCGGAGAACATCTGCGCAAAGCGCCGGATCGGGGTCAGGGCGCCGGCTCCGTTCCAGCCGAACGGCGCCGAGCCGGTGGTCGCGATGCCCGTGCCCAGATGCGCCTGGGCGGCGATCAGCGACGGCGGCGAGGTACCGACGTTGAGCGCGTAGCCGTACTGGCCGAGGTTGGTGACCGGCACCGACGGGCTCAGGTGAAACGGCGTCAGCAGCCCCGAGGACTGCCCCAGCGAGGGCTGATTGGGGAACTGGAGCGCCGCCAGCGAGCCGGTCGAGCTGAAGATCCCGGCGTCGGGGGCGGGGATCCCGCCGAAGTTCAGCCACGGCGACGCACTCGGAGCGTTCAGCCCGGCCAGGGCCGCCTGAGCCGAGGCCGCGCTCTCGCCGCCAAACGAGCCACCATCGATGTAGACCAGTCCCGACAGCTCGTCGGCCCCGGGGTGGCCACCGAAGTCCCAGGTCGCGTAGGCGGTGACGACGCTGCCGCCGAGCGAGTGGCCGCCGAGCACCACCTTGCCGCCGAGCTTGTGGGCCGCCGCGATCACGCGATGCAGGTCACCGACCGCGACCTTCATTCCCCACTGCTTGGCGAACTCGACGCTCGTATTGGGGACGGGCACGAAATGGTGGGTGATGCTCGGGTCGATCAAGTAGCCGAGGTAGTAGTCGTACACGTCGGTCGCGGTCGCCTTGTGCTGCTTGGCCAGGTTCAGCACCGACTGGTCCTCGAGCAGGTTCTCGCGCCGCTCCACGGCCCACACCTGCCAGCCCTTCTCCTTGGACACGATCCACCGGGCGAGCGGGACGAAGTAGGCGCTGCCCGCCGAGGTGCCCGGCTCGAGCACGAGCACGTTCTTCGCGTGCGCGGGGCCGATCTTCAGCAGCCCGACCCTGTCGTAGCGAGCGGGTGTCCCGGGCGACGGCGCGCCCGGCATCCAGTTGACGCGCAGGGCGGCCGACGCAGCGCTCGCGAACGCGAGCGAGAGCACGAATACCAACACCACAACCAGTCGTTGGACGTGACGAATGGCTGCTTAGTATTCACATCCGCCCCGATGCGTGCGCTTGTATCCGCCCCAACCGCTCCGTTCGCCACGCTCGCCGAGGTGCCCGAGCCACAGCCGCTGCACGACCAGGCGCTGGTCGAGGTCAGGGCGCTGAGCCTCAATCGAGGCGAGACCAGACGGCTTGCGACGCTGCCCGAGGGCACCGTCACCGGCTGGGATCTGGCCGGGGTGGTCGCGCGAGGCGCGGCAAGCGGACTCGGCCCGCAGGCGGGCGCCCGGGTCGTCGGGCTGGTCGCCGCCGGGGCATGGGCCGAGCGGGTCGCGGTCAGCACCGAGCTGCTCGCCGAGCTCCCCGACGAGGTCTCGTTCGAGCAGGCCTCGACGCTCCCGGTCGCCGGCCTGACGGCGCTGCGCAGCCTCGAGGTCGGCGGCTTCGTGCTCGGCAAGCGCGTGCTGGTGACCGGCGCCAGTGGCGGCGTTGGCCGGTTCGCGATCCAACTGAGCAAGCTCGCGGGCGCACACGTCACCGCGATCGCGCGGCGGACGGCCGGACTGCGCGAGCTCGGCGCCGACGATGTGCTCGAGGAGCTCGAGCCCTGGGGCGAGAACTTCGAGCTGATTATGGACGCGATCGGCGGCCCCGTGCTCGGGGTCGCGATGCAGCGGGTCGCCCCGCGGGGAACGGTCGTCAGCTTCGCGTCGACGGTCGCCGAGCCGGTCAGCTACCCGACGCGGGAGCTGTTCGCCCGCGCGCCCGGTGCCCGGCTGTACGGGCTCTACATCTTCTCCGAGCTGATGCACACGCGCAGCGGCGCACACGACCTGCGTCGGCTCGCCGATCTGATCGTCGCCGGTAGGCTCGATCCCCAGATCGACCTCGTGCGCTCGTGGCGCGACGCCGGCGAGGCGATCGAGGCGCTACTCGGACGGCGCGTGGCCGGCAAGGCGGTCCTGACCGTCGACTGACGTGACGCCGAATCTCGGTCCGAATCCTGACATGCGCCGACCCACATGGCCGCGCGTGCCGGTGACCGGCTGCTGGACCCACAAATCGACGATCAGCTCGGCATTTGCGCCTCACTCCGGTGGCCGGTGCAAAGCCGCATCGAGCGATCGGCGTTTGGCGTCGCGTTGTGTTGGGGAATCATTAGGCGGCGTTTAACGAGCCCGAAATTGCTCGCATCGGGCGCGACTTGCCAATAGATTTGCGCCCTCTGGGAACTCGACCTCTGAGGAGGAGGACTTTGAAGAGACACACCAGACCGATCGCATCCACACTGCTTTCGGTCATCACGGTGATCGCGCTCGCGGCCTGTGGCTCGAGCTCGTCAAGCTCCTCGTCGGCGGCTGCTTCGAGCAGCGGCGCGGCGAGTAGCAGCTCCGGTAAGGCAGGCACGGTGACGCTGCTGATGGGCGGCGCCCCCCAGTCGCTCGATCCGGGCATGGACTACACCACCCAGGGGGCTGAGGCGCTGTGGCTGACCTACACCGGTCTGACGACCTACGCGCACGCACAGGGCGTCGCAGGGAGCAAGCTGATCCCCGGTTTGGCTACCGCCCTGCCGACGATCTCCGGCGGCGGCAAGACATACACCGCCACCTTGCGCCAGGGGCTGAAGTTCTCAAACGGCCAGCCGGTCAAGGCGAGCGACTTCACCTGGACCGTCGAGCGCGCGATCAAGATCCCGTGGGGAGGCTCCGGTGCCTTCCTGACATCGCAGATCGCGGGCGCGCAGGCCTACGCCAACGGCAAGGCCAAGACGATTTCTGGGATCACGACCAACAACTCCACCGGCAAGATCGTGGTTCACCTCAACCAGCCCTACGGGCCGTTCGACAACGTGCTCGCGTTCCCGTCGATGGGAATCGTTCCGTCGGGCACGCCGATGAAGAACGAGCCGACCAGCCCGCCCCCGGGCGTCGGGCCCTACAAGACGACGAACATCGTCCCCAACCAGGGATGGGAGTCGGTCATCAATCCGGTGTACGCCAGCGAAGCGATTCCTGGCATCCCGGTGGGTCACGTGAACGTGCAGGTCAAGCTGTCCACGAACGTCAGCTCAAACGTGCTGGCGGTGCTCAACAACACCGCTGACATCTTTGACTGGGCCGACACGATCCCCGGCAGCCTGCTGCCGCAGATCAAGTCCCAGGCGGCTGACCGCTACTCGCAGGTCAACCTCGGTGGTTCGACCTACTACATATTCATGAATGTGACGCAGAAGCCGTTCAGCAGCCAGCTCGCCCGCCAAGCGGTCGTGACCGGTCTCAACCAGAACGCCATGAACCGGCTCGGTTCTGGCACCCTGCTGCCGGCCTGCTTCTTCCTGCCGGCCGACGTGCCCGGCCACATCAGCGGCAATAGCCAGTGCCCGTACGGGACGCCCGGGAACGGCAATCTGGCCAAGGCCAAGCAGCTGGTCCAGCAGTCCGGGATGGCCGGCACGCCGGTCACCGTCTGGAGCCAGGGCCGTCCGCCGCGACAGCAGTGGATGACCTACTACACGCAATTCCTGAACCAGATCGGCTTCAAGGCCACGCAGAAGGTGATCGCTGACGCGACCTACTTCACGACGATCGGCAACACGAAGCTCAAGCCCCAGACCGGCTTCACGGACTGGAACCAGGACTTCCCGAACCCGGTCGACTTCTACCTGCTGGTCGACGGCAAGACGATCCTGCCCACCAACAATGAGAACCAGGGCATGATCAACGACCCGTACATCAACGGCCAGGTCTCGAAGCTCGCCACGACCCCGACGCACTCAGCTCAGCACGGTCGCGTCGAAGTGGCAGTCGCTGGAGCAGTACGTCGCCAAGAAGGCGTACGTGGCGGTGTTCGGTTACCAGACGTTCCCGAAGTTCGCGTCTAACAAGATCAACTACGGGGCGGCGCTGATGAACCCGATCTATGGGTGGGATTGGAGTTCGTTCCAACTGAACTGATTCGAACGCGGGGGGGCGGGGCAGTAGTAGGCTGTCCCGGCCCCCCGTGGCTCCCGCTTCTGGCTTTGAATGGCAACCTCAGCTGAACGCCTCACCACTGGTCTCGAGTTCTCTGACGACCCATTCGGCGACGAGAGCGGGGACCTGCCCCCCGGGATCGGGCCGTGGAAGCTCGCCTGGCGGCGAATGAGGCGCAACAAGGTCGCGCTGTTCTTCGGCGGCGTGTTCCTGTTGATCGTTGTGCTCTGCCTGCTGGCGCCCGTCTATGCCAGCGACGTCGCGCATACGACGCTGAGCGCCGAGAACATCACCGGCACCGTCAAAGAGGGCGGCAAGCAGGTCGACATCGTCAGCCCGACCGGGATCCCGATCGGTCCGACGTGGCAGATCCACTACTTCCTGGGAGCCGACGGGAACGGCCGTGACGTGGCCGTGCGGCTGCTCTACGGCGGGCGCAACTCGCTGCTGATCGGAGCCGTCGCGACGCTGATCACGATGATCTTCGCGCTCATCCTCGGGGTCTGGGCCGGCTACTTCCGCGGCATCGCCGACGGATTCATCAGCCGTGGCCTGGACATCATCTGGGCCTACCCCGCCGTGCTGCTGGGTATCACGCTCGGCACAGTGCTGGCGGTCGGCGGGATCGGCCCCCTGCACGGCACCAACCTGTACGTGCCTGCCGTCGTGATCGGAATCGTCTACATCCCATACGTCGCCAAACCGGTGCGCGGTCAGGTGCTCCAGCTCCGAGAACGCGAGTTCATCGACGCCGCCCGCCAGCAGGGCCTCAGCGACTGGCGAATCATGATGTTCGAGGTGATGCCGAACCTCGCCTCGACGATCGTCGTCTTCATCCCGCTGATCCTGGCGAACGCCATCCTGCTCGAGGCGGCGCTATCGTTCCTCGGCGCCGGCGTGCAGCCGCCCAATCCGTCATGGGGGACGATGATCTCCGACGGGATCATGACGATTCCGGCCGCGTTCCACAACGTGCTCGTCCCGGGGATCATGCTCGTGCTGTGCGTGATGTCTATCAACATCTTCGGTGACGGCCTGCGCGACGCGCTCGACCCGCGGGCCAAGGTCCGCATCGCGCACTGATGGCCGAGCCGAGTAGAGATCGATGAGCCGCTTCATCGTCCGTCGCCTGTTCGCGATGGTGGTCGTGATGTTCGTCATCTCGCTGCTGACGTTCCTGCTGTTCGAGGCGATCCCGAACGGCAACCCGGCGTTCCGGCTCGCGGGCCGCACCGCGACGCCGGCGGAGATCCACCAGATCGAGGTCAAATACGGCTTCGATAAGCCGATCTACGTCCAGTACGTGCGGACGATGAAGAACATCTTCACCAACCAGGCGTACTCCTACACGCAGGGCTACAACGTGCTGAGCGAGATCGAGGCCGGGGCCCCGGCGACGCTCTCGCTGGCATTCGGCGCCGGGTTCATCTGGCTGTTCACTTCAATCCTGTTCGGCACCTTAGCCGCCATAAGGCCGGCAAGTACACCGATCGGGTGCTGACGATCGTGTCGATGTTCGGCGTCTCGTTCCCGCCCTTCTTCCTCGGCGCGGTGCTGCTCTATTACCTCGGCTACCAGTGGAACATCTTCCCGTTGGGCGGGTACGTCCCCTTCACCCAGGATCCCGTGCAGTGGTTCGTCCATCTGGTATTGCCGTGGTTCACGCTCTCGGTCCTGTTCGTCGGCTTCTACTCGCGCGTCCTGCGCTCGACGATCCTGGACACGATCAACGAGGACTACGTCCGCACGGCCCACGCGAAGGGGCTCTCTGACCGGCAGGTGCTGGTACGCCACACGCTGCGTAACAGCCTGATCCCGATCATCTCGCTGTGGGGCCTCGACATGGCCCAGGTGATCGGCGGTGGGGCGATCCTGACCGAGTCGATCTACAACCTGCACGGCATCGGACAGCTCGCGGCCCAGTCGATCGCCCGACTCGACATCATCCCGATCCTCGTGATCGTGATGCTGACGGCGTTCGCGGTCGTGATCCTCGCCGCCGTGATCGACATCCTCTACGCATTCCTCGATCCTCGGATCCGGCTCGCGATATGACCGCCACTGACGGCGCAGCGCCGCTGCTCGAGGTCGACGGCCTGCGAGTCTCGTTCGCAACCGAGGACGGAACCGTGCACGCGGTCGACGGCGTCTCGTTCACGGTCGAGTCCGGCGAGATCGTGGCGATCGTCGGCGAGTCGGGCTCGGGCAAGTCCGTGACGGCGATGACGCTGATGGGCCTGACCCGCGGACCCAATGCCCAATTTGAGGGGACCGCGACGCTTCGACGGCACCGAGCTGGTCAAGGCAACTCCCCAGCAGCTCCAGGGAATCCGCGGCGCAGGGATCGCAATGGTGTTCCAGGACCCGATGAGCTCGCTGGACCCGGTGCACCGGGTTGGCCACCAGATCGTCGAGCAGATCCGCGTCCACGACCGCAAGATCTCCAAGGCCCAGGCGCTCGACCGCGCGGTCGAGATGATGGAGCGGGTCGGCATCCCACGCGCGGCCGACCGGCTGCGGTCCTATCCGCACGAGTTCTCGGGCGGCATGCGCCAGCGCGTGATGATCGCGATGGCGCTCTCGTGCTCGCCCGAGCTGCTGATCGCCGACGAGCCGACGACTGCACTCGACGTCACGATCCAGGCCCAGATCCTCGACGAGCTGCGCCAGCTGCGAGACGAGACCGGCGCCGGCGTGATCCTCGTCACCCACGACCTCGGCGTCGTGGCAGACATCGCCGACCGCGTGATCGTGATGTATTCCGGGCGGGTGGTCGAGCAGGGGACGCTCGATGACATCTTCTACGACCCACAGCACCCCTATACCTGGGGGCTGCTGGGCTCGATCACGAGAATCGACGCCGATCGCTCCGTGCGCCTGCCCGCGATCCCGGGGATGCCGCCATCGCTGCTACGCGCGCCCAAGGGCTGTCACTTCCGCCCGCGGTGTCCGCATGCGTTCGTCAAGTGCACCGAGGTGCCCGAGCTGCAGAACCGCGTCCCCGATCGCCCCGAGAGCCTCGACCGCTGCTTCTTGGAGGTCGAGCAGAAACGGCGCCTGCGCGTGGTGGGCGATCAGATCGGCCTTGCGGCCCCGGAGGCGGTGCCGTCATGAGCGACGTCGCGGCGCCCGAGACGGCAGACCCTCCGGGGACCAAAGACCGCCAGCCGTTGATGGAGGTCGAGCACCTGAGGGTGCTGTTCCCGATCAAGAGCGGCGTGATCATCGATCGCAAGATCGGCTACGTGCACGCCGTCGACGACGTCTCGTTCCAGCTCGACGAGGGTGAGACACTCGGGGTCGTCGGCGAGTCCGGGTGCGGCAAGACGACCCTGATCCGGGTGCTGGTGCGGCTGATCGAGGCGACGTCGGGGTCGATCGCCTTCCGCGGCGAGGACATCACCAAAAGCGGCCGGCGCGACCTGATGGCGGTCCGCCGCGAGATGCAGATGGTGTTCCAGGATCCGCAGGCGTCGCTGAACCCGCGCAAGCGCGTCGGGCAGATCCTCGCCACGCCGCTGAAGATGCGTGGCGTCAGCAGGGACCGCTGGAACGCCGAGAGCCATCAGCTGCTCGACCGCGTCGGCCTCAGTGGCGAGCACCTCAACCGCTTCCCGCACGAGTTCTCGGGCGGCCAGCGCCAGCGGATCGGGATCGCGCGCGCACTGGCGGTCAATCCAACGCTGATCATGCTCGACGAGCCGGTGTCGGCACTCGACGTGTCGATCCAGGCGCAGGTCATCAACCTGCTTGACGAGCTCCAGGACGAATTCCACTTGAGCTATGTCTTCGTTGCCCACGATCTCTCTGTCGTCCGGCACGTCTCGGATCGGATCGCGGTCATGTACCTCGGCAAGCTGATGGAGGTCTCGCCCGCCGAGGAGCTCTACCACAAGCCGATCCACCCCTACACGTCGGCGCTGCTGGGAGCGATCCCGATTCCCGACCCCAAGCAGAACCGAGCCCGCACCCGCGCTCACGTCACGGGCGAGCCGCCGAACCCGATCCGGCCGCCGTCAGGGTGCCGCTTCCACACCCGCTGCCCCCGCTCGAGCGATATCTGCCGCACCGTGGAGCCGCCGCTGACCGAGTACGCCGACGGCCATCTCGCCGCCTGCCACTTCCCCCAGAGCGTCTCGGTCGACGAGATCTCGACCGCCACCCGCTCGGACACCAGCCCGAAGAGTGCCGGCACGGACGTGCCGCAGGTGTGGCACGGCAACGGCGGCGACCAGGCCAAAGCGCCCGCCCCGTCCTGATTCTCACGTAAGGCCTCTGACCTGTGCAGGTAAGGGGTCAGGCCTTCCAACGCGCTCCGTTTGCCCGATGTGCGAGCCGTCGTCTCAGTTCATCCTGAGATCACGTTGCAAGCAAGCGAGAGGAACGCAAATGCATCCGCAGTTCAGCGCAGTCATGGCGGAGAGCCGAGCCGATGAGCTCGTCCGGAGCGCAAAGTCGGCCGGCCGCGTCCGCTCCAAGCACCAGAGCAAGGTCGTGGCGCGAGTCAGGCGATACTTCATCCATGAGGTCGAGGCTGACCAGCACCCACTTCGTGGGACGGGTCGGCGAGTTGGCGGAACTGCTGCTCGCCGTCCGGGAGGCCAGCGCCGGCCGGTCCGGGCTCGTCCTGCTCGGAGGTGATTCCGGCGTCGGTAAGACGCGCCTCGTCGGTGAGCTCGAGCGGCGGCTCGCGGCCGACGAGGAGGAGGGGGCGATGGTGCTGCGCGGCGAGGGCGTGCAGCAATCCGACGGGGAGCTTCCATACGCGCCCCTGCTGAGTG
The DNA here is from genome assembly GCA_963730075.1 of uncultured Solirubrobacterales bacterium. Taxonomy (GTDB): domain Bacteria; phylum Actinomycetota; class Thermoleophilia; order Solirubrobacterales; family Solirubrobacteraceae; genus Palsa-465. The sequence goes on along the minus strand of CAVSQH010000017.1, from coordinate 161,275 downwards.
CCCTGCGGCCGCTGGTGCGCGCACGCCACCCGGTGTTCGAGGAGCTCGGTCCCGCCAGGCGCGCGCAGCTCGCGACGATCCTTCCCGGGCTCGACGACGGCGCTCTGCCCGAGCAGCGGCCTGATGCCGCCGGCCAGCTGCGGTTATTCGAGGCGATCCTGGACCTGCTGGACCGGCTCAGCGAGCCCGCGCCCGTGGTCCTGATCCTCGAGGACATGCACTGGGCCGACCGCTCGACGCGGACGTTCGTCGCGTTTCTGTCCCGCAGCCTGCGCCAGGAGCGGCTTGTCCTGCTGCTGACCTATCGCAGCGACGAGCTCCATCGCCGTCACGCCCTGCGGCCGCTGCTCGCTGAGCTCGACCGTCTCGAGCGGGCCCATCGGATCGAGCTCGAGCCGTTTGACCGCGACGAGCTCGGCGAGGCGCTCGCCGACATCCTCGGCGCCGAGCCAGACCGGCAGCTGGTCGATCGCCTCTACGCGCGCAGCGAGGGCAACCCGCTCTACACCGAGGAGCTGCTGGCGGCGGGCCTGGACGGCCGCGGCGCTGCCCCGCAGAGCCTGCGCGACGCGTTCATGGTGCGGATCGAGCGGCTATCGCCCGATTCCCAGCGGGCGGCGCGCGCTGTCGCCGTCGGCCGCGCGCTCGACGAGCAGACGATCTCGACCGTCACCGGCGCCGATCGGGACTCGACGCAGGTGGCGCTCCGCGAGGCGCTCGCCGAGCAGATTCTGATCACCGAGCAGGAGGAGCGCTTCTGCTTTCGCCATGCACTGTTGCGCGAGGCCCTGTACGACGATTTGCTCCCCGGCGAGCGCGGCGAATGGCATCTGGCGCTGGCAATGGCGCTCGAGGCGGACACCCCCGACGGTGACCGTGACCTCGAGCTGCGAACGATGATCGCCAGCCACTACCTCGCCGCCGGCGATCAGCCGGCAGCCCTTCGCGCGAGCATCCAGGCCGCCGTTGCCGCCGGGCGGGTGCACGCCTACGGCGAGGTGACCGAGCTGGTCGAGCGCGCACTTGAGCTGTGGCCCCGGGTCGCAGAGGACGCGAGGCCGACCGAGTTCGACCACGTCGACCTGCTCGCGATGGCCGCCCGGGCGTACGCGATCTCCGGCGCACTGGCCACGCGCCGAGGTGATGTTCCGTCGCGCGCTCGACGAGGTCGATCCCGCGCACGATGCACAGCGCTACGCGTCGCTGCTCGCCCGCCTGGCGCGCGTCCAGCGCGGGCTCAACCGCGCCCCGGAGGCGATCGAGACCGCCGAGCGAGCGCTGGCGATGCTGCCCGCCGAGGACGGCGGCAGCGAGCGCGCCTCGCTGCTCGCCTGGCTCGGGCGCACGCGGTGGCTGCGCGGGCGCTATCGGGACGCGATCACCGAGGGCGAGCTCGCGCTCGAGGCGGCGGTCGCCGCCGGGGATGCGAGCGCCGAGAGCGAGGTGCTCAACACGCTCGGGATGGCGCAGATCATGCTCGGCGAAGCACAGCCCGGGATCGCGCGCCTACGCCAGGCGATCGACATCGCGCGGGAAGCCGACGACACCGACAGCATGACGACCGCATACGGCAACCTGGCCGACATGCTGATGCTCGCCGGGCGCACGCGCGAGGCGCTCGAGGTCGCGCAGGAGGGGCTCGCCCTGACCCCGAAGCGGCTCACGCGCAGCCGTGACTGGATCGAGATGACCGTGTCCGAGGTCGCCTTCAACCTCGGCGACTGGAAGCTCTCACGGGAGACGCTCCGTCCGCCGCCGGCGCGGCTGTCGGGCGTGGCGCTGATCTTCCGCCAGATCCGCGGCGCCGAGCTGGCGCTCGGCGAGGGCGATGACGAGGCCGCCGAGCTGTGGCTGGACTCAATCGAGGACCTGGTGTCGGAGTCCTCGGAGCCGCAGTGGATCGCGGCCTACGGCGTGCTGGTCGGTGATCTGCGGCGCCGCCAGCGCGATTACGACCGCGCCCGCAAGGCGGTCGAGCACGCGCTCGACCGGATCGAGGTCTGCACCGATGACATCAAACGGATCGCTCGAGTGAGCGCGGAGGGTGTGCGGATCGAGGCCGACCGCGCCCAGCGGGCGCGCGACCTCGCCGAGCGAGGCGAGATGCGGGACGCGCTGGCGCGCGGGCGACTCCACGTCAGCCGACTGGAGGCCGGAGCCCAGGAGGGTGGTCCGGTCGAGCGCGCCTACCTCGCCGAGGGCAAGGCCGAGATGGCTCGCGCCCGTGGTCGTCAGGCAGCCCCGCAATGGGCCAAGGCGGCGGCCGCCTGGGAGGCCGTCGAGTGGCCGTACCGCGTCGCCCGCGCGCGCTGGCGCGAGGCCGAGGCACTGGTCAGCGCGGGCGACCGTCAGGCCGCCGCGGTGGCCGCAAGCAAGGCGCTCGCGGTCGCGGCCGAGCTCGGATCACGGTGGCTGACCGAGGAGATCACGGCGCTCGGGGAGCGTGGCCGGCTCGGGCTCGACGAACAGAGCGCGCCCAGCCAGGTCGCCGCGGACGGCGAACCGGCCGGCGATCCGTTCGGGCTGACCCCGCGCGAGCGCCAGGTGCTGGCGCTGGTCGCGCAGGGAGCGACCAACCGGCAGATCGGGGCGGCGCTGTTCATGGCCGAGAAGACCGCCAGCGTCCACGTGTCGCGGATCCTCGCCAAGCTCGGCGTCCAGGGGCGCACGCAGGCGGCCGCGATCGCTCACCGCCAGCATCTGGCCTGATCAGTCGCCCGAGTCGGGCCACGTATTAGATCGCCGGCCGCAGCGCGTCGAGGAACGGCTCGCGGTCGAGGCCGTACAGAGTCCCGTCGGTCCTCGCGGTCACGCTCGCGGTCCGGGGCACGTCGCGCAGCAGCGCGATCTCGCCGAATCCCTCGCCCGTGGAAAGCGTCCTCACGTGCTTGCCGGCGATCGTGACGTCGAACTCGCCGCCGATGATCAGATAGAACCGATCGCCGACATCGCCTTGGGTGATGATCACCTCGCCCGCATGGGCCGTGATCGCGGTCAGCTCGCGCGCGACGCTCTCGAGCGCCGGCGGGGGCAGGGCCGCGAACAGGTGGTTGCGCCGCAGCGTCGCGATCGCGGCCGCCGGCGCCGCGGTGTCCAGGCCACGGAGGCTGGCGATCGGCAGCACCGCAGCGGCCAGCAGCACAGCGGCGACCCCGATCAACGCTGCGGTGACGCCGCCGAGCGCCACCAGAATCGGCACCAGCAGCGACCCGATCGCGAGCGTCGCCATCATCACCCCTTCGAGGACACCGAATACGCGGCCGAGCACCTCATGCGGGGTGACCCGCGCCAGCATCGCCCTGCTCCCGGTGTCGAGCACCGCCTGACAGACACCGGACAGCGGCAGCAGGATGAATGCCGCGGCCGGCGTCTTGAGCACGCCCAGGGCGAGGAACGCGGCCGACCAGACGATCGCGGAGACGACCAGCGGGAGCGCGACCCTGCGCCTGCCGGCGAGCGAAAGCGCCGCCAGCCCCCCGAGCGTCGCCCCCGCTCCGAACGCCGCGTTGAGATAGCCCGCTCCGGACGCTCCGAGGCTCAGCACCGAGATCGCGAGCACGACCGCGAGCACGTCAACCGCGCCGAATCCGATGTGCTCGGCTCCGATCAGCAGCACCAGCGCGCGAGCCGAGCGCTCGCTTCGCAGCGCCTTCAGCCCTGCCAGCACGCCTTCCTCGATGTTCTCGTCGTCCTCGTTGACGGCGCGGTCGCGGATCGATCGCAGCGGCAGCACGAGCACCGCCGAGCCCGCGACGGTGATCGCGAACGCAGCGAACACGAGGCCCGGTCCGCCGATCGCAAGCCCCAGGCCGGCGAGCAATGGTCCGCCGAGCGCGCTCGCGGCCTCGACCCAGCTCGAGACCGCGGCCGCTCCCGTCAGTTCGTCCGGATGCTCGGAGATCGAGGAGATCATCTTCGCCTGCGCCGGACGGCTGAAGGTCACGGCCGAGGCGGCGACGATCGCAAACACGTAGGCCAGCAGCGCCGGTCCGTGGGCGAGGATCACGATCGCCGTGGCGCCCATCGCAGTCGCCTGCAGGACGTAGCCCAGCAGTAACGCGTGCGCGCCGCCACGGCGGTCCACGACTTCGGCCGCGAACGGCGCCACGATCGCAGCCGGCACCAGCTGGACGACCGCGATCAGCCCGGCCGCGGTCGTACCCCCGCGCTGGTAGGCGTAGACGAGCATCGCCGTCCAGACCGCGTATTCCGCCAGCGAGAAGCCAACGAACGCAAGCTCGGCTCTGCGCAGCCGACTGTTGCCCAGCACGCGTGCCAGGACTGCCCCGGTCCTCCTTGCCATCGCGCGATCGTATACGCGCTCGCCTAAGCTGTGGCGTTCGTTGTGGCGAGCGAAGGGTGGATCGAAAATGGCTGACCGGCAGCGCGTTTGCGTGATCGGGGCGGGCGTCAGCGGGTTGACGGCATCCAAGTCACTCGGCGATTGGGGCGTCTCGTACACGTGCTTTGAGGCCAGCGATGACGTCGGCGGCAACTGGTACTTCCGCAACCCCAACGGCCGCTCGTCGGCCTACCGCTCGCTTCATATCGACACCTCCAAGAACGCGATCAGCTTCGCCGACTTCCCGATGGACGGCCGCTATCCCGACTTCCCTCACCACACCGAGATCCATCAGTTCCTGCGCGAATACGCCGACCACTTCGCGCTGCGCGACCGGATCCGCTTCGAGCACGGTGGTCGAGCGCGCCGAGCGGCTCGACGGCGGCGGGTGGTCGGTCCAGACCAGCGACGGCGAGCGTCAGGAGTTCGACGCGCTGCTGGTCTGCAACGGCCACCACTGGGACCCGTCGCTGCCGGACTTCCCCGGCCAGCTTCGACGGCGACACGCTCCACTCCCACCACTACATCGACCCCAGCGATCCGCTCGATCTGTACGGCAAGCGGGTGGTGGTCGTCGGGATCGGCAACAGCGGCGTCGACATCGTCTCCGAGCTATCGCGCAAGGGGGTCGCCGACGCGGTGTTCCTGTCGACCCGCAGCGGCGCCTGGGTGATCCCCAAGTACATCCTCGGCCGCCCGGTCGACCAGATCGTCAAGACCACCCCGTGGCTGCCGATCGGCCTTCAGCGCCGGCTCGCGCGGGTGGTCCCGCGGTTCGCCTCGGGCCGGATGGAGGACTTCGGCCTGCCGACTCCCAACCACCGCTTCCTCGAGGCCCATCCGACCGTGTCCAGCGAGCTGCTGCTGCGCCTCGGCTCCGGTGACGCGGTCGCCAAGCCCGACATCGAGGAGCTGCTCACCGACCGGGTCCGATTCGCCGACGGCACCGTCGAGCAGGTCGACGCGATCATCTACGCGACCGGCTACAAGATCACGCTTCCCGTTCTTCGATCGCGACTTCATCTCGGCGCCTGGCAACGTCCTGCCGCTCTACAAGCGGATGTTCAAGCCCGGGATCGACGACCTCGCGTTCATCGGACTCGGGCAGGCGATCCCGACGATCTTCCCGTTCGCCGAGTGCCAGTCGAAGCTCGCCGCGCGGTGGCTGGCCGGTGATTGGGCGCCACCGAGCCGGTCTGAGATGGAGGCTGAGATCAAGCGCGACGAGCGGCGGCACGGCCACTGGGTACCGCGCCAGCGCCACACGATCGAGCTCGACTACTACGTCTACGAGTACGACCTTCGCAAGCGCGTGCTGCCCGCGGGCCGCGCCCGGGCCCGGGCTGTGGCCGCCTGACGCGCTCGCCCGCGGGCGCGTCGGGCTCGATGCTCACCGCGCGAGCTTCTTGCCCGGGTTCAGCAGCCCCTTTGGATCCATCGTGCGCTTGATCGCCTCGTGCAGCGCCACCGCCGCCGGCGGCCACTGCCGCGCCAGCGCGCCGCGCTTGGTCAGCCCGAGCCCGTGCTCGCCGGAGACCGACCCGCCCATCTCAGCGGCGAGCGCGAACAGGGCCGCCGAAGCCTGCTCGGCGCGGGCCAGCTCGTCGGGGTCGGCGGGGTCGATCATGAACGTTGCGTGGAGGTTGCCGTCCCCCGCGTGGCCCCAGCTGCACGCCGGCAGGCGGTGGCGGGCGCCGATCTCGCGCGTGGCCGCGATCGCCTCCGCCAGCCGCTCGACCCCGACGACGATGTCCTCTGAGACCTTGCCGCCCCTCCGGGCCCTGATCGCCAGCGATGCTCCCCCGCGCCAGCGCCACAGCTCGCTGATCGCGCGCTCGGACTGCGGCGCGTGAACCGCGAGCGCCCCGCCGGCGAGCGCGTCGCTCAGCTCCGCGCGGAGCCGCTGCGCCTCGACCGCCGAACCATCGGCCTCGGCGATCAGCATGAACGCCGTCGCTCGTGGAAGGGTGTCGGGGAACCAGCTCCCGGCGGCGGCGAGCGCGCCCTCATCGAGATATTCGAGCGCCGCCGGGACAAGACCGGATGCGAACACCGCCGCGACCGCCTGACAGCCGGCCTCGGCGCTGGCGTAGAACCCGACGATCGGCAGCCGCGCCTCGGGCGCCGGGACCAGCTTCAGCCATGCCGCGGTCACGATCCCGAGCGTTCCCTCCGAGCCGACGATCAGCGATTTGATGTCATAACCGGCGACGTCCTTGCGAGCCACACCGCCGATCGCCACCAGCTCGCCCGGCGCGAGCACCAGCTCGAGCCCGGTGACCCACGTCCCGGTCACGCCGTACTTGAACGCGTGTGGGCCGCCGGCGTTGGTCGCGATGTTGCCTCCGATCTGCGACTGCTCGGCGGCGCCGGGGTCGGGCCCGAATAGGAGCCCGTTCTCGCGGGCGAGGCGGGCCACGTTGGCGGTCGTGATTCCCGCCTCCATGCACCCACGCCACAGCTCCGGCTGCAGCGACCGCACCGACCGCAGCCGTTCGAGGCTGACGACGACGCCCCCGTCGGTCGGGACCGCGCCGCCGGCCAGCCCGGTGCCGCCGCCGCGCGGGATCACCGCGACGTCATGGTCGTAGCACCAGCGCACGACGTCGGCGACCTGCTGCGCCGTCCCCGGCAGCGCGACCGCGTCGGCGCGGCCGTTGGCAGGGCGGCTCTCGGTCTCGTCGGTCAGGTAGGCGCGGGTCGTGCCGGGCAGGACTGAGTCGGTCCCGAGCAGTGCGCCCAGCTCACGCTCGATGCTCACTAATCAGCGAGCTTGCGAAGCAGCTCGCGCAGCCGCGGGGTCTCGCCCATCGCGGCACGGAGGCCGTCGAAAGAGTCCTCGCCATCGATCATCATCGGGCTGCGCTGGAAGCGGCCGTCGTGGTTGTAGTAACAGAAGCGGATTCCGTAGGTCCCCGGATGGCCCTCGTACTCGAGCAGCTGGATCGACGGCTCGGTGTACTTACCCGTGTAGGACGCCTCCTCGATGATTTCGCCGCCGCCCCAATGGAACTTGAACGGGCGGGGCACCTCGCGTGCTGACATCGCCTCTCTCCTTCGATGGGTGGGTTCCGCGCCGAATGCTACGACGTGGCCTCGAAGCCGCTGGCCATCGGCAGCGCGTAAAAGAGCGCAACCGCCGCGCAGATCGCGAGCGTCAGGTAGGGCGAGATGAACGCCAGTGGGGTGGCCATCGCGTACGGGATCAGTCCGGTGACCGCTCGCCGCAGGATCTGGTGTCTTTGCTCGAGGGACAGCTCTTCGCCCAACATGTGGCTCTTTCGCAGCAGGATGTGACGGTTGACCGCCGTGAACGCGAGCGACATGACCAGAAAGGCGCCCGCGTAGATGGCGGCCGCCAGCGACTGGCCGTTTGACTCACGGAGGTAGGTCGCCATCAGCTCGGGTCGCGAACGGGAGCACCCCGATGCTCATCAGCAGCAGCAGGTTGAGGATCAGAATCGGGTGGTCGGCCGTGACCAGCCGGCTCAGCATCGCGTGGTGGTTTATCCAGATGATCCCGATCGTCACGAACGAGACCACGTAGGCGACGTAGTCGGGCCATTCCTGCCCGAGCGCGTAGGCGAGGCTCTGATGCGCGTGAGACTCAGGAACGGGGACCGTGATCCCGAGCACCAGCAGCGTGATCGCGACCGCGATCACGCCGTCGGAGAATGACTCGAGCCGGTTGGTCCCCATAGGCCGGGGTTCGCCAGTTTGCGGCGCGATCCTCCGGGGGGCGACGGGCGGCCGGCGGGCGGCGGCCCGCGTCGGTGGGCGTCAGGCCACCTCGCCGGCGGCGTCTGGCGCTGGCGCTCGCAGCAGCGCCGTGCGGTAGCCGGCCGCGAGGCGCTGCAGCGATGCCTCCCAGGTCCGCTCGCGCACGACCGCGAGCGCGGTCTTGCGCAGCCGCTCGCGCAGCAGCGGCGCCTGGGCCAGGGTCAGCAGCCGCTCGGCGCGTGCGTCGATGCCGGCCGGCGCCAGCAGCCCGGTCTCGCCGTCGATGATCAGCGACGATGGCCCGCCTTCGTCGACGGCCACCACGGCACCCCGCTCGCCTGCGCCTCGAGGATCACCTGACCGAACGTGTCGGTCTGACTGGCGAACATGAACATGTCGGCGCTCGCGTAGGCCCGTGCGAGCTCGTCCCGCTCAGCCAGCCGTGGAACGTCGATGCAAGGTGCGGCTGTAGCGCCCGTCGACCACATCTGCCGGCTGCTCGCCGACCAGCACGGTCGCCGTCGCCGGCGAGACGGTTCCGGCAACGGTGATGTCGCGAACGCCAACCGTGGCCCCGCTCATCGGCGCGAGAACTGACAGTCCGAGGCCGGCTTCGCAGCCTGCCCGCTCGAACCACCGCATCCATTCAGGATCGCGGCAGCGGCGAGGATCAAGATGACCGTTAGCAGGCAGCGGGTCCTCATATACGGCCCTTTTAACGGCAGCGACCCAGCGGACCTTTACAGCCGGGCCTGGCCAGCGAACAGCTAGGCCCAAATGCGTCGATTTGCGGACTCAAACCTGCACGAGCTGGCCATCTGGAGCGCTCCGAAGGGGGTTTGGAGGGCTGGACACATGGACCACCCGCGGGCCGCCGCCAACAGTCGTGGAAAACGTGCCGGCGGGGTACCACAGGTCGAGATAGCGTTCGTGACAATTGAATATTTCTAACGAACAGTGTTATCTTGATTGTGATGGCCGATGAGGCTCAGGCAGCTGCCATGACGGACTCGGCGGAGATGCCGGCAGAGGCGGGGCCGGCGGTACCGGACGAGTCCGACGAGCCCGCCAGCCGGCGCGACCGGCCGGCGAAGGAGCTGCTCAGTCGCGCGGCGATCATCGACGCGGCGCTCGAGCTCGTACGCCGGTCGGGGCTCGAATCAGTCACCTTGCGACAGGTGGCCGCACAGCTCGACACGGGCGCGGCCTCGCTGTACGTGTACGTCGCCAACCGGGACGACCTTCTGCGGCGAATGCTCGACCGTGTGCTGTCCGAGGTCGAGCCGGTCCCGGTCAAGCCGAAGCGGTGGCGGCGACGGCTGGCCGAGCTGTTCACCGAGATGCTGGCGGTCCTCGACCGCTATCCCGGGATCGCGACGGTCGCGCTCTCGTCGCTGCCGGCTCCGAGCAGCAGCCGCGCGATCCGCGCCAATGGGCTCGAGCTGCTGGCCGCCGGCGGCGTCAAGGAACAGCAGGCCAGCTGGATCTGCGACTCGCTGCTGCTGCACACGATCGCCACCGCGGTGGAGGTCGATCACGATCCTGACCGGTTCGCGTTCGCGATTGCCGCGCTGATCGAGTCGGGCCGCGACCACTGACGGCCGCCTGCAGCGCAACCACCGGCGCCCGGCGTCTATCCTCGCCGCCGTGCACTTCGGCGAGTTGACCGCGCCCGAGCAGCGAGTGCTCGGATGTCTGATCGAAAAGCGTTGGACGACCCCCGAGCAGTACCCGCTGTCGCTCAACGCGCTGCGGCTCGCTTGCAACCAGTCGACCAACCGCGACCCGGTCACCGACTACGACGAGACAACGGTCCGCGAAGCGGCCCAGCGGCTGTGCCGCTACGGCCTCGCGCGGCTGGCGAGCGGCCACAGCTCCCGGGCGACCAAGTACCGCCACCTGGCCGAGGAATCGCTCGGCCTCGACCGCGAGCAGCTCGCGATCCTGTGCGTATTGCTCCTCCGCGGCGCCCAGACTCCAGGGGAGCTCAAATCCCGCAGCGAGCGGATGGCGACGCTCGGCTCGCTCGACGAGGTGGAGCGCGTGCTCGGCGAGCTCGGCGAGCGGGGGTACGCCCGCCGGCTGCACCGCCGCCCGGGCCAGAAGGAGGACCGCTTCGAGCAGCTGCTCGGCGGCAGCGACGAGGCAGCGCCGGGCGCGGCGCAAGGTTCGCCGCGGGACACGGCGCAAGACCCGCCCCCACAGCCCCGGGCACGGCCCATACGGCCCCGATTGCGTCCATGCACCCGGACGGACACGGCCCGCCGCCCCCGTCCGCCGCGCCGGCGCCCGACGCCGGGCTCGAGGCACGGGTCGCAGCGCTCGAGTCCGAGGTGCGGCTGCTGCGGGCTGCGCTACAGGAGCTGCGCGCCGGCGTGGACTGACCGCCGTGGGTGACGTGGCCGAGATCAGCTGGGAGCCGGCACGGGTCGATGATGGGCCCGGCGGTCAGCTCGCGCAGGCGATGCGCGAGGAGATCGCCGAGATGTATGACGGGCTCGAGCTCGACGGCGACTCGATGCCGCGGGCCGGCCAGGCCGAGTTGAGCCCACCGGGCGGCCTGTTCATCGTCGGGCGCGTCAACGGGGCGGCCGTTTGCTGCGGCGGGGTCAAGCGCCTCGACGACCGCACGTGTGAGATCAAGAAGATGTACGTGGTCCCGCAGTTGCGGGGCGAGGGCGTTGCGCGGCGGCTTCTCGATGAGCTCGAGGAGCGCGCGCGGGCACTGGGCTACGAGATCGTGCGGCTGGACACCGGGCCCAGGCAGATCAACGCCCGCGGCCTGTTCGCGTCTGAGGGGTACGTCGAGATCGAGGACTTCAACGGCAACCCGATCGCGGTCTTCTGGGGCGAGAAGCCGCTGCGTCGAGCGGCTTAGAGGATCCCGATCTCCGAGTTGTCGCCGACCAGGAACCGGTAGGCCCGCGGCTGTCGCTGGTCACGGCCGATCTTGACGTTGCGCCCGAGCAGCGAGGACTCCATCCGCCCGGCGAGATTGCAGACCTGAGAGCCGGTGAGCAGGATCGAGTGCTCGACCTCGGCACCCTCGATCACGCACCCCTCGCCGACCGCCGTGTACGGCCCGACGTAACAGTCGACGAGCCGGGCTCCGGCACCGATGATCGCCGGTCCCCGCACGGCTGAGCGCTCGAGCGTCGCGCCGGCTTCGATCACCACCCGCCCGTCGACCTGGGAGTCGGTCAGCTGGCCGTCAACTCGCCCTTCGACGGTCTCGAGCACGAGCCGGTTGGCCGCCAGCATGTCCTCGAGGCGGCCCGTGTCCTTCCACCACCCTTTGACGATGTGCGGCTCGACCCGCATCCCCTGGTCGACCAGGTACTGGATCGCGTCGGTGATCTCGAGCTCGCCTCGTGCCGAGGGCTCGATCGCCCGCGCGGCGTCGTGCACCGCCGGCGTGAACATGTACACGCCGACGAGTGCGAGATTGGTGTTCGGCTCGGCTGGCTTCTCGACCAGCCGCACGACCGCTCCATCCTGCAGCTCCGCGACCCCGTACTGATCAGGGTCGGGAACCGGGGTGAGCAGGATCAGCGCGTCGGGCTGGCCGGCCCTGAAGGCGGCGACGAGGTCCCTGATCCCGCCCTGGAGCAGGTTGTCGCCGAGGTACATGACGAACGGCGACTGGTCGAGATACTCCTCGGCCGTGAGGACGGCGTGCGCGAGGCCGGCGGGCTCGTCCTGGACGATGTAGGTGAGCTTGATCCCGAACTGCGCACCGTCACCGGCGGCCGCCCGGATCTCATCGCCGGTCTCGGGCGCGATGATGATCCCGACCTCGTCGATCCCCGCCTGCGCCATCGCCTCGATGCCGTAGAACAGCACCGGCTTGTTGGCGACCGGCACAAGCTGCTTGGCGCTGGTGTGCGTGATCGGCCGTAGCCGAGTCCCCTTGCCGCCGGAGAGGATCAGACCCTTCAGCTCTCGCATGACCGGCGGGAGCGTACCGGTCGCCGCACCGTGCGGGGGGTCGCGGACAGCCGGCGGCGTCTGGCGCGGCCTGGGTCAGTACAAGCCGGCAAGCTTGCGGTGATCCCAGCTCGCGGTCCGTCGCGCGACGAACTCGAGCGCGATGCGCTTGGCAGCCTGCGCGGCGACGGCAGCCTCGATCTCGGGCGTGACCGGGCCGCCGCCGTAACGGGCGAGCAACTCTGTGCCCAGCTTCGCGACCGCCTCGTACTCGCGGTGCAGCTGTACCTCGCATTCGATCATCACGCCACGTAGCTGGTCATAGGTGTCGCCGTCCTCGATCTGGAGGGTCGCGCGCGAGTCGCGTTCGAGGTTTCGGACCTTCTGGGACTTGGCGTAGGTCCAGGCCCAGATCCGGCCATCGCGGACCACGTACCAGAGCGGCATCAGGTGGGGCCAGCCGCCGATGCCGTTGGTCGCGCAGACGACGACTCGCTGCTGGTCGAGAAACGTGGCCCGCTCGGCCTCGGTCAGCTTGATCTGATCCCGGCGGCTCACGTCCGCAGCGCTCAGCGCGAGACGAGCTCGCTGCCGGCCGCGATCGCCGCGGCGGCCGACCGCACGGCTTGGCGGGCGTCCTCGGGCGCCAGCACGACGGCGTCGCCGGCCTCCTTGAGCGTCTCGCGCACCAGCCAGTCGACGCCCGCGAAGCCGAGCTCGACGATCACCGATCCATCCTCGAGCTCCGCGATCGCGCCGCGCTCCTCGCGGGCCCACCTTGCTCGCTCGGACGAGACCCATACCTGTGCCCGCTGAGAGGCCGGCACCTCGCCGGTCCTCGGCCACCCGTCGACATCGGCGGCGGGGTCCACATCGGGGCGTGGCTCGAACGTGTCCGGCGTGACCGTCGCGGACTTGATCCGGTCGAGGCGGAAGTGGCGGACGCTGTCACGGGTCGGGTCAAAACTCGCCAGATACCAGCCCTCGCGGCCGTTGATCAGCGCGTAGGGCTCGACCAGCCGGGTCGAGAACTCGTCCTCGTTCTCCTTGTAGTACTCGAACGAGAGCATCCGCCGTCCGGCGATCCCGCGCGAGACCTCGGCCGCGATCTCTGCGTCGTCGCCCCCGGGTGCAGCGAACTGGAGGCCCTCGTGGACCGGGTCCTCGCCGAGCGCCCCGACCACCTTCTCGCGGACCGACGACAGCGACCCTTCCGGGATGTGCTCGCCGATCAGATCGATGGCCGCGACCAGCGCCTTGGCCTCGACCGGCAACAGCCGCGCCGGGCGGGCGAACGAGTCGCCGTACGGCTCGGGGTCGACCGCGATCGTGCCGTCGCTGTGGATCTCCGCGTAGAGGACATACGTGCCGGCGCCGAAGTTGACGACGTTGAGCACCGAGATGTCCTCGCGCAGCTCCTGCTCTGAGATCTTCAGCGCGGTGCAGATCTCGGCGGCGTTCAGCAGCCGCCCGGCCCGGCCGGCGTCGATCAGGATGCTGGCGAGCGTGACCAGCCGGGCGAAGCGCTCGGGGCGGATCGCCGCGTCGGGCCGGCTGCCGTTGCCGTCGTCGGAATCACGGCGGTCGCCATCGCCGCGGGCGGGCGCGGTGGCCAGGGGTGGGGTGACGCTTGGCGCGGCGGCGTCGGCCACCTGCGGGTCACCGGAGTGGCGGTCAACGAGCAGCGTGACTCGATCGCGGAGCTCGTTGACCAGCTCGGGAGGGCCGACGACCCTGGCGTGGTCCCCAAGGCCAAGCACCCACGCGATCAGCTGGCGCGAGTTCGCGTACTGGGTGACGAACAGGCGATCCCCGGGCTCGGCCTCATCGCCGGCCGGGTGGATCTCGCCGTAGCGGCCGAAGTGACGCTCGATCTGCCAGGCGATTCGGTCGCTGATCCAGATCTCGGCGGTGCCTAGCGGCTCGCCGAACTGCCAGTCGATCCGGTTGGCGTACGAGCGCGGGTCGAAGTTCGCGGGCCGCTGGAAGTCGTGTTCGGCCTTGGTCGCGTAGCCAACCTTGCCCTGGATCCGCGACAGCCGGAAGACCCGGATCGCGCTGCGTTCGTGCGAGCGGCCGACGACGTAGAACTGGCCACCCTGATAGAGCAGCTGGTAGGGGTCGACCCGGCGCGAGCCGAGCTCATCGCGCTCCATCGTGTGGTAGTCGAACACGATCGTCTTACGGCGGAAGATCGCGGTCTCGATCTTGGCCAGCCGTTGCGAGACGTCGTGGCCGCCGGCCGAGCCCGTGATCCCCAGCGCGACCGTGTTCTGCTCGGGTGCGGCGAGCGGGCTGGGGCGGCCCCAGGAGATCTGCTGCAACGCGAGCCGGAGCGGCTCCGCGTAGGCGAACTCGCCGTCGAGCAGCTGCAGCGCGGTCCTCAGCGCCGCGAGCTCCTTGTCGGTGAATGCGATCGGAGGCAGGTGGAAGTTCTCGGGCGGGAGCGAATAGTTCTCCTGCTCGACGAGCCCGTCAACCGGCTTCTCGACCGCCAGCACGATCCCGAGCGCCTCGAGCTCGGAGCGGTCGGCGTAGAAGCGGCGCGCGAACGCGTCCTCGTTCATGACGCTGTAGCCCTCGACGTCGCGCCTGATTTCGGGCGCGGTCACCGGCCTCCGCTCAGCCATCAGATACGAGATCAGCGACAGCTGACGGATCAGCTTCTCGGTGTCCTTTGCCATCCCGGTTCCAACTCTAGTCGTGGACTTTCAGCTCAGGACCGGGACGGCTCTCGGCGTCCGCTATTTGCGTAGATTTGAACCGGCGTTCCGAAGGGCGGCAAGACACGCGAGGAGGCCGTAGGGCGTGGAGCTCGCCCGAGCGCCGGGTACAGCACCGAGACACGGCCACGAGGTCTGCAGGCGTGCAGCGCGCTCAGAACGCCGGGTACGATCGCGAATCTGACCGCGTGTCAGCAAATCCGGGTCCCGATGCGTATTGCTGACCAAAGTGTCAGCAAATGCGCGCCCAATACGTATTAAGCATTCGATGAAACGGTGCATGCTTGCTCTGCTGCTTTCGCTGACGTTCTGCGCGGCGGCGAGTGCTAAGGGCGGCACCGTCACTCCGCCGGGGAACTCGAGCGTCTCGCAATACGTAGAGAGCATCCCCACGGTTCGGGGGAACCGCCCCACTCGGACGATCGGCACCACCAGCGGTGTAGGATCCACCAGCGGTGGATCGAAGAGCTCCAGCCCCGCCGCGGGTGCGAGTGGCGCGACCGCCCGCGCGAGGACGCTCACTGCGGCTGATCAGCGAGCGTTGACTCGCCATGGCAGCCCCGGGCGCCAGACCGCGGCGCTTGCGATTGCGACGGGCCTAAGCCGGGGAGGCGGCGGGTCAGGGCCGAGCGGCGGAACGACAGCCGGACCTGGCTCGGCAAGGTCCGGCCACGGTAGCTCGCCTCCAACATCCTCTGTCCTCACGGCGATGATCGGGGGAGGTACGCCAGGCGGTCTTGGCCCGCTGCTGCTGGTGATCCTGATCCTCATTGCGCTTGCCCCGGGGCTCTTGGTGCTGCGCAAGCGACGCGCCGACCACTGACGTAGGCCGGTCCTAGATGGAGTCGGCGCTCACCCGTTCGCACGCGGCAGGCGCACAGACGACAAGGCGCATTGACGGGCACGCCGTCGCAATCTGGCTGCTCGCCGGCGGGCTCGTGTTGTACCTCGCCCTTGATGGCGGCGGGTACGACGTCGTGGTCCATAGCCAGGTGGGGATCGTGGTCTGGTGGATCGTCCTCGTCGGCGCTGCATGGGCGATCCTTCCTGCCGCGCGGTTGTCACGCGCGGCATGGGCAGGGCTGGCGCTCTTCGCCGCGTTCGTCGGCTGGACGGCGATCGCATCCACGTGGTCGTTGAGTTCAGAGCGCAGCCTTCAGGACCTTTCGCTCGTGGCCCTCTACCTCGGGATCCTCGTTCTCAGTCTCGGGATTTATCGCGACCGCGAACATGCGGTGCGCCATAGCGTCAATGCGATTGCGACGGCGATAGTGATCGTGGCCATCCTCGCGCTGGCCTCGCGTCTGCATCCGGGGCTGTTTCCGGCGGCACACCAGACTGCCAGCTTCCTGCCGGGAGCCGAGGGTCGCCTCAGCTGGCCGCTGAACTACTGGAATGGGCTGGCGGCCCTGCTGGCGATGGGCATCCCGCTGCTGCTCACAGTGGCCACCTCCTCTCGAACCCTGCCCGTGCAGGCAGCGGCAGCAGGGGCTATCCCGCTCGTAGGACTGTGTGGATATCTGACGTTCTCACGCGGAGGGGCTTTCGAAGCGGCCGGGGCCGTGGTTGTGTTTCTACTGCTCGCACCACAGCGGATCCCGAAGCTGGCCACGCTGTTGGTCACGGCAGCCGGAAGCGCGGTGCTTGTCGCCGGTGCCGTGCACCGCAGCGCAATCGAGCGAGGCCTCTCGAGCACCGCTGCGCATCACCAGGGCGCGACGCTGTTGGTTTCGATCGTCCTCGTGTGCGTGGGTGTCGCGCTTGCGCAGGCCGGAATCGGGCTTGCCGTGCGGCACGGGACACCGCCGCGCTGGCTTGAGGTTTCGCCCCGTCGCGCCCGGATGCTGTTTGCGGGCGCCATCATCGCGGCGCTGGTGGCCGCGCTCGTCGCCGGCGCGCCGGGGCGGCTTTCGCATGCCTGGCGGGACTTCAAGAATCCCCATGCGACGGCGCTCCACCAGCGCGCCATTGGTCGTTTTGGAACGGTGAGCGGGAACGGACGCTACGACTACTGGAAGGTTGCCGTGCATGCGACCAGCGGCCATCTGCTCGGCGGCTCCGGCCCAGGCACCTTCGTGCTCCTGTGGCAGCAGCGAGCTCCCTATTTCAGCCCTGTGCAGAATGCGCATTCGCTCTACTTCGAGACTCTGGCCGAGGTCGGGGTGGTCGGGCTCGCGCTGCTCGTCGGGTTCCTTGGCCTCGTGATCGGAGCCGCCGTCAGGGCTACCGTACGCAGTCGATACGAGGAGCGCGTGCGGGCGGCCGCGATCACGGCCGCGCTGGTCGCCTTCTTGCTCGCGGCGGGCGTTGATTGGGTATGGCAGATACCCGTGTTGCCGGCGACGTTCCTGCTGCTTGGTGCGGCAGTGCTCGTACGCCAAGCGCCGCCGAGTGCTTCGGAGACCGCGAGGTTGGGCGGTCAGGCTCATGCGGGGGCGGGAAATCTGGTGACAAGGTTCGGTGCTGTGGCACTCGCGTTGGCATGCTTGGTTGCGATCGCGATTCCGCTGGCGGCGACCAACGCCGTACGTAAGAGCCAGGCGGCGGCGGCCTCAGACTTGCCTTTGGCTTTGACTTACGCCCGTTCGGCGGCCAGAATCGAGCCGGGGGCGGCCTCGCCGCAGCTGCAGGAGGCGCAGGTGTTAGAGGCGCAGGGCAAGCTTGGAGCGGCCGCCGCGAGCGCGCGTCGCGCCACCACCGACGAGCCGGCTAACTGGAGCACCTGGCTCGTCCTCTCCCGCATCGAGGCCGAAGATGGCAATGCGCGCGCAGCGATCAACGCGTATCGCCGAGCACGGTCGCTGAATCCGCGGTCCCCCGTGTTCGTAGCGATTGCCAAGGACGCCCGAGCCTCGATCAAGCGATGAGCGAAATGCCTGACAACGGAGCCGAGATGGGGCCTCGCGAGCAGCGGCTCGGCGAACAGCTCGCTGCCCAGCGCCCGGTCCCGCCCGCTGGATTCAGAGGCGCACTGCGGCGGCGCCTGGTTGCCGGCGATCCCGGGTATGGCCCTCGACCGGAGCGCCTTCGATCGGCGGTTGCAGCGTTGCTGGCCGCAGGAACGTTGCTGATTGCCCTGGGCGCGCTTCAGGCAACAGGCTCTCTCTGATTGCCCTGGGCGCGCTTCAGGCCCACCGACTCTCTAGTTCGGTGGCTGGTCGCCCACAGTGGTGCCGCTGTCCTCCAGCGCCTCACGAAGCTTGCGCAGCGACCTCGACGTGATCTGCTGGACGTTCGCAAGGCTCAGCCCGAGTAGGTCGGCGATCTCGGAGCCGGTCAGGTCGCCGCCGAAACGCAGTGCCAGCACCTCGCGGTCGCGGTCGCCGAGCTGGGCCAGCGCAGCTGCGAGGTCCGGTCCCGTGGTCAAGCGCTCCTCCGGTCCAGCGACGGCTGGGAGGATACGCTCGTCGAGCGGCTCGACTTGGCGTGCCCGGTCCCGGCGCATGTGATCGATCGAGAGATTTCTCGCTATTGCAAGCAGCCAAGCACTCTCGGTCGCGCGACGGGGATCGAATCGGCTCCAAGCCCGGAGTGCGCGCTCGAACGTAGCCTGAGTGAGGTCCTCGACGCTGGCACGGTCATGTAGTCGATAGGCGAGGAAGCCGTAGACCCGCCAGACATGATCCTCGTACAGGCGCGCGAACTCGTGAGGGTCGCGAGTCGAATCGTCGGCGGCTCCGTGTCGTCGTCCGATGGGCCAGCAGGCTACCGCGGGCGGGCCCACCGATTGCGTTTGGCCCGCAGCAACATCGCGCCGTAGGCCATCAGGCCGACCGAGTACCGCCTCCACAGGCGGCGCGGCTCACGGTAGAGACGGTACGCCCAGTTGAGCCGGAGCCTGGTCGTCCAATCGGGGTACCAATACACCCGTTCGGCGAGGTGGTCGAGGTAGCTTCCGCCGGTGATGATCACCGGCGCGTCCAGCCGGTCGGCGACCTCCCACACCCAGGTCTGCTGCATCGGCGTGGGGATCGACACGTGCAGGATGTCGGCGTGCGAGCCATTGATGGTCTCGATCATCATCTCGATGTCAGCCTCGTCGTAACGGCCTGGGTGACCGCGCACCGCATCCCAGTACCCGTGCAGGGTCCCGGCGATCGGCAGGCCCGGAAAGGCCTCCTTGAGGTTTGCCGCGGCCTGCTCGGGGACTCCCTCGCCGCATCCAAAGAGGAAGTTGGCAAGACCCCGGTCGGCCGAGAGCGCGAACACCTTCGGACAGATGTCGTCATTGCCCTGCCGGTCGGGCACCGGCAGGCCGATCCAGCGACCACCGAGCACCACGCCCCAGCCGTCAGGCAGGACGATGTCGAACTGATTGATCTTGTCGAGGAGGTTGGGGATCTTGCGTGCACGGAGGACGTAATCGGGATTGACGAACGAGACAGTCAGCCGTGACCGTGTCTCGACCGCCTGCCTCACGGCGTCGACAAACGCCTCGTCGTCCAGGCACGACAACCCGAGGCCTAGAAAGTCGTGCTTCTGCGCTCGGTATAGATCTCCCAGTGCGCCCGACAGCGGACGTGTTTCCTGGCTCGGGACGGTCACAGCAAGCCCTCCGATTCGAGGAGCCGGCTGAGTCCCGCGCGCAGGTCCCACCGCTGCTCCCATCCCGCGGCCACCGTCAGCTTGCGTGAATCGGAGACCAGGTGCCCGTCGCTGTCGCGCATCCGTGTCGGCACCTGCCGTACCTCGAGCGTGTGGCCCACGAGCGCCTCGATCGTCGCGACAACTTCCTCGATCGCCACACCGACCCCGGTCCCGATGTTGACCACCTCGAGCCCGGCAGGTCCGGCGGCCGCCACCAGTGCCGCGACGGTGTCAGCGATGAAGATCAGATCTCGCCTCGGCCACAGGTTCCCGAGCTCGATCGGTCTGCGCTCGCGGAGTGCTCGCATGATGTCGGGCAGCACGTGGGGGTTTGTCTCCCTCGGTCCGTAGGTGTTGAAGACGCGAGCCACCACGGTCCGGACCTCCGGCCGATGCGCGCGGAACCGTGCGACGATCTGCTCACCCATCCATTTGGAGAGCCCGTAGACCTCTGCAGGCCGTGGCGGTGCGGTCTCGGGGAATGGATCATCCCCGAATCCGTAGATCGCGGCGCTTGACGGGAATAAGAACGTCTCAAGCGGCGCTCCGGACAGCGCCTGAAGCACGGCCTCGAGACCCTGAACGTTTACGTCGAGGGCTTCCTCGGGGTGGGCGCTGCAATACGGGATGTAGTGCAGGGCCGCCAGATGGAAGACAGTGTCGGGCCGGAAATCCCGGATCGATCCTAGAGCCGCTTCGCTGCGGACGTCCGCCTTGACCACCGCGAGCCTGCCGGTGTAGCTCGCATCCGCGAGATGGTCCATCCGCCCCAATCGGAAATCGTCGATCACGAGGACCTGGGCGCCTGAATCCAGCAGGTCGTCCACGAGATGCGAGCCGATGAACCCAGCCCCGCCGGTCACTATCACACGGTCCATTGGACGTCCTCGTGTCCCCGAACGTCAATGCTGCACGCGCCCCAACTGAGGGCCATGGCGGCCGACCTCATCCCGCAGGTAACCGTACCGTGCAAGCAGCGGCAGCGTGAGCGCCGTCACGGCGCGGCGCTGCGCTGTTGGCATCGCGGTCCGCCACTCGTCGTCGAGGCGAATCGGAATCCGGCCGGTCGTGAAACGAAACGGGTTACCCGACGCCGAATGAGCTGCACCCAGATCAGCCCACGGGCCGCGCTCGTCATGGCCGACGAATCCGAGTTGCTCGCTGTCCACCGGCAGGTCCGTGAAGGCACCGATCCGGGCCAGCGTCAGCTCGGGGGATAGCGCGAGATCCTCGTAGCGCACCCGGAGAGTCGGAGTGCCGATCCCGGCAAGCAGCTGCAGCGCTCCGTTCTGGTAGTTCCACCGCAGCGCGGTCCTGGGCGGGGCGACCGTGTGCATATAGCGCGGCGCCGGCGCCTCCGGCCGCAGGACCCGTCGGGTCCATGAGTAGGCGACCGCGCGGCTGTCCCGCACCAGATGGATCACCCGCAGGTCGAGCTCGGCGCACGAACGCAGGCAGAACGCGAACGACGCGTTCTTGCTCGAATCGACGACAACCCGGCAGCCGCTCACCGACCCGACTGCGGCGTAGACCCTGTGAACGTACTCGAGGTACTCGTCAAGTAAGCGCCTGAAGCGGGGTCGCAGGTCCGGAGCAACCAGCCACGGGATGAACCGCGTCCGATCGACGGCCGACCGCAGCTCGGCGACGCGCGCGACATCGCGGTCGGCTGCATCCCAGCTTCCGAACGCGGTCGTGACGACCCGGTGCCAGAACGAGCATTGGCGGAACGGCTCGCCACAACCACAGCGGTTTCCCCCTGCGACGCCTCGGTCCCACATGTAGACCAGCTCACCGATCGAGCAGGTGCCCGGGAGTTGGCCAACCAGTCGTTCGAGCAGCGTGCTTCCTGTTCGGCCGACACCTCCGATGAAGATCACCCTCGGTGAGGCCTGCGGCATCGACTCGCTCAGGGCTGCGGTGCATCGGTCGGGCTTGACGGCTTGCGCACGACGGACCTCGCCTTCACCGATCGCCCCAGCGGTCTCCATCCTGGCTACCATGCGGCTCCAGCTTAAACGCCCGTGCTCGCCAAGTGGGACTTAAGCGATACCGTGATCAGCGGCCGTTTCGGGCGAACGGCCGCCGAGCCCAGCCCGACGCACGCCGCGACATGAGCGCCTCGAACAGCCCGTACGCACTCGAGCTGACGGACTATCTGACCGTCCTGCGTCGCCGCTGGCGGGTCGTACTCGTGCTGACGTGCTGCGGCCTGTTGGCCGGGGCGGCGGTTGTCACACTCGCGGCCAAGGAGTACACCGCGACCGCATCGGTCTACGTCACCGAGCTCTCGGGTGGTGACAACCAGGCGGTGGGAGGCCTGCATCGCGCGGTGAACATGGACAACGAAGCGGATGTTGTCCAGTCGCAGACGGTCGCCGAACTCGCGTCCCGACGGCTGCGCCCGCGGGTCGCGCCGTCGGTGCTTGGCGGCCGCGTCAGCGTCGCAGTACCGCCGAACACGACCGTCTTGAACATCAGTTGCCGGGCCTCATCGGCCGATCGCGCCGCCGCCTGCGCAAACGCGATTGCGGCCGCCTACCTGTCGGTGCGGCTGGCCGGCGCGACCGATCCTCTCAGTCACGCGGTCGGGACGTTGCGATCGAGCAGGCGGTTGCTCGCCGAGCAGATCGGCAAGCTCGATTCCGCGCTGCGTGGCCGTCCGTCGAGCTCGCCGGCGGCAGCCACCGGCCGGGCGGAGCTGAAGGCCGCCGGCGCCCAGCTCGGCACGGTTGTGAGTCGTCTGAACACACTCGAGCCCGAGCTCGCCGCTCGCCAGGCGCCGGGCAACACGCTGGCTGGTCACATCATCACTCCCGCGAAGCCACCTGCTTCGCCGAGCTCGCCGCGGACCTTGCTGATTGTGGTGAGCGGACTCCTGGCCGGCCTGATCATCGGACTGCTGGCGGCGTTTCTCAAAGACCATCGTGACGAGCGCCTGCGCACGCCGAGGGATGTCGAGCGCGCTCTCGATCTGCCGGTCCTCCTAAGCACTGGAGCCCAGGATGCCGGTCCGTCGCAGCTCGAAGGTGCGGGACCGGTCGCCGAGCTGGCGGGCTTTGCGGCCGCGGGGTTGGGCGAGAATGGTCAGGTGATCGTCGTCGCCGCAGTCGGCACCGCCACCGGCGCTGGCGCCTGGGAGCTGGCGACGAGGCTCGCCACAACGCTCGCCGACGCCCACAGCGAAGTGTTGCTCGTGCCACGGTTGCCCGGGGCGAGCGACGAAGCCGGCCTGGCCGAGCCGCTGGCAGGTCACGCCGCGATGAACGAGGTCGCGCGGCCGGCTGCCGGCGTGGAGAGCCTTCGGGTAGTCAGCGCGGGCAAGGCTTCGGGCGGCCCGCTTGGGCTGGGCCATGATGCAGTTCGCCGCGTGCTCTCGGAGCTGCGCTCGACTGCTCGATATGTCGTCATCGAGACTGCACTGGGACCGGAAAGCCCTCACGCCTACAGCGTTGCGGCGCTCGCCGATGCTGCGATCCTGGTGATCGAGACGTCTGAGACAAAGCGCAGTGAGGCGATCGAGTGCCTGCACCGGCTTGATCGGCTGGCCACCGTCGTGCTGTGCGCCGTGATGGTCGCTCCGAGCTCCGCCGAGGATCGGTCTGCGTCGGCTATCGCGCGCGACGGCCGACGAGGGATGAATGCGTCAGATCCGGCCGCCGCGCGGGCGGCCGGCCAGGAGTCCACCGCAGTGGCGACCGACCGGCCACAAGCGTGACGGCGCTGCCGGCGGAGCGAGCGCAACGGACGGGCGTCGGCGTGCTGGTGCGGAATCCCGCCTGGCCGGTCACCGCCCTGCTGGTTGGGTACCCGCTCTGGTGGGCACTCGGGGTCGCGGATTTCATCTGGATCATGTTCGCCATTCCGATGGCGCTGACGATGGTTCTGTGGCGGGCGCACGGGAGCCGAGCGATCAAGGTGCCCGACGGGTTCGGGATCTGGCTGCTGTTCCTGATTTGCGCGGTGGCCGGCGCTTCGGTTCTCGGTCTTGGCGCGCCCCAGACCGTAGCGAGCCCGGTCTCTCACCGGGTGCTCTCCTATCTCAGCCGGACGGGAACCTACTTTGGCGTCACGGTCCTGCTGCTCTACGTTGGGAACCTGACCGAACACGAGCTTTCGCGCCGCCGGCTCGCCTGGATGCTCGGTCTCGTTGCGCTGTATGCAACCGCCGGCGGCGTCGCCGGGACGCTGTGGCCGAGCGCGGAGTTCAAGTCACCGCTCGATTTGCTGCTGCCGCAGAGCGTGCAGCGCAATTCATTCGTCCAGGCAGCAACCCACCCGGGGCTCGCTCAGATCCAGGACGTACTCGGCGCCGATAGAGGGCGGCCGAAGGCTCCGTTTGACTACACGAACACCTGGGGCGACTGCATCACGATCCTGATGCCGTGGCTAATCGTCGCCTGGTGGCGTTTCGGCACCCGACTGGAGCGCGTGATCGCGACATCGGCCCTGATGATCGCCTGGGTGCCGTTGGTCTACTCGCTGAATCGGGGAGCGTGGGCAGGCGCCGCCGTGTCGGTCGTCTGGCTGGGAATGTGGTTGGTGATCAAGCGCCGATTCTCGCTTCTCGCCGGGCTTGCGATCGGCTTGGCGGTGGTGGGCATCACGATTCACAGCACCTCGCTCCAGAGCACCGTAGGCGCCCGAACGGGCAACCATCAGAAGAGCGACAACATCCGCGAGAGCCTTGCTTCGCTGACTCTCACCGACGCGCTGTCATCGCCGCTGATCGGCTACGGCGATACCCGCAAACAGCGGGGCGCGGGGAGGTCGATCGCCCTGGGACCAACGGCGAACTGCGACCAGTGTGGGCAGCGGGAGGTCGGCGGCACGGGCCAGCTGTGGTTACTCCTGATCACGACCGGGTTCCTGGGCGCCGCGCTGTACCTGGGCTTTTTCGGATTTGGCATCTGGCGCTATCGGCGTGACACGACGCCGTACGGGCTGGCGGGACTCCTGGTGCTGGCGCTGTCTTTTCTATACGTGCTCACCTACGGCGCAGTCGGAGCTGCTCTTGGCTTCACGATGCTGGCGTATGCGCTGCTGTGGCGTAACGACATGCCCAGCCGTGCGCAACGCAAGCAGACTCCCGCGGTGCTTCGCCGGCGACGCGTCCGCACAGGCGTCGCCGCGGACACGGCGGCCGCCGTTGAGCCGACGGCCGGTTCCGCTTGACAGCGTCAGTGGCATGGCCTTCGGTCACGGTGGTGGTGCCCACGTTGGGTGACAGATGTGACCTGCTCGTGCAGACGCTGCGGGCGATTCGTGGCCAGGATTACCCAGGGAAGATCGAATGCCTGGTCGTGCTCGACCGCCACCGCTCCGAGTGCGGCGGTGCAGATCATGGCCAGGCGGACCGCTGGGATCGCACGAGGGCGGTAATCGAGGCCGAAGGGGCCCGTGCGCTGGAGAACCAGCGCTCTCCCGGTCTGGCTGGCGCGCGGAACACGGGATACCTCGCGGCCACCTGCGAGCTGATCGCCAACTGCGACGATGACGACTACTGGCTCGCAGGCAAGCTGCGGGCGCAGGTGACGGCGCTGGCCCGGGAGCCTGACGCGATCCTCGCCTGCTGCGGAATCGTCTTAGAGTACGGCGACACCGTGACCGAGCGGGTGCATCCGGCACGCGCCGTCACCTTCGACGAGCTGCTTCGGTCCAGGATCATGGCCCTGCACGCATCGACGTTCTTGGCGCGCCGTTCGGCGCTGCTGAACGAGATCGGGCTGGTTAGTGAGGAGATGCCGGGCGGCGTCGCGGAGGATTACGAATTGCTCCTGCGGACGGCCCGGAAAGCGATGATCGTCAATGTCCCACAGCCCTTCGTCCGCGTTCGCTGGCACACGGAGCGCCCGTCGATGTACGGCCGCTGGGAAATGATCAGCCTCGGCCTGGAGTGGCTGCTCGATCGGTATCCGGAATTTCGCACCGTGCCGGCAGGCTATGCACGGATAGCCGGCCAGATCGCATTTGCCCGCGCGGCGTCGGGGTCGACGTCTCAGGGGCGGGAATGGGCTCGCAGAACGCTCGGCGCGAACCTGCTCGAGCCGCGGGCGTTCATCGCCGTGGCGGTGATGGCAGGGCTCCTGGAGCCTGACACCGTCATTCGGTGGATGCGTAGTCGTGGACGCGGCCTCTGACTCGCACGCGGCCTGGCGTTGAGCGCCGTCCTCGCTTGTCTGAGGCTGAATAGGATCACGCCGATGCCATCCGCCGATCCGCGTGGTGCGCCGTCGAATGGCACCGTTCCGAAGCGGGTGTGGACGCTTTGGACCCAGGGCTTGGACCAGATGCCACCCGTGCCTCGCGCGTGCCTGGACAGCTGGCGCGAACTCAACCCGGGCTGGGCGATCACCGCGCTAACCCGGGAGAGCCTTTGCGAGTGGGCCGACCCGGTGCTCCGCCAGTCCAAAGCTTGGTCTCTGCCACCTCAGAAGCTGAGCAATCTTGCCCGTTTGAGCTTGCTCGCTAGCCATGGCGGCGTCTGGGTTGACGCTACCTGCTACTGCATGAAGCCGCTTGACGAGTGGCTCGGCGACGTTGTCGACTCGGGCTTCTTCGCGTTCGAGGGCCCAGGGCGCGATCGACTCATATCCAGCTGGTTCCTTGCATGCCCGCCGGGCAGCTATATCGCTCGGCGGATGTGGAATTCGCTCAGCAGCTATTACCTTGACCGCAACCTGTCCGACGATGGGTGGCGCCGTTACGTACGTCGAAGCCTCCAGATCGGGATTAATCTCGACATCCGCACGACGTCTCTCTGGTTCTTGCCGCCGCTTCCGCAGTTGGGTATCACGCCATACCACTCATTTCACTACATGTTCAACCGGCTTACTTGGGCCGACCCGGACTTCGGGAGGATTTGGGATCAGACAGCAAGGCTGAGCGCTGATGGCCCTCACGGTCTCCTGTCCCACGGTCTCGACCGGCCCCCCTCAGCCCAGATCATCGATGAGATCCAACAGCGACGCGTGCCCCTGTACAAGCTTGACTGGCGGATCGACCCGGCGGCGCTGCCCAGCTCAAGCACCTTGATTGCACTGCTCGGTTCGCGACGGTCTTCTCAGTAGCTGCTGCGTAGCGCTCCTGCGCTGGGCATCCGGCAGTGTGTTCGACGCCTCCGTGGCTACTCCGAGGCCCTGACTCGATAGGCTCGCGTGGGCAAATTCGCGCCGACCGTGCGGTGAACGTAGGCCGCGCGCGGCAGGTCTTCGGGGAGCAAGGCGTGACGATCGCCGCAACATGACCACATCCACGAGACCCGGCTCGGCCAGGGAGGCCGGAGGCGACCTCACGCAGATCGCTAGGGGGAGCATTCTGAATCTGGCCGGTGCCGCCTTTCTTGCTGCGGCGACGCTCGGCGCGACGGTGATCGTCACCAGACGCTTTAGCCAGCCCGAGGCGGGGGCCTTCTTCACCGCCACGTCGCTGTTTCTGATCGTGGAGGCGGTCGCCGGGCTTGGCGCGTATAGCGGCCTCGTGTACTTCATCGCCCGGCTGCAGTCGCTGGGGGCCGAAAACAGGATCGCAACGATGTTGCGCGCCGCAACTGTCCCGGTGCTGGTGTCATCCGTGGTGGCCGCGCTGCTGCTGGTCGCGCTCGCCAACCCGCTGGCGCATGCCCTGCTCAGCGGTCGTGCATACCGCGGCGTCGCCGCGCCCGGCCCGGTGAGTGCCGCGCTCCGGGCGCTCGCGGTCGGGCTCCCATTCGCAGCCCTGCTTGACACGCTTCTCGGGGCCAGCCGCGGCTACGGCGATATGCGGCCCACGGTCGCCGTCGACCGCATCGGACGGTCCATCCTCCAGCTGATTGGAATGCTCGCCGCTGCGGTCGCTGGGAGCGCAGCGTTGCTCGCGCCGCTTTGGACCGCAGCGTATATACCCGCCGCCGCCGCTGCGTGGATTTGGCTGCGCCGAATTCGCATGCGTCGGACCGGGAAGAGCTCCAACGAGGCGCTCCGCGGGGGCAAGGGCATCGAAAACGCCAACCCACGCGGTTTTTGGCTGTTCACCGCACCTCGCGGCGTCGCGACGGTCGCACAAATAGTCATCCGACGCCTGGATATCGTGCTCGTGGCGATCATCCGTGGACCTGCCGCCGCGGCCATCTATACGGTAGCAACGCGCTTCTTGGTTCTGGGGCAGCTCGGGGGCTCGGCGATCAGCATGGCGGCCCAGCCGCGGCTCAGCGAGCGGTTCGCGCGTGAGGACCGGCGTGGGGCGAATTCGATCTTTCAGGTGTCCACCGCGTGGCTCGTCCTACTCACCTGGCCGCTGTACCTAGTAGCGGTGACCTTCGGTCCCGAGGTCCTGACCGTGTTCGGGCAGACCTATCGCGCTGGGTCAACGGTGATCGTCATCCTCGCTTTGGCGATGCTCGTTTCGACCGCCTGCGGGCAGGTCGACGTCGTCTTGATCAGCACCGGACGCAGTGCCTTGAGCCTCGCCAACGGACTGCTCGCGCTCACGGTGAACATCGGCGTCGACCTCGTGCTGATCCCTCGTTATGGAATCACCGGCGCAGCGATCGGCTGGGCCGCTGCGATCGTGGTGTCCAACCTGGTTCCGCTTGCCCAGCTCGCATGGATGGTGCGCGTGCATCCGTTTGGCTCGGGAACCCTGATCGCATGCGGGCTGTGCAGCTTGAGCTTCTATGTGCTCCCGCTGCTGGTGCGCGCGGCGCTGGGAGTTGGGGTTGCGGCGTCGGTCGTCGCGCTGGCTCTCGGAGGCGCGGCGCTCGCGGTCGGAATGTGGCGCTGCCGCGAGCCATTGCGCCTGTCTGTGGCCAGAAGAGAACGAGGTGGGTTGCAGCTTGGATCTCTTCGCGAGAAGAAGGTCGCGACATGAC
This sequence comes from uncultured Solirubrobacterales bacterium, assembly GCA_963730075.1. GTDB lineage: Bacteria > Actinomycetota > Thermoleophilia > Solirubrobacterales > Solirubrobacteraceae > Palsa-465. Next base: position 133,128 of record CAVSQH010000017.1, on the reverse strand, counting down.
CACCGATTCTCGAGGCATGACGCGCGCCTTTGGTTCGCCGGCTGCCAAGCGTGCGGTACAAGCCGTCTCGGTCGCCGTCGGACGCCGCGACCACCGCGCCAGGCTGCTACCTGGGTTTCTGATCGTCGGCGCACAGCGTTCGGGCACGACGACGATGTTCCGGGCGCTGAGCCAGCATCCAGCGTTGCTGAGACCCGCCCGCAAGGAGGTCCACTACTTCGACCTCGGCTACACGCGGGGCATCAGTTGGTATCGGGCCCACTTTCCGCTGCGCGCTTATGCCCGGCGGGTGCAACGGCGGATCGCGATGCCGACGCAAACGTTCGAGTCGAGCCCGTACTACATGTTTCACCCGCTGGCCGCGGTCCGCATCGCCCGCGACCTACCCGGAGTTCGGCTGCTCGTGCTCGTCCGCGACCCGGTCGCGCGGGCGTACTCCGCCTACGCACACGAGCGAGCCCGAGGATGGGAGAGCGAGTCGTTCGAGCGAGCCTTAGAGCTCGAGGACGCCCGGGTCGGGGGCGAGGCCGAGCGGATCGCCGCCGACGCCGGTTACGCAAGCTATAGCCATCTGCACCATGCCTACCGCACCCGAGGCCAGTACATCGATCAGCTCGAGCGACTGGAGGCACTGTTCGGCCGCGTCCGCATGCACGTCGTGGACAGCGGAGACTTCTTCTCCGCGCCGGAGCCCGTGTATGACGAGGTGCTGAACTTCCTCGGTTTACGGCACCGTGGCTATCCCACCTTCGCGCGCCATAACGCGCGTCCGAGGCCGCCGATGCCGAAATCGCTGCGTGCAGCGCTGGACGCTCATTTCCTGCCCTACGACGAGCGCCTCGCCGCGTGGCTTGGCAAAGACCCAAGCTGGCGCCGCTAGCACCGATACGTCCAATCTGCGCGGTCGTGCGGTCTGCGCGGTTTCCGACCGACCTCCTCTACGCGCTTCGCGTGAGGAGGCACCGTCGGCTCGACAAGGAGCGCACACCAGAAGTCAAGCTGGTACGAAACCACGGCGTTGCGGATCGGCAGCGGTTTTCGCGCCGCGAGGCCGGTCGCGAGACTGACCCAACGGTCTGGACGTTGGAACTGAGCTTTGACACCTCAATCGCGATTCAGCCCGGCACGAGCAGGATATTGTCGTACTCGTAGCGATCACGGGGCTCGTGGGACCGGATCTTGCCCTTCGCGAACTCAAATGGCTGATAGTTGTACTTGCCGCAGATCGTGTCAATCAGTTCACGGCTCGAGATCGGCTGATCCGGTGAACTGTCGCCAACCTCGACCGTGAGGGTCGGATGATGCTCTCGCAGCGTGGCGGCGAGGCCATCGATGACCTGAGATTCGGCCGACTCGGCGTCGATTTTGATGAACCCGGGTACAAGACCGGCGGTCTCGACATAGTCGCTCAGCGGGATCGCGCGGACCGTCACCGTTGTGCTCTCTGGTTGCGGGCCGCGTGGAGCGAACACGGAGTTGAACATCGAGTGCTGCGTCCCGAGGTCGTGAAGCTCAAGCCGGGTCTCAGATTTCCAGGCGGCGACCTGATTGACGGTGATGCTTACTTTTCCGTCAGCATTCCGTTCGAGGATCCTAGATGTGCTGGGGGTCGGTTCAAAGGCGTGCACACTCCCGCCAGCGCCGACCAAGTGCGCGGCGAGCAGTGTGAAGTAGCCGTAGTGAGCGCCCACGTCCAAGACTGTCATGCCCGGGCTGATCTCCTCGACCATGAATCGTGTTAGCCCCTCCTCATGGAAACCGTAGAGGAAGATTTCCGCGGATAACGGCTCGGGGGGCGTAACGATCATCTCCTCGCCCCAGAACAGGCGAGCACGCACCATCCTCGGCGCACGCATCGACTTCAGCCGGACAAGCCTCAGCGGTGATCGCGCCCAACGCGAAAGCCGTGGCCTGGCAGCACGTCGCAAGGCCATGTCCAGGGCGTAGGCGTCGCGCCGTTCAACCACCCCAGTGACGCTACCTAATCCCGCTTTGCGCCGCGCGCAACGACTCTCGGGCTCGATCTCTGCTGCGAGCTCGATCCAGACCGGAGCGGTCGGCGCGCTCGCTTGGGCCGTGTCGAAGGTGGGGCCGCCGTCGCTCGGGCCGGTTCGTGATCGTGCCGCTCACGCATCGCGATGCCGCGCACACGTACCACTGGACGGCCAACGGCATAGTTCCTCAACACGGTGGCGCTCGGACAGGTGGCCGCCAGGCCGGTTATGGCCCCCGTCGCGGCGATCGGCGGGCAGCATAGGGAGGCGGCGTGGCCGCGGTGGCGGCGGTGATCGCGTTCCTGCGATCGTTGTCATTCGTCTTGCTCGGAGGGCCGGCACGGCGACCGGTTTGGTCGGCGCGGGGGCGGCAAAAGCATTCCTTGACGGGCCGGGTTCGCCCGCGATCTGCGCGAGCCCGGTAGCGGCGATCACGCCGGCCGCGGTAGCGCCGCTGGGCTTGGGCATGGCGTGGTGCAGACCTGCTCGGGGCCGGCGCTCAAGGCTTCATCGCGGCCCCTGCTGGTCGAGCCGCTCGGTCACGTGCGTTGCCGACGACGATCTGACTCGGGCCTATTCTGTTAGGGTCGCATTGGCGGTACGTTGCTGGGAGGTATGTAAATCATTAGACGTCTGGGGCCCCCTTTGTCGAAGCAGGTGCTCGACTTCATTGTCATCGGGGCGCAGAAATCAGGTACGACGACGCTGTTTGAGTACCTCGTGAGGCACCCACAGCTGTGCCTGCCCGCCTCCAAGGAGGCTCCCTTCTTCAACGGCGGTGCGAGGTACGGCGGAGATTGGACCCGGTACCTTCAGATCGAGCTTGGTTTTGCCGACCCCAACTCCAGGTGGGGCACGGTTACGCCGCAGTACATGTATGGCACTTCGGGGTCCGGCCGGCCGGCCGACGTCCGGACGACGCCGCGGCGGATCCACGAGCGATTGCCGGACGTCAAGCTGATCGCCATTCTGCGAGATCCGGTCGAGCGGGCCCGATCCCACCACGCAATGGCTCTACTCGATGGCTGGGACACCCGCTCATTCGACGAGGCGGTGCGGGAACTCCTCGAGCCCGAGATGCTGGCCAGCTCTCGTCGCGAGGTGCACGAGAACACCAGCTACGTCACGTTCGGCGAGTATGCGCGCATTCTAAGCGGCTATCTCGAGGTCTTTCGCCGCGAGCAGCTACTGGTCCTATTCACCGAGGAGCTCGACGATACTCCCCACGCGATGGTCAGGCGCGTCTGCGAGTTCCTCGACGTGGATCCGGAGTTCGTTCCCGACAACATCGGCAAGCATTACCACCAGTCGGGGGCCGCCCCGCGGCTCCGGTGGCTAGACCTGTACCGCTGGCAGATGGCCGCCTCGTCGAGCCGAATCCTGCGCACGGCCTGGCACCGCGTCCCGGAGCCGACCCGCCGCAGTATCGACCTGCGGTACCGGGGGATCAACTACCGCGTGCGCATCTGGAACCGGCGCGGGTGGCGCCGCCGCGACGGCCGTGACGTCGAATCCAATGCCGAGACCGATCGCTTGCTGGCGGAGCACTTCGAAGCCGATGCGCGGCTGCTCTCCGAGCTCGTCGGGCTCACGCCGCCTTGGGCGATCAGGGCACAACGGCCGCCTCGGCCCCTTAAGCGTCTTTGACCCGGCACCGCACCGGACCCGCGTCCGGGCTCAGCCGACGATTCGGAACACGCCGCGCATGAACAAGTCGGTCGGGCAGAACAGCTTGCACAGCCGGGGTTTCGGAGTGTCGGGTGTGTTCCGCGACAGCCGGCCAAAGGCCGGGCTTCGGAGGCCTGGGTGGCCGGAGCCGCAGCTCGTGCGGCCATTGGCCAGCGGGCATGAGGTCCCGGTGCTTGCGCGGGGCTGGCCTCGGTTGAACTGATGGCCCGACGGCATATGCGGTAGATCTGTCTCTCCGCTCAGCCGTGCTCGCTACGAATAGGATCGAGCGATCGCTTTCGTGCACGCTCCGGTTATCCACACGTCGGCAGACAGACCTCAAGCTCGTCGAGGCGAGCCATCACGTGGAGTTGTGGAATCGCCTGCCGGCTCCCGCGGCAGCCGTCAGTAACGAAGCCGGGAGGAACTGATGACCCGCCGCCAGCCCGAGACAGAAACGTTGGCCGTGCTGGTCGGCGGGCATCCTCCATTCGCAGCCTCCACGTCTACGTCCAGCCTGGTCTGATCATCCGGACGAAAGTACACGGGCCGTCGAATGCTCATCGGACACTTGGCACTTATGTGTAATCAGTCCGACCAAGGGCTCGGTTGTCCGGACTAATCGACATCCACGCGCATCTGCTGCCCGGGATCGACGACGGCCCTCGTGACCTCGACAGCGCGCTCAAGATGGCCCGCGCGGCTGTGGGTGCTGGGATCGAACTGATCGCCGCGACACCGCACCTACGGTCGGACTTTCCTGATGTGCACATCGAGGAGCTCGCCGATCAGAGCGACAGCCTCCGTGTTGCCCTCAAACGGCATGAGATCCCGCTCCAAGTGATCGGCGGCACGGAGGCGTCGCTCTCCTGGGCGCTGGAGGCTGGCGATGACCAGTTGGCGCTGGCCAGCTACGGCCAGCGAGGTACCGACCTGTTGATCGAAACGCCGACTGGCAGCGTCATCGGTTTCGATCGACTCGTCTACCAGCTTCTGGCAAGACCGTATCGGGTGACGCTGGCGCATCCCGAGCGCAGCCCCGAGTTCCAGCGTGACCATGGCCCGCTCGGCGAACTCGTCTCTCAGGGAGTGCTGCTGCAAGTCAACGCGGATTCGCTGCTCGTGGCAAACCGCAAATCACCGCTCCGGCGACTTGCCGAGCGCCTGTGCCGGGATGGGATCGTCCATGCGCTTGCTTCGGACGGCCACCGCGGCGAGTCGTGGCGGCCGGTCGGCCGGCTCGCGGAGGGGATGGCGGCTGCGTCCGCATTGGTAGGTCCTGAGCGAGCGAGCTGGCTGGTGCGGGCGGCGCCGGCTGCGATCATCGAAGGCCGACCGCTGCCCGACCCGCCGCCGGTCGCGACCGCCGCCCGCAGGTCGAGACCGTTCGGCAGGACATGATCGTGCTGGCTGCCGTCCTGCTGCTAGCCGTTTATCGCGGCGTTGCGCGTAGGTAGCCGGTAACGACCGGAAACGAGTCCCTCGGGCCCTCGTGCTCGGCGAATGCGGCCTCGATCGCGAATCCGGCGGTTTGCACCAGCCATCGGAATGCCAGGCGCCCGGGAAGAAACCACCACGTGGGATTTCCGGCGTAGCGATCGGGTATGAACCGCAGATACTCGGATCGTTCTGGGTCGGCAATCATCATCGATCCGATCAGCAGCGTCCCCTCCGTCGCCGTCATGCGCCGGAGGGTCCGAAGCAGGGCAATCGGCTCGAGTTCGCGGTGTAACAGGTCATTGCAGTGGACGATGTCGAACCTCCCATGGCGCACTGGATCGAGCCGCTTCCACGCATCCTCAGCAACCACGTGCGCTGCGCCCCGGGCCGTAAAGGCAGCCGCGTCGTACTCCGCGGCCGGACCTACGACCAGCACGCTGTGGCCCGATATCTGCCCAGCCAGCTGACCGTCGATCGCGCTCCAGCGCAACTCGTCACCGATCGAGCCGCCGGCGTACTGCCCCCGTGGACCATCCCCGAGGTCAGGCTCGGCGTTGGGGCCGCCTGCGCGAAGCGCTCAATCGCGACGCGCAGCGCCGTGAGGGCGTCGTCCGTCGGTTCGGTCACGTGCTCGATCCCACGATCCCGAATCGCTCGGCCCATGGCGTGCCGGGCCGGGTCGCACCGAGCGTGCCCGTGACCGGTGCCCGAGCAACGAGATATCCGAGCAGCACTGTGTTCACGTACCCAAGCCGCGCTGCTTCTGAGGGGTCCGTGCTCAGCAGCTGATCGCCGGTCACCGGGTGCACGGCGGCATGGAGCGGGACCGTCCGGCTGGTGGGGGATCGTAGTAAGTAGCCTGCTGGCTTCGATGGCTGGCCATTGGCTTGCGGCGGAGAGACGATCAGTCGTGCCGACTCGTAGGCCCGGCGAGCCGAGGCCCGCAGCTTTGGCGCTGGGCGGCTGAAATTCCGCCACATCAGCGGGGCCGTGGTCCAGCGAAACGCGGCTCGCACCGACGGCCGGTCATCGATGGCTGTTTGCACGCCGGTAAAAGCGCGTCCGTCGCCGTCGATCCACAGTGGATCGCAGTCGTCCGTTGGCTCCGCGAACAGCGCGCCGAGCTCGCCTGCCCGTCGACCCAGGGGCAGGTTTCCGGCGGCACAGCGGTGACGTCTGGCCTGGAGATCGACGCTACGCACCAGCCCAATCAGCCCATAATTGACGTCGGCGTGCTCATGCGGCCGCGGCCGGAGCGGGTAGGGTTCGATGTATCCGACTGCCGTCGCCCCCTGAAGTGTGGCGGCAAGCGGATCCTCGAGGCCGGCTACCAGCACCCACTGGCCTGTTGCGCCATCTCGGCCTGTCAGCAGCGTGTCTAACAGCGGCAGTGGCTCCTGTTCGACGAAGCCCAGGAGCATGGAGTCGATCGGATCGACCCGTTCGCCGAAGACGAACCCTGGACGATCTCCTTGCAACACCAACGAGGTCGTGCCGGGAAGCGGAAACTCGTGCACGGAGCCCAGCACATGGTCGAGTCCGTACCCCTCTGGCGGCGCCGCTTCAGTCGTGTAGCGAAAGTGATCCCCGAGCTGATGGCGATGGCGGCACAGCAATCGAGTCTGCGGAGGCCTCCAGAAGCTCGTCGATGCGAGGAGGTGCCGGAGGCCTGGCGGCCATTCGGGGAGCGCCGCGGGCGCCGAATGCAAGAGTGCGTCGCGCCCGCGCAAGCGTCTCGGCGCTCCCAGCCTCGTCTCAGCGCCGCCGTCCGAGGGGGCGAGTGGCGCGCGCTCATGACCCGGCAGGTGCCGCCACTGAACGGTCGTATGCGCCCCCACCCAGCGCGCGAGCGTCTCAAGCGGACGATGTCCTGAGATTGACAGCGAGGCCGTGGGTGCGTTCGGCCCGGTGCCGGTCCAGCAAAGCGCGATGAGGCTCGCCCGCTGCGCGCCTGCGGTATCGAGCACGCGCAGGGGCGGCTGCGCCGGCCCAGCGTCCGCGAACGCAAGCGCGGCGACCTGAGGGTTCGCTTGCAGGATCCGAAGCGTCTTCTCGACCAGGGCGGGATCCACGAGCAGTTCCGCAGGCGAGCCGTAGGCTGCGAGCACGTAGCGTCCACGTGCAATCTCGAGGCCCTGGGCAAGAGACTGTGCTCGAGATCGCGCGAGCGCGCTTGGAACCCTGCGGAGCCGGCGCCCCAACTCAGTCTCACGAAACTCGTGGCTCGTCCGGATGATCAGCTCGAAGTCCGGACACGACTGGGCTGTGGCGGCGCTCACCAACTCGATCGGCGGCTCTTCGCGCTCGCCGGGGGTCGGGTCGAGTGCAATGAGCGTCACCGCGGGATTCCATAGCGCCTTGATTTGAACTCTGGAGTCATACAGCTTGGGGTGCCGGGCAGCTACAACGTCGCCGAAAGCGACACTGGTCTCCACCAACTCGTTGCGTGTGAACCCGCGCTTTCGATACAGGAGCGTCTTGGTTCGCGCAGGCTCCCCGTAGATTCCCCGCTCGGCCAGCGACAGCGCGAAGTCCCAATCTTCGTGACCCCAGACGATGTCCTCCGGATAGCGAGCCCCGAGGTCGAAGACCTCGCGGTCGATGAGCGACGAGGTGTCGCAGTAGTTTGCGCACAGGAGGGAGTAAAGGTTGTAGGAGGGTGGCTGCCAATAATCGGTGCGGTTGCCAAAGTATTGGAGGTTCGGGTACACGAAACCGACCTGCTCACCGGCGTGGCTGAGCTGCTCGACGAGTTCGGCGACGGCGTTCGGCAGGAGAAGGTTGTCGGCGTCGAGGGGAAGCACGTACCGCCCTCTGGATTGCTCGACCGCCGTGTTGCGAGCGGCCGACGGGCCTCGGTTCGTGGACGACCGCAGGACCCGGACGCGACTCGACCGCTCGATTGCCTCCAAGACCTCGAGCGTCTCCGGCTCAGTCGAGCCGTCGTCGGCCACGATCGTCTCGATCGGTTCATACGTCTGTCGCGCGATCGATCGTAGGCAGGCGCGCAGGTAGCGGCCGTGGTTGAAGCACGGAACGATCACCGAAACCAGCGGTGACGCACCGGGCCGGCGGCTCGTGAAGGCCGGTGACGTTGACGCCCGCGGATGCCGGCTGAGTGACGACGCGCCGGACCGATCAGCTCCCGGCGTGCTCGCGAGCAGCTCGCCGTACAAAGCTTGATGCTCGGCCGCCATCCGACGGAGCGAAAACTCGCGCAGCACGCGTGCCCTCGCTGTGTTGCCCATCTGCCTGCGGGTCGCGGCGTCAGCCGCAAGTGCGCAGATCGCGTCTGCGTACGCTTGCGCGTCATCGCGAGGCGAGACCAACACTCCGGTGTCCGGCGTAACGAGCTCGTCGAATCCGGGCAGGTGCGGCGCGATGATCGGCAGCTCCATCGCCATTGCCTCGTACGCGGTGTAGGGCAGGCCCTCGAACACGCTCGTGAGCAACACCAGTTCACATGCGCAGTACCACGGGGCCACATCCAGACAGCTGCCATGCAGGATCACCTCGTGCTGCAGCCCCGCCGCCTCCACGCGCTCGTTGACGACCGGTGCCAGGTCCCCGTCTCCCAGCACATGGATCTGGAACCGCAGCCCAAGTTCGCGCAATCGCGCGGCCACCTCGACCATCAGCAGCGGACCCTTCTGGGCCGTGATACGCGCCGGGAAGAGGATCTGGAAGCGTCCGTTATCCAACCCTGCAATCGGCTTGACCCGGTCTGGACAGAACTGTCGCTCGGCGTCGACTCCGGTCGGAATCAATCTTCGTTTCCCAATCGGGATGTCATACGCGCCAAGTCTGTTGCTGAGAGCTTTGCTTGAGACCGAGAACGCATCGACGAGATTTCCGTACCGCGTCGTCACGTAGCGGACATAGCCTGAGCGGTCGGGCTCCTCCACGTGAAGCTGAACGACGACCCGGGGGCGGTCTGGGAGGCTCGAGATGTCCGGGAGCAGGTCAAAAGCCAGCCGCGAATTCATGATGTGTACGAGCTTCACGCGCCGCGAGTTGATGAATGCCAGGATGCACCGTGGAAACTCGTCCCCATGCAAGAGCTCCGGGAGCTCCCACAGCTCGTCGGTATAGGCAGCCGCCTCGCACAGTCGGCGATTAGCGGAGGGCTGGGTTGTGATCAGGCTGGGCCGGAAGCGAGCGCGGTCGAGGAATTTGAGCAAGTCGATCGTGCCCTTGTCCGAGCCGCCGATATCCACCCACGGCGCCAGATACAGGAGGGGTGTTCGATCCTCGGCCGATGGCATTGGCCCGCTGAGCGCTAGACGCGCCGAGCTGTGGCGGACCAGCCCAAAGGGAGGGTCCGGGTCGCATCGAGCGCAGCCAATGCGGCGATCCGCTCTGCGAGCTCTCCCAGGAGCTCGGCAGCGGCGTCGCGCTCAGAGTCTCGCCCGTCTGATGCGTGCCCCATCACGCCGCCGAGGTTCAGCAGCAACTGCGCGATCGTCGAGAAGCAGTCGTTGCGGGGCTCGATGTGAACGTCGGTGAAGCCGGCATGCGCCAGGAGCCGCTCAAGCGATCCCGGCGTGAAACGCCAGAAGTCAAACGGCAGCTCGTGGAGCTCCCACACGAACGGCACCGTGAGGAAGATGCCTCCTCCGGACCGCACGACGCGGGCGACCTCCCCGAGCACCGCGGCGGGATCTGGAACGTGTTCCAGCATCTGCGTCAGCAACGCCGCGTCGACTGCAGAGTCGTCGAGCGGCAGGGCATCCGCTTGTGCCACGAAATCCACTTCCAGGGCGCCCTTGTGCGCCGAGCCTTCCCAATCGGTAGTCAGGTATTCGCAGTGTCCGAACAGCTCCCTGTACGGCGCGTCCCCGGCGCCGACGTCCAGGATGCATGTCCCGGGCGGAAGTGAGTCAGCGACATGACGGACGAACGCGAGAATCGATCTCCGCTCGTACGGAAATTGATCCACAAACGCTTGGAGCCCCTCCGACACCCCCAACTTGTCCAGGTCCGTCGGCTCGGCCATCACGGCGCAAGAATAGGGCTAACGGGATGCCCCCGACCATCACCCGGAATTGAACAGGTGCGTTCGCCTTGGCGGGATCGGCCTCGAGTCATAGGGCAAGCTGACCAGATGCTGGGCCTGGGCACGGTAGAGCCCGTTCCGTTTCGCTCTGATCCGGGCTGAGAAGATGCCATCCGGGCCGCTGGTCGTGGTCGCAACCCGTCTCCAGTGATGGCCTACGGCCCGCTGGACCGTGACCCGCACGCGACGCGACGCTGGGACTCGGCCCCAGACCAGTCCGCGGCCACCGGCGACCGATGCCACCACAGGAAACGCGAACGCCCGTAGGGTCAGCTTGGGTTGGCCGGCGGTCGTGTACAGTCCGCCGCCGATCGGGTCGTCGTTCGGCGAGTCCAGAACGGTCTGCCAGATGACGGCGCTGACCCCGTTCTTCCACATCTCGTACATCGAATAGGCGACGTAACGCGCCGCCACGGCCGGTGCGTCGCCGACTTGCGTGTTCGGCGGGTTCGTGAACCAGCCCCACTCTGTGGCCCAGATCGGATGTCGGATGGAGGGCGCGTCGGTATGCAGTCGGTCGGCGGTATGTACCAAGTTGGCGATCTTGCCCATGTCGGCGATCAGCACGTCGTCGTATTTGTAGGCGGGCTTGGTCGGAGTCGCGGCGAGCGTGTAGGGGTGATGTGCAAAGACGTCAAAGTGGGCGCGCTGAGGGCATGATCGGTTGGCGTGGAACCTTGTGCCCACCCGATGTAGGCACAGCAGCTCGGCGGCGAACTTGAGCGGCGAGATCGAGTACGGCGGGAGAAACGAGACGGGTGCAAGGCCACCGAGAATCACCACGTTGTCGCGGTGGACGGACTTGACCGCTCCATAGCCGGCATTGAGCAGCGACCGATACTCGCTCACTGAGTCGCTCGCGGCGAGGTAGTACGGCAGATTCTCTTCGTTCCAGATCTCCCAGTACTTGACTCGTGGCAGGGTCGATCCGGGGTGCAGGGGATCGGGGAAGCTCCCGCTGTAGCGCAAGGCGGCGGCGCGTGCGAACTGGGCGAGATCGCTCGGACTCGGATCCCAGGCGCCTTGATGGATCGAAAGCGAGCTTGCGTTGCGCGGCTCACCGGGCCCCTCGCCCCAGGTCGGGGCGTCGAGGATGTCGAGTATCACGCTTAGGTGATGCTGGGCGGCGGACCGGACCGCAAAATCCAATGCGCTCCAGCGATATCGCGGGTCAGCTGGGTTGGCTGCATCGAACCCCGCCGGCTGGCTGGTGCCCTTGGGCGCCACTGCCGCCCAATAGGCCGCCACCCTCACGAGCGATCCGTTGATCGCGTGCACCGCGGCGAAGGCGTCGCTCGCTTGCGAGGCCGTACCCGTCGATTGAAATCCCGGGTCCTGCAGGCCAAGCCGGAACCCGGCGTGCGCCTGCGAAGGCATCAGTGCGAGTGCCAGCAACCCCGCGATGAGCGCGGCCATGACCCGAGTGGCCACCAAATTGCGACTTCTACCCATCACGGTCCAAGTCATCGACGCGCTCCCTTCGCAGGTGCACAGAACGTTGGCCTCGCTTCGCCGGCCTGATGACGTTAACCGATGCAATCGGCAAGGGTTGCGGTCAGCCGAGCCAACCGCCGGCGATGTGGTGCGCGACGGTCCGACGCGGTCGATGTCGAGCGGCGCCGCTACTGGCGACTCCGGCCAGCGACGTCGAGGGCCTCGCGAGCGTGGTCCATGTCACACGCTGGTGGCGAGCAGCTCCGCCAGCCGCTCGTGCCTCAGTTTGCCGTTCTCGGTTCGCGGGATCGTTCGAGGTGGGACGATCCTCACCTGGCCCGGCGCGAAGCCGAGCGCCGCCTCGATCTCCTTGGACACGGCTCCTGCGATGGCCTCCTCAGGCCGATTCGCCGAGGGCTCCACCTCGACCGCGATCACGATCGTCTCGCGCCGCTCCCGTTCCCGCTCGCGCGTCTCGACGCTTGCTGCCGCCGCGATTCGCACCCCCTCAACCCGCTGGGCTACCTCCTCGAGCTCGCGCGGCGCAATCAGCGCCCCGCCCCGCTTGATCATTCCGCGACGACGCCCAAGTACGAACAGCCGACCCTCGGCGTCGAGGTAGCCGGTGTCGCCGGTATGAAGCCAGCCATCCTGGAGGATCCGGCCGGTCTCCGCGGGCGCGTCATAGTAGCCGGCAAAGACAGCCTCCCCACGCACGAGGATCTCTGCCGGGTCGTGCATCGAACCGCCCGCACGGACCTCGACGCCGGGCAGAGGTTGGCCGCACGCAACATTCCCGCGGGCGTCGACCTGGACGTCCTGATGCGGGAGCGTCGCCGACACTCCGAGCGTCGCCTCGCCCAAACCGTAGCCCGGCCTGATCACACCCGGAGTCGAGAAGCGGTGCTCGAACTGGTCGATCGATGAGGCGCGGACCGGCTCGCCGCCACTAAGCGCCACGCGCAGCGATGACAGGTCCACGGTGGCGGGGTCGACCATCCTCGCCGCCAGCCGGTACGCGAAATCAGGCCCCGCCGTCCACGTACCGCCCACGTCCGAGATCGTGGCGAGCCACTGGCCGATCGTCCTCACCGCCGGCCGCACGACGTGACACGGCAGGCGGCGGCACACCGGCTCGATCACGAAGCGAACCAGGCCCAGATCGTGCCATGGCGGCACCCAGCCGACGAGGACGTCGTTGGGCTCCATGTAGCCGAGACCCTCGGTCTGGCGCAGACAGGCCATGATGTTGCGCTGGCGGATCATCGACGCGCGTGGGGCTCCGGAGGTTCCGGAGGTGAGCTGGAGGAACGCGAGGTCGTCCGGATCGAGCTCGGGATCGGGGACGCGCCCCGCGCCGCGGGACATGGCCGCAGCCGTCCGGTCGGTCACGACCAGCGTCGGCCCAACCCGGGCCATCCGTGCGGTGAGCGTGCGGGCTGGCACGTTCGGATTGAACGCGCATGGTACGGCTCCGAGCAGTTGCAGGGCCCAGAAGACCTCGACGAACGGGATCCCCGCTGCCATCGCGACTGCGACTCGATCCCGCGCGCGTACGCCGGCGTCGTGCATCGCCGCCGCCCGCGACGCGGCGCGGTCGGCCAGCTCGCCGAAGCTGACTTGCTGTTCGGCCGTCGCGAACGCCAGCGCGCTTGAATCGTGATTGGCTACCGCGAGCAGCGCGTCGCGGAGCAAGGGTGGATCAGCCATTGGCTCCGTGGTGTGGCAGTCTGCGCTACTGCCAGAAATCGACAGCGTGCGACATGGGTTGTACCACCTAACATCCCGCCCGCATCTATCCTATCTCAGCATTCCGGCGCGCCGAGCGGCGGCCGGTGCCGAGCTTTGAGCTTCCGTCCACTCTCGAACTGACGCCGTGACCGACCGCGTTCAGATCGCCATCACGGTCCGCGAGCTGATCCTCACTAGCTGGCCCCAGCGGTTCACGCGCGAGCAGCTCCACGATTCTGCTTCCCTGGGTGAAGGAGGGCTCGGCCTCGACTCGATCGAGCTAGCGGAGCTGATCCTGGGTTGCGAGGAGCGCTGCGACGGTCGCGCCAGCGAGGCCCTGTTCACAGCCCGCCGATTGACGATCGGACTGATCGCCGACCATTTCTCGGCTCCCTCGTGAGGAGCGCACTCGAGAACGCTGTACTGCGGTGGGGGAGGCTCAGCTTCGCGCTCGCCACCGCAGCCGACGGGGCGCGTAGCTGCTGGCGTCGGGCTCGCCAGCGGCCGGCATCCCGCATGCTGATCGGTGGCGTCGAGTTCCCACGGCCGGCGCGTCGGGCTGCCGACACCGCCTCCTACTACCGTGCGCGGGTGCTGAGCAAGCGCTACCTGAGCGCGGGGGTGGCGTGGCCGTTCCCGCGGGTTGTGGCGGGCCCTGATCCGTCCAGGCTGAGCCCGCCGTTGGTCCTGGCCACCTTCCACATTGGTCCGCTGCCGGCGCTCGGCGCGCTTGTGCAGCGTCTGCCGGGGCCGGCGGCGATCGTGACGAACGTCTCGGGAGTGCCAACGCGTGGTGCTGCGGTGCTCAGTGCAAAGGGCTCCGAAGGTCACCGTGTGGCCGCCGCCACCGAGGCGGCGCGGATCCTACGCTCTGGCGGGTTCGCACTGCTGGCGGTCGATGGTTTTGCCACAGCGCGGGTGCCGGTCACGCTCTTCGGACGTGAGACCTCGTTGTCGGCAGGGGCGTTCGCCCTGGCGCGTCTCGCTGGGGCGCCTGTCCTGCCGATCGCCGCGCGCTGGCAGGGCATGGGCGTGCGGTTCGAATACGGGGACCTGATCCCGTCGGGCGCCGCGGAGGCGATGGCGGCGTCGGTCGCCGTGTGGCTCGAGGGGTACCTGTACCGCAACCCGGGTGAGCTCACCCCAGCGGTCGCCAAGCTCCTGCGATCCGCTCCGGTCGCGTGACCGGCGTCTGTCGTGGTGACCAGATGGCGCGGTAGCGGCAGCGTGGCGGGTTAACCAGCAACGACCGGAAACGAGCCGCTGGGGCCGTCGTGCCAGGGCAGCGAACCTGGTCGTCAAACGCAGGTGCCACGATTGGTCGGGAGGCTCGCGCTCGCGAGCTTCGGTAGAGTGCAGCTGTCGTGGGGGTTCTGTACGCCCTGGGGGCGCGTCCGAACTTCGTCAAGATGGCGCCGGTCATCGCCGAGCTGCGCAGACGGCTGCCCGACGCACGTCACGTGGTCGTCGACACCGGTCAGCACTACGACCGGATGATGTCGGAGATCTTCGTCGAGGAGCTCGGGCATGCCGGCTCCCGATCACGTGCTCGGGGTTGGCTCGGGCACTCACGCGGTCCAGACCGCCCGGGTGATGGAGCGGATCGAGCCGGTGCTCGTGGCCGAGCGGCCCGAGCTCGTGATCGTCCCGGGCGACGTCAACTCGACGCTCGCCGTGGCGCTCGTGGCGGCCAAGCTCGGCATTCCGCTCGCGCACCTGGAGTCGGGGCTGCGGAGCTTCGATCGCACGATGCCCGAGGAGATCAACCGGATCGTCGCCGACGAGTTCGCGACTACCTGTTCATCCACTCCGACGAGGCAAGCGAGAACCTCCGGGCCGAGGGGATCGAGACCGAGCGGATCCACTTCGTCGGCAACACGATGATCGACACGCTTGGTGGCGATGGAGGCTCGGTTCCGGGAGTCGAGGGCGGCTGCCGCGACTCGGCCTGCACCCGAACGACTACCTCTTGGTGACGCTGCATCGCCCGGCGCTCGTGGACGGCCCGCTGCTGGGCGACGTGCTCGATGAGCTGAGTCTGATCGCGCGCGAGCTGCCGGTCGTGTTTCCGGCCCACCCGCGGACCCGCAAGATGATGGCCTCGATGCCCATCGTCCGGCGTGCACGTGCTCGATCCCGTCGGCTACCTCGACTTCCTCTCGCTCGAGGCCGACGCCGCCGCCGTCCTGACCGACTCGGGCGGCGTCCAGGAGGAGACGACATACCTCGGCGTGCCGTGCTTCACGCTGCGCGACAACACCGAGCGGCCGGTCACGATCCGCGCCGGCACGAACACGCTGCTTGGCCTCGAGCCGGCCAGGATCGCCGACATCCTTCCCGCGCTTCGCGCCACCAACGGCGCCGCGCACCCGCCGCCGCCCGGCTGGGACGGGCGCGCCGCGAGAAGGGTCGCGGCGGTGATCGCCGGGAACGCCATCGAACCCGCCGAGGCAGCCGTCGACGTCGCACGAGCGGCCGTTGAAGCACCCGAACCGCGGCCTCGATGAAGGTCTGGATCGACCTCTCAAACTCGCCCCATCCGCTCCTGTTCGCCCCAGTCGCGCGGCAGCTTGAGACCGATGGGCACGATGTCGTTGTCACCGCACGCGACAACGCGCAGACCGTCGAGCTTGCGCGCGAGCGCTGGCCGGCCGTCGAGGTGATCGGAGGTCAAAGCCCGAAAGCGAAGAGGAGCAAGCTAGCGACGATCGGCAGGCGCGCAGCGGACCTTCGACGCTGGGCCGCCAAGGTACGGCCCGACGTCGCGCTCTCGCACAACTCATATGCGCAGATCGTCGCTGCCCGCAGCTTGCGGATTCCGGCCGTGACCGCAATGGATTTCGAGCACCAACCCGCCAATCACCTGGCTTTCCGGCTGGCGACGCGCGTGCTGCTACCTGAAGTACTCCCGCTGGCCTCGCTCCGATGGCAGGGGGTGACTACCAAGAAGCTCGTGCGTTACGCAGGGCTCAAGGAAGAGCTCTACCTCGGCGACTTTCACCCGGACCCGTTGATCGTTGGCAAGGTTGGACTGACGGTGCGGCCCGAGACGCTCGTTGTTGCACGCACCCCCCCGAGCCGCGCTTTGTATCACAGTTTCGACAACCCCCTATTCGAAGCTGCGCTTCGCATGATCTGCGCTCAGAAGAGCGTCGTATGTGTCGCCCTCCCGCGCCATCCGGATCAGGCCGCGGCGATCGAGACGCTTGAGTTAAGCAACTGCATCGTCCCACGCAGGACGATCGACTCGCGCGCGCTGATCTACGAGGCCGACGCGATGGTCGGGGCCGGTGGAACGATGACCCGCGAGGCCGCACTAATGGGTATTCCGACCTGGACGGTGTTTGCAGGACCACCACCAGCCGTAGACCTTTGGCTTGAACGTCGGGGGGCCCTAGCCCGGTTGACGCACGTCGGACCGCTTGCGCGTCTGAGACCCCGCCAAGTCCCGCCGCGCACCCCGGCAGAACTTCGCCGCCGCGGAGAAGCAATCCAGCGGGTCGTCGTGCACACGACGTTGAGCGCATCCGGTCATAGCGATAATGCGGCGCGCCAGTAGCTCATCGACGGGGAAAGTCGCCGAAGTCGGCACCGCTGAACCCGAACACGCCTATCAAGATGCGGTACGCGCCGCGCGCGCGCTGGAGCGATGGGGAAGCGCGCGTGGCTGGCGCGGGCCTGACCCATACGACGGTCTGAATGCGGTCCGCGTCGTTGCACGGTTGCGAGGGTCGCCGTTGGCATTGCGCATGCTGACCCAGGCGGTAAAGCGCTCGCCGTTCAACCTACGTTCGGTGCTCGGAATCTCGAGTGGCCTGAGCCCAGCCACGTTGGCGCATGTGATCTCGGCGTATGCACGGAACGGCTTCCTCGATGAAACAGAAGCGCGGGTGAAGCTTCGACGTTGCATCGAGGACCTGGAAACGTTGCGGTTGTCGGGGTTTGCAGAGCCGTGCTGGGGTTATCACTTCGACGTTCAGACGCGGGTGTTCTTCTACCCGCAAACGATGCCCAACACGATTGCCACCGCCCTCGCAGGTCTCGGTCTCCTCGACGCGTACGAGCTCTGCGGAGACGCTAAGGCGCTCCGGCTGGCGGTCGGTGTCGGCGACTTCTTCACCCGCTGCGTCCCCCAGACCGAAACCGAGAGCGGCGCCTACTTCGGCTATCTGCCAGACGATACGACCCCGATCCACAACGCCAACATGCTCGTCTGCGCCGTGCTCGCCCGGTTGGCGCGGGTGCTCGGACGCGACGACCTCCGCGACAGAGCGCGCCAGCGGTGTGCAGTACACCGTCAGCCGGCAGCGTGCTGACGGAGCCTGGCGCTACGGCGAGCGACCGCACCTCGGCTGGGTCGACGGCTTTCATACCGGCTATGTGCTGGACTGCCTGCTGACGTGTATCGAATCGGGGATCGGCGGTCGCGCCGCGGAGGATGCATGGCGCCGGGGTATTTCTTATTACGTAGGCGCCTTGATCGAGAACGACGGGACTCCGCGGTATACGCCCGGTTCCAGATATCCAATCGACGGCCAATGCGCAGCGCAAGCGATTCACACCCTCGCGAGAGCAGCGCCTCTTGAGCCTGAGCTCGCCTCCCGCCGTTGGAACGTGCTCGGCTATGCTCTGCGGCGGCTGGCGCAGGGGGACGGATCGTTCGCTTTTCAGCGCGAGCGGCTCTGGGCGATCCGCACCGCGTACCCGCGCTGGGTACAGGCACCGATGCTCTCGGCACTGACGCAACTCGCTACGACCGCCTGATGAAGCAGGTAACTCAGCGACTGCGAGACGGCCGAATCGAACTCACAGCCGTCCCGCCACCGGTGCTCGAAGCTCACGGTGTCATTGTCGACGTTCGCGCCAGCCTACTCAGCGCTGGCACCGAACGCAGCACCGTTGAGGCCGCTCGCAAGAGCCTGATCGGCAAGGCTCGCGCTCGCCCTGAGCAGGCGAGCGAGGTGCTGGACAAGGCTCGACGTGACGGCATCAGGCCAACTCTGGACGCGGTGCGAGCGCGTTTGGGTCAGCCCTCGGCACTTGGCTACTCGAGCGCCGGCGTGGTGGTGGAGGTCGGGACACGCGTAGACGATCTGCGACCAGGTGACCGCGTCGCATGCGCCGGCGGCGGGTACGCGGTGCACGCCGAGCTCAATTACGTCCCGGCGAACCTCTGCACGCGGCTGCCCGCGAGCGTCTCGTTCGAGGCAGGTGCATTCGCCACTGTGGGCAGCATCGCGCTTCACGGCGTCCGACAGTCAGAGGCCCGCATCGGAGAGCGCGTGGCGGTGATCGGGCTCGGGCTCGTGGGCCAGCTGACCTGCCGGATCCTCCGGGCCGCCGGCTGCGAGGTAGTAGGGATTGATGTCGACCGGGACCTCGTTGACCGGACTCGTAGCTCTGGGATACCGATTGCCTTCACGCGTTCGGAACTTGACATACGAAGCATTCCGCGGGATGCGCGCAACTGTGATGCGATCATCTTGACGGCCGCCACAGGTTCGGACGATCCGATCGAGCTCGCCGGCGCGCTCGCGCGCGATCGCGCCCGCGTCGTGGTGGTCGGCGACGTTGGCATGGCGGTGCCACGCTCGACCTACTTCGGCAAAGAACTCGAGCTGCGGCTATCACGATCCTACGGCCCCGGCCGGTATGACCGGTCATACGAGGAGCGGGGCAATGACTATCCGGTTGGGTACGTGCGGTGGACCGAGCGCCGGAACCTTGCCGCATTTGTCGCTCTCCTCGCCGAGGGGCAAGTGGCCGTCGAGGACCTGATCACAGCCCTGATCTCGGTCGATGAAGCGCCGACAGCATATGAACAGCTCGTCAATGCCACGACGTCGCCCCTCGGTCTCGTGTTGACCTATACCCCGACGGCAGTGACGAAGCCACCTGAGACCGGACGGATAGAACGCAGATGGCGCGATCCCGCATCAGTGCCGGCTGCTGGAGTGATCGGAGCGGGCAGCTTCTCACAGCGTGTGCTGATCCCGGCTCTGCGAGAAGCGGGATTCGAACTCTCGGCTATCGCGAGCGCCCGCGGCCTGTCGGCGGCGGCTGCTGCCGAGCGGTTCGGCTTCGCTTGCACGGCAACGCCGGATGAGGTTCTGGAGTCAGGTGACCTGGATGTGGTGTGCATCGCCTCGCGGCACGGATCGCACGCGGCGTACGCGATCCGGGCACTGCAGCGGGGACTGGCTGTCTTCGTCGAGAAGCCGCCGGCGTTGACGATGGAGGAGCTCGACGCCCTCAGAAATGCGTCGACAGGAGGACTGCTGCAGGTTGGCTTCAACCGCCGTTTCGCGCCGCTGGCAATCGCGATGCGCGACCACGTGCTGAGCCCGGGGCAGCCCATCGAGCTTCTATATCGGGTTGCCGCGGGCCGCCTGCCGGAAGATAACTGGCTGAACGATCCGGATGACGGGGGAGGGCGATTGCTGGGCGAGGGCTGCCATTTTGTCGACTTTGCCTGCTGGCTGATGGACGGGCTGCCCGACCAGATCCGGACGAGCATCCCCATTCAGGCAGGCCAGCTTATGGTCAGCCAGCGCTTTGCTGTGACGCTGACGTTCGCCAACGAGTCGATCGCAACGATCCTTTATGGCTCGGAATCGGCGCCCGGGGTGGGCAAGGAGCTGATCGAGGTCCACGCCGGGGGACGCTCGGGGAGGCTCGAGGACTTCCGCCGGCTGGAGCTACGCGGACGGGGACGTGCGAAGACCATGCGGGATGGGCGTGCGAACAAGGGTCATGCTCCCCAGATGCGCGCGTTCCGTAGCTCTCTCGAAGGTGGGCAACCGTCCGGGCCAAGCCCGCTGGACACGATGGAGATGACCCTGCGCGCGTTCGAGGCGGCTAGAACGGAGCGTGGTGTTTAGCCCAGTGGCGCATGCCCGTGTTGGCGTAGCCAGCACGGTTGCATAACGGATGTTATGGGAATGAAGGCACTCGTAACCGGGGGAGCCGGCTTCATCGGCTCGAACCTCGTACGCGGTCTGCTGAGGCAGGATTACGACGTGCGCGTACTCGACAACTTCTCGACTGGCCACCTGGCAAACCTGAGAGGTCTGGACATCGAGGTCGTAGAGGGCGATCTGCGCTCCTACGAGCGAGTCGCCACCGCCACCAGGGGTGTCGACCTGGTTTTTCATCAAGCCGCGCTCCCATCGGTGCCGCGATCGATCCAGGATCCAATCTCCACAAGCGAGGTAAACGTCGGCGGAACCCTCAACGTCTTGCTCGCAGCTCGTGACCATTCAGTCAGCCGCGTTATTGCCGCGTCCTCAAGCTCAGTATACGGTGATGCACCTGGGATGCTTCGCAAAGAATCACACCGGCCGCAGCCGGTGTCACCGTACGCTGTCTCGAAGCTTGCGGCCGAGCAATACTGCATGGCCGCATATAGCGTATATGGTGTGGAGACAATTGCCCTTCGCTATTTCAATGTCTTCGGCGATCGTCAGGATCCATTGTCGGGTTACGCGGCAGTTGTCCCGAAGTTCATTCGTCAGCTTCTTAGCGGTGAGGCAATCACAGTTTTTGGCGACGGCACCGCTTCACGGGACTTTACGTACGTCGCGAACGTGGTCAGCGCAAACTTGCTCGCGGCGAGCGCAGATCAAGCGGTCGGCACGGCATTGAACGTCGCTATGGGGGGAAGCATCAGCTTGAACGCACTCGTCTCGATGTTGTGCGACCTGCTCGATCTCAACGTCGTGCCCGCATACGGCCCACCCCGCCCAGGTGACGTCAGGCAAAGTAGTGCTGACATCACGCTCGCACGTGAGTTGCTTGGCTACGATCCAGAGGTCGACTTCGCAACGGGCTTGAAACGAACCGTCGAGTGGATCAGCAATCGCTGGGGTGGCGAACGTCAGGCTGCCTCGGGTTTGTGATATGGCCCCCGTGTCAGTCACTAGTCACTGATGTGCGGGATATGCGGGGGTCCTGCACTCCGACACGGCCCATAGTGTCGAGCCCGAGCTTGTGCGGCGGATGACCGACGCCATCGTCCATCGGGGTCCGGACGACGAGGGATACTTCCATGATGGCGCCGTTGGCCTCGGGATGCGGCGTCTGTCGATCATCGACCTAGAGCATGGGGCACAGCCGATAGCAAACGAGGACTGCACCGTTCGGCTCGTCTACAACGGAGAGATCTATAATCACCGCGAACTTCGTCGAGAACTAGAGGCGGCTGGGCATCGCTTCACAACAAGTTCCGACACCGAGGTCGTCGTACACGCCTACGAGCAGTTCGGAAGTGATTGCCTCGGCCGGCTGCGCGGCATGTTTAGCCTCGCGATCTGGGATCGGCGCGCACGCCGGCTGTTGCTCGCGGTTGACCGATGCGGGCTAAAACCGCTCTACTACATGGCGGACCATAGCGGTATCGCGTTCGGCTCTGAGCTCAAGTGCCTTCTCCTTGTGGGCCGGCCCAAACCCGACCTCGACCTCGCAGCGCTCGGGCAGTACTTCACGTTCAGTTACATCCCGCCGCCGGCCACGATCTTCGCCGGCGTGCGTATGCTGGCGCCCGGGACGCGATTGTTATGGTCACCTGAACGCGGGGCTGAGCTTTGTGCGTATTGGGAGCCACCGCGCGATCGGTTTGACACGCGACGGGGCGCAACTGAGACGAGGTCGCAGCTGCGCGCGGCGTTGAGCGAGGCGGTACGCTCGCATCTTGTTAGCGATGTGCCGGTCGGCGCGCTTCTCAGCGGGGGGATCGACTCGAGCGCAATCGTGGCGCTGATGAGCGAAGCAGCGTCGGAGCGAGTACGCACCTTCTCGATCGGCTTTGCAGACGCGCGACACAGCGAGCTAGATAAAACGCGCAGTGTCGCCGAGACCTATGACACCGAGCACCACGAGCTGGTCGTCGAGCCTCAATCGGTCGACCTGTTGCCGACCCTCGCCGCCAACTTTGACGAACCATTCGCCGATTCGTCGGCCCTACCGACATACCACGTTTCGAGGCTCGCACGAGAGCACTTGAAATTGGTCCTCTCCGGTGATGGCGGCGATGAGCTGTTCCTCGGCTACAGCCTGTTTCGCGGATTGAAGCTTGCACAGTGTGCAGAGGTACTCCGGGAGCGCCTGCGGCGCGCGCTTGCCGCGTTACCGAATCTTGCGCCGACCACGCGCAGTGCGTCCCTCAATGACCGTCTCTCCGTCCTGCTCAAGCGCGTGGCGGACACGATGCTTGAACCGGAACTTGCCTTCAAGCGAAAGATGTCGGCGCCGGGGCTGGACGCTCTCCAGCCTCTGCTCTCCCCCGAGTTGAGCAGCGCGCTCGCGCAGCGCGATCCGTTTGCGATCGTCGACCACTGGCTCGAAAGGTACGCGACGACCAACGGTACACACCCCCTGGAGCGCTTTGTCCAAACCGGCTTTCAGACTTCGCTCGCCGGCGACATGCTGGTCAAGGTCGATCGGATGAGCATGGCGAACTCGCTCGAGGTGCGAGTGCCGTTCCTCGACCACGTGCTCGCCGAACACGTCGCGACGATCCCGATCGATCGCCGGATGCCTGGTTGGCGCCTGAAAGGGCTGCTGAAAGACACGCTGGCCGGCACGCTCCCGGCGGAGATCTTGAAAGCACCGAAGCGGGGCTTTACGGTGCCTCTGGCAGCGTGGTTCCGGGGCGATCTCGAGACCTACGCCCGACATGTGCTCGTGTCGCCCGAGGCTGATCGTCGCGGATTCTTGGATACCCAGGCTGTCGAGAAGATGTTGGACCGCCACAGCGTGGGCGCGACCAACTTTGGCGCCACCATCTGGTCTCTCCTCATGTTCGAGCTCTGGTGCCGGGAGACACTCGACTAACGTGCGGATCTTGATGCTTTCACCGCACCCTGGCGTTCGCGGCCCCCTCCCAAAACACACACCGGTCCTTGTCGATGCGCTCGTCTCGCTTGGCTGCCACGTCGTAATGGAACCGTGGGGCCGCCATCACGATCACGAATCGATCGCTGAGAAGGTCATCACCCGTTCGGTCGAGATCCCGCGCGTCATTCAGCGTCTGAACTCCGGGCGCTTTGACGTGATGGTGGTCAAGACCTCGCTCGAGGGGCGATCTCTGTTAGCCAACGTGCCACTGCTGGTTGCGACGCGCCGGCTCGTGCCAGACATCGTTGTGCAGTTTCACGGCGGACGCGCGGATCTACTCGTCGCCCCGGGACACCGTGCATTCAAGGTGGCCGCCGCAGCGCTGTTCGCACTGACCGATGGGGTGCTGGTGCTCTCCACTGAGGAAGCACGCGACTCACAGCGCTTCTGGCCGCGGGGACGCTTCCGCGTGGTCGCAAATCCGTTCGTTGCACCGCCTGAAGATGCCGACATCGCGAGACTCACCGATGATCTGAGCGACAGGCCGCCGTCACTGCTGTTCGTCGGACGCCTGATCAGGGAGAAGGGCATCTTCGAGACGCTCTCGGCGTTCGCGAGAGTCCTCGAACGGCGCGACTGCCGCCTCGTTATCGCGGGGGATGGCCCCAGCGCTGCGGAGGTCATCCAGCGAGTCGAACAACTCCGCCTCGATGGGAAGGTGACCCTCACCGGGTTCCTGAGCGGCAAGCAACTTCTCGACGTCTACCGTACTTCCGACGTATTTGTATTTCCGAGCTACCGAGAGGGCTTTCCGACCGCCATCACCGAGGCCTTGGCCGCGGGCCTGCCCGTGGTCACGACGAGAACGCGGGGAATGGCGGATCACCTCATTGAGGACGAGAATGCCCTCTTCGTATCACCGGGTGACTCTTCAGGACTTGCGGCCGCGCTCGAGCGGCTTCTCCGCGATCCAGCGCTGCGCAGCCGCATGTCAGTGGCGAACCGGGCTAAGGTAGCTGACTTCGCACCCAAGAGCGTCGCTGAGCAGTATCTAGACACACTCAAGGAAATCATTCACTGTAAGCCCGCATCCTCACGTAAGTCGGGCCGGACATGAGCATCGTTATCACCGGTGTTGGCGCGCGCGGGTAGCTCGGTCGAATGTGTGGGATCTGCGGCTACGTCGGACGATCCGATCCGGAGATGATCGGGATCATGACTCAGCGCCTCGCCCATCGTGGACCGGACGGCCAAGGAGTCCAGTTCTTCCCGGGAGGCGACGGTCGCGTTCCCATCGCGCTCGGCCATCGACGGCTGTCGATCATCGACCCATCAGCGCGTGGGGCACAGCCGATGCCGTATGCAAATGGACGGTTCTGGATCACGTACAACGGCGAGCTGTACAACTTCCGCGAACTACGCGCTGAACTCGAGCGCGAGGGACTGCAATTTGTGACCGGAACCGACACCGAGGTTGTGCTCGGCATGTACGCGCGGTACGGAGCTGACATGCTGCGTCGACTCAACGGCATGTTCGCCTTTGCGCTCTGGGACGCCGAGAAGCAGAAGCTCTTCCTGGCACGTGATCGGCTAGGTGTCAAGCCGCTGTATTGGACGCAGCATGACGGCGCGTTCTACTTCGCCTCGGAGGTCAAGGCGATGCTGCCCGCGGTGCCGTCCGCACGCCTGCGTGAAGAGATGGTGCCCGACTATCTCACCTTCCTGTGGGTTCCGGGGGCGGACACGCTGTTCGACGGGATCTACAAACTGGAGCCCGGACATTGTGCAACCTTCCGCGATGGGCGGCTGTCGATCGACCAATGGTGGGACATGGCATTTGAGCCCGAGGAGCGCGACGAGGGTGAGTGGGCGGACATCGTCCGCGAAGCCCTTGGCGACGCAGTCACGCGACAGATGGTTTCGGATGTCCCGATTGGCAGCTTCCTTAGCGGCGGGATCGACTCAAGCGCCATCGTCGCGTTCATGAGCGACGCCGGCGAACGGGTGACGACCTACACGGTCGGCTTCAGCCCCGAGGATCTCAGTCATGACATCGTCCCCGATGACGTCCGGTATGCCCGCTCGATTGGTCAGCGGTTCGCCACCGACTATCACGAGGAGATCCTCGCGCCTAAGGTAGTGGAACTGCTCCCGAAGCTCATCTGGCACATGGACGAGCCGATCGCGGACCCGGCGTGCATCTCGACTTACCTGATCTGCGTTGCCGCGCGGGAGCGGCTAACGGTCATTCTCAGCGGGATGGGCGGCGACGAGGTTTTTGCAGGGTATCCCCGTCACCTCGCGGCCCGGATTGGACGGATGCTCGACGTCATCCCGCAACCGGCGAGAGCGGCGTTGCGGCGAGGGCTCGACGGTCGGCTAACGCTCGGCCCTCCCGGCCGGTTCCGCGGTCCTCGGCGCAACCTGATGAAGCTCATGAGAGGCATCGATGCACCCCCCATCGAGCGCTATCTCACGTACTCGTCCTACTTCAAGCAAACCGAACTCACCCGATTGCTTGACCCCGCGTCCTACGGTTCGGTGGAGCACGTCCTGGAGCGGCATCGCGGTTACGCGTCGCACGCAAGCGGCGAGCATTGGCTCAACCAAATGCTCTACGTGGACCTCAAGACGTTCCTGCCGTGCCTAAACCTCGCCTACACGGACAAGATGAGCATGGCGGCATCTACTGAGGTGCGAGTCCCGTTCCTCGACGACCGTCTCGTCGAGCTGTCCGGTCGCGTCCCACCCGAGCTGAAGCTCCGGCGACTGACGCGCAAATACATTCTCAAGCGCAGCATGGAGCCGGTCCTTCCGCATGACGTCGTCTGGCGCCCGAAGGCCGGATTCGGCGCTCCGGTGCGCTCGTGGCTCGTCGGCGATCTGCGGCCGATGGTCGATGATCTGCTGTCGGCGGAGGCCGTCAGGGCTCGCGGTATATTTCGCCCTGAGCAGGTGCAGCGGCTGATCGCGGCCAACGATGCGGGAACCGAGGACAATGCGCTTCGCCTTTGGGCTTTGCTCACCCTGGAGTTGTGGCAGCGGGAGTACATGGACGGGAGGACAGGGCGCTGACCGAGCGTCGTTGCCGAGCGCATCGGTGCGAGCCTGCGAAGGAGCGCGCTGGGTCGTCTGGCATCCACATCAGAAGCTGTGGAATTGGCGGCTGGTCGGGATGCTTGCCCACATTCCACGCACGAAGCAGATCGTTGCGGCGCTGGTGTGGACGGATTCAGTCTTCTTGGCCGCCCGAGTCCTTGCCCGGCGCGTGGAACGGTTGAACGTGCTGACACTTATCAGGCCGCCTTCGCTTCCCGAACATGCACTCTATGTCGATTGCGGCGTGCATCGCGAGGGCCGTGAGCTGGACTTCATGAATCGCTGCTTCGGCGGGCGCGCGGCGATGATTGGCTTCGAGGCGAGTAACGAGCACTACGTCGCAGCACAGCAGGCCCTCGCAAGTGTGCCCGGACTTGACCTCCGACACGGGGCCCTTGTCGGCCCTGACCACACCGAGCACACTGTGCGGCTTTACAAGGCGGGCGGTGGCGGTAGGGGCGACTCGCTGTTCGCCGAACGCGGCAAGACATTCGAGTCAGTCCAGGCCGTACGGCTCTCCGATGTGCTGCGCGAGTTCTACGAATCACACGGCGACGTTCCGACGCTTATCAGGATGAACATCGAGGGAGCGGAGGCATTCGTCGTCGAGGATCTCATTGAAGCCGGAATGCGATCAAGAGTCTCCGGGTTCTACGGCATGTGGGATGACCTGTCGAAGATAGACAGGAGAAAGGACGCCGCGTTCCGGCAACTGCTTCGGAGAAACGGCATCCACACCGTGACGTTCAACGATCGGGATCTTGGGCATCCGCTGCGCGAGTGGGCCATCAGATACGACTTGACGACATCATTGCTGGCCGATCGAGCAAGATGCTCGGCTGCATAGACGTTCGCTGTCGCTTTCTGCCACGCATGCCCTACGTAGAAGGCATGAAGCTGGTGCTGCGCGCCGCGCCAGATTCGCTTTCTGATGTGAGGTTCCGTCTACGTTAAGCACACCGGAAGTACGATGTTGGCGTTGCCGGAGTGGGAGCACACGCCAGGCGCCCGTCCGGGGTCGACTGAAGGCCACGAAGGAGACCCAATGAGCGCGCCGACGCTCTCAGCGGTAGTTGTGACCCACAACTCGGCCAACGTCATCGGAGTGTGTCTACGTTCACTTCGCGCCGAGCTTCCCAACGCAGAAATCATCGTCGTTGATAACGCGTCTTCGGACGATACGCGCCTGCGCTGCAAGGAACTCCCCGGAATCGTGCTATTCGAGAACTCCGCCAACAGCGGCTTCGGACGAGCGTGCAACCAGGGTGCCCGGGTAGCGGCCGGCTCACACGTGCTGTTCCTCAATCCCGACGTGAGGCTGCTCGAGGCCAGTGTGGTAAGCCTGGAAATCGAGTTGATGCGAGAGCCATTTGGCTTGGTGGGCCCCTTGTTTCGAGATCGTGGCAAGGCCGCGCCACTTCTCCTTACCGAGAGTTCCTGGCCCATGGACGCGATCGTTCACGGTCTGGGGCCCTTGCGTCCGCGTGAGCTTCCGGCGCTACCAAGGATCCCAGTGCGTCGCAATGCTCGGTGGCCGGGAGGAGCGATGCTTCTCTTGGCACGTGCCGAGTTTCTGCACAGTGGTGGATTCAGACCCGAGTTCTTCCTCTATTACG
Organism: uncultured Solirubrobacterales bacterium; assembly: GCA_963730075.1. GTDB lineage: Bacteria > Actinomycetota > Thermoleophilia > Solirubrobacterales > Solirubrobacteraceae > Palsa-465. Next base: position 105,256 of record CAVSQH010000017.1, on the reverse strand, counting down.
AGGATCGCGACTTGGCTCGCCGGTATCGGGCCGCGGGACTGCCGGTCGGTACGACGCGGTCGATCGTCGCCCGGCATACGCCGGGAACTTCTTCGGCGACCGACGACTCGCTGCGGATCGCAGCCGGAGGATGGGCATATCTCGGCTGGATCGAATATCTAAGCCTCTGGCACGGAGATGCGACCGCACGGCTTGCTGCCGCATTGGTAAAGAGGCTGCGTAGGCATACGTACAGCGTGCTCGCGCGCCTGGAGTCCTGCGGAGCCCTCCCCGATCGCGTCGAGCGAAAGCGCAGGCAACTGCGTGGCGTTGACGAGTTTGTGCGGTGGCAGAGCTCCCGGGCAGACGGCACAGCAGACGACGGGTTCTGTCCTCACGCTAGGGAGATCATCGCGGAGGTGGTTCTTTGAGGCGAGCATTCTCCTGCCGGCGTCATGACCGGTGAAAGGCCAGCTTTGGCGAAAGCGGATATGACCGCCGGTTTGCGGACCAAGCGTGAGCTCATCGCCACCCCAAGGGGCGACCGGGGCATGAGCAACTTCCGCGAGTCATTCACTGTAGGCTGCGCGCCGTGGGGACGCTGAACGAGCAGTTGGCGCGGCAGGCCGCGGCGTCAGGCGTGCGTCGGGCTGTTGAGACGGGCACGCTGCTGGGCGATGGCGCTCTCGCTCTGAGCCGCATCTTTGAGCGTGTCGAGACGATTGAGCTGTCCGGGTATTTTGCGCTACGTGCCTGGCTGCGGTTGCGACGGTGCGGGAACATTCGCGTCCGGCATGGCGACTCCGCGAAGCTGCTGCGGCCTTCTGTGGAGCCGACGTTGTATTGGCTGGACGGGCATTGGAGCGGTGACAAGACCGCCGGGCGCGACCACCAGTGCCCGCTACTGGATGAGTTGCGGGCAACATCACCGGGGACGTTCGGGGACTGGTATCTGATCGATGACGCCCGCTTGTTCATCGGCCGACTGGACCGGTTGCTTGACCCGGCTCAATGGCCGACGGTGGATGAGATTCGCGCCGTGATGTGCGAAGCTCGGACCGGCTACGAAGTTGCTGTGCGCGAAGATCTAGACCTGATCGTCGTCCGTCCAGCCCAGCCACGCTAGTACTTCTTGGTGGCGTGAACGTGTGAGGTTGTGACGAGTTTCATGTGGCGAGGCGGGCGGTGTGTGCGTAGTCGTTGACGGCGTGCTCGAGGGTGGTGATGGCGCGGCGGACGTCGGTTGGTGCGGGTGGTTGGTTGGCGTCCAGGAGTGGGCGCAGCAGCCGGTTTTGGAGTTTGGTGTAGAAGACGGCGACGCGGATCCCGTCGGGGGTCAGGAGGTATTTGTTGCTGTGTGGGAGGCGTTGGATGAGGCCGTCGAGGCGCAGGCGCCGGAGGTCGTAGCTCATCTTGCTGGCGGTGTAGTTGGTCTGGCCGAGGTGTCCGGCGACGAGCCCGCGAAGGCTTTTGTTGGTGAAGCCGCCGGTGACGGCGTGTTGGATGTGGCAGAGCGCGCCGGCCAGGGCCATGGCGCGTTGATCCCCGAAGCGCAGCGCTCCGGTTCTTTGGCCCTCGTCGATGGGGCTGGTGGATGCGCTCAAAGAGCGCAGAGCCGATGGCACAGCTCTGACCGGCACGCTCGATCATAAGCAGCCGTTGGTTGACCTGGCGGGCTTTGAGGATGAGTTCGGGCAGGTTGTGCAGGCGGCGTGCGACGTCGAGGTCGGATGGGTTGTTGATGACCGTCTCGACCCGCAGCGCGCGGCCGTCTTTGAGGTATTGCTTGATGCGCGAGTGCTTGTAGCGAAAGTCGATTCGCACGTCGGTGCCGCGGGACACGATGCGCGTGCCGAACCGGTCGCTGGCGCTTCTGGCCTGGCGAGCGAACACGAGTGAGATGTCCTCGGGGCGGCCGATCCCGATGTTGTCGGCCACGAGCGCCTCGAAGCAGCTGCGGGCGCGGCGGGGGTAGTCGAGCACGAGCGTGCGGGAGATCTCGACCTGGCGCATCGACAGCTCCCACCAGTAGCCGGCGTCGCGGTCGGCGGCGGTCAGCGGCGTCGGGATCCTACGTGATCCAGCGATCAAAGAACGCCTGCACGTCCGCGGGGCCAAGACGGTCGCAGAGGGCCTGCAGACGCGCGGGTGAGCGCGTGTTGGCAAAGCCGTTGGACAGCGCCGTGAACGCCAGCCCCTCGCGCGTGGCTTGGCGTTTGACCCACTCGTGTCCGTTGAGCCACACCCTTCCCGGCCAGGGTGCGTAGGTACCCAGCCGGATGAACCCCGGACCGAACTCGGGGTCGACGATGTAGAAGTAGTAGACCCCGACCCGGCGGTCCTCCCTGAAGTACTCGAAGCGGGAACCCCCGGGCTTGTTCTGACGGTTGCGGGCCGAGAGCACCCACTGAAACTCCTGACCGGCGACGATCGCGACCACCCCGAAGCGCCCGTCACGCTCGGCCGCTCGAGGTACGGACGGACGTGATCGAGCTTGCGATCGTCCGACCGCGACCGATCGGGCTTCTTCAAATGCAGGATCGGGATCCTCTCTTCGCGGCGAACGCGCTCACCTCACGACGGAACCGATTACCGATCTTCCCCAGCAACGAGGGCGACGGGATCTCGAACCCAGGTGGTCGCGGAGGAATCGCACCGCCTGCCCGCCCAGCTGCAAGCTCGGCAGGTACGCGTTGAGGTACAACCGGTCGACGCATTCGATCTCGAGCGCCACATGACCCTTGAGCACGTCGTTGATGTTCGCCACGTTCGCCATCCACGCAGCATGACCCCGATAGGGCCGGCTTGGCCGGCCCGCCCTCACGAACAACGCCGGGGGGAGGCCGGGAGGGGGTCCTGGACCCCTCCCGTTAACGGTGCGTCTCGGTTTTAGGGCTCCCGACTTAGTTTGTGAAGGGTCTGGGCGGGTTATGTAGAACTGGGGGTTGTGGTCGATGAGCGCGCGATCGGTGAGCGGTATCGGCTGTTGAACGCGCAGGGGGTGCTGGACGAGCGCACGCGGCGGTTGTGGGCGGCGGCGGAGGCGCGCTCGGCGGGTTATGGAGGGCTGGCGGCGGTGGTCAGGGCGACGGGGATCTCGGAGTCGACGGTGCTGCGCGGTCTGGCTGATCTGGACTCTGAGGAGCGGCCGGCGCCGGGGAACGTGCGCCGGCATCCGGGGCGCACGCCGATCCTCGAGCGCGAGCCGGGGCTGGCTGAGGATCTGGAGCGGCTGGTCGATCCGGTCACGCGGGGTGATCCGGAGTCGCCGTTGCGGTGGACATCGAAGAGCGGCGCGAAGCTCGCCGAGGCGCTGCGGGAGATGGGTCACGATGTCGTGGAGCGGACCGTGCTGCGGCTGTTGAAGGCCAAGGGGTACAGCCTGCAGGCGAACAAGAAGACGCGGGAGGGTGCTCAGCATCCCGACCGCGACGCGCAGTTTGCGCACATCACCGAGACCGTCAGCGAGGCGCTCGCGGCGGGCGAGCCGGTGATCAGCGTGGACGCGAAGAAGCGAGAGCTGGTCGGCGATTTCAAGGCGGTCGGCCGCGAGTTTGAGCCGAAGGGTCACCCGGTCGAGGTTCGCGGCCACGACTTCAAGGACAAGCAGCTCGGGCACGCGATCCCCTACGGCGTCTACGACCTGGCCACCGACGAGGGATGGGTGAGCGTCGGGATCACCAGCGACACCGCCCAGTTCGCGGTCAACACGATCATCAGCTGGTGGGAGCACCTCGGCAAGGACCGCTACCCGAACGCCCAGACGCTGACGATCACCGCCGATTCCGGCGGGTCGAACAATCCCCGCACCCGCCTGTGGCGTCACGAGCTGCAACGCCTCGCCGACACGACCGGGCTGCGGATCCGCGTCTGCCACTTCCCGCCAGGCACCTCGAAGTGGAACAAGATCGAGCATCGGATGTTCAGCTTCGTGAGCCTCAACTGGCGCGGCAAACCGCTCGAGAGCCTCGAGATCATCGTCAACCTGATCGCCGCGACCACAACCAACACCGGGCTGAAGATCTACGCCCGCCTCGACGACCAAACCTACGAACGAGGCATCGACGTGACCGACGAACAACTCGCCGCCGTCAACATCACCCGACACACGTTCCACGGCGACTGGAACTACACCGTGATCCCTTCACACGCTCAGTCGTGAGCCCTCCCGTGAACACCACGGTGCGCTCCGGCACCACCACACCGTCCGGCCGCATCAGCGCCTCGTTCACATACCGACGCCCCTGACGCTCTGACAGACCGAACTCCGCCTGCAACCCACGCACTGCATCCGCGGACGACAACTCGACATAAGCACGACGCAACGCCATCAGCCCCATGAATACAACGCGTCACGGCAGACTCCTTCCCGCCGGACGCGCGATCAGCCACTCAAACTCGAAGTTGCCTACTGCGTTGGTGTCTCCTCGTCCATGCACAGCACGATCGCGTTCTCTGGCGGGTTCAGATACAGGCCGACGACATCAACGAGCTTCTCCTCAAACCGCGGGTCGTTTGAGAGCTTGAACGTCTCGACGCGATGCGGCGGCAGACCCCGCGCGGACCAGATCCGCTGCACCGTCGCCGGCGACACACCGGCACGAGCGGCCATCGTTCGACAGCTCCAGTGCGTCTCGCCAGCCGGCGCGTCGTGCAACGTCAACCGGACGATCTCCTCCACCTGCTCAGCCGCGATCGACGGCTTGCGACCACGGCCCGGCCGCACGCTCGAGAAGTCCTTGAGCCCGTCCTGCGCGAACCGATCGCGCCATGCCTTCACCGTCATCGGCGCCACCCCACCTCGCTCGCGATCCGGGTGTTCGCGAACCCGTCGCCGGCCATCAGCAGCACCATCGCGCGTTGCACATCGCGGTGCGGCGCGGTATGCGAGCGGATCAACTTCTCAAGCACCGATCGTTGCTCGTCAGTGACCGGGAGCGGGGCGGTAGGAGAGCGGATTCCTCATCCTACCGAATCCCTAGCTAATTGCGAGACGCACCACTAGGTAGTCTTCAACACAGGAGCTGGCCGACTTTCGCCAATCATTTCGTCAAACTCCCGTAGGTGGCAGCGCGCCGGCCTCCATCTCCGCGTTCGACGCTCCCGACTCCGTGAGCTACCGAAGGGGAAGCGGCTTCTGGCTGGTGCCTTTACGACCGATCGCGCGGTACCTCCTCAGGCGCGCCAACTCGCCGGTGCGGCCCCAATACCCGGTTGGACGGCCTCACCTCCACCTTCGACGGCATCGAGCACATCGCGCTAGGGGACGATGTTTTCATCGGTCCACGCTGTTTCATCAGCGTTCCGGAGGTCACCTTGTCGATCGGCGACGACACCATAATCGGGGCCGAGTTTTGTGTGATCGGAGGAGACCATCGAGTCGAGCCTACCCGGAACGCTCTATCGCGACACCCGGGCAGCTCGGCGTCAATGCGCCGATCGAGATCGGTTGCAACGTGTGGATCGGCGCCCGCGTCACCGTGCTGAAAGGTGTCCGGATTGGCGACGCGGCAATCGTCGGCGCCGGCACGGTGGTCACACGCGATGTGCCTTCACACGCGGTTGTAGCGGGCTCCCCGGCGCGGGTCCTACGGTTGCGATTCGACGAACACGAGCGACAGCGTCACGAGGAGCGCTTGGCCGGGCTCTGGGGCCGCGTGTACGTCCCGTCCCAGGCGGGCTAGGGGCGCCGGCCTCGAATCACATAGACGTGCTTTCGCAGCACCTCGGTAGAGACGAGGCCCACTTCCGAACACCACTGCTTGACCGTCTTGAAGCTGGCAGGCTTGTCGTAGCGGGGCGAGAGCATGTCGAAGGTGTCGAGTCATGCCCAATCTCGGAGGACGTCGTCGTCCGCAGTCGAAGTCGCTGTAGTCGCCGATCAGAAGCCTCCAGTTGAGCGAGCGGCCCAGCCTCGGGATCTGTCGAATCTTCCTCGCAAGCGGCCACATGAAGTCCACGTAGCGCGCTGCGTCAGTCGGTACAGCAGGGCGGGTGGCATACGTCGCGTGACGGGGCGAAGCCCAGTACTTCGTCGCCAGCACATACCGAACAAGCGTCTTGGCATATATGTCCGCCACGACCGCGCCTCCAGGTCGCACGTATTCCGCAAGGCCCTCGAAGCCGCGCCGCGGATCGGGTGTGTGCTGGAGCACCCCGAAGCAAAAGAGCCGATCCGCGACACCCTTTGGAAACGGCATGTGGAAGAGATCACCTGAACGAGCAGGAGTCTTTCGTTGTCGCCATTGGATGCATAGTTCGCATCCACGGCGTGGCTGAAGTCTAGGACAGGACGAGCGCACCGCGTGCGCAAGCGCGACTTCGGTGAACCGGCCGGAGCCACTCCCAGCCTCGATGATCACCTCACTCTCGAGCCGAGCGCGGCCATCCCGTCTCTTCGAAGAAACGCTGCTTGCTCATTGTCATCCCGCTGGTGAGGTCGTACTGGGTACGCCGATGGATGTCCCACTGGAGGCCGAAGCCCTCACGTAGCCCTCGTTCTGCACAAAGCGAGGGACATAACGGGTGATCGGATATCGAGCGGCACAACCCGCGCAATGCAGGAAACCCGTCCTGATGCGGCCCTTCGGATCCGGTTGACGCGGACTCGAGGTCCAGCTCGGCTCGGCAGGCCGGGCAACGCAGAGACCTGACGTGTTCTTCTCGCACGGGCTCGGGAGCTTGGTTTGAAGTTGGGGGCGGGCGCCGTCGAGGGGGACTGCCACCAGCGAATTGCCGACGCGACCGTAGCAAATCAGTCATTGGTCGCGGTGAGTGTCGGCCTCATCGCAGTGCGGATGGCGTGTGTGGCACGCTGACGTCATCGAACGCATGGAGCTGTCCAGCCTCTCGCCAGGCGCGACCAGAATGGTCCACAGGCCTCGGCTCGCGCTCGTCGTGTGGCACGCTGAGATCGGCGGCGCCGAGACTCTGATGCTCGTGCTCGCGCAGCGATTTCGGCGATTCGGCGCGGATGCCGAGGTTGTCATCGTCGGCGGCGACGGGCCCCTCGTGGACCGCCTACGGGCTACTGACACGCGCTATCGCACGCTCGGCTTCGGACGCGGGCGCGAGATGCTGCGTCGCCCCAGGCGCTTCGCGCGGGCCATTGCTCATGCCGGCCCGGACGGCGCTCTGATCGTCGAGTGCGGCTATCTTGGCGCATGCCTACGGGCCGGCGGCTTCGACGCGCCGATCGTAGCCGTCGAGCACGGCATCATCTTGTTCCCCCGACGCACCTGGCGGGGCGAACGGTCGACCGCATCAGCCGCGCCCTGGGCGCCTGGGCTGACGATGCCGAGGTGGCGGTCTCCGACCTGGTGCTGGACCGTATGCGACGACAGTCGCACACGCGGCGTCTGCGCCGCATCTACAACGGAATCGATCCCGACGCGTTCGCGCCGCGGCTGTCCGCCGAGCTCTCGCCATCGGCGGGCGGCCTGGTCGTCGGATTCGTCGGCCGGTTGGCTCCGGGCAAGGGGTTGGACATCCTGATCCCGGCGGTAGCGAAGGCCAGCGAGCAGGTTGGCATCAGCCTTCTGGTGGCCGGAGACGGCCCTGAACGCGATCGCTGATGGCTCTCGCGCGCGACGTAGGAGCCGCAGCGAGTGTCCGCTTCCTCGGCATGATCGACGACGTTGTCGACTTCTGGCGGCGATGCGACATCGCGATCGTGCCGTCGAGCTCGTTCATCGAATCGTTCTGCCTGGCCGCGGTCGAAGCATCGGCCTGCGGCAAGCCGCTGATTGCCACGCGCAATGGCGCGCTGCCGGAGGTGGTTCTCGACGGAGCCACCGGCAAGCTGGTGCCGCCCGGCGATGTGGACGCCATCTCGCGCGCGATCATCTCGTACGCCAGACACCCGTCTCTCATGATCGAATACTCCCAGGCAGCCCGCGCCTGGGCGGTGGAGCGGTTCCATATTGACGACTGCGCCCTCGCCTACCTCGACCTGTTCGCCGAGATCGACCAAGCTGCGAGCTGAACGCTAGTGTCCGGCGCGGATCCACACGCGGCTGTCGGCACCGAGCACGCACACGGAGCCGTGCGGGGACCGTTTGAGCTTCCGGGACTCGAAGATATCATGGCGCCGGCATCAAGGTCGCCTTCTCGGCTGCATTGGCTGGCTTGCATCGCCGGCGTAGCACGCAGTCAGTCTTGTCTACTGCCCTAGACCAACCGCTGTGACCGACACCCGTGACTCCCCCGTACTGTCTACTGGTCAACAGCTGCGACGCCTACGCCGACTGCTGGATGCCGTTTTTTGTCCTGCTTACGAGGTATTGGCAGCCGTTTGATCATCCGATTTACCTGAACACCGAGACGCGGGCGTTCGAATTTCCGAATCTGGAGATCATCTGTCCCCGCGTGGGCCTCGACTCACCTCGTTCCTGGCCTGGAGCCACCGGCTGATGAGGTGCCTGGATCTCATTCCGCACGAATACGTTCTCTACGCCCAGGAGGACTATTTCATCAACGACACCGTCGATGCGGCGATGATCGACGAGTTCGTGGCCTTGATGGAGCGCGATCGCATCAGCCATATCAGCTTGACTCGAGGCGGACGACCCGGAACCAAGTCGCAGTACCAGTTTCTGGACCGGATCGGCCAGAGGGCCCCTTACCGCATCAACGCCCAAGCGGGACTGTGGCGCCGCTCCGCGCTGAGATCCTATCTCCGGCGGCACGAAACAGTCTGGGAGTTCGAGTGGTACGGCTCGCGACGAGCACGGCGCAAACGTGACTCGTTCTTCCAGGTAAATCCGGCGTATGAGGCGGCTCGGGGAAACAGGGTCATTCCCTATCGGGCTACCGGCGTGGTGCATGGCCGCTGGGTACGCGAAGTCGTCGAGGAGCTGTTCGCGGCTCACGACATCGCGGTCGACTTTAGCCAGCGAGGCTTTCTCGATCGTGACAATGACACCTGGGGCCAGCAACCTCTGGTGACGAAAGCGATCAGGCGACTCCGATCGATCCCGTGACGCCCGCCGGACGGTGACGGCATCAGGCCGTCCAACCGGGCGACGTCAGAGGACGTGGGATCGCATGGGTACGACACCTGCCGCTCGGGTGCGGAGGCCCCACCCGATCTTGCGGACCACTGCCCTCGGACGGGATATCCGGCGCGCGCGCATCCACGCCGCCACGGTGGCCGCCTCGCGGTACCGGTGTGCACGCATGAGCCGTATCCACATGTTGCTGAGGATCATGTCGACCGGACTACAGGGCGACTTTCCGATCACCGGACGGAACTCCTCCACGAACTTCACCATGTCGTCAAAAGCTCTGGGATCACGCCGGCGTGCGATCTTGTCGGTTGTCGTCGTGTCGTAGCGTCCCCACGGTTCATCCACCAGTACGACCTGGTGGGATAGCCGGAAGCGGAGGACGAACACGAGGTCCAGGTTGTAATAGTCGGGACGGAGCCTGAGCCACTCGTCGACGACGCTTCGTCGCACGATCCCAACCGAGTCTCCGCGTGAAGCAAGAGTCGACCGTGCGATGTATTCATCCGGGCCGACGACCTTCACCCCTCCGGACACCCGCATGTGCAATCCGTCCGGGAAGACGTAGAGGCCGGTCGCGCCGTCTGCCTCGGGGTGCCGATCGAGATAGTACGCAGCTCGGTCGAGCGCCCAGGGATAGAGTTCGTTGTCGCTGTCGAGGCTGGTGAAGTATTCGCCGGCAGCGTGAGACATGCCGGTGTGGCGCGCCGCGGTGCAGCCCCCGTTTGCATCACGCCGGACGTAGATGAATCGCTCATCGAACTCGTCGACGACCCTCCTCAGCGGCTGCGTCGAGCCGTCGTCGACGACCAGGCACTCGAAGTCGCTCAGCGTCTGAGCGGCGACGGACTGAAGCGCCCGTCGTAGCTTCTCCTCCCGGTTGTAGACCGGAACGATGACCGAGAACAGTGGCAATGTTCAGGCGGCTCGAAGTCCTAGGCTGGCTTCTGGAGGACATACACCGGCTGCGAGAACGCACCTGCCTTGCGCAGTGCCACCTCAAAACGACTGCGCCACTGCCCGAGGAGCGACCGACCCGGGGCGCTGGCGATCAGCCGGCAGTCGCCGAAAAGCGCTGATCGTCGGTGAGCATTGTAGATCCTGTGCGCGTTGTAAACGACCGTTCCGTGGCCGACGGGGAACGAGATCAACATGATGCCTCCGGGCCGCAGCAGGCGGCGTAGATTCGCCGCCATCTTGATGTCGCCCCAGGGGTCTATCTCGTCCCCGTAGCGCCCGAGTCCGACGTGCTCGATCGTGGAGAGACACGTCACGAGATCGAACTCAGGCTTGACGTCATCCGGCGTAGGTTAGGTCCTTGAGCCGAACCTCGACTCGCGCGTCGTTTACCTCGATGTCGCGTACCTCGAACACTGTGCACTCGTCGATCCCTGCAGCCAGCTGCATGGCTGGGAAACAGCCCGTCGTGCAGCCAATGTCTGCTCCCCGCTTGAGCTTCTGGCTTGGAACCAGGCGCTGCAGGAAGTCGAAGACCGACGCGTCGTGAACCGGATAGGCAAAGTCGCGCTGGCCGGCCGCCAATGCGGACAGACAACCGGCGATATCCGCCTTGATCTTGCCGCTCTCGTGGGTGTTCCCCCGCTGTATCCACTTTGCATGTCGCCCGGGGTAGAAACCGGCGCGGAATTCCGCTTTCAATGCCTCATCCACGGCCAGAAGGCTACCAGAGACATCAACCCCAGCCCGGGCGGTCCGGCGGCGCGACGATGGGTAACAATGACGCCGCGCGGTCGTCCGACAATGTCGTTAGCAGGGGAAATCGGGTTCCGAACATGACACTCGGCCGCCCCATCGATTGGCTCGGTCGGCAAACGAATCAGGCCACCGGAGCAGGTCCCTGAACGCGAGCGCGGGCGGCAATCTCGTCGCCGTCAGCGCGTGACGCCCATGCGACTGCGGACGGCCGCCGCGAAACCCGCGGCTCTATGCGTCAGCGACCAGCGGGACGTCCTGGATCTCATCCGACGTGCCCGGACGGTCGGGGCGGGTCCTCGCCGAGGGCCGTTCCGCCGACGCTGACCGGTAGTAGGCGCTCGTCGTCCTCAGCTCGGACAGCTGATCGAACGCTTCGAGCCGGCCGTCCACGATGACCATCACGCGCTCGCAGATGTCGAGCGTCGACATGCGGTGAGCGACGATGAACAGGGTTAGCTTGCCTCTCAGGCCCGATAGCGACTCCTGGATGAGCGATTCCGCGTGAGGATCCAGCGCGCTGGTGGGCTCGTCCAGAACCAGCAACTGTGGCTCAGCCGCGAGTGCCCGGGCGAGGCAGATGCGCTGCTGCTGGCCTCCAGAGATCGCGTCGGCGCGCGGCCCGATGATCGTGTCATAGCCGTCGCGCCAGTTCAGCACGTCGTCGTGGATCCCGGCAAGCCGGGTGGCGCGCTCGACGGCCACGTCGTCGATCGAGCGGAAGAAGCGAACGTTGTCGGCGACCGATGCGTGCAAGAGGCGCGGTTCCTGAGGCACGTAGGCGACCCTTTCGTGCCAATCCGAGCGCCTGAACTGAGCCGCCGGAACGCCGTTGACCAGGTACTGCCCGGAGTTGGGATCGCGGAGTCCGAGCAGGATTTGAACGAGCGTAGACTTCCCCGTACCCGACGGACCGGCTATGCCTACGGTCTCCCCGCCGGAGACCTCGAAATTGATGTCTGACAGAACCGGGCGGTCTCGCTCGTACGAGAAGCTCACAGTCTGGAAGGTCAGCGAGTTCACGTGCTCGAGACGCTCGACTCCAGCCCGTGGGCTGCTGGCGGCGTAGCGATCCTGGGCTTGCTGAAGGCGCTCGATGTAGGGCAGCGATTGGCGCAGTGTCTGAAAGGCCCCCTGGCCCTGCTGGCCATAGGCTCCTGCTCGGACGAGCAGGAGTACCACAGCCCCGAGAGAGCCGACACGTCCGCCGCCGGTGAAGTACAGGCCGGCGAGGGCGACCATCACGAGCAGATAGATGAGGCTTTGGTAGATGCCCGGGGACCAGGCGAGCCAGCACGCTCATGTGGTAGAACGGCGACGTGACATCGGCGAGCATCGCGTTGGCACGGTCGCGCTGCGGCCGCCTCGGTCCCGAACACGTGAGTCTCTTCGGCCAGCCGGACGGCCTCGTTGATGCCCGAGGCGTACTGAAGCGAGGCCTTTGACAGCGCGCGAGAGCGGCGACTGCCCAGCTTGCTCAACGGCCGAAGCCCTGCTGACAGTCCGGCTGCGGCGACGAGCACGAGCAGTGCTGCCACCACATTGAGCGCAAGCGCGGAGATCACCAGGACAATGAAGGTGAGGGTGACGACGACTAGCGTCGCCGCCTGCACCGTGCTTTGGGTCGCCTGTGACACCTGGTTGGTCATGAGCTCCTGCAAATGACCCTCACGATCCCGCGCTTGCTCGGACCAAGAGGCGGCCGTGAAGGCGGCGAACACCTCTCGGCGCAGGCGCTCCTGGGTGTGCGCTGCCATCCGCGCCGGAACGACCGAGATCACGCCCTGAAGAGCAAGACGCACGAAGGCCAGGGCGAGCCCGATGGCGAAGAGAACCCCGAGCTTGGCATCCAGGTTCAGGGGGCCAAACGAGATCCGAACGCGCGACGAGCCGTTCACCAGCGCACGTCGCGGTCTGAGCGAGGATGGCCAGCACGCCGGACTCCGTCAAACCAGTCAGCACCGAGCTGACGGCGAGTACCGCGACGCTGCGGCGCTGATGGCCCAGCAACAGCTTGAGCTGATGCCATGTCGACGATTCCGGCGGAGTCGCTCGAGACGCGTCCCCATTGCCTGATCTAGCGACTGCTGCCATGGCCGGCATATCCCATCAATCGTCGGTCAAATTCCGGCAAGCGGAGCTTGACGCCGCCGCACAACCAAGCCATTGCCCTGTCGCGGCTTGGTGATACTGCCCTTGCGTAGCTTACCCGTTCAGGCTCCGACGGCCCAGGCAGCGCACAAAGCCGGCCGAACCGGCCTCGATGCCACCGATGATGTGATCACGTCGGGCAAGGACGCCCACGGGCCGCGGCAGTGCTCACCCCGTCCACCCGATCTGGATGGACCTCAGGCGCCCTCATCACGGGCTCCTCGCCCCACCCAGGTCTCCTGCGCAGCAAGAGAGGCTGGCGGACCGGCAGCGATTCCTTGGGCGACCGATAGCATGTCGCAACGAGGGCACGCCTGCTGTTGACGTCGTCGCCGCCGCCGTGAACGAAGGCAACAACGAAGAGGTGTGGTCGGAGTGGCTCATCGATGGTCATCAGAGGATTTCCATGCCTGTTGCTGTAATCACCGGAGCGGGTGGACTGATCGGATCGGAGTCCGTCACCTACTTCGCGCAACAGGGGTTCGACGTGATCGGAATCGACAACGACATGCGCGCCTACTTCTTCGGCCCCGAGGCGTCAACGGCTCCGACCGTCCGCCGCCTCTCGGCTGAGCTGGGTTCCACGTTTCGGCCGCTCGAGCTCGACGTACGCGATGCATCCGGCGTCATGAGGATCTTCGCCGAACACGCCGGCCAGATCGAGCTCATCGTGCACACGGCCGCCCAGCCCTCTCACGATTGGGCCGCTCGCGAGCCGCATGTGGACTTCTCGGTCAACGCGACCGGAACCCTCAACGTGCTGGAGGCCGCCCGGACCCACACGCCCGACGCCCCCTTTGTCTTCACATCAACGAACAAGGTCTATGGCGACCGGCCGAACGCGCTTCCGCTTCACGACCTCGGGGCGCGGCTCGACCTCGACCCGACCCATCCCTGGTATCGCGGGATCGATGTATCGATGTCGATCGATGCATCCACTCATTCCCTATTCGGAGTGTCCAAGGCTGCCGCCGATCTGCTCGTACAGGAATACGGGCGCTACTTCGGCATGCCGACCGTCTGCTTCCGTGGCGGATGCCTGACCGGACCCCAGCATGCCGGTGCCCGACTCCACGGATTTCTCGCCTATCTCATGAAATGCACGGTGACAGGAGAGCCATACACGATCCTTGGCTACGACGGCAAACAGGTCCGCGACAACATCCACGCGCACGACGTAGTCCGCGCCTTTCACTTGTTTGCCCGCGCCCCACGAGCGGCGGCCGTCTACAACCTGGGGGGCGGTCGCGAGTCGAACGTCTCGATGCTCGAAGCGGTGGAGCTATGTAGAACAGATTGCCGGTAAGTCGCTCGAGTACTCGCTTTCGGATCAGGCGCGGATCGGCGACCACCGCTGGTGGATCAGCGACATCGACGCGTTCAAGTACGACTATCCCGACTGGTCCATCACCTTGCGCGTCGAGGACATCCTGCGGGAGATCCACGACTTCAACGTCGACCGGTGGCAGGCAGCGACCGTCTGACATTGCCGCGCTGGGTCATTTGCTTACCCCACACTTAGCAATGCCACTGCCGACATTTTTCGTCATCGGTGCCCCGCGCTCTGGGAGTACCAGTCTTCACCACTATCTGAGCCTACATCCCGAGATCACCATGTCGCGCATAAAGGAGCCACACTACTTTGTCGACAACGTCCGCCCGCCTGCCGTACGCGTTGACAATCTCGCCGAGTATGAGGCCTTGTTCTCCTCGGACACGAAGGTTCGCGGTGAGGCGTCCCCCAGTTACGCGTGCTATTCGCAACACTCGGGCGCACCGGAACGCATCAGAGGGTTGCTCCCGGGGGCCAAGTTTATTTACCTGGTGCGCGATCCCATCGACCGAACTGTGTCGCATTACCTCCATCGCGTTGCCGTAGAAAACGAGCGACGCGCGTTCGCGGACGCGCTGGGTGATGTCGATGATCTTGCCAACCCATACACATGTCCAAGTCGTTACGCAACGCAACTCGAGCGCTACCTTCGCTACTTTCCCTCGGAGCGGATCCTCGTCATCGACCAAAGGGACCTGTTGGGACAGCGAGCGATGACTCTCAGCGCTATCTTCTCGTTTCTCGGTGTCGACGAGGGTTTCGCGTCGAGCGGCTTCGGTGAGGAGCGCGGGGCAAGCAAGGCCCGCCGCAGGTATTCGACCGGCTATCTTCGCGTGTCCGAGCGCGCTGCGGCGTCCCCGCTAAGGCTTTTTCCTCGACGGACCCGACGATCGTTGCGCGGCGCTGTCGAGCGCGTGATGTTCCGGCCACTCGAGAGACCCTCGATCTCGCCAGATCTGCGGCAACGGCTCGAGGGGCTGTACTCCCCCGAGGTGAGTCGTCTCCGGGTGCTTACCGGTAAGTCATTCTCGAACTGGTCGCTTTGACGCCCCATTCTCGACGAACGGAGACTCCCGGGACACGCACAGTGACCAAGCGGGTGCTCGACTTCATCGTCATCGGGGCGCAGAAGTCCGGGACGACGTCGCTGTTTGAGTACATGCGGAGGCACCCCCAGCTCTGTCTGCCGTCGGCCAAGGAGGTCCCGTACTTCAGCAACGACGTCAGATACCGTGAAGACTGGGAGGCGTACCTACGAAAGGCGTTTCCGTTCTGCGACCCTCAGCGTCGTTGGGGCACGGTCACTCCTCAGTACATGTACGGCGGCGTCTTTCGCCCAGCGCAGCGAACGGACGACGCACCGGCCGAGAGCGATGTTCGGACCGTGCCGCTGCGGATCCACGAGCGGCTCCCCGATGTACGCCTGATTTCGATCCTGCGCGACCCAGTCGCGCGGGCTCGGTCGCATCACGCCATGACTTTATTGAACGGCTGGGAAACTCGGCCATTTGATCAGGCCGTGAGAGATTTGCTCTCGCCAGAGGCTCTTGCTCGCTCTCGTCGTGTTCCGGAGGAGACCAGCGGCTACGTAGCGTGGGGAGAGTATGGCCGCATCCTGGCCGGTTACCTCGACGTGTTCTCACTCTCGCAGATGCTGGTTCTGTTCACCAGCGATCTCCGCAGCGACCCTCGAGCAGTCGTGCGGCGCGTGTTCGATTTCCTATCGGTGGACCCCGAATTCGTTCCAGACACGCTTGGTATCAAATACCGGGAGGGCGGCGCATCGCGCCGCGCTGAGTGGCTCGATCTGAACCGTCTGCAGCAGGTCGTTTCCTCGAACCCGGTTGCCCGCAGGACCTGGCACTCTCTGCCCGAGCGCGCGCGCCGTCGAGTGGACGCTCGCTTTGATCGGATCAATTATCTCTCGCGTCTGTGGAACCGTCGGGGGATGGCTGGCGCGGATCGTGACCCCGAGATTGACCGCCGTCTCTGCCACCACTACGGGTCAGACGCCGAGCTCCTCGCGAAGCTCTTCGGCATTTCTGTTCCGTGGTCGTCGATCCACGCGTCTTCGCTTCAGCGGCGTAGCGGTGACCCCTAGGTGGTCTGTCACAAGCCGCAGACGTCAACTATCTGACGCCACCGGACAGACCAAGTGTGTGTTCTGCGAACGTGCTCGGCGAGTGCCTTGCGCTCGACGTGGCGCGGGTCTGCGAGCGCCTTGTCGAGAATCTCCTCCGTCCTTTCGGTCGCAGTGGGATCGAGTTCGTGCACGAAGCCGGAGTACGGGAAGAGCCGGGCGAACTCCGAAGTACGCGGTGCGCGACCGATCACAGCTGCTCCGGACGCCGCCGACTCGAACCAGCGGGCCGTTACTGCCCCTGCCTCCGCCTTCCGACTCGGGTTTGTGCAATCGACCGACCAGCTAACGTGCACGCGCGACCATTGACAGAGGTGCCCGACGAGCTCCTGGTTCTCAGCAAAGTCAATCGCCAGCGGCGCTTCGTGAGTCTGATAGTAGTAGTAGAGGTCTCGGCGTCTGGACAGCTCGAGCAAACGGTGATGCACTGCGGGTAATCGCCGGCCGACTGACAACACCTCGATCGGCCGGTCCCCGCGGTTGGGATGAAACCAGCGACTGTCGACCGCCTGCGGCAGATAATGCACTCGGCAGGGTAGCTGGCTTGAGTACGCGTCGTGCGCGTGCTCAAAGGAAACAAAGAGATCGTCCACAAGTGACCATAGTCGCCGATCAGATCGCAGAGCCGGAAGATCGCCGAGCCAAGAGTCAAAGAGATAGACGACCACGCGGTCTGCAGCGCGCCGCAAATTATGGATCGACCGTAAGCCCGGTAGCCAATCGGGGGACATCGCCACAAGCAGGCAGACGTCGTACCGAGAGCGCGGCGGCCTCACCGATCGCGGTAAGCGGCCTTGAAGTAGGTTGTTGACCTGGGTGCGGCGCGAGCGCAACGGCACTGGAAGAAGGTCGGCGTCGCTGGCTCTCGCCACTGCGTCTTCGAAGTCAACGACCATGCCGTAGCTCACCAGGCGATAAACATGCCGGCTGGTGGGGATGAGGACACGCATGCCTGTCAGATCAGTGGGGGTCAGACGCGTCACGCTCCCTCCGGCACGGTGCGCCGCTAGGTTTGATCGAAGCGAGAGCAGCTACGACTTGTGGCGATCTGCCCGAGCGATCCCAATACCAGGGCCGTCACCAGAAGGCCGGGGATGGTAAATAGCAGAACGAGCGTAGGCGAGCCGGCGACTGCCCAGGCGATCCAAGCGGCGCCGCCGTAGATAATCCATGAAGGAAACTCGTGGAGCTGACTCCGCGTCATTCTGCCAGTGCGGAGGAGCTCGCGGATTCCGTAAACCAGTGGCGCGTATATCAGGATAACCCCGACAAGGCCCATCGTCATCAAGATGTTGAACACGCCCGTATCTGTGTTGCGGATGGCGCCAGCGGGTAGGCTGGCGACATAATGCACTGTAGGATTGAGAAAACCCAGGCCGATGGGCCAGTTCGCCCCCAGGGCGTGCAGCATCTCTCTGTCGACGGTTTCACGGTAAGCGACTGTGCCAGTTGACTGCGACAGATTCGACACACCGGCGTTGACCCGCGATAGAGCCGCGCCCAGGACGGGAGTTGTGTTAGCGCCAGTCCGGACGCTACCCGACAGCGCGATTATTGCAGTGAGTAGGAGCAAGAGGCCTATTGCGCCACGCATCACCATGGTCGCAAGCGAGCCGTACCGCATCACGTAAACGCACAGGCCAGCGATGAGAGCGAACCCGAGAGCGAAATAGTTGGCGCGACCCAGTTGCAGTAAGGCGGTGACGGTTAGCAATAGAGCGAAGGCGCCGATGCGCCAGCGGCGACCTCGTGCGCTGGGGGACAGCAGGAGCGCTACTGTAAAGATAAGCGATGTGTTCACGAGGAACGACATCGGAGCGTAGACGCGTGTCGCGCCCAAACTTGCGAAATGCGTAGTGTCAACTATTGCCGGATGGACAAGCCAGGAAACGGTGACGCCCGTCAAGCTTATGGCCGTGGCCCCAAGTGCATAGACAGCCACTCCGACTACCAGGACACGGGCTGCCGGCTCGTAGGGAGCCTGAGGGCAGGCGCGCCCGCAAGGCTAGGGGTAGCAGGACGGCGAAGTAGAGGAAGTCCCGGCCGTACACCATCGCCTTCAGGAGCGGTATTCGGTCAAGGAGCGCGCTGCGTGCGACCGTCAAGGCCCAGAAAGCGACGAAGCAGACGCTCCAGATGGTCGCCGCTCGGATGATGCGCGCCTGTCGCGGGGTTCGGACGGGGTCCCGGTACGCGTACAGGAGCAAGGCCAGCGCGAGTGCGGCGGCGTCGTCAAAGTAAGCGCCGCCAGGGAGCCGGCTGCTGAGATTGACAATCGGCACGCCGTTTAGTGCAGCGAGGAGCAGCAGTGCCGCAAGCGGACCGGGAGCGTAGATGGCAAGAAGGACAAGCGCGGGGAGCACGACGAGTGCGACGACGAGGCTTGCGTGACCAGCCGCGATGAGCCAACCTGCTGCGATTGCAGCTAGGCCTAGAGCAGCGACGCCCAAGGCTGGCTTGAGCTCCGGTTCTCTGGTGACCCGCCGTAGGCTCTCGCCACTTGCGGAGACGTCAAGCACGATGTGTGTGACTGTGACTATCGCAACAGCGACAATGAGGCGCAGGGCAACTCACGCCGAGAACGCCCTTCTAATTGACCGTACGTTCAGGCTCAGGCCCCGCTACATGATCGTCAGAGCCGTAGTAGCCATAGCCATATCCATAGGCGTCCTTGCCCTTGCCCTTGACTTGGTTGGCGACTACGCCGAGAAGCGGAGCATTTACCCCTACCAGCCGCTCCCGCAGGAGCGCGGCGGCATCGCGCGTATTCTTGCCGACCTGGCTGACGAGCACAACACCATCGACACTCCGCACCAACGGCATCGCATCTGAAACCACGGCCATCGGCGGGGTGTCAATGACGACGAGCTCGTAGTGTTCGGCGGCCCACGAGAGGAACTCGGCCATCGCGTGGCTTTGGAGGAGCTCAGCCGGGTTTGGTGGCGGATGACCGGCGACGAGCACATCCAGCGCGACTTCGCTAGTAGCGCCGTTCAACCGGGTTGCGATCGGCACCGATCGGATCGCATCGCTTGCCTCCGCGCCACCAACCAATAACTCGGACAAGCCGGGAGCAGCGGATAGGCCGTAATGCGTTGCCAAGGTTGGGCGGCGCAAGTCAGTCTCGAGCAAAAGCGCCTTGGTACCGGTTTCCTGGGCAGCTTCCGCCAGATTATGCGCGATCGTTGTTTTGCCGTCTCCAGGCATTGCTGAGGCCACGAGCAGTACCCGAAGTTCCCGGTCGACGTTGAAGTACCGCAAGTAAGCGCGCAGCAGCTTGAAGACTTCAGTATCGCCGTGGTGGGCGACCGAGCCGAGCTGCGGTGAAGCCACGTACGACTTGTTCTGGGGCACTGCAGCGAGCAGCGGCAGTTGATACGCCGCGGCGAGTTCGTCCGTGTTTCTAATCCGGCGATCCAAGCGCTCGAGCAGAAATGCGACGCCTAGGCCGAGCAGCAGACCGACCAGCAGTCCGAGAGCGGTGTTGCGTCTGACGTGAGGCGAGGACGGCGAGCTTGGCGGCTTGGCTAGCGCCACCAACTGCACGCCACCATTCTGAAGCCTTTCGAGGATCCGCAGCGATTCCGCACGATCCAGCAATGCCTGACCGGAAGGGCCAGCTAGCCGCTGGGGTGAAAGGGCTCCGATCTGTCGTTGGACGAGATCGAGGCCTTGCCGTACGGCAGCTTGCTCTTGACGCTCCTGGCTGACGATGAACTGCTTAGCAAAGGTGTTCGCAATCGCTGCGGAAAGCACCGGGCTCGAGCTAGTTGCGGATACTGCTGCGAAATTTGTCTGTCCTTGCTCGGACACGCTGACCGCCCCAGAAACATGGGAAGCCGTCAGGCCGTGGCCGACGATCCGCGCGGTTTCAGCCGAGACGCCGGACTGCTGCGTCAGCAGCTGAACGTTCGTAGCCATGACCGCCGGGTTCGGAGTGGCCGACGGAGCGGGTCCGGTCTGCAGGCCCGCCGCCTGCTGATTGACCGGCTGACTTTGGAACAAGACTGACGCCGTAGCGGTGTATTTCTTGGGCTGAAGCTTGGAAAACACGAAGCTGGAGCCCCCCACCAGCAGCGTGAGCAGCGCGATAACCCACCACCGACGCCGCAGGATCGCGAGCAGGCGCTCGAGATCAAGGTTTTCAGTTTGAGCGTTCATCTGGCCGCGACACCTGCCGTTTCCGGCGAAAGTGGTCGCCAGCGTGGCATGGTAGCCGGAATTGGGACTCCGCCAATCGGTCGCACGGGGATCGTCCAGCTGCCAGCTCGCTCACGCGTGACGGATAGCAGCTGGCAGAAGTCGCGCCTGATGACGATTGCCAGCAGGGACTTCGCTGGCGAAGACCGGGTCAACGCCGGGCCTCGAGCGCTGGTGTCCACGGTGCGTTCGATCGCTCGATAGGAGCCCGGTTCAAGCCAACGAAATTGGAGTCTCCAGGCGTCATGTGCTGCTGTTTGAGTCCCTCGGTGTCATCGCTGTCCACGGCCGCCCTGAGAACATCCGACAACCAGGCCGCCAGCCACTCGGGCTCCCTCATTGATTCGACAAAGCCTCTCGAAGGTTTCTGAAGCTCGCCCCGCTCAAGTCTGAGCTCGTCGCGCGCCATGCGTGCGCAAGGCAACACGGATGAACCGGTATTTCATCACGGGCGACGCGACAGAGTCAAGCTGGCAAGTGGTTCCTCGATCAGCGACAAATGCCCGATTGCAGACGGCCGCCGGGAGCTGACGTTCGCACACCGGATGCTGCCCCGCAGCGGATAGCGACCTTCGGGCCAGTCGCGGGGCGCCACCACGCTGCTTCAAGTGTCGAAGACCCGATCCTCGGTCGATTCCGAGACAGGCTCGCGCCATTGCAGGCCACCGCCGACTTGTGATACAGCTTCCGGGTGGGACAGGCCCACACAGAGGCTGCGGGAGTAGCTGAACGGCATTGCTGAGACGGGGTAATGGGTATGGGGGGAAGGAAAAGGAGGCTGATGCGCGCGCCCTCGGTTGCAGTCGTGGGCCTGGGGTACTGGGGGCCGAACCTGCTGCGCGTGCTGATCGAGCGCACCGATGTCGACGTGCGATGGGGCTGTGACTCGGATCGATCGCGACTTGAGCGCCTGACGCGCCGGTACCCAGCCGTCAGGTTGGCGGAAGACCTCAACGAGGTGCTCCAAGATCCCGAGGTCGACGGGATCCTCCTCGCGACTCCCGTCTTCACCCACTACGTGCTCGCACGACAGTGTCTCGAAGCGGGCAAGCACGTGTTCGTGGAGAAGCCGCTCGCTCCGTCCAGCGACCAGGCGATCGAGCTGATCGAGCTGGCGACCAAGCGAGACCTTGTGCTGATGTGCGGGCACACGTTTCTCTACAGCCCGCCGGTCCGCGCGGTGCGGGATCTGATCTCCACGGGCGAGCTGGGCGAGCTCTACTTCATCTCCTCGAGTCGCGTGAACCTTGGGCTGCACCAGCGCGACGTAAGCGTCGTCTGGGACCTCGGACCGCACGATTTCTCGATCCTGCTCTATTGGCTAGGCGCGCTCCCTGCAGCGATCCGCGCGTCGGGTCGCGATTCGATCGTCCCCGGAATCGCAGACGTCGCGTTCATCACGCTCGAGTTCGAGACCGGCGTAATCGCCAACGTGGAGCTGAGCTGGCTCGCTCCGAGCAAGCTGCGGCGGACCGTGCTCGTTGGCTCCAAGAAGATGGTCGTCTACGAGGATGGTGCGGCGGAGGCGATCAAGATCTTCGATCGCGGTGTCGTCTACAAGGATCCCGAGACCTTTGGCGAATACCACCTTTCCTACCGCACCGGCGACATCCTCTCCCCCAAGCTCTCGCACGAGGAGCCGCTGGCGCTGCAGGTCGCCGACTTCATCCGGGCGATGCAAACGGGCAGACCGTCCGGGCACGGGCTTGACCTGGCGGTCGACGTCGTGCGGCTCACCGAGGCGGCTCAGGAGTCACTGGGACTCGGGGGTGCTCAGATAGAGCTTTCGGCCTCCACGTTCGCGGGAGCGTGAACTGATCGAGGCTTCGGCTCAGGGCATGACCAGCGGGGTGGAGGACCAGGTCGCCGCCGGTGTGGAGGAGAACCTCACCGAGTCGGGGCCCGTCTGGCGGCGGAGCCGCGACGCGGCGCTGCGCCGATTGCTTGCGCTCGGTGACATCGTCGCCCTCGCCTGTGCGCTCGTTGCGGCGCTGACGATCGCCGGTCGACCCGGAGAGGGCTCGCGGCTGCTGTGGGGTCTCGCGAGCTTGCCGTTCATGATCGTCCTGTTCAAGATCTACGGGCTCTATGACCGCGACGTGAAGCGGATCAGCCATTCGACGGTCGACGATCTGCCGTGGCTATTGCACGCAACAATCGTCGGCACCCTGCTCCTCTGGCTGTACGCCAAGCAGGGGCCGCTGGGACGGCTGGACTTCGAGGAGGTCACCGCGTTCGGGGTGACGACGATCGTGCTGGTCATGACCGCGCGCTTCCTCGTCCGCCAGCTTTCCGCGGAAATGCTCGATGCCGAACATGCGCTGCTGGTCGGCGACGGGCCCGCTGGCGGAGGTCCTGGTGTCCAAGCTCACGGCACATCGCGAGTACCGCCTCAAGGTCGTGGGCGTCCTCGCGCATGACGGTTCACCGCGTCCACCCCCGCCGGCCTGCCGGTCGTCGGGTCGCTCGACGACCTCGAGCGCGTCGCCGCTCAGGAGCGCGCCACGCGCGTGATCGTGTCTCCGGTCGGAGTCGACGCGAGCGAACTCGAGAAGCTGCTGCGGCGCTGCCGCAAGCTGTCGCTCAAGCTGAGCATGCTGCCCCAGCTCTCGGATGTGCTCGGTCCGGCGGTGGAGATCGACGACGTCGAGGGCGTGACCGTCCTGGGCGTCAACCCGCCCTGGCTGCCGCGATCCTCGCGCGGCGCTGAAGCGGGCGATGGACCTCGTGATCTCGGCCTCGCTGCTGTTGTTGTTCGCGCCACTCTTCGTCCTGATCGCGATCGCGATCAAACTCGATTCGCCGGGACCGGTGTTCTTCGTTCAGGAGCGAGTGGGTCGCGGCGGCAGCCGCTTCCGGCTGTTCAAGTTCCGGACGATGGTCAAGGACGCCGAGGAGCGTCGAGCCGCACTCGTCGAGCAGAGCGGCGACCCGCTGTGGCTCAAGCTCAACCACGATCCGCGGATCACGCGCGTCGGTCGCCGGCTGCGCCGCCTGAGTCTCGACGAGCTGCCGCAGCTCTACAACGTGCTCCGCAGCGAGATGAGCCTGGTCGGTCCGCGGCCGCTGATCGTGTCAGAGGACGAACTGGTCCAGGGATGGGCACGGGGGCGCCTCGACCTGACACCGGGTCTGACCGGCTACTGGCAGGTGCTCGGTCGCACCCGCATCCCGTTCGAGGAGATGGTCAAACTCGATTACCTCTACGTGATGAACTGGTCGCTGTGGGGTGACCTTCGCCTGATCATCCGGACGCTGCCGACGGTCGTGGGTGGCCGAGGAGCGAACTAGGACTGGCCGTCGAACTCGCGCACCACGGCCGCGATTCGGTCAATTTCATCGGCCGTCATCGCTGGATGGATCGGCAGCGAGCAGACCCGCCGCGCGAGTGCTTCGCTGACCGGCAGTGAGCCGGCCGGTGGGGCGGTCGCCGCATAGGCGGGGGTGCGATGAATCGCCGAGGGATAGTGGATCGCGGTGCTTACGCCGTGATCGCTCAGGTGAGCGCGGAGGCGATCACGGTCCGCTGACTCGATTACAAACTGGTGAAAGACGTGATCCTCTTCGGGCAGCAGCGGCGGAGGGCGGCTTCACCGATGTGTCGGCGAGCGCCGAGCTGAGCCTCGCGGCGGCGCGCCGTCGACCGTCGTTCCACGCGTCGAGGTGGGGAAGCTTGACCCTGAGGATCGCCGCCTGAAGAGCGTCAAGCCGGGCGGTGGTGCCGATCATCTCGTGGTGACTGACGCTCCCGCTCGCCGTGATTGCGCAACATCCGCAGGCGGTCGGCGAGTGTGTCGTCATCGGTCACGACCGCCCCGCCATCGCCCCAGCCGCCGAGATTCTTGGTCGGGTAGAAGGAGAAGCAACCGGCGTCGCCGAGTGAACCCGCGCGGCGACCGTCGACGATCGCGCCGTGCGCCTGGCAGGCGTCCTCGATCACCTTCAGCCCGTGCTCGCGCGCGAGCGCGAGAATCGGCTTGAGCATCACGGTCCGTCCGTAGAGATGAACCGGGATCACGCAACGCGTGCGAGGAGTCAGAGCGCTGCTGATGTCCTCGACGGCGATCAGCGCGGTGCGGGGGTCGACGTCGACGAACCGCGGGGTCGCGCCCACGAGTGAGACCGCCTCGGCGGTGGCGATGAACGAGTTGGCCGGCACGATCACCTCGTCGCCGGTTCCAATGCCGAGGGCCCGGAGCGCCAACACAAGCGCGTCGGTTCCCGACCCGACGCCGACGGCATGGGCGGTGCCGCAGTAGGCGGCGTACTCGGATTCGAATCCCTCGAGCTCAGGCCCGAGCACGAACTGGCCGGTTCGTGCGACCCGCTCGACGACCTCGAGCAGTTCGTCCAGCAGTTCCGAGTCGGAGTTGTCGAGACGGGTGAGCGGGATCGGGCGCACGGGAACGGTGGATTGCATCATCTCCGGGCGTGGAGGGGTCCGCGCTGGCGTGTGGCTGTGCTGGCGCCCGGCGCCGGGGTTCAGGCGGCCTGGCGGTCCTGCTCGGCGCGCCCGGCGAAGAACGCGCCGCCACCGATCGACTTGTCGTAGGGCGACCACTGCTCGCCCTCGGAGAGGCCCTTCTCGAGCCGGTCAAAGCTGCCCGAGCCGGCCGCCGAGGTTGTCGATCATGTGGACCAGGGTCGCCTCACGGGTACAGGGCACGACCGGGCTGCCGTGGGCGAGCGAGCCGTGGTGGCTGAGGACGATGTGCAGCACGGCCTGCGCCGTCTCGGGCGGGAAGTCCTCGAGCTCCTCGATCGCGCGGCGGACGCGGTAGTAGCCGAGCGGGATCTCCCCGTAGAGTCGGCCGAGATCGGTCATCTCGATCGCGCCGCCGGTCGTCTCGTAGGCCTCGAGCTTGCCGATGTCATGCAGTAGGGCGCCCGTCACGGCGACCTCGCGGTCGATCCCGGGGAAGGTCGCAGAGATCGCGCTGACCGCCTGGGCGACGGTGAGCGAGTGCTCAAGCAGGCCGTGGCGGTAGGCCTGGTGATAGTGCTTGGCGGCGGGCGCGACCCGGTAGTGAGGCCAGGTCTTCGAGTCCTCGCCGAAGACCGTTCCGAGCAGCCGGCGGAGATGAGGGTCCCGGATCGTCGCGATCAGCTCGCGCAGGTCCGCCTCCATCTGGCCGGCCGAGCGGGCAGGACCGTCGAGCAGATCAGCGGTGTCGTACTCGTCCTCGTTGGCGGCCCGGAGTCGACTCGACGGCCAGCTGACGGCCGAACCGCTCGTGGACCTCGAACCGTCCCGCGACCCAGACGGCGACTCCGAGCCGGCACAGCTCGATCGCGTCGGCCAGTCCCTCGGAGACGATCGCGGTGACGTTGGCGCTGCGATCGCCGAGCGTGAGCTTGAGGAACTCGTCACCGTTGCGGCGCCGGCGGGTCTCCGCACCGCGGACGAGCATGACCTCCGCGACAGATTGACCGTCTTGGAACTCCCGCACCTGCATGCCAGCGAAGATAGAGTGGCTGTCGGACGTCACTGATGCCCAAAACGGCTCTTGTTACAGGGGGAACGGGTGGTCTCGGATCGGCCGTCACGGCGCGGCTGCTCGAGGACGGCTGGCGGGTCGTGGTGCCGTGGATCGCCGAGCGTGAGCTCGAGCGGGTGGAGCCGCACGACCGGCTCGAGCTCGTCAAGGCGGATCTGTTCGACTCCGATGAGGTGAGCGCGGCGGTCGCGAAGGCAGCGTCCGACGCCGACGCGCCGCTCGGCGGGCGTGGTCAATCTGGTCGGCGGGTTCCATGCCGGCAAGCGGGTCCACGAGACCCCGGTTGACGTGTTCGAGACCCAGTTCCGCCTCAATCTCCGCCCCACGTATCTCGTGACGGCGGCGGCGCTGCCCGCGATGTTGGCGGCCGGCGGCGGGTCGATCGTGTGCGTCGGGACGCGGGCGGCGCTCGAGCCGTTCTCGGGCGCGGCCGGCTACGCGGCCTCGAAGGCGGCGGTGCTCGCGTTCGTGCGCGCGGTCGCGGTCGAGTACCGCGATGACGGGATCCGCTGCAACGCGGTCCTCCCGAGTGTGATCGACACGCCGGCCAACCGGTCGGCGATGCCGAATGCGGATCACGAGAAGTGGGTCCGGCCGGCCCAGATCGCGGCCGTGATCGCGCACCTGCTGTCCGACAGTGCGGCGCCGACGAGCGGGGCGATGGTGCCGGTGTACGGGCGCGCGTAGGCCCGCGGCGCCCGAAACGCCCTATAACCCGGCGGGTGCCTGACCGCGAACGTGCTCAGGTTCTCGTCGGCGGGTCGGTTGGACCAGCGCGAGCCGGTCTCGGCCAGCGCGACCGTGTCGAACCGGAGCCCCGCCACATACATGAACGTGTGGCCGGCATTGGCGAACACCGTGATCCACTTGCCGGGCCCCGGGTCGCCCCAGTTCTCGAGCTGACCCGAGACGACCGTGCGGTCGAGCAGATGGGCGGCCGCGAACACGTAGCTGATCGAGCCCGAGCAGTCGTACGCGGTGTCCTCGTAGGTCAGGTGGCCGCCGCCGTAGCGGTACGGGAGCCGCGCGATCTGGTTGCCCGCCGCGATCACCTCCTGGACCGCCGCGGGGGCGTCGATCGGGGCGATCGCGAGCCCGTCCGGCGTCAGCGTCGCCTGGTTGGGGCTCGCGGTCATGCCGCTGGACGCCAGCTGATGGCGGATCTCGGACACGGTCGTCGGCGCCGGCAGCGTGCTCGGCACGGGGCCGACGCTCACGCCGGCCGAGTCACCCGACGGCTGGGCGGTCTGCGGCGCTGCGCCCGCCACCGGCTCGACCACCTGCGGGTGAGCCTGCGGCGCCGGGCGAGCGTTCGAGGTCGAGGCCGTGCGAGCTGTTGCTCTGCGTGCCGGCCTGGGTCGCGCACCCGGCCACAGCCAGACATGCGCCGACGACCGCGAGCGAGCCTCCACGCAAGCTTCCGAGTCGCACGAGTTCGAGTATGGCGCGACGCCCGAAACGGCGCGAAGGATCCGCGCCGCGCATGCTCCGGGACAAGCCGGCAGGCCGAACCCGCTCAGTCCTCGAGATCTCCGCAATAGAGCGCGAACACGGCGCCCTGCGGATCCTGGGCGACGGCGATCTTCGCGATCCCGATATCGGTCACCGGTGCGAGCACATTGCCGCCAAGCTCGGTCACCTTGGCCACCGACGCGTCGACGTCATCGGTCGCGAAATAGACCAGCCAGAAGGGGGGCGCATCGGGAGGCATCGGCGCCCTGATGCCACCGTTGTTGCTGCCGCCGGCGGTCTTGATCACGTGGTAGGGCATGCCGAAGCCCTCCATCTCGTCGGTCTCCCAGCCGAGCAGGTCGCCGTAGAACTTCGACGACCCCGCGATGTCGGGCGAGCCGAGCTCGTTCCAGGACAGAGCTCCATGGGCGTTGACCAGCCCCGCGCCGATGTGCTGCTTGGGCTCCCAGACAAGGAACCAGGCGCCCTGCGGATCCTGGACGACGCCCATCCGCCCGGCGTCCATAACGTCGAACGCCTCGGCGTGGACGGTCGCGCCGAGCTCCTTGGCGCGCGCGAGCGTCGCGTCCGCGTCCTCGACGGTGACATACGAGTTCCAGGCCGGCGGCGCGCCGGCGTCGCGCTGCTGTTGGGGTTGGGGCGAGATCGCGGCGACCTGCTTGCCGTCGATGCTGGCCATCGAGTAGTACGTGTCGTCGCCCACCGGGGCGTCGAAGTAGTCCCAGCCGAACAGATCGGCGTAGAAGGCCTTGGCGGCCTCCTGGTCGGTCGTGTTGAGGTCGGTCCAGCTGAATGTCCCAGGTGTGTACTTCGTTCGTTCTCCCATGCGGCGAACCTACCACCAGGATCAGGACTTCAACAGGCACTACCTAGACTTCTTCACATGAGCGATTACACACATATGAACCTGATGGAAATCGAGAACATCGCCGCCGACCGCGCGCCGGGGTTCGAGGCGCGCTTCGGGCGCAAGCACATGGACTCCGAGCATCTCGGGGTCAGTTTCTTCCGTTATCCGCCCAATCTCCGCTCCCCGATGGGTCACAGCCACCGGGAGCAGGAGGAGGCCTACGTGGTCGTCGAAGGCTCGGGCCGGATGCGGCTCGGTGACGACGTGCTCGAGCTCAAGCAGTGGGACGTGGTCCGGGTCGCGCCGAGCACCGTGCGCGCGATCGAGGGGGGTCCCGAGGGTCTCGCCCTGATCGCGGTCGGGAATGACCGCCCTGAGGGCGGCGACGGCGAGCGGGTCGACAACTTCTGGACCGACTGAGCGGCCCCGCTAGGAGCGCGCGATCGACGCCGGATCTGTCCCCTCGAGACGGGTCATGGTGACGCTCGCGTCGAGCTTGGCGCTCGCCGAGCCTCGGTAGACCCCCTTGATCGGGGGCACGTCGGCGTAGTGGCGCCCGTGGCCGATCTTGACGTGGGTCTCGCCGGCCAGCACGCGGTTGGTCGGATCGGCGCCGACCCAGACCGGCTCGCCGTCACCCGGAACCGGCAGCAGCGCCTCCAGCCAGGCGTGCGTGTCGACCTCGACCGATTCGGCGCTGTCTTCGTCGCCCGCCGCGAACAGGTAGCCGGATACATAGCGGGCGGCGATCCCACGGTGGCGCAGCATGCACAGCGCCAGGTGGACGAAGTCCTGGCAGACCCCGGCTCCGGCCTCGAGCAGGTCAGTGATCCGCGAGTCGACGTAGGTGGCCCCCTGGCGGTACTCGAACCGATCGGGGATCAGTTCGGAGATCAGCAGGACCGCCGCCAGCGGCGTGGCGGCCGCGTCGACGATCGTCAGCAGCTCGGCCAGCCCTGGGTGTGAGGGAGCATCATCGGTCTGGAGGAGGAATTCTCCCCCTGCCTCGCGGTAGCCGTGCTCGCGCAGCGCGTCCCAGGTCGCCTGCGGCGGATCGTCGGCGGACCGCGTACTGACCTGCGCGCGGACGTCGATCGTCAGTTCGCGGTGGGGCCGGGAGACCTCGAACTCGACCACCTCGGTACCGAAATAGTCGGTGTGGCGATGCAGCCGGACCTCGGGATTCAGCCGGACGCTGAATTCGTCGCAGCGCTGACGGCCGTTGGCGTGCGGCTTGACGCGCAGCGCGTTGAGGTTGTCGACGACCTCAGCGTCGTACTCGTAGTGGGTCAGGTAGCGGATCGCGAGGTTCATCTAAGGCTCGAAGCGGGTCGACTACAGATGCACGGCCGCCAGCGCGGCGATCGCAAAATACCGAGTGTCGATGTCGCGATCGACGAGCACCAGCTCATCCTGTACCCGCTCGAGCGTCTCGGCCAACCCCGCGCCGGGGGTTCGCCGCTGGAGTTCGAGATCGGCGATCAGCCGATCCAGACGGAGGACCGGGGGCGACGAACGCGGCTGCTCGTCGGCTGCGGACAGCGCCGCCGCGAGCGCCGCCACCGATGACGCGACCGAGCCAGGGTAGGCGGCGTCGAACAGCAGAAAACGGACCACGGGCCCGACGGTCGGCGCGTGGCGGACGGCACGACGGTAGGCCTGAAAGCCGCCGACCGCCTGCAGTAGCGCCAGTCCCTCGGTCTCGTGGCCTTCATCGAGCGAGGTCTGCGGCATCGCGACCCGCAGCATTCGCAGCACCATGTCGGCCTCCTCGATCCGGCCGCCGGCCTCGAGGAACGCACGCCCCTCGTCGCGCAGCATCGTCCTGTCGACCAACCCCCAGAACAGCGCGCAGTGCTCCTTGACCTCCTGGTAGACCGAGTAGGGCCCGGTGCGGAGTGCGGCCTGGAGGTCATAGCGCCCGAGCAGCAGGTAGAACGAGTTCAGCGCCTCCCACATCTCGGTCGAGATCACGTCCCGCATCGTCCGTCCGCGCTCGCGGGCGCGCGCGACGCACGAGAGCACCGAGGCGGGGCTCTCGGTGTCGAGCGTCAGCAGCCGGGCGACCTCGCTGCGGCCGAACGCTCGCCGCGATTCGGCGACGGCGGCCTCCTCGCCTCCCGGCGCCAGCGGCTTAGCGCCGATCGTCGCCAGCACGCCGTTCCAGCTCAGCGCGATCCCGCGCTCGCCGGGCTCGCCGGCGACATCGGCGTGAAACGCGCCGTCGAGGATCCGCGCGGTGTGCTCGGCCCGGGTCAGGTCACGGCCGAGCCAGAACAGTTGCTGCGCGATCCGCGTGAGCATCGAGTCGCTCAACTCCTCCGCTGCTGCTGCTGGCGCTCCTGTTGGTGCCAGCCGCCGTAGCGGACGTCGGGGAGCCGGGGCGGGCGGTGGGCGGGCAGCGTCCCGGGCGCCAGATCGGCCTTGCTGTCGTCGTCGAGCACCCACGTGTCCTTCGAGCCGCCGCCCTGCGACGAGTTGACGATCATCGACCCCTCGCGCAGCGCCACCCGCGTCAAACCGCCCGGGACGATCCGGATCTCCTCGCCGAACACGGCGAACGGGCGCAGGTCTACGTGGCGGGGCGCCAGCCGGCCGCCGCCTGCCTCGGTCGGCGCCGTCGACAGATGGACCAGCTCCTGGGCGATGAACCGGCTCGGCTCGTGCTCGATCATCCGCGCCTGCACCTCGCGCTCGGCCTCGCTCGCGTGAGGGCCGATGAAGACGCCCTTGCCGCCCGACTCCGAGGTCGGCTTGATGACCAGCTCGTGCAGCCGCCGGAGTACCTCCCTGCGCTGGCGCTCGTCCGACAGCAGGTAGGTGGAGACGTTCTCGAGGATCGGCTCCTCGCCGAGGTAGAAGCGGATCATCTCCGGGACGTAGTAGTAGATCGCCTTGTCGTCGGCGACGCCGGTGCCGATCGCGTTGGCGATCGCGACCGTGCCGGCTCGGTAGGCCCGCACCAGGCCCGGGACGCCGAGCCTCGAGTCGGGGCGGAACTCGAGCGGGTCGATGAAGTCATCGTCGAGGCGTCGGTAGATCGTGTGGACGCGCTGCAAGCCGGCGGTCGTTCGCATGTAGCAGACGGCGTCGCGGACGACGAGGTCGCCCGGCTCGACGAGCTCGATGCCCATCTGTCGGGCGAGGAACGCATGCTCGAAGTAGGCCGGGTTGAGCGGGCCCGGCGTCCACAGGACGACCGTCGGGTGGCCCTCGGCCGCGGGCGCCACCGCTCGCAGCGCGTCGAGCAGCAGCGACGGGTAGTGGTCGACCGCGCGCACCCGGTGGCCGGCGAACAGCTCGGGCACCAGCCGCGTCATCGCGACCCGGTTCTCGAGCACGTACGAGATCCCTGACGGGGTACGGACGTTGTCCTCGAGCACACGCCAGCGGCCGTCCCCGTCTCTGACCAGATCGCACCCGCAGACGTGGCAGTAGACGCCGCCCGGGGCGCGCACGCCGTGAACCGGGCGCGCAAAGCTCGAACGGCTGACGATCAGCGACCACGGCACGATCCCGGCGCGGACGATCTCATGCGCGTGGTAGACGTCATCGACGAACGCGTTCAGCGCCCGAATCCGCTGCGCCAATCCGCGCTTGATCGTGGTCCACTCGGCCGCGGTCAGGACGCGCGGGACGAGGTCCAGCGGCCATGCCCGGTCGCGGCGCTCGCCGTCGGTTCCGGCGACCTCGAACGTGATCCCCTGCTGCATGAAGATCGTGTCCCGGCGCCTGCCGGCCGCGCTCAGGGCGTCGGGGCCGAGCCGCTGCAGCGCGGCCATCAGCGACGCGACGTGGGGCAGCGGATTGCCATCTGCGTCGAGCAGTTCGTCGCAACAGCCGCTCGGGATCTCGTAGCTGCTGGTCATCGACTCCGCGCCCGTGTCGGTCATCGCCGTAGGTGTACCTGTTGCGGTCGGGTGACGCCAGCCCACTTGGGTCCGCGGATCGCCGATAACCTTCGCCGACCCGTGCCGTCTCGCCCATTTGTCATCAACATCGACGAGGCGCCCTCGGGGGAGGGGTCCGCGGGCGAGATCCTGTTCGAGCGCCAGCGGCTCGGCGCCGAGGCCGGCGCGCTGAGGGTCGGCTGCAGCCGGTACGTCGTCCCGGCCGGAGCGCGTCAGATGCCGGTCCACGTGCACGGCGACGAGGAGGAGATCTTCTACGTGCTGAGCGGAAGCGGGCTCAGCTGGCAGCGCGAGTACGCGTGCCTGGTCGGGGTCGGCGACGTGGTCGTCCACCCACCTCGCCGCGATCCGCACACCTTCTTCGCCGGCGACGGCGGCCTCGAGCTGCTCGCGTTCGGCAGCGGCTCGGACACCGACATCACCCATCTCCCGCGCGCGGGCGTGATGTGGTGCGGGCCGCTGTGGGTCCCGGTCGACTCGCCCCACCCGTTCGCGGCGGAGGCCCGGGCCGGCCGGCTGAGACCGCCCAAGCCGACCGAGCGACCCGCCAACGTCGTGCAGACCAACGACGTCGAGCCGGTCGGGCGCGGCGCCGGCCAGATCCGCGAGGTCGGCCGCGCCGGGGGTTCGTCGAAGGCCGGGCTCAATCACGTCACGCTCGGGCCGGGCGCCCCGGGGGCGCCCGCGCACGTCCACGCGCTCGAGGAGGAGCTGTTCTACGTGCTCGCCGGCAGCGGGACGCTGCAGCTGGGCGATCAGGAGTGTCCGCTGCGGGTCGGCGACATGGTCGCCCGGCCGCCCGGCACCGGCGTCGCGCATTCGATCACGGCCGGCGACGAGGGCCTTACGTATCTGGCCTACGGCACGCGCGTCCCCGGCGACAGCGTCTACTACCCCGAGCTGGGCAAGGTCCGGCTGCGCGGGCTCGGCGTCACGCTGGACGTGACTTCCTGAGCGGGATCAGTGGCGCCTGGCGCCGGCGCGCTCGCGGAGCGGGGCGGGGCCCGAGGCGGCCCTCTACCCTTCACGCGCGATGCGGATCTTGATCACCGGAGCCGGTGGGATGCTCGGCAAGGACGTCTGCGCCGCGTGCGAGGGCGCCGGCAACGAGCCGATCGCGCTGGCGCACGGGGAGCTCGACATCGCCGATCGCGAAGCGGTCCACGCGGCGGTCGCGCATACCGCTCCCGACGCGGTCATCAACTGCGCCGCCTGGACGAACGTCGACGGCGCCGAGGGAAATGAGCCGAGCGCACGTGAGGCCAACGGCCGCGGCGCGGGCAACGTCGCCGCGGCGGCCGCCGCTGCCGGAGCGTGGACGATCCACGTCTCGTCGGACTACGTCTTCAACGGGCGCAAGCAGACGCCGTACCTCGAGTCCGACCCGACCGATCCGATCTCGGCCTACGGCCGCTCGAAACTCGAGGGCGAAGTCGAGGTCGCACGCGCCGCGCCCGACGGCCACACGATTGTGCGCTCGTCATGGCTGTTCGGCGCCGGCGGCCACTGTTTCCCGAGGACGATTCTGCGGATCGCGGCCGAGCGCGAGCAGATCAACGTGGTCTCAGACCAGCTTGGGTGCCCGACGTACACGGGTCATCTGGCGGTCGCGCTGGTCGCGCTCGCGAGCGAGCGAGTCGCCGGTGTGCTGCACATCGCCTCGGCCGGCGAGTGCTCATGGTTTGAGTTCGCTCAGGCGATCGTGGCGGGCGCCGGACTGCAGTGCGCGGTCGAGGCGATCGCAACCGACGAGTATCCGGTCGCCGCCGCGCGGCCGGCCTACAGCGTCCTGCGCAGCGAGCGTGGCGCGCCGGTCCTGGCGAGCTGGCAGGAGGGCCTGCGGGCGTTCATGTCCAACACGGCCCGGGTGACCGCATGAAGCTGCTGGTGTGCGGCGGAGCGGGCTTCATCGGCTCGACGTTCGTGGGCCTGCGCGTGCGTGAGCACGGCGATGAGGTCACGGTGCTCGACAAGCTCACCTATGCGGGCCGGACCGAGAACCTGCGCGAGGTCGAGCAGGAGATCCGCTTCGTCCACGGCGCGATCGAGGATCCCGCCGCGGTCGCCGATGCGGTCTCGGGGGCCGAGGCGATCGTCAACTTCGCCGCCGAGACGCACGTCGACCGCTCGATCGCCGACCCGTTCGCGTTCAGCGTCACCAACGGTCAGGGGACCCACGTGCTGCTCGAGGCCGCGCGCGAGCGGGGGCTGCGCTACGTCCAGGTGTCGACCGACGAGGTCTACGGCTCGATTGAGTCGGGCTCGTTCGCCGAGTCCTCGCCGCTGGCGCCATCGAGCCCCTACAGCGCGACCAAGACCGGCGCCGACCTGCTCGTCTGCAGCTACTTCCACACCTACGGGCTCGAGACGCTCGTCTGCCGCGGGTCAAACAACTACGGCCCGCGCCAGTACCCCGAGAAGCTGATCCCGCTGATGATCCTCAACGCATTGGCGGGCGACCGCCTGCCGGTCTACGGCGACGGTCGCAATGTGCGTAACTGGCTGTTCGTCGAGGACTTCGGGCGCGGGATCGGACACGTGCTCGCGCATGGCCGGCCCGGCGAGGTCTACAACTGCGGCGGTCCTGACGAGTGCGAGAACCTCGTGGTGGTCAAGCGGATCTTGTCGTTGACCGGTGCCGACGAGTCGCTGATCGAGTATGTGACCGACCGCCCGGGCCATGACCGGCGCTACTCGCTCTCCTCGGAGAAGCTCGAGGCGCTCGGCTGGCAGGCGCGCAAGCGCTTCGAGGATGGTCTCGAGCTGACCGTGTCCTGGTATCGGGACAACGCCTGGTGGTGGGAGCCGATCCGTTCGGGCGCCTACCGGGAGTACTACGAGCGCCACTACGGGCGGGCGCTGAAGGCATGAGATGACCGCAGCCAGGGGGCGACACGCGCCGCCGCCGGACGTCCGGCTGCCGCTGCAGCGCGAGCGCCTGCTCCGCGCCGCGGCGTCGGAGTTTGCGCAGAGCGGCTACGCGGGCGCGAGCTCGGAGTCGATCAGCCGCCGCGCGGGGATGTCGAAGGCGACCTTCTACGAGCACTTCGCCAACAAGGAGGAATGCATGCTGGCGCTGTTTGACCGCTCGGTGGCGGTCGTGCGCGAGTCGATGGCGAGCGCGGCGGCGAGCGCGCCCAGCGACGCCCACGAGCGGATGAAGGCCGGCACGCGCGCGTTCCTCAGGGCCCTGTCGGAGTACCCCGAGTTCGCGCAGACGCTGCTGGTCGAGATCATCGGCGCCGGCCCTCGCGCGGCCCAGCACCGTGACCGGATCCTGCAGACGTTCGCCGACGTGCTCGATACCGAGAACGCCGCCGCCGCACGGCGGGGGATGATCGGCCGGTTCGCTTCACCGCTGGACACGTTCGCGGTCGTCGGGGCGATCTCGGAGCTCGTCTCGCGCCAGGTCAGGCTCGGCGTCCCCGAGGATGTGCTCGATCTCGCGCCGGTGATCGACCGGCTGATCTTCGGTCTGCTGCCGCCGCCGTGAGCTCCGAGCTGGCGCGGCTCGAGGAAGAGATCGTGGCGTGCCGGCGCTGCCCGCGCCTGGTCGCCTGGCGTGAGGAGGTCGCGCGGGTCAAGCGGGCCTCGTTCAGTGACGAGGAGTACTGGGGTCGCCCGCTGCCGGGCTTCGGTGACCCCGACGCGACCGTCGTGGTGCTCGGGCTCGCGCCGGCCGCCCACGGCGGCAACCGGACCGGGCGCGTGTTCACCGGTGACCGATCGGGAGACTGGCTGTTTGCGGCGCTGTGGCGGGCCGGCTTTGCCAACCAGCCCGAGTCGGTGTCGGTCGACGACGGGTTGCGGCTTACGGGCTGCTGGATCGCGGCCGCGGTCCGGTGTGCGCCCCCCGCGAACAAGCCGACGCCCGTGGAGCGCGACACGTGCATGCCGTACCTGGTCCGCGAGCTGGCGTTGCTCTCGACCGCGAGCGTGATCGTGTGCCTCGGAGCGTTCGCGTGGGATGTCGCGCTGCGAGTGCTCGCGCTTGCGGGGGCCGGGGTGGTGCCCAGGCCGCGGCCCCGGTTCGGGCACGGGGCCGAGGCCGTGGTCGGCCCGTACACGCTCTTGGGGTGCTTTCACCCTAGTCAGCAGAACACGTTCACCGGCAAGCTGACCGAGCCGATGCTCGATGCGGTGCTTGCGCGGGCGCGGGAGCTGGGGGCCGGCGGGGGCTGACGGGTGCCGGCGTGACCCCCGCGCGCGCCGTGGCGTTGGAAAATCGCCGCGGCTGGCTGCGATTTTCCACCGAATGCGTGCTGGGCGGGACAGACGTGGAAGATCACCGGCGGCGGGCGCGATTTTCCACACCTCGCGGGGGGAGGTCCGAGCCGGGGGTGGGCAGTGGGCACACTCTGGGGGCGAGGAGACCCCATCCAGGAGCGTGACGATGAGAGCGGTTCAGTTCAGCGAGTTCGGGGGCCCGGAGGTGCTGAAGATCGTCGACGTGCCCGATCCGCACCCGTCGGCTGGCCAGGTCCGGGTCAAGGTCCACGCGGTCGGCATCAACCCGATCGACTGGAAGGTGCGCAGCGGCCGGATGGGCGGCGACCTTCCACAGAGCACCGGGCGCGAGCTGGCGGGCGTGATCGACGAGCTTGGTGACGGTGTGACCGACGCCGCGGTCGGGGACCGGGTGTTCGGGTTTGCCGCCGGCGGCGCCGGCGCCGCGGAGCTTGCGCTGCTGTCCGATCACGCGCCGATTCCGCCCTCGCTGGACTTTGCGGGCGCCGCGGCGTTGCCGGTCGCGATCGAGACCGCGACCCGCACGCTCAATCTGCTCGGCGTCGCTGAGGGCAGCACGGTCGTGGTCAACGGCGCCGCCGGCAGGCGTCGGGACCGCCGCGGTCCAGATCGCCCGCGATCGCGGCGCCCGTGTGATCGGCACCGCCAGCGAGATCAACCACGACTACCTGCGCTCGCTTGGCGCCGAGCCGACCACGTACGGCGAAGGGCTCGCCGACCGGGTGCGCGCCTTGGCCCCGGGCGGGATCGATGCGGCGCTCGACGCGGCGGGCAGCGGTGCGCTCCCGGACCTGATCACGCTGACCGGCGACCCAGACCATGTGCTGACGATCTCCGACTACGCGGGCGCGCAGGCCACCGGAGTGCAGCTGAGCGGTGGCGCGGGTGCCCGGCGGGCGGTCCACGTGCTGACCGAAATCGCCGCCTCGATCGAGGCCGGGCGGTTCACGCTGCCGGTGACCAACACGTTCGCGCTCGAGCAGATCGGCGAGGCGCATCGCGAGAGCGAGGCCGGGCATGTGCGCGGCAAGCTCGTGGTGCTGGTCTGAGCCGATGGGCGCGCGGCTGGCGGCGCTGGCGATCGCCGACCCGCCCGAGCGCTGGGAGGCGCTCGGGTTCACGGTCTCCGAGGGCGGTCGGCTCGCGTTGGGCGGGCTGTGGCTCAAGCTCGGCGTGCCGGGCCGTGGGATCACCGAGTGGACGCTGGCCGAGGTGGAAGGTGACGGTGACATCGACGGGCTGTCTACGACGATCACGGCCGCGGCTGCACCTGCGTCCGTCGAGCATGACAACGGCGCCGTCGCGCTCGACCACGTCGTGATCGTCACCCCTGACTTCGAGCGCACGGCCGCCACGTTGCAGGCGCGGGGGATGCCGCTGCGGCGCGAGAGCGAGCGTGCGGGCCGCCGGCAGGGGTTTCGCCGCCTCGGCCCGGCGATCATGGAGATCGTCGAGGCGCCCGAGGCCGAGGGTCCGGCGCGCTTCTGGGGGCTCGTGGTGGTGGTCGAGGACCTCGACGCGCTGTCTGCGCGGCTGGGTTCGCAGATCTCAAGACCCCGCCCGGCGGTCCAGCCCGGCCGCCGGATCGCCACCCTGAAAACCAGCGCGGGACTGTCGCCCCAGGTGGCGTTCATGGACCAGGAGTAGCACCCGGTAGCCTCGACGGAGGTGTCGCTCGAGGCCTTCAGTCCACGTACGCGCGAGTGGTTCGCGGCCGCGTTCGCCGGGCCCACGGCGGCCCAGGAGCAGGCGTGGCCCGCGATCGCCTCGGGCGAGCATGTCCTGATCTCGGCGCCGACCGGGTCCGGCAAGACGCTGGCCGCGTTCCTGTACGCGATCGACCAGCTCGCCAACGATCCCGATCGCCCGAGCGACCCCAAACAGCGCCGCACGAGCCTCGTCTACGTGTCGCCGCTGAAGGCGCTCTCCTACGACATCGACCGCAACCTCCGCACGCCGCTGCGCGGAATCGGGGCCGAGCTCGAGGTCGCTGTCCGGACCGGCGACACGCCGCAGCGTGAGCGCCAGCGGATGCTGCGCGAGCCGCCCGACATCCTGATCACGACGCCCGAGTCGCTGTACCTGATGCTGACCGGCCGCGCGCAGCAGGTGTTCGAGGGGACGCGCTGGTGCATCGTCGACGAGATCCACGCGGTCGCCTCGACCAAACGCGGCGCTCATCTCGCATTGACGCTCGAGCGGCTGACGGAGGCGGCCGGCAATGACGTGCAGCGGATCGGGCTGTCGGCCACCCAGCGCCCGCTCGAAGAGGTCGGGAGGTTCATGGTCGGGCCGCGGCGCACGTGCCGGGTGGTCGACACCGGGGTGCGCAAGGAGCTCGATCTCGAGATCCGAGTGCCGGTCGAGTCGATGGTCGAGCCCGACGAGACTCCGGCGCCGGACCTCGATCCGCTGGCGGGTGGCACCGAGGCGACCCGACGCTCGATCTGGCCCGCGATCTACCCCGAACTGCTCGAGCTGATCCGGGCTCACAAGTCGACGATCCTGTTCGTCAACAACCGCCGCAGCGCCGAGCGGATCGCGCTGCGCCTAAATGACCTCGCCGAGGCCGAGATTGCACGCAGCCACCACGGCTCGCTGGCCCGCGAGGAGCGGACGGTGGTCGAGGAGATGCTCAAGGCGGGCGAGCTACCGTGCCTGGTCGCCACCTCGAGCCTCGAGCTCGGGATCGACATGGGGGCCGTCGACCTCGTGATCCAGATCGAGTCGCCGAAGTCCGTCGCTCGCGGGCTGCAGCGGATCGGCCGCGCCGGCCACTCGGTCGGCGACGTCAGCCGCGGCCGGATCTTCCCCAAGTTCCGCGGTGACCTGCTCGAGTGCACGGTCGTCGCGCGGCGGATGCGAGAGGGGGCGATCGAGACCACGGTCGTGCCGCGCAACGCGCTTGACGTGCTCGCCCAGCAGGTCGTCGCGATCGCCGCCGCAGCGCCCGAGGAGGAGCCGGTCGCCGTCGACGATCTGTACGCGCTCGTCACCCGCACCCACAGCTTCGCTGAACTGCCGCGGACTCAGCTCGAGAACGTGCTCGACATGCTCGACGGCCGTTACCCGTCGTCGGAGTTCTCAGAGCTGCGCCCGCGGATCGTTTGGGACCGCGTCGCCGGCACGATCCGAGCCCGTCCGGGCGCGCGCCAGCTCGCGGTCACCAACGCCGGCACGATTCCCGACCGGGGCCTGTTCTCGGTCACCCTGCCCGACGGCCGCCGCGTCGGCGAGCTCGACGAGGAGATGGTCTACGAGGCCCGGCCGGGGCAGACCTTCCTGCTCGGCGCGACCACGTGGCGGATCGAGGAGGTCGGCCGCGATCGCGTGATCGTCACCCCCGCGCCGGGAATCCCGGGCGCGATCCCGTTCTGGAAGGGCGACGGGGTCGGGCGCCCGCGCGAGCTCGGCGAGGCGATCGGCGCCTTCTCCCGCTGGGCCGTCGACCAGTCGCCCGAGACGCTCGAGCGCGACTACGACCTCGACCGCCGTGCCGCCAAGAACCTGGTCGAGTTCCTGTCCGAGCAGCAGCAGGCCACCCGCGTGATCCCGTCAGATCGCGCGATCGTGGTCGAACGGTTCCGTGACGAGATCGGAGACTGGCGGCTGTGCGTGCTGAGCCCGTTCGGGGGCCGGGTGCACGCGGCTTGGTCGCTGGCGCTGAGCGCGCGAATCCGCGACGAGTTCGGGTTGGAGTCCGACGCGATCTACTCCGACGACGGGATCATCGTCCATCTCCCCGATGCCGAGGAGCCGCCGGGCGCCGAGATGGTGATGCTCGAGCCCGACGAGATCGAGGACCTGATCGTCGCCGAGCTGGGATCGTCGGCGCTGTTCGGAGCGCGGTTTCGAGAGAACGCCGGCCGCGCGCTGCTGATCCCGCGGGCCCGGCCGGGCAAGCGGACACCGCTGTGGCAGCAGCGGCTGAAGTCCCAGTCGCTGCTCGAGGTGGCCAAGAAGTACGGCGAGTTTCCGATCATCCTCGAGACCTACCGGGAGTGCCTGCGCGACGTGCTCGATGTGCCAGGCCTGGTGTCGCTGCTGACGTCGATCGCGCGGCGCGAGATCTCGCTGATCGAGGTCGAGACCGCGACCGCGTCGCCGTTCGCGTCCTCGTTGCTGTTCGACTACGTCGCTACCTACATGTACGAGGGCGACACGCCCAACGCCGAGCGCCGGGCGGCCGCGCTGTCGCTCGATCGGGACCTGCTGCGCGAGCTGCTCGGGCAGGAGGAGCTGCGCGATCTGATCGATCCGGGAGCCCTGGAGCAGGTCGAGGCCGACCTGCAGTGCCTGTCGGAGCCGACCCGGGCCACTTCCCGCGATGCGCTGCTCGACGTGCTGCGGCGCATCGGCGACCTGACGGAGGCGGAGC
Organism: uncultured Solirubrobacterales bacterium; assembly: GCA_963730075.1. GTDB lineage: Bacteria > Actinomycetota > Thermoleophilia > Solirubrobacterales > Solirubrobacteraceae > Palsa-465. The sequence continues at coordinate 64,377 of CAVSQH010000017.1, read as the reverse complement.
TCCGCCAGCGAGTACTAGACGGCCTAGTTCCCGGAGACATGTTGGACGACCTCGGCGGCGAGCGGCGCGTTGCCAGGGTTCGGATCAACGGTGAGGAGCGCTGGATCGACGCCGCCGACGCCGGGCTGTATCGGGACGCGCTCGGCGCCGCCCCGCCCGGCGGATTGCCGGCCGTGTTCCTCGAGGACGTGCCGGACGCGCTCTCGAAACTGATCCGCAGGTACGCGGCCACGCACGGCCCATTCACGACCGCGGATGTGAGGGCCCGGTATGGGATCGATGCGTCGAGCGTCCTGCGCGAGCTCGAACGCGATGGCGTGGTGGTCAGGGGCGAGCTGCGTCCCGGCGGCTCGGACCGCGAGTGGTGCGAACCGGACGTGCTGCGCCGCCTGCGCCGGGCCTCGCTGGCGGTGCTGCGCAAGGAGATCGAGCCCGCCGAGCAGCGTGAGCTGGCACGTTTTCTGCCCGCCTGGCAGGGGATCGATCGCCACCCGCCGTCGGGCGCCGGCGTCGACCGCCTGCGCGAGGTGCTCGTCCCGCTGCAGGGGCTCCCGCTCCCGGCCGACGTGTGGGAGCGAGACGTGCTCCCGCGCCGCGTGGGCGCCTATTCGCCGGTCTGGATGGACCAGCTGTGCGCGAGCGGCGAGCTGGTCTGGATCGGCGCCGGAGCACTGGGGCGAAATTCGGGCCGGGTCGCGCTCTACTACCGCGACGACCTTGCCGTGCTCGGCCCGCCGCCCTATCGCGGCGAGACTCCCTCGTCTGAGCAGCACGAGGCGATCCGCGCCCGTCTTGCCGCCGGTGCCTGCTTCTTCACAGACCTGCTCGTCGACGTTCCGCTCTCCCCAGAGGAGATCCAGGAGGCGCTCTGGGATCTGGCCTGGGCCGGCGAGGCGACGAACGACGCGTTCGCACCGCTGCGCGCACCGCGCCTGACGCTCGCGCGTGCCCAGCGCGAGCACACCCGGCGAGCGGCCGCGCGCCGCGGGCGCTTTGGAGCGGGCCGTCGCCGCGACGGCGCCGCGGCCCAGGTACAGGGTCGCTGGTCACTGACCGAGCCGCTCCTGCGGGCTCAGGTCGACCCAGCCGCGCGCCGGCGAGCGGTCGGCGAGCTGCTGCTCGAGCGCTACGGGATCCTGACGCGTGAGCAGGTGCTCGCCGAGGGGATCCCCGGCGGCTTCTCATCGATCTACTCCGAGCTGTCCCAGCTCGAGACCCTCGGTGTCGCGAGGCGTGGTTACTTCCTCGAGGGCCTCGGTGGCGCCCAGTTCGCGCTGCCCGGCGCGGTCGAGCGGCTTCGGTCGCGCGCCGGCGACGACAGCCCGCCGCTCGTGCTCGCCGCCGTCGACCCGGCGCAGCCGTACGGCGCCGCGCTGCCGTGGCCCAAGGTCGATGGACGGCGGCCGGCGCGGACGGCCGGCGCGTACGTCGTCCTCGCCGGCGGCGAGCCGGTGCTGTACCTCGAGCGCGGGGGCAGGGCGCTGCAGACGCTCGTGCCGGCCGATGACGGCCGCCTCGAGCCCGCGCTCGCGGCGCTCGTAGATCGGGTCCGCAGCGGTGCGATCAAGCGCCTTGCGCTCGAAAGGGTCGACGGCCAGGCTGCGATGGGATCGGCGCTGGCGCCGGCGCTGATCGCGCTCGGTTTCCAGGAGGGGCCGCGGCGGCTCACGCTCAGCGCCTGACGCGGGATGCCCGAGGGCGACACGATCGCGTACGCGGCCGACAGGATGCGGCCCGTACTGGTCGGGGCGGTGCCGGAGCAGATCCTGACCCCGCAGGCGCGCCACCTGCACGATCGCTGGCCCGAGCGCCTCGCCGGTCGCGCGGTGACTGAGGTCCGGACGCATGGCAAGCACCTGTTTCTCGCGTTCGAGGGCGATCTGGTGATCCATTCGCAGCTGCGGATGACCGGCTCCTGGGGGATCTACCAGTCCGGCCGGCGGTGGCATCGCGCGCCGCGACGGGCCTGGCTGGTGATCCACAGCCGGGCGCACGAGGTGGTCGAATTCGACGGGCCGGTGCTCGAACTGCTGACCGAGGGGCGCACGCGCTTCGATCGTCGACTGGCCGAGCTCGGACCCGACGTGCTGGCGCCCGAGTTCGACCGCGAGCGGTTCCTCGCCCGCCTGCGCGCCGACGATCAGACGCGCGGCATCGGCGACGCTCTGCTCGATCAGCGCAACGTCGCCGGGATCGGGAACATCTGGAAGTCCGAGGGATGCTGGCTGGCGGGGATCGACCCGTGGCGGCGGGTGTCGGACGTGTCCGATCAGGAGGCGATCGCGGTCGTGGACGCGCTGCGGCCGGGGATGCACGAGTCGGCGAGCACCGGCCGGATGCAGCGCGAGGCCCACGTGTTCCGCAGGGCCGGCCGTCCGTGCCCACGATGCGGGACGAAGATCACGGCCAAAAGCCAGGGCGACGAGAACCGCACTACATTCTGGTGTCCCGGATGTCAACGGTAAGCCCACTGAAACGCGTCGGACACAAGGGCGCCGATCTGATCGCGCCCGGTAACACGCGCGCGAGCTTCGACGCTGCGCTCGCGGCCGGGGTCGACATGATCGAGTTCGACGTCCTGCCCAGCCGCGCGGACGGGCGCCTCGTCCTCGCCCACGACTACACCGACCTCGGGTCGCGGGAGGCGCTGACCTTGCGGGAGGGTCTCGAGTACCTCGCATCCGACGAGTTCGCAGCCGTCGAGTTCGACGTCGACCTCAAGCTGCCCGGCTATGAGCTCGAGGTCGTCGAGGCGCTAGCAGCCCACGGGCTCGTCGACAGGGCGCTGATCTCGAGCCAGTTCCGCGAGAGCCTGGCCGAGATCAGGGCGGCGCATCCCATGGTGCGGCTCGGGTGGTCGGTGCCGAAGCTCAGACAGGACCCGTTCCGAAATCGGCTGATGTGGATTCCGATGTTCGTCGTCGTGCTGGTGTGGCGCGAGTTCCTCCCGTTGCGTGTCCGCGCGCGCGATCCGGTCGGGCAAGTGCAATGCGCTGATGGCGCACTGGCGGCTGATCACGCCGCGGCTGGTGGCGCGGGTGCGGGGTGCCGGCGGTGAGATCTACGTGTGGACGGTCGACGAGCAGCCGCGGATCAGGGCGCTTGAGGCGATGGGGGTGACCGGCGTGATCACCAATGACCCGCGGTTGTTCGACGGCTTGGAACCGTTGAGTCCGTAGCGGACTAAAGCGTTCGTCGGTTTAGTGAATCCGGCACTGCTGCGCGCTGTAGTGCGTCCGGAAGGCCGTGTGGGCGGGCAGCGCAGTCGTCGTCCGGGTCGTCTGGCCGAGCAGCTTGCCTGACCGCCGCCAGATGAACCTCACGGAGGCGTTCACGAGGAAGTGGCCCGGCTGAAAGGTGTACAGCGCTCCCTGTTGCTGGAGACCGGTGGACAAGCGACCGAGCCTGATGAGTTTTTCCGTGCTCGAGTCGGGAATGAAGCGCTTCTTGGCGGTGGAGTAGCTGTTGAGCTCGATGTCCATCGACAGCCAGGCGGCAAATCCGAGCGTCGGCATCTGTCCCCGGATCCCGATCGTGTCCCGCTTGGGGTTGCTGTTGCAGATGTTGACCGTCGCCCACAACGACTTCGAGCGCTCGGCGCGCTTGATCGCCGTTTGGACCTGGCCCCGGGTCGGGTCGCGGACAGGCTGTGTCGCCGTCGCTGCGATTGACGCGGCGGGCAGTCCCAGCGCGAGTACCGTTGTGGCCAGTGCGAGCCGCACGAGATTGACGATATCGACCTTGTGATGGATTGACCACTGGTTCGTAGTGAGGGTGTGATCGACTCCCAGACGCTCCGAGGATCGACCGAGGCCCAGAGCGCTTGGGAGCGATTCGAGGCGCTCTACCGGTCCAGTCGCGACGACGTGTTCGCGTATGTGTCGACCCTGCTCGGCGACCGCTCGGCGGCAGAGGACATCACCGCGCTCGCGTTCGAGCGCGCCTACCGCCGTCGTCGTACGTTCGACCGCCGGCGGGGGGAGGAACGCGCCTGGGTGTTCGGTATCGCGCGCAACGCGGCGCTCGACGAGCTTCGGCGCCGCAAGCGGGTCGCGACCCTGGTGACCGAGCCCGAGGACACCACCGAACTCGCCGTCGAGGATGGCGCCGAGGTGGCGCTGCGCAGGACGCTCGTCAAGCAGGCGCTCGCAAAACTCCCGGCCCGCGAGCGGGAGATCATCGCGCTGAAGTTCCACGCGGGGCTGCAGAACGCCGAGCTCGCACGAGTGCTCGGGGTCAGCGAGTCGGCCGCCGGCACGCTCGTATATCGAACGATGGAAAAGCTGAGGAAGGCCTGTGATGCATCACTTTGATGACGCCGAGACGATCGCGCTCGAGGTCATCGACGCGACCCTGGCCGGCGAGGCGGTCGAACCCGAGTACGCGGATCTCGCGGAGCTGACGTTGATCCTCGCCGGCCAGCGCCCGGTGCCGAGCGCCGCGTTCACGGCCGAGCTCGACGAGCGCGTCGCGCGCCGCTTCTCCCTGCCGGCGTCCGCGCCGGCGCGGCGCGAACGGCGGCGGTGGCTGCTCGCGCCGGGCGTGGCGCTTGCGGCCACCGCCGCGGCTGCGGTCGTGATCGTCGTGTCGAGCGGCGGCGCGATCAACGGCGGGAGCTCTGCCAGCTCGAGCTCCGCCGCGCGAGCTCGGCGGCAGCGGGCGTGCCGAAGGCTGCCGCGGGTGGCGCGGTGCGGACTGCGAAGCCTGACCTGCGCGCGGCTGCTTCCCACGGCACGCCCTTGACCACCGACAGCGCCGCCGGCACCTTGTCGGGATCGGTGTCGTCGCAGGCCTCGGGGTCGTCGCAGGTGGCCTCCGCAGCCCCCGCGCTGACCGCCCCGACCGCGGGGCGCCAGATCGTCCAGTCCGCCCAGCTGTCGCTGTCCACGAACCCCAAGGACGTCGACACCGTCGCCCAGCAGGTGTTCAACGTGATCTCGGCCCAGAACGGGGTCGTCAAGAGCTCGCAGGTGACCGCGACCAACAGCGCCAACGGCTACGCGCAGTTCGAGCTGAGTGTGCCGAGCGCCAACCTGAGCCAGACGATGGGAGCGCTGTCACGGCTGCACGGCGCGTCCGTGGTCTCCCGCACCGACTCGACCCAGGACATCACCCAGCAGGTCGGCGGCGCGGGCATGCGGCTCGCCGATGCGCGCGCACTGCACGCGGCGCTGCTGCGCAAGCTCGCCGCGGCGACCACGACCGCCGAGATTGACGGCCTCAAGGCGCAGATCGCCGCCGTCGAGGCGACGATCGCCCGTGATCAGTCGACGCTCCGTTCGCTTCACCGTCAGGTCAGCTTCAGCAACATCGCGGTCACGATCAACGCCGCCTCGGCGCCGGGCCATCCGGTCTCCGGCGGTGGCTCGTTCACGATCGGCAAGGCCGCACACGACGCCGGCCGGGTGCTGGTGGTCGCCGCCGGAGCGGCGCTGATCACGCTCGCGATCATGGTGCCGGTCGGGCTGGTGATCGCGCTGATCCTGTGGGTCGGGTTCTGGATCCGCCGGCGCCGGCGCGAGCACGCGCTCGACCTCGTCTGACCGTTCCGCAGGCCGGCGGCCCGGCTGCGGGCCAAGCGCAGCAAATATCGATCGCGGCCCACCGGGCCGGGGTGCGCGTGTGATATCCACTGCACGACATGGTCGCGACCAGCGAGGAGATGATCGCGCTCCTTCACGGCGTCCCGGCGTTCTCGGCGCTCGGCGACGACGATCTGGCGAGGGTCGCCGAGGTGACGGTGCCGCGTACGTTCAGGGTGGGGGAGTCGGTGTTCCGCGAGGGTGACCGCAGCGACACCTGCTACGTGGTTCGCTCCGGGCACGTGCGCGCGATCCGCGAGCACAAGGACGGGCGGACGATCACGCTCGCCACGCTCGGACCTGGCGACATCTTCGGCGAGCTTGCGATCTTCGATGAGGAGAAGCGCTCGGCGACGGTCGAGGCGCTCGAGGAAACCGAGGTGATCGCGATCCTGGCGGGGGACATGCGCCGCACGCTACGCGAGCACCCCGACATCGCGGTCAAGCTGCTCGCGGCGCTGAGCCGCAGGTTGCGCGAGACCAACGAGCGACTCTCGCGCCAGTCATTCCAGACGGTGCAGAGCCGGGTCGCGGCGGTGCTCGCCGAGCTGGTCGCGGCGGCGCGGGCCGAGGGCGCAGGCGATCGCGACGTGCTGATCATGGCGACACAGAGCGATCTCGCTCAGCTGGCGGGTTCCTCACGCGAGTCGGCGAGCCGATTCCTGGCGGTGCTCGAGCGCGCCGGAATCATCACCCAGGGCCGTGGCCGGCTGACGGTGCACGACCCGGGCGCGCTCGAGCGGTATGTCTTCTGAGTCGCGGGAGGCCAAGATCCGGGATTTCGCGGCCGGGGGCGTGGTCGTCGACGGCGACCGAGTCGTCGTGATCGTGCCGGTCAAGCGCTCGTCAGACGGCCGCCGGGTGCTCGGTCTACCGAAGGGTCATCTCGACGGCGACGAGACCCCGGAGCAGGCGGCCCGTCGGGAGGTCGCCGAGGAGGCCGGCGTCTCGGGCGAGCTCGTCGACGAGCTCGGCGAGGTGAGCTACACCTACGAGCGCCGGGGGCGCAGGGTGGCCAAACGAGTCCGCTTCTTTCTGTTCCGATATTCCTCGGGTGACGTCGCCGACCACGACCACGAGATCGAGGAGGCCCGGTGGCTCCCGCTCGCGCAGGCAGCGCGCGAACTCACCTATGAGGGCGAGCGCGAGATGGTGCGGCGCGCCATGTCGCAAACGACACAGGACCGGTAGGCTGCCCAAGCCATTCAACTCCCTGAGGAGCGACTAGCCGTGAAGGTTCTGAACTTCTACTCGTCGGTGTTCGGCGATCAACTCCGCCGCGGGCGCAAGACCGCGACCATCCGGCTAGGCGACAAGTCCCACAAGTACCGCAAGAACGACTGCGTGCTGGTCACGATCGGCTACCAGCATTCGCCGCGCGAGAAGATCTTCCAGGCGGTCATCGACCAGGTCGAGGTCAAGCGCGTCAGAGACCTCTCACCGCGCGAGATCGAGCACGACAACCCCGAGTTCCGGCGCGTCGACGAGATGATCCACTTCCTCGAGCAGATCTACGGCCGCAAGGTTTCCAAGGACGACACGGTCACGGTCGTGCGGTTCTCGCAGATCATCGAGAGCCCGCCGGAGCAGCTCCGGGACCGGATTCACGGTCTCGGCGGGGCTCGCAACTAGTCCTTCGCGCTCCCGACGCCGGCCGCCACGAACTCGTCCGCCCGGCCGGCGACCGTCTCGACGACCGACCGGGCCCGCGAGCAGAACCGCATCCGCCGCGGGACGATCTCGCGGTCGATCCGGACGACGGTTCCGTTGCTGCGCAGCCAGATCAGATCGAGCGCGAACCGCATCCCGAACGTGTGCACGGCGGGGCATTGCGGGATGTGGAGCGCGTGCTCGGGGGCGAGCGCGTCAAGTCGTGACAGGCCGCGTCGGCGGGCCTTGTGGGTCTGCGCCTGGACGACCAGCAGCCCGTCGCCGTACTCGTCCACCGGCAACCCCTTGAACCGTTCTTCGAGCTCCGCGGCCATCGCGCACTAGCCTACAACTGGGCTCGGCGCGGCCGATTTTCCTGGCACTCTTAACACCAGAGTGCCAAATTAGCCTTGATTAGCGCTGTCGGGCGAGCTATAGTGCTGAGCGCGCTGGCACTCACAGTGCGTCGAGTGCCAAGCGACTGATTTCGCAACACTTCAACCGGAGGTCTGGTCACATGAAGCTCAAGCCCCTCGGCGATCGCCTGATCGTACGGGCCATCGAGGAGGAGGAGACCACCGCAAGTGGGATCGTCCTGCCCGATACCGCCAAGGAGAAGCCCCAGAAGGGCAAGGTTCTCGCCGTCGGTGACGGCAGAGGTCAACGAGGACACCGGCAAGCGCACGCCGCTCGACGTCGCCGAGGGCGACGAGGTCCTCTACAGCAAGTACGGCGGCACCGAGATCAAGGTGGACGGCGAGGAGCTGCTCGTCCTCCGCGAGTCAGACGTGCTGGCAAAGGTCCAGTAGACCCTTTAGGAGAACAGAAACAAAATGGCACATAAGGAACTGAAGTACGAGGCGGAGGCCCGCAAGGCGCTCGAGCAGGGCGTCGACGCGGTAGCCAACGCCGTCAAGGTCACGCTCGGCCCGAAGGGCCGTTACGTGGTCCTTGACAAGAAGTTCGGCGCGCCGACGATCACCAACGACGGCGTCACCATCGCTCGCGAGATCGAGGTCGAGGACGTCTTCCAGAACCAGGGCGCCCAGCTGGTCCGCGAGGTCGCGACCGCGACCAACGACGTCGCCGGTGACGGCACCACCACCGCGACCGTGCTCGCCCAGGCGATCGTCCGCCAGGGTCTGAAGAACGTCGCCGCCGGGGCCAACCCGCTGGCGCTCAAGCGCGGCATCGAGAAGGCAGTCGACAACGTCGTCAAGAACATCGAGTCGCAGTCCAAGGAGATCTCAGGCAAGGATCAGATCGCCCGAGTCGCAACGATCTCCGCGGGCGACGACGAGATCGGCGACGTGATCGCCGACGCGATCGACAAGGTCGGCAAGGACGGCGTGGTCAACGTCGAGGAGGGCCAGACGTTCGGCATGGACCTCGAGTTCACCGAGGGGATGCAGTTCGACAAGGGCTACATCAGCCCCTACATGGTCACCGACCAGGAGCGGATGGAGGCCGTCCTCGAGGACCCGTACATCCTGATCGCCAACCAGAAGATCGGCTCGGTCCGGGACGTGCTCCCCGTGCTCGAGCAGGTGATCCAGTCGGGCAAGCCGCTGCTGATCATCGCCGAGGACGTCGAGGGCGAGTCGCTCGCGACGCTGGTCGTCAACAAGCTCCGCGGCACGTTCACCGGCGTCGCGGTCAAGGCGCCGGGCTTCGGTGACCGCCGCAAGCGGATGCTCGAGGACATCGCGATCCTCACCGGCGCTGAGGTGATCACCGAGGAGATGGGGCTGAAGCTCGAGAACACACAGGTCTCGCAGCTCGGCCGCGCCCGTCGCGTGGTGGTGACCAAGGACACGACCACGATCGTCGACGGCAACGGCGAGAGCGATGCGATCAAGGGCCGGATCAACCAGATCAAGTCCGAGGTCGAGAACACCGATTCCGACTTCGACCGCGAGAAGCTCCAGGAGCGCCTCGCCAAGCTGTCGGGCGGCGTCGCGGTGGTCAAGGTCGGCGCAGCCACCGAGACCGAGATGAAGGAGAAGAAGCACCGCGTCGAGGACGCGCTGCAGGCCACCCGTGCGGCGCTCGAGGAGGGCATCGTGCCGGGCGGCGGCGTAGCGCTGCTGGCCGCTCAGAAGGCGCTCAACGTCGATCTGTTCGACGATCCGGACGAGCGGACGGGCGCGCTGATCGTCGTCCGCGCGCTCGAGGAGCCGCTCCGTCAGATCGCCGAGAACGCCGGCCTCGAGGGCTCGGTCGTCGTCAACGACGTCCGCAAGGCCAAGAAGGGTCAGGGCCTCAACGCGGCCAACGGCGAGATCGTCGACCTGGTCGCCGAGGGCATCATCGACCCGGCGATGGTCACGCGCTCGGCGCTGCAGAACGCGGCCTCGATCGCCAAGAACATCCTCACCACCGAGGCGATCGTCGCCGAGGTCCCGGAGAAGGATGGCGGCGGTGGCGGCGGCGGTGGCATGCCCGACATGTCGGGGATGATGTAATCCGTTTCACAGGCGAGTGTTTTGAGGGCTCGGCGCTTGCGCGCCGGGCCCTCGGCCTTTAACGGGGTCTGAAAGGGGTTGCCTCCGTGGCGCCCGTGTGAAATCGTTCGTACCGCTCGCTGGCGGAGCGCACGATCAGCCACGGGATCAAACGGGGACGGCATGTCCTATATCGAGGGACGGCAGCAGTGGGTCCGCGCACTGCTTCGCCGGATCGCGCTGATCGGCGTTCTTGCGAGCGCGATCACGGTCGCGGTCGCGGGAGTGGCGGACGCATCGGCGGCCGCGACCCCGGTCAAGGTCGGTTCGCCGCTGTCGAGCGGGCCGCCGGCGATCGCGGTCGACAATGCGGGCGACGCGGTGATCGCATGGGCCAACCAGCAGGAGACCTCAGGCGCCGCCGACTACGTCCAGTACTGCGTGGTCCCCGCCGGTGCGAGCGCCTGCTCGCACAGCGGAAACCTGCCGCTGGCCTTCGGAGTGGGCCACATCGACGGCGTCCAGGTACTCGCCGACGGCGGCACGTTGGTGATCCTCGCCGACGTGTTCGGAACTCCGAGCGGCGACGTTCACAGCTTCGAGCCCGAGCAGGAGTGGCAGTCGACTGACGGGGGCGCGACATGGATTCTGGTCGACGGCGGGGTCTCGGTCAGCACCGGCATCCTCAACGCCGACACCGAGCCGGTTGGCGCCGTGATCGTGCCCGGGACGGGCGTGCTGGGCTATGGCTGGGACACCGCCGGGTCGTCGGGACCGACGTTCAACGCATTCCCGCTCAGCTCGCCACCGGAATGCTCGCGGCTCAGGTGTCCGGCCGGGTTCGCCTCCCTGGAGCCATCGACCAACCCCGACCAGCTCGGGAACGAACCCGGCCAGTTTGCTGCCGAGGCTGGCGCCTCCCCGGGCGTGCTGGGTATCTTCGAGACGTTGTTCACCAACGGGCCGCTCGGGTGCTCGCAGGATTTCGGGACCGCGTACGTCTACGGCGCGGGCAACCAGAGCGCGACCAATAACTACAACATCTCACCTGGCCAGCCCAACAGCGCCTGGCGGGTCCCGGTCACGCAGGCCGACTGCAACACCCAGTACGCCGCCGTCGGCGGCGGCCCGAGCGGGTTCGGGATCCTCGAGGATCTGGAGACCGGAAGGACCATCTACCACCGCTTCGACGCGAGCACCGAGAAATTCGACACGCCTCAGGTCGTTGTAGCCCCCCAGGGCGAACAGCAATCGGCGCTCTCACAGGACGGAGCCGGCGGCATCTACGCCACCTACCTGCTGGGCGGCGCGGGCGGCCCCGTGACCCTCTCCTACAGCGCCGATGGGGGCTCCTCCTGGAGCTCGGGAACGCTCGATAAGAACAGCGACGGAGGCGTCGGATCGCTGAACAGCAGCGTCAACGGAGCCAAGCAGGGCTGGGCGACGTGGCTCGACAACGGGTCGGTGTTCGCGCAGTCGTTCAAAGCGTCAGACGCGATCGCGCCCGCGACGGTCGGCGGCGGTGCCACGACCGATGGCACGACGGTCACCCTGACCGTCGGCTGCGCGTCCTTCCCGTGCACGATCACGATCGTGCTCACCGCCCCTGAAACGGTGGTGGTGCACGCGTCAGCCGCGCGGGTCCCGCTCAAGAAGCGCAGGAAGACCAAGCTCGTCACGCTCGGGAGGGGCAGGTTCACGCTCAGATCGAAGGGCTCGCACAAGCTCGCGATCAAGCTCTCGCCGGCGGGCAAGAAGTTCGTCCGGTCACGCAGCGGTCACGTCAAAATCGCCGCGAAGATCACCGAGCTGCACGGCAGGGTGACGAGGCGAACCATCAAGCTCAAGATCGAGCACCGTAAGCGGTGACGGTGGGGGCTGGTCAGCCTCCGCTGGGCGCGAGCCGCGGACGGCCCGACGGCGCCAACTCACTGTAGAGCGCAAGCGTCTGACGAGCGACCTCGCCCCAGTCGAAGCGCAGCACATGCTCGCGCGCCTCCGACGACCAGCTGGGCGCGCTCGTCGTCGTCGGTGAGCACCCGTTCGAGCACTTCCTGGAGTGCGGCCGCGTCACGGGATGGGAATCGCACACCGACCGTGCCGTCGGCCGGGACGACCTCACGCAGGCCGCCGGTATCGGCGACCACGCACAGGCAGCCTGAGGCCATCGCCTCAAGCGCGACGAGGCCGAACGGTTCATAGATCGAGGGCACGATGCACAGGTCCGAGATTCGGTACAGCGAGTGGAGCATGTCGTCGCCGACCCAGCCGAGGAAAACGCCCTTGCGATCCAGCCCCAGCCGCCACGCCTGGCGGCGCAGCTCGGCCTCGGCGGTGCCCGTGCCGGCGACCACGAACCGCACCCCGCCGAGCTTGGCGATCACCGGCGCGAGCGCATCGAGCGCGAGGTGAAAGCCCTTCTCGTACACGAGCCGTCCGACGAGCAGCACGAGCCGCTCATCGGGCTCGGCGTAACGAGCGCGGAGCTCGTCGAGGTCCGAAGCGACGGGCTCCAGGTCGCCCGGGTCGATCCCGTTCTGGATCGGCGTGACGCGGCCCGCGGGAACTCCGAAGACGCTCGATACGTGGCTGGCCATGTAGCGCGAGCAGGTGATCACGTGGTCGGCGTTGCGGGCCATGTCGCGCTCGGCGGCGTGGATGTGGGATTGTGGGTACTTGTCGACCCATCCCTGGTGGCGGCCGTACTCGGTCGCGTGGACAGTGACCAGCCACGGGCGGTCGATCCGGCGCGCGATCCGCTGCGCGGCACTCGCGACGAGCCAGTCATGGGAGTGGACGAGGTCGAAACTGTGGGCGTCGGCGAGCTGGTCACCGAACTCGCGCATGTCACGGTTCATCGTCGTGACCCAACGGACGAACGCCCTGACGTCCTTCGGGAACGGGGGCTCCTGAAGACGGTGGACGACCACCCCGTGGCGCTCCTCGGTCGCGGGGAGCCGGCCGCCGCCGCGGGTCAGCACGTGCATCTCGACCCCCTCGGCGACCAGGTGCTCTGAGAGCTTGCGGACGTGGCGGGCGAGGCCGCCCTCGATGATCGGTGGGTACTCCCAGGAGATCAGCAGAACGCGCATGTACCGGCGACAGACCCTACCGGGCGGCCGACGGCTACGCCTAGCGCGGGGCGGCGCGGAGCTGGGCCTACCGCTTGCGCCTGCGCCCGGCCGGCACCGCGCGCAGAACGCACGGCTCAGACGAGCTGAACGGCGGGCCGGTCCATGAGAACGTGCCGTCGGGGTTGACCGCGACGTTGAACGCCAGCGTTGTGTCGCCGGTGCCACCGCCGAATTCCGCATACGTGCAGACCAGATTGACGTTGCCCGATGTCCCATCGTTGGTCGTCGTGCCGGAGACGGTGATCTGGTGCGAAGGATCGCCCGGGTTGTCGCCGTTCAGCTGAAAGAAGCACGGGTTGGTGGGCGCCGATACGGTCGAACCCGTGACCGCGGCCGCTGCCGCCGGTGCGCAGGAGAGCCACGTGCCTGCCGCCAGAGCGATCGCGACGGCGAACGATGCCCACTTGTTGGTCTGCTTCACGATTATCCCCGGATGGACGGAACGGAGGGCCTGAGCCCGATTTGGATCCCAGGATCCGGTAACACAGTCCTCGGCAGTGGTAGCGCCGGCCGGAAGCGAAGGCGAGCCGTCTGGACGGATGGTCGTCGGGGTAAACCACGGGGCGTCGGTGCCCCGGACGGCTCAAGGACCAGCTCGCTCGAACACCGCGAGCCCCCGGCGCCCGAGCAGGTCGCGCACCGGGACGCGCTCGCCGAAGGTCCAGCGCTCGCCTCGCAGCACGTCGCGCCAGCTGCCATTCACCCCGGTCAGCGACCTCGCCGGCGCATCTCGGCGGGTCGCGACGACGACGAGCACGTCGCCACCGCGAAGGAACGCGACGCAGCCCGGGCCGGCGTCAAGCGGTTCATACCCGGCGGCGAACGCGTCCGGTCGGCGGATGCGCAGATGAAGCAGGCGCATCGTCAGCCACAGCTTCGCCGTCTGGCGGTCCGGCTGCGAGCCGCCCTGCAGGCGTGCGAGCATCGCCCGATTCCAGCTCCAGTCGACCGCGCGCCGGTTGTCGGGATCGACCAGCGCGCGGAACTCCATCTCGTCGCCCTGGTAGATATCGGGCAGCCCCGGGGTCGTCAGCTTCAGCGCGATCATCGCCAACGCGATCCGATCGCCGTCGCGTGCCAGCTCGTCCACGAACGGCTCGAAGTCCGCCCGGAACTCGCGATGCGTGTACAGCGCGCCGCAGAAGCCGAGCACGTCACGTTCCCACTCCGTGTTGTGATCGACCCAGCTGGTGTTCCGTTTGGCCTCGCGCAGCGACTTCTCCATGTAGCGCTCGAGGCGCTCGAGCTCGATCGGCCACACGCCGGCGAGGGTCTGAAACAGGAAGTAGCGCTCGCTGTCGTCGGGCGCGCCGCGGTCTGAACGCAGCTCATCGGTCACCGTCATCCACCGCCGGACATGCTGCTCCCAGAGCGCCGGCCGCCAGCTCAGCGCTGCGATCCTGGCGCGCACGTCCGCCGTGCGCTTGGTGTCGTGCGTGGTCGTGGTGAGCATCGCGAGCGGAAACCGGCGCAGCCGTTCGAGGCAGCCTGCGTGAAAATCGTCGGCCGCCAGCCCGAACCGGCCCGGGTCCCCACCCACTTCGCAAAGCGCCAGCAGCCGGGCGTAGCGGTAGAAGGCCGTGTCCTCGACGCCCTTGGCCACGACCGCCGGCGAGGTCTGCTGAAAGCGGGTCACGAACTCGGCTGGGGCGTCGCGCTCCAGCAGCAGTCGCTGGGCCAACCCGGCCGGCATCTGAGCTTGCTCGATCGCTTCGCGGTCGGCCGCGGCCACGACGCCGGCGAGCGGCTCGACGTACGTCCTGTAGACCGGCATCGAGGCGAGTGCCGGTGCGAGCGCCGGCTCGTCGCCGACGGCTCTTGTCAGGCGCTCGACCTCGGGCCGGAAGGTCGTCTTGGCCAGCTCGGTCTTGGCCTCGAGCGCGACCGATTCAAAATCGCGTTCGTCGCCCGACAGCTCCCGCCACAGCGACGTGAACGAGGCCTCGGCGCTGCCGTCGACGAACAGCGCGCACACCTCGTTGAGGAAGTCGTAGCCGACGGTGCCGCTGACCGGCCAGTCACGAACGCGCTCAGATGACTCGAGGATCTTCTCGATCCAGACGTGCTCGACCCCCTCGGAGCGCAGCCGCTCGAAGTATCGGGCCGGGTCGGCGAGGCCGTCGGGATGGTCGATTCGAAGGCCGTCGACGATCCCCTCACGGACGAGCGATAGCGCGAGCGCGTGGGTCTGCGCGAACACCTCGGGATCCTCCTGGCGCACGCCGGCGAGGTCATCGATGTCGAAGAAGCGGCGGTGCGCGCCGGTCTCAGGATCGATGTCGAAGAACTGCTCGCGGGTATCGGGGTTGGTCCAGAACGGGTTGGCATCGTCGATCGCCATGTGGTTGGGAACGAGATCGAGCACGATTCCCATTCCGGCCGCGTGGGCGGCGTCGGCCAGCGCCCGCAGCTCGTACTCGCCGCCCAGCTCGTCCGAGATGCGAGTCGGGTCGACGACGTCGTAGCCGTGGGTCGAGCCGGCGCGGGCCTGCAGTGACGGAGAGAGGTACAGATGCGAGACGCCGAGGTCGCGCAGGTAGGGGATCAGCTCGCGCGCCGCGGCAAAGTCCAGCAACGAACTCAGCTGCAGGCGGTATGTCGCCCGGAAGGGAGAGTCGGTCAAGAGACGCGCTTGAGGATCGTGATCGAATGCGCGGTCACATTGATCAGCGCCTGGGCGTCGTAGGCGGCGCTGCCGGGCTGTAGCGACGGGTCGGCAGTGCACAACTCGAGCTCCCAGCGGGCGCCCATCCTTCGCCGCGGGAGCTTGAACTCCCGGTCCTCGGCGTGGGCGTTGAACAGCAGCACGAATGAGTCATCGGCGATCTCCTCGCCGTGCGGTCCGGGGGTGACGATCGCGCGGCCGTTGAGCCACATTCCGAGCACCGCCTCGCCGTGCTGCCAGTCACGGCTGGTCATCTTGCGCCCGTCGGTGCGAAACCACCACACGTCGGGCAGCCCGAATCCGTTGACGAGCTGGCCCCGGAGGAACGTCTGGCGGCGAAAGGTGACGTGATCGCGGCGCAGCCGGATCAGCCGGCGCGTGAACTCGCGGAGCTGTTCGGCCTCGAGACCACCTGCCCACGTGTACCACGACAGCTCGGAGTCCTGGCACCAGGCGTTGTTGTTGCCGTGCTGAGTGCGGCCGCGCTCGTCGCCGCCGAGCAGCATCGGCGTCCCCTGGGAGACCAGCAGCGTGGTGAGGAAGTTTCGCTGCTGGCGCGCCCGTAGCTCGCGAATCGCCGGGTCATCGGTCTCGCCCTCGACGCCGCAGTTCCAGGAGCGGTTGTCATCGGTGCCGTCCTGGTTGTCCTCCATGTTGGCCTCGTTGTGCTTGGTCTCGTAGGAGACCAGGTCACGGAGCGTGAAGCCGTCATGCGCGGTGATGAAGTTGATCGACGCGAACGGGTCGCGGCCGTCTGACTCGTACAGGTCGGCGGAGCCCGACAGCCGCGACGCGAAGTCCCCGACGCTCGCCTGGGCCCGCCAGAAGTCGCGCATCGTGTCGCGATAGACCCCGTTCCACTCCGACCACAGGATCGGGAAGTTGCCGACCTGGTACCCGCCGGGGCCGACGTCCCATGGCTCGGCGATCAGCTTGACCTGCGATAGGACGGGGTCCTGGTGGATCGTGTCGAAGAACGCCGACAAGCGGTCGACGTCAAAGAACTCGCGCGCCAGCGCGCTTGCGAGGTCAAACCGGAAGCCGTCCACATGACACTCGATCACCCAGTAGCGCAGCGAGTCCATGATCAGCCGCAGGACGCTCGGATGGACCGGGTTCAACGAGTTGCCGGTGCCGGTGAAGTCCATGTAGTGGCGGGGGTCATCGGGCATCAGCCGGTAGTAGGCCGAGTTGTCGATCCCCTTGAAGGAGAGCATCGGCCCGAGGTGGTTGCCCTCCGCGGTGTGGTTGTAGACGACGTCGAGGATCACCTCGATCCCGGCCTGGTGCAGCGCCTTGACCATCCCCTTGAACTCGGGCACCTGCTCGCCCCGGCGTCCGGTGGCGGCGTACTCGGAGTGCGGCGCGAAATAGCCGATCGTGCTGTAGCCCCAGTAGTTGGTCAGACCCCGCTCGAACAGGAATGACTCGTCGGAGATGTGGTGGACCGGCAGCAGCTCGACGGCCGTGATCCCAAGGTCCTTGAGGTACGCGATCGCGGGCTCTGATGCCAGACCGGCATAGGTGCCGCGGAGGTCCTCGCGGACCTCGGGATGGCGCATCGTGAAGCCCTTGACGTGGGTCTCGCAGATGATCGTGTCGGTGAACGGAACCCGCGGCGGCTCGTCGCCCTCCCAGTCAAAGCGGGTGTCGACGACGATCGACTTTCGGAACCGCGCCGGAGTCGTCCTCGTCATCGGCCTCGTAGTCGTCGTCCTCGCCGCCGTTGGGAACGTAGGGCAGCACGTTGGCGTCGTGGGCCCAGTCGACGACGCCCTCGATCGCCTTCGCGTACGGGTCGAGCAGCAGCTTCTCGGAGTTGAAGCGATGGCCCTCGCCGGGCGCGTAGGCGCCCTTGACCCGGTAGCCGTATCGCTGGCCGGGACCGACGCCGGGGAGGAAGCAGTGCCAGTTGAGCGCGCGGCGGCCCGTGACCTCGATCCTGGTCTCCTCGCCGCGATCGTCGAACAGGCACAGGTCGACGCCCTCCGCGTGCTCGGAGAAGAGCGAGAAGTTCGTGCCCTCGCCGTCCCAGGTCGTTCCGAGTGGAAAGGGACGTCCGGGCCATACCTCCGTCACCTGACCAGTGCTCCTGACATCGGCGGCAGTTTGAGGGATGCATCGGAGAGAACCGCTTGGCCGTCGGTGGCGAGCGCGATCTGATCGCCGTCACAGTGCAGCTCGCGCCACGCCGTGCCGAAGTTGCAGAGCACCTCGCAGCGGCCGCGGCGGAGGCGAAGCCACCGCTGCGACTCGTCGAACTCGATCGCCTCGGCCTCGCCGGGATTGAGGTGCACGCGCGCCACCAGCAGCTGGCGGTACAGCTCCACGGTCTCGGGGATGCCCTGCCGCGTCAATTTTGACCGCTCGAAGGTCGCCGGGTCCTCGGGATCGGGAACCTCCTGGTTGAACGAGGCGAACGCCGCGAACTCGCGCCGCCGGCCCTCGCGGGTGGCGATCGCGATCTCCTCGTCGATATGGTTTGAGAAGAACTGAAACGGCGCCCGCTCGCCGTACTCCTCGCCCATGAACAGCAGCGCCACGAACGGCGACGTCAGCGTTATCAGCGCCGCCAGCCGCTGCAGGTCCGGGGGGCAGCCGGTCGCCGAAGGCGCGGTTGCCGACCTGGTCGTGGTCCTGGGAGTAGACGACGAACCGGTTGACAGGCACGTCGTCGGCGGGCGCGCCGAACCGCCGGCGGCGAAACGACGAATAGCCGCCATCGAACACGTGCGGGCGCTGAAGCGCCTTCGCGAGCTGGCCGACGCGGCCGAAGTCGGCGTAGTAGCCGTCGCGCTCGCCGGTCAACAGCGCGTGCAGCGCGTGGTGAAAATCGTCTGACCAGGCGGCGTCGCAGCCGTGGCCGCCGCGCTCGCGCGGGCGTATCACGGCCGGGTCGTTGAGGCCCGACTCGGCGATCACGTAGGCGCCCGGGTCGACGGCGTGCACGCGCCGCGCGACGGCGGCGACGATGTGCTCGGCGCTGGAGTCGAAGATCGCGTGGATCGCGTCCAGCCGCAGCCCGTCGATCCCGAACTCGGCGATCCACCCTTCGGCGCTCTGGCAGACCCACTCGCGGACCGGATCGCTGTCGGCGTCGTCATAGTTGATCGCCTTGCCCCACGGGGTCTCGTACTTGCTCGTGAAGTACGGGCCGAAGGCCTCCATCGCCTCGACGCCCGAGGTACCGAGGTGGTTGTAGACGACGTCGAGGATTACCGCGAGCCCGGCTTCGTGGCTTGAGTCGACGAGCCGCCGGAGAGCCTCGGGGCCGCCGTAGGAGGAGTGCGCGCTGCTGAGGTAAACGCCGTCGTAGCCCCACCCGCGGGCGCCGGGGAACTCGGCCACCGGCATGATTTCGATCGCCGTGATCCCGAGCTCGGCGAGGCCAGCGAGGTGCTCGATCGCGGAGTCGAACGTCCCTTCGGCGGTGAACGTCCCCACATGCAGCTCGTAGATGACCAGCTGATTGAGCGGCGGCCTTTCGAACGGGGGGTGCTGCCCGGACGAGCTCAGGACCCGCGACGGGCCCCGTAGGCCGTCGGGCTGCCAGCGTGAGCACGGGTCCGGGAGCCGCTGACCGTCGATCTCATACCAGTAGTCGTCGCCGGGCTGGGCGGTCGTGACCGTCTCGTACACGCCGTAGCCGGCAGCGTGCAGCTCGATTCCCCTCCCGGCCACCCACAGTTTGAGCGAGGGCGCGGACGGGGCCCAGACGCGGAACTCGGTCCGGTGATCGTCCAGCACGCGGGAGCCGAGCGGCCGCTCCCACGGCAGACGGTCACTCATCCGGCACGAGCCAGACCGCTGCCAGCGGGGGGAGCGTGAGCTCGGCCGACACCTCTTGGCCGTGCCACGGGATCGGTTCTGGTTGCACGCCCCCGAGGTTGCCGACGTCGCTGCCGCCGTAATACGTCGAGTCGGTGTTGAGCGCCTCGCGCCAGCGGGTCGAGCGCGGCAAGCCGAGCCGGTAGCGCTCGCGCGACACCGGGCTCAGATTGGCGACGAATACGAGTACCCGCTCACCGTCGCGCGACGCGCGCGCGAACGCGACCACGTTGGCGTCGGCGTCATTGGGCTCCAGCCACCAGAAGCCTGCCGGGTCGGAGTCGAGCTCCCACAGCGCCGGCTCGTCGCGGTAGAGGCGGTTCAGATCGCGGACGAGCGACTGGATGCCCGCGTGGGAGGGCTGCTCGAGCAGGTGCCAGTCGAGCGACCGCTCGTGGCTCCACTCGGCCTGCTGGGCGAGCTCGGATCCCATGAACAGCAGCTTCTTGCCGGGATGGGCCCACATGTAGGCGTACAACGCACGGAGGTTGGCGAGCTTCTGCCATTCGTCGCTGCCCGCCATCTTGCTGTACAGCGAACCCTTGCCGTGCACGACCTCGTCGTGGGAGAGCGGCAGGATGAAGTTCTCGCTGAACGCGTACATCAGGCTGAAGGTCAGCTCGTGGTGGTGATAGCGGCGGTAGATCGGGTCCTGCTGGAAGTAGGCGAGCGTGTCGTGCATCCAGCCCATGTTCCACTTGAAGCCGAAGCCGAGCCCGCCGAGGTAGGTGGGACGCGAGACGCCTGGCCAGGCGGTCGACTCCTCGGCAGCCGAGATGATCCCGGGCTCCTGGCTGTAGATCACCTCGTTGAGCTCCTTGAGGAACTCAACCGCGTCGAGGTCCTCGCGGCCGCCGAACCGGTTGGGCACCCACTCGCCCTCGCGCCGTGAGTAGTCGAGGTACAGCATCGATGCGACCGCGTCGACCCGGATCCCGTCGACGTGGTACTCGCGCAGCCAGAAGAGGGCGTTGGAGATCAGGAAGTTGCGCACCTCATGGCGACCGAAGTTGAACACGAGCGTGCCCCAGTCGGGGTGCGCGCCGCGCCGCGGGTCGTCATGCTCGTAGAGCGCGGTGCCGTCGAACCGCGCGAGCGCGAACTCGTCGCGCGGGAAGTGGGCGGGCACCCAGTCGATGATCACGCCGATGCCGCGTTCGTGCATCCGGTCGACGAACTGGCGCAGGTCATCGGGCGAGCCGTATCGGGGGGACGGGGCGAAGTACCCGGTCACCTGGTACCCCCACGAGCCGGTGAACGGGTGCGCCATCACCGGTAGCAGCTCGACGTGCGTGAACCCGAGATCGTTGACGTACGCCGACAGCTCGTCGGCGAGCTCGAGGTATGTCAGCGAGCGGTTGTCCTCGAGCGTGTTGAGCCGCCACGAGCCGACGTGCACCTCGTAGATCGAAACCGGCCGCGTCAGCGGCTGCTGCTCGCCGCGCAGCTCCAGGAAGTGGGCGTCGTCCTTGCTCCACCGGTGGTGGCTCTCGGCCACGACCGACGCGGTCTGGGGCGGGACCTCGGTCTCCTGGGCGAACGGGTCGGCCTTCAGGGTCAGCTCGCCCTCGGCGGTCAGGATCTCGTACTTGTAGCGGGCGCCGGCCTCGACGCCGGGCAAAAACAGCTCCCAGACCCCGGTCGACCCGAGCGACCGCATCGCGTGCAGCCGGCCGTCCCACGAGTTGAAGTCCCCGACCACGCTGACCGCGGCGGCGGCAGGAGCCCAGACGGCGAACGCGGTCCCGGCCACCCTCTGGTGGGTGCGGACGTGAGCGCCAAGCTTGTCGTAGAGCTCCTCGTGGCGGCCCTCGGCGATCAGGTGCAGGTCGAGCTCGCCGAGCGTCGGCGCAAACGAATACGGGTCATCGAGCGTGAATTTCCCGGCGTTGCCGTAGTCGACCTTGAGCTTGTAGCGCAGAGGCAGCTCCGCATCGGGGATCCTGCCCTCGAAGATCCCGGCCGGGTGGATCTGCTGCAGCGCGACCGCCTTGCCCTTGGCGGGCTTGACCGCGACCGTCTGCGCGGCCGGGCGCAGGGTCCGGATCACGACGCCGCCGTTGTCGGGATGGGCGCCGAGGACCGAGTGCGGCTGCGCGTGCTCCCGCCGAGCCAGCGCGTCGAGTTCGCTGCTCGCGACGGTCATCCGGACTCCAGCAGCCGCACGATTCCGGCGACCGGGATCGGCAGCCAGTCGGGGCGGTTGTCGAGCTCGTACTGAAGCTCGTAGATCGCCTTCTCGAGCTCGAAGATCGACAGCAGGTTGAGGATCGCGGACTCACCCGCGGGGAGCAGCGCCGGGTCGATGTGGGAGAAGTACTGCTCCAGGAACGTCCGCCGCGCGCGGTCCTCGAAGTCGGCCGGCGCGGGCGCGCCGCGGGTGACCTCGGTCGACGAGGTCACGTACGCGAACGAGCGCAGCATCGAGGCGACATCGCGCAGCGGCGAGCGCTTCTGGCGGCGCTCGAACAGCGGCCGGGCGGGCTCGCCCTCGAAGTCGATGATCACCCAGCCGCGCGGCGTGTGGAGCGTTTGGCCGAGGTGGAAGTCCCCGTGGGTCCGGATCGCACGGCCGCCGACGCCGAGCTGGCTGCGGGCGGCGATCCGCTCGCGGACGTCCTGTCCGCGGCCCGCGATCGAGGCGACGCGCTCGTCCTCGGGCAGCCGGACGAAGATCCGCTCGATGTCCTCGTCGATCGTCGCGGTCAGCAACGAAAGCGACTCGGTGCTCGGCTCCTCGGGGCTGAAGGCGGGATCGCCGGCGTCGGAGCCGAGCACGTTGTGCAGCTCGGCGGTCACCTGTCCGAGGCCGCCGAGCTCGTCGAGCAGCCCCTCGGGGTCGGTCGCGATCCGGTCGAGCGCGAGCTCCCAGCCGCCGACCGCGTCGGGGAGGAACCGCTGGGCGACGCCGAGCGTGGCGGCGAACGACCGTCCGTCGTAGTCGTACCAGCCCTGCAGCGGCGCGATGTTCGGAAACCCCTGGGAGGTCAGGAACTGGAGCAGCTCGAGCTCGGGGTTGATACCCGGCTCGAGCTTGCGGAACACCTTCAGCACGGTCTCGTCGCCGAACACGATTGACGAGTTCGACTGCTCGACACCGACCGGGCGGACGGCCGCGTCGACCGGCAGCGGTCCCTCCACGCGGTGGAAGCGCAGCGCGCCGTCGTCGGTCTCGTACTCGGCCTGGCGGTCGATCGCGCGCAGCAGCTCGCGGCCATGCTCGGGGTGGGCGAGGGCGTCGATCGCGACCGTCTCGCCGCTGCGCTGGAGTCCGTTCGCCGCCGAGGCCGCGGCCTCGGTGCGCGACATGAACGTGAGCGGGAGCTGGTAGAGCTCGTGGCTCCCGCTCGCAAATCGGGCCTGGACGATCGCGACCAGCAGCGGCGGCTGATCGGCGATCGCGATGCACTCGTCGAGGTCGATCCCGGTCACGTGGCGCGACTTGGACGCGTACCAGCGCTGGTGCTCGAGCCACTCGGCGAGCGCCTCGAGGTCGAGCCCGTCGATCAGGCTCTGGGCGACGGTCTGGACCGGTTTGTTCATCCGATCGCCTCCTCGCCCTCTTGCACCAGCTGAAACCAGTAGAAGCCGCGTGGGGCGAGTGTCAACAAATAGGAGAGATCTCCGATCTGCGGGAAGCGGGAGCGGCCGAACAGCTCGACCGGCGAGCGGCCGGCATGGGGGCTGAGATCGAGCTCGACCGCCTGCGCCGAACGTGCGAGGTTGTGGACGCACAGCACGAGGTCGTCCTCGAACCGCCTGATCGCGGCGAAGATCCGCGGGTTGGAGGTGTCGATCGGCTCATAGCTACCGAATCCGAACACCGGGTGCTCCTTGCGCAGCGCGATGAAGCGGTGGATCCAGCGCAGCAGCGACGTCGGCGTGCGCAGCTGCGCCTCGACGTTGACCGCCTGAAAGCCGAACACCGGGTCCATCAGCGGCGGCGCGTACAGCTGCGCGAAGTCGGCCCGCGAGAAGCCACCGTTGCGATCCCCGGTCCACTGCATCGGGGTGCGGACCCCGTCGCGATCCCCGAGGAAGATGTTGTCTCCCATCGCGATCTCGTCGCCGTAGTAGAGGACCGGCGAACCGGGCAGCGAGAAGAGGATCGCGGTCATCAGCTCGATCTCGTCGCGGCCGTTGTCCAGCAGCGGCGCCAGCCGCCTGCGGATCCCGAGGTTGATCTTCATCCGCGGATCCTTCGCGTACTCGGTGTACATGTAGTCGCGCTCCTCGTCGGTGACCATCTCGAGCGTCAGCTCGTCGTGGTTGCGCAAGAACAGGCCCCACTGACAGCTGTCGGGAATCGCGGGCGTGTTCTCGAGGATCTCGTAGATCGGCGCCGCCTGTTCGCGGCGGACGGCCATGAACATCCGTGGCATGACGGGGAAGTGGAACGCCATCTGGCACTCGTCGCCGCCGCCGAAGTACTCGACCACGTCGGCCGGCCACTGGTTGGCCTCGGCGAGCAGCACACGGTCGGGGTAGCTGTCCTGGATCTCGGCGCGGACCCGCCTGAGGTAGGCGTGGGTCTCGGGGAGGTTCTCGCAGTTGGTGCCCTCGCGCTCGAACAGGTACGGAACCGCGTCGAGCCGGAACCCGTCGAGGCCGAGGTCAAGCCAGAACCGCAGCACGCCGAGCATCGCGTCACCGACGTCGGGGTTGTCGTAGTTCAGATCGGGCTGATGGGAGAAGAACCGGTGCCAGTAGTAAGCGCTGGCGACCTGGTCATAGGTCCAGTTGGAGACCTCGGTGTCGGTGAAGATGATCCGTGCGTCGCGGTAGCGCTCGTCGGTGTCTGACCACACGTACCAGTCGCGCTTGGGCGAGTCGGGGCTCGACCGGGACTCCACAAACCAGGGGTGGTCGCTCGAGGTGTGGTTCATGACCAGGTCGGCGATCACGCGGATCCGCCGCGCGTGCGCGGCCTCGATCAGCTCGTGGACATCGTCGACCGTGCCGTAATCGGGGTGGACCTTGGTGAAGTCGGAGATGTCGTAGCCGCCGTCTCGCAGCGGTGACTCGTAGAACGGCAACAGCCAGATGCAGTCGATCCCCAACCACTGCAGGTAGTCGAGCTTCTCGGTCAGCCCGCGCACGTCCCCGGAGCCGTCCCCGTTGGCGTCGAAGAAGCCGCGGATATGGATCTCGTAGAACACCGAGCGCTTGAACCACAGCGGCTCGGCCTCGAACCACTGGCGCGCCTGGACCTGCGCCTGGCTCTGGGCGTCGGGCCGCTCGCTGCTCGGCCGCGACTCGCGCGCCAGCAGGTGCGTCAGGGTGGGCGGTCCGACGCTCACTGCCCGACGCGCAGGACGTGGGCCTGGCGGACGCCGGGCGCCAGCTCGACGAAGTTGGGGCCGATCCGCCACTGGTAGCGGTCGTCGCTGAGCAGATCGTGGACCGTGAAGCTCGGCGGCAGCCCGAGACTGGCGGGGATCACCGTCGCGCCCTGCTGGGCCTGGTGTGGGTCGAGGTTGACGACACCGATGATCGTGTCCCCGTCGGCCTGCTTGGCGTACGCGATCAGCGCGTCGTTGGCGGTCTCCAGGAACGTGATGTCCGACAACCGCTGCAGCGCGACGTGCTCGCGCCGGATCAGGTTCAGCCGCGTGATCAGCGGCAGCAGAGGCCCGTCCAGCGACCGCTGCTTGAGCTCGTACTTCTCGGAGTTCAGGTACTCCTCGGAGCCCTCGCGCACGGCCACGTTCTCGATCTGCTCGTAACCCGAGTAGATCCCGTAGCTCGGGCTGAGCGTGGCGGCGAGGATCAGCCTGGCCTCGAACGCCGGCCTGCCTCCGCGCTGGAGGTAGGCGTGCAGGATGTCCGGCGTGTTGGCAAAGAAGTTGGGCCGGAAGTACTCCTGCTCGCCGGAGTAGGCGAGCTCGGAGACGTACTCGGTCAGCTCCCAGCGTGAGTTCTTCCACGTGTAGTAGGTGTAGGACTGGGTGAAGCCGAGCTTGGCGAGGTGGCGCATCACCGCCCGCTTGGTGAACGCCTCGGCGAGGAAGATCACATCGCGGTCGCGAGCGTGAACCTCATCGATCAGCCACGACCAGAATCCGAACGGCTTCGTATGCGGGTTGTCGACTCGGAACACCTTGACGCCGCAGTCGACCCACTGGAGCATCACCTGCAGCAGCGCCTCCCACAGCGCGCGCCAGTCGGCTGACTCCCAGTTGACGTTGTAGATGTCCTGGTAGCGCTTGGGCGGGTTCTCGGCGTACTTCAGCGTCCCGTCGGGCCGGTGGTGGAACCACTGCGGATGCTCGGTCAACCACGGGTGGTCGGCCGAGCACTGGATCGCGAAGTCGAGTGCGATGTCGATGCCGTGGTCGCGTGCGGCCTCGGTCAGCGCGCGCAGGTCGGCGATCGTGCCGAGATCCGCGTGGACGGCGTCGTGGCCGCCGGTGCAGTCACCGATCGCCCAGGGCGACCCGGGGTCGTCAGCCGTGGCGGTCAGCGAGTTGTTGCGTCCCTTGCGGTTGGTCAGCCCGATCGGGTGGATCGGCGCCAGATAGATGACGTCGAAGCCGAGCTCGGCCAGCCGCGGCAGCTCGCGCCGGACGCCCTTCAGCCCTCCCCACGAGCGCGGGAACATCTCATACCAGGCCCCGAACCTGGCACGGAGCCGGTCGACCTCGATGATCTGGGGCGGATCGAAGGACACCCGCCCGCTGCGATCCTGGACCTGCTCGACGACCGCGAGCAGCTCCGCGCCAAGCGCGACGTCGTGCTTGGCCGCGTCCGGGACCGCCGGGTCCTCGAGCTCGTGGCAGGCGTGCTCGATCGTCTGGCGCGCCGCCGGCGTGTCAGCGCGCTCGGCCGCCTGGCGCAGCAGGACCACGCCCTCCGACAGCTCACCCGTCAAATCGTGCTGGCGGGCCTGCACCTTGCGCCGCAGCTCGTCGCGCCAGGTCCCGAACAGGTCGGTCCAGGCGTCGATCGTGTAGCGCCAGCGGCCGGGACGGTCGACGGCGAATTCACCGGCCCACCGGACCCCGTCGAGATGGGCGTCGATGCGGCGCATCTCGGCGTGCAGCCAGCCGGTGTCGCCCGGCCCCTGGAAGCGGACCACGGCGCGGATCAGCTCATGGCCGTCTCGGAACACGTCCGCCTGCACGGCGACGCGGTCGCCGACGCAGCGTTTGGCCGGATAGCGGCCGCCGTCGACCGTCGGGGACGGGTATTGGATGACGATCCGCTCGGGCGGCGTGGCGGTCCGATCGGGCGCCGGTGCGGCAGCGGGAGTCTCCGCGGCGTGCGCGCTCATGCATCGGAAGGTATCCACCTGCGCGGATCGGGTAAACACTCGGCGCGTGAACACGACCACGCGTGCCAGCGGCGTCCAGCTCCACGTAACGTCGCTTCCGGGCGGCCGGCTCGGCCGCGAGGCGTACAGGTTCATCGACTGGCTCGCCGCCGCTGGGCAGTCGTGGTGGCAGGTTCTGCCGCTCGGGCCACCTGACCGCTACCACTCGCCGTACAAGTCAAGCTCGGCGTTCGCCGCCTGGCGGGGTCTGCTCGAGGCGCCGCGCGCCTCGGTGTCGGCGGCCGAGATCACCGGCTTCCGCGACCGTCAGCGGTTCTGGATCGGAGATTGGGAGCGGTTTGCCGGCCGGGGCGCGGTCGCCGACCAGGTCCGCTTTGAGCGCGAGTGGTCGGCGTTGCGGGAGTACGCGCTCGCGCGCGGGGTTCGGATCATGGGTGACGTCGCGATCTACGTCTCGCCCGCCAGCGCCGACCACGTCGCCCATCCGCAGCTGTTTCAGACCGGGTTCGTCGCCGGCGCCCCGCCCGATGACTACGCGCCGCTAGGCCAGCTGTGGGGCAACCCGCTGTACGACTGGCCGGCGCTTCGCCGTCGCCGTTACCGGTGGTGGGTCGAGCGGATCCGTCGCACGCTGGAGCTGTTCGACCTCACGCGGATCGATCACTTCCGCGGCTTCGTCGCCTACTGGGCGGTGCCCGACGGGGCCGGGACCGCAGTCAGCGGCGCGTGGCGCCGTGGGCCCGGCAAGGCGCTGTTCAATGCGCTCGCGGACTCGCTCGGGCCGAACCTGCCGCTGGTCGCCGAAGACCTCGGCGTGATCACGCCGGCGGTCAGGCGGCTGCGCGACGAGCTTCACCTGCCTGGGATGCTGGTGATGCAGTTCGGCCTTGACCCGAGGCGCCCGGGCAGCGTCCACCGGCTCGAGAACCACGTCGCCAATCGGGTCGTCTACGCGAGCACCCATGACCAGGACACGACTCGAGGCTGGCTGCAGTCGCTGCCGGCGGCCCGGCGGCGGTTCGTCGACTCCGAGCTCGCCCGCCACGGCTTCGTCGAGCGCCGTCCGTGGTGGGGGATGATCCGGCTCGCGCTGTCGTCGCCTGCGTTTCTGGCGATGGTCCAGGCCCAGGACGTGCTCGGTCTCGGCAGCGACGCGCGGATGAACGACCCGACCCGCGCCACCGGCAGCTGGCGATGGCAGCTGGAGCGGGGCGCGCTGACACCGGCGTTGGCACGGCGGTTGCGCGAGGTGACCGAGGAGGCGGGCCGACTGGCGTCCGGGCCCCCCGTCCCCGGTTAGGCTGCCGCCTCGATGTTCGGACTCCGTGCTCTGCTGCTCGCCGGCCTGGTGATCGTGGGCCTTGCAGCCGGCGCTCAGTCCGCCGGCGCCGCGGGCGCCGGCGGCGCTGCCGGTTGGGCGGGCACGGCGCGGGCGCGTGGGGGCCCCTACCTGACCGACGGCGACGGCCGTGCCCTGCAGCTGCACGGGGTTAACCTGGTCGCCAAGTGCGGCGGTGGCGCGGCCGCGACCGCCGCGCCGGGCACTCCGTGCGTGGGTCCGGCGCAAGGTCCGCGACTGGCGTTCGTGCTGTCGCCGACCGCCGGCGATCCCGGCCGGCGCTTCACGGCGGCCGACGCGGCGACACTCGCTCGGCTGGGGTTCAACGTCGTCCGGCTGGGGATCATTTGGGAGGGGCTCGAGCCCGGTCCCAGCGGCGTGGGACCCAACAACCCGCGCTACTGCGGCGCGCAGCCGGCCGGAGAGCCGTTCCCCCGCCTGGGTGGCGCGGACCCGTTCAATGCGCATGTCCTCGACGCCTACCTGGCCAGGACGGGGCGGATCGTCGCCCTGCTGGCCCACGCCGGGATCCGCGTGATCCTCGATATGCACCAGGACTCGTTCGGGTCGGCGTTCTCCAACCCGGCAGCGCCGGTGCCGTGGAACGCGGAAGGGGCACCCCCGTGGGCCACCTGTACCGGCGCCAAGACGTTCACGCCGACGCTCACGTGGCCGTTGGCGATCTCGGACCCGGCCGTCCAGAACGCGATCCACAGCCTATTTGCGAACGACGTCCGCGGTGACCTGCTGGGCCAGCTTGCCCGCGTCTGGCACGCCGTTGCGGCGCATTTCCGCGGCGATCCCGACGTGCTCGGCTACGAGGTCTACAACGAGCCCGAGGACCTGGTGGCGAAGTCCTTCGATGCCGAACTGCAATGCGATTACGGCGGGCCGGGCCATACCTACCGGCACGGGTACCGAGCCTTCGCCGCGGGCGCGAGCGTCGTTTCTGACCCGGGGGCGACACTGCTCGAATTGCAAGCCCACAACCACGCCAAGACCGTCACCGTGCGCGTGCTGCGAGCCCGCTAGCGGCCGATTGCTGCCTGGGCGCGGAGCTTGGCAGAGCGGTAGACGTAGGTGAGGTCGCCCCGCAGCCGTCCGATGCGTGTCTGCTCGTAGCTGATCAGCGACGCCGGCTGGACGCGGGCCGGGAGCCCGTCGCCCGCGAGCACCGCCAGCGCGCGCTCGGCGATCGCGATCTGCCCGAAGGCGGTCGGGTGCACCCGATCGGGCATCACCCGGTTGCGCGCGCCGAACATCCTCAGGTCAACGACCAGCGCGCCATGCTCCCGCGCCCCGCGCTCGATCGCGGCGTCGAGCACGCCGACCTTCGCGCCGGCGGGCGGGACGCCGAGACGGAGCGGCGCCGTCACCGCGAGCGTTCGCTGGCATCGCTCGGTGACGCACTCGAGCGCGCGCCCGTATTCGGCGGCGAACGCCTCGGGATCGAAGTCCAGGCCGCGGACGTCGTTGACGCCGATGTAGAGACAGCCGACGTCATAGCGGGCCTCGGGATATGCGGCACGGCGCTGAAAGGAGACCAGCTGCTCGCGGACGACATCTGAGACCGTGGCGCCGTCGAACGCATAGCTGGTGAACGGGAGCCCGAGCGCGCGGGCGACCCACAGTGCCCACGACTGCAGCGCGACTCCCCACTGAAGCTCACCGCCGCCGTTGGTGATCGAGTCACCGAAAGCGAGTACGCCGAGGCGGCAGTCGGGCAGTGCTTCCAAGGGCGCCGAGCCTACCGCGCGGTTCGGTTTCGACATCGGACGCCGTCGATCGCCCGAACTGGTCAATAATCGGGGCCGTTTGGAACGGTCGAGGACGACGCACAACGACGGCAGGGAGGACGTCCGGCGGGCGGCAGAGGATCTCGCGGGTCGGCTGCCGCCTGCGCTCGCGCCACTGGCCAGGCTGGCGTTCAACTACCGCTGGTCGTGGCTGCCGGGCGGCCCCGAGCTGTTTGAGTCGATCGATCCGAAGCGATTCGAGCTCTGCCAGCAGAACCCCGTCCGGCTGCTGGAGGAGGCGTCCGCTGGCACGGTGGCTGCGGCCGCCGAGGACGCCCAGCTGCTGCGGCGCGCCACCGAGCTCGAGGCGCTTGTCGACGCCGACCTGAGCCGGCCGGCGATCGAGTCGCCCTTCTCCGACGAGCATCCGGTCGCGTTCCTGTGCGCCGAGTACGCCGTGCACGTGTCGCTGCCGGTTTACTCAGGCGGACTCGGCGCGCTCGCCGGGGACCTGCTCAAGGTTGCCTCCGATTACGCCGTGCCGATGGTCGCCGTCGGCCTGATGTACCGCAAGGGCTACTTCCGCCAGCTCGTCGACGCCTCCGGCTGGCAACACGAGTACTGGGTCGAGACCGATCCCGAGCGGCTGCCGGCGGCGCTCGTGACCGGGCCCGACGGCGCGCCGCTGACGGTCAGGGTCCCGATTGCCGCGTCAGACGTGGCCGCCCGGATCTGGCGCGTGGACGTGGGCCGGGTACCGCTGTTCCTGCTCGACAGCGACTGTCCCGAGAACGGCGCGCTCGACCGCTGGATCACCGGCCGGCTGTACGACGGCGACCCCCAGACGCGGCTCGCTCAGTACGCGCTGCTGGGCGTCGGCGGGATCCGTGCGCTGCGGGCGCTCGGCTACGAGCCGGGCGTGATCCACCTCAACGAGGGCCACGCGGCGCTCGCGCCGCTAGAACTCGCCCGCGACGGCAACGGGGACTCGCTCGACCATGCGCTCGCGCGGGCACGCGAGCGGACGGTGTTCACGACCCACACGCCGGTGCCGGCCGGCAACGACACCTACCCGCCCGATCAGGTGCAGGAAGCGGTCGGGCGGCTCGCGGTCCAGCTCGGCGCCACAGCGGAAGAGCTGGTCTCGCTCGGGCGCGGGCCGTCGGACGACCTGTGGTCTCCATTCGGGGTCACTCAGGCGGCGCTGCGGATGAGCCGCGCCTCCAACGCCGTCAGCCGGCGGCACGGGGAGGTGGCGCGCGAGATGTGGCACTGGCTGTGGCCCGAGCGGGAGACCGAGGAGGTCCCGATCGACCACGTCACCAACGGCGTCCACATCCCGACCTGGATCGGGCAGCCGATGCGCGAGCTGCTGGACCGCCACCTCGGTCACGACTGGCTGACGCGCGCCACCGATCCGGCGACCTGGGCCGCGGTCGACTCGATCCCGGCGCACGAGCTGTGGTCGGCCCGTGGCCGGCAGCGGACGGCGCTGGTCTCCTACGTCGCCCGCCGCAGCGTCGGCGACCGCCTGATCCGCGGCGATCTGCGTGAGTACGTCGACGCGGCCGCGCGCGCGTTTGATCCCGAGGTCCTGACGATTGGGTTCGCGCGCCGGGTCGCCACCTACAAGCGGCTCGATCTCCTGACCCGGGATCCCGAGTGGACGCTCGCGCTGCTGACCGGTGACCGCCCGGTCCAGGTGGTGCTGGCCGGCAAGGCCCACCCGCGCGACGAGGAGGCCAAGCGCGCGCTGCAGAGCCTGTTCGGTCTCAAGGGGGCACGGGTCGTCGGCGAGCGCGTCGTGTTCCTCAACGACTACGACCTCAGCTCCGCCGCCTGGCTGGTCCGCGGCTGTGACGTGTGGCTCAACCTACCCCGCCCGCCGCTCGAGGCGAGCGGGACCAGCGGCATGAAGTCGGTCTTCAACGGCGGGCTGCAGCTGAGCGTGCTCGACGGCTGGTGGGCTGAAGCGTTCGACGGCTCAAACGGTTGGGCGATCCCCGGTGACGTGGATTCGAACCACCACGCCCAGGACGAGCGCGACGCGGCCGCGCTCCACCGCCTGCTCGGCGAGGACGTCGTGCCCGCCTTCTACGAGCGCGATGACGAGGGGGTCCCGAGACGCTGGACCGAGCTGATCAGGGCCTCGCTGCGGACGCTGGGGCCCGAATTCTGCGCTGGCCGGATGCTGATCCAGTACCTGGACGGGCCCTACCGGGGCCGATCGCTATCGCAGGTCTGACAGTGGGCGCGGCCCGTGGCCGACGTACTTGGCGGTCGGCCGGATCAGCCGGCCCTCGCGCTTCTGCTCCATGATGTGAGCCGACCAGCCGGCCGTGCGGGCGCATGTGAACAGTGGCGTGAACAGTTCCGGCGGCACGTCGGCGTAATCGAGCACGACCGCTGACCAGAACTCGACGTTGGTCGCGAGCACTCGGTCGGGACGGCGCGCCTGGAGCTCGGCGAGTGCAGCCTGCTCGAGCGCCTCGGCGGCCTCGACCCGCGGCGCGTTGAGCTGGCGAGCGGTCCGCCGCAGCACCCGGGCGCGGGGATCCTCGGCGCGGTAGACGCGGTGGCCGAACCCCATCAGGCGCTGGCCGGAGTCAAGGACTTCCTTCACGTAGCGCTCGGCGTCGCCGGACTCGGCCACGTCATCGAGCATCTTCAGCACGCGTGACGGGGCGCCGCCGTGCAGCGGGCCCGACAGCGACCCGACGGCGGCCGACAACGCCGCGGCGACATCGGCTCCGGTCGACGCGACGACGCGGGCCGTGAACGTGGACGCGTTCATCCCGTGCTCGGCGGCCGAGTTCCAGTATGCGTCGATCGCCTTGACGTGATCGGGGTTGGCCTCGCCCCGCCAGCGGATCAGGAAGCGCTCGGGGATCGACTTGGCCTTGTCGACCTCGCGCTGCGACACCGGCGGCTGGCCGATCCCGCGCGCCGACTGGGCGACGAACGAGAGCGCCATCACCGAGGCGCGGGCGAGGTTGCCGCGGGCCTCCTCGTCGGAGATGTCGATCAGCTGGCGAAAGCCCCACTGCGGGGCGAGCATCGCGAGCGCCGACTGGACGTCGACGCGTGGGTCGCCGGAGTGGACGCTCAGCTGATGGGGCTCGGCGGGCGGCAGGCCGGGCAGCAGCGTCCCGTCGACGAGCAGGCCCCAGACCTGCTCGAACGGCACCGTCCCGACGAGCTCCTCGATGTCGACGCCGCGGTAGCGCAGCGCTCCGCCTGCGCGATCGGGTTCGGCGATCTCGGTCGCAAAGGCGACCACGCCTTCCAGGCCTGACTGCACTTCCATGGTTGCACTCATAAGGTCGATGCTCCCGGGGGCTGGGTCTCGACGATTCCGCGTACAGGCTAGCTACCTGAGTAGGCTTGCCCGCCTTGTCTGAGCTCCTGAGGCAATCCGCGCTCGCGCTCGCTGAGCTGATACGAAGCGGGGAACTGAGCGCGCGGGAGCTCGTCGAGCGCTCGCTGCGCCGGATCGACGAGCTCGAGCCGCAGATCAACGCATTCACGCACGTGGCGCACGAGTCGGCGCTGCAGGCCGCCGACGCGGTCGTCCCCGGCGACGCGCGCCCATTCGCGGGCGTGCCGATCGCGGTCAAGGACAACCGCCCGGTGGCGGGGATGCCGATCACGATGTGCAGTGACCTGTTCGGCGATCGCGTCGCCCGTCACGACTCGTTCCTCGTGCGGCGGCTGCGCGAGGCCGGATTCGTGATCGTCGGCAAAACGGCCCTGCCCGAGATGGGGATCCTGCCGACGACCGAGTCGCGCCGGTTCGGCCCGACGCACAACCCGTGGGACCCGACCCGGACCCCCGGCGGGTCCAGCGGCGGCTCGGCGGCGGCGGTCGCCGCCGGGATGGTGCCGATCGCCCATGGCAACGACGGCGGCGGCTCGATCCGGATTCCGGCCGCGTGCTGCGGTGTGGTGGGGCTCAAGACTGCCCGCGGGCGGGTGTCGGCCGGTCCCGAGATCGGGCAGAGCTTCCTCAGCTGTGACGGGGTGCTGTCACGGACCGTGGATGACACCGCGGCGGCGCTCGACGTGCTCGCCGGCTATGAAGCCGGCGATGCGACCTGGGCCCCACCGCCCTCGGCCAGCTATTCCGAGCTCGCCGCCACGGCGCCGGGCCGGCTGCGGATCGGGGTGACGGTGACGTCACCGCTAGATGACGTCGAGGTCGATCCGGTCTGCGAGGCCGCCGTCCGCGACGCGGCCGAGCTGCTCGCCTCGCTCGGTCACGACGTCGAGCCGGCCTCGCCGCCGTGGAGCGGCCTCGACATGCTGCCCGACTTCACGCGGGCCTTCGGGCCGCAGATCTCGATGACGACGCTCGTCGGGGGTCGGCTCGCCGGCCGCGAGCCGACCGAGGACGACGTCGAGCCGCTCACCTGGCTGATGTGGTGCCACGCGCGCGAGACCGACGCGCTCGCGCTGCTCAGCTCGCAGGGCCGGCTCGAGGGCGTCGCACGGTCACTGATCGCCTACATGTCCCAGTACGACGCGGTCCTGACCCCGGCCCTCGCCCAGCGGCCGGTCCCGATCGGCACGATCAACGGCTTTCAGCAGCCGGACGCGTGGGCCGGCTACCGGCGGTCGGGCTACTTCACGCCGTTCACGGCGATCGTCAACATCACCGGCCAGCCGGCGATCTCGTTGCCGCTGTACCACGGCGACGACGGACTCCCGACCGCGGTCCAGCTGATCGGCCGGCCGGCCTGCGAGGAGGTCCTGCTGTCGATCGCGACCCAGCTCGAGTCGTCGCTGCCGTGGGCCGATCGTGAGCCGCCGGCGCTCGATGTGTGACGGAGCCGGGACTCGCTCGTAGTATCGGTTGATGCCTTGGAAACGCCCGTTGCTGGCGCTGGTCGTCGCCTTCCTGTGCGCCGGACTGTGCGCCTCGGTTGCCGCGCTCGGCGCTGATCCGGTCAGCGCCAACAAGCACGCGGCCGCCGTGGACGCGGCCACGCTGCTGGCACGCCTGCAGCTCCCGGCCGGCGCGGACAGGTCTGCGACCGAACCCGCCGGCGCAGGGCAGGCTCTGGCGGGACCGATCGTTCGCCCGCTGAGTCCGAACGTGGTCGACGCTCACGGTTGGTGGGTGGTGCCGGAGCGGCCCGCAGCGGTGCTGGCATACATCCGGGCACATCCGCCGACGGGGTCGAGGCTCGTTCAATCCGGGTCGGGGACCGCGGGCCGCCGAACTCAGATGCTCGGCTACGGCTGGCGACCGAGGCTGCATGTCCTGTCGACGCGGTGGCTGGTGATAACGGTGGTTTTGCTGGGCAACGGGTCAACCGCCGCGCGCGCCGACGGTATATCGGTCTGGATCACGCCCCGGCCGGCATCCGAACACCTCTCGGGGGGCGTGAGGTGGCTGCAGGTGAGCGTCGTCCACGGGCGCCAGGTCGTCGACGGTCCGTTCGCGGTCACCGCGCGGGGCCGGATCGGCAAGGTCAGGGCGCTGATCAACGCGCTGCCGGCATCGCAGCCCGGTCCGGTGGCCTGCCCGGCGGACTTCGGGATTCGCATCCGGTTGGCGTTCCACGGGACCGGGCGCCGACCGCTGGCGGTGGCGCTGGTCGATCCAGGGGGCTGCGGCGACGTTGAGCTCAGGATCGCCGGTCGCTCACAGCCGCCGCTGACCAGTTCGCCGTTCCCGGGCTCGGGACTATCGGGTGGCGGCGGCTCGCTGGTCGCGCAACTCGAGACCGCGCTCGGGGTCAAGCTCGAGGGCCTGACGGGCCCGTAGAGCCGAGGGGTCAGCCGATCCCGAGCACGGCGCGCATCGGCTTGGGGATAACCCCGAGCCGTTCGGCGTCGGAGGTCCCGCGCCCTGAGACGAGCGGCACCTCGAGCAGCTCGGCCTCATCCCAGGTCGCGAAGGCGGTCGGTCCGCCGAGCAGCTCGACCAGCTTCAGCACGCGGCGCGTGATCGCGACCGGGACGCTGACCACCCGGCGTCGCCGGCGAAACGAGCGCAAGCGCGAGCTCGACGATCTCGCGCTGGGTCAGCGTCTCGGGCCCCGCGAGCTCGTAGCGCGCCCCGACCGACTGTGCCGCGGCCGGGCCGCCCGGCAGCACCGCGAGCGCGCAGTCGGCCACGTCCTCGGACCAGATCGGCTGAAAGGCGGCCCGCCCAGAGCCGGGGATCGGCATCACGGGCAGCCAGCGACATACGCGCGAGCAGCGTCAGGTACGGGTCACTGGGCGAGTAGACGATCGAGGGCGCGAACACCGTGTGCTCGAGCGCCGACTCGACCACGGCTCGCTCGGCGATCGACTTGGCGCGCATCAGCCGGGCCCGGCTGCGGGTCGAGGCGCCGAGCGTGGAGAAGAACACGAACCGCTGGACGCCGGCCCGCTCGGCGGCCTGCACAAGCCGCCAAGTGGCGACGCCGGCGAGCTCCTCGATCGATCCCCCGGGCTGATCACGGATCACCGAGGCGAGGTGAACGACCGTGTCGACGCCGCGCAGCGCATGGCGGAACGAGAGGTGGTCGCCGAGATCGCCGAGCGCGATCTGGACCTGGACCCGCTCGGGGCCGAGGCGGCGTGGATCGCGCACCAGGCAGCGGACCGGGGTGCCGACGGCGACCAGCCGCCGCAGCAGCGCGCTCGCCCAACGGTCCCGGTCGCGCCGGTCAGGAGCAGCACCTGCGGGAGGCTACCGGCCGCGCACGGTCCCTAGAATCCCGGGTCCGCCGGGCTCCGTCCGGCCTGAAACGAACAAGAGGATCCGAGAACACATGGCCTACGTCATCGCCGAGCCCTGCATCGGGACCAAGGACAACTCGTGCGTCGAGGTCTGCCCGGTCGACTGCATTCACCCGACGCCCGACGAGCCCGACTACGACGACGTCGAGATGCTCTACATCGACCCCGAGGAGTGCATCGACTGCGACGCCTGCGTCGAGGCCTGCCCGGTCGACGCCTGCTTCGCCGAGGACCAGCTCCCCGACGAGTGGCAGAAGTACATCCAGATCAACGCCACGTACTACACGAAGTAGCGGCCTGCGACGAAGAGGGTCTCGCTGGGGTCAGGCCATCGGGAGCGACATGCCCGCCGGCTTGGGCGCCGCGGCGGGTGCCGGCGCCTGCATCACCGGCAGCTCGATCGGCGACAGCGCGATCAGCCCGCGGGCCGCGTGCTGGAGCGCCTGAGCGGCCGGGTCGTCCGGATCGGACATCACCAGCGGCAGGCCGGCATCCGACCTGCTCGCGGAGCGGCATCGTCAGCGGGATCTTCGCCAGCAGCGGCACGCCGAGCTCGTCGGCGAGCAGCTGGCCGCCGCCCTCGCCGAACAGCTGGAAGCGCTCGCCGCTCGGGGTGACGAAGCCGGACATGTTCTCGATCACGCCGGCGATCTCCAGCTTGAGCTTGGTGGCCATCTCGGCCGAGCGCGCGGCCGACCTTCTGGGCCACCGGCTGCGGGGTGGTGACGATCAGGAACTTCGCCTGCGGCAGCAGCTGGGCCAGCGTCATCGACACGTCACCGGTGCCCGGCGGGAGGTCGATCAGCAGGTAGTCGAGCTCGCCCCACTCGACGTCCTCGAGGAACTGCTGCAGCGCCTTGTGGAGCATCGGTCCGCGCCAGACGACCGCGGCGTCCTGCTCGACGAAGAAGCCGATCGACATCACGCTGATGCCCTCGTGGGCGGTGATCGGGATAAGTCTTGCGCTCGGCGTTGACGCGCGGGCGCTCGGCGCCGACTCCGAGCATCCGGGGCTGCGAGTAGCCCCACACGTCGGCGTCCAGGACCCCGACCTGCTTGCCGTCGGCGGCGAGCGCCGCGGCCAGGTTGGCGGTCACGCTCGACTTGCCGACCCCGCCCTTGCCCGACCCGATGCAGATCACGTTGCGGACCTGAGCCAGGGCTCCCTCGGGCAGCGCGGCGCGCCCCAGCTTGCGGCCGAGCGCGGCCTTCTCGTTGTCGGAAAGCACGTCGAAACTGAGGTTGACCGCGGTGACGCCGTCGAGTTCGCGGACGGCCTGTGCCACCCCGGTCTGGAAGTGGCTGCGGATCGGGCACCCGGCAGTGGTCAGTGACACGACCACGTCGACTACGCCGTTGGGATGGATCTCAATCGACCGGACCATCTCGAGCTCCACGATGTCCCGGCGTAGCTCGGGATCGATCACGGCACGGAGGGCTTCGGTCACCTGCTCTTTGGTCGGCATGGATCCCATTCAAGCAGACGGGCTGAGGCCGTCGGGATCCGCCCGCCCCCGGGTCTTACGGGAGGCGCTCGAACAGGTGCTCGGGCACGATTCTGAAGCTGACCCGCTCCTGCGTGCGGTACTGCTCGGGGTCCTCGGAGTAGCGCCGGGCGAGCTCCATCGCGTGCTCGACGGCCTCGTCGTCGACGGCGGCGACTTCGGCGTGACCCCGGAGCCCGAGCCAGTGAAGAGACTGATCGGCGTCGTGGACAACCATCGAGACGCGCCCGTCACGCGCCAGGTTGCGGCACCAGGCCCGATCGGTGCGCCCGTTGACCAACAGGTGGTCATCCAACAGCGCGTAGTGGACGACTGCCTGGCGAGGCGAGCCGTCGGCTGCGAGCGTCGACAGAACCGCGCATCGGGGCGCGCTCAGGTACGCCTGGGCGGGTTGCAGTAACTCAGCTGCGCTGATCACGGGATCACGGCAACCCTACCTCGCCGGACGCGAGTTCCCACTTGCGAGATCAGCGGTTCGGGCGGATACCTGCCTCCGCGCCTCCACCCGCCGGTCCCGGGCTCGACGGTCTGTTACGTAGCCGCGGGCCGATGCTCGCTGACGCCGTGCCGGGAGTTCGTGCAGCGGACGAGCATGCCAGACGGGGCCGTCAACGTTTTCGCCCCTGCCGCGCAGGTCGGGGTGCGGTGCGCGCCAAAGGTGGCGACGGTCCCGATTGTGGCCGCCCCGCTTCTGGCCACGCCCAGCCGCTGACGCCGGGGCCCGCCGCTCTACGCGACGCGCGGCGCCAGCGTCTCGCCCAACAGCGCCACGGCGTCGAGGTCCTCATGGACCAGCTGCTGGCACATCACCCGCGAGACGCCGGCCTCGCGCAACGCGAGCAGCTGCTCCGTGGCCCGGTCGACCGTGCCGATGATCCAGCCTTCGGGCGGCTCCCCGACGAGCTGTCCGGGGTCGGCGCCGAGCTTCTCGCCCAGCCGCTCGGCGCGTTCGCGCAGCTCCCGCTCGTCGGCGCCGACCAGCACCCCGGTCATGACCGAGAACGGGATCGGTTCGCGTCCGGCCTGCTCGCACGCTCGCCGAACGCGGTCTCGCCGCGCGCGCACCTGGTCGACGGTCGGGAATGCCGTGTTGTACTCGTCGGCGTAGCGAGCGGCGAGGCCGGAGCTCCGCGGACCGGCGTCGCCGCCCATGATCAGCCGTGGGTGTGGTTGCTGAACGGACTTTGGTCGGGCGTCTAGATCCTTGAGGCCGTAATGGTCGCCGGCGAAGGTGAACCGATCATCGCCCCAGCTGCCGAGCAGGATCTGAAGCTGCTCCTCGAGCACGTCCACCCGCACCGGCGTGGCGGGGAACTCGAAGCCGTGGGCCTCGTGCTCGCGCTCGTGCCAGCCGGCCCCGATGCCCACCGTCGACGCGCCCGCCGCTGATGTGGTCGGCGGTCACGGCGAGCCTGGCGAGCACCGACGGGTGACGGAAGGTCGCGGGCGAGACGAGCGTGCCAAGCCGCACGCTGGAGGTGATCGCGCCGAGCCCGCAGATCGTCCCCCAGGCATCGAGCGCGCCGCGCTCGGGGTGCTCGAGGTCGAGGTTCATGTAGTGGTCGGAGCGAAACAGCTCCGGGACCCCGTGTGCCTCGCATGCCCGAGCCAGCGCGACCCACTGCGCCCAGGTGACGCCCTCCTGGCCTTCGATCATCAGACAGAGCTGCACGGTGCAAAGACCTCCCGCTGAAAGACGATGCCGACGACGGTCACCGTACCCCGTCCGTCAACGCGCCAGGAGTGTGTGCTGGCCCCAGACAGACCGACGGGGCGCCACTGATGTGACGCCCCGGCGGTTGAGGGAGGAGAGGTGCTGCATTCGCCGGCGAAGTTATGAGG
Source organism: uncultured Solirubrobacterales bacterium (assembly GCA_963730075.1). Classification (GTDB taxonomy): domain Bacteria; phylum Actinomycetota; class Thermoleophilia; order Solirubrobacterales; family Solirubrobacteraceae; genus Palsa-465. The sequence goes on along the minus strand of CAVSQH010000017.1, from coordinate 24,644 downwards.
CCGGCGAACCTTTCCCGTCCACGGCGCTCTCCTGCGACGCCGGGCGGGGGAAGCCGCTAGGAGACCGGGATACGGTCAGAAGCGTCCGACACGATCTTCTCGACCCGTGACGTGAGCACGCCGGACTGCTTCTCGAGATCACGGCGCACCGAGCGCACCTCGCGCTCGAGCCGGCGCCGGTTCTGGCGGACGGTCCGCTCGACGGCGTTGCGACGCTGGCGCAGTTCGCGCTCGAACTTCGTGCGGGTGCGGCGCACCTGGCGCTCGAAGCGGTTGCGGGCGGTTACGCCACGGCGCTCGTAGCGACGGATCTCGCGCTCGACCGACGCGCGGGTCCGGTACTTGGTCGTAATGCCGTGGACCGTCGACACGAGGTTGTCCCGTGCGACCAGTCCGGCGCCCAGCGGGACAGTGACCGCACGCTCGGCGATCTGCTGGGCCTGGGTGAGACGGACCTTGGTCTCGCCGGTCGTCGCGCTCGACGCCTGCCGAGCGGTTGTCTTCGTGTTGGCGACCGTCCGGCGGGCGCTGGTCTTTGTCGCCGTCGCCGACTTGCGGGTCGCCGTTCGCTTGCGTGTCGCAGCGGCCTTCTTGCCGCTGGTGTCGTTCGTGTTAGCCATCTCTCGTATTCGCTCCCGCTGGATTGGGATTTATCTTTTCGCTCGTTGAATCGATCGAACACATGTTTGTAAACCATAGCGCGGGGCTGGTTACATTCATGATGGAAACGTGAGCGATCCGGCCACCCATTACGTGCGCAGCGGTGAGGCGAGCATCGCCTACCAGGTGTTCGGGGATGGCCCGTGCGACCTGGTCGTGATCACCGGCCCGGCATCGCATCTCGAGCTGATGTGGGACGAGCCCCGGACCGCGCGGACGTTCCGCCGGATGGCGCATTTCGCCCGCCTGATCATGTTCGATCGCCGTGGCACCGGGCTCTCGGATCCGGTCACCGAGCCGCCGACGCTCGAGCAGCAGGTCGACGATCTGAGAGCGGTTCTGGCCGCCGTCGGAGCCGAGCGCGTGTCGATTATCGGGGGCAGCGATCTTGGGCTCTCGGCCCTGTTCGCCGCCACCTATCCCGACCAGGTCGCCGCGCTCGTGCTGTCGGGCGTCGCCGCCGACGGGCACCACACACTCGCCGGCAGCGCCCGCGACGCGATGATCGACGCGATCGAGCACAACTGGGGCGATGGAACGCTCGTTTCGCTGTTCGCGCCGAGCCAGGTGGACAATCGAGCGTTCGTCGAGTGGTGGGGCCGTCTACAGCGGTCCGCGGTCAGCCCCGGGATGGCGCAAAAGCTGATGGACATGACGGCTAGGACCAACCTGCGCGCGATCCTGCCCACGATTCAGGCGCCGACGCTGGTCCTCCATGTGACCGGCGACCGGATCGTCCCGGTCGAGTCGGGGCGCGAGGTCGCCGAGCTGATCCCGGACGCACGCTTCATCGAGCACGAGGGCGAGGATTCCTACGGCTGGATCGATCCACCTTGGATGCTCGAGATCGAGGAGTTCCTGACCGGCAGGCGCTCGGCGCCGCCGGTTGACCGGGTCCTGGCGACGGTCCTGTTCACCGACATCGTCGGCTCGACCGAGCAGTTGTCGAGGATCGGGGACGAGCGGTGGCTTGACCGGCTCGATGACCACAATCGGGTCGTGCGGGCATCGCTGTCGCGCTGGCGGGGCACCGAGATCAAGACCAACGGCGATGGTTTCCTGGCGACCTTTGACGGACCCGCGCGGGCGGTGCGCTGCGCCGCGGAGATCGTCGACGGCGTCGCAGCGCTGGGGATGAGGGTCCGGGCCGGCGTCCACACCGGCGAGTGCGAGCTGCACGACAACGATGTCTCCGGGCTCGCCGTCCACATCGCCTCGCGGGTGATGCACGAGGCCGCTCCCGACGAGGTGCTCGCGTCGAGCACGGTCAAGGACCTGGTCATCGGGTCGCGGCTGCGGTTCGAGGACCGCGGCTCGCACGAGCTGCGGGGCGTCGCGGACGCGTGGCACCTGTACGCGCTGGACCGTTCTGACGGCGGGACTTGATCGCTACGCGGTCGAGCGCTGCGCGATCGCGCCGTCGTAGCCGACGCGCCGCAGCCAGGCGCGCGGGTCGCGCAGCTCGTCGAGCGTCGGCAGCGCCTCGGGACCGGAGAACACGTGCCCGAGCGCCTCGGTTCCGGCCCGCTCGACGACCGTGTCACAGAAGTACTTGCCCTGCTCGTACTGACGCAGCTTGAGCTCGAGCCCGAGCAGCTTCGCGAGCAGTCGCGAGAGGCCCGACTGGGAGCGGCGCCGGCGGTTGAGCCCCTCGCGCAGCTTCGGCAGCGACGGGAGCAGGTCAGGGGCGACGGCGTCCATGACGTGCTCGGCGTGGCCCTCGATCACGGCCATCACCGCCTGGACGCGGTCGAGCGTCTCGCGCTCGGCGCTGCTGGTGAAGATCGAGATCAGGTCTCCCTCCTTCACCGCGCCGGCCACTCGGCGCACCTGCGCGCCGGTGGGGATGCGGAGCTTGCGCGGGTGCTCGAGCCGCAGCTCGGCCTTGTCGAGCAGTTCGCGCACGAGGCCCGCGAGATGGCCGTGGAGCCACGGGACGCCCGCGAACTGGACGGCATGGGTCACCTCGTGCAGCGCGACCCAGGTCACGAACTCGTCCTCACGTGCTCCGAAGCTCTGCATCGCCTGACCGAGGTTCGGCAGCACGAACAGCAGCCGCGGTGGGCTCGGGTTGGTTCCCTCGTCGAGCAGTACCAGCTCGTACTGGCCCAGCACCCGCTGGGCGAGATAACCGAGCACGACGGCGACCTCGGTCGTCACGACCAGCCCGAGCGTCAGCGCGATCGCCGGACGCATTGGCCCGACCCGCGCACTGCTGCGCTCGATCACCGGGTCCAGCAGCTTGCGCATCGCGACGATGTTGGTCCTGATCCACTCACGGCGCTCGATCCCCTCGGCAGGGGGCAGCGGCCGGGCGGGCTGCAGGCCGGTGTAGGCAGTCACCCGGCGCTCGGACTCGATCGCGAGCGCCGGAAGATCGGCGCGCGGGAAGACGCCGTCTCCCCGGCCGGCCACGTAACCGGCGATCTTCTCGGCCAGGATCCAGTCGATCATTGCGGGATCCGTGCGAGCTCGGCGAGCGCCTCCGTCGACCTGGCGGCGACCAGGTGCGAGATCGGTGTCGCGTCCATCGGCGCACTGAGCGGGTCATCGCAATCGGTGAAGGAGACCAGGCCGCCGGCCTCGCGGACGATCAGCTGTCCCGCCGCGGCGTCCACGCCCCTGCACCGCGCCAGCGTCACCATCCCGTCAAAGCGAGCCGCGGCGACCTGGCACAGCGTGCTCGCGATCGTGCCAAGCGCGCGCAGCCTGTGGGCCGAGCTGAGCAGGCCGTCGATCGAGGCCGCGACCCAGCGCGGACTGGCGGACTCGATCCCGAGCAGCTCGAGCCGGCCCTCGCGGTCGCGCCGCTCCCCCAGCGTCGGGTCCAGCGGCTCGCCGTCGCGGAACGCGCCCTGGCCGCGAAACGCCCACCACTGCTCGCGCGCGCCGAAGTCATGGACGAAGCCGAACGCCACATCGGCCGCGGTCGGCCCATCGGCGACCGCGATCGAGAGCGCGTAGTGAAGCGCGCCGCGCTTGGCGTTCAGCGAGCCGTCGATCGGGTCGATGATCACCCGGACCGACGGGTCGCCATAGTCGACCTTGCCTCGCTCCTCGGAGATCGCGCAGAAGCTGTAGCCCTCGGCCGCAATCGCGTCGAGTTGGGCGATCACGAGATCCTCGGCGGCTCGGTCGATCACCAGGGTGCGGTCGCCGCCGCTGCCGCGTGTCCCCGTCTCCCTGGCCCGGTCCTCGGTTTGGGGCGTCGCGGCAAGCAGCCCCTCGAGTCCCGCGACTGCGCGCCTGGATGCCCCGAGCCAGTCAGCGCTGAGTGCCGTTCGGGTGGAGGTCATCCTCGACTTATGCTGTCAGACGGTGAGTGTCGAGCACGAGAGCAGCGAGCGGACGTTGCACCTTGACCTGCTTTCGCGGGCCGCCGGGGCGCAGCGGATGCTCGACGGCCTGAGCGCCGACCAGCGCGACGCCGTCACGCACGCCAGCGGCCAGCGGCTGATCGTGTTCGGGGCCGCCGGCACCGGCAAGACGCGGGTGATCGAGGCCCGCTTCCGATGGTTGATGGAGCAGGGATCGGCCCCCGAGCGCCTGTGCCTGCTGCTGCCGACCGCGGCCCGCGCGGCGGCGCTGCTCGAGCGGCTCGAGACTGCGATCGCGTTCGGCTACGAGCAGCTGCACGTGCTGACCCCGCCGCAGCTCGCCGCGCTCGTGCTGCGCGGCGCCGGTGCCGGCGTGGACCCGCTTGCGGCGGCGCTCAGTGCCGGGGATCGGCTCGCGATGCTCGTCGAGCGGATCGACGAGCTGTCGCTTCAGCACCACGATTTCGGCGGCCGCCCGAACGCGCTGCTGGCGGGATTCGTCCGCCGGATCGACCGTCTCAAGGCCGAGCTGATCAGCGCCGAGGAGTACGTCGCGTGGTCTGACTCGCTCGGCGACGATTCGCCGCACGCCGCGCTGCAACGCGAGTTCGCTGCGATCTACTGCGCCCACGAGCGGATGCTCGCCGACGCCGGCGCCCGGGACGCGGGCGATCTGATCATCGACGCGATCTCGCTGTCCCGCAAGCAGCCCGAGCTGGCGCGTCGCTTCGACCACGTGCTCGTCGATGACGTGCAGGAGCTCGACCTCGCCCCGGCACGGCTGATGCTCGAGGTCTCCGGGCCCGGGTTGACCGCCGCGGGTGACCCGCTCGCGGCGGTGCGCCGCTTCCGAGGGGCCGGGGCCGAGCGGATGCGGAGTCTCGTGGCTGACGGCGGCACCACGATCGAGCTGCAGCGCAGCCGGCGTTGCCCGGATCGGGTCTGGACAGCGGCCGGCGCGGCACTCGATGCCGGCGGCATAACGGCACCGGCCGCGGGGCCGGCGGCCACGCCGGGGACGGTCGAGCTGTGGCGCTGCACCGACGAGCGGTCACAGGCACAGGCCGTCGCGGTCGACATCGAGCGTCTGCTCGCGCGGGAGGGGGTCGCTCCCGAGGAGGTCGTGGTCCTGGTGCCCGAGATCACCCAAGAGGGCCAGGCCGTGGCCGTGGCGCTCGAGGAGCGGGCGATCGCGCACCGCCTCGTGGGCGAGGCGGCGTTCCTTCAGCGAGCCGAGATCCGCGACCTGCTCGCCTGGCTGCGCCTGCTCGCCGACCCGACTGACGCGGGCGCCGTCGTTCGCGCGCTCGCTCGGCCCCCGATCGAGCTGCGGTCAGTCGACATCGCGCGCTGCACGCAGATTGCGCGCCGGCGCAAGCTCGACATGGTCGCCGCGCTCGCTGCCGCGACCGAGTCGCCGCAGGTCCCGCCGGAGGCGCGTGAGCGGATCCGCGTGTTCTTGAAGCTATACCGGTCGAGCATGACCGCGATCGACACGAGCCGGCCCGACCTCTACGTCCACCGGCTGATCGACCGGCTCGGGCTTCGCCGCCAGCAGCTGTTCGCCGCCCAGTCCGATGTCGTCGAGCGCCTGCGGGCGCTGGCGGTGTTCGGGGACCTAGCGGCAGCATGCGTCCGCCGGGCGCCGCAGACGACGCCGCGCGAGTTCGCACGGTCGATCGCTGCGGTGGCCGACTTCGGACTGCGCGAGCAGGAGGAGCCGCAGCTGGTGCGGGCGACCGCCGTCCAGGTCCTCCCGTTCGAGGCTGCCGGCGGCGTCGAGGCCGATCACGTGTACGTGACCGGGCTGCACGCCGGGCTGATTGCGCCCTCGCCGGAGGCGATCCCCGACGCACTGTTGGCAGAGCCGCTGCCGGCCGACGGCGATCAGAGCCGGCGAGCCGCGCTGGGCCAGGCGCTGTACGTCGCTTTCGGCCGCGCCCGCGAGCGGCTCGTGCTCGCCTATCCGCGGACCGACGAGCACGAGGCCGAGCGGCGGCCGTCGCCGTTCCTCGACGCGGTCCGGCGGGCGCTGGGCGGCGGCTGGGAGGACAAGGAGGAGGAGCTGTTCGGCCCCGCCGAAGCGCTTCATTCGACCTACCGGCTGATGCGCGACGAGCTGCTGGCGGGCACCAGCCGGGCCGGCAGCCGGCTGAGCGAGCTGCGTTTCGACACAGACCTCGACGTCTCCCACGCGGTCGTGCGCTATCTCGAGCTGCTCAAGCTTGCGGCGCTGATCGCGCGCCCCGAGGGGCAGAGCGTCGCCGAGTCACTGCGCGACGTCAACTCGCGGATCCTGCAGGCGATCACCTCCGAGCAGCGCGAGATCTTCGTCTCCTCGGCGCTCGACGACTACCTGCTCGACGCCGAGCGCGACGCGCGCCGGCGGGCCCAGACGATCGTCGCCCGCGACGAGCCGTCGCTGGAGCCGTTCCTGCCACGACGCGGCGATGGTGTGGTCCTGTCGGCGTCGGACATCGACACGTATCGCACCTGTCCGCTGAAGTACAAGTTCGCGCGGGTGTTCAGGATCCCGCAGGAGCCGACGCTGCACCAGCGGTTCGGAATCCTGGTCCATCAGGTGCTGGAGCGATTCCACGCTGGCGGCACGGCGACCCTGCCCGAGCTGCTCGGCCTGCTCGATGCCGGCTGGCGGCGGGGCGGCTTCGGCGACTCGGAGGAGGAGCGTCAGCTGCGCGGTAAGGCGACGGCGTCGCTGACCCGTTATCACGAGCGCTTCCAGAGCGAGGAGTCAGAACCGATCTGGTTCGAGCGCCAGTTCACGTTCAAGCTCGGCAAGCACATGCTCCGCGGGCGCGTCGATCGAGTCGACCGGCTACCCGGCGGCGAGTACGAGCTGATCGACTACAAGACCGGGCGCCCCAAGAGTCCCGAGCAGCTGGCCGACGACGTGCAGCTGTCGCTGTATGCGGTCGGCGCACGCGAGGCGTGGCGGCTCGATGCATCCCGGCAGGCCTACTACTACCTGCTCGACGATCAGAAGGTCACCGTGCCCGGCGACGACCGCGGGGAGTGGGTCGTGGAGGTGGCGACCGAGGTTGCCGAGGGGATCCTCTCGCAGGGCTTTGAGCCGACGCCGTCGTTCCATGCCTGCTCGATCTGCGACTACCGGATCGTCTGCCCCGCGGCTGAGCGTTGAGGCTGAGACCGTGACGCGGAAAGCCGCCCGCCTCGAGGGGCTCGGGACGACGATCTTCACCGAGATGACCGCGCTTGCGCAACGGACTGGGGCGATCAACCTCGGACAGGGGTTCCCCGACGAGAACGGCCCTTCGGAGGTGCTCGAGGCCGCCGTGCGGGCGGTGCGCAACGGTGACAACCAGTACGCGCCGCTCGGGGGCGTACCGGACCTGCGCGAGGCGGTGCTCGAGCACCAGCGCCGCTACTACGGCCTCGAGCCTGAGGACGTTCAGGTCACGTTCGGCGCCACCGAGGCGATCGCGTCGGCGCTGCTGGGACTGTGCGATCCCGGCGATCAGGTTGTCGTGCTCGAGCCCTACTACGACTCATATTCGGCGTGCATCTCGTTCGCCGGTGCGACCCGCAGCCCGGTGACGCTGCGGCCGCCGGCGTTCGCACTGGAGTCAGACGCGCTCGCGAGGGCGGTGGGACCTCGGGCCCGGGTGATGCTCGTCAATTCCCCCCACAACCCGACCGGCCGCGTTCTGACGCGCGCGGAGCTCGAGGCGATCGCGCAGGCCTGCATCGAGCACGACCTCATCTGCGTCACCGACGAGGTCTATGAGCACCTCGCCTACGACGGCCAGCACATCCCGCTCGCGACGCTGCCGGGCATGGCCGAGCGTACGCTGACCATCTCGAGCATCGGCAAGTCGTTCTCGGTCACCGGCTGGAAGATCGGCTGGTGCTCGGGCCCCGCCGACCTGGTCGCGGCCACGCGAACCGTCAAGCAGTTTTTGACCTTTGCCGGCGGGACGCCGCTCCAGCATGCGGCTGCCGCAGCGCTGACGCTGCCGTCCGAGCACCTCGAGCGGCTGAACAATGACCTGCGGGCCAAGCGCGACCTGCTGTCGTGCGGCCTGGCCGACGCCGGGCTGACGCCGCTTGACTCGGCGGGGACGTACTTCGTCCAGGTCGACGTCGGTCGTGACGCGGTTCAGTTCTGCGCCGAGTTGCCGGAGCGGTGCGGGATCGTCGCGATCCCGACGACCGTCTTCTACGACGACAAGGATGCCGCGCCGACGTTGGTGCGGTTCGCGTTCTGCAAGCGGCGCGAGGTGATCGAGGAGGCCGCGCGGCGGCTGTCGGGTTCGCGGTTCCGGTAGTCGCTGGCGGTCGCTAGTCCGCGCCCGGCGCGTCCTCGCCGCGCTGGCGCAGGAAGCGCTGCAGGTCGCGGGCGATCGTCTCGCCCGACGGAAGCGAAGTGGGCTCCTCGCCGCTCTCGCTCGCGGCCTGCTCGAGCCGTTCGACGAACGCCTGCACGTCGGGGTCGCTCTGCACGGCGACGTTGACCTGGCGCTCGTAGTCGGCGGCCGCCGACTCGAGCTCCGATGCGTCGACCGCGACTCCCACCAGCCCCTCGAGCTTGCGCACGAGCGCAAGCGCGGCCTTCGGGTTCGGAGTCGCCGCGATGTAGTGCGGGACCGCCGCCCAGAGGCTCGCCGAGGGCAGGCCGGCCTGCTGGCAGGCAGCGTGGAGGATGCCGACGATCCCGGTCGGGCCCTCGTAGGAGGACGGCGCGAGCCCGAGACGCGCGACCAGGGCCGGGTCAGAGCTCAGCCCGGTCACCGACACCGGCCGGGTGTGCGGGACGTCGGCGAGCAACGCGCCGAGCGTCACGACCAGCTGGGTGCCGAGCGCCTCGGCGAGCTCGATCACGATCTTGCTGAACGTGCGCCACCGGAACGATGGCTCGGTGCCGGCGAGCAGGATCAGATCGCGCGGAGCCCGGGGTACACGAGCCTCGTAGAGCTCGACCGCCGGCCAGACGATCTCGCGCGCCTGCCCGTCGACCATCTTGACCCGTGGTCTGGTGGCCTGGAAGTCGTAGAACTCCTCCGGATCGATCGTCGCAAAACGCCGTGCCTGCAAGCCCGAGCCGACGAACTGGATCGCGCTCGAAGCCGCGTCGGCCGCGTCGTTCCAGCCCTTGAACGCGCAGATAAGCGCTGGAGCTCTGAGGCCATCCGGGCGATGCTCCCATTGCAGAGGCTGCATCCGACTCACCGTACATGATGCAACAGTGCTGCCCGACCATCAGCCGCTCGTGCTGGAAACCGGATCGACCGCGCCCGCGAGCGAACCGCGAGCTTCCGTGGGGGCACAGCAGCCACCGGTGAGCGGGCTCCGCGCGGGTCAGCGCGTGGAGGGGCTGTTTGCCTGCACGCGCAAGGACCGGCTGATGACCCGCTCGGGGTCGCCGTACCTGGCGCTCGAGTTGCGCGACAGAACCGGCACGATGCCCGCCCGGGCGTTCCAGAACGCCGACGCGCTCGCCGCCCAGTTCGAGCGAGGAGACATCTGCAGCGTGGTCGGCCTGGTCGAACGCTTCCGGGATGAGCTCGTGATCGAGGTGACCGAGATCGCCCGCGCCGACGCCGACGATCCGACGCGCTTTCTGCCCTCCGCATACCGTGATCTCGACGAGCTCGACGGCTTCCTCGAGCACCTCTCCCGTGAGGTCTACGACCGCGGCTATCAGGCCCTGCTGCAGCGGCTGCTGGCCGACGGCGAGCTACGGGCTGCGTGGCGCCGGGCGCCGTGCACCCGCGCCGGCCATCACGCGTACCTCGGCGGGCTGCTCGAGCACACGGTCGCGGTGGCGACGCTGGCGCACGAGACCTGCCAGCTGCACCCCCGTCTGAACTCCGATCTGCTGCTGGCGGCCGCGATCACACACGACCTCGGTCATACGCGAGAGTTCACCTACGGAGCGGACATCGGCCTCACCGACGAGGGGCGGCTGCTCGGCCATCTCGTGATCGGCGAGCGCATCCTGTCCGAGCACTGTGCGGCGGTCGGCCTCGACGAGCAGCGCCATCTCGCCCTGCTGCATTGCGTGCTCTGCCACCACGGCCCGACGTCGGCTCCGGGCGGCAAGTTCGGCTCACCCGAAGCGCTTGCGCTGTACCGGCTCAACGCCCTCGACGCGACAGTCAAGGGCGCGCTCGAGCACGGCCTGCGCGACTGATTCACCCCGCGCGTAGCATCACCCATGGCGCGGCAGGGGCCTGGTGGCTCATCCGGTCTTCAAAACCGGCAGGGCGGGGCAGCCCCCCGCTTGGAAGGTTCGATTCCTTCGCCGCGTCGTTAGGCGACATTACGTTCCCGGCGCGGACGGACGGGAAACCGGCCGCCGCTCGAGATGCTCTGGTGGAGGCAGAGCCGCGCCTGGTGACGTATCGCTCGGGTCCCGGCCGACTCGCGCAGCCGCATCACGCCTAAGCGGTCACCTCGGCGCTGTTACCGGTCCGCGCGGAGAGCGGCAGTCTGGGCGAGACTGCCGCACGGGCGACGATGCAGAAGGCGACGCAATCTCTCCACAGCTGGCTTTCGGTACTCAACGGGACGGACTGGTGGGCGACCGGCGCGAGTCAGGTCACGGTTTGCTCAAGCATCCACGTGCAGGGGAGCTCACGTCCCGACGTGGCTTTCCACGCTAGAGGTTAGGCATACCGAGCGGCGTGTTTACCGCTGGTGTGCCGAATGGGGACTGTCGAGAAGGAGCGCGCGCGGGTTGGGCCGGATCGTGGTCAGGCGGTCCCGCCGAGGCGTCAGGGGCTGTAGAGCAGGTCGATCGTGTCGGCGTGCTTGTCGAGGATTCGTCGCCGGCGTAGCTTGAGTGTTTCGGTTAGCTCGTCGCCGGGGAGCCAGGGGTCGGGGAGGATCGCGTGGGACTCGATCTGCTCGCGGGGGTCGCTGGCGGCGTTGAGCTGGGTGACTGCCTCGGCGACGGTTCTTCGGGCGGTTGTATCGCCCGCGAGCTCGGGTGGGTCGAGCACGATCAGCGCGGCCAGGTGTGGTCGGCCGTCTCCGACCACGCAGACGTGGCCGATTGTGGGGCAGGCAGATTTGAGTTCGGACTCGATTTGGGAAGGGGCGATGTTGTGACCGTGGTCGGGGATCACGAGGTCTTTCTTGCGATCGATGATGCTCAGTCTTGCGGCGGCGTCGAGCGTGCCGATGTCGCCGGTGTGGATCCAGCCGTCTGCGGCGAAGGTCGCTGCGGTTTCCGTGGCTTGGTTGTGGTAGGCCGTGGGTGCGCTGTCGCCGCGCACGAGGATTTCGCGGTCTGAGGCGATCCGGATCTCGTAGCCGGGAATGAGCACTCCAACGGTTCCTAGGTCACACGTCCCGGGCCTGGTCATGGTGACCGCCCCGGCCTCGGTCAGTCCGTAGAAGGCGTTGAGTCCCATGCTGAGGCTGTGGTAGTACTCGGTCACGGTTTGCGGGCAGGGCGCCGCGGCGGTGAGCGCCCGGTTGATTCGATCTAGGCCGAGGCGTGCTCTGGCCGTTGTGAGCAGCTGCTCGTCGTTCTTGGATGGGGGCGCGGTGTCGCGAGCGCGAATCCGGGCCAGCCCTCGATCGAGTGCCTCGCGCTCGGCCTGGTTCAGCGTGCTGTCAAGGGTGGTCTTGAGGATCTGCCATAGGCGCGGTGGGCCGAAGAGGTAAGTCGGGCGCACTTCCAAAAGCGTTGGGCCGAGCCGTGTGGGGTCGTTACAGAATGTGCGGGTCGAGCCGCGGAGCAGCGAGCGCCAGTGTCCGCCGGCGCGTTCTGAGGCGTGGGCGAACGGTCCAACGGAGATGTCGCGAATGCCGTCCGGCTCGGGTTGCAGAACGTCAAAGCTGCGGAACGCCGCCACGGCTTGACGATGGCGCCACTCGGCTCCCTTCGGAAGCCCGGTCGTGCCCGACGTGTACAGGATCGCGGCCACGTCATCTGGGCTGACCGACCGCCAGACCTCCTGGAAGCTGAATCGCCGGGGTGGGGGAAGCGTTCCCAGCGACTCGAGCGATTGGACATGCGAAACGTTGTGAGCCGACGCTCCGAGTCGTGGAAACAGTTCCTCCTCGACTAGCAGGACACGCGGGGCACAGTCACGCAGGACGTATTCGATCGTCGCGGGCGGCGAGGCCACATAGAAAGCCACTGTTGCCGCTCCCAGATGCAGCGCCGCAAGGTCGGCGATGGCGAGCTCGGGACGGTTTCTCGAGAGAAACGCAACTACGTCGCCACGCTCCACCCCCAAGCCCGCGAGCGCCTCTGCTGCGCGCTCTACCGCGACGGCATACTGCGCCCAGGTGAGGTGGACCTTGTCACCTGGGGTGCGCAGCGCCGTGCGATCGGGCACGCGCTGCGCGGTCGCCTGGAATACCGCTGGGAGGGTCTCAAGACCGCGCCGCGCGCGCGGTTTGCGACCGGCCGCGTGCACGGCGTGTACCGTCATCGCTGCGTCCTTTCGCCGATCCCCGATCCGATCGGATCTGCCCATCGGGTGAACCCGACACGTACAGCTCGTGCAGCGGCGCAAACGCGAGCTCGATCATCTCCCGGTCGATCTTCTCGCGGTTCAGCAGCTGCTCGAGCGCAAGGCCGTGAGCGATGGCCGTCGACAGGCGAGTCAGCTCGAGCGCCGCCAACGGCAGCATCGCCCCAAGGCGCGTTGACGCTTCGTCAAGCAGCTCGGCAGCCGCCACGATGATGCGCTCATGCTGCTCTGAGAAGCGGCGATGGATCTCGGGATCGCGGCACGCCGAGGCCCAGAACTCGATCACCAGCAGCGTGTACTCCGGCGGATCGTGCAGGAGCTTTTGCCGCCAGTAGTTGATGAACAAGTCGACGGGCCGATCGCCCTGCCCCAGCTCGTGGAACTGCTCAGTGAACGTCCGGACGTTCTCGCGATTGCGTTCCTCTTGGAAGGCAAGAAACAGGTCGGCCTTGCTCTCAAAACGCGAGTACACCGCCCCCTTCGTGAGACCCGCCTCCTCCGCGACCGCCTCCAACGACGCACCGTGAAAACCCCGCTCAAAGAACACCCGCTGAGCCGCGGCCAGCAGGCGGCTGCGGGTCCGCGCGGCACTCTGAGCCCGAGTCAGACGGCGAACTGCCATTGACAAAGGCTACCACCGGTACTACGATACCGATCGCACGCACATACCGTCGGTATTAGAAAGCCAGCGGTATCCATCACAAGTGGACCGGGATCGGGCTTGTGTCCACCGCAGCTGTTGACGGGAACGCACCAGTCGTCAGCGTCAGCTGGCGCTGGGGAGCTCCCCGGCCGCTTACTACAGCCTTCCAAGCGAGGAGGGAGAGGAACATGCATGCCCTGAAGCGATCCGGCGGTCTTGGCGTTGTCGCTGCGCTCATCGCGTTGGCAGCGCCCGTTGCGGGCGCGACCGCCACCACCTCGGGCCCCCCCGAGACCATCACCATGAATTGGTCGACCCTCTACGTGAACAGCGCTCCCTGGATCGGCACAAGCCTCGCTGGGACGTGGTCGGCCGCCGGACCGATCAACGACAGCGGGACGATTCCACCATTCACCTTCCATCTCGGCGGCGCGGGGTCACCAACGTCATCAGACGAGAGCGTCCACGGCGTCCGGACCTTGGCCGACGGCTCAGGGAACACGATCACGCTGAACTGCAACGAGGCCGCGCACAAGTTCGCCAACACCAACCCTGCGGCGATTCCGTTGACGGGCAGTTGCACCGTTATCGCCGGCAGCGGTGCCTACTCCGGATTGCTCGCGCACGGGGCCCTCACAGGCACGACTGATCTGTCCGGGCCGACCACCGCGTTCCTTTCCGAAGCTGTAGACCTGTGAACGACGGTCACTCCAATCAGTGTCGCGAGCAACACCACCGGGTCGCGATCGCCGTCCGTACGGGACCAAGCGGCATCGCGATCACACCCGACCGCACAACCGACGAGGCTCCGATCGCCCGCTTCACCTCACGTGCCGTGACGATCCACAACATGTGCGGTTTCATCGGAGCGTTCACCGCCAGCGCTTCGGTCGCGCCAGGGCACCAATCACCGAGTACGCCTGGTGTTTCGGAGACGGAAGCAGCGTGGTCAGCAGTAGTCCCGAGATATTCCACCACTTCAACACAGGCAGCCACAGGGTCGTCTTGACCAAGACCGACGCTGACGGGACGAGCGCGACGGTTGGAGGCGTACTGTCGGTGACCCGGGTGGCGGCGACTTTCGCGACTCAGTGGATGACCCGATGAGCACTGGCCGAGCCACCCGCGTCGAACTGCCGGTGAAGGAGATGGTCAGCATCGTTGGACGGTCGAAAATCGCCGTCGTTATCCCGCTGGCGGTGACAGCGATGTTGGCTGCGGCGGCCGCGTTCGCTTCGCCGGCCATGGCAGCCTCGGGGCCGACGAGCGGCACCTTGACCGCCCATACCTCCTCGGTCACCGTTAGCGGAGCCACGACGGCGACCGTCACCGGATTGGTGAACCCTGCCGGGCGCACGACCTACTACAAGGCCGTCTATGGCCTTGCGAGCTCCCAGTGGTGCAGCTCTAATGGCAGCCAGGGGAAAGCGGCGAACTCCACCGGACAACAAGTACTGCGCTACACCGACTTCTGGGCTCACCCTGTCTCGGTCAACCTGGCGGGTCTGACCGCAGGCTCGAGCTACTGCGTGGCGATCAGCGCCACCAACTCATCCGGCACTTCCACCGGATCCCCGATCCAGTTCACCGCGGGCGCTCCAGCCGCCCGCAGCGACGGCGTTACCCCGACAAGCTCCACGGCCGCAACCGTCGACGGCGCGGTCAACCCGGCCGCCCAGACGACGACCTACAAGGCCGTCTACGACCTCGCGACGTCCAGCTGGTGCACTAGCCACGGCGCCAGCGGCTCGCCGGCCTTCTCCGCGGGCGGGTTGACGCTGGGGTTCACCGACACCACGTTCCACAACGTCTCGGTCAACATCACCGGCCTGACCAGAGCCACCCGGTACTGCGCTGCGATCTCGGCCTCGTCCGCGACGACCAGCACCGGAGCACCTGTCGCCTTCATCGCCGGCGCCCTCGGTGAGCACCTCTTCGGTGTCGATCACGGCAGAGACGGCGGTGATCGTGAACGGAGCGGTCGACCCGGCCGGCCAGAACACGACTTACCATGTCCTCTATGACCTGTCGAGCTCGACCTGGTGCAGCTCCAACGGCACCAGCGGGATGCCGACCTACTCGACCGGCGCACAGACTCTCCCTTACACCGACGGGACACTCCACAACGTCTCGGTCAACTTGACAGGGCTGGTAGGGGGAACTAGCGACTGCGCAAGCATCACCGCCACGAACGCGTCAGGGACGGCATCCAGGGCCGTCCTGAGCTTCACGCCAGACGTCGTCAATACCAACGTCGCCATCACCGGACCAACGACGGCGACCATCAACGGCGCCGTGAACGCGTCCGGACAGACAGACTTCTATTACGGCGCGGTCTATGACCTCGTGAACTCAACTTGGTGCGCTTCAAACGGCAGTACCCCCGACGCGACGACGGTCCACGACGTGGGCATCTCGTTCCCGTACACCGACCCCGCCTTCCATTCGGTATCGGTCGGTCTCACGGCGCTGACGCCGAACACCGAGTACTGTGTGACGCTCGAGGCGGGCTTACAAGCCTTTCCGCCCCTCTACTTCACGACCACCGGGGCGGGGACGTCACCATCACCGATCGTGGCCACCGGCTCAGCCTCTGGCGTCGGGACCGGCTCTGCCACCGTTTCCGGGACCGTGAACCCCAACGGCACAGCGACTACCTATCACTTCGACTACGGCACGTCCACCAACTACGGGTCACAGGCGCCCGCACTCCCCGATCCAAGCGCCGGATCGGGCACGACAGCGCAGACTGAGTCGACCACTTTGACCGGCCTGAGCCCGAACACCCTTTACCACTTACCGGATCGAGGCAACGAACGGGTCGGGGACGAGCTACGGGCCGGATCAGACCTTCACGACCACCGGGTCGGGGACGTCACCATCACCGATCGTGGCCACCGGCTCAGCCATCAACGTCGGATCTGGCTCTGCCACCGTTTGGGGGACCGTCAATTCCAACGGCGAGGCGGCTACCTACCGCTTCGACTACGGCACGTCGACCAACTACACCTCGCAGACAATCTCCGAGCCGATAGTGGACGCGACGCCTCAGAGCGTGGACGCCGGGTTGACCGGTCTGAGCCCGAACACCGTTTACCACTACCGGATCGTGGCAACGGACGCGTGGGGCACGAGCTATGGGGCGGATCAGACCTTTACGACCACGGGCTGAACGTCAGTCCAGCCGACCGGAACCCGTGAGGTCGCAGGGGTCAAGAGCAAAGACTGGAGGCGAGCCGAACGGAATGCAAGCTATACGGGTGTGCGTGCACCAAGCAACGCGTGACGGTCAGACGTAGGGCGCATAGCGGTGGTGGAGCATGAGGTCGTTGCCGTCCGGATCTGAGAAGAAGGCCATGTGGCAGACACCCGTGTCGAAGGTGTCGCCGGCGAACTCGACGCCTTTGGCTTCGAGCTCGGCGCGGGTGGCGGCTACATCGTCGCACCCGAGCGCCCATGGGTTGCCCTTCTGGGCGACGAACGGCATCCCCATCTTCTCGGGCTCCCAGATGCCGAAGCACGTATCGCCGGCCCACTGCTCATAGTCACCGTGCTCGTCGGGACGAAGGCCTAGCGTGTCGCGGTAGAAGCTGCGGGCGCGGTCGGGGTCCTGGGAAGGGATGCCGATCAGATCGAGTCGAGTAATCATGGAGGAGGTATACCTCACAATGCGGTCAGCAGTGGTCCGCGGAGCCATCAACGACGCACGCTGACGCCCGACCCAACGCCGGCCGCGGGAGAGCCCGGCGATCCGTCAAGGAGACGGGGGCTAGAGCCAACGCCGACGACGAGAAGGCACCGCACCGGAGTTAACACAAGAGCAGGCCACCTCCAGGCACTCAAGACTCCTGCCGCCGCCGTTGCGCTCGTGCGCCCGGGAGCCGTCCGGCCGCAGAAGCGATCACCAGCTTGTGTGCGCTTTCCGCGCGATGCAGGTGAGCAACTCGGCGGCGTGAACGGTGCTCGGGCTTGTGTTCAAGGGGGGTCTGCGGAGTCCGAGGCGACCATCAGCGTCAAGGCCACGGTCACGCCGCACCTACCGGCGGCGGCGCGCGGGCGGGGCGTGGCGTCGTTTTGCGCGGACCGCGGCTGCCTTGCTTCCGGGCGCGAGATGGCTGCCTGAGCGGCGGCGCGGTAGTCAGTGATGAGGACGGCGAGTGCATCGCGCGCTGCCTCGTCGGTGGTGGTCCCGCGGTCGGTTTGCGGCTGCGCTTCGTCGGGTCGCCGAGGCCGGGTCCGGTCTGTGAGTCCGAGCGGATAATTCTTTTGCGGTCTGCGCACATAAGCGCCCTGGATCGGAGTACAGTCGGATACGAGCTGGCCCTGCGGCCAGGACACTCACCCCAAGCCCGGATGCCACCAACGGCGCAAGTTGCGCCACGAGGCGCGGAGCATTGGGTTACTGGTTTTGACTGCGGGGCTGGTGTCGTATTTCTTAGGCGTCATCCTGCCGACCCGGTGGACGCGTCTCAATGTGACCGAACGCGAGGGGGCTCCTAGCCCCTTACTAGCGTGGCCGAGCCCGCGGTTCACACCAAGGAGTCAAAGATGTCGATTATCGAGTCAACCACTTACGCCGCGCCGGGTGAACCCGGCAGCTTGGTAGAGCTCAAAGAGCGCTACGAGAACTTCATTGGGGGACATTGGATCGCCCCGACCACCGGGGAGTACCGAGAGAATCTGACTCCGTCGACGGGCGAGCCGTTCTGCGAGGTCGCGCATTCCGGTGCGGACGACATCGAGCTGGCGCTCGACGCGGCGCACGCGGCCAAGGATGAGTGGGGCCAACGCTCCCCCGCTGAGCGTGCCGCTGTTCTGAATGACGTCGCGGATGCGATCGAGGAGAACCTCGAGATGCTGGCCGTGGCCGAGAGCTATGAGAACGGCAAGCCGGTGCGTGAGACGCTGGCGGCAGACATTCCGTTGGCGGCCGATCATTTCCGCTATTTCGCTGCTGCGGTGCGGGCCGAGGAGGGTCGGATCTCGGAGATCGATGATCAGACCTACGCCTATCACTTCCAGGAGCCGCTGGGGGTCGTGGGTCAGATCATCCCGTTTAACTTCCCGATCTTGATGGCGGCGTGGAAGATCGCGCCGGCGCTGGCCGCGGGTAACTGCACGGTGATCAAGCCCGCGAGTCCAACTCCGTGGTCGATCCTGAAGCTCGCTGAGGTGATCGGCGACATCGTCCCGCCCGGGGTGCTGAACATAGTCAACGGCCCAGGCGCCGGGATCGGCAAGGCGCTGGCGTCAAACAAGCGGATCGCGAAGGTTTCGTTCACGGGCGAGACGGTCACCGGTCGGCTGATCATGAGCTACGCGGCTCAGAACCTGATCCCGTCGACCACCGAGCTGGGCGGCAAGTCGCCGAACATCTTCTTTGAGGATGTGATGGCGGCCGATGACGCGTTTCTCGACAAGGCGATCGAGGGACTCGTGCTGTACGCGTTCAACAAGGGCGAGGTATGCACGTGTCCGTCGCGGGCGCTGATTCACGAGTCGATCTATGACGAGTTCATGGAGCGCTGCCTGGCCCGGATCGCCGCGATCAGCCAGGGCGATCCGCTTGACCGCGAGACGATGATGGGCCCGCAGGTCTCGGCAGCGCAGCTGGAGAAGATCGAGAGCTACGTCAAGATCGGACGCGATGAGGGCGCCGAGGTGCTGATCGGCGGCGAGCGCCCGGAGGTCGGCGAGCACCTCGCCGGCGGCTACTACTTCGAGCCGACCGTCCTGAAGGGTCACAACAAGATGCGGGTCTTCCAGGAGGAGATCTTCGGCCCTGTCCTGGCGGTCACCACATTCCGTGATGAGGCCGAGGCGCTGGAGATCGCCAACGACACGCTGTACGGGCTTGGGGCTGGCGTCTGGACCCGTGACGGCAGCCGGGCGTTCCGGATGGGCCGCGCGATCAAGGCCGGTCGCGTGTGGACCAATTGCTATCACCAGTATCCCGCGCACGCGGCGTTCGGCGGCTACAAGAGCTCGGGCGTCGGCCGTGAGAACCACCGCATGATGCTCGAGCACTACTCGCAGACGAAATGTCTGCTGGTGAGCTATGACCAGAACCCGATGGGGTTGTTTTAGAGATGAAGGCAGCGGCTCGCGATGGCGCGCTGGCTGTTGACGCGACCCGGGCGGCGCTCGAGGTGATTCATCGCCTCGAGACCGCCCATGGGCCGCTGGCGTTCTTTCAGTCAGGGGGGTGCTGTGACGGCACCTCCCCGCTTTGCTTCAAGGACGGCGAGCTCCCGGCCGGCCCCCACGACCTCCGGCTCGGCGATATCGGGCGCGCACCGTTCTACATCGACTCTGACCAGTACGAGCGGTGGGGCCGACCACGGTTTGTGATCGACGTCGCTCCCGGCGCCGCCGAGGGGTTCTCGCTCGAGGGCCTCGAAGGAGTGCATTTCATCTCTCGCTCACCGTGACAACGATCGCGGCGCTTCGGCGCTGCACCCGCTCAAACCCAGCCAGAACGACCTGACATGGGCCGACCACCGAGAAGGAAGTAGGAAGCTATGGCCACCACAGTCATTCCCCAGCCCGATACCTCACGGGCTGCACCGACCACCTACCGCGCCGCGGTCGTCCACGACTTCGACAGCCCGCTGAGCGTCGAGCAGGTCCCGATGCCGAGGCTCGATCCCGGGCAGGTGCGCGTGAAGGTCGTCGCTTGCGGCCTGTGCCACACCGACATCCACGCCGCGAACGGCGACTGGCCGATCAAGCCCTCGCCGCCCTTCATACCTGGCCACGAGGGCGTCGGCATCGTGACTGCGCTCGCGCCCGGCGTGAGCGAGGTCGCGGTCGGTGACCGTGTCGCGATGCCGTGGCTCGGCTACGCGTGCGGGTGCTGTGACTACTGCGTGTCCGGCTGGGAGACGCTGTGTCTACAACAGAAGATGATGGGCTACACGATCAATGGTGGCTTCGGCGAGTACGCCACCGCCTACGCCCGCTACGTCGTCAAGGTCCCCGATGGCATCGACTCGTTCGACGCCGCGCCGCTCACCTGTGCCGGCGTGACCACCTACAAAGCCGTCAAGGTTGCGGGCACGCGCTCCTCGGATCTCGTGGCCGTGTTCGGCGTCGGTGGCCTGGGACACCTCGCGATCCAGTACGCGGCGATCGCGGGAGGGCGGGTCGTCGCGGTCGATGTGATCGATGAGAAGCTCGAGCTCGCCCGCGTGCTCGGCGCGGAGTTCACGGTCAACGCCAAGAACGAAGACCCGGTCGAGGCGATCCAGCGGCTCGGCGGCGTCGACCAGGCGATTGCGCTCGCCGTCTCACCGCGTGCGTTCGAGCAGGCGTACGGGTCGCTGCGTCGCGGCGGGACGCTCGTGTTCGTCGCGCTGCCGGCAGACAACGAGGTAAAGCTCCCGATCTTCGAGACCGTGCTCAACGGGATCACGATCGTCGGCTCGATCGTCGGCACACGAAAGGACCTACGCGAGGTGTTCGAGCTTCACGCGGCCGGAAAGACGCGCGTGATCCGCGAAACACGACCGCTCGACCAGGTAAACGAGGCGATCGCCGACGTCGAGGCCGGCCGAGTCGCCGCACGGATCGTGCTCGAGCCGTAGACGACGACAGCCACGGAGAGATCCCACCTGGCGCCCATCGATCCTCCACACCGGTCGCCACCGGGATCTCTCCATCGATACCCACGGGATCTCGCCAACCGCTCAGCGCGGTGCGAACCCCCCAGTCGCCACGCCGCAGCGCAGAAGCCGAGCCGACCTTCCATCAAGCGCGCGGGTGTCCCCGCGGAGTCGCCCAATTTGATTCTGCAGAGCAACCTTCGCCGCCGAGTTGCTGCTGCGGTCGGTCCGCTTCGCCGTTGATGCGGCACTCGACGAAGGACCACCACCTTCGATTCGCCAACCCCGAAAGGCGTCGTCGAGCCCGACGGGTCGCGCGGTGGCCGGCAGGCAAGCCCGGCCCTGATCGCGAAGCTCTCGATGCCCGCGCCGACGAGCAGGGCACGGAGGCGCCTGGCGCTGGCTGGTCATGCTCGTCGCCACAAGCAGGGCGCACCGTCTCGGCGAAGGCGATCGTGCGCGCCCCGGAGGCACCCGCCCGCCGCCGGCGCGTGGGACGTGGCCGAAGCGCTCGCCGGCTGTGTGCTGCCCGAAGGACGAACGGAATCGTCGGGCTACTCGCCGGCTGACGGTGGAGGATCATTCACCCAGGTGAGGGAGCAGATCACACCGTTCAGGCCGCGATCGATGATCGCGATCTGGCCGATCTCGCCGATCGGCTGGCGAGGACACGCTGGCCGGAGCGCGAGCTGGTGGAGGACTGGTCGCAGGGCGTCCCGCTCGGTTATTTGAAAAGTCTGTGTGGGTACTGGGCAGATGGGTACGACTGGCGGGCGAGAGAGGCGGGCATCAACGCGTTCCATCTATTCCGGGTGGAGGATCGATGGGCTCGGGATCCATTTCCTGCACGTCCGCTCACTGGTGCCGGATGCGCCCCGGCTCGTGATGACGTACGGGTGGCCTGGCTTGGTGGTGGAGTTCCTCGAGGTCATAGGTCCACTGTCGGATCCCGCCGCCCACGGTGGGATCCGGAGGACGCGTTTCACGTCGTGTGTGCGTTGCTCCCGGGCTACGGCTTCAGCGATAAGCCGACGGGCACGGGATGGGGCGTCGAGCGGGCCGCGTCGGCTTGGGGGCGGCTGATGTAGCGTCTCGGCTGCGAGCGCTACGGTGCTCAGGGCGGTGATTGGGGGGCGGCGGTGACGTCTTTGATGGGCGCGATCGACTGGGTGCGTGTGGCGGGGGTTCACATCAGACCTCCCGCCAGCAGCGGCTTCAGCGACGGCGTGCACGCGCAGGCGGCCGCTCTGAGCCGGCGGAGCCCGAGCAGGTCCTCGATCGTCTGAAGCAGCGAGTAGTGGTCGGTCGGCGTGTTCAGCCGGGCGCCGGGCTTTGCTCCGGGCCCGGCGACGATCGTCGCGATGTGACCTCCGGAGGCAGGCCGGCAGCAGCCGGAATCGCTTGTGCCCTCATCCCACGTGATGAACAGGAGGCCACGAGGCCCGAGCGAGCGCAGCAGAGGCGGTACCAGCGTGGACAGGAACCGGTCGCCGGTGGCGACCGAGCAGTCGTGCATGTCGTGGCAGAGGTTGGGAGTTATCCAGGTGAACCTCGGCAGAGCGCCGGCGCGCTCGTCGGCGCTGAGCTGGGTTAGAGCGACGATGCGTGCGCACCAGGCGCGGTTCTTCACGATCCGCGTGTAGTAGACGAATGGATCGTGCTTTTTGGCGTAGTCGCCGGCGCTTGCGCCGGTGAAGCAGGCGCGCGGCAGGTCCTCGATGTACGCCCTCCAGGAGACGTGTGCGCGCTCGAGCTGATCGACGATGCTCTTCGCACCGACACCGCAGGCGGTGCAGTCTGAGCCGATCCCGAACGTCGAGCCGCCGGTCAGCGCCAGGTAGTTGGGCAGCGACGGGTGGGTCACCGCATCCATCCCTCGAGCGAGCGCGTAATGCTGCGCCAGGGCGTTGATGAACGGGGCCGCGGCGGAGCCGATCACATCGCCGTAGTCCTTGTTCTCCATCACGATCACCGCGATGCGGCCGGGAGCGCCGGGGCTGCGGACGGTCGGCCGGAACCGATCGTGACCACGGTGGGCAAGGATGCCGTCGGCGGGTGCCGCGCTGCCCGGGCCGGCGGCGCTGCCCGTGCTGTCGGAGGGGCGCGCCGTGCTCGAGGCGCCGCAGCCGCCGAGCACGACGACCGGCACGACGCCGAGGGCGATCAACGCTCCCGCCAACCACTGCCTGCGGCCTCTCACGTCACCGATCTTCTGACGCGCCGAGCAAGCGATCCTAAAGCGGCGCTGAGAACACGCTCACCGCTCCGTTGGGAAAGGGCCCGGCCGCCCGAAACAACGCCAGCCCAACGCGACCAGTCCGCGCGCGGCCATCTTCCGTCACCTTGTCGTCCTCCGAAACCCACGACGCGAGCCGCTGATTTGCATCCTTTGAGTCGGTCGGGTTGTGGTCCGGTGACTCGCCCTACGGGTCGGCCTGAAGCGCGGCAACACCGGGCCGGTTCCCCGCGGACACCATTCGCGAGACCGCTCCTCGAATCCCCTTCAGGTAGCGATCCATGAACGCGATCGTCACCCGCTCGACGACCGACAACTGCGGCTCCGCGTAGGTATAGGGCGTGAGGTGCGGAGCGCCCGGCATCGTCAGCAGATACTTCGGCGGCGGCGCAGGATCGAAGAACGCGTAGGTCGTCGAGGGGAGATTGATCGTGTCCGCCAGGCCCTGGGTCGCGAGCAGCGGGGGGCTTGGCGCGGGGAAGTCGTAGCCGTCCATCCCCGGTATCTCCTGGCCGGACAGAATCACCGCCGCGCCGATCCGCCGGTCCCGGAAGCGCGTGTTATAGGCCACCGTGAGTGCTGTGTCGCCGCCGTCGGACTGCCCGCTGACGGCGATGTGCCGCGCATCGATCATGCCCGCGAACGCGCTGCCCGCCGCGGCGCTCGCGGCGAGCATCTGGGTAATCACGAAGCTCATGTCGGCCGGCTGGTTGACGAGGTCGGACTCGTTCGGCCCGCCGGGAGCGTTGGCGTTCCCGAGCGGGAAGATCGGCGCCGCCACCACATACCCGGCTCGCGCCCAGGCGCGCAACAGCGGCGCGTAGATCGCCGGCGTGACCGCGAACCCATGGCCGAAGACCAGGAGCGGATACGGGCCGCCCGCACGGAGCGGCCGCGCGCCGACGACGTCGCCGCCCCCCGGCGGCCCGACCGCCGGATAGCGCACGATCGTCACCAGCGTGCGCAGCGCCGGAGCCTCGCCTGGGTACCGGACCATCCGACTGCGGTCGACGAACGTCAGGTCCCGCTCCCCCACGGCGAACGGAGGACTCGGCTTGCGGGGTCGCGGAGGCCGCGCCGGAGCCGCCGGCCTGGCAGCGGTCGTCGCGGCGGCAACCGTCGACCCGGTCGCCGTCCGCTGCCGCGAGCCGGTCGAGCTCGCTCCACCGCACCCGGCGATCACCACCGCGATCGCGACCCCGAATACGGCGACGCCGCGCCTAATTGGCGTAGACACCGAACAGGTCGCGGTCGTCGCGGGCGAGGTAGCGTCGCGGTTGGCGATCCATCGATGCAAGCACGTTTGCCGCGCCCAGCGCGCCCGGGAAGCGCCACGTGATAAAGCCGATGCAGCAGGTGCTGGTGTCGAGCTCCACCCCCCCCGACGACAGTGGCGTGGATCATCGTCGTCGCCAGCGAATCGAGACCCGATCGACGAGCGGAGAGCATCAACTCGACCTGACCGCTACATCAACGCGCACCCGGCCGCCCAAAGCACCCGGACTTCGCTCCAGCTCGCCGACGGCCCTCACCGCGACCCGCAGGCGAGGTAGCACGCGCCGGTCGCGAACTCCATTCCTCCGCGACGCGCGCCACACCGGCGGTCACGGTCGGCGCCGGCCCTGGCGACCCGGACGCCTCCGCTGCCCGCGGCTGCCCTCCCGTGCGCGGATAGCGCGCAACTCGCGGACAACCACTTTCGCGATCTGGGCG
>CAVSQH010000016.1:0-279458 GCA_963730075.1 uncultured Solirubrobacterales bacterium | reverse complement strand
CTTCGAGCGCTTCCGCGAGATCGCCGATTCGGTCGGCGCCTACCTGATGGTCGACATGGCCCACTTCGCCGGGCTGGTCGCCGCCGGGCTGCATCCCTCGCCGGTTCCATACGCCGACGTGGTCACGACCACGATCCACAAGACGATCGGCGGCGGCCGCGGCGGGATGATCCTCTGCAAGGAGGAGTACGCCAAGAAGATCGATTCGGCCGTGTTCCCGGGCCAGCAGGGCGGACCGCTCGAGCACATCATCGCCGGCAAGGCGGTGGCGCTTCGGATCGCCGCCTCCGACGCGTTCCGCGAGCGCCAGGAACGGACGCTGGCCGGCGCCCGCGCGGTGGGCGAGCGGCTGCTCGGTGCCGGCGGGGGCATGTCGGTGCTGACCGGCGGCACCGATGTGCACCTTGTGCTGTGCGACCTGCGCGAATCCGAGCTCGACGGCAAGCAGGCCGAGGATCGTCTGCACTCAATCGGGATCACGGTCAACCGCAACGCGGTCCCGTTCGACCCGCGGCCGCCGGCGGTCTCGTCTGGCCTGCGGATCGGCAGCCCGGCGCTGGCGACACGGGGCCTGCAGGTCGAGGACTTCGACGAGGTCGGCGCGATCATCGCCGCGACGCTGAACCCCGACGGGCCGTTCGAGCAGCGCCAGGCCGAGTTGAGCGAGCGCGTCAGCGCGATCGCCGAGCGCTACCCGCTGTACGCGGGGCTCGCCGCAGCCACGGTCTGAGCCCCCGTTCGGCGCCGTCTGAGCCGGTCTCCGGCGCGGCCGTTTGTCACGGCGTGTGCCGATTGCGCAACGGGCGTGTGACAAGTGGGGCGTCGGCGGCTATGGCTGGCATTCGAGGGTGGATGCTGCGGGCGTGGCCCCCGCGTTTCGTGACAAATCGCGCCCGCCCGGGCCGATTTGGCGCATAGTTGAGGCCCCGCCTGCAGATGGCGACAAATCGATCCGGCCGGTCCGGATTTGTCACGGTCTGCAGGTCGCAGAGACGGGCGAGCGCGGGCTCGCGGCATATGCAGGGGCACAGGAAGGGCTCGTGCACCGGTCGCAGCTGCTTGCGGTCGGGATCAGCCGCTGGTCGATCGCCCATCGGGTCGAGCTCGGGTCACTGCACCCGGTTGCGCGCAACGTATTCGCTGTCGGCCACACCGCGCTCGGGCCACGCGCGCCCGAAACGGCCGCGCTTCTATCCGTGGGCGAGAACTGTGTCCTCAGCCACGCCAGCGCGGTTGCGGTCTGGAAACTGCTCGACATCCGAGAGGACCGGGTCGAGCTCACCGTGGCAGGTCGCAACGTCCGTCAGCGCCCCGGTGTCCGCGTCTACCGCGTCGCGGAGCTCGACTCCCGTGACGTGCGCTTGCGCGACGGGCTCCCCGTCACGTCGCCGGCCCGGACGTTGATCGACTTCGCGGGCCAGCGCGAGACCGATAACGACGCCATCGCTCGAGCGCTCTCCGAGGCCCGGGTCCAGCGTCTCGTGACGGACCGCGAGCTAGTCGCCGCGATGGCGCGCTGTCGCACCCGGGGCGGCGTGGCGCGCCTCCGGGCCGTGCTCGATCGCCACGACGAGCGCATTCACTCCCGCCACGCGGCCGAGCGGCGGCTGATCAAGCTGATCCACCGGGCGCGGCTGCCAACGCCCGAAGCCAACGCGCGCGTGCTCGGCCACGAGGTCGACCTGCTGTGGCGGGCTGAGAAGCTCGTCGTCGAAATGGACGGATGGGCGTTTCACGGACATCGGGCAGCTTTCGAGCGCGATCGGGACCGCGACCAGAGGCTCATCGCCGCCGGGTACCGCGTGATCCGCATCACCTGGCGCCAGCTCGAGCGCGAGCCGTTCGTGGTCGTGGCGCGGATCGCGCAGGCTCTCCAGGCCACATAGGCCCTCCACGCCCTCCAGGCGATAGCGCTCTAGCTGCCGCCACCCCGGCCTAACCTCCAGTCGGGCCCGGATGGCATGCTTCGCGGGCATGCCCCACTGGCACGCCCTGCTGTCGTTCCTGGTCGCGCTGGCGGTCGCCGCGGCGCTGACACCTTGGCGGCGCGGCTTGCGCGGCGGATCGGCGCGGTCGATACCCCGCGCGAGCGCGGTCTGGCGCTGAAGGAGACGCCGCTGCTGGGCGGGTTGGCGATCCTCGCGGGAGTGCTCGTGGCGAGCGCGATCTGGCTTCCCAGCCAGGTGAACCTTGCCCACGCCGCGCACGGAAAGGCCGGCCCCGCCGGCACCGTCTACATGTGGGGGGTGATCGCGGGCGCATGCGTGATCACGCTCGTCGGCGCGATCGACGACATCCGGCCGCTACGTCCGGCGGTCAAGCTCGGTGGGCAGATCATCGCGGCGGTGATCGCGGTCGAGGCGGGCGCCGTCGTGACCGGCATCACGCTCCCGTTCGTCGGCGGGCTGCAGTTCCCCAACGCCGGCGGCGTTCTGACGGTGATCTGGCTGGTCGGGATGATGAACGTGGTCAATTTCTCCGATGGCGTCGACGGGCTCGCCGCGGGGGTCTGCACGATCGACGGGATCGCGTTCGCGATCATCGCGTTCGACCTCGGCGTCCATGGCGCCGCGATTCTGGCGGCGCTGACGGCCGGCGCCGCGCTCGGGTTCCTGTTTCACAACTTCCACCCGGCGTCGGTGTTCATGGGCGACGCGGGCGCCAACCTGCTCGGGTACCTGCTCGGAGTCGTGGCGGTCGTCGGGTCGCTGAAGACCGGCGCCCTGGTCGCGTTGGTGGTCCCGCTGGCGATCCTGGCGATCCCGTTCCTCGACACCGGATTCGTGATCGCGAAGCGGCTGAAGTACCGGCGCAAGCCGTGGTCGGCTGACGCCAACCACTTCCACCACCGGATGGCGCGGATCGGCTTCTCGCAGCGCAAGACCGTCGTCTATCTGTACATCTGGACGTCGCTGATGGCCGGTCTGGCCGTCGCGCTGCGGCTGATCTCCCACCACGAGCGCCACAAGGCCGGGTGGGTCGCGGCGCTGATCGTGCTCGCGATCGTCTGCCTGGCCGCCAGCATCTACCTCGTCTACGTGCTCGAGATCTTCAAGTTCAAGGGTCAGCGTGCGGACGAGCTGCGGCGCACCGACCCGGACACGAGCGAGCACGAGATCGACGAGGTGGTTTCGCGCGACATCGAGACGGGCGAGTTCGAGAGGGTGACGGTCCCCGACGATGAATAGCGATCGGGTGGAGAAGGCCAACCTCGAGCAGCTCGAGTCGTTCATCACCGCGGACGGGAGCTCGATCCGTGAGCTGGCCGGGCCGGCCTGGACCAGGGCGCGCAACCAGAGCCTGGCCGAGGCGACCGTCGAGCCGGGCGGCACCACAGCCGAGCACTACCACCCCAGGACCGAGGAGCTGTACTACTTCGTCGCCGGGCAGGGCAGGATGCGGCTCGGCGAACGGCGAGGCCGAAGTGCGCGCAGGCGACTGCGTCGTGATCCCACCCGGGACCACGCACAAGCTGTTCAACACGGGCACCGAGAAGCTGATCCTGCTGTGCTGCTGCGCGCCGCCCTACTCGGACGACGACACCGTCCTGACTGGCGGGTAGAGACCGCTGCGCGGAGTCAAACGTGTCGAATGGGCGGGGGCCGGCGGTGGTCGTCGTGCTGACCGCGGCGGCGGCGGTCGCCCACTTCGCCGGCGGCATCTCGCATGTCGCCGCGTTCATCATCGCGGCGCTTGCGCTGGCCGCGGTCGCCTGGCTGGTGTCGTTCGCGACCGAGCAGCTCGGCCATCGGTTCGGCCCGGGCGCGACCGGGCTGCTGCAGGCGACGCTCGGGAACCTGCCCGAGTTCTTCGTCGTCCTGTTCGCGCTCAACGCCGGCGAGCTGGTCGTGGCGCAGACGGCGATCCTCGGATCGATCCTCGTCAACGCGCTGCTGGTGCTCGGCCTGGTGATCATCGCCGGCGCCTTCCGCGAGTCCGACCACGTGATGCGGTTCAACAAGCGGCTGCCCAACGACACCGCCACGCTGCTGATGATCACGAGCTTCATCGTGCTGCTGGTCGCGCTCGCCAACTCGTCCAACGACTCGGCCAGCAACCACATCAAGACGATCTCGATCATCAGCGCGATCGTGATCCTGGTCGTCTACGTGGTCTGGGTGCTGCAATACCTGAGGACCGAGCGGACCCGGGGCGAGGCGGGGAAGGCGCGGATCACGACCGCCGCGAGCTTCGCGCTGCTGGTCGTTGCGGGCGTGGCCGTCGGCGTTCGTGTCGGAGTGGTTCGTCGACGCGCTTCAGCCCTCGATCCACACGCTCGGGATCTCGCAGGCATTCGCCGGTCTGGTGATCGTCGCGACCGCCGGCAACGCGGTCGAGCACGCCGCGGGCGTCGTGCTGGCGGCCAAGGGCCAGGCGGACCTCGCCGTCTCGATCGTCAAGAACTCGATCGGGCAGGTCGCCGCGTTCCTGTTGCCGGTGCTGGTGCTGGTCTCGCTGCTGACGGCGACGACGCTGACGTTCGCGCTTGCGCCGGTGTACACCGGCGCGCTGTTGGTCACGGCGGTGATCATCTGGCAGATCACCGGCGACGGCGAGGCGACGCCGTTCGAGGGGGCGGCGCTGATCGCGGCGTTCGTGATCCTGGCGACCGTCGCGGCGTTCGAGTAGCCCGGATCGAACCGGGCGCGAGCTCGGCAGTGGACCACAATCTGCTATTCTGACGTTTACGTAAGAATCAGATTCAGCGACGGAAGAGGTGGTCGTTCTGTCAGTCCTTCAAGCACCGGCGAAGCGCCGGATCGGCGTCCACGCCGACGACGACTCATACAAATGGTGGGCGCTGTCCTGCACCTCGCTCGGGATGCTGCTGGCCACGATCAACTCGGGCACGCTGATCATCGCCCTGCCCAACCTCGAGCGCAGTCTTCACACGAGCCTGCTCGAGCTCGTCTGGGTGATCCTCGTCTACATGATCGCCTCGACCGTGCTGGTCCTCAGCGCGGGCCGTCTGTCGGACCAGTTCGGGCGCAAGCGCGCCTACGTCGCGGGCTTCATCGTGTTCGCGTTCGCCTCGCTCGGGGCCGGATTCGCATCCGGCGGCACCGAGCTGATCCTGTGGCGGATTCTGCAGGGGATCGGCGGCGCGTTCCTGTTCGCCAACGCGGCCGCGATCGTGACCGACGCCTTCCCCCGCGAGCAGCTGGGTCTGGCGATGGGCACCAACACGATGGTCGCCGCGATCGGCCTCGTGATCGGGCCGGTGCTCGGCGGCGTGCTGGTCGCGCTCAGCTGGCACTGGGTGTTCTGGTTCAACGTCCCGTTCGGCCTCGCCGGCAGCCTCTGGGGCGCGCTCGTCCTGCACGAGGTGACCGGCCGATCGGGGGACCGGTCGTTTGACTTTCTCGGCACGGTCACGTTCCTCGTCGGACTCACCGGGCTCGTGTACGGGATCTCGAAGGGCGGACTCGTCTGGCTGGGACTCGCCGCTCGTGATCGGCGGGCTCGTCGTTTCGGCCGTGCTGCTGCCGGCCTTCGTCGTGATCGAGCGCCACACCAAGGCGCCGATGCTCGACCTGACGATCTTCCGCAGCCGCCTGTTCTCGACCGCCGCCGGCGCCGCGTTCGCCAACGGACTGGCGCGGTTCGCGCTGATGTTCGTATTCGTCTTCTACTTCCAGGGCGTGCAGGGCGACTCCCCGATCCTCGCCGGCATCAAGCTCGCACCGCTGGCGATCGGGATGCTGATCGCCTCGCCGCTGGCCGGCATCTGGGCTGACCGCCGCGGCTCACGCACGTTGGCCGTGTTGGGGATGCTCGTGACGGCGCTGGGCCTGGCGCTGATGACCACGCTGGAGCGCGACACGAGCTACTTCTGGCCGTGCATCTTCATGTTCATCGTCGGCATCGGCTCGGGCATGTTCAACTCGCCCAACACCGCCGCGATGATGGGCAGCGTCGCGCCGCACCGGCGCGGGATCGCCGCCGCGGCGCGGGTGCTGGTGCAGAACACTGGCGCGGTGATCTCGATCGCGTTCGTGCTCGCGGTCGTCACCGCCGCGGTTCCCAAGCACGTCCTGTTCGAGGTCTTCTCCGGACTCGCCAGCCACATCTCGAACCGAGCAGCTGACGCCGTTCATCGCCAACATGCACACGGCGCTGTGGTGTCTGACCGCGGTGTCGCTGGCGGGCGCGGCGATCTCCGCCGCCCGTCCCAAGGACGTTCGAACGGCGGCGGCGGTCGAGCCCCAGGGAGCCGTCTCGTGAGCGCGGTGGCGGAGCGCACGGTGCGGATCGGCGAGCTCGCTGAGCTGACCGGCACGACGCCGCGGACGATCCGTTATTACGAGGAGATCGGGCTTCTCGGCGGCGGCGCGGAGCGGACCCAGGGCAAGCACCGGAGCTATACGCAGGCCGACGTCGATCGCGTCCGCGAGATCGTCCGGCTGCGTGACCTGCTCGGGCTGTCGCTCGAGCAGCTGTCGAAGCTGCTCGAGGCCGAGAGCGCCCGAGCCGGTCTGCGGCGCGAGTATCAGCGGACCGAGTCGGCAGCCGAGCGCAAGCGGATCCTCGAGAGCTCGCTCCAGCACATCGGGACACAGCTCGAGCTGGTGCGAGGCCGCGTGCGCGAGCTGACCGAGCTCGCGGCAGAGCTCGAGGACAAGGAGAAGCTCGTCAAACGAAGGATCCGGGAGAATTCGCGCTGAGATGAGCGCCCTGTCGACGCCGCCGCGACGCGCTGATCGGCCGGGCAAGAGCTCGAAGCCGAGCCGACTTGCCGGCGTCGACCGCCGGGCGATGGGGGTGCTGTCGGCAGGGCACCTGTTCACCGACGTCGGACAGGGCTCGATCCCGGCTCTGCTGCCGTTCCTGATCACCCGCGATCACCTCAACTACGCGAGCGCCTCGGCGCTGGTGCTGGCCGCGACGATCTCGAGCTCGGTGATCCAACCCCTGTTCGGCCATGTCTCGGACCGGCGCTCACTGCCGTGGCTGATGCCACTGGGGCCGGCGCTGGGCGGGCTCGGAATCGCGCTGGTCGGAATCGCGCCGAGCTATGCGTTCACGTTCGCGGCCGTGCTGCTGAGCGGGATCGGCGTCGCCGCCTTCCATCCCGAGGGATCGCGATTCGCAAACTACGTCTCCGGGTCGCGCCGCTCGAGCGGCATGAGCCTGTTCAGCGTTGGCGGCAATATCGGCTTCGCGCTCGGGCCCGTGATCGTGACGCCGCTGGTGCTCGCGTTCGGGCTGCCGGGCACGGTGTTTGTGATCATCCCCACCTGGGCGATGGCGGCCGTGCTCGTGCACGAGGTGCCGCGTTTGAAGACGTTCCGCGCCGATCTGAAGGGCGGCCGCGTGCAGCGCAGCGACGCCCCCGACCACTGGGGGCCGTTCATCGTGCTGGGCGCGGTGATCGCGCTGCGGTCGTTCGTGTACTTCGGATTCGTGACGTTCATCCCGCTGTACTTCATCGGAGACCTCCACACCAGCCACGCTGTCGCGAGCCTGGCCCTGACCGTGATGCTGGTCGGCGGCGCGGTCGGGACGTTGATCGGCGGCCCGCTCGCGGATCGGTTCGGGCGCCGCGCTGTGCTGCGCGGCTCGATGGCGGCGCTGCCGCCGCTGATCGTTGCCTTCCTGGTCTCGGGACCGGCGATGGCGATCGTGTTCGCCGGGCTGGCCGGCGCAGTCACGATCGCCACCTTCGCGGTCACGATCGTCATGGGTCAGGAGTACCTCCCGGCGCGGATCGGGGTCGCCTCGGGCGTGACGATCGGCCTGTCAATCGGCCTCGGCGGAATCGGCGCGCCGCTGCTGGGCATCCTCGCCGACTCACACGGACTGAAATCGGTGTTCGAGGTGCTGGTCGTGTTCCCGATCCTCGCGCTCGCGCTGGCGCAGCTGCTGCCGCGCTCGCCCGTGACCAGGCACTACGAGGTTCTCGACCGCGACCCTACGGACGCCACGCCGGCGGGTACACCGGAAACCGGCTTGGGGCCAGCGCGCTCCTGAGCGCACGAGCTGCGCGCGGGTACCGGCTGAGCCTGAACGGTCCGTCGCTCTCGGCTCCCTGGTTGTAGACGAGCATCCGAACCCGCCGGTGGGCCGCGACCCAGCCGAACAGCTGGTGGACGAAACCGGGGTCGTCGACCCCCCAGATCGCGTACTCGCCGAAAGCGAACGGCTCGCCGCCGAACGCGCGGTAGAAGGAGTCCAGACCGGAGAAGTTGGGGAACTTGGAGTAGAAGTCGGTCCCGACCCAGTCGACCCATCTGCGACCGGGCCAGTAGGCGCGCGGCTGGTTGCCGGGCACGTCAGGCGACCCGGCGACCTGCGGGGCCCAGATCATCGCGACCGCCGTGCGCGGCAGATCCGACGACGCGTTGAGCCTCGGCATCCCGAGGCGGGCAAGCTCGGCGTCGATCCCGGCCAGGCTGCCACCGCGGAGGATCAGCGCGACTCGCTCGAAGGCGCGCTTGAAGGCCGCCGTCGAATGACTCGCGTCGCGCGGGGTGCCGTTGGAGTTGTAGGCGCTGTAGGGATTCCAGTAGCCGTCCATCTCGCCCATCAGGCGGACGTAGACCGGCTCCGCCGCGAGTGCGATGTCATGGTTGAGGCCGATAAGCCAGGCATCGCCGCGGCCGGCCGCGATCCCGGCCGGGGTGATCGCCTCGCGCGAGCCGTAGGCGGTCGTGATCTCGATCATCGGCCGCGACCCGGCGGCGAGCGCGTGCGAGAAGAGCCCTGGCAGGTATTGGCCCCAGGCGACGAACTCCTGGTAGATCGCCGGGTGCTTGCCGACGGCCGCGACGTAGGCCGAGACGGGCTCGTCGGTGACGCCCTGGAACACCGTGCCGGGCGCGGGCAGGTAGGGTTGCGCGGCCGCCGACGAGCCGCCGCCGACGGCCACCACCGCGATTGCGGCGGCGACCAGCCTTCGGACCGAGCTGCCGGACTGACGGACTCGCATTGACACCTCATCGGCCCGATCACCCGCTCGGTTGACCGCTGTTTGTACGGTTCGACACCTTTCGGAGGGGCAAATCCGGAGGTGTTACAAGCGTGTTACAAATTGCCCTGATACCCGCTATATTGGGATTGCGTTGGTTGTCGCCTCGCCAGCGGGCTTTGACCCGCTGAAGCATTGGGTACGAT
This sequence comes from uncultured Solirubrobacterales bacterium, assembly GCA_963730075.1. Classification (GTDB taxonomy): domain Bacteria; phylum Actinomycetota; class Thermoleophilia; order Solirubrobacterales; family Solirubrobacteraceae; genus Palsa-465. Next base: position 270,344 of record CAVSQH010000016.1, on the reverse strand, counting down.
TGCCCGCCCGTCCGTAGCAGCGCTACCGATCTCAGGACATGAATAGCTTTTCTACACTCATCGTGATTGTCTGCGCCTGCGCCCGCCCCGACGGGGATCAACTCGCGGGTGACCGGGAGAGGCCGGTTTGGCGGTAGGCGTCGCCGTCGGCGCCAGGCCGCGCCGAATGACCGCTTCGCGGATGGTTCTCGCTCGCAACCTCGACGTCGTGCTCGTCGTGATCGGCGCGCCGGTCGCCGTAGCGCTTGGTGCCCCGGCGGTTGGTTACGCGGTCGGTGGCGCTGCCTGGATTCTCAACCGGATCATCGCCGCGACCGACAGGCGCTGGACCCGGAGGCTGCGCGAACCACGCCAGCAGCTGGCTGTGAACCTGTTCGAGGGGTTCGGACGGATCTGGCTTCTCGCAGCCGCGATCGTCATCGCCGGCGTGGCCGGCGGCCGTGCTGACGGCCTGACCGCGGCGCTGGTGATCTTCGGCGCCTACTCGATCGCGTTTGTGATCAGGGTGCTGAGCGGGCCCCCGAGCCGACCGGAAAAGCCGCGATGAGCCGGATCGAAAGCATGAGCACCGGCAGGAAGATCGGCTACTCGATCCTGGCCGTCTGGCTGCTCGGGATCATCTTCTTCGCGATCATCTTCGGCGTCACTGCCCAAAAGGCGCCGGCCGTGGCGAGTGGCGTGTTTTCGCCGACCAACGAGTTCAAGCTCGATACGTGGTTCAGCCTCGGTCCGGTCGCGTTCAACAAGGGCGTCCTGTACCTGCTGATCACCGCCAGCCTGACGATCGGAATCATGGTGTACGTGGCCGATCACCTGAAGGAGCGGCCCGGGCGGCTGCAGGCCGCCGTCGAGTGGTTCTACGGCCTGACCCAGTCGATGTCCAGCGACAACATGGGCAAGGAGCTGGACCGCAAGTACTTCCCGTTCATCGCCACCTTGTTCGTGTTCATCCTCGTCACGAACCTGATCGGCTACATCCCGCTGCCGGTCAACTCGATCGACAAGTTCACCCTCTTCGGCGCACACATCCCGTCATTCCAGATCTATGCGGCCGACACGAACGTCGCGTTCCCGCTGATCCTGGCGCTCAGCGTATTCGTGTTGTTCAACTACGAGGGGATCAAGTACCACGGGTTCGTCGGCTACTTCAAGAGCCTGATCCCCGGCGGGATCGGTAAGGGCCTGCTGCCTTTGATCGCCGTGATCGAGGTCCTGTCGATCTTCCTGAGGCTGATCTCGCTCACCGTCCGGCTGTGGGCCAACCTGCTGGCCGGCCACCTGCTGATCGCCTTCATGGGCGGTGAACTCGGGGTCCTCGTCGGCCAGACGGTCGTTTCCTGGGCACTGCTACCGCTGGGCGTAGCCATCTTCCTGTTCGAGGCCGTGCTGATCGCCGGCCTGCAGGCATTCATCTTTGCGATCCTGACTGCCATCTATCTCGGTGGCGCGGTTTCCAGCCACTAGACACCTAAGGAGTCATCGAAGCCATGTTGCTCAGCGTCATATCCATCTTTCATCCCGTGCTCGCGGTCACGGGCGACGTCACGAAGGCGGGCCGCGCGATCGCGCTCGGCGTGGGTGCCGGCGGCGGTGCCGCGGGCGCCGGCGCGGGCATCGGCATGCTGTTCGGAAAGGTGATCGAATCGGTCACCCGCCAGCCGGAGATGCGCGACGAGATCACTTCAATCCAGTGGTTGGGCTTCGCGCTAACCGAGGCGACGTTCTTCTACGGCCTCGTTGGCGGGTTCATCGCCTTCTTCCTCTAGGCCGACATGAACTCTGTTCCGATCGCGTCGAGCGGCTCGTTCCTGATCTCCCCCAATGTGGGGCTGATGATCTGGACCCTGGTCGTCTTCCTGATCTCGCTCTACATCCTCAGCAAGGTCGTCTACCCGCGTATCCGCACGGCGCTCGACGAGCGCGCACGCCGGATCGAGGAGTCGATCGACGCCGCCGACAAGACCCGCCAGGAGGCCGACCAGCTGCTGGCCGACTATCGCGAGCGGTTGCACGAGGCCCGCGGCCAGGCCGACGAGATCGTCGCCCGCGCCCGGAGGGCTGCCGAGACGCATGAGCGTGACGCCGAGGAGGAAGCCAAGGCCAAGCGAGAGCAGCTGATGGAGCAGACGCGCCGCGACATCGAAGCCGAGACGCGACGCGCGATCCAGGACATCCGCCGCGAGGTCGCCGACCTGACCGTGATGGCGACCGAGAAGGTGACCCGTAAGACGCTGACCGAGGACGACCAGCGACGGCTGATCGACGACGCGATGTCCGAGCTGGACTTCAGCACGCTCGGATCCTCAGAGGGGCAGCGATAAGTGGAGGAGATCGCCCAGGTCTATGCGCGAGCTCTGTTTGAGGTCGCCGACGAGCGCGACGCGCTCGACGAGATCCACGATCAGGTCGACGCATTCGCCGACGCGATGCATGAGAACCGGGATCTGGCCGTGTTCTTCTTCTCGCCGTACTTCTCGGTGCCGGAGAAGAAGGACGGCCTCAAGCGGGCCGTGCAGGACGCCAACCCGGAGTTTCAGAATTTCCTCGAGGCGCTGATCGAGCGCCACCGGATGCCCGCGATCTTCCGGATCCGGACCGAGTTTGACTCGCTCTGGGACGAGGCCCGCAAGCTGCTGCCGGTTCAGATCGTCAGCGCGATCGAGCTCGACGCCGACACGGTGCAGAGCATCGGTGACCAGATCGGCCGCCAGGTCGACCGGAAGATCGAGCTCTCCAGCGCCGTCGATCCCGACATCCTCGGTGGCATCGTGCTCCGAGTTGGCAATCTGATCCTCGACGCCTCGATCAAGAACCGATTGGAACAACTTCGAAAGCAAGTAGCGCAGGCGTAGCCGCCCGCGCGAAAGGGAGCAAACGAACATGCAGATCAAGCCCGATGAGATCACCTCGATCCTCAAGAGCCGGATCGAGGGCCTAGACAGCTCGACTGCAGAGCTGACCGAGGTGGGGACGGTGCTCTCGCTCGCCGACGGCATCTGCCGCGTCCACGGCTTGGACAACTGCATGTCGTTCGAGATGCTCGAGCTTCCCCACGATGTCACCGGGCTGGCACTGAACCTCGAGTCAGACAACGTCGGGGCGGTGCTGTTCGGCGAGTGGGAGAAGATCTCCGAAGGCGACACGGTCAAGCGCACCGGACGGTTGCTCGAGATCCCGGTCGGTGAGGCACTGCTGGGCCGGATCGTCGATCCGCTAGGCAACCCGCTCGACGGCAAGGGCGAGATCGACACGACGGAGACGCGGCCGGCCGAGCACAAGGCGCCGGGCGTTGTCCAGCGCCAGCCGGTGAAGGAGCCGATGCTGACTGGGTTGAAGGCGATCGACTCGATGATCCCGATCGGTCGCGGCCAGCGTGAGCTGATCATCGGCGACCGCCAGACCGGCAAGACCTCGATCGCGATCGACACGATCATCAACAACCGGGATCGCGACCTGATCTGTGTCTACGTCGCGATCGGGCAGCGCAAGGCGACCGTCGTCCAGCTAGCGAGCGTGCTCGAGGAGGCCGGGGCGATGGAGAACACGATCATCGTCATGGCCGCGGCCGACGAAGCCGCCCCGATCAAGTTCCTGGCGCCGTACGCGGGCTGCGCGATGGGCGAGTACTTCCTCTACAACGGCAAGGCCGCGCTGACCGTCTACGACGACCTGACCAAACACGCGTACGCCTACCGGCAGATGTCGCTGCTGCTGCGCCGGCCGCCTGGGCGCGAGGCCTATCCCGGCGACGTCTTCTACCTGCACTCGCGGCTGCTCGAGCGCGCGGTCAAGCTCAATGACGACCTCGGCGGCGGCTCGCTCACCTCGCTGCCCGTGATCGAGACTCAGGCCGGCGACGTGTCCGCATACATCCCGACCAACGTGATCTCGATCACCGACGGCCAGATCTTCCTCGAGCCGAAGCTGTTCTACTCGGGTGTCCGGCCGGCGATCAACGTCGGCATCTCGGTCTCGCGCGTCGGCGGGAACGCCCAGATCGGCCCGATGCGGAAGGTCGCGGGTCGCCTCAAGCTCGAGCTGTCCCAGTACCGCGACCTCGAGGCGTTCGCCCAGTTCGGGTCAGACCTCGACGCCGACACGAAGGCGGCGCTCGCCCGCGGCGAGCGGCTCGTGACGACCCTGAACCAGAACGAGCGCCACCCGATGCCGGCCGAGCAGCAGGTGATTCAGATCTACGCCGCGACCAATGGCTACGTCGACCGGATCAACGTCGACCGGGTGCCCAAGTTCCTCGAGGACCTGACCGAGTCGGTTCGCGGCGACGAGCCTGAGCTGCTGAAGAAGATCGCCGGCGGCGACTGGAGCGACGAGACCCAGGCCGAGGTCGACGAGTTCGTCTCCCGGTTCGCGCAGGACTTCGGATATGACCTCGATGAGGAGGGCCTGCCGCTCGAGGGCGGCGACGTGCCGCCCCCCGCGCAGCACCAGTCCGACGGCAACGGTTCGCCCGCGAGCTCTGACGCCAGCGCCGACGCGGACCGCGAGGCCGAGCCGCAGCCGGCCTAGGAAGACCGTATGGCGACCTCACAGCGAGACGTTCGAAACCGCATCAGCGCGGTCAAGAACATCCAGAAGATCACCCGCGCGATGGAGATGGTCGCGGCGGCGCGACTGCGACGGGCAGAGCAGCGCATCGAATCGCTGCGCCCGTATGCCGAGGCGATCCGCCGGATGACCCGCCAGGCCGCCGAGGCCGGGGGGAGCTTCCCGCGGCTGCCGATCCTCGCCGAGCACGAGCAGGTCAAGGCAGTCGGTCTGCTGGTCGTGGCCGGTGACCGCGGCCTGGCCGGCGCCTTCAACTCAAACGTGGTCAGGGCCGGCGTCGCCGCCGCACGCGAGCACGCCGGCGAGGGACACACGACCGCATTCTTCGCCGCTGGCCGCCGCCCCGCTTCGTCGCTCGCATTCCGCGGCTACGAGCCGGCACAGAGCTTCACGGGCTTCAGCGATCGCCCCGCCTACGCCGACGCGCGCCGGATCGCCGAGCGCGCGATGGCCGCCTACGTCGACAACGAGGTCGACCGGGTCGAGATCTTCTACAACGGCTATATCTCGCCGCTGTCGCAGGTCGTCCGCCGCGAGACGCTGCTGCCGCTCCAGCAGGCGAGCGTGCTGGCCGAGGAGGAAGCGGCGGAGGAGTCACAGGATTCGGGTGGTCCGCGGGCGGCGGTCGAATACGAGCCCGATCCCGAGAAGATCCTCAAGCGCCTCGTGCCAGACTACGTCGAGATTTCGATCTACCGGGCGTTGCTCGAGTCCAGTGCATCTGAGCACGGCGCGCGGATGACCGCGATGCGCAACGCCTCCGAGAACGCGAGCGCATTGATCGAGGACTACACGCTGGAGATGAACCGCGCGCGCCAGGCGGAGATCACCCAGGAGATCATGGAAGTCGTCGCCGGCGCCGAAGGGCTCGGCTAGGCGCTGAACAGGAGAACCAAATGGCCACCACAAGCGAAGAGACCACTCAGACCGAGTCCAAGCAGAACACCGGCACGATCGAGGAGATCCAGGGTGTCGTGATCGAGGCTGTGTTCCCCGACAAGCTGCCCGAGATCTACCACGCGATCAAGGTCAAGCGCCCGGAGGCGGCGCGGGCCGAGGAGGACGAGGACATCGCCGCGTCCCAGGACGAGTACCTGGTCTGCGAGGTCCAGCAGCACCTGGGCGATGACCGGGTCCGCGCCGTGGCCATGGACACCACCGACGGGCTGGCCCGCGGCACCGAGGTCATCGATACCGGCGCACCGATCACCGTGCCCGTAGGTCCTGCCACGCTGGGCCGGATCTTCAACCTGCTCGGGGAGCCGATCGACCTCGGGGAGCCGCTCGACGAGGACGTCGAGCGCTGGCCGATCCATCGCGAGGCGCCAACGGTCGAGGCGCTCACGCCGACGACCGAGCTGTTCGAGACCGGGATCAAGGTCGTCGACCTGCTGGCCCCCTACGCCCGCGGCGGCAAGGTCGGCCTGTTCGGCGGCGCCGGTGTCGGCAAGACCGTGATCATCCAGGAGCTGATCCACAACCTGGCCCAGGAGCACGGCGGGCTGTCGGCGTTCTGCGGAGTCGGCGAGCGCTCGCGCGAGGGCAACGACCTGTGGCTCGAGATGAAGGAATCGGGAGTGCTCGACAAGACGATGCTGGTCTTCGGGCAGATGAACGAGCCCCCGGGCGCCCGCATGCGAGTCGCGCTGTCGGGCCTCACGATGGCGGAGTACTTCCGCGATCAGGAGGGCCAGGACGTGCTGCTGTTCATCGACAACATCTTCCGTTTCGTGCAGGCCGGATCCGAGGTGTCGGCACTGCTCGGCCGGATGCCGTCCCAGGTCGGCTACCAGCCGACGCTCGAGTCCGAGATGGGGCAGCTCCAGGAGAGGATCACCTCGACCCGGAAGGGCTCGGTCACCTCCATTCAGGCCATCTACGTACCTGCTGACGATTTGACTGACCCCGCCCCGGCGTCGGCGTTCGCGCACCTGAATGCGACCACGACGCTGTCGCGGTCGATCTCGGAGAAGGGCATCTACCCAGCGGTCGATCCGCTCGATTCGACGTCGACAATCCTCAAGCCGGAGATCCTCGGCGAGGAGCACTTCACGGTCGCCAACCAGGTCAAGCAGGTGCTCCAGCGCTACAAGGAGCTGCAGGACATCATCGCGATCCTCGGGATCGACGAGCTGTCCGACGAGGACAAGGTGACAGTCAACCGCGCGCGCAAGATGGAGCGCTTCCTCTCGCAGCCGTTCCACGTCGCCGAGCAGTTCACCGGCATCCCCGGCGTGTTCGTCCCGGTCTCCGAGTCGATCCGCGGGTTCAAGGAGATCCTTGAGGGCAAGCACGACGAACTGCCGGAGCGCGCGTTCTTCATGAAGGGCTCGATCGACCAGGTCGTGGCCGACGCTGGCGGGGGCGAGCGGGAGCGGCAGCCTGCGGCCGCCGACTCCGGCGCCGAGTCAGAGTCTGGCTCCGCGCAGGCCGAGTCCGAGTCTGACTCCGCCCAGGCCGAGTCTGACTCCGCGTAGGCGATGGCTCACACCAAATTCAAGGTCGAGGTTCTGACGCCCGAAGGCGAGGTGTTCGCTGACGAGGTCGAGATGGTGTCGACCAAGACGGCGGTCGGCTCGATCGGCGTGCTGGCAAACCACGCGCCGGTGCTGGCGATGCTGGATCCGACAGAGCTGAGGATCTACCGGTCGGACTCCGAGATCGTGCGCTTCGCGCAGGCCGAGGGCTACATGCAGGTCGGCGGCAATCGCGTCCTACTGCTGGTCGAAGAAGCCCATGAACCGAGCGCGCTGGACCCCGATGAGCTGCGCCAGCGGCTGCAGCGGGCCGAGCGCGAGATCGAGGCCGCGGGCGACGACACCGAGCGCCGGCGGGTGGCGGAGCGCGACCAGCTTCGACTCCAGGCGTTCCTAAAGGTCGCCGAGGGCGCCTGAGTGGGGGCCTTGGGCGCGATCGGGCCTTATCGACGCGTCAGCTACGGCGCCTAACGTTGTCGGGCTGATGGTTGACGAGCGCATCCTCGCCGAACGGCTGATCAGCTATGACACGTCGCGGCCCGACGATCTCGTCGCAGCGGCAGGATTTGTCAAGGGTTGGCTTGAATCCCGTGATATCGAGGTGCACGAACGAGATCACAACGGCCGGCCGGTCCTGGTCGCCGAGGTCGGCGCGCGCAGTGTTGACGCGCCATGCGTGGTGCTCCACGGCCATCTCGACGTGGTCCCGGGCCAGCCCGAGCAGTTCGACCCCCGGATCGAGGGCGACCGCCTGATCGGGCGCGGCGCCTATGACATGAAGGGCGGGCTGGCGGCGATGATGTGCGCGCTGAAGGACAACGCCGACCAGGATCGCGTCAAGCTGAGGCTGATCTGCGTGCCCGACGAGGAGTCCGAGGAGATCGACGAGCGCTCCACGGACGCGATCGTCCAGCGCGGGCTGGGCGGGAACTTCGCGATCACCGGCGAGCCGACCGATATGCACATCGGCGTCCAGGCCAAGGGCGTGCTGGTGATGCGGATCGTCGTCCATGGACGTGCAGCCCACAGTTCGACGCCGTGGCTGGGCGACAACGCGGTCCTGAAGGCGATCGACGTGTTCCGCGTGATCGAGACGCTGCCGTTCTCGCGCGAGTCCTCGGACATGTTCGACCGCCCGTCGATCAACCTCGGCCGGATCGAGGGCGGCGACGCGCTCAACAAGGTCCCTGACCGGTGCGACATGGCCGTCGACGTGCGGTACCTGCCCGGGCAGGATCCGGGCGAGATCCTGGCTCAGGTGAGAGCGATCCCGGGAATCGACGTGACCCGGACGTTCATCCACCCGCCGGTCACGGTCTCACCGTCGGATCCGTACGTCCGCGCCCTGCGCGAGGCGGTCGCGCGCTCGCTGCCCGATATGGAGACGCTCAGCGTCGGGCGCGACGGCGCCTCGGACGCGGCCTCGTTCGTGGCAGCAGGGATCCCGGTGGTCGAGTTCGGGCCGTCCGGCTCGGGCCACCACGGGCCCGAGGAGTGGGTCTCGGTGTCATCGCTGAGGCGTTACAGGCGAGCGCTGGGCGATTTCATTTCAGAGCTCCCGGCGCGGCTGTCCGCCGACCACGGCGCAGGCGGGCTGACGGCGATCGAAGGCGGCCTGGCATGAGCCGAGGGTCGTGCACCGACCGGAGCCCCGCGTGAGGCTGATCCCCCGCACCCGCAGGGGGGCGCTGTGGCGCTTCTTCCTCGGCGCGCTGCTCGTGATCGGGGCGACGGCGGCGACTACGGCGGTCGCCGGGCTGCTCCAGTTCAAGCAGCTCGCGGCCGACCTCTCGGTCAATCCGGCGCTTCCGAACGCGAACGTGACGCTGCCCAACCCGGGGCAGCCACAGACGATTCTGATCATCGGGTCGGACCACCGGGCCGGGGAGCCGTTCAAGTCCGCCCTCACCGACACGATGCTGCTCGTGAGGCTCAACGGCGGCTCGCAGACGATCAACGTGATCTCGATCCCGCGCGACCTGCAGGTCGACATCCCCGGCGTAGGGACGGGCAAGCTCAACAGCGCCTACTCGGTCGGAGGCCCCAACCTGCTCGTCAAGGTGCTCAAGACGCAGGTCTTCCCGGACCTGCAGGTCAATCACATCGTCGACATCAACTTCGGCGGCTTCGTCGATCTCGTCAACGCGATCGGCTGCGTCTATACGGACGTCGACCACCGCTACTACAACAACACCGCGCTGACCGACTACTCGAGCATCAACATCCAGCCGGGCTACCAGAAGCTGTGCGGCGCGCTGGCGCTGCAGTTCGTCCGCTTCCGCCACACCGACTCAGACCTCGTACGCAGCGCCCGCCAGCAGGACTTCATCCGCTGGGCCAAGGACCAGTACGGAGTCGGCAACCTGATCTCCAATCGCGACAGGCTGCTGCGGATCTTCGGCCACCACACCCAGACCGACCACAATCTGCACACGACCGACGGGCTGATCAACCTCTTCAACCTGGTCGCGTTCTCGGCCGGCCACACGATCAAGCAGATCAAGTTCCCGGCCCAGTTCCTGCCGTGCTCGACGACCGTGCCGTGCTACGTGGCGCCGACCAGCAAGGCGGCCGAGGGTGGGGCCTTCCGCGACTTCATGCGCCCAACGCACGCGCCGCCGGCGAAGTCCAAGCCGGTCGGGGGGACGGCCCACTCGCGCCACCCGAACCGGATCTCGACCGCCGGCTTGACGTCCGACGTGACCGACGGGCGCAGCCAGGCCGCGGCGCTGCACGGAACCAAGATGCCGGTCTACTACCCGAAGCTGATCATGGCCGGATCGGAGTACTGCATGAGCGTGACCGCCAACTGCGACGACGGCTCCGAGCCGCAGACCGAGTACACCGGGTCCTACCCGCGCTCGTACAAGATCCGCGACCAGCAGGGCCATCTCCGTCCCGCCTACCGGATGACGCTGGTCTTGAACTCGGTGCTCGGTGAGTACTACGGAGTCCAGGGGACCACCTGGCAGGACCCGCCGCTGCTGGCCAGCCCGAGCGGCACGCGGACGATCAACGGCCGCAAGCTGTTCCTGTACGCGCAGGCCGGAAGCATCACCAACGTCGCGTGGCACACTCCGCAGGGCGTGTACTGGATCTCGAACACGCTCACAACCGACATTTCAAACCGCCAGATGATTGCGATCGCGTCCTCGCTGACACGGGCCGGGTAGGCCGAGCCGCTCGCGCCGTCCAGAGATTGACCCCGCTACCCTCCGGCGCTCGATGAGCAGGGCATCTTCATCACGCGAGCCGATCGCGGTGATCGGCACCGGCTACGTCGGGCTGGTGACCGCGGCGGGATTCGCCGAGCTCGGCAACGACGTGTCCTGCGTGGACATCGACGCGGACAAGATCGCCCGCCTCCAGGCCGGCGAGATCCCGATCTACGAGCCGGGGCTTGCGGAGTCGGTGTCCCGCAACCGCGAGCGGCTGCACTTCTCGACCGAGCTCTGGCCGGCGCTCGAGCAAGCCCGGCTGCTGTTCGTCGCGGTCGGCACGCCGCCGACCTACTCGGGCGACGCCGACCTGTCGGCTGTCAACGCCGTCGTCGCGGAGATGCCGGCCTCTGACCAGCACGCGCTGGTGATGAAGTCCACCGTCCCGGTCGGGACCGGGGCGGCGATCCAGCGCGTGCTCGCCGCCCAGGGCAAGGGCGACTTCGCCTACGTCTCGTGTCCCGAGTTCCTCAAGGAGGGGTCGGCACTGGACGACTTCCGCGCCCCGGACCGGGTCGTCGTCGGCGATGACGGCAACTGGGCCGGTGACGCGGTGGCCGAGCTTTACGCACCGCTCGACGCGCCGCTCGTGCGCACCGACGTCGCCAGCGCCGAGATGGTCAAGCTGGCCGCCAACGCGTTCCTGGCGACCAAGATCTCGTTCATCAACGAGATCGCCAACGTCTGCGAGGAGACCGGCGCCGATGTGCTCGAGGTCGCGCGCGGGATGGGCCTCGACCAACGGATCGGGCGTCACTTCCTCCAGCCCGGGATTGGATTCGGTGGCTCGTGCTTTCCCAAGGATGTGTCGGCGCTCAAGCAGCTCGCCGGAAACTCGGGCTATCACTTCCAGCTGCTGACGGCGGTGATCGAGGTCAACGAGCTGCAGAAGCGGCGGGTGGTCGGCAAGCTCCAGAAGCACCTCGGGTCGCTGGTCGGCAAGCGGATCACGCTGCTGGGGCTGGCGTTCAAGGCCAACACCGATGACATGCGCGAGGCGTCGTCGCTGGTCCTCGCAGCGCGGCTGCAGGCCGCCGGCTCGCAGGTTCGCGCGTATGACCCGGTCGCCGAGCTCGAGGCGCGAAAGCTGATGACCGGGGTCGAGTTCGCGCCGTCGGCGCTCGAGGCGCTCGACGGCGCCGACGCGTGCATCCTGGTGACCGAGTGGCCCGAGTTCGGAGAGCTCGACTGGCAGGACGTGCGCGGCCGGATGGAGGGCGAGCTGGTGATCGACGGGCGCAACTTCCTCGACGCGGACGCGGTCGTGGCCGCCGGCTTCATCTACGAGGGGATCGGGCGCTGACGGCGCCCGCCACCACCGCATGCAGGCGCTGATCCTGGCCGGCGGTGAGGGGACCCGGCTACGTCCACTCACCTCGACGATTCCCAAGCCGGTCGTCCCGCTCGCCGGACGACCGTTCATCTCCTTCATGCTCGAGTGGCTGCGCGGCCACGGCGTCGAGGAGGCGATCCTCTCGTGCGGCTTCATGGCGGACGGGGTCCGCGAAGTGCTCGGCGACGGCGACGGCCTCGGCGTCCGGCTGCGCTATGTGCACGAGCAGCAGCCGCTGGGCACTGGCGGCGCGCTGAAGCTCGCCGAGGAGCTGCTCGAGGATCGCTTCCTGATGCTCAACGGGGACATCCTGACCGACATCGATCTCAGTGCGCAGCTCGAGCAGCACGAGCGCACCGGGGCGCGGGTCACGCTCGGGCTGATCGCGGTCGATGACCCGTCGGCGTACGGGCTCGTGCGGCACGGGGATGACGACACCGTGATGGAGTTCGTCGAGAAGCCCAGCCCGGACGAGATCGACACGAACCTGATCAACGCCGGCGTCTATGTGATCGAGCGCGAGGTGCTCGAATCGATGCCGCCCGCGGGCACCCGCGTGTCGATCGAGCGCGACGTGTTCCCGGAGCTCGTCGGCCACGGGCTCTACGGCCGCGAGCTGTCCGGGTACTGGCTCGACATCGGGACCCCCGACCGCTACCTGCAGGGCACGTTTGACATCCTCGACGGGGAGGTCAGGACCGAGGTCGGGCAACGGCTGGCGGCCGCGGGCGGAACGCTCAGCGATGGCGACGGGATTGCCGGCCACGTCCACGCGCCGGTCGTGTTCGGGAACGACTGCGTGGTCGCGCCCGACGCCTGGATCGGCGCCCGGACCGTGCTCGGCGACCGTGTCCGGATCGGATCGGGCGCCCACATCGACACATCCGTGCTGTTGAGCGGCTGCACGGTCGGCGCCGGAACGCGGATCAGCGCCGCGATCGTCGCCCCGGGCGTGACGATCGGCGACCGCTGCCGTATCGACCACGGCGTCGTCCTCGGCGAGAACGTCAACGTCGGGGCGGGCAACACGCTCACCGCCGGCATCCGTATCTTCCCCGGTGTGGAACTGCCCGAAGGAGCAGTCGCGTTTTGAGCGCCAGCGCCGACCTGACCGGCGAGCTCCCGCCCCTCACCCGGGAGTCGATCTCCGCCCGTGACCCCAGCGGCCAGCTGGCCGACATCCTCGACCTCCCCGAGCACCTCCGCGACGCGCTGTGGCGGGTCGAGTCGGCAAATCTGAGTCCGCAGGACTCACCCGGAGGGCTGATCGTCGCCGGCATGGGCGGCTCGGCGATCGGTGGGTCGCTGGCCCGCGCGGTGCTCGGAGGCCGGGCGTCGAGAGAGATCGCGTGTCTACGCGACTACGCGCTGCCGACCTGGTCGACGCCGGACACGACCGTCCTGTGCTGCAGCTATTCGGGCGACACCGAGGAGACGCTCGCCGCCTACGAGGCCGCGGGCGCGCTGGGCGCGCGGCGGATCGCGTGTACGACCGGCGGCCGGCTCGCACAGGCCGCGCGTGAAGACGGCGTCCCGGTGATCCCGCTTCCCGGTGGCTACCAGCCGCGGGCGGCCGTTGGCTACATGGTGGTCGTCGCGCTCGAGGTGGCGGCGCTCGCCGGGGTGTGCGAGCGGCTGCACACCGAGATCGACGTAGCCGCCGCCCATGTCGAGCGACTGGTCGCGGAGTGGGGCCCGGAGGCGCCGGAGAACTCGCTCGCCAAGCGGATCGCCCGCTCGCTGAACGGCACGATCCCGCAGATCATCGGAGCGGGCCTGACGGCGCCGGTCGCCTACCGGTGGAAGACGCAGCTCAACGAGAACGCCAAGCTGCCTGCATTCGCATCCGAGCTCCCCGAGCTCGACCACAACGAGATCGTCGGCTGGGAGGGAGCGGCCGCGCTGGGGCGGTTCGGCGCGGTGCTGCTCGACGACTCCGACCTGCATCCGCGCGTTCGGGCTCGCTTCGATCTGACCCACGAGTTGATCGAGCGCCAGGCGGCGGTCACCGAGCGGGTGCAGACGCTGGGAGAGACGCGGATCGAGCGATTGATCTCGCTGGTCCTGCTCGGAGATCTCGTTTCGCTCTATCTGTCGGTGCTGCGGGGCATCGACCCGGCCTCGATCGCCTCGCTCGTGCAGCTCAAGGACGCGCTTGCGCAGCTGTGAGGCCGGCGCGCAGGGTCGCCCCAAACCTTGACACGATCGTGGTAGGGTTGGGCGCAGATGGAGATGTTGACGATCAACGAGGCCGCCACGACGACCGGCTGGTCGCCGCGGATGCTTCGCTACGTCGAGCAGGCCGGGCTCGTCGCGCCGGCCAGGTCGACGTCCGGCTATCGCCTCTACGGCGCCCCCGAGCTGCAGCGCCTGCGAACGCTCAAGGAGCTGCTGGCGCGGTTTGAGGTCGGGCTCTCGGACGTCGCGTTCGCGGCGCGGATCGCGACCGACCCCGAGCTCTCCGAAGCGGTGGCGTCGTGGCTGAAGTCCGAGGCCACGCGCCCCGAGGAGGTCGACGCCGAGGATTGGCTGCGGTTCGAGCAGGACAAGCACGAGAGGCTGCTCGCGGCCGTCGCATGAGCAGCGCCGCACGACGCGCGCGCAACCGCGCGGGGCGCGGGCGCGGGGCGGCAGACCGGCACTTCAACACGAAAGCGAACCTGGAGAGAGCATGACCACGACCGTTTCCGAGACCGACTTCAAGGTCGCCGACCTGGGTTTGGCGGCATTCGGCCGCAAGGAGATCCAGCTTGCCGAGCACGAGATGCCCGGTCTGATGGCGACCCGCCGCGAGTACGCCGAGCGCCAGCCGCTGAGGGGGGCACGGATCACCGGTTCGCTCCACATGACGATCCAGACGGCGGTCCTGATCGAGACGCTGGTCGCGCTCGGCGCCGAGGTGCGGTGGGCGAGCTGCAATATCTTCTCGACTCAGGATCACGCGGCGGCGGCGGTGGTCGTCGGCCCCGAGGGGTCTGCGGACGCGCCACGCGGCGTCCCGGTGTTCGCCTGGAAGGGCGAGACGCTCGATCAGTACTGGTGGTGCACCGAGCAGGCGCTGACGTGGCCCGGTGGTGAAGGGCCGAGCATGATCCTCGACGACGGCGGCGACGCGACCATGCTGGTCCACAACGGAGTCGAGTACGAGGCCGCAGGCGCGGTGCCCGACCCCTCGACGGCCGACTCCGAGGAGCTCAAGGTCGTGCTGACGCTGCTGGGGCGCTCGCTGGCCGAGGATCCGCAGCGGTTCACGCGGATCGCCGGTCAGATCAAGGGCGTGACTGAGGAGACCACGACTGGCGTGCACCGGCTCTATCAGTTCGCCGAGCGGGGAAAGCTGCTGTTCCCGGCGATCAACGTCAACGACTCGGTGACGAAGTCGAAGTTCGACAACAAATACGGCTGCCGCCACTCGCTGATCGACGGCATCAACCGCGCGACCGACGTGCTGATCGGCGGCAAGGTGTGCGTCGTGTGCGGATACGGGGACGTCGGCAAGGGATGCGCCGAATCGCTGCGTGGCCAAGGCGGGCGCGTGATCGTGACCGAGATCGACCCGATCTGCGCGCTGCAGGCGGCGATGGACGGCTACCAGGTCGCGCGGCTCGAGGATGTGATCGGCACCGCGGACATCTTCATCACCGCGACCGGCAACCGGGACGTGATCACCGCCGAGCACATGTCGCAGATGAAGCACCAGGCGATCGTCGGCAACATCGGTCACTTCGACAATGAGATCGACATGGCCGGCCTGGCCGCGATCGACGGGATCGAGCGGATCAACGTCAAGCCGCAGGTCGACGAGTGGCTGTTTCCCGGGGGGCGGACGATCATCGTCTTGTCTGAGGGGCGGCTGCTGAACCTCGGCAACGCGACCGGGCACCCGAGTTTCGTGATGAGCAACTCGTTCACCAACCAGGTGATCGCTCAGATCGAGCTGTTCGGCCACAACGACAGCTACGACAAGAGCGTCTACACGCTCGCCAAGCACCTCGACGAAAAGGTCGCGCGGCTCCATCTCGACGCGCTCGGGGTGCGGCTGACGGAGCTCACCCCAGGCCAGGCCGAGTACCTCGGCGTGCCGTCCGACGGCCCCTACAAACCCGACCACTACCGGTACTGATCGGCCCGCGGGACCAGATCGCGTCTGATCGGGCCCGATGGCGCGCGCGGCGGCACCGCACGACGTAGCCGACCTCGCGCTGGCGGGCGACGGCCGTGCCCGGATCGGCTGGGCGGCGGGCCAGATGCCGGTCCTGACCAGGATCGGCGAGCGATTCGCGGCCGAGCTGCCGCTGGACGGGATCCGCGTCGCGGCCTGTCTGCACGTGACCGCCGAGACCGCGAACCTCGTCCGGACGCTGAAGGCCGGGGGCGCGTCGGTGGCGCTGTGTTCGGCCAATCCGCTCTCGACCCAGGATGACGTAGCCGCGGCGCTCGTGCTCGACGAGGGTGTCGAGGTCCGTGCGATCCGCGGCGAGAACCTTGACACGTACGTCGAGCACGTCGTGGCGCTGCTGCACGGCCGGCCGCAGGTGACGCTCGATGACGGCGCCGATCTCCTGGTGACGGCCCACGCCAAGGGTGGCGAGCTGGTCGATGGGCTGATCGGCGGCACCGAGGAGACGACCACCGGGCTGGTGCGCCTACGGCGGCTGCAGGATGAGGGCAAGCTCCGCTGTCCGGTGCTCGCGGTCAACGAGGCGCGGACCGAGCGCGCGCTGAACGACCGTCACGGTACGGGGCAGTCGGCCCTGGACGGGATCATCCGCGCCTCCGGGGTCCTGCTCGCCGGCAACACGGTCGTCGTCGTCGGCTACGGGTGGGCTGGCCAGGGGGTCGCGGAGCGGGCCCGCGGCGCTGGGGCGGTGGTGATCGTCTGCGAGGTCGATCCATTGCGGGCGCTGGAGGCCCGAATGGCGGGCTACGAGGTGATGACGTCATTGCAGGCAGCGGAGCGCGGGAACGTGTTCGTGACCGTCACCGGGTCGCGGAGAGTGCTGCGCGGTGAGCACTTCGAGCGGATGAAGGACGGGGCGGTGCTCGCCAACGCCGGCCACTTCGACGTCGAGCTAGACCTCGACGAGCTGCGCGGGCTGGCCACCGGGGGAATGCGCGAGGTCAAGCGGCTTGTGGAGGAGTACGTGCTCGCCGACGGACGGAGGCTCAACCTGCTCGCGCGCGGGCGGGTCGTCAACCTGGCGGCCGCCGAGGGCCACCCGGCGGCCGTGATGGACGTCTCGTTTGCGCTGCAGGCGCTCGCCGTCGAGGAGCTCGTCAGGCGCCGCGGTGAGCTCGCACCGGGCGTGCACGCGGTCGCGGCCGCGATCGACCGTGAGGTCGGAAGGCTCAAGCTCGAGGCGCTCGGAGTGGCGATCGACGAGCCCACACCCGAGCAGGAGCACTACCGGGAGTCGTGGGGATGACGTCCCCGTCGCGGCTGTCCTTTCGCTGAGGTAGGGTGCGAAGGCGATGGCTGGCGCGGAGAAGCTTCGCGGGGGAATCGATCTCGGCGGGACCAAGATCGAGGCGATCATCGCCGACGGCGAGCACAATGTCGTGGGGCAGTCCCGTTCGCCGACGCCCACCGATGGTGGCCCGGAGGGCGTGGTCGGCGCGATGGGGGACGCGGTCCAGGCGGCTGCCAAGCAGGCAGGCGTCGAGACGTCTGAGCTCGCCGGCGTCGGGGTCGGATCGCCGGGGGACGTCGACGAGCGCGCCGGCACGGTCGCCAATGCGCGCAACCTCCCGGACTGGGAGAAGGCATTCCCGGTCGCCGAGACATTGTCGAAGCGGTTCGGGGCGCCGGTCGCGGTCGGCAACGACGTCCAGGTGGCGACCCAGGCCGAGTTTGCGCTCGGCGCCGGAAAGCCGTATGGATCGGTGCTCGGCGTGTTCTGGGGCACCGGGGTCGGCGGCGGACTGATCCTCGACGGCAGGCCGTGGCTTGGCCGTGGCGGTGCCGGGGAAATCGGTCACATGGTGGTCCGCCTGGGAGGTGCGCACTGCCCCTGCGGCCGTCGTGGCTGCATGGAGGCGTACGCCGGGCGGGCTGCGATGGAGGCAAGGGCGCGCCGCGAGCACGACAAGGGCGTCAAGACCGATCTCTTCAAGCTGATGAAGCAGCGCGGCCGCACCCGACTTACGAGCTCTGTCTGGGCCCACGCGGTCGAACAGGATGACCCGCTCGCGACCGACCTGATCGACCGCGCCGTTGAGGCGCTCGGCGCTGGCGTTGCGTCGGCAATCAATCTGCTCGACCTCGAAGCGGTGATCATCGGTGGCGGCCTCGGGATTCGGTTCGGCCAGCCGATGGCAGAGCGGATCTTGACCGCGATGCATCCGCACCTGTTCAACGACACGCGACCGCCGGCGGTTCGGGTCGCGGCGCTCGGCGACCTCGGCGGCGCGTTGGGTGCCGCGATGCTGGTGTTGGAACCTACCGGCAAGTAGCCAAAAAAGCCCCGCTGGGCGCGACAGTTCCGATTCGCTATTGGCGTGCCGCTCTGGCAGGATTCTCCGGCGCTCATCGGGGTGTGACCGGGGGCTAGAGGAGGCGAGCACATAAGTACGCAAGGCAGCACGAACGGGACCAAGGACGGCGGTCCAGCGTGAGTCGCCGCCCCAGTTCTGACACCGTCGGCGCTGCGACCCGAGGCCTGGCGGCGCTGTCGCTGGTCGCTGCGATCGCGGTGGTGACGATCATCGTGCTCAGCAGCGGGTCGACATACTCGCTGCACGCGCAGTTCCAGGACGCGAGCGGGCTCGTCACCGGGGACCTGGTGATGATGGGTCCGGCGAAGGTCGGCACGATCAGCGCGATCGGCCTCACCCCGAGCGGGGCCGCGGACGTCGGCCTGTCACTCGATTCGGACATCGGCCCCCTGCACCAGGGGACCGTTGCCCGCATCTACGAGGACTCACTGTCGGGAATCGCGAACAAGTACATCGAGCTCCAGCCCGGTTCGCCTAACGCTCCCCCGATCGAAAACGGGGGCGTGATCGACGAGAGCCACACGTACTCGATGGTCAATCTCGACGAGCTATTTGACACGCTGGACCCGCTCACCCGGCTCGGCCTCAAGCAGCTGATCCGCGGCGAGGCTGCCTCGCTGCAGAACAAGGGCGTGCTCGCCAACCGTGCGCTCGAGTATCTGGCCCCGGGGCTCGAGAGCACCAGCCAGGTGACCGCCGAGCTGACGCGCAACGAGCCGGCTTTCGACGGCCTGATCGTCAACGGCGCCAGGACGATGCAGGCGCTCGCCTCGCGCAGCAACGAGCTCACGCAGCTGATCTCCAACACCAGCACCGCGACCGGCGCAATCGCTCGTCAGAGCACCGCGTTGGAGCAGGCGCTGACCCTGCTTCCGGGGACGCTGACACACGCGACCAGGACCTTCCGCGGGCTGCAGACCACGCTCACCGACCTCAATCCGCTGGTCGCCGCGTCCAAGCCGGCGGTGCGCCAGCTGCCCGAGTTCGCGACCAAGCTGCACACCCTGGTCGACGTGTCAATCCCGACGATCGGCGAGCTCAACGGCCTGATTCACAACCCGGCCGGGACCGGTGACCTCACTCAGCTGGCGCTCGAGGCGCCGTCGCTCGCGAAGATCGCCGCGTACGCGTTCCCGCGCCTGATCCAGGAGTTCAACGACTCCCAGGCGCAGCTGGACTATCTGCGCAACTACACGCCCGACGTCGTCGGCGCGCTGACGAACCTCGGCCAGGCCGGCGCTTACTACGACGCCAACGGCCACTACGTGCGCACCCAGCCGTCGCTGTTCGCATTCACGCTCAACGGCGGCAATCAGCTGACGATGCAGTTCCCGTCGCACCGCTATGACGGGCTGCACGCCGTTCGCAACCGCTGCCCGGGCAGCGCGGTGCAGCCGTCGCCCGACGGCTCCTCGCCCCAGCAGGTGCCTGGCTGCTCGACCGCATCGGTGCCACCGGGGCCATGAGACGGGTCGCTCACATAACGATCGTGGTCGTCGCCGCCGGGATCGCGCTGCTGATCGCGACTGGCTTCTCGAGCCCCGTGAACAATCCCTACCTCGTCCGGGCGATCTTCGACGACGCGTCGTTCGCGGTCCAGGGCGAGGACGTCCGGATCGCGGGCGCGAACGTCGGCAGCATCCAGTCGCTCGGCGTCACACCGGACAAGCGGGCGGCGGTCACGATCTCGATCACCGACCCCCATTTCGCTCCGTTCTACTCCAACGCGACGTGCGCGATCCGGCCTCAATCGCTGATCGGCGAGCAGTACGTCGACTGCCAGCCCGGCACCTCAAGCGCGCCGCCCCTGCACAAGATCACGAGCGGCGCAGGGAGCGGCACCTACCTGCTGCCGGTCACCCGCACCAGCTCACCCATCGACTCAGACATCGTCCAGAACATCTCCAGCGAGCCGGTCCGCCAGTCGCTGGGCGTGATCATCGACGAGTTCGGCACCGGGCTGGCGGCCCGGGGTTCGGACCTCAACGCCGTCATCCACCGCGCCAACCCAGCGCTCGGGGACACCGACAAGGTGATCCAGATCCTCGCGCGCCAGAACCGGCAGCTGGCCCAGTTGGCGACCGACTCCAACACGGTGCTGAGCCCGCTCGCGCGCGAGCGCCATCAGATCTCGGACTTCGTCACACAGGCGAACACGACCTCGGTCGCAAGCGCTCAGCGTGCCGCTGACATATCCAAGACGTTCAAGCTGTTCCCGTCCTATCTGCGCCAGCTGCGGCCGCTGATGGCCGATCTGGGCGTGCTCGCCGACCAGGGAACGCCGCTGATGACCAGCCTCGGCCAGAGCGCGAGTGCGCTCGGTCAGCAGTTCGCCAACCTGACGCCGTTCGCGTCGGCGGCGCGGCAATCGCTGATCGATCTCGGCAACGCGGCGCAGGAGTCACAGCCCGCGCTGGTCTCGTCGATGCCGCTCGCGCAACGGCTGAAGAAGCTGGGGTCGGCGAGCGTGCCGACGGCGAACTCGCTCAACAAGCTGACCGCCAGCCTCGACAAGACCGGCGGGATCCAGCAGCTGATGAACGTGCTGTTCAACGGCGCCGTCGCCGGCAACGGCTTCAACAGCCTCGGCCACTATGTGCGCGATGAGCCGCTCGTGTCGAGCTGCACCACCTACGCCACCACTCCGGTACCGGGGTGCTCGTCGAACTTCAGCAGCGCCTCGGCTGCGATCGCGCGGGCATCCAGCCGCAAGGCGGTTGCGAGCAGCGCGGGGGTGGCCGGCAGGACCGCTGCGAGCAGCGGGACCGATGCGAGCAGCAGGGCGGCTGCCGTCGGCAACAGCATCGTCGCGCAGGCCGTCCGCCATTCGGTCGGCTGGAGCTCCGAAACGGAGAATCTGAAGGGCCTGCTCGGCTTCCTGACCGGCGGTGGCAAGTGAAGCGCCGCCACCGCGATGCCGGTGTGACCAGCAACCCGATCCTGATCGGAGCGCTGACCGTGCTCGTGACAATCGTCGCGGTGACGCTGGCCTACAACGCGACCAACGGCCTGCCGTTCGTACCTCGCTACAACCTCCACGTCCAGATCGCCGATGCGAGTGAGCTGACGCACGGCACCGACGTGCGCATCGGTGGGGCGCTGGTCGGCGTCGTCTCGAGCGTCACCCCGAAACGGCTGTCGAACGGGCGAGCGATCGCAGAGCTCAACCTGAGCATGTATGAGAGCGTCAAGCCACTGCCGGTCAACACCCGGTTCACGGTCCGTCTCAAGGGCGCAATCGGGCTCAAGTACCTGCAGATCACACCGGGGACGGCTACCCGTGGCTTCGCCGACGGGGCCACGGTGCCGATCAGCCAGTCCGGCACCCAGGTCGACTTCGACCAGGTCCTGTCGATGTTCACGCCGGCGACGCGCGTCGGGGTCCAGAAATCGACGATCGGGTTCGGGCAGGCGCTGGCGGGACGCGGCCCCGACATCAACAGCGCGATCGGAGCGTTCGTCCCGCTGCTGACCGATCTCGGCCCGGTGATGCGCAACCTCGCCGCTCGCCGCACCGATCTCGGCGGCTTCTTCCACGGGCTCGAGACATACAGCTCAGCGCTGGTACCGGTCGCCCAGACGCAGGCGAGTCTGTTCGGAAACCTGTCGACGACGTTCCGAGCGCTGGCGAGCGTCGCTGTCCCGTCACTGCAGCAGACGATCTCCGACACGCCGCCTAACTTTGAGGCGACGATCGCCGGGTCGCCGGTGATCCGCCCGTTCCTGCTCGACACGGCGGCGCTGCTGCACGACTTCCGGCCCGGTGCCGCGACCCTGTCACAGACCGCGCCGGTGCTCGCTTCGGCGTTTGCGATCGGCACCCGGACACTGCCGCCGACGGCGGGACTTGACCAGCGAACGGTCACCTTGTCCAAGAAGGTCGCCAGCTACGGCGCTACCCCGACCGTGCAGCAGGGGCTTGACCGCCTGACGTTGACGGCGTCAAAGCTGCAGTCGCCGCTCGCCTTCCTGACCCCCGTCCAGGCGTCGTGCAACTACGTGACGCTGTTCCTGCGCAACATCTCGAGCCTGCTGTCGGAGCACGTCAGCCAGGGTGGGCTGTTGAGGTTCGTGCAGATAGCGATCGACGACATTCCGGGCGCCGAGTCAGAACCGTCGCAGAAAATCTATCCAGGCCCGGTGGGCTTCGCCTCGGGACCGTTACACGTCAACCCGTACCCCAACACCGATTCACCTGGACAACCGGCCGAGTGCGCGGCCGGGAACGAGCCCTACAGCGGCTCGCACGCGGTGCTCGGCAATCCTCCCGGCAACCTCGGCCTGAAGACCGAGACAACGACCAAGAGCAGCGGATGAGGCGACACCGCTCCCGCGTATCGAACCTCGCCGCCGGGCTGATCGCGATCGTCGTGATCGGGATCGCCTGCTATCTCGTATTCGGAGGGTCGATCCCGTTCACCTCGTCGCCGTTCGTGCTCAAGGCGACATTCACGTCCGAAACCGAGCTGCACCTCTCCTCGCCGGTGCGGATCGCCGGTGTCGACGTCGGCAAGGTCACGTCGGTGCAGCGGGTCCAGGGCTCGTCGGGCGCTGCGGTCGTCTCGATGGCAATCAACTCAAACGGACTGCCGATCCACGCCAACGCGACCGCGGACATCCGCCCGCGGCTGTTCCTCGAGGGCAGCTACTACGTTGACGTACGGCCGGGCACTCCGAGCGCGCCGACGCTGTCCAGCGGGGATACGCTGCCGGCTCCGAACACGAGCGGGCCGGTGCAACTGGATCGAGTGCTTTCGGCGCTGAACTCCAACACCCGCCAGAACCTGCAGACGGTGCTGCGAGGCCTCGGCGGCGCGCTTGACGGCAAGCCGACCGCTGCGCAGGACGCCACCCAGGACCCGACCCAGCAGGGTCTGACAGCGGGGCAGTCGCTCAACCAGTCGCTCAACTACGCCTCCAAGGCGTTCCAGGCCTCGTCGATCGTCAATCAGGCGCTGCTCGGAATCCAGCCGCATGACCTCTCCGGGGTCGTTACCGGCCTGGGAAATACGTTCCGTGGGCTGAGCGCGTCCCAGGCGCATCTCGCGCACCTGGTCGTGTCCTTCAACGGCACGATGGGGGCGCTCGCCGCACGCCAGCAGGACCTGAGCGAGACGATCTCGCTGCTGCCGCCGCTGCTGCGCTCGACGGACGCCGCGCTCGGCCCGATCCAGGCTTCGTTCGCGCCGACGCAGGCGTTCGCGCGCGAGCTGGAGCCGAGCATCAAGCAGCTCAATCCCACGATCGTTGCGGGTTTCCCGTGGCTCGCCCAGTCGACGGCGCTGTTCTCGCCCTCGGAGCTGCAGGGCCTGCTGTCCTCTCTCACGCCCGCGGTCCAGGGCACGGCGTCGACGCTGAACTCGACCAAGGCGCTGCTCAACGGGTCAAACGAACTTGCGAAGTGCTTCATCCACGACGTGATCCCGACCGGCAACCAGAAGATCCAGGATCCGCCGTTGACGACCGGGCTGAAGACCTACCAGGAGTTGTTCCAGTCAGCCGTCGGTCTGGCCAGCAACGGTCAGAACTTCGACGGCAACGGTCGCTACCTCCGCGCCGCCGCCGGCGGCGGGGACGATCTCGTTCAGACCGGGCCCCTCGGACCCGCGGGACCCCTGTTCGGAAACGCGGTTCTGCCGCCGCTCGGGACCCGGCCGGCGTATCCGGGCAGCCAACCGCCAATCCGTGGCGACGTTCCGTGCTTCAAGAACCCCGAGCCGAATCTGAACGCGGTCAAGACGGGGACGGGCCCATGAAGCGCGCGATCCTCACCCACCGGATCGACTTCGCCGCGATCGCGATTTTGATCATCGGGGCGATCGTGGTCAGCGGCTACATCCTCGAACACCAGCCCTCGTTCGTGTTCGGGCAGAGCTACTACACCGTCAAGGCGCCTTTCGCGACCGGCGCCGCGGTCACCGCCGGCCAGGGGCAGGCGGTGACGATCGCCGGCGTGCAGGTGGGGCAGGTCGGCGGTGTCTCGCTCCAGGACGGTCAGGCCGTGGTGACGATGCACATCTACAAGCGCGACGCCCCGATCTACCGCAACGCGACCGTCCTGCTGCGCCCCCGGACACCGCTCAAGGACATGTACCTGGCCCTCGATCCAGGGACCAGGAGCGCCGGCACCGTGCCCGACGGCGGTAGCTTGACGGCCGCGCAGACCAATCCCGACATCGACGTCTCGCAGATCCTCTCCTCGCTCGACGCGGACACGCGTAACTACCTGGTCCTGCTGCTGGCGAGCGGTGCTGAGGCGTTCCACGACCACGGCTCGCTGCGGGCGGCGCCAAGCCCGGCGGCAGTCGGGGACCTTCGCGGCACGTTCAAGCGCTTTGAGCCGCTCGATCGCGACACGCTGACGTTGACGCGGTTGATCGCCGATCGCCAGGCCAACCTGCACCGGTCAATCCACAACCTCAACCTGGTCGCCAACTCGCTCGGCGGGGTCGACAACCAGCTGAGCTCGCTGATCTCGTCATCGGACACAAACTTCTCGGCGATCGCGGCCAACGACGCGGCGCTCGAGTCAACGCTGTCGCTGTTCCCCGGGACGCTGCGCCAGACGACCGAGACGGTCGACAAGGTGAAGGGCTTCTCACAGGCGAGCGCGACCACTCTGACCCGACTGCAGCCGTTCGCCCGCAATCTCGGCCCGGCGCTCGCGGCCTCGCGACCGCTGTTCCGAGACACGACCCCGGTGATCAAGGATCAGCTGCGGCCGTTCTCGGTCGCGGTGCAGCCGCTCGCGAGGACGCTCGCGCCGGCGTCAGCCTCGCTCTCGCAGGCGGTACCGGCGCTGTCGAAGTCAGTCGGCGTGCTCAATGACCTGTTCAACACGCTCGCGTACCAGAAGAAGGGCGGCGAGCCGAGCTACCTCTTCTGGGGCTCGTGGCTTGCGCACATAGCCGACAGCCTTACCGCCGCCCAAGACGCCAACGGTGCCGTGCTCCAGGGCATCTTCATGGGCACCTGCGATCAATTGAATTTCTTCGAGGGTGGCCTGCAGATCAGCAGTGAACCGCTCGGGGTGATTCTCGACCTGCTCCATGCGCCGCCGCTGAACGAGCTACCCGGGGTGACCCCGGTCCCGGGCAGCACCCACGTTATCTGCCCACACCACGGATGAACAAGAAACGGCCCAGCACCGCAGCGATCATCACGATGACGGCGTTCACCGCCTCGTGCATCGGGCTGCTGCTGTTCTTGTGGATCTCCTTCGGCGGCTCGCTGCCGTTGGCGCCGGAGGGCTATCGCATCACGGTCGAGTTCCCCGACGCGGTCGAACTGGCGTCCGAGTCGCAGGTTGAGATCTCGGGCGTCACGGTCGGCCACGTGGTCAGCGTCGGCCTTGACCACAAAACCGGGCTGTCGCAGGCCGTGATTCAGATCGATAAGCAGTTCGCCCCGCGGCCCGCGGACACGCAAGCGATCCTGCGCCAGAAGACGCTGCTCGGTGAGACGTTCATCGAGCTGTCAGGCGGCAATCCGAACGGGCCCAAGCTCCCCGACGGGGGCCATCTCCCACAGGCTCAGGTCTCGCCGACCGTGCAGCTGGACCAGATCTTCTCGACCTTCGACCCGGTCACACGGCGCGCGTTCCAGACCTGGATGCAGCAGGGCGGGATCGCCCTGACCAACCGTGGCGAGCAGTTCAATGCCGCGTTCGCCGACCTGTACCCGTTCGCGACCAACGTCGAATCGGTGCTCGCGGTTCTGCGCCGCCAGGGCGCCGCGACGACGACGCTTCTGCACGATGGCGGACAGGTGTTCTCCGCGCTGAGCAAATCGCCGTCTGAGCTCCAGAGCTTCGTCCGCAACAACAACGCGCTGTTCGCGGCGACCGCAGCCCGTGACGCGGAGCTCGCCGCGACGATCCGAGCCTTCCCGGCGTTCTTGAACGAGACCACCTCGACGATCAACCAGCTGACGGCCTTCTCGCAGACGACCAAGCCATTGGTTGACGAGCTGCGCCCGGCGGCCGTGGCGCTGAACCCGGTGCTCGAGAAGCTGGTCGTGCTCGCCCCCGAGCTGCGCGATCTGCTCGTCAACATCGCACCGCTCACCCAGGCGTCCAAGGCCGGCTTCCCGGCCGTCGGAAGGTTCCTCGACGACACGGTCCCGTTCTTCGCCCGGCTGACGCCGTACCTCGGTGGAGTTGTGCCGGTCGTCAACTACCTCAACACATACCGGCGCGAAATCGCCGCGTTCTTCGCCAACAGCACGGCCACCACGGAGGCGCAGCGCTCGTCGGCGTACGGGGGTCAACGCCACTACGTCCGAATCTCGAATCCGATCAACCCGGAGGCGTTGACGCCGTATCAGACGCGGCCTGAGAGCAACCGGGGAAACCCATACCTCGCGCCGGGCGGCTACAACAAACTCAAGCAGGGTCTGCAGGTGTTCGGCAGCTACCTCTGCACGAGCCACGCGTTGCCCGGAATCGCGCCGTCGTTGTCCGACGCCACAACTTTTGTCGCCGGCAACGTGTTAACGATTGCGCAACTTCTGCAGAAGTACTACTTCACGTCTAACCCGTCGGGTCCGCGGTGCACGAGCCAGAGCCCGCTCGGCACCCTCACGACCGGGCAAAACCAGACCTTCCCCCAGCTGCAACCGCTTCCATGAGGCCGCCGCGGTGGCCCGGGTGGTCGGGCGCATTTCCATCAATCATCAGAGGAGGACCACTTGCGTAGGATCGTTCTAGCCGTCACTGCACTGCTTGTGCTCGGGACGGCAGCGGCGGCGTTTGCTGACGCCACCTCCAGCCAGATCAACACGTACACGGCTCCGTTCACATTCGGGTCCAAGAAGGGCGGCAGCGCGAAGAAGCCGGTTCCGATCGGCTTCACCGAGAAGATCACGGCGGACGGGACCAACGGTAACCGGACCGCGATTCTGCTCGACATCAAGACCAAGATCTATGGCCTGAAGGCCGACGGTAAGGACTTCCCGACCTGCAGTACAGCGAAGATCGCCGCGGCCGGCTCGGCCGGGGACACCGTTTGCCCCAAGAAGGCCCAGGTAGCGAGCGGCGCGATCACCGCGGCATTGGGCTCCCCGACCAACTTCAGCGCCAGCTCGGCGGGAATCGTCCCGTGCCAGCCGTTCCTGAACGTGTGGAACGGTGGCCAGGGCAAGCTCGTGTTCTTCTTCCACACCAACACGACCAATCACACCTGCGCCTTCGGCGCCGTCACCACGGGGGACACGCCCCCGTACCCGGGCAGCTACAAGGAGCAGGGCAAGTACATGGTCACCGACGTGCCGATCCCGAGTTCGATCAGCTTCCCGTCGGGGCTCGCGGGCTCGCTGCTGACCGAGGATCTCAACTGGCTCAAGAAGACCACGAAGAAGCACGGCAAGACCGTCGCATCGATCGCTTCGATCGGCTGCAAGCACGGCAAGCGGCCGTACTCGACGACGTTCAAGGCCACACTTCCGCCGACGCACCAGACCCAGTTCCACACGGTCTCGGGCTCGGCCAAGTGCTCATAGTCGCCTGATCCTGCAGCGCGTTGCGCGGAGGCCTTCGGGCCTCCGCGTGACCGCCTCAGACGACCTCGAAGCGCTCCTCGCGCTGCGCCTCGCGCTCTGACTCACCGAGCATCCGAACGAACACGTAGACGAGCGCGATCCCCATCACGACGGACTGCTCGAGCGCCATCGTCAGCCCGGCCATCGACTGGTCCTCGCTCGGCGACAAGCCCCAGTAGTGCGGGTGGTGCTCGTAGAAGGGGTAGAACGACGCCGGCGCGAACGCGATCGCGATCCCGAGCAGTCCAACGAGCAGCTTGGTGGACACCATGTAGCCGACCGGCCCCAGGCCGCCGAGCCGCATCCGGCTGCGGATCGGCGACAGGATGTGCCACCAGTAGAGGGTTCCCGCGACCGCGAAGCACAGGTGCTCGAACGCATGCACGGTGCTGTTGCGCAGCGCCGCGTCGTACAGCGCCGGGACATGCCAGCCCCACATGACCCCGGCGTAGAGCAGCACCGCGAATGCCGGGTGGGCGAGGTATCCGGCACGCTGCTCGACGTATCGCAGCCGCCGCGTGACCGGCCGCAACAGCACCTTGGTGAGCCCCAGGATCAGCAGGATCGGGACGATGTCGAGCAGCAGGACGTGCTGGATCATGTGCATCACGAGCAGCTGATCACCGAGCTCGTCGAGCGGTGAGACGAGCGCCACGAGGGTCGCCACGAGGCCGCCGGCGAACAGCGCCAGCCGCCCGTACCCCGGGCGATGTGCCGAGCCGTTGGCGCGACCGCGGCGCCAGGCGAGCAGGTAGAGAATCCCGAGGGCGGCAACCCCGATCAGGACGCTGGGTTCAAACGACCACGCGATCTTGGGGGCGACGTCGGATGGCAACCTAAGCATTTTGCACGCTCGACAAAGCCCGGTGTCGGGAATAACCTCGAGTTCACAGAGATCAACGCTTCCAAGCCAGGAGGTCGGCCGATGCGGATCGAGGTCAAGGGGCGAAACGTGCCCGTCTCAGACGAGACCAAGGAGCACGTTGAAAAGCGATTTCGGAAGGTCTCGAGGCAGGTCTCGGAGCTTGCTGAGCTCGAAGTCGAGCTGTTCGAGGAGCACAATCCGGCTATCGCCGAGTCCCAGGTTGCCGAGGCGACACTCCATCTCAAGGGCGTCACTCTGCGTGCCCGGGAGTCGACGCGCGAGATGAACCACTCGATCAACAAGATCAGCGAAGACCTGTCGGTTCAGGTCAAACGCCACCGCGACAAGCGCCGCAAGCGCCGCGAGGCGCGCGAAGCGGCGGCCGCGGCCAAGGAGGACGTGTCGCCGGCCGCGTGATCGCAGATCGGGAGCTGATCGTGTCCGTCCGGGGCCCAGCCCCCGCGCTACCCTAGCGATATGTCCTTCCTGGACAAAGCGCTTCGCATGGGCGAAGCCAAGAAGTTCAAGACCTACGAGCAGCGCGTCTCGCGGATCGGGGCGTTCGAGGAGGAGCTCGAGCACTACAGCGACGCGGAGCTGCGCGAATCGGCCGACGAGCTGCGCGAGCGCGCTCGCAACGGCGAGTCGCTGGACGATCTGCTGTTCGAGTGCTTCGCGCTCGTCCGCGAGGCGGGCAAACGGGCGATGGGGATGCGCCACTTCGACGTCCAGCTGATCGGCGGCATGGTGCTGCACGACGGCGCGATCGCCGAGATGAAGACCGGTGAGGGCAAGACATTGACAGCTACGCTGGCGGTCGTCCTGAACTCCCTGGCCGGACGGGGCGTCCACCTCGTGACCGTCAACGACTACCTGGCCCGTCGCGATGCGATGTGGATGAAGCCCGTCTATGACGCGCTCGGGGTGACGGTCGGGGTGCTGCAGAACATGCAGCCCTACGAGGAGAAGCGCGCCGCCTACGCCGCCGATGTCACCTACGGCACCAACTCCGAGTTCGGCTTCGACTACCTGCGCGACAACATGGCCAAGTCGCTGGAGGAGAAGGTCCAGAACGGAGGACGCCCGAAGCCCGACGAGGGCGAGTCCCCGTACCACACCTACGCGGTCGTCGACGAGGTCGACAACATCCTGATCGACGAGGCCCGGACACCGCTGATCATCTCCGGTGCCCCCGAGCAGGCGGCCGACCTGTACGCGCAGTTCGCGCGGCTGGCGCCCCAGATGAAACGGGGCGAAACACCGCTGGGGATGGACCCGCGGACCAAGAAGGAGTTCGTCGCCGACTTCGACTACGAGATCGACGAGAAGCACAAGACGGTCTCGATCACCGAGCAGGGCGTCGCCAAGGCCGAGCGCTTCCTCCGGATCGATCACCTCTACCGGGCCGAGAACGGCCACCTCGTCAACCACCTCCAACAGGCCCTCAAAGCGGAGTCGCTCTACAAGCGCGATGACGACTACGCCGTGATCGACGGCGAGGTCAAGATCATCGACGAGTTCACCGGCCGAATCCTCGAGGGCCGGCGGTGGTCCGAGGGTCTGCACCAGGCGGTCGAGGCCAAGGAGGGCGTTCGGGTTCAGGAAGAGAACCAGACGATGGCGACGATCACGCTGCAGAACTACTTCCGCATGTACGACAAGCTCGCCGGCATGACCGGCACCGCCCTGACCGAAGCGACCGAGTTCATGAAGATCTACAAGCTGCCGGTGGTCCAGATCCCGACCAACATGCCGATGGTCCGCGGCGACCGCAACGATCAGGTCTACAAGACCAAGGACGGTAAGTGGGCGGCGGTGGCCAAGGAGATCGAGGCCCGTAATGAGGCCGGCCAGCCGGTGCTCGTCGGGACGATCTCGGTCGAGGTCTCAGAGCTGCTGTCGTCGGCGCTGAACAAGAAGGGGATCAAGCACTCGGTGCTGAACGCCAAGCCGGAGTTCGCCGAGCGCGAGGGCGAGACAATCGCCGAGGCCGGCGCTCCGGGCGCGGTGACGATCGCGACCAACATGGCCGGCCGCGGCGTCGACATCAAGCTCGGTGGCAACGCGGAGCACCTCGCGACGCTCGAGGTCGCGAAGCTGGGGCTGAGGCCCGGGGACCCCGACTTCGACGAGCATTTCAAGACTGTCCTGCCGGCGATCGAGGAACGGGTGCAGGCCCAACGCGAGCAGGTGCTCGAGGCCGGTGGCCTGTACATCCTCGGCACCGAGCGCCACGAGTCGCGGCGGATCGACAACCAGCTGCGCGGCCGCTCCGGACGCCAGGGAGACCCCGGCGAGTCGCGCTTCTTCCTCTCAGCGCAGGACGAGCTCGTGCGGCTGTTCGCGGGCGAGCGGATCTACAAGATCCTCGACAAGCTCGGCACGACCGATGAGGAGGGCAACGAGGAGCCGATCGAGGCCGGCATGCTCTCCAAGCAGATCGAGAAGGCGCAGAAGAAGGTCGAGGAGCAGCACTTCCTGATGCGCAAGCACACGCTCGAGTACGACGACGTGCTCAACCAGCAACGTGACGTGATCTACACGTATCGCGATGAGGTGCTCGAGGGCCGCGACATGTCGGACGCGGCGCGCGAGGAGATCGTGAACCTGATCGAGCGGCTGGTCAGCGAGTACACGGTCGGCGACTTCGTCGATGACTGGGACACCGAGGGGCTGATGCGCCGGGTCGAGGAGATCTTCACGCCCGGTGACGAGCTCGCAGGCGCCGACCACACGCGGATGGACCGCGAGGATCTGACGCTTCGCCTCCAGGAGGAGGCGCTCGCGCAGTACGACCGGCGCGAGCACGAGCTCGGCGAGGAGCTGATGCGGGTGCTCGAGCGGCTGCTGCTGCTCGAGATCATCGACCAGCGCTGGCAGGAACACCTCTATGACATGGATTACCTGCGCGAGGGCATCCACCTGCGCGGGTTCGCTCAGATCGAGCCGCTGGTCGCGTACAAGAACGAGGCGTTCGACCTGTTCCGCGACCTGATGAACAGCATTTGGCAGGACTTCGCGCAGCTGATCTTCCACGTCGAGGTCACGCTCCAGGACGGCAACGGCGGCGCGCCGCCCCCGAGCCGGCCGAGCCCCGCCAGCAGCTCGTCGACCAGGGGCGGGCAGGTCAGCTACTCAGGTGGCAGCAACTCGGGAGCGAGCGCGCTGGCGATGGCCGCCGCGAGCGCCGGCGCCCCTGTGTACGCCGAGGAGGAGCAGGAGATGCCGGTGATGCCGGTCGTCGAGCAGCGGCGCGTCGACGAGGCCCAGCAGATCGGCCGCAACGACCCGTGTTGGTGCGGCTCGGGCAAGAAGTTCAAGAAGTGCCACGGCGCCTGAGGGCGTCCCGAGAGCCGCTGCTAGGGTAGCCCCGATGGCCACCGCCCCCTCAGAGCCGCTTCCCCAGCGCCTCGCGGCGATCCGCGAGCAGCTCAAGCTGCTCTCGGACTATCTTTGACCCCGCTGAACTGACCGAGCGCGCCCAAGCGCTCGAACACGAGATGGGAGCGGCGGGCTTCTGGGATGACCAGGAGCGAGCGGCGCGCGTCAGCGCCGAGCACGCCCGCGCGAGCCGCAAGCTGGGCGTGTTCCGCGAGCTCGAGCGCGACGTCGAGGACCTCGAGCCGCTCGCCGAGCTCGCCGAGGAGGACCCGCAGCTCGCGGCCGAGCTCGAGGACCAGATCGGCTCGGTCCAGGAGCGGCTCGCTGCGCTCGAGGAGGAGCGGCTGTTCTCGGGCCGGTATGACGCCGGTGACGCGCTCGTGACCGTCAACGCCGGAGCGGGGGGGACCGACGCGCAGGACTGGGCTGAGATGGTCCTGCGGATGGAGATGAGATGGGCCGAGAAGCGCGGCTTCGGGGTCGAGCTGCTCGAGGTGTCGCCCGGAGAAGAGGCCGGGATCAAGTCGGCCACGTTCAGGGTCAAGGGCGAGAACGCATACGGTTTGTACGGGAGCGAGAAGGGAGTCCACCGGCTGGTCCGGCTGTCGCCGTTTGATTCCGCCAATCGCCGCCAGACGAGCTTCGCGGGGGTCGAGGTCTCGCCGGTCGTCGAGGAGGCCGCCGAGTTGCAGATCGACGACGATGACCTCCAGATCGACACCTACCGGGCCTCCGGCGCCGGCGGTCAGCACGTCAACAAGACCGACTCGGCGGTCCGGATCACGCACCGGCCGACCGGGATCGTCGTCCAGTGCCAGAACGAGCGCTCGCAGTCGTCAAACAAGGCCGAGGCGATGACGATGCTGCGCTCGCGGCTGCTCGAGCTCGAGGAGCGCAAGCGCCGCGAGGAGATCGCACGCGAGAAGGGGGAGGCGCAGGACGTCAACTTCGGATCGCAGATCCGCTCCTACGTCCTGCATCCGTACACGATGGTCAAGGACCACCGCACCGATTACGAGATGGGAGACGCCAACAGAGTGCTCGACGGAGATCTCGACGGATTCGTGCGCGCCTACCTGCTGAAGGCCGCCAGATGAGCATCGCCAAGGATCAGCAGGCGGCGGCGCCGCCGACCACCCGGGAGCTGCCGACGGCACCGTATCTCGAGGCGCTCGTCTCCTACGGCTTCCGCGGCTCGGTTCGCTTCCACGTCCCGGGCCACAAGGGCGGCCCGGGCGCCGACCCGGGCTTTCGCACCGCGATCGGCGATCGCGCGCTGGCGCTCGACATCTGCCAGGACATCGAGGGGATCGACCTCGGCCCGTCTCCGACACCCTATGAGCGGGCCGAGGAGCTAGCCGCGACCGCCTACGGCGGCGGCCGTACCTGGTTTCTGACCAACGGCGCCTCGCAGGGAAACCACGCCCTCTGCCTGGCGCTGGCAAAGCCCAGCGATCACGTCCTGGTGCAGCGCAACTCGCACGCGAGCGTCGTCGACGGGCTCGTGCTCAGCGGCGGCATGGCGAGCTTCGTCGCGCCCGAGTACGACGAGGAGCTCGGGATGGCCCACGGGGTCACGCCAGAGTCGCTCGCCGAGGCGCTCGCTCGCTTGCCCGACATCCGGGCCGCGTTCATCGTCTCGCCCACCTACTACGGGATGGCCGCCGACATCAGCGGGTGCGCCGAGGTGGCCCACGCGGCCGGCGTGGCGCTGGTCGTCGACTGTGCGTGGGGCTCGCATTTCGGCTTTCACCCTGCTCTGCCCGAGACGCCCCTGCGCCAGGGCGCCGACGCGATGCTCTCCTCGACGCACAAGATCGTCGGCAGCCTCACGCAGTCGGCGATGCTCCACGTCGCCGCCGACGGGCTGGTCGATCCCGACGAGGTCGCCAGATGTGTGCGGCTGGTGCGCTCGACGAGCCCCAACTCGCTGTTGCTCGCCTCGCTGGACAGCGCCCGGCGCCAGCTCGCCGCTCACGGCGAGGCGCTGCTGGATCGCACCCTGATTGCGTCGGCTCGGACGCGGATCGAGCTCGAGGCGATCCCCGGGGTCTCGGTCGTCGGCGAGGATATGGTCGGCCGGCCCGGGATCGTCGGCTGGGATCCGCTGCGGATCGTGCTCGACATCCGCGGAACCGGGTGCACGGGCTATGAGCTGGCGGTCGAGCTGCGCGCCCGCTATGACATCTACATCGAGCTGGCGTCGCACGCGACGCTGGTGCTCGTGCTCGGGATGGGTCAGCCGATCGAGCCGCTCGAGCGGTTCGCGCATGATTTCGCCGAGACCGTGCGCCAGGTCTCGAAGCCCGGCGATGGTCTGGCGATCGCCCGCCCGCCGGCGGCGCTCGAGCACGACACGGTCGTCCCGATCCGCGAGGCGTTCCTCGGCGTCGGCGAGTCAGTCCCCGTCGAGGACGCGATCGGCCGCATCTCCTGCGAGGCAATCGCTGGCTATCCGCCCGGCGTGCCCGCGCTGCTGCCCGGCGAGCGGCTCACCGACGAGGTCGTCACCTATCTGCGGCAGCTGACGTCCGCGGGAGCACGGCTGCACGGCGCGGCGGACCCGACGTTCGAGACTGTGCGGGTGCTCGTCCAGGAGGAGATCGGGAGCTGAGCGGCCATTTGCGCCGCCTCGAGAACGTCAACGCCCCCGGGCGCGTCGCTAAACAACCGCTGACGACGCGCCGGGGGGCGTGACTACGACTCAGATCACTGAACGACGATCGTCCCGTGCATGAACGGGTGGATCAGGCACTGGAAGTGGTACACGCCCGGCGTCGTGAAGTCGATCTTGCCCGAGGCTGGCAACGGTGTCGTCGAGTCACGGTCGAGTCCACCCGTGTTGGCGAACCCGTTGCCGTGCGAGGTCGGCGTAAGCTGGATCGGCCCGGCGGCCGGACTGCTGCTCGGATAGAGCGCCGTCTGCGCGTCTGGCGTCGGGAGCCCGATCGCATTCGACAGCTCGGTTAGATAGGGCTGGGGGCCGAACGACGCCGTATGCACCTCACGGGAATGGGTCGACATCGAGAAGGACACAACCGTTCCGGCCTTGACCTTGAGCTGCGCCGGGAACATTGCCAAGAGCTCGACTCCTTGTGAGGTTGACACGCCGAGGCTCACGTGGTCCTTTGGCTGCTTGACCTTAAGGAGCTTTGCGGCCCCGAGGATGTCCGTGGTCAGCTGCTTGGTCAGGGCGGTTGCATCCTGTTTGGCCGTCGGAACCGGCTTGCTCTTCGGACGCACGACGACGTAGCCGATCATGCCGGGGTGGATATCGCAGAAGTAGCGGTACACGCCCGGCCTGGTGAACTTGACCTTGAGCGTGTTGGGGGCCTTCGGGAAGACCGGCAGGCCCGAGTCGATCCGGCTCGACCCGTTGTAGGTCACGCCGCCGGTGTGCGACAAGAGCAGTGGGTTGAAGCCCAGGCTCGGGACAATGCCGTTGAACCAGAACGGGTCTCCGGCGGCATCGTTGACTCCGGTCGCAGTAGCGCCCCCGACGATCAGCGGCAGATCTTGCCCGCCCTTTTTCGGTATATCAACGGTGTGGAAATTGGCTGAAAGCCCAACCCACTTGACCGAGTCGCCCTGGTGGATCGTCACACGCTGGTTGGAGAAGGCGTTGATCTCCGGCGCGTCCTGGCCAAGGGCCTTGACGCGCTTGCCGAGCAGCTTTCCAGCGAGCGCTTTGGTTTGAGGTGGCGTCCCCGCGAAGACGACCTTCGTGGCCGCCGTGGCGGTGGCCGAAATTCCCAACGTGGCGGCGCAGGTAGCCGCAATCAATACCCCGGTCCGACGCTTCATCCGTGTCCCCTTTCGAAGGCCCTCTGGCGGGCAATATATCCGGACGGACCGACGAATGAAAATATGAACCTAATCCGGTGCCTATGCTCGGCTGACGATGACCACTGAATCGCTCGCCGAGACCCTCGCCGAGACCGTCTCCCGGGCCCTTGCGGAGGACGTCGGCGCCGGCGATGTGACGACCACCGCCACGGTGCCCGAAGACGCTCGTGCCGCGGCCCTGATCACCCAGAAGGCCCCAGGCGCCATCTACGGCCTCGATGCCGCCGAGCAGACGTTCAGGGCCCTTGACCCGTTGGTGAGCATCCGCCGGCTGGTCGACGAGGGCGTGTGGCGCGAGGACGGCGGCGACGTGCTTGCGCTCGAGGGCAGCGCCCGGGCTCTTTTGACCGCCGAGCGGACGGCGCTCAACTTCCTCCAGCGGCTGTCCGGAGTGGCGACGATGGCGGCCCGCTGTGTGGCCGCCATCGACGGGACCGGCGCCCGGATCCTCGACACGCGCAAGACCACCCCCGGCCTGCGGACGCTCGAGAAGGCGGCGGTCGCCGCCGGCGGCGCGACCAATCACCGCGCGGGGCTCTACGACGCGATCCTGATCAAGGAGAACCACGCCGCGATCGCGGGCGGGGTCGGCACCGCCGTCCGGCTCGCGCGGGAGCGCTCGCCTGAGCTCAAGATCGAGGTCGAATGCCGCACGCTCGCGGAGGTCGACGAAGCGCTCGACGCGGGCGCGCCGATGATCCTGCTCGACAACATGAGCCCCGATCGGTTGCGCGAGGCGGTCGCCCGCGCGGACGGTCGCGCCGAGCTCGAGGCCAGCGGCGGGGTGACGCTCCGGACACTGAGGGATGTCGCATCGACCGGCGTAGACTTCGTGTCAGTCGGTGCCCTGACGCACAGTGCCCCGGCGCTGGATTTGTCGCTGATCCTTGAGCCGCTGACATGAACCTGCCGATGCTTGGCGCCACCGGAGCGCCACTGATGCTCGAGAACATCCCCGCCCTCCAGGAGGAGGTCCGGGCGCTCGCCGCCGAGCGCGGGGCCGTGATCCTGGCGCACAACTACCAGCTGCCAGAGATCCAGGACGTGGCCGATTACGTCGGCGACTCGCTTGGCCTCTCGCAGCGTGCCGCCGCGGCCGACGCCGACACGATCGTGTTCTGCGGCGTGCACTTCATGGCCGAGACGGCTTCGGTGCTGTGCCCCGACAAGCAGGTGCTGATCCCCGACCTCGACGCCGGGTGCTCGCTCGCTGACTCGATCACCGCCGCGCAGCTGCACGAGTGGAAGCAGGCCCATCCGGGAGCGATCGTCGTGATGTACGTCAACACGACCGCCGAGGTCAAGGCGCTGACCGACTACTGCTGCACGTCGGCGAACGCGGTCGCGGTCGTCGACCACATCTTCCGCGAGCACGGCGAGGACACCGAGATCCTGTTCGGGCCCGACATGTTCCTCGGGGCCTACGTCGAGAAGACGCTCGGCCGCTCGATGCACGTCTGGGACGGCGAGTGCCACGTCCACGCGGGGATCAAACCCGACGACATCGCGGCCGTGCGCGCATCGCATCCCGGTGCCGACTTTCTGATCCATCCCGAATGCGGGTGCTCGACCAGCGTCATGGAGTACGTGGCCGCCGGTGACGTCGACGCCGACGGCGTACAGATGCTGTCGACCAGCGGGATGGTCAAGTACGCCCGCGAGCACGGCGCCCCCGACGCCCGCGGCACGGCGATCGTGGCGACCGAGACCGGGATGCTGTACCCGCTTCGCCAGGCGGCTCCCGGGGTTGACTTCGTGGCCGCCAACGAGGCGGCCCACTGCCGCTTCATGAAGATGATCACGCTGCCCAAGCTGCGCGACTCGCTCGCCGACGGCGTTCACGAGGTCAAGGTCGGCGCCGAGATCGCCGATCAGGCGCGGCTGGCGATCGAGCGGATGGTCTCGATCAGCTGAGGACCTGGTCCTCGTAGAGCAGCATCCCGCGCTGCACCGCGTTGCGCACCGCCGGCATCGTCACCTGCTTGCGAAGGAACTCGTCGGGCGTGTAGCAGTGGACGGTCGCCTGAGCGCCCATCTCGAGCGCGTCCCACAGCGAGGTCGCCTGATAGACGCGCTCCAGCCACGGCATCCCGTCAAACGCGCGCGAGACGAGCACGACCACGTACTCAGGGCCGCGCTCGCGCTGAGGCAGCGCCCCGCGCGCGTCGTCGACGCGCGCGCCCCCGAGGATCGCCGTCTCAAGCGGCCAGCGGTCGCTGGTGCGACTCAGGTACCGCTGCAGCTCGGTCAGGTTTATCTCGGAGGTCGCGGACACGGACCGATTGTGGACGTTGAACGAGACAGGAGTCAATAACGCGCGACCGCGCCGACCATGCGGCTCTCGAGCGCCAACGCGGTCCAGTTCGGCGGTCCGTCGATCATCAGCGCGAAGGCGAGCGTGTGGTGACCGCGGCTGCGGCAGTATCCGGCCAGGTTGGTGACGTTGTTCAGGGTGCCCGTCTTGGCGATGCAGTTGCCGACCGCGGCGGTCTTGAGCGCGATCGTCTGCACTGTCCCCTGCTCGCCGACGATCGGCAACGACGCGTCGAGCTCCGAACCGATCTGGGTGCGGTACACCTCGCGCAGCAGGTCCACGACCTCGACCGGCGAGGAGCGATCGTTGCGCGACAGTCCCGAGCCGTCGAGGATCGTCGGGTGCAGGCCGTAGGAGGCGGCGATCGTGCCCCGGATCACCTGAGCGCCGGCCGAGATCGTGCCGCCGGTCCCGAACAGCACGCCGAGCTGCTTGGCGAACATCTCGGCGTACAGGTCATCGGAGGGTACGTCCATCAGCCGCGTCATCTTCAACATCGGAGGTGAGCTCACCGTCGCCAGCAGCTTCGCCCGCTGGGGCGTTGTCGCGGTGTGCTTGGACGCGCGGGCGTCGATCCCGGCGCCGCGCATCGCGAGCACGAACTCGCGGGTGGCGAACTGCGCCGGGCCGAGGTGCTTGAGCGCCGAGCCGTGGTTGTAGGTCAGCGCGCTCAGCCAGCCGCCGAAGTCGGGGGTGTCGGGGCCGTAGTTGGTCATCAGCCCGCCGCGGCGGCGGTCAAACAGCGATTCGTCGCCGTACACCCAGCCGGTCACGCGCTTGATCTTGTGGTGAGCCAGCACGGCCACGAGCAGGCCCGCGTTTGACCCCTCGCCCTGGGTCCAGACGCGGTTGAAGGCTGCGTCACCGAACGTCGGGTCACCTCCGCCGCGGAGGTAGAGGTTGCCGTGCCAGACGCCGTGTTCGAGCTTTCCGGTCCCGAGCACGGAGGTGTGCAGACGGGCGCTCGGGCCGAGGATCCGCATCAGCGCGACGGTCGTGTAGAGCTTCTCGACCGACGCGGGCGGCCGCCCGATCGAGGCGCGCGCCGAGTAGAGCTTGTCACCCGAGTCGAGGTCGTAGACGAGCGCCCCGCTCTGGCGGCCGGCGGATTTGAGCGCGCTGTCAAGCGTCGCCCGCAGCCGGCGCTCGGCCGCCGTCGCGGGCGCGTGATGCGACGGGAGGGCTGACGGCGAGGGCTGCGTCTCGGTGGCGGTCTGCTGTGTCCGCTTGGGGTTGGCCGGGACCGGCAGCCCGGCGACCCGGGAGTCGTGTTCGCTGGTGTGGGTGAAGGACCCAAAGCCCGCGAGCGTGATCGCCGCGACAGCGATGACGCACGCGAGGCCGACTGCCAGCCAGTGTTTCAGGCCCGCTCCAGCTCCTCCACGGTGTGTGGCCCCACGCATGCGATCGCGAGCTCGTCGGGCACGCCCGCCGCCACCGCCCTGACCTCGTCGAACGTGACCTGGTCGAGCAGCGCGATCGTCTTGTCGGGGTCGACGTCCTCGCCGTAGACGATCACCTGCTGGGCCGCGTAGCGCGCCACAGCGCCGCTGTTCTCGAACGCGATCGCACGAGCGCCCGCAGCGAACGCGCGCGCCCGCTCGACCTCGCCCTCGTTCGGGCCATCCTCACGCAGTTCGGTGACGATGTCCCTCATCCGCCTGTAGGCCTCGATGCACTTCCCGGATTCGAGCCCGGCCGACAGCTGCAGCACCCCGACATCCGCATAAGCATGGGGGAAGGCGCTGACGGAATAGGCCAGCCCCCGCTGCTCGCGGATCTCGTCGAACAGGCGCGACCCCATCGAACCCCCGAGCAGTGTCGAGTAGATCGCCAGCGCCGCGCGCTCGCGCGGCTGCGAGACATCGATCGAGGGGCGGTAGGAGAGCCGCAGATGGGACTGGTTGGAGTCGCGTTCGCGAACCAGCACGCGGGGCACAAGTCCGGGAGCGAGGTCGTAAGACTCGGGCTCGGGACGCGGCTCGAAGCGA
Source organism: uncultured Solirubrobacterales bacterium (assembly GCA_963730075.1). Lineage (GTDB taxonomy): Bacteria > Actinomycetota > Thermoleophilia > Solirubrobacterales > Solirubrobacteraceae > Palsa-465. The sequence continues at coordinate 230,321 of CAVSQH010000016.1, read as the reverse complement.
CTGAACAGTTCGTCCAGCTGCCCGTTGTCGCCGACGGCCTCGAGGTTGCCGACCGCGAACGCGGCTCCGCGGTCGGGTGCCCAGCGCCGAGATCTGAACGCGACGATCGCGTCGCGCGTGAACGTGTCGCGGATGTGCTCGGTCGAACCGAGGACGGGCCGGCCGAGGGGGTGGTCACCGAACACGGCTTCGTCGATCAGGTGCTCGGCCTCGATCGATGGCTGGTCCTCGGCGCGTGCAATCTCTTGCACGACGACGCCGCGCTCACGGTTCATCTCATCAGAGTCGATTCTCGGCCGGGCGACGAAGTCGGTCAGCAGATCGGTCGCCTCGAGTGCCCGCTCCGATCGGGCCGTGATGTGGAACGCGACCAGATCGTGGCTGGTGTAGGCGTTTAGCACCGCCCCGATGCCCTCGGCGGCCTCGTTCACGTCGCGGTAGGTCGGGTACTTCTCGCCGCCCTTGAACACGAGATGCTCCAGAAAGTGGGCCATCCCGTTCTCGTCGGCGTGCTCGGTCCGCGCACCGGCATCGAAGGCGGCCAGGATCGTGAGCGCGCGCGTCCCCTCGACCGCGATCCGGTACAGCGGCAGGCCGTTGGCGAGTGTGGAGACCGAGATCCTGGCCATTTGCAGACAGACAACGGTAGCGGGCGTGGAGGCCGCCGGCGCCTGAGCGAGCCGCCGTGCGGAGCCGTTAACCGCACCTTTAGAAGATCGTCCTGCAAATCCCGTTGCAAGGGCCCCTCAGAGGGGACAACTGCGGTGACCTCTCGCTAGGCTGGCCCGCACCCAAATGGCTACTTCATCATCGAAAATTCTCAAGGACAGCCGCCGCCGCGGCGCGGCCGCCCCGATCGCGCACCCGCCCGAGCGTCCGGCTCAGCCGACGTCGAGCCGCCGCGTGGTCGAGTTCCGCGGCGTCTCGAAGCTGTACGCCGGTGACGTCGGCCTCGACCAGGCGACGTTCGCCGTCGACCGCGAGGAGTTCGTGTTCCTCGTCGGGTCGACTGGGTCGGGCAAGTCGACCCTGATGCGGCTGCTGATCAAGGAGCTCGAGCCGACCGCCGGCACGATCCGCGTCGCCGGGCATGACCTCAACGACATCACCCGCAAGCGGGTTCCGTACTACCGCCGCAACATCGGGGTCGTGTTCCAGGACTTCAAGCTGCTGCAGAACCGCACCGTGTACGACAACGTCGCCTACGCGCTGCAGGTGACCGGCGGCGGGCGCAAGGAGATCCGCGCCAAGGTCCCCGACATCCTGCGGCTCACCGGCCTCTCGACGAAGCTGCACAACTTCCCTGACCAGCTGTCGGGCGGCGAGCAGCAGCGCGTCTCGATCGCGCGTGCGTTCGTCAACCACCCGCCGCTGCTGCTGGCCGACGAGCCGACCGGGAACCTCGACCCCGAGACGAGCATCGACATCATGCGGCTGCTCTACCGGATCAACCGGACCGGCACGACCGTGATGGTCGCGACCCACGACCAGGCGATGGTCGACAAGATGCGCCGCCGGGTGCTCGAGCTCGACCGCGGCCGGATCGTGCGCGACGAGGCCGCCGGCCTCTACACGCGCGACGAGTCGACGCGCGAGTTCGCCCACCGGTTGCGCGCTCCCGCGACGCCCCCGCCTGGCCTGCATTAATCACTGATGCGGTTGGGCTTCTTCCTCAAGGAGGCGATGCGAGCCACGCGTCGCAACGCGGCGCCGAGCTTCGCGGCGCTCGCGACGGTGCTCGTCACGATGCTCGTGCTCGGCGTCTTCATTCCGATCGTGCAGGCGACCAACGGAGCCGCCAACAGCGTCCGCAGTCGCGTGCTGGTCGACGTCTACATGAAGACGACCGCGACCCCCACGCAGGAAGCACGGGTGCGCCGCGAGCTGCTCGCCGTCCCGCACGTCAAGTCAGTCCAATTCGTCTCAAAGCAACAGGCGTACGCACAGCAGAGCAAGATCGACCCGGCCGCCTACCAGCTGCTCGGCACCAACCCGCTGCCCGACACCTTCCACGTGATCCCGGACAGCCCCAGCAACGTGCTCGCGGTCCACAACTCGCTGACCCCGACCGGCCCCAGCGGTCAGCCGGGGACGATCGATCCAGCGATCCAAAGCGTCTCGAACAAGCGCAACGACACCAAGAAGATCCTCGAGGTCACCAACCTGGTCACGATCACGGCCGCGGCGCTGACGGTCCTGCTGACGATCGCCTCGATCCTGCTGATCGGCAACACGATCCGGCTGTCGCTGTACGCGCGCCGACGCGAGGTCGAGGTCATGAAGCTGGTCGGCGCCACCGATTGGTTCATCCGCTGGCCGTTCGTGATTGAGGGGGTGGTCGTCGGTGCGGCCGGAGCGGTGCTGGCGATCGTTGTGCTCGGGCTCGCCAAGGTCCTGCTGCTCGATCCGCTGGCCAACAACTGGACCCTGATCGCGGCGCCGCACACGATCCCGTACAGCGCCCTGGTTGCCGTGCTGCTGGTGGCCGGCGTCGGCGTCTCGGCGCTCGGCTCCGGGATCTCGCTGCGCCGCTTCCTGCGGGTCTAGCCGCGCGCTCACGACCGGCGGTCTGCCCGTAGCGGGCGGCTACCCTCAGAGGACGATGTTCGCCTCACAACCGAAGGGTCCGCGGCGTGCCGTGTTGATCACCGTCGCGGTAGTGGCCCTGCTGATCGGGCTGTGGTTCGGCGGCCACCCGAGCTGGCTGCCCAGCCCGCTGCGCAGCGCGTTCGTGCAGTCCAACAGCAAGGACCGGATCGTCGATGACGTGCTCGGTCTGCTGCAGCGCGACTACTACCGGCCCGTAACCCGCGACCAGCTCGTCAACAGGGGGCTCGCCGCGGCGGTCGCAAGCCTCCACGACCCCTACTCCCACTATTTCGACCCCTCCGACTATCACCAGTTCCAGAACGAGTCCAACCCACATCTCAGCGGTATAGGGATCGACGTCGACAACGAACCGGCGGGCCTGCGGGTCGTCGACGTGTTCCCCGGCTCGCCCGCCGCCAGGGCAGGCCTGTCACGCGGGGATGTGGTCACCCATGTCGGCTCGACATCGCTCGCGAACCGGTCATCGAGCTTCTCGGCCTCGCTGATCAAGGGCCCGGCGGGGACCAAGGTCACGTTGACGGTGCGCTCGGGCGACCACACGCGGGTGGTGACGGTCGTCCGCGCAGACATCACCGTTCCGGTGGCCAGCAGCCGGATGCTCAGCTACCACGGGAAGAAGATCGGCTACGTGCAGCTGACCAGCTTCACGGCCGGGTCAGGCGCCGAGGTCCAGGCCCAGGTCCAGAAGATGCTCCACCAGGGAGCACAGGCGCTGATCCTCGATCTGCGCGAGAACGGCGGTGGGCTGCTCGAGGAGGGGGTCAACGTCGCGAGCATCTTCATCGCCGACGGGACGATCGTGTCCACCAAGGGCCGCAGCGAGCCGCGTCAGGTCTATCTGGCCAAGGGCGACGTGATCGCGCCCAAGATCCCGCTCGTGGTGCTGGTCGACCATGGGACCGCGTCGGCGGCCGAGATCGTGACCGGCGCGCTCCAGGATCGCGGACGGGCGAAGGTCGTCGGCACCCACACCTACGGCAAGGGCGTGTTCCAGGAGATCCAGCCGCTCCCCAATGGTGGCGCACTTGACTTCACCGTCGGCGAGTACTTCACGCCGAACGGCCACAACCTCGGTGGCGGCGGCGTCCGTCGCGGTGCCGGGATCACGCCCAACGTCTACGCGAACACGAGCCTGTCGTCGAAGGTCGACACCGCGCTCCAGAAGGCCGAGCAGACGGTCGCCGCGCAGGCCCGGTGAGCAGCGCGGTCCGCGATCCGCGCCCCGCGGCGCGGGTCGCGATCTTGCGCCGCAAGGGCAAGTTCCTGGTCGCCGAGCCGTTCTTCGAGGCCGGCCCGCAGGTCGCGGTCAGCCGTGACCGCAAGGCCGACGTCGGCGATCTGGTGACCGTCTCGGCCGCCGCAGGATCGGGCCGTCGCAACTCGCGGCGGATGGCGATCAAACGCCGTCTCGGGCGCCCGGACGTGGCCCGCGATGTGATTGAGGCGCTGATGCTCGACCGGGGATTGAGCCGCACCTTTGATCCAGCCGTTGAGCACGACGCGCGGGACGTGTCCCAGGAGCTGGGGTCGACCGCACGGCGAGATCTCCGCGACCTGCCGACGTTCACGATCGACCCCGCCAGTGCGCGTGACTTCGACGATGCGATCTCCGCGCAGGCCGACAGCGACGGGTCGTGGCGGATCTGGGTCCACATCGCCGACGTCTCGGCGTACGTCACCCCGCGCTCGGCGATCGATCGCGAGGCCTATCGGCGCGGGACGAGCGTCTACGTCCCGGGTGCCGTCGAGCCGATGCTGCCGAGCCGGCTCTCCAACGGCGTCTGCTCGCTCGTCGAGGGCCAAGACCGGGCGACGGTGACGGTCGAGATGACCGTGTCGCAGCGTAGTCGCGTGCGGAACGCCGCGATGTACCGCTCCCTGATCCGCTCCGTCCAGCGGCTCGATTATGACCGCGTCGACCGGATCTTCGCCGGGTCCGAGCGGGCGGACGATCCGTGGGGTGAGCCGCTCGCCGCCGCGCGTGCGGCGGCTGCATCCCTGACCGAGCGACGCGAGCGCCGCTCGGGCGTGATCGTGGACTCCGCCGAGCCCGACTTCACATTCGATCGCCAGGGCAACGTGGTCGGTTCACAGCTCGTCGCGCAGACTGAGTCCCACCGCCTGATCGAGCAGCTGATGATCGCCGCCAACGAGCAGGTCGCCCGGTTTCTGTCGGACCGCAAGATCCCGACGCTGTACCGCGTCCACGAGCGGCCCGATGCGACAGCGGCGCAGCGGCTGGTGGAGCAGCTCACGTCACTCGACGTGCCGACCCCGCCGGTCCCCAAGGGCCACCTGACGTCCCAACAGGCGGCCGATGTCGTTGCCGAGGCGTCGGTGATGGTCGCCGACTGGGTGAACCGCGCCGGGCACGGCGGCCGGGCGCTCACGAGCCTCGTCCTGCGCTCGCTCAAGCAGGCGTACTACGACCCCCGCAACCTCGGGCACGCCGGGCTGGCCTCCGAGCATTACTGCCACTTCACCTCGCCGATCCGCCGCTATCCGGACCTGATCTGCCACCGTGCGCTGCTCTCGGCTGTCGCCGGTGGGCCGGCGCCGGACGCATCATGGGTCGCGTCGGCGGGGCCGTGGACGTCGGCTCGCGAGCGGGCGGCGATGTCGATCGAGCGCAGCGCCGATGATGTGGTCAACTGCTTTCTGCTCGAGCACGAGCTGTTCGCCGGCGGCGATCGCAGCGCCGCGTTTGAGGGCGAGGTGGTCGGCCTGATCGGCGCCGGCGCGTTCGTGGCCTTCGGTGACCGGCTGCAGTTCGAGGGCATGCTCCCCGCCCGGCGGCTCGGCGGCGACTGGTGGGAGCTCAACGATCAGGGGACGATGCTGGTCGGGACGCGCGCCGGCGGGGCGATCCGGCTCGGTGACCCGATCACCGTCGTGGTCGACAGGATCGATGCACCGCGGGGTAGGGTGGATCTGGTGCCCGCGAGGGCGGATTGATGGCCAAGGGACGTAAACGCAAAGCATCAGCCGGAGATGTGGCGACCAACCGCCAGGCGTCGTACCGCTTCAACCTGCTCGAACGATTCGAATGCGGGATCGTGCTGACCGGCACGGAGGTCAAGTCGCTGCGCGAGGGGAACGTCCAGCTGAAGGACTCCTACGCGGTGGTTCGCGACGGCGAGGTGTGGCTGATCGGCGTCTACATCGCGCCATACGGGCCCGCCGCGCACGACAACCACGATCCCGAGCGGCCGCGCAAGCTGCTGTTGCACCGCAATGAGATAGAGCGGCTCGTCGCGCGCACCAACGAGCGCGGGCTGACGCTGATCCCGACGCGCGTCTACTTCTCGGGCTCGCGCTCGCGGGCGAAGGTCGAGATCGCGCTTGCGAAGGGCAAGGACCTCTATGACAAGCGCGAGACGATCCGCAAGCGCGATATGGCGCGGGACGTCCAACGCGAGCTGCGCGAGGTCGGCCGCTGAGCGTTCTCCGGGGGCCGGTGCGTGACGAGGGGGGGTTGCGGGTAGCACCGCGACATGACTATCGGCTCATCCATCGTTCTGATCGCCATTGGCGCGATCCTCAAATGGGCCGTGACCGCACATGTCAACGGGATCAATCTCCAGACTGCGGGAACGGTTCTCCTGATCGTCGGGATCATCGGGCTTGTCCTGTCGGTGCTCTACACGTTCTACTGGTCGCGAGCGCGCACCAGGGAAGCCCGCGTCCACGACGCGCGGTACGAGCAGGATCCGCGGTACTGACGTCTGCCGGTGCTCTCGGGGGTCGAGCGGGCTTCGCCCGCGCTCGGCTCTCAGCCGAGCGTGCGGACCAGGTGCGTCGCGTCCATCCCGATCACCAGCAGCGCCACCAGTGAGAGATAGACCGCGGCCACGAGCCAGCGGTCGCGCGGCCTGACCTGGTAGTAGGCCAGCTGCTCGAGGCTGCCCGAGCGCCGCTGACGCCACCGCTTGTAGGTCTCGTATCCGGCCAGCACGGCGATGATCAGGATCACCGGGTTGGGGAAAACAAACGCGAGCACGACGATGCCGATGAAGCCCAGGCCCCACATCCACGGAGCCATCGCGGCCATCGCGCGTCCGCCGTCGAGCGGCACCACCGGCAGCAGGTTGAACAGGTTCAGGAAGAAGCCGGTGAACGCGAGCGCGCGCCAGAAATCGTGCCCGGTCAGATGCCAGATCACGAGGCACACCGCAGATCCGATCGTCCCGAGCACCGGCCCGGCGAGACCGACGCGCGCCTCGGCGGCGGCGTTGTCGCCCAGCGACCGGGCGCTGATCAGCGCGCCGAGGAACGGGATGAACATCGGCGGCGATGCCTTGATCCCCTCGCGGCGCAGGGCGATCACATGACCGAGCTCGTGGACCAGCAACAGGACCACGAATCCAGCCGCGAACGTGACCCCCCAGATCGTCGTGTAGGCCGCGATCGAGACCAGCATCGTCCCCGCTGTGATCAGCAGCTTGGTCTTCGGGAGCAGCAGGATGATCGTCTTGATCTTCGCGAGGAACGCGACTATCGCGGCGCCGATCGGCGCCAGCCGGCGCTTGATGAACGACTGCTGGCGCGGCGGCTGGTGGTCGTCGGGCGGCTGCTGCCATTCGTACCGCTGGTCGCTGGCCGGCGGAAGACCGACGGGTTCGTAGCGGGGCGGTACCGGCTCGGGGAGCGTGGGAGTGCCCTGATCCATCAAGTTCATTGTCGCAGGCGCCGAATTGGCGCTCGCGACACTCTTCAACAGTCCTTACGCGCTGGGCTATCGCGGCGGGGAGCCGACCGGTTCGCCGGCCGGTTGCACGCTCGCTCCGGGACCGGACCTGACCTGACCTGACCTGACCTGACCTGACCTGACCTGACCTGACCTGACCTGACCTACCTATACTGGGTCGATAGACATAACCCCCGGGGACGACAGGCTTCGACGTGGTCGGTTCGTGGGGGTGGTTGCGAGTCGAGGTCCCGGGCGGCCTCGTAAAACACCCGGGAAAACAATAAGTGCGGACTCTCACGAGTTCGCGCTCGCCGCTTAGTCACTAAGCCGTGAGCGCTCCTGGCCTTCCGCTCGCCTGCGGCGGAGCTGCCGGGATCAACTAGCAGGCTCGCTCGGCTAGGCCCGCTCCGGCCGACCCCGGGGACACTTTTCGGAGCTGGTCTTCCGCAACCCCGCCGGCGTGGCGAGCGGAAGATGAGATCAGAGCGCCGGATACGCTCGTAGACACCACCTTTTACGCGACTGCGGACGCGGGTTCAATTCCCGCCGTCTCCACCTTCTTACGAGAGCCGCTCCAAAAGAGCGGCTCTCGTTGTTGATGGCCGTGTTCCCGTCAGCGCCTCGCACGCAATGGCAGGTCGGTCCGTGCCGAGGGTTTGGAACGCTTGAGTCCGCTACGGACTAAACGGTTCCGACGCAAGCGCCCGGGCCCGTTCAACGAGCCGGTTTTGCAAAGGTGTAGACCGGGGCCACGTTTCTGATCGCCCCAACAGCAAGCACGGGAGGTAAGCCATGACTCTGATCAAGGCGGGCACGCTCGAATCAGGCAATCTCAAGGGAGAGGAGTACGGAGCGACGGTCTCGCTGATCCTCGACCACAGCGAGCCGGGCCATGGCCCACGGCTGCACAGGCACCCATACGACGAGACCTGGGTTGTGGAGGAGGGGACCCTCACCTTCACGCTCGGCGAGGCCGATCACGAGGTCCAGGCAGGCGACATCGTGATCGCTCCGCCCGGCGTGCCGCACAAGTTCACCAACCACGGGCCTGGCCGGGCCAATCTCGTCTGCATCCACGCGAGCCCGACGTTGATCACCGAGTGGCTCGAGTGACCGCGCCCGGCTGATTGAGCGCCGCAGCTCGCCCGCGTGGAAGGCTTGCGCGTGGCGTGCGCGACCAGACCGCCTACACGATCGGGCACTCGACGCGCTCTGCGGAGGAGCTGCTCGCACTGCTGCGCGAGGCCGGGATTGAGCTTGTGGCCGATGTCCGGGCGTTCCCGAGCTCGCGCCGCCATCCGCAGTTCAACCGCGGCGAACTGAATCGGTGGCTGCCCGAGGCCGGGATCGAGTACCTCCATCTGCCCGAGCTCGGCGGTAGGCGGGCGCCGCTTGCTGACTCACCCAATGGCGGCTGGCGAGAGAGCGCGTTTCGCGGCTACGCGGATCACATGCGGTCGTCCGAATTCCTGGAGTCTCTGGGCGAGCTCGAAGCCGTGGCTGCCGACGCCCCGACGGCGATCATGTGCGCGGAGGCGGTCTGGTGGCGCTGCCACCGCCGGCTGATCGCCGATGCGCTGGTCGTACGGGGATGGCGGATCGAGCACCTCGGCGTCGGCGACTCCCAGACCGTCCATCAGCTGTCGCCGTTTGCGGTCGTCGCGGACGACCTGACGGTCACCTACCCGCCGGCGCAGGGGACGCTGCTCGACTCGTGACCGGGATCGCCACAGGCCGGGGCCACCCTAGTGCTCAAGAACGGTGAGGTCGAGCGCGCGCAGGCGCTCGGGGTCGGCGAGGACATCCATCGCAACGACCTTTCCGCCTCTGATCGTGAACGCGCCGACCGAGAAGACCTCGCCGTCGCGGGTCGTGACGGCGCCGGCGACGCCGTTGACGAGCGCCGGCTGCGTGAGCAGGTCCAGCCGCGCGTAGCCAAGCGCCTGCCGCGCCACCGCCTCGGCGCCGCGGACGACGCGCGATACGCCGGCCGGAACAGCGCCCCGATCGGCGCGTAGGACGATGTCGGGATCGAGGACCGCAACCAGGGCGTCGAAGTCGCCCCCGCGCGCGGCGGCCATAAAGGCGTCAACGACTTCACGCTGGCGGTCGATGTCGACGTCGGGAGTGGTGGGCTCACCCTGGACTCGGCGCCGGGCGCGGCTGGCCAGCTGGCGGGCGGCATCGGGGGAGCGATCGACGATCGGAGCGATCTCGTCGAACGGCACCGCGAACATGTCGTGCAACACGAAGGCGAGCCGCTCGGGGGGGGTCAGCGTTTCGAGCACAACGAGCAGCGCGAGCCCGACCGAGTCGGCCAACAGCGCCTCGTGCTCGGGGTTGGTGGTGTCCGCCGGGTCGACGATCGGATCGGGCATGTGCACACCCAGTGGCTCCTCGCGACGCAGCCGCCTGGAGCGCAACTGGTTCAGCGACACTCGCGCGACAACCGTCGTCAGCCACGCGCCGAGGTTGTCGATCTCGTCGGCGTCAGACCGGCTGAGCCGCAGCCATGTCTCCTGGACCGCATCATCAGCCTCGCTCAACGAGCCGAGCATCCGATAGGCCACGGCTCGCAGACGGGATCTCTGCTCCTCGAACCGCTGCGCCAGCCAGTCGCGATCATCCACGGGACCACCTCCGCTGTTGTTGCTCATGCAGTCCCAGACACATGAAACCTCGCCGATGTGACAACCGGGATCGGCGGGCGCGTCGTAATCCGGACATCCCGGGCATGCCGGCGGTCACATTCTCGCGCTTCGATGTGTCTCACGGACACGAGTCCAACACGCCAAGGAGCCGAAGATGAAGGTTTTCGTTGCAGGAGCGAGCGGTGCGGTCGGCAGCCGGGTCGTTGAGCAGTTGATCGCAGCGGGGCACGATGTTGTCGGGACACATAACTCGCCGGCCGGCGCCGACCGCCTGCGCGTGCTCGGTGCCCTGCCTGTCGCGCTGGACGTGCTCGATGAGCGGGCCGTCCGAACGGCGATCCTCGAGGCTGAACCGGAGGCGATCGTCCACCAGGCGACCGCGCTCGCGAGCGCCAAGTTCGGTCGCAGCCTCGACAAGACATTCACCCAGACCAACCGGCTGCGGACCGCGGGCACCGACGCGCTGCTCGCGGCCGCCTGGGAGGCGGGCGTGCGCCGGTTCGTGGCGCAGAGCTTCGCCCCGTACCGGTATGCGCGTGCCGGCGGGCCGGTCAAGTCCGAGCACGATCCGCTTGACGCAAATCCGCCCAAGCACGCGGGGGAGACCTACGCGGCGATGGCGTACCTCGACCAGGCCGTGACCGACGCGGGTGGGATCGCGCTTCGGTACGGCGGCTTCTACGGAGCGGCCAACGACGGCCTGGTTGGGCCGGTGCGCAAACGGCAGTTCCCGATCGTCGGAGACGGCGGTGGGGTCTTTTCGTTCATCCACCTCGACGACGCCGCTGCTGCGACGGTGCTCGCGCTCGAGCACGACGGCGGCGGCGTCTACAACATCGTCGACGATGACCCGGCACCTGTCCGGGAGTGGCTGCCGGTACTCGCGTCCGCGCTCGGCGCCAAGCCGCCGCGGCGCTTTCCGATCTGGCTTGCGCGATTGTTCGCCGGTGAGGCGGGCGTGGTAATGGGCACCGAGGCTCGGGGCGCCTCGAATGCCAAGGCCAAGCGCGAGCTCGGCTGGATCCCGCGGTACCCAAGCTGGCGCCAGGGGTTCGCGGCGGTCTACGGCGATCTGAGCGCGGTGCAGTCGTCTGCAGCGCGCGTCCACGTGTGACGGCAGTGGACGGGGTGTAGGGTCGCTACACACACAGTCGACGAGGGAGTTGCACCCGATGGCACATGGTTTCAGCGGCTCGGCCGTGGTCGATCGCCCGATTGACCAGGTATTCGATTTCCTGGCCGACGGAACAAACGATCCGAAGTTCAGCCCCCGGGTTCAGGAGATCCGGAAGGCGACCGACGGCCCAGTTGGCGTTGGGACCGTGTTCGAGAGCACGGTCAAGGACGCCGGCATGACCAGCAAGCGCCAGTTCGCGCTGACGACGTTCGACTCGCCGACCAAGATCCGTTGGACCGAACGGTCAAAGAACTCTGTCACCGTTCCCGATGGTGGCTATGACCTCGAGAAGGTGTCAGACACGCAGACGCGAGTGACGATCCAGAACGCGTTTGAGGGGCACGGGATCGGCAAGTTGATCGTCGGATTTGCGGCGCGCGCGGCAGTCAAGGACGCACCCGCTCTGGCCCAGCGGATCAAGTCGGCGGTCGAGGCTGAAACGCCCGCTGGAGCCGATGGTTCTGCGCCGCAGGCTGACGCAGCGCCGGCGGCCGATGCTCCTGCTGAGCCCCCGGCTCGGTCGGCGGAGCCGGAGGCGGGCGCGCCCAGCTAGCGCGGGCGCCCAGGCGCGGCGCGGGCGCGAAAGCGACGGTTCTTGAGCCGGTTGCCGCAGGTCGCCATCGAGCACCACGACCCCTGCCGATTGCGCGACCGGTCGTAGAACGCCCACTCGCAGTCCCGGTTAGCGCACACCTTCAGCCGCGCCCAGGTGCCGTCGGCCTGGGCGTCGCGGACGGTGAGCAGCAACTCCAGCAGGCCGTCGGCCAGGTCACCGTGCTCGCGTGGCCGCAGTGACACGTTCCCGTCCGCGTCGACATTCACGGCGGGTCGGCGGGACCCCGCGACCCGCTGTAGGGTCGCGACCTGGTCGGCGGACATTTGCGGGCCCGCGCCGTTGAGAGCGACGAGAGCTCGCAGCGCTTCGCGGGCCTCACGAGCGGCGTTTAGCTGCCCATCGCTGAGGTCCCTGCGTTCGCCGATCAGGCCCGCCGAGCCCAGCCACTCGCGCGCGACATCGGGATCGCGCAGGAGGTCGGTTCCGGTTCCGATGTCGAGCGTGTTGATGAACGACTGCACCCGGAGCAGTGGCATCGGTGCCGGCCTGTCCTCTTCTTCTGAGACCCACGGCGGGAGATCCATGAGATCGGAGTCTACTCACACCATGACCAGCAAAACCAGTTGACAGGTCATGTCTAACCTGCTAAAACGCTTAGCAGGTCATGCACGTTATTCCTCTCACAGCACCGCTGAACCACCGCCGGGACCGGGACCGGCCGCGCCGGAAGTATCGGATCCGCGACCGGGTCCGGTTGGCGCTGAAGGCTCACAGACTTGATCGAGCGCTCGCCGCAGGCACCCCGGAGGACACGAGCCCGGCTCTGGCGCTCCGGGCGCAGACGCTCGTGAGCCCTGAGGTCGGAGACGCTTTGGGTGACCAACTGCGGCGGATTGTCCGGGACGTTGATCAGCCGCCGGGCGGCGCGAAGATGCGGATTGAGCCCAGCCGCGAGCAGGTGCTGGCCGCGGAGCAGGATCTGCGGCGCCTGGCCAGCCGGCTTCAGTCGCCGCGCCGGTCAAAAGCTGCCGGCGTCGCCAAGGTGATGCTGCTGTTGACGGATGGGACCGGGCCGTTGTACGACCGGAGCACTGGGACGAGCCTGTCCGGGGCGGTCCGCGAGGCCCGCGCGGCGCTGGGCTGACGTTCGCGCTTGCTTTCCGGGTTTTGCAAGCGGAAGATGAGGGAATCCATGTGACTGAGCGCGCGGATGCAGGCCGCGTGCGATCAGCCCCGCTGTCAAGACGGGAGCAACATATGAGCGATCCGTATCGCGATTTCTCGAAGAAGTTGCTGTGGGTGGCAGTGATCTATCTAGGTGTGATGGCCGAGATCGGATTCCTGAGAGGGAGCGGGGTGCTGTAGGGGGGCATGACCGCCGTCGGCCGCTACGCGAAGATGAGAGCCAAGCCCGGCTCGGGCGATGCGCTCGCCGAGAAGATGCTCGGGGTCGCTCGGGCGCTCAATGACGCGTCCGGATGCGAGCTATACGTGATCAACCGTGCCACTGACGACGCGGATGTGGTCTGGGTCACCGAGCTGTGGCAGAGCCAAGAGGCGCTCGACGAGGCGCTCCAGAGCCCCGAGTCGCAGAGCTCGATCGCGGCGGTTCGGGACCTCGTGCTCGAGGGCAGCTTTGAGCGGATCGACGTCGAGCCGCTCGGCGGGGTCGGCTATGCAGCGGGCGCGACGGGCTTTGAGATCGTCAACCTCGAGGACGTCGAGGACATGGCCAAGAGGTTCGGATACGGCGAGCTCGGAGAAGCGCGCTTCGCCCGCGGCTTGTTGGGCGCCGTCGGTCTCGGCCTGAGCCTGCAGAGACTGCGCCCAGGCGCGCGCCAGGCGTTCGGCCATCTCCACCACGTCGATGAGGAGATCTACGTGATCCTCGGCGGCGGCGGCCAGATCGCGGTCGATGACGAGGTCAAGGAGGTCAAGCGGCTCGATGCGATCCGGGTCGCTCCCGGCTCAACCCGCGCGTTCGAGGCTGGGCCCGACGGGCTCGAATTCGTCGCGATGGGCGCCCATCACGCCGGCGACGCGGAGGTCCGCCCGGGGTTCTGGCCCGATTGAGGCCGTCCAGCCCAGAGCCCGCCCTCCTGGGCCGACCCTGCCTCGCTCGCGGCCGACGCCCGCCACGACAGACCTACTCGAACTCCGGCGGCGCCCACCCGCCGAACAACTCGGGTAGACCGGCGCTGACGCGGTCGGGGAACACCGGGGGCCGCTTCTCCAGAAAAGAGGTGACACCCTCGTGCGCATCGGCGGACTGGCCCCGGAGAAACATCCCGCGCGAGTCCGCCCGGTGGGCGAGCATCGGATGTTCGGCTCCGAGCATCGTCCACATCATCCGGCGCGCGAGGGCGACCGACACCGGGGCCGTGTTGTCCGCGATCTCCCGCGCGATCGCGCGGGCCGCGTCGAGCAGCTGATCGGCGGGGTGCAAGCTGCGAACGAGCCCGCCCTCGAGCGCCTCCTGCGCTGAGAACACCCGGCCCGTCGAGACCCACTCGATCGCGCGGCTGATCCCGACGACGCGCGGCAGAAACCAGCTCGAGCAGGCCTCGGGAACGATCCCACGGCGGACGAACACGAAGCCAATCCGAGCGCCGTCAGACGCGAGGCGGATGTCCATCGGCAGCGTCATCGTCGCGCCGATTCCCACCGCGGGTCCGTTGATCGCCGCGATCACGGGCTTGGTCGACTCGAACACTCGCAGCGTGAACATCCCGCCTCCGTCGCGCGGGATCTGCTGCCCGTCAGCGCGCTTAGTCCAGTCAAACGTGTCGCCGCCGCCGGCCAGATCTGCGCCGGCGCAGAACCCGCGACCGGCGCCCGTGATCAGCACCACTCGGACCTCGTCGTCTGCGTCGGCCTGGTCAAAGGCCGCGATCAGCTCGCGGCCCATCGTCGGCGTCCACGCGTTGAGCCGATCGGGCCGGTTGAGCGTGATCGTCAGAACCCCGTCATCTACCTGCGTGAGAATCTGCTCGAAATCCATCGCGATCCGGTCCTTTAGCTTTGATGTTCTCCGGGACGCTACATCTACACCATGAGCGATTCCGACCGCCAACGTTTCTGCTATGGCTATCGCCGATGACGCGGATCGCCGTCACAGGAGGAAGTGGGAAGGCCGGCCAGGTCGTGGTCCGTGACCTGGCCGAGCACGGTCACGAGGTCCTCAACATCGACATCAAGCCGTCGCCCGATTCCTACTCGCCCGAGGCGCCGATCCCGTTCCTGAACGCCGACGTGACCGACTTCGGCCAGGCGCTCGAAGCGCTCGGAGGCGGGGAGACGCTCCCGGGGATCGAGGCGGTGGTCCACCTGGCGGCGATCCCGTCGCCGGCGCACGCGACCCCCGATCAGGTCTTCAGGACCAATGTGACGAGCACGCATGCGGTGTTCGCTGCCGCCGCGCGCCTGGGCCTGCGCCGGGTCGTGTGGGCATCGAGCGAAACGACGCTCGGGTTGCCGTTCGAGCGGCCGCCCGATTATGCGCCCGTCGACGAGGCGCATGTCTACCCGGAGACGAGCTACGCGCTCTCGAAGGTGGTCGGCGAGGAGCTGGGGCGCCAGTTTCACCGCTGGAGCGCGATGCCGATCATCGGCCTGCGGTTCTCCAACGTCATGGTCCGCAGCGACTACGAGCGTTTCGCCGGTTTCCAGGAGGATCCGCAGCTGCGCAAGTGGAACCTGTGGGGATACGTCGATGAGAGCCACGTGGCGCAGAGCGTGCGGCGGGCGCTCGAGGCAGACATCGCCGGCGCCGAGAACTTCATCATCGCTGCCGCCGACACGGTGATGCGCAGGCCGAGCAGGGAGCTGATGGCCGAGGTGTTCGGATCGGTGCCGCTGGCCGAGCGCGTGACTCAGAACGACACGCTGCTCGACATCGGCAAGGCCCGGAGGATGCTCGGTTACGAGCCGGCGTTCAGCTGGCGCGAGCTGGACTGAGCTCGAACTACGCGGTCAGCGCGACCGCCGCCTCGGCGGTCGCGACATGGAACGTCAGGCTCTCCTCGAGGTACAGCCGCACCACGTCGCCGTCGTGGTCGAGATAGCCGATTGACAGGTCCTGTCCGCACTCGAGCACAAAGTCGCCGCCACGCTGGCTGATCAGAACCGCGCCACTCACGCCGGGCGCCCAGACGATCGGGCCCTCGATGATCTTGCGCAGGTGCTCCAGCAGCGGGTAGCCCCCGTGTTCGGCCGTCTGCACGACGCGCTGGTACTGGTCACCGCCGAGCGCGAGCGCATACGGCCCGCTGATGCCGCTGTCGAGCAGCCTTTCGACGCCGCCGGCAACCAGTCGTGGGTACTTGTCCGGCGCGCTGCCGAGCTTGAGCCGGTGCGGGGTTGCCTGCGCGATCCCCTCGATCGACGCGTCACGCCAGCCGTGGAAGACGCCAGTGTTCTCGGCGACCGCGATCTGGCGCGCAGCCGTATCGAGCGGTGTGAGGTCGGCGTCCGGCGCGCCGCGATCCTGGTCGCGAAGCTCCGCGCGTGAGATCGCAAACTCGGCCCTCAGCTCGACCAGCGGCCGGACGCGCCTGCTCAGCGCGGTCACACCATCGCACGGGGCCGACTTGACCTTGTCGACGCGGCCGAGGTTCAGCGCCGAGTGCTGCCAGCCGTGCGGGCCTGAGAATTCGACCAGCTTGCGGGCCGCCAGCGCGGGCTCGAGGCGCTCGCGCGCCTCGTCGTCGAGCAGCTTCCAGTTCGCGTCACTGATCGGCGCATGCGCTCGGAGCAGGTGATTCATCAGGCGGCTTTCAAGCTGCCGATGCCGAGCGAACCGGTGTCTGACGAAGGCTCCATAGCGCTGCCGTCTTGATTGTTACCAGAGCCGCTGTCCTCGTAGGGTCTCGGCCTCCTCGGTAGCGATGCACACAGGCGAGCGAACGTGCGCGTCGCCGGGGGCAACACCTCGGGAGGCTCGTGGTACTGGTCAAAACCGATCTGATCGCCTTCTCGCGGTCCCTCACCGGTCGACTTCAGCTACCTGTTACCCATTTCGGACGCTGTGGGATCATCGGTTTTGTGCCGGCCAGCAACCGCCTCGCCCGCCTGGCCGATCGCGTCGCGACCGCACCGCTCGCGGCGGCCGGGTTGATCGCGGGATTCGGGGTCGCAGTCGCGACCGATTCGCGCCCGCTTGGCGGACTCGTCCTGGCGGCGTTTGGGCTCACATGCCTCGGGATCTGGCTGCACCGCGACGGCTGGCGCGTCGCATTGCGATTGACGGTCGCCGGGCTGGTGGCGTTCGCACTGTCACATGTGCTGGGACTTGTGATCGGCGCCTGGCCCGCGGTCCTGGTCGTCGCTGCCGGGACCGCGGGGCTCTGCTGGCGGCTGTCGGACTCGCGCCGCCGCGCGACGCGGATCAGGCTGGGAGCTGCAGCTGGCTCGCCGAGAAGACGGCTCCGTCCGGATCGGCGAGGACGGTCCGCCTGAAGGTCGCGTCGACGAACGGCTCGGCCACCACCGTTCCGCCGAGCGACCGTGCGGCGGCGGCCGCCGCATCGGCGTCATCGGTCCAGAAGTCGACGCTCCAGTTGGATCGCTGACCGCCGGACTCGGGCCCGAGCTTGATCATCGCGGCGACCACGTCACGCGGGACCGGCTGGGACGGCTCGCCGCCGAAATAGTCGGGCAGCCGCCACAGCCAGATCTCAATGCCGGGGCCGACGGGCATTGGCTCGGCCTGCCAGCCGAACAGCTCTCCGTAGAAGGATTTCGCCGCCTCGGGATCGGTCGTGTTGAGCGCGCTCATCGCCCACGCGGACGGCTCGTTGACGAGCTCCGCTCCCTGACGTGTACCGGCCTCCCAGACGCAGAACTGCGCGCCGCCCGGGTCGGCGATCACCGCCATCCGTCCGGCGGGCGGCGCATCAAACGGCTCGACGATCACGTTGCCGCCGGCCGCCGCGGCACGCGCGGCCGCGTCGTCAGCGCTCGCGACCGCGACGTACGTGCTCCAGCCCGGGAGCGGCGCCGAGCCGTTCGCAGGCGGCCGAGAACCGATCCCGGCCACATCGTGGTCCCGGAGCCTGGCGACGAAATACTGGCCCGGCGGGTCGGTTGGGATCGCCCCGGGACCGTCGAACTGCCAGCCGAACACGCCTCCGTAGAACCGCATCGCGGCGTCGAGGTCGGGCGTCAGCGTGTCGACGAAGCACGGCACGCCTGGGGGATATTGGTCGCGTTTGCTCATCGCGTCCTCCTGCCTGAGGTTTGTACTTTGCTTGGTTGCGATACCGTATCATGAAGTTGGAAAAACCCACTAGATGAGCTCGAAGCGCCGCACATATGGAGATTCCTGCGGGATCGCACGCGGACTGGACCTGGTCGGCGAGCGCTGGGGGTTGCTCGTGGTGCGCGAGCTGCTACTCGGTCCCAAGCGCTTCACTGACCTCCGCGCGGGCCTTCCGAACCTCGGCCCGGACATGCTCGCGCAGCGTTTGCGCGATCTCGAGGCGGCGGGCATCGTCCGCCGTCGCAAGCTGCCGCCGCCTGCCGGCGCCCGGGTCTATGAACTCACCGAGTGGGGCGCGGAGCTCGAACCAGTCCTGGTCGCGCTGGGCCGGTGGGGGAGCAGCGTGCCGCTCCCAGACGCGCCGGCCGAGCTGAGCCCGGACGCGCTCGCGGTGGCGCTGATCAGCATGTTCGATCGCGAGGCGGCCGCCGACCTGGACCGGCGCTACCGGATCGCGCTCGGCGAGCACATTTTCTCGGTCGTGGTGCAGCGGGGCGAGATCGAGGTGTTGCGCGCCGCCGATCCGTTGGCCCCGGCGACGCTGACGATCGAGACCGACCCGGGCACGCTGACGACGCTGTTGTGGCACGGGGGCTCGGTCGACGACTCACTGGCGAGCGGGGCGCTCACGCTCGACGGCAGCAAGCGTGAGCTGACCCGCTTTTTGCGGTTGTTCGCCAGCCTCGGTGTCTGAACGCCGCATATCGACGGTTAGGCACCGACGTTGAGGGCGATCAACCCAGTCGTGCCGCGCGCGCCAGCAGCAGCTCGCGCTCGCGCCCGTTACGCGTCATCGCGGCGGCCCGCTCGAGCTCGCCGCGCGCCTCGCGGTCGCGTCCGAGCCGGGCGAGCATGTCGGCCCGGACGCTCGGCAGCAGGTGATAGTCGCTCAGCAATGGCTCGTCGCAGAGCGCGTCGACCAGCTCGAGCGCCGCACCTGGTCC
Source organism: uncultured Solirubrobacterales bacterium (assembly GCA_963730075.1). GTDB lineage: Bacteria > Actinomycetota > Thermoleophilia > Solirubrobacterales > Solirubrobacteraceae > Palsa-465. The sequence continues at coordinate 211,434 of CAVSQH010000016.1, read as the reverse complement.
GTATGCCATCGAGACCGCGACCGCGCGATTGAGCTCGACCACGGGCGACGGCGCGACCTGCGACAGTGCGTCGTAGAGGGCGACGATCTGCCCCCAGTCGGTGTCCTCGGGCGTGCGCGCGCGTGCGTGGCAGGCGGCGATCGCGGCCTGGAGTCCATACGGACCGAGCGCGCCTCCGAGCCGCTGGGCACGGCCGAGCGCGGCGAGCCCGCGCGAGATCAGGACGCGGTCCCAGCGCGAGCGATCCTGATCGAGCAGCAGCACCGGTTGGCCGTGGGCCCCGATCCGGGCCGCCGTGCGCGACGCCTGGATCTCCATCAGCGCGACAAGGCCGTGGACTTCGGGCTCGTCTGGCAGGAGCTCGGCCAGGATCCGACCCACCCGGAGAGCATCGTGACAGAGCTCGGGTCGGATCCAGTCGTCGCCGGCGCTGGCCGCGTAGCCCTCGTTGAAGATCAGATAGATGACCTCCAGCACGGACTCCAGTCGAGGGGCGAGCTCGGTGCCCTGCGGGATTGCGATCGGCACGTTGGCCTCCGAGAGCGTTCGTCTTGCGCGGACGATCCGCTGGGAGATCGTCGCTTCCCCGACCAGGAAGGCGCACGCGATCTCCGACGTCGTGAGACCTCCGAACAGCCGCAGCGTCAGCGCCGCCCGCGCCTCGGTCGAGAGCACCGGGTGACAGGTCGCGAACAGCAGCGTGAGGAGATCGTCACCCGCCCGACCTTCGTGCCCTGCGTCGGCCGCGGGCGCCAGCCGGCCACGGTCGAGCTCGAGCTCGCGGCCGAGTTGATCGTGCTTGCGGTCAGCCAGCTGGCCGCGGCGCAACGCATCGGTCGCGCGGTGCTTGGCAGTGGCCATCAGCCAGGCGCCGGGATTGTCCGGGATGCCCGACTGCGGCCACTGCTCGAGCGCGGCGACGAGCGAATCCTGGGCGACGTCCTCGGCGAGCCCGAGATCGCGCACGTAGCGCGCCACAGAACCGATCAGACGTGGGGACTCAATCCGCCAGACGGCGTCGATCGTCCGCTTGACCGCGGGATCAGCCCGTGCGGCCATCGGTGTCGAAGTCAGACAGCTCATACACCTGGCGCACCTCGATCACGTCGCCGTCGGCCGCCGGGCAGCGGCTGGCCCACTCGACGGCCTCCTCCTTGGACCTGGCCTGGATCAGCCAGTAGCCGCCGATCAGCTCCTTTGACTCGGTGAACGGACCGTCGGTCACCGACGGCCTGCCGCGCTGGAAGGAGACGCGCGCGCCCTTCGCGGTCGGCTGCAGTCCGTCGAGCGCGAGCAGCACGCCGGCCTGGCTGAGCACCTCGTTGTACTTGGACATCTCGGCGATCGCCTCGGGGCTCGGACGCCAGTTGTGCTCGTCGACGTTGGGCTTCATGATCATCATGAATCGCATCTCTGTCCTCTCGGTTTGGAGTCCAATCACTCACTCCGGAGCGGTGAGCGTTTGAAGCTACGTCGAACGAGGCGGCGCGTTCTCGACACCGCAGGCAATAACCTACGCGCCCGATGGCCTACACCGCCGTAGAAGGACGCGAGAAGGTGCTGACCGATCTAGGGATCGCCGTCGAGCAGATAGCGGTCTCGCTCGCGGCGCTCGGCGAGGCCTACGAGCAGCTCGACGAGCACAACGCGGATGTGCTCGAGGAGCAGCTGTTTCGTCCGGTCCAGCTCGCCTACGGCCGCGCCAAGCGGACCCATGCCGAGTTCGCGGCGCGCTCTGCGCTCACCGGGCGGCAGTTCGATGCCCAGACGCCCGGGCCTCAGTCCCAGAGCGTGCAGGAGCTGATCGACCGCGCGGTGGTGGCCGCCGGTCATGCCAACCAGACGATCGCCGAGCTGCAGGATTCGATGCTCCCGGTCGAGGTTGGCGACACCGAGCTGCGGGCCGGCCTGGCGCAGACGAGAGAGGCACTCGCGCTGGTACCGAACCGAGCCCGCGAGCTGGTGCGCACTGTCGGGCGCTAGACCCCAGATGGCTCGCCCCCTGTTGGCGGCGGTGATCGCGCTTGCGCTGGCCGCCGTGGGCGCTCAGGTCGCGCAGGCCGCAGGCCTGTCGGCGCACGGCAGTGCCGAGCAGGTTTACGCGACCGGCTTGCAGAGCGGCCGTTCGGTCAGCCTGTTGAATCCGCGCGGGAAGGTGGTCGCGTCGCAGAAGGCCGACTCGCTTGGCGGGGTCGTGTTCCGCGCCGTCAGGCCAGGGCGGGGCTACCGGGTCCGGCAGGGTGGCGCGCGCTCGTCCAGGGTGACCGTGTTCAGCGACCGGTCGGCGCCGCCTAGCAACAGGATCTACGACCAGCGGATCCCGACCAGCGGCTACGGCTACCTGACCACGCGGGACGGGACCAAGCTGGCGATCGACGTCCGGCTCCCTGCTGGGCCCGGGCCGTATCCGACGCTGGTCGAGTACTCGGGCTACGGGTATGCCGACCCGGCCGGGGCCCAGAGCGGGCTCAGCCAGCTCGCGACCGCGTTCGGGTTCGCGGTCGTCGACGTCAACATGCGCGGCACCGGCTGTTCGGGCGGCTCGTTTGACTACTTCGAGCCGCTCCAGAACCTCGACGGCTATGACGTGATCGAGACCGTGGCCCATCAATCGTGGGTTCTGCACCACAAGGTTGGGATGCTCGGGATCTCCTATGGCGCGATCAGCCAGCTGTTCGTTGCCGCGACCGATCCACCGGACCTCGCGGCGATCGCGCCGCTGTCGACGATCGACAACACCGCGACGACGCTGTACCCGGGCGGGATCCTCAATACCGGCTTTGCGGTGGGTTGGGGGGCTGACCGGTTGCACGACTCAAAACCCGCCTCGCCAAGCGGTGGCCAGGCCTGGGCCTATCAGCGCATCCTCGACGGCGACCAGACGTGCAAGCAGAACCAGATCCTGCACGGCGAAGCGCCCAACGTTCTCCACGTGATCAGCTCCAACAGCCACTACCGGCCCGCGGTCGTAAACCCGCTCTCGCCGGTCACGTTCGTGCACAAGATCCATGTCCCAACGTACCTGGCGTGTCAGTTCAACGACGAGCAGACCGGGGCGCACTGCGCCGATCTGGCCCAGGACTTCACCGGCACCAGTCGCAAATGGTTCACGTTCACCAACGGTTTCCACATCGACTCTCTCAACCCGGCGACGTTCGACCGGCTGTACGACTTCTACGAGCTTTACGTCGCGCGACGCGCGCCCCACCTGTCTGCCGCGCTCAAGGCCGCGGCTCCGCTCATCTACACGACGGCGATGAACATCGGCGGGATCACGCTGCCGCCGGATCCGATTCAGCAGATCCCCACATACGCCGGTGCGCTCGCCGCGTTCCAGAGGCTCAAGCCGATCCGAATCCTGTTCGACAACGGCGCCGGCGGCAGCTCGCCGGGCGACCCCTATCCAGGGTTTGAGGCGTCGTTCTCGCGGTTCCCGATTCCCGGCACGCAGGCCCGCTCCTGGTACCTGGCCCAGGGCGGCGCGATGACCGGTGGCAAGCCCGCGGCGGGAGCGGCGGACGCGTTCAGCTGGAATCCGCGTGCGGTCTCTGCGACCGACTTCACCGGCGAGGACGGACCGGGCGGCCTGTGGGGTAGGTTGCCGGACTTCCACTGGGATCAGAATCCGCCCCGGACCGCCGCGTCGTACCTGACCGCGCCGCTGAAGCAGGACACGGTTGTGATCGGCGGCGGTGCCGTGCATCTGTGGATCAAGGCGTCGGCCCCGAACGTCGACCTACAGGCGATGGTCACCGAGGTTCGGCCCGACGGCAAGGAAACGTTCGTACAGGACGGATGGCTGCGGGCAAACGAACGCAAGCTCGCCGCGACCAAGAGCACGCTGTTGGAGCCGGTGCCGAGGCTCCGAGCGGCCGACGTGCAGCCGCTGCCGAGGGGTCGATACACCGAGGTGACCGTCCCGCTCTACTACGAGGGTCACGCATATCGCCGCGGGTCGCGCATTCGGCTGACGATCAGCGCCCCGAACGGCAGCCAACCGGTGTGGGCGTTCGCCCAGACCAGCCCGCGGGGGACCGCGCAGGTCTCGATCGCGCATTCGCGCAAGTTCCCGTCCCGGCTGATCCTCCCGGTCGTCCCCGCGGTCAACGTCCCGACCGGTCTGCCGCCGTGTCCAGGGTTGCGCGGGGAGCCGTGCCGCACCTATCAGCCGTATACCAACGCCGCGCGGCCGTTGCCCTAATTTTCTGCTCGCGTCGTCTAAAGACTGTAGGATCGCTGTGGACGCCATGGGACCTGACGCCCCTACCGCGGTAGCCGCTCCCGTGGCGCCCGGCCCGCTGCCGCAGCCAGACGAGATCTCGGTGTCGACCGGCACCGAAGCCGTGAGGCCGGTCACGATGCCGCTCGTCGACCGGCTCGCGAGCGGTGTCGTGACCGCGGCCCCGCCGATCCTCGTCCTGCTGGGCATGTGGCTCGGCTGGAGCAATGGGCTGCTGGTCTGGCAGGACCTGCTCGTGCTGGCGATCTTCTACATGGTGATCGGCTCGGGGATCACCGTCGGTTTCCACCGCCTGCTCACGCATCGAAGCTTCAAGTGCAGCCGCGTGGTACGGGCAGGGTTCGCCGCGCTCGGGTCGGCGGCCGCCGAGGGACCCGTGATCGACTGGGTCGCCACCCACCGCAAGCACCACCAGTTCTCGGACGAGGCCGGCGATCCGCACAGCCCACACCTCGACGAGCGCCACGGCTGGCGTGGCGAGTTGTGGGGGTTCTGGCACGCCCACATCGGCTGGGTGTTCTCCGACATGGAGGTCGCCGACGAGCAGCGCTACGCCAAGGACCTGTTGGCAGACCCCTGGATCCGGTTCGTCGACCGGACGTTCGTGCTCTGGGTGGTACTTGGCCTCGCGGCCGCCTTCGGCCTCGGGGTCGCGCTGACCGGCACGGTGACGGGAGGACTGACGGCGATGCTGTGGGGCGGCGCGGCGCGGATCTTCTTCATGCACCACGCGACCTTCAGCATCAATTCGGTCTGCCACTACTTCGGGCGCCACGAGTACGAGACCGGCGATGAGTCGCGCAACGTCTTCTGGCTCGCGATTCCGACCTGGGGCGAGTCCTGGCACAACAACCACCACGCCTTCCCGACCTCGTACCGGCACGGGCTGCGGCGCTGGCAGCTCGACCCGTCGGCCGGGGTCATCCGGCTGCTCGAGATGGCCGGGCTCGCCTGGGACGTGGTCAGAGTCGACCCCGCCCGCCGCGAGCGCAAGCCGCTCGCGGTGCAGGACGCCTGACCCCCGGGCCGCTAAGCTCGCGCGCGCTTTGGCATTCGCTCGCACGGCAGCCCTGCGCCGCGAGATCGTCGCCGCGCTCCCGCAGCGTCCGTTCGCGATCGCCTTTTGGGACGGCTCGACCGTCCCAGCGACCGAGGACGACGCGCCGACCTTTCAGATCCGTTCGCCGGAGGCGCTCGCGCACGTGCTCGGTGCCCCGGGCGAGCTCGGGCTCGGCCGTGCCTACGTGCTCGGCCTGATCGATGTAGATGACATCGACAAGGCGCTGCGGATCGTCGACACGTTTGAGGCGCCATCTCTCTCTCCCGGCCAGATGGTGCGGCTCGGGGTCGCCCTCGTCCGGGCGTGCGGGTTGGTCAGGCCGCCGCGGCCACCGGCCTCCGAGTTGAAGCTGACCGGCGAGCGCCACACGATCGGCCGCGACCGCCGCGCGGTGCGCTACCACTACGACGCGGGCAACGACTTCTTCGCGCTGTTTCTCGACAAGTCGATGACCTACAGCTGCGCCTACTGGCAGGGCGGCGCGACCACACTCGAGGAGGCACAGCAGGCCAAGCTGGCACTGGTGTGCAAGAAGCTCGCCCTCAAGGACGGCGAGCGGGTGCTGGACGTCGGCTGCGGGTGGGGGAGCTTCGCGATCCACGCCGCCCGCAACCACGGCGTTCGCGTGCTCGGCGTGACGCTGTCCGAGCGCCAGGTCGAGCTCGGCCGCGAGCTGGCGCGCGAGGCCGGCGTGGCCGATCTCGTCGAGCTTCGGGTGGCCGACTATCGCGAGCTGGCCGGCGAGCAGTTTGACGCGGTCGCGAGCATCGGGATGGTCGAGCACGTGGGCGAGGAGCGGATCGATCTCTACATGCGGACCCTGCGCGATCTACTGTTGCCGGGCGGGCGCCTGCTCAACCACGGGATCGCGAAGCTGATGGACTTCGACGCCGCCGACGAGGGCGCGTTCTCGGAGCGATTCGTGTTCCCGGACGGTGTCCCGCTACCGCTGTCGCGGATCGAGCTCGCACTCGAGCGCACCGCGATGGTGACCCGGCACGTCGAGGGTCTTCCGGACGACTACGCCGAGACGCTGCGCCACTGGATCGCGAGTTTCGAGGAGCGGTACGCCGAGGCGGTGCGGCTGGCCGGGACCGAACGCGCGCGTGTGTGGCGCGTCTATCTACGCGCCGCCCGGCAGGGCTTTCAGACCGGCTGGGCGTCCGTCTACCAGGTCCTCGCCCACAAGCCCGCCTAGCGCGAGTCCACGCGCCGGCACCGGCGAGGACTGGATGATCGAGGTGGTCGTCTGCCCGTATGGGACGAGCTGGTCGATCAGCTGCTCGAGGTGCGAGACGTCGCGGACGTGGGCCTTGATCAGGTAACAGTCCTCGCCCGTGATCCGGTGGCATTCGACGACCTCGTCCATCGCACCGATCAGGTCGGCGACCTTGTGCAGCTGGCGGGGCGCCGGCCGCATACGGATGATCGCGCTCAGCGAGTAGCCGGCCGAGGCCGGGTCGACGTCGGCGTGGTAGCCGCGGATCACGCCCGCGTCCTCGAGCCGGCCGAGGCGCTCGGCGATCGTGGGTGGTGACACGTTGAGCCGTCGCGCGAGCTCGGCGAGGCTGAGCCTCGCGTCGCCCTGGAGCTCGCTGAGCAATCGGCGGTTGATGCCGTCTAGAGGCCGTTCATCCGAAGGCAAAGCGAATCGAATTATATGGAATATGCCTTGGCTTCGGGATCTTGGCGGGCAATCATGAAATATCCGCACGCGCCGCACACCGCCCGAGCTGTATTTCGTCGTCAGCTCCGTGTTTCACTACCTGGGGCCGTCGTTCGCGGTGCTGCTGTTCGCCCGAGTCCCGGTGTTGGGCGTCGCGTGGCTGCGGATCGCGGCGGCTGCGGTCGTGTTCGCGCTCTGGCGGCAGCCATGGACGGCGCTGCGCGAGCCGCTGGTGATCGCCTGGGGCGCGACGCTGGCGGCGATGAACTGCTGCTTCTATGAGGCGATTGCACGGCTGCCGCTCGGGACCGTGGCCGCGATCGAGTTCCTGCCGGTGATCGCGCTGGCCGCATTCGGGGCCCGCAGCGCGCGCAACGCGGTCGCGCTTGTGCTCGCCGTCGGAGGGGTGGCGCTGCTCAGCGACGTGCAGCTCTTGGGCCAGCCGCTCGGGTTCGCGTTCGCCCTGGCCAACGCGGCGCTGTTCGCGCTCTACATCGTCCTGGCACACCGCGCCTCGCGCCACCCATCGCTGAGCGGGCTGACCGGTCTCGGCGCCGCGATGTTGGTCGCACTGGTGCTCGTGACCCCGGTCGGGGGGTGGCAGGTGGCCGGCGTGATCGGCGACCCGCTCGTGCTGCTCGCGGGAGTCGGCGTGGGGATCTCGTCGTCGGTGATCCCATACGTCACCGACCAGCTCGCAATGGCGCGTCTGAGCCGGGCCACGTACTCGCTGATGGTGGCGCTGCTGCCGGCGACCGCGGTCGTGGTCGGGGTGGTGGTGCTGGGGCAGCTGCCGAGCGCTGCCGAGCTGGTTGCGGTCGGGCTCGTGGTCGCGGCGGTGGCGGTCCACCGTGACCCGGGGGACGGATCAGGCAAGCGACCTCCGGGCGCCCCCCGAAGGGAGCGCCCGCAAGACATCGTCTAGGCCTGCGTCGTGGCGGCCGGCTCGCGGTCTTCCGCGGCGTCCTGATCAGCCGCCGGCTGATCAACGGGAGCCTGCTCGGGCTCGGGGACCGGGGCGAGCTCCGCCGCGGCGTGCGCGGCGGCGGCGCCGAGGAGGCCGAGCGCGAGTGCCAGCGCGGCCCATCTGGCGCCGTGCTTCTCAATGCCCAGCGCGGCGTCGACCGAGGGCGAGCCGGGGCCGGTCTCGGCGAGCGCCAGCACCGCGGCGATCAGCACCACGTTGTACTCATAACCGCCCTTCATCACCCACGGGCCCTTGGCCAGGTGCACGCGGTTGATCGCGGTCAGCATCGTCGCCGTCAGGACTGACGCGGACAGCGGCGTCGCGGCGCCGAGCGCCAACAGCGCGCCGCCGCCCGCCTCGGCAGCGCCCGCGGCGTACGCGTGGGCCTTGCCAGGTCGCAGACCGAGATGCTCAAACCCCTGGGCCGTGGCGTCGATGCCCTGGCCGCCAAACCAACCGAACAGCTTTTGGGTGCCGTGTCCGACGAAGAATCCGCCGACGGCGACCCGAAGTAGGAGGCGTCCGAGTGTTCTCATGGAACCGATGGTAACACAATTGTTGTGGGCACAATGATTCCCGCGAAAGAGCCTTCCGTGTGGCGGAAACGTGTGTGTTCGCCTACCGAATCCGAGCGTTTGAAACCGCCGCATAGGCGGAGCTTATGCAACGGCAATCGCCTGCCGATGGCCCCGCGGGCAGAGCTTTGCAGAGGCTTGATCGGGTGAAGTATCGTCCGCTCACGCTCAGACCAAACACAGGAGGGAGAGCAATGAGCAGCACGGTCAAGGTGCGACTCAACGTCAACGGAGTAGATCACGATCTAGAGGTCGAGCCCCGCCTGCTGCTGGTCCACGCGCTCCGGGACCATCTCGGCCTGACGGGCACCCACGTCGGCTGTGACACGTCCAACTGCGGCGCCTGCACGGTCCATCTCGACGGCGAGGCTGTCAAGTCGTGCACGATCCTCGCCGTCCAGGTCGACGGCGAGCAGATCACGACGATCGAGGGCCTCGGCACCGAGGACAACCTGCATCCGATGCAGGAGGCGTTCTGGAACAACCACGGGCTTCAGTGCGGCTACTGCACCCCGGGGATGATCATGGCCGCCTCGGCGCTGCTGAGCGAGAACCCCGACCCGACCGAGGACGAGGTCCGCCACGCGCTCGAGGGCAACCTGTGCCGCTGTACCGGTTACCACAACATCGTCAAAGCCGTGCTCGATGCGGCGTCTAAGACGTCGGGAGCGACGGCATGAGCAGCGCTGAGGAGGCCTTCTCGGATCGCTACGTAGGGCGCGTTCTGAGGCGCAAGGAGGATCCGCCGCTGATCACCGGGCGGGCTCGCTACGTCGACGACATCGCGCTGCCGGGCCAGCTGTGGGCCGCGTTCGTCCGCTCTCCCGAGGCGCACGCCAAGGTGGTCTCGATCGAAGTCTCGGCCGCAGCCGAGCGGCCCGGGATCCACGCCGTATTCACGGGCGGCGACACCACCGACATCGGCGGTCCGCTGCCGATGGCATGGGTGCCGCCCGGCGTCGACGTCAACAACCCCGACCACTGGCCGCTCGCCCGCGGGGTCGTCAATCACGTCGGTGACCCGGTCGCGATGGTGATCGGCGAGGACCGCTACGCGGTCAACGACGCGGTCGAGGACGTGGTGGTCGCGTACGAGCCGCTGCCGGTGGTCGTCGACCCTGAGGCCGCCTTGGCCGGTGGGCCGCTGGTGCACGAAGCGCTGGGCACCAACAAGGTCCACGAGTGGTCGCTTCCCGGCGGCGACGTAGAGGCCGGTTTCGCAGACGCCGACGTGATCGTCGAGCGCCGGATCATCAACCACCGCATCGCCGGCGCGCCGATCGAGCCGCGCGGGGTGCTGGCCGACTTCCGGGCCGGCTCGCTGACGCTCTGGAGCTCGACCCAGGTGCCTCACTTCGTCCGCCTGTTCATGGCGCTGCTGCTCGGGCTCGGCGAGGATCGCGTCCGCGTGATCGCACCCGAGGTGGGCGGCGGTTTCGGCTCCAAGCTCCAGGTCTACGGCGAGGAGCTGATCGCGTGCTGGGCGTCGCGCAAGCTCGGCCGGCCGATCAAGTGGATCGAGACGCGCTCGGAGAACATGCAGGTCGCCCACCAGGGGCGCGATCAGATCGCGACCACCAAGATGGGGGCCAAGCGCGACGGGACGATCACGGCCTTCCACGTCAAGATCCTGGCCGACTTGGGTGCCTACAACATGATCCTGACGCCGCTGATCCCGTCCCTGGGTGCGTTCGTGATGGGCGGCTGCTACGCGATCCCGAACGTCCAGACCGACATTGTCGGCGTGTTCACGAACAAGTGCCCGACCGACGCGATCCGGGGCGCCGGACGGCCCGAGGCAACGCACATGATCGAGTTGACGCTCGACGCGATGGCGCACGAGCTCGGGATCGACCCGATCGCGATCCGTCGCAAGAACTTCATCCCGGCAGACCAGTTTCCGGCGGCGGTGGCGACCGGCGTGATCTACGACTCCGGCGACTACCACAAGACGCTCGACAGGCTGATGGAGCACGTCGACGTGGCCGCGTTTCGCAGCGAGCAGGAGCAGCTGCGGGCCAAGGGCATCTACCGCGGGATCGGGTTCTCCACCTACACCGAGATCTGTGGCCTGGCTCCGTCACGGGTCACAGGGCCGGGCGGCGTTGGCGTCCAGGCCGGCCTCTGGGAGTCGGGGATGGTGCGCGTCCACAATACCGGCGCGGTGACCGTCTACACGGGCACGTCGCCGCACGGCCAGGGACTCGAGACCGCGATGGCGCAGATCGTCGCCGACAAGCTCGGAGTCGACCCCGAGGTCGTCGAGGTGGTCCACGGTGACACCGCGACCGGGCCCGAGGGACGCAACACCTATGGCTCGCGCTCGCTGGCGACCGGCGGCGAGGCGGTCGCAAGAGCCGCCGACAAGGTCGTGGTCAAGGCCAAGGCGATCGTCGCGGCCGAGCTCGAGGCCGCGCCCGAGGACATCGAGGTCACGGGCGGCAAATTCTCGGTGCGAGGCTCGCCCGACAAGGGAATGACGCTCGCCGAGGTCGCCGGGATCGCTTACATCGGCGCGGTACCCGACGGGATGGAGCCGGGACTCGAAGAGACCACCTTCTACGACCCCGAGAACTTCGTGTTCCCGTTCGGCGCCCACGCGTGCATCGTCGACGTCGACCCGGAGACGGGCAAGACCGAGATCGTGCGCTACGTCGCGGTCGACGACTGCGGCCGCGCGATCAACCCGATGCTGATCGACGGCCAGATCCATGGCGGCGTCGTCTTCGGGATCGGCCAGGTGCTCTACGAGCGCGTCCACTACGACGATCAGGGCCAGCTCGTGACCGGCACGTTCGTCGACTACGCGCTCCCGACCGCGGCCGAGATCCCGAGCTTCGAGCTCGACCGGACCGAGACGCCGTCGCCGGTCAACTCGCTCGGCGCGAAGGGTGTCGGCGAGGCCGGGACGATCGCCGCCACCGCGGCCGTGACCAATGCAGTGATCGACGCGCTCCGACCCCTTGGGGTCGATTTCATCAACATGCCGCTCAGCCCGATGCGGGTCTGGGAGGCGGTTTCAGCGGCCCAAGGCGACAACGGAGGTGCAGCATGATCCCGGCCGAGTTCGATTACGTTGCACCTGAGACGCTGGACGACGTCCTCCGAGAGCTGCACGACAACGGCGAGGAGGCCAAGCTGCTCGCCGGCGGCCACTCGCTGATCCCGCTGATGAAGCTCCGGCTGGCGACGCCGGCGCTACTCGTCGACCTGCGCAAGATCCCCGGACTGCACGGGGTCGAGAAGCAGAACGGCCATTGGCGGATTGGCGCGCTGACGCCTCACGCGACGCTCGAGCGCGCTTCTGACCTCGGCCTCCTGTCGCTGGTCGCGGGGACGATCGCCGATCCGCAGGTCCGCAATCGTGGCACGATCGGCGGCTCGCTCGCCCACGGCGATCCGGCCTCCGATCTCCCGGCGGCGATGCTGATCTCCGACGGCGAGGTGACCCTTCAGGGCAGGGACGGACAGCGGACGGTGGCGGCCGCCGACCTGTTCCAGGACTACCTCGAGACCGCGGTCGAGCCCGAGGAGGTGCTGACCGAGGTGCGAATCGCCGATCTGAGCGATTACGGCTACGGCTATCAGAAGTTCAACCGTCGCAGCGAGGACTGGGCGATGGTCGCTGTCGGCGCGGTCGTCAAGTCATCGGGCGGCACCTGCGAGGACGTTCGCGTCGGGCTCACCAACATGGCGTCGGTGCCGCTGCGCGCGACGGCGGTCGAGGAGGCGCTCCGCGGCCAGGAGCTCAGCGCCGAGAACATCGCCAAGGCGGCGGACCAGGCCGCTGATGGAACCGAGCCCCCGGCGGACCTCAACGCGAGCGCCGATTACAAGCGCCATCTGGCGCGGGTGCTGACCAAGCGCGCGCTGATCGAGGCCGCCGGCCAGAACTGAAGATCGCCGGAGGCTAGTCTTTTGGCATGACGCCACTCGCGGAGATCGATTCCGTCGAGTCCGCGAGCGCCGCCCTGGCGGAGCAGGGTTATCTCGCGGACCGGCCACTTGCGCTCGCCGTGCACCTCGCGGTCGTGCTCGAGCAGCCGCTGCTGCTCGAGGGCGAGGCGGGCGTCGGCAAGACCGAGGTCTCACGCGCGCTCGCGGCGGCGCTCGGCGCGCGTCTGATTCGGCTGCAATGCCACGAGGGGATCGACCTCCATCACGCCGTCTACGACTGGGACTACGCGCGCCAGCTGCTGGCGCTGCGAGCGGCCGAGGGCGGCGTCGACGAGGGCGAGCTGTTCGCGCGTCGCTTCCTGCTCCGCCGTCCGCTGCTCGAGGCGCTCGAGTCCGATCCCGCCCAACCGGTGGTGCTGTTGATCGACGAGATCGATCGCGCCGATGACGAATTCGAGGCGTTCCTGCTCGAGTTCCTGTCCGACTTCGCGGTCACGATCCCCGAGCTGGGAACGATCTCGGCCCAGCGCCGTCCGGTCGTGATCCTGACCTCGAACCGGACCCGCGAGCTACACGACGCTCTCAAGCGGCGCTGCCTCTATCAGTGGATCGACTATCCCAATCCCGAGCGCGAGCGCGAGATCGTGCAGGCGCGCCTGCCCGGGGTCCCCGAACGGATCGCGGCGCGGGTCGTCGAGGCGGTCCGCAGGCTGCGCGACCAGGGTGACCTGTACAAGTTGCCCGGGGTCGGCGAGACAATCGTCTGGGCGCAGGCGCTGCTGGCTCTGGGCGACGACGCCGATCTCGACGAGACGCTCGGCGTCGCGCTGAAAGTCCACGAGGATGTGCTCCGTGTCCGGGAGCGTGGGGTGCTCGAGGGTGTCTGACCCCGGCCTCGCGCTGGCTGACGCGAGCGACTCGCTCGTCTCGCGGCTGGGCGAGCTGGCGGCGGTGTTGCGCGCCCAGGGGTCCCGGGTCGGGGTCGGCGAGTTGCTGGCGGCTGTGCGCTGCCTGGAAGCGATCGACCCGGCGTCGCGGGAGGACGCCAGGCTCGCGCTGCGGACCGTCCTGTGCTCGCAGAAAGTCGACCTCGAGCGGTTCGACCTGGCGTTCCGAGCCGTGTACGGCGACGCGACGGCGCCGGGAATCGACGACCCGCTGTCGGAGCTCGGGACGATCGAGAAGGCGGCGCTGCCGAGCATGGGAATGGCCGATCCGGCCAGCGTGCCCGCCGAGCGCGACTCGACGCCCGTGCCGGCCGCTTGGAGCGAGGTCGAGCTGCTGCGCGAGAAGGACTTCGCCCACTACACGGTCAGCGAGTCGATCGCGGCGCGAGAGCTGATCGCGCGCCTGGCGCGGCGGCACCCGGTGAGGCTCTCGCGGCGCACGCGCGCGTCGCGCGGGCGCGGTCACGCGCCCGACCTGCGCGCGACCGTGCGCGAGTCGCTGCGGACCGGGGGCGAGCCGCTGCACCGTCGCTGGCGCACCCAGACCACCCGCCCGCGCCAGCTCGTGCTCGTGTGCGACGTGTCGGGCTCGATGACGCCGTACGCGCGGATGCTGCTGCAGTACATGCACGCCTGCGTCGCCGCTCGCAGGCGGGTCGAGGCGTTCGCGTTCGGGACCCGGCTGACGCGGATCACCTATGAGCTCACCGGCCGCGATCACGATCTCGCGCTTGACCGCGCCGCCGCCGCGGTGACCGATTTCTCGGGCGGGACCCGGATCGGCGCTGCGCTCGCCGAGCTCAACCGCGTCCACGGTCGGCGGCTCGGCCGCGGCGCCGCGGTCGTGATCCTGTCCGACGGGTGGGACCGCGGCGATCCCGAGCAGCTCGCGGTTGAGATGGCGCGCCTGCGACGCGCGGCGCACCAGCTGGTGTGGCTCAACCCGCTCGCAGCGCACCCCGACTACGAGCCCCTGACGCGTGGCATGCGAGCCGCCGTACCCCATACCGACGAACTTCTGGCGGGCAACTCGCTCGCCTCGCTTGAGCAGCTTGCATCGATATTGGAGGAAATGTGAACGACGTGCTTCCCGACCTGCAGAAGTGGATCGATCGCGGCGATCGAATCGCGCTGGCGACCGTGGTCGCCGTCAAGAAGTCCGCGCCGCGGCCGCCGGGGGCGAAGATGGCCGTCAACGAGGACGGCGAGATCATCGGCGCCGTCTCGGGCGGCTGCGTGGAGGGCGCGGTGGTCGAGATCGCCGATCAGGTGCTCCAGGGCGAGCCGCCTCAGCTGGTCCACTTCGGGATCGCCGACGAGGATGCGTGGAACGTGGGGCTCCCATGTGGAGGTGAGATCGACGTCTGGATCCAGGAGTATGCGCCCGGCCGGTTCACGGAGATCGCAGCTGCCGGCGAGCGCGCCGCCGAGGTGACGCTGCTCGAGGGCGAGGGAGCGGGGTCGAAGATCCTGTTTGAGGAGGACGGCAGCCGCTCGGGCACGCTGGGCTCGCCCGAGCTCGACGCGGCCGCGGCCCGCGGCGCTGATGACCTGTTGTGGGCCGAGACCTCAGAGCTCCAGGGGCCGTTGTTCGTCGACGTCGTGGCGCCACCGCCAAGGCTGATCATGTTCGGCGCCGTGCCGATCGCGGCGGCGCTCTGCACGCTCGCCCAGGCGGCCGGCTGGCGGCCGTTCGTGGTCGACCCGCGGACCCGATTCGCGACCGAGGAGAGGTTCCCCGACGCCGAGCAGGTGTTCGCCTCGTGGCCCGATGAGGCGTTCGAGCGGCTCGGGGGAATCGACCCCGCGACCTCGATCGTCGTTCTGACCCATGACCCGAAGCTCGACGACGCCGCGCTGCTGATCGCGCTGCGCTCCCCGGCGCGGTTTATCGGCGCGATGGGCTCGCGGCGCGCGCAGGAGTCCCGGCGCGAGCGGCTGGTGGCGGCGGGGATGACCGACGAGGAGCTGGCGCGGCTGTCGGCACCGGTCGGTCTTGACCTCGGCGCGGTCAGCGCCGAGGAGACGGCGCTCTCGATCCTGTCCGAGGTGGTCGCGACCAGACATGGCCGCGACGGCGGCCGGCTGACCGCCTCGGCCGGCCGGATCCACGAGGTCACGGCCTGAGGGCGCGATGATCGCCGGACTCGTGCTGGCCGCGGGCGGCGGGGTCCGGTTCGGCGCCGACAGCAAACTGCTGGCGGAGCTCGACGGGCGGCCGCTGCTGCAGTGGGCCGTCGACGCGGCATGTGGCGTTGCAGAGCTCGAGCGAGTGGTCGTGGTGCTCGGCGCGCGCGCCGATGAGGTCATGCCGGCGGTCCGCTTCGGGCGCGCGGAGACCGTGGTCTGTGCCGGCTGGGTCAACGGCCAGGCGGTGTCCCTGCGGTGCGGGCTCGAGTCGCTGGCCGGCGCGTCGAAGGTGATCGTCACGCTCGGCGATGCGCCGCTGGTCACGTCCGCGGTGATCTCGATGTTCGTGGGCGAGCCGGGTGGCACGCGGGCGGTCTACAACGGCAGGCCGGGCCATCCGGTCGTGCTTGGGGGCGATCAGATCGCCGCGCTGCAATCCCTGCAGGGAGACCGCGGCGCGCGCGATCTGCTGCGCGGTGGACCTGTGATCGAGGTCGGGCACCTATGCTCGGGGCGCGACGTCGACACCCTTGACGATCTGGAGGCAATTCGCGATGAAGCTAGAGCAAGCATTTGAGGTGCAGGCCCCGCTCGACAGGGTGTGGGCGGCCCTGATCGATATCGAACGGGTTGCGCCGTGCCTGCCCGGCGCAGCGGTCACGGGCCGCAACGACGACGGCAGCTACAACGGAGCGTTCAAGGTCAAGATCGGACCGACATCGGCCTCCTACACGGGCAAGCTCGCGATGGAAGACGTCGACGAAACGGCTCACACCGCGACGTTGCAGGCGCAGGGCTCCGATCAGCGTGGCCAGGGAGGCGCCAAGGCGACGATCGTTTCGGTCCTGTCGGAGACCGGCGACGGCGCGACGCGCGTCGAGGTCGTGACCGATTACCACATCACCGGGCGGCTGGCACGGTTCGGTCGCGGCGGGATGATCGAGGACATCTCAAATCGGCTGCTGGGGGACTTCGCGAAGTGTCTGCAAACGCGGCTGGCGGGCAGCGAGGACGGCGAGCTGCAGGCCGCCACCGAAGCCGAGCCGACGGAGCGGATCGTCCCCGAGGAAACCTCGCCCGCCGAGCCGTCGCCCGCCGCGCCGCCGCCGCCCCCCGCCGCGCCACCGCTGCCCCCCACCGCGCCGCCGCCGCCGCCTCCCGGCCCGGCGACGCAGGAGAACGAGCCTGTCCAGGGCCTGTCACTGATGGGGTCGGTTCTGTGGTCGCAGGTCAAGCGCAATCCGCTTCAGATCGCCGCGCTCGTGTTCGGGTTCCTGCTCGCCCTGCGAGTCCTCAGGCGCCGCGACTAGCGCCGCGCGCCGGGCACCGTCCAGGCAACCTCCCAGTTGGTCGGGCCACCCCGCACGCGACGGCTGCTCCAGCTCTATGCCGGGCTGGTTCTGTACGGCGTCAGCTCGTCGATGCTGCTGCTGGCGGGCCTCGGCCTCGACCCGTGGGACGTTCTGCACCAGGGCCTCTCGCGCCGGCTCGGGCTCGGCGTCGGCACATGGGCGGTGATCGTCGGACTGGCGGTGCTCCTGCTGTGGATTCCGCTCGCGCAGAAGCCCGGGTTCGGCACGGTCAGCAACGTGATCGTGGTCGGGGTGGTGATCGACGTCGTGCTTGCGACCGTGTCGCCGGTCCACGGGCTCCCGGCGCGGATCGCGGTGATGGTCTCAGCCGTGATCCTGAACGGGATCGCGACCGGGGCATACATCGGTGCCGGCCTCGGCCCAGGGCCCCGAGACGGGCTGATGACCGGGCTTGCGGCCCGCGGTCATTCGATCAGGGTCGTGCGAACGTCGATCGAGCTTGGCGTGCTCGTGACCGGCTGGTTGCTGGGCGGGACGGTTGGGATCGGAACCGTCGTCTACGCGCTCGGGATCGGGCCGATCGCCCACGTGACGATTCCGTGGCTGATGATCAACGCCCCGGGCGAGCCTCCTGCGGTTGTCGGCTCGATCAGCGAGGACGCCGGTCGCTGACGTGGTCCGCGCCCGCGGCGCGCTCAGAGGGCGAGCCGCTGGCGGTGGTGGGGTACGTCGAAGCTCTCGGCCGGCATCATCGCGACGATCCTGCTCGGGTTGATCTGTGGATGGGTCCGGTAGTAATGGGCGCGGATCTCGTCGAAATCGACCGTCTTCGAAACTCCCGGCCACTGGTAAAGGTCGCGGGCGTAGGGCCACAGGGACTCGTACTCGATCAGCTTGCGGATCGAGCACTTGAAGTGGATCTGGTAGACGGCGTCGAACCGAACCAGCGTCGTGAACAGCCGCCAATCGGTCTCCAGCGGCGCCGCGCCGAACAGAAAGCGCCGCTCGGCAAGCCTCAGATCGAGCTCGTCGAGCATCTGAAAGAGCGTCTGCACGGCGCTGTCATAGGCCGGCTGGCGGGTGGCGAAACCACACTTGTAGACGCCGTCATTGACCCTGTCGTAGATGATCGGGTTGAGGCGATCGATCTGGTCGCGGTGGCTGGGCGGGAAGAGCTCGACAGGGTGCTCGGCAAGCGGCGCAAACACGGTACTGAGCATCCGCAGGATGTCGGAGGACTCGTTGTTGACGATCGTCCGCTGACGCTTGTCCCACAGGACCGGAACGGTCACGCTCCCGGAATAGCCGGGCTCGGCGGCGAGATACGCCTCGCGAAGGAACTGAAATTGGTTGATCGAGTCCCGGTAACGGCCCCCGGTGAACGCCCAGCCTTCCGCGTCCTCGTCGCGGATCGGGTCGACGAACGACACGGTGATCGCCCCCTCCAGGCCCATCAGCGTGCGTCCGATCAGCGTCCGGTGAGCCCACGGGCATGCGCGCGCGACGTACAGGTGATAGCGGTCGGGCTCGGCAGCGAAGCCGCTTGACCCATCCGCGGTCACCCAGTTGCGAAACGAGCTGCGGCGGCGCTTCCACGAGCCGTCCTCGTCGATCTCCGGCGGCAGCGGCTGCGTTTGCGCTTCAGGGGCCACTGAGGATTCAGCCTAGCGAGCGTCGGCCGCCGACTGGACCGACCACATATCGTTTGTCAGACGATGACCGCCCAAGGCGAGCGCGCCCAACGTTTCCTGTCGCTGCACCGTCCCGGCGAGCCGCTGCTGATGCCAAACCCGTGGGACGTCGGCTCGGCCCGCCTGCTCGCGTCGCTCGGGTTCGAGGCTCTCGCCACCACCAGCAGCGGCTTCGCTGCGACCCTCGGGCGGCTCGACGGCTCGGTCACCCGCGACGAGGCCCTGGCTCACGGCGCCGCGATCGCGGCGGCAACCGACCTGCCCGTCTCGGCCGACCTCGAGAACGGCTTTGCCGACTCTCCCGAGGGCGTCGCGCAGACCGCGCGCGGCGCGGTCGCGGCCGGGTTGTCCGGCTTCTCGATCGAGGACTACAGCGGCAATCAAGACGACCCGATCTACGAGCTCTCACTGGCCGCAGAGCGCGTAGCGGCCGCCGCCGAGGTGGCCCACAGCGGCGAGGCCCACGTGGTCCTGACCGCGCGCAGCGAGAACCACATCCGTGGGCGCGACGATCTCGACGACACGATCGCCCGCCTGGTCGCCTTTCAGGAGGCCGGAGCCGACGTCCTGTTCGCGCCGGGCCTGGTGACCGCGGAGCAGATCAAGGCGATCGTCGGCGCCGTGCAGCGGCCGGTCAACCTGCTCGCGCTCCCGAGCGCGCCGAACGTCGCCGAGCTGGCGGCGCTCGGGGTAAGCCGGATCTCGATCGGCGGCGCGTTCGCGTATGCCGCGATCGCGGCCGTCGTCGACGCCGCGCAGGAGCTGCGCGAGCAGGGCACGTACGGGTACTGGAACTCGACGGCCGCCGGCGCCAAGGCCGCCCGCAGCGCGTTCGGATAGCCGTCAGGCCGCAGCCCGCAGCTTGACCACCGGCGGACGCTCGACTGACTCGGCGGCCAGCACTCGCAGCTCGTCCTGACCGGGGGAGAGTAAGGTCGACGGCAGCGGGCCCGAGAGCCGGCCGTCGCGCTCCAGGCGCGACGCAAGCGCGCGCAGGACCGAGAACGCCATCGGCGCCAGCTCGCGCAGCGATTGATGGGCGTTCTGGCGCACGTCGAGGTCAACTTGGGCGATCGCATCGAGCCCGGCCTCACGGTGCGCATCCAGCAGCAGGGCGATGTCGACGCCGTAGCCGGTCACGAACGGAAGGCGCTCCAGCAACTCGCGCCGTGCGGCGATCTCGCCTGCGAGTGGCTGTGCCACAGCCGCAAGGTCGGGGTAGAAGAGGTTCAACAGCGGCCGGGCCGTGAGCTCGGTCACGCGCCCACCGCCGTCGGGCAGCGTCACCTCGCCCACCTTGAACGGCCGCCTGTAGAAGCCCTTGACGAACGAGAGCTCCTCCTTGCACAGCAATGGCCCGAGCAGCCCGCAGGCGAAATGCGCGCCGAAGTGCTCCGTGTCGGCGTCCAGGAAGCAGATCACGTCGCCGTGCAGGACGCTGAGCGCCCGCCACATCGCGTCGCCCTTGCCGAGCACCGGGCCCAGTTCGGGCAGCAGCTGCTCCTGGTCGTGGACCTCGGCGCCGAGTCCGCAGGCGATTTCGGCGGTCGAGTCCTGAGAGTGATCAACGACGACAACCTGGTCGATAACACCTCTGTGCCGCAGGTCAAGAAGTACCTCGAGGATCGATCCGATCGTTCGCGCCTCGTCGCGGGCGGGCAGGCAGACAGACACCGTTTCGTGGCGCTGCGCGGCGAGCCGCTCCGGCGGGTAGTCGGCGTGCGAGAACGTATTGCTGCGATGCCACGACTGAGCTCGGAGAGACATCTCCGACAGAGCATGACAGTCGCGACTGCCAGGCGAGCGCCTACGCTGACCGGTCTGACGATGCTCCGCCGGTTCGACTTGACCTATACGATCCGCGGCCGTGAGGCGCCGGGTCCGTTGTTGCATCATGTTGCCCCGAAACCTGGTGCACAGCCTGTCGTTCGGTGGTGCGCAACAGTATCCCCTTGCCAGACTCTCGCGATCAAAGCGGCGCCCTGGACCCGTCCGGCATGAAGATGATGCTTCACGCGCGCCTCCGCGCAGATCAGGAGCTCTGGATGCACGCGCGTGACGAAGAACCTGCCCCGGGCCACCGCCGACGATGAAGCGCGTACTCCGTCTGCCCGCATATCGGCGCCTGCTCGCCGCCTATTCGCTCAATGAGCTGGCCTGGTCGGTGGGAACTCTGGCGCTGGCGGTGCTCGTCTACCGGCGGACCGGGAGCGCACTCGGATCGACGGCCTTCTTCCTCTGCTCGCAGGTGGTTCCCGCGTTTGTGTCGCCGTTCGTGGTCGCGCGTGTCGACCAGCGCGCGCCACGGCGGATGCTCCCGGTCCTGTACGCGATCGAGGGCATCCTGTTCGGCGTGCTGGCGTGGATGACGTCGCGGTTCTCGCTCGCCCCGGTACTGATCCTCGCGCTCTGCGACGGGATCGTCGCGATCGTGGCCCGCTCGCTCGCGCGGACGGCCACGGTGCACGTGCTGCGTCCGCTCAACCTGCTCCGGGAGGGCAACGCGATCACCAACGGGGCGTTCTCGATCTGCTTCATGGCCGGGCCGGCGCTCGGCGGGATCGTGGTCGTCGCCGGCGGGACCGTGGCGGCGCTGCTGGTCAACTGCGGCCTGTTTGCGGGGATGGCGGTGATCCTGGTCACAGCCGCCGGGCTTCCCGGCCCCGTCCACGAGCCCGAACCG
Source organism: uncultured Solirubrobacterales bacterium (assembly GCA_963730075.1). Taxonomy (GTDB): domain Bacteria; phylum Actinomycetota; class Thermoleophilia; order Solirubrobacterales; family Solirubrobacteraceae; genus Palsa-465. Next base: position 190,265 of record CAVSQH010000016.1, on the reverse strand, counting down.
TCGGCCGGACGGTTGCGAGCCGCGATCGACCACGTCCGCCGTCACCGCGCCCTGCGGTGGCTGTTGATCTTCCAGGCGCTGGGATTCGTCGTGTTCACGATCTCGATCCCGGTCGAGGTCGTGTTCGCTCAGCACACGCTGAAGGCGGGCGCGGGTGGGTACGGAGCGCTGCTGTCGGGGTGGGGAGCCGGGGCGGTGATCGGGAGCGCCGCGTATGCGCATTGGCGCCGGCGCTCGGCGCGGGTCCTGCTGGCAGTCAGCGGCGTCGCGCTTGCCGGGGGGTTCATCCTGATGGCCGCGGCGCCGACGATCGTCGTGGCGGTGATCGGCGCGGCGCTCGGTGGACTCGGCAACGGCGTTGAGTCGGTGGCGGCGCAGACCGCGCTGCAGGAGTACACGCCCCAACGCTGGATGGCACTGGTGATGAGCCTCAACCAGTCGATCTCCCAGGCGGCGCCGGGGATCGGGATCCTGGTCGGCGGTCTGATCACGGCCCTCGCCAGCGCGCGGCTGGCATTCGCGGTCGCCGGCGCCGGCTCGATCCTGTTTGCGGTCATGGTCTGGGTCGTGCTGCGGCCATCGGCGATGCCGCCGCTGCCCGATGAGCCAGAGCTCAGCCGAACGCACCTGTCAGAAACACGGCCGGTTGAGCCGGCTGCGGCCGCTACTCGTGAGACGCTTGTCTAGCAGCGCCCGCCTGACCGTTTTGAACGTCGCCCGGTCCGACCGCCCGATCTGACGCGGGAGCCCAGCGCTTGCGGCTCGGCTGCATCGACATCGGCTCCAACACCACGCGGCTGCTCGTCGCCGACGGCGATGGGGAGCAGCTTCACTGGATCCATCAGGAACGGTCGTTCACCCGGCTCGGGCAGGAGCTGTTCGAGCGTGGCAGGATCGGCTCGGTGAAGGTCGCGGAGGTCGTCGAGGTGGTGCGCGCGCAGTGCGGGAGCGCCCAGCAGCACGGAGCGGTCGGCGTCCGGGTGGTTGCAACCGAGGCGATCCGCAGCGCAGTCAACGGGGCCGAGCTGGCCGACGCGATCCACGACGCGACCGGCCTCACGGTCGAGGTGCTGAGCGCGGCCGAGGAGGCGCGGCTCGCGTTCGTCGGCGTAGCCGGCACGCTCGGCGAGACGCCGCCGCGGCGGCTCGGGGTGGTTGACGTCGGCGGGGGATCGTCGGAGCTCGTGTTCGGTGAGCCTCCCCGGCTGGTGCGGTGGTGGGCGTCGCTCCGGCTTGGATCGGCCGAGCTCACCGGGCGCCTGCTGACCAGCGACCCGCCGACTGCAGACCAGCTCTCGAGCGCGCGCGAGCAGATCGGCGGCGAACTGAGGCGCCTGGACGTGCCGAGGCCGATGGTTGCGGTCGCGGTCGGTGGCAGCGCCACCTCGCTGAGCCAGCTCGCGGGGCTCGTGCTCAGCTCGGAGGCGCTCGCAAAGGCACTGGCGCAGCTGGCCGGCGAGCAGTCGACGGCGATCGCGCAACGGTTCTCGATCGACCCCGAGCGGGCGCGGCTGCTGCCCGCCGGCCTGCTGATCCTCGAGGGGGTCGCGAGGGCATTCGGCGCGCCGCTGTTCGTCGGGCGGGGTGGCATTCGGGAGGGCGTGCTGCTAGAAGCCTCGGGGACATGACCGACCAACCCCCGATCCCGCCCCGCGAGGCGCTGGCGGAGGTCCGAGTCAGGGCTCCGACTCGGGGCAACAGACGTCTCGAAAAGCTGCTCGAGGCCGCCAATGCCGATCAGCAGCTCAAGGCGTGGTGGCACGTGTCGGCGGTCAACGCGACCCGCCGGCTGGGGATGTCCGACCACAGCTGGGTCCACATCCAGGTGGTGGTCAACATCGGCCTGCGGCTCGGCCGGCTGCTGTTTCGGCGCGGCGTGGTCCCGAGCGTCGTCGCCGACTACGGGATGTCCGAGCGCGACGCCGAGGTCGTGATCGCGGCCGGCTGCCTGATGCACTGCGTCGGCATGTCGATCCATCGCGAGGACCATGAGCGCTACAGCCTGTTTCTGACCGCGGACAAGCTCGGCTCGCTGCTGGCGGATGTATACGAGGAGCCCGAGCGGTCGATCATCGCAGCCGAGACGCTGCACGCGATCATCGGTCACCGCCGCAACGGCGCGCCGTTCACGATCGAGGCCGGGATCGTCCGCGTCGCGGATGCACTCGACATGGCCCGCGGCCGCTCCCGGATCCCGTTCGAGGCCGGCCACCAGAATATCCACTCACTCTCGGCGTACGCGATCGAGGAGGTCAGAATCTCTCCGGGACGTGATCGTGCCGTCCGGGTGGAGATCGAGATGTCCAACAGCGCCGGGATCTTCCAGGTCGATGAGCTGCTGGCCGAGAAGCTCCGCGGGTCGGGGCTCGAGGAGCACATCGAGGTGATCGCGAGGATCGAGGCCGAGCACGAGAAACGGCTGATCCCGGTCTTCAAGATCTAAAAGAGATCGGTGGAGCCCGGACAGCCACCATTCCCGGACCTCGACGTGGCTGCTGGCGGGCGGTCTGGTCGCGCTGGTGCTCGTGCTCTGGGGAGGCTACGGCCACCACTGGCCGTGGACCGGCATCAATGGTCGGACCGCGACCCTGTGGGACTGGCTGCATCTGCTGCTGCTCCCGCTCGCGGTCGCCGTGCTGCCGATCTGGCTCGCGCGTGACGCGAAGCTCGACCCAGTCATAAAGCGGGTCGCGCTCGTGTGCCTCGGCGTGTTCGCGGTGATCGTCCTGGCCGGCTACCTGATCCCGTGGGCGTGGACGGGGTTCGTCGGCAACAGCCTGTGGGATTGGCTGAACCTCGTTGCGCTGCCGGTTGCGGTTGCGTTGACCCCGCTGATGATCGCGATCCGCGCTGGGTGGAGCGCTCGGCACACCGCGATCGCGGCCGTGGCAGGGGTGGTCTTCGGCGCCATCGTCCTCGGCGGCTACCTCGGGCACTGGAGGTGGACGGGGTTCACCGGCAACACGCTGTGGGACTGGATGCATCTGCTGCTGTTGCCGTTGCTGCTTCCGATCGTCGTGGTGCCGGCCCTGGTCCCGATGGCGAAGGCGAGGATGACCGCGATCGAGATCGAGCAGGCCGCCGAGCAGGCGGCCGAGGCCGACGCTGAGGCCCGGTCAGTACACGACGACGCCGTGGCGGACGCTGCGGCCCGGTCAGCGCACGACGACGCCGTGGCCACGCCGGTAAAGGCCGACACTGTCCGCGAGCGCCTGGACGCGGACGCCCCGCCGGGGCGCCGCTAGCTGGCTACCAGCCGCCGCGCCAGTCGGCGTTGCGCTCGCGCGCCTTCGCCGCATCCATGCGCGCGTGCTTGCGCTTGTCGAGCCGCCACTGGATCACCGTCAGGATCACGATCACGGTCGGGAAGAACGCGATCGTGGCGAACATCACGTTGGTGATGTTCTGGTCGGTCGTCTCGCCGAACCACCCCTGACCGCCGTCGTCGCGGGCAAGCGCGGCCGGGGCGAGCGTCAGCCAGGTGACCACGACCGTGGTCAGGATGAGCATGATACGAGCGCGGCGCACGGGTCACGAAGGGTACCCGAATCGGCGGCCGGCGTGGCCGGGTTGGGCACCTCGCGCGGACCTGCAAAGCGACGTCAGTCAGGCCGCCTGCGCCCGCGCGCCGGGCCCCACGGCCTCGAGCGCCTGCAACAGCGCGGCGTTGTACTCGCCGCTGCGCGAGGTCAGCTGCAGGTGATCGATCGGCACCTCGAACACGGCGCCGCCGATCCCGGCGGCGAGCTCGCGCTGCTTGCTCGGCGAGACACTTCGGTCTCGGGAAGTGATCACCGACGCGGCCGGCACGTCCACGGACCCCAGCCACGGCCGCGAGTCGAATCGACCCAGCTCGCGACCCGCCTCGGCGACATCACGGGCGGAGTTGCGCTGCATCTCCGACATCCACCACGCGGTCTGCGGGGAGTCCGGAACGCCGACTCGGCGAAAGCCCTCGCCCCACGTGGCACGGGGCGCGACTGACAGCATCAGGCCCATGACGCCCATCAGCCGCCACAGCCGCCGGGTCTCGTCATCGCGCCAATGCTGCGCGGTGCCGCTGAGCACGACCCCGCTGACGGCGTCGCGGTGGTCGCGGGCGACGAGCTGGGCGACCGCGCCGCCCATCGAATAACCGACGAAGGTCGCGGGGCCCAGGCCGAGCTGCGCAACAGCCGCGGCAGCGTCGCCGGCGCAGTCGGCGAGCCTGAAGGGCGTCAGTGGCCTCAGGCCACGCCCATGCCCCCGGTGGTCGATCGCGAGCACGCGGTAACCGGCATCGACCAGCGGCTGATAAGCCGCGTGCCAGTTGAGATCTGCCGACACCAGCCACCCGTGCAGAAGCATCACAGGCCGGCCGTCGCCGCCGCTGTCGCGGAGGAACAGCTCGCCGCGATCGGGCACGTTCAGCGTGCGCGCCGGGAGCATCTCGTGAGGCGGCATCGGAGAGTACGCGGGCCTGCGCATCAAGCGGGATCCTAATCGGGCGCGTCCGCCGTCGCCCCGCTCCTACCATCACTGGGATGGCCGTCGTAATCGCATCAGACCTTGGCAAGGACATCGCCGGCGAGCCGCTGCTGCGAGGGATCTCGTTCAAGCTCGAGCGGCGCGACCGGATGACCCTGTCCGGCCGAAACGGCGCCGGCAAGACAACGCTGCTGCGGATGCTCGACGGCGAGGCATCGGTCGACTTCGGCGAGCTCGTGCTCGCGAAAGGGGCCAAGGTCGCCCTTCACGACCAGCGGCCCCCGCGCGATCGCGGATTGACGCTACGGGACTACGTTTTGTCGGGCGCGTCGGAGCTGGTCGCGATCGAGCGCGAGCTGAGCGAGCTCGAACAGTCGATGGCGGCGGGCGCCCACGACGAGGCGACGCTCGATCGCTACTCCCGCGCCCAGGCGAGCCTCGAGCACGCCGGTGGCTACAACTGGCGCGACCGCGCGCTGGCGACGCTGCACGGCCTCGGGTTCCGCGATGGCAGGGACCTCGACCGCCAGCTCGACACCTTCTCCGGGGGTGAGCTGACGCGCGCCTCGCTGGGCCGGGCGCTGGCCGGCGGGCCCGACCTGCTGCTGCTCGACGAGCCGACCAACCATCTCGACATCGAGTCGCTGGAATGGCTTGAGCAGCATCTGATCAGCCTCGACGCGGCGGTCGTGCTGGTGGCCCACGACCGCTGGTTCTTGGAGGCAGTCGGCACCTCCGTGCTCGAGCTTGAGGCCGGAAAGGGCAAGTTCTTCGACGGTCCCTGGCATGCCTGGAGACGCGAGAAGGCCGCCCGCGAGCTGGCGCTCGGCCGCGCGATCGAGCGCCAGCAGGCCGAGATCGAGCGCCTTGAGCGGTTCGTGACGAGGTTCCGTGCCGGCACGCGCGCACGTCAGGCGCAGTCGCGGGTCAAGCGGCTGGAGAGGATCGAGCGGCTGTCGCCGGACACGGTTGACGGGCCCGGCCTCGAATTCGCCTTCAAGCCGCCCGAGCGCAGCGGCCGCGTGGTGTTCGAGCTCGAGGACGCGTTCATCGCCGCGGGCGATAAGGAGTTGCTGTTGGACGCCGAGATGTGGCTCGAGCGTGGGGAGCACGTCTCGATCGTGGGTGCCAACGGAACCGGCAAGACGACGCTGATCGAGACGCTCGCCGGCCGCCGCGAACTGGCCACCGGCAAGCTGCGCAGCGGCCACAACGTCAAGATCGGCTTCTTGTCCCAGCATGCCGAGGAGCTGGCAGCGGGCAGCGCGAGGACGGTGCTCGAGGCGACTCAGCGGTCGACCGGCCTGACGCCGGGAAAGGCGCGCGCGCTGCTGGGCCGGTTCATGTTCTCGGGCGAAGACGCGGAGAAGCCGCTCGACGGCGTCTCAGGCGGTGAACGTCGGCGCTTGTCGCTCGCGGTGCTCGTCAACTCCGGCGCCAACGTGCTGATCCTCGACGAGCCGACCAACCACCTCGATCTTGACAGCCGCGAGGCGCTCGAGGCGGCGCTGAACGCGTTCGAGGGATCGCTGCTGCTGGTCTCCCATGATCGGGCGCTGCTCGACGCGGTCGGGACGCGGACGATCGCGCTCGAGGACGGGACGCTCCACAGCTACGTCGGCGGATGGCCGGAATACCTGCGGGTGCGCGAGCAGCGGGCCAAGGCGCCGGTCGACAAGCGCCCCCGGGGCGGCGCGTCGCCGCGGCGAAACACCAAGCGCAATCCGCCCGCCCGCAGGCAGAGCTCCGGCGACGGGGCCGTGCTTGAGCGTCAGATCGAGACCGCAGAGGCTGCGCTGCGGACGATCGAGGACGAGCTCGCAGATCCCGCTGCTTGGGCGACCCCCGAGGCCAGCGCACGGTCGACGGCGCGCCACGAGCATGCCAAGCGGGCGGTGGCGGAGCTCTACGAGCGCTGGGAAGCGGCCGCGGGCTAGCCGCTAGGCGCTCGCCGGCGCCGCGGCGTCCTCACGGCCCCAGCGCGCGATCGTTGACCGCAGGCCGGGCACGGCGGCGACCGCGATCGGCGTCGGCAGCCAGACCGCCACCGTCCGGTAGGCGAGCACGGCCGGGATCGCGACCGCGGCGGGGAGTCCGAAGGCGATCAGCACACCGGCGATGCCGCCGCTGACCGAGCCCGGAATCGGCAGCGTGTTGGCCGCCTGGCCGACGAAGTAGGCGATCACGACGACCGGGATCGCCGGGGACGCGCCGAACGCGTGCAGCATTGCCCACAGAACGGCGGCATCGAACAGCCAGTAGGCCGGCGCGCCGGCGAGCCGCAGATCGCCGGAGCGGACGAGCTTGCAGGCGTCCCAGACGGCGTCACCGATCATCTGAGCGGTCCGCGCCAGCCGCGACGAGGCGACCGCACCACCCATATCCGCGCCGGTGGTCGCCCGGTGGCGGCGTGTCAAGCCGAGCGCCAGCGCCAACCCGATCGCAACCGCCGCGGCTCCGGCCGGAATCGCGCTCAACGCGCCCGGGCCGCCGCCCGCGGAGAGACCGGACGCCAGCGCCGCCCCCGAGACGACGATCGAGGCCAGGAAGACGGAATACAGCAGCACCAGGAACACGAGCAGCGTCCGGGCCGCCCTCAGCGACCTCAGCCCAGCGCGGCGGAAGGTCCAAAGCGCGAGCGCCGCGCCGCCGGCGCCCGCGGTCGGCAGCAGCCTCGTTGCCGCGGCGCCGGCGAGCGTGATCTGGGCACTGACGCGCGCGTTGATCCGCGCGCTCGCGTTCCCGGCGACCAGTGACATCAGCACCACGTAACCGGCGAGCGAGATGCATTCGAACGCGATCCCGGCACCGGCCCAGCCGGCATTGACGTCGAGCCCGCGCCGCACGGCGGCGGCGATCGCCCCAACGTGCCCGCCGACCAGAAACACGACCGCCGCGCCACCGGCCGCAACCGCGGCTGGCAGGGCGATCCGCCGCGCCACCGAGCGCAGATCGATCGTGGGGAGTGCGAAGTCGGTGATTGTCTGGTCGCTGGCGAGCATCGGTTGCCTAGTTGTACGTCCCGCGGCGAAGCGCGGATGTGACATCGCTCCACATTGGGTCTCACCTTCTAGGACACCGGCGGGCGGCCGAAGTCATCGGTCTGAGCAAGGCTGTCTGTGTCGCTCCCTACACTCGGGCGAGATGCCACGGTCAAGGAGGCTTCGGCCATCCGCGTCGCATTAATCGATAACGACAGCGGCCTTCTGACCGTTCTGGACCGCCGTTTCGCATCTCTGAGGTGGGAGCGGGAGGTGCTCGGCTATGCGGCGGTGCCCGAACAGCTGGCCGCGATGCGAATCCATGCGCTGATCGTCAACCCGGCGCTGACCGGACTCGAGTACATCGAGTGGACGGCGCGGGCGCTGCCGGGGCTGGCGCTGCTGGTGTGCGGTGAGCGGGCGCCGGTCGCCGACCGGGTCCGCGCGTTGCGTGGCGGCGCCGACGATTGGATCACGAAGCCATGCCATCCCGAGGAGCTGGTCGCGCGGATCGAGGCGGTGCTGCGGCGGCGGCGGACCGGTCAGGTGCCGGTCGAGGACGAGACGATCGAGGCCGGCGAGCTCTCGATCCGCCCGGACCGTTTCGACGCCTACGCCCGCGGGGTCGGCGCGTCGCTGTCGCGCAAGGAGTACGAGTTGCTCTACCAGCTCGCTGCCGCCGGCGGGCGGGTGCTCGAACGGGAGGACATCTACCAGCGCGTGTGGGGCTACACGATGGCGCGTGGCGACCGGTCCGTCGACGTGTTCGTCCGTAAGCTGCGCCAGAAGCTCGAGCGTGTCTCGCCTCGGTGGCGGTACGTGCAGACGCACTTCGGGGTCGGGTATCGGTTCGCCGCCGAGCCGGCCGACGGGGTCACGCCAGAGCCGCCCGACGGGGTCAAGCCGCAGCAGCTAGAGGCGGCCGCACCCGAGACGGCCCCCACGGCGCAGAACCCTCCGCCGGCGCCCGCGCACGAAGTTCTGCTCCGCGCGCGCTGACGGCGGCGTACTCTTACTCAAACGATGTCGATCAACTCGAACGTTCGCAACGTGGCGATCATCCTGGCGGTCGCGGCCCTGGTCGCGTTCGTCCCCGGCGCCGGTCACGGCACCGGGATCCTGATCCAGGTGATCTCGCTCGTCTTTCTGGCCTCGGTCGCCTGGGTCGGGTCGATCCTCTATCGCCAGAACCGCTCCCTGCTGTACTCGCTCGGGGACCGCCGGCGGGCGGCGCTCTACGGGGCGGTCGTGGTGCTCGCGGTGACCTTGACGGCGACCCCGCGGCTGTGGCTGACCGCCGCCGGATCGGTTGCGTGGCTGGTCCTGATCGGCGTCGGCGTGTACGTCGGCTGCGCCGTGATCTGGTCAGCTCGCAAGTACTAAGAGCCGCAACCGGGAAGAGCCGCAACCGGGCCGGCCCGACCGTGGCCTCGATCAGCCGGCGAGCACCGGCGCGGGCTCGCGCTGGGTCACGGGCGCGATCTCGACCGGAATCCCGTTCAGCACGGCGTTGCCCGACGGCGCATCGATCAGCCGCTCGTCGGCCAACAGGTTGCTGTTGGTACCGGCCTTCGAGGCCGCAACCGCCATCTGTACTCCCTGGGCGTCGTGACCCCAACCGTGGGGCAGGCTGACCACGCCCGGCATCACGTCCTCGGTCACCTCGACCGGCGCCTGCACGACGCCGGTGCGTGACCGCAGCCGCGCGAGCTCGCCGTCGACCAGTCCGTAGCGCTCGGCATCGTCGGGATGGACGTGCAGCGTGCACTGCGGCTTGCCCCTGACCAACACCGGCAGGTTGTGCATCCACGAGTTGTTGGAGCGCAGCAGCCGGCGGCCGACCAGGACGGGGCCATCGGTGGCCGGACGGCTGAGCGCCGCTCGCAACCGGGCCACGTCGGTCACCAGCCGTTCCGGCGCCAGCTCGATTCGGCCGCTGCTCGTTCGCAGCGCGTCTGGCAGCCGCGGCCGCAGCGGCCCCAGATCGATCCCGTGCGGAGCCTGCTCAAGCGCGGCCAGGCTGAGCCCGCCGTCGGGGCGTGACCCGAACCGATCGCCGTACGGGCCAGCCCGGAGCATCAGGTCCAACAGCCGCTCGGGCCCGACCCGCGGCTCCAGCGCGGCCATCACATCGTCGACCTCGAGTCCGGCGGCCCCCGAGCCGGACGTCTCGAGCTCGCGTTCCACGAGCGTCCGCGCCACCGTCTCGTCGAGCGCCTCGACGTCGGCGTCCGGTCCGAGGCCGGCGGCGACGCCGGTCAGCCGCAGCAGCGTCACCCACTCGTCGGGGAGCTCATCCTGCGGCGGCAGCGCCGGAGGTGAGTAGTTCGCGATGTTGCGGACGGCGAATTGGTAGAGCGCCAGGTCGTAATGGCTGCGCCGCAGGGGTGACGGCGCCGGGAGGATCACGTCGGCGTGACGGGTCGTCTCGTTGACGTACACGTCGAGGCTGAGCATGAAGTCGAGTTCACCGACCGCCGCCTCGAGCCGGGCGCTGTTCGGGGTCGAGACGATCGGATTGCCCGAGATCGTGATCAGGGCCCGCACCTGGCCCTCGCCGGGGGTGTCGATCTCCTCGGCAAGGCAGACCACCGGCAGTTCCCCGAACAGCTCGTCGAGCCCCCGGACGCGGCTCGAGAAGCGGCCGAATCGCGCGCCCCGCCCGCGGCCCGGCTCGCCGGCTGCATTCGAGTGGCCGGCTGCGCCGAGCGGGAACATTGCGCCGCCGGGGCGGTCGAGGTTGCCGGTCAGCGCGTTGAGGACGTCCACCAGCCAGCTGGCCAGCGTGCCGAATTCCTGCGTGCAGGTGCCGATCCGGCCGTAGACGGCGGCGGTCGGGGCGGCGGCGAGTTCGCGCGCCATGCGGCGGACCTGGCCCGACTCGATTCCGCACACGGACGAGACCGCCTCGGGCGTGAACGGAGCGGCGAGCTCACGCACCGTGTCGACGCCCTGCAGGAGCGGACCGACCCGTTCACCGGGGTCGGCGAGGTCCTCCTCGAACAGCACCGCGACCAGCGCGAACAGCAGCAATGCGTCGGTCCCGGGGCGGATGAAATGGTGCTCGTCGGCCTCGCGGGCGGTGCGCGTCCGGCGCGGGTCGACGACCACCAGCTTGCCGCCGCGAGCGCGCAGAGCGCGCAGCCGGCCGCGCATGTCCGGCGCCGTCATCAGGCTCCCGTTCGACGCCAGCGGGTTGGCGCCGAGCATCAGCAGGTGGTCGGTCCGGTCCACGTCCGGGACGGGGACCGACGTCCCGGTCCCGAACATCAGCGCCGACGCCATCTGCTTGGGGAATTGATCGACCGTGCTGGCCGAGTAGACGTTGCGCGTCGACAGCCCCCGCGCCAGCACGCGGAGATAGAGCAGGTTCGAGAGGTTATGGGCGTTGGGATTGCCGAGGTAGAGCGCGACCGAGTTGCGGTCGGCGGCCAGCAGCGGAGCGAGCCGCTCGTCGATCAGCGCGAACGCCTCGTCCCAGCCGGCCTCGCGGAAGCCCTCGCCGGAGCGGATCAGTGGCGTGCGGACCCGGTCGGGATCCTCGTGCAGCGCCCGCAGGGCTGACCCCTTCGGGCAGATGAACCCCCGGCTGAAGACATCGGCCTCGTCGCCGCGGATCGACACGATCCGTTCGCCGTCCAGCTCGATCGCAAGGCCACAGGTAGCCTCGCACAGTGGGCACGTGCGCAGCGCCGTGCGGTGACCGTTGGAGCCCATCACCTGAAACCATAACGGCCGCTTGACGGCCGGCGATTACGTCCGACGTAGTGCCTGCGCGTACACTGCCCGCGGCCGTGACCAAGGGAATGCGAGAGGCGATCGCAGATTGGCTGATGCTGCTCGGCGCGCCGATCCTGTTTGTGTCGCTGTTCTTGAGCTGGAGCCACCAGTTCTCACCCGCGTTCCTGGCCCAGTACGGGCACACGCCGGCGCTGGCGGGGATCCCGCGCGATCCGACCGCGTGGCAGGTGTACTCGATCGTCGACGTGCTCGTGGCGGTGCTCGCCGCGGGGCTGCTCGCGGTGGCGTTGCGCGGAACCCGTGCCGGCCGGATCGCGGTCCTGCTGGGTCTGCTGGTCGCGCTGGCGTTCACGATCCACGCGCTCGGCACGCCGCCGACGCGGGGCGCGAACCTGTTCGATCCGAGCCTCAAGCCACCGGCGTACACGCCCGACCATCCGCAGTCGGGAGCCGGCGAGGTCGTGGCGCTGGTCGGGCTAGGGCTGGGGATCGGTGGCGTACTGGTGTCGTTCACGGCCGACTGAGACGTTTGGAACGCTTTAGTCCGCTACGGACTAAACGGTTCTGGACCCCGTCTCTATCCTCGAATCAGATGTCGATCGTCCCTGTTGACCGGCGCCGCGAGCTCCCCGACGAGCCCGGCGTCTACCTGTTCCGTGACGAGCGCGGCAAGGTGATCTATGTCGGCAAGGCGAAGTCGATCAAGAAGCGGGTCGCCTCTCACTTCTCGAACCCGAGCACGCGTGCCGGACGCGAGATCCTGGCGATGATCGACCAGATCGAGGCGCTCGTGGTGCAGACCGAGTCCGAGGCGCTGCTGGTCGAGCAGAACTTCATCAAGCAGTACAAGCCACGGCTCAACATCCGCCTACGTGACGACAAAAGCTATCCGTATATTGCGATCTCAACGGACGAGGACTTCCCGCGGGTCTACTTCACCCGCGAACGCCACCGGCGCGACCGCGTCTACTTCGGGCCGTACTCCAACGCCAAGCGAGTGCGCTCGACGCTCGAGGTGCTCGGCAAGGTGTTCATGTTCCGCTCCTGCGAGGGTCCGGAGCCCGGTCGGCGCAGCGGCTCACCGTGCCTGGATTACTACATCAAGCGGTGCGAGGCGCCGTGCGTCGGCTACGTCGACAAGGAGCAGTACCGACGCTCGATCGACGGCGTGATCGACTTCCTCTCGGGCCGCTACAAGGACATCGAGCGCGGGCTCGAGCAGGAGATGAAGGCCGCCGCCGCCGAGCAGCGATTCGAGGACGCGGCCCGCGAGCGCAACCGCCTGCGGGCGATTCGCTCGCTGCTCGAGCGCCAACGAGTGGCGCACGAGGGCGCCGGCTCGCTCGATGCGATCGCGGTCGCCGTCTCGGACGGCGACGCCAACGCCCAGGTCTTCCAGGTCCGCGACGGCGTGCTCTCTGACCGGCAGAGCTTCTACCTCGACAACGCGGCCGACGCGGGCGTCCCCGAGGTCGCCGAGGCGTTCATCCTTCAGTACTACGCGAGCGCGATGTCAGTGCCACCGCTGCTGGTCGTCCAGCGCGAGGTGGGCTCAAACGCGGCGCTGGCCGAGGCGCTGAGCGCCCGTCGGGGCAGGACGGTCGAGATCCGGGCCGCCGAGCGGGGCGACAAACGGCGGATCCTTGAGCTCGCCGAGCGCAATGCGCAACTCGCCGTCGATCAGGAGAAACTGCGTTCCGAGCGCCGCCGCCAGCAGCGGGTCGAGGCGCTTGACGGTCTCCAGCGGGCGCTCGGGCTCGACACGATCCCGCTGCGGATCGAGTGCTTCGACATCTCGACCCTGATGGGCACCAACACGGTCGCTTCGATGGTCGTGTTCGAGGGCGGAGCGCCGAAGAAGTCCGACTACCGCCGCTTCAAGGTGTTCACGGTCGGCGACGCCGCGACTGCCGGCGGCAACGGCGGGCCCGATGACTTCGCCGCGATGGAGGAGGTCCTGAGCCGGCGGATGGCCCGCTGGGAGCAGCAACGCGACGTCTCACCCCACGACAAGGACTATGACCCGAGCTTTGCGGCGCTGCCGAACGTGGTCGTGATCGACGGCGGCAAGGGCCAGCTGTCGGCGGGGCTGCGGGCCCTGCAGGGATTCCGGGAACGAGGTGTGCTGGTGATCTCGCTTGCCAAGCGGATCGAGGAGGTGTTCATCCCCGGCCGCCAAGCGCCGCTCGCGCTCGCGCACGACACGCCCGAGCTGCAGCTGCTCCAGCGCGTCCGTGACGAGGCGCACCGGTTCGCGATCACCCACCACCGGATCCGCCGCGACCGCGCGATGACGGCCTCGGTGCTCGACGACCTCCCGGGCGTCGGACCGGCGCGCAAGCGGGCGCTGCTGGCCCACTTCGGGTCGCCCGATGCGATCCTCGCCGCGTCCCGGGAGGAGCTCGAATCGGTTCCGGGGGTGCCCGGCAAGCTCGCGCGCGAGATGTACCGCGAGCTACACAAGAGCGGGGTCTGAGGCCGCCGCGCCGTCGCACTCCGGGCGGCGCGATCAGCCGCCGACTGGCGGAACGCCGCCGGTCCCAGGAGGCGTGATCGCCCCGGGGATCGTCAGCAGCGCGGCGCTGCCGGCGGGGAGCGGGACCGTGTAGACGCCGCCCACCGGGTTCACCGGGGTGGGGGTCGGCGATCCCGCAAGCTTGCCGGTGGTCGTCTCGTCGCCGAACGACTGACCGCCGATCGTCACGCCCGAGGTTGAGCTGACGCTCGGTGCCGACAGCGTCTCGAGCGAGGCCTGATTGGCCGTTCCGGACAGCTGCAGCGAGACGTCGTGTTCCGCGGCCGGGTCCTTGTTGATCAGCGTCACGCGGACCGTGCCGTCGGCGTCGGCGGTCGCCCAGATCTTGACCGGGCCGCTTGGGGCGCCGACGTCGAGCAGCTGAGCTCCGGGCGGGAACGCCTGCGCGAACATCATCAGCCCGTAGTACTCGGGGTGCACGAACGCCTGCCAGGCGCCGGCCGACGTGTGGGAGACCGTGAACAGCTCATAGCTCGAGCCGGGCAGCATGTGGAAGTTGACGCCGTCGACCCCGACGCTGGCCATGTTGAACATCGTGTCGAGCGCCCACAGCGCCGACGCGAACGTGTCGCTGACGCCCTTGGCCCCCTCGCACGACGCCGAGTTGATCTCGGTCAGCCGGAACGGCAGGTGGTGCGCATGGGCGACCGACACGTATGACTTCAGGCCCTGGGCCAGGCCGCTCGAGGACCGGTCGGCGAGCAGGTTCGGGATCGACGGAAAGCCCTGCGCGGTGGGGTCCTTGAGGCAGGCTCGGAGCGGGTAGCGGTGGTAGGTGACGAGCTTGAGGCTGTTGTGCTCGGCGTTGATCAGCTTGGCGAGCTTGCCCATCCACGATGGGCCCGAGACGGCCGGCCCGGCGAGTGGGATGCGCGGCAGTGCGCTGCGCCAGCGGGCGAACTCCTTGATGTAGTCGCCGACGCCGTAGCGGTGACCGCGCGACCAGTGCAGATGGCCGCGGCGATCGCGATACCAGGGGAAGGCGGCGTACAGGTCGGGCTCGTTGCCGATTTCGAGCGCCTGGATGTACCGGCGGCCGATGCCCTGCTGCAACGCGCGTCCCTCGGCCGCTGCGATCGCCGGGCGGCCGGCGGCGAGATTGATTCCGAGAATCATTCGCGCGTTGAGGTCGGAAGCGAGCGCTCGGGTCGTGCGCAGCCAGCCATCGGTGAGCCGGTAGTTGATCCCGCCGGGCGGGATCATCCCGGGGATCGGCCACCAGGTCGCATCGGTGCTGTCACCTCCGATCCGGATGATCGGCGACTGCCCGGGAGTCAGCCCCTTGAGCAGCGAGACGAGCACCGGGTCAACCGCGAGCGGATCGCGACCGGTGTACTGGTGCAGCGCCCGGTACTCGAATGACACGCCGACGAACCCGGGAGGCATCGCCTGCCCAGTCGGCGTGGCCGAAACGCTCGCCGAGAGCGAATCAGCCGCCTGAGCCCGCGGCACCGCCTCTGCGGCCGCGGGTCCGAGCGACACGAGTGCGAGCGCCGCCACGATGACGTAGCGGCGGAGCACGCGTGGCATGGTGGCACACCGGGCTACACAACCGAGTCACCCCCCGTCCGGGTCTAGCATCAAACTCTTACAGGGGATGGAGGCTTCGGCCCTTACTGACCTCGTCGTGATCACGGGCTTCTCGGGAGCAGGGAAGTCGACCGCGATGGCGGCATTCGAGGACGAGGGCTACTTCTGCGTGGACAACCTCCCGTCGGAGATGATCCGCTCGCTGGTCGACCTGTTCATGCACGCGGGCTCGAAGGTCGCGCGCGCGGCGGTCGTCTCCGATGTCCGCGGCGGCAGCTACTTCGAAGGGCTCGCGGCGATGCTCGATGACCTCGACCGCGGTGGGCTGCACCACCGGGTGGTGTTCCTCGAGGCCGACGAGCAGACGCTTCTGACGCGTTACAAGGAGACCCGGCGCAGACATCCGCTGTCGCCCTACGGGAGCGTCACCGAGGGGATCGAGCGCGAGCGCGCGTTGCTCGCGCCGTTGCGCGAGCGCGCCGACGTGGTGATCGACACCGGCGGGCTGACGGCCGCGATGTTGCGTCGCAAACTGGCCGACGAGCTGCTCCCGACCCGCACCCCGGGCCGCCTGGCGGTTACGTTCGAGAGCTTTGGCTTCAAGTATGGGCAGAGTCGCGACGCCGATCTGCTGTTCGACGTGCGGTTTTTGCCCAACCCCCACTACGAGGCCGAGCTGCGGCCGTTGACCGGCCGCGACGAGCGGGTCGTCGCGTTCATCAACGCCACCGGGGAGCTCGACCGCTTCTACGACCAGCTGCACCCTCTGCTCGACTACCTGCTGCCGCAATACCTCGCGGAGGGCAAGGCACACCTGGTGGTCGCGATCGGCTGCACCGGAGGCCATCACCGATCGGTCGCGATCGCCGAGCACCTGGCGCAGCGTTACGGCGACTGGGCCGGCTACCTCGTCGAGGTGATCCACCGCGACGTGACGAGGCCGGCGTGATCGACCACATCGGGTTCGAGGTCTCAGACCTCGACCGCTGCACGCGGTTCTACGACGCGCTCTTCTTCGCGCTCGGCGCGCGACGTATGCAGGACTCCGAGCATGCGGTCGCATACGGGATCAATAACCCGCTCGTGTGGTTCGTGGTCCGCGGACGGCCGCCACAGGCAGGCTACGGCCATCTGGCGCTGCAGGCGAGTGGCAAGGCGGCGGTTGACGCGGCCTACGCGGCGGGGATCGCGAATGGGGGCCACGACGACGGGCCGCCGGGCCAGCGCCCGCAGTATGGGCGCCGTTACTACGCCGGATACCTGCGCGACCCGGATGGCCTCAGGGTTGAGGTCGTCTCGCGGCGCTGAGCGTTATTGAAACGACGCGGGGCGTGGTTCCCGGGCGCTGAACGGGGTCGGCGCGCGGGGTTTAGGTAGCCTGTCGCGGGCTGGCCCGGGCCTGCCCGAGGCCAGGGCGACTCCCTTTTTTCGGCAGGCAGAGAACCTGGAGGAAGCGCATGGCGATACGTGTCGGGATCAACGGCTTCGGGCGGATCGGACGCAACGTGTTCCGGTCCGCCTACGAGCGCGGGGCCGAGATCGAATGGCTGGCGGTGAACGACCTGGTCGACCCCCGGACGATCGCTCACCTGCTCAAATACGACTCCAACTACGGCCCGTTCCCTGGCGAGGTGGCCGAGACGGCCGCGGGGTTCTCGGTCGACGGCAAGGAGATCCGGGTGCTCGCCGAACGTGACCCGGCGTCGCTGCCGTGGGGCGACCTGGGCGCCGACGTGGTGATCGAGTCCACCGGTCTGTTCACCGACCGCGAGAACGCCTCCAAGCACCTCGATGCGGGCGCCAGGAAGGTCGTCATCTCGGCGCCGGCCACCAACCCCGACGCGACCGTCGTACTCGGCGTCAACTTCGAGGATGTATACGACCGCGACGCCCACCATGTGATCTCCAACGCATCGTGCACGACCAACTGCCTGGCGCCGGTGGCCAAGGTCCTGCACGACACGGTTGGGATCAAGCACGCATTGATGACCACGATTCACGCCTACACGTCCGACCAGCGCCTCCAGGACATGCCGCACCGGGACCTGCGCCGCGCGCGGGCCGCGGCCGTCAACCTGATCCCCGCCTCGACCGGCGCCGCGAAGGCGATCGGACTCGTGATCCCCGAGCTCAACGGCAAGCTGCACGGGTTCGCGGTCCGCGCCCCGGTGCCGACCGGAAGCGTCGTCGACCTGACCGTCGAGGCCAACCGGGAGACGAGCGTCGAGGAGGTCAACGGAGCACTCAAGGCGGCCGCCGAGAGCGGGCCGCTGTACGGCCTGATGATCTACACCGAGGACCCGATCGTCTCTTCGGACATCGTCAAGAACCAGGCCTCGTCAATCGTCGACTCGCAGCTCACGGCCGTAATGGATGGCTCGATGGTCAAGGTCGTGGCGTGGTACGACAACGAGTGGGGCTACTCAAGCCGAATCGTGGACCTTGTACAGCTGATCTTGTGAGATCGCTTGACGACCTCGGAGATCTGCACGGCAAGCGGGCGCTCGTTCGCGTGGACTTCAACGTCCCCCTGAAGGACGGTGCGGTCGCCGACGACACGCGCATCCGCGCGGCACTGCCCACGATCGAGGCGCTGCGCAAGCGCGGCGCGGCGCTGATCCTGGTCTCCCATCTCGGCCGCCCGACGGGCGTCGATCCGGCGCTGTCGCTGGCGCCGGTCGCCAAGCGGCTGTCGGAGCTGATCGGCGCCGAGGTGAAGCTCGCCCCGGCCGGGGTCGGAGCCGACGTGGCGCAGCTGGCCGGCGCGCTCAGCCCAGGGGAGCTGCTCCTGCTCGAGAACATCCGTTTCGAGCCGGGGGAGACCAAGAACGATCCCGAGCTCGCCGCGGCGCTTGCCGGGCTCGCCGATGTGTACGTCGATGACGCGTTCGGATCGGCTCATCGGGCCCACGCATCGACCGAGGGCGCGGCCCGACTGATGGAGCACCGCGCGGCGGGCCTGCTGCTCGCCCACGAAGTGGAGACGCTCAGCTCGCTGCTCGACAATCCCTCCCGTCCGCTGGTGGCGGTGCTCGGCGGCGCGAAGGTCAGGGACAAGATCGGGGTGATCGAGTCCTTCCAGCGCAACGCCGACACGATTCTGATCGGCGGCGCGATGTGCTTTCCGTTCTTCGCTGGCCAGGGCCACACGGTCGGCAACTCGCTGTGCGCTGGCGATGAGGTCAAGCTCGCCAAACGGGCGATCGCGGCTTCGGGGAGCGCGAGGGCGTCGATCGCGCTGCCGAGCGATCTGGTGCTCTCCGACCACCTCGCAGATGACTCCGAGTCACAACTGCTCGACGGCGTCGACGTACCCGACGGCCTGATGGGACTCGACATCGGCCCACGCACGGCCGCCGCCTATGCGGACATCATCCGCACGGCGGGCACGGTGTTCTGGAATGGTCCGATGGGCGCCTTCGAGTACGAGCCGTTCGCGGCCGGGACGTTGGCGGTCGCCCAAGCGGTCGCGGGTGCGCCGGGCGTGACCGTCGTCGGCGGCGGTGACTCTGCAGCCGCGCTGCATCAATTCGGACTTGCCGACAAGGTCACCCATGTCTCGACCGGCGGCGGCGCGTCGCTCGAGCTGATCGAGGGGCGCGAGCTCCCCGGGGTCGAGGTTCTGCGGTGAGCCCCGACCGCGGGCCGCTGATCGCGGGCAACTGGAAGATGTACAAGACCGTCGCGCAGGCCGAGGAGTTCATCGCCGCGCTGCTCCCGCGGGTCTCCTCATCGACCGCCGACGTCGCTATCTGCCCACCGTTCACCGCCCTGCAGGCGATGGTCGACTCGACGCGCGGCTCGCGGGTCGCCGTCTACGCCCAGAACATGCATCACTCCCCGGAGGGAGCGTTCACCGGCGAGATCTCCCCCCCGATGCTCGGGGAGCTGGGCGTGCAGGGAGTCGTGCTCGGCCACTCCGAGCGACGGGAGCAGTTCGGCGAGACCGACCGTGCGCTCGCGCTCAAGGTCCCGGCGGCGCTCGAGGCCGGCCTGCTGCCGGTGCTATGCGTCGGCGAGACCGAGGAGGAGCGCGACCGCGGCGACACCCAGCGCAAGCTGCGCCACCAGGTCCAAGAGGACCTCGCCCGGATCGAATCCGAGCAACTGGGAAGCGTCGTGATCGCCTACGAGCCGATCTGGGCGATCGGCACCGGCAAGGTCGCCGCGCCCGAGCAGGCCCAGGAGGCGATCGCATTCGTACGCGCGCTGGTCGGCGACCGCTCCTCCGAGCAGGCACAGCGAACCAGGATCCTCTACGGCGGCAGCGTCAAGCCCGATAACGCGGCCGAGCTGCTCGCGCTGCCCGACATCGACGGTGCGCTCGTCGGCGGAGCGAGCCTCGACGCCGAGTCGTTCGCGGCGATCGTGACGGCGGCGGGTTAGTGCCGCTGGCGGCCGGAGCGCAGTCACTGCCCGTCCCGCGCGCGGTCCTGATCGTGATGGACGGGTGGGGCGTGGCGCAACCAGGTCCCGGCAACGCGATCTCGCTCGCCCGCACGCCGGTTTTCGACTCGCTGCTCGAGTCGTTTCCGACCACGACGCTGACCGCCTGCGGGCGCGCCGTCGGCCTGCCGGACGGCCAGATGGGCAACTCCGAGGTCGGCCACCTCAACCTCGGCGCCGGCACCATCATGATGCAGGACCTGACCCGGATCGACCTCGCGGTGGAGGACGGCGAGCTGGCCTCCAACGACGTGATCCGCAGCGCCCTGACCGGATCCGACCGGGTGCACATCATCGGCCTGATGTCAGACGGCGGCGTCCACTCGAGTCTCGAACATCTCAAGGCGCTGATCGATCTGGCCGCCGAGCTCCACGTGCCCGATCTCGTGGTGCACGCGTTCACGGACGGCCGTGACACGCTCCCGCACTCGGGGGCGGGGCACCTGGCGCAGGTCGAGCAGCGGATGGCACAGGCGGGAGCCGGGCGCGTCGGCTCGGTGGTCGGTCGCTACTACGCGATGGACCGCGACCGGCGTTGGGATCGCGTTCAGCTCGCCTACGACATGCTCGTCCACGGCCGCGCCGAGCACCACGCGCCGACGGGCGAGCAGGCCGCCAAGGACGCCTACGAGCGCGGCGAGACCGATGAGTTCATCACGCCGATCCTGGTCGGTGACGAGGCCCGGATCCGGTCACAGGACTCCGTCCTGGGGCTGAACTTCCGTCCCGACCGGATGCGCGAGATCACTCGAGCGCTTGCCGATCCGAAGTTCACAGACGTCGATCGCGGCGGCGCCGAAACGGTCAAGCGCTACACGATGATGACCGAGTACGAAGAGGGGTGGCCATATCCGGTCGCGTTCGGGCCCGAGCCGCCGCAGACGACCCTGCCGGCGGTGATCGCCGCCCGGCACGAGCGCCAGCTGCACGTGGCCGAGACCGAGAAGTACCCGCATGTCACGTACTTCTTCGGCGGCGGGGAGGAGCATCCTTACGAGGGCGAGCAGCGCGAGCTGGTGCCCTCGCCGCGCGATGTCCCGACCTACGACTTCAAGCCCGAGATGAGCGCCTTCGAGGCCGCGGACGCGTTCGTTCGGGCATGGCGGACCGAGCCGCCGAAGTTCGGGATCATCAACTTCGCCAACGCCGACATGGTCGGCCACACCGGCGTGATCGAGGCGGCCGTGAAGGCGGTGGAGACCGTCGACCGGTGCCTCGAGCCGGTGATCGACGCCGTCCACGAATCAGGCGGAGCCTGCCTGGTCACCGCTGACCACGGCAACGCCGACCACATGCTCGAGCCCGACGGGAGCCCCAACACGGCGCACTCGCTCAACCCGGTGCCGGTGATCGTGACCGTCCCCGGGCTGACGCTCCGGTCGGGCGGCGTGCTCGCCGACGTCGCGCCGACGCTGCTCGAGATGCTGGGAATCGAGCAGCCCGCGGGGATGACGGGCCGGTCCCTGATCGAGCGCTGAGCGGCGCGCCCCGCCTCCGGGGGGCTTGGAACGCTCTTCGTCTATACGGCAGCAACGGTTCCAAGCCCTCAGCGTGCGCCCGGGGCGCGGGCGAAGATCTGATATAATCCGACTTAGGTTTTATACTACGACTACGTAAAACTCTGTCCTCTCCCAAAAGGAGCCGAAATGGCACTTATCCGCTGGGAGCCGGCTCGCGAACTTGGCACGATCCATAACGAGATGAACCGGCTCTTCAACACCTTCTTCGACACCCCGACGCCCGCGCCGAACACGCTGCGCCGCTGGATTCCGGCGACGGATCTGGTTGAGACCGACGGCGAGTTCGTACTGCGCGCCGATCTCCCCGGCCTGTCCGAGGACGACGTCAAGATCGAGCTCGACGACAACGTGCTGACCGTTTCCGGTGAGCGCAAGTCCGAGCACGAGGAGCGCAAGGAGGGCTACTACCGGATCGAGCGCAGCTCGGGCTCGTTCCGCCGCTCGCTGACGCTGCCCGAGGGTGTCGACCCCGAGTCCGTCAAGGCGACGTTCGACCGCGGCGTGCTCGAGGTCAGGGTTCCGAAGCCCGAGCAGCGCAAGCCGCGCAAGGTCGCGATCAGCGTCGGCCCAGAGCCTAAGACGATCGCGTCTTCCGCGGAGACCGAGTCGGCGGAGTAACGATTCGCAGACCCATTACTCGCCTGCCGGGCTGCTAGCGCAGGATCCCGGTGTGGCCGAGTGAGTATCTCCCAGGCTGGGGCCACACGCAGAGTCCGTGTGGCCCCAGGCCAACCGGGATCGTCGCGCGCAACCGTCCGGTCAAAGTGTTGATCGCGTACACCACCGCGTTGTAGCGGCCGCTCAGCCAGAGCGTCCTGCCATCGGCCGAGACGCCGCCCATGTCGGGGCTCGCCGGCAGCGGCAGCTGCCAGGTCTTGATCACCCGCCGGGTCCTGAAGCTGACGACCGAGACCGAGCCGGCCTCCCGGTTGGAGACGTACATCACGCGGGCATCACGGCTGGGATAGAGGCCGTGCGCTCCGGCTCCCGTCCGCAGGAAGCCGATCACGCGAAAGGTGTCGGGGTTGATCTCCCATAGGCCGCCGTTAAGTTGGTCGGCGGTGTAGAGGGTCTGGCCGTTGGGCGAGAGCTTGACGTCCTGAGGGCTCGCATTGCCGTGATCGAGCACCAGCGTGTGGATCACACGCTGGGTTCGCAGATCGATCTCGATCATCATGCTGGCGAACTCACAGCTGGCGAAGGCGTACCGGCCGTCGGCCGAGAAGTCCATGTGATCGACGCCCCTGCACTCGGGCACGGACAGCGAGTGCACGAGCGCCATCGTGTTGGGGTTGCGGAAGTCGAGCCGGGCGAGGCGCTCGGCGACCACGATCGCGAACCTGCCGTCGGGGGTGAAGTAGAGGTTGTAGGGGTCCTCGACTGCGATCGGACGCCCGAGCTGCCCCGTGCGCGGGTTGATCGGGGTGAGCGTGTTGCCGAGGTCGTTGTCGACGTACAGCGTCTTGAGGTTGTACGACGGGGTGACGTGCTGAGGAAGCTCGCCGGTCGGGAACTGGCGGATCACCTTCATCGTCCGCTGGCTGATCACGCTGACCGTGCCGCTCATGCTGTTGGGCACGTAAACCAGTGCCGGGTCGCCTCGCACGGCGGGGCTCAGGTTCCCGGCGCCGTCGGCGGCGTAGACGTTCGCCGGCGACCGATCGCGCGCCCGTGCCGCGCTGGACGGGAGCTTGAGATGCGCGCGGTGGGCGGTCGTTGTCGTCTTGCCGGCGCCGCCGCAGGCCGCCAGCAGCAGCGATGCCACCAACAGCGCGATCAGCACGGGCGCCGCCAGCGGTGACGGCCGCGAGGTGCCGGCCGGGCGCCGGCCAGTCGGCCGCGCTGTGTTGCTCGCTGCGGTCAACGCGCGCCGATGCACTCCGAGCAGGCTGCCCCGTCGCCATACGAATCAACTAAGCCGACCGTGAGAATCCGCTCACGACGCTCGGAGCCGGTCAGTTGGTTGGCTACCCTCGCCCGCATCCACCTGCTGCCGGCGACATCGAGCGGGGCTCGCAAAGACCCGAACCGCCCCGCGACGAGGCCGTGTCGCTGGGTCGCCGCCGCATCTGCGCTGGTTGCGATCACGTTCGCGGGCTGTGGCTCGAGCAGCCACCCTGCGACCACGAGCTCGGGTCCGGCTCATACGACTTCGACCACCGCGTCCGCCCGGCCGCGGCCGGCTCGGCTCGTCTATCGGCCGCTGTTCTCGCTCGCGGCGCCGCTGCGCGATCCGGCCAGCGCGACGCTCCCCGACGGTCATCTCGTGCTGATCGGGGGTCTCGACGAGGCCGACTCGTCGACCGCCGGGATCGAGCTTGCGAGCCTCCACAGGACCCTGCACACGTTCACGCTGCCGCTGGCCCAGCACGATGCCCAGGGCGCGGCGCTGGGCGACCGGGTGTACGTGTTCGGCGGCGGCTCGTTTTCCGAGCTCGACCATATCCTGAGCTTCGACCCCGCGACCGGCACGGTGACCGAGGTCGGACACCTGCCGCATGCCCAGTCCGACGTCGGGGTCGCTGAGCTCGGTGGCACCGCTTACATCGTCGGCGGCTACGACGGGGTCAACTGGTTCAACACGATCCTCGCGTGGCGGCCAGGGTCGCCCGTGAAGGTCGCCGGCCACCTGCCGGTTGGGCTTCGCTATTCGGCGGTGACGCCCGTCGATGGGCGGCTGTTGGTGATCGGCGGCTCGACGCCGTCCGCGGCAAGTGACGCGATCTACAGCTTCGATCCGGCGACCGGCGCCGTCACCCGAATCGGGCGGCTGCGCCATCCGATCACCCACGGCAGCGCCGCAACGCTGGGGTCGACGGCCTACCTGATCGGCGGTCGCGGCGAGCTCGACAACGAGCAGACCGCCGCGATCTGGGCGATCGACCCGCACACCGGCGCGGTCACGGCCGCCGGGCGGCTCCCGCGCGCGCTGTCGGACACGGGGACGGTGGCGGTCGGCGGCGCGATCGTGGTCGCCGGCGGCCTCGAGCCGTCCGGTCAGACCTCATCGGAGGTTGGGGAGCTCGTGCCCGCGCAGGCGGGGTAGCCGAGCGGCCCTACCTGCCGCTCCGCTGCACGGCCAGGACGTAGTCGGCGACGGTCGCAAGCTGGGCCTGCGACAGCGCGTGGCGGACCGGCATCTCGCGCGTGAACTGGAGCAGGTCGGATCTGCTCATCTGGGCGCGCAGCAGGTCACCGCCCTGGTGGCTGGGCGAGTTGACCCCGGTCAGCGTGTGGCAGACGGCGCAATCCTCGCTGAACAGCCGCTTCCCCTGGCCCGGCGGCGACGCCCCAGCGCCACCGCAGGCCGCGATCGCGAACGCCAGCGCGACGGTGACGAGCAGGGTGCGCCAGCGCATCGCTCAAGGCTACGGGAGGGCCCCGCGGCGAACGCCCGGGTAGGGTCAGCCAGTGGTGTTCACGATCAGCTCCAGATGCAGCAACAGCCAGGCGCGGCGCGGCACGCTCCAGCTTGCGCACGGTGCCGTGTCGACACCGGCATTCGTGCCGCTCGCAACCCGTGGGGCGGTCAAGACGCTCGAGCCGCGCGACGTCGAGGCGCTCGGCTTCGAGATGGTTCTCGGCAACACCTTTCACCTATTCCTGTCACCCGGTCCGGAGCTGATCGACGAGCTCGGCGGGCTCAACCGTTTCATGGGCTGGAACCGTCCGATCATCACCGACTCGGGCGGCTTTCAGGTCTTCTCGATGGGCCACGGTGGCGTCGCCGATGAGATCAAGGGGCGCCGCTCGCAGCCCGGCGCGGGCGGTCAGGCCGCGTCAAACGGCTCGATCCTGGCGATCGAGGAGCAGGGGGTCCGGTTCCGTTCCTACGTCGACGGCTCCGAGCGCTTCCTCGGTCCCGAGACGTCAATGGAAGTCCAGGCGGCATTGGGCTCCGACATCGCGCTGGTGCTCGACGAGTGCACTCCGTTTCACGTCACCCGCGACTACACCGCGCGCTCGATGGAGCGCACGCACCGGTGGCTTCACCGGTGCCTGACATGGCATCGCGAGCACGGGCCGCCGGCGCAGGCCGTTTACGGGATCGTCCAGGGCGGCGTCGAGCGCGACCTGCGCACGATCTCCGCTGAGGCCGTCGGCTCGAGCGCGGCGGACGGGATCGCGATCGGCGGCTCGCTCGGGCGCGATAAGGCGCAGATGTATGAGGTCGTGGCGTGGACAACCGGCGATCTGGAACGCGTCGCTCCCGACCGCCCTCGGCACCTGCTTGGAATCGGCGAGATCGACGATCTGCTCACCTGCGTCGAGCTCGGAATCGACACCTTCGACTGCGCGATGCCGACCCGGCTGGGTCGTCACGGGGTCGCGCTGGTGGCCGATCCATCGGCGCGGTGGCGGCTCGATCTCGTCAAGTCCCGGTGGGCGCGATCCGATCAGCCGATCCTCGAGGGCTGCCCGTGCCCGGCCTGCAGCGCCGGTCACTCGCGCGCCTACCTCCACTACCTGCTGCGGGCGCACGAGCTGACCGGGATGCGACTCGTGACGCAGCACAATCTGAGCTTCATCGCGCGGCTGATGGCCGACCTGCGGGCGGCGATTGACGGTGACCGGCTGCCGGACATGGCGGCGGCGATCCGCTCGGGCGCCGCGCCCGGCGCTACTTCGTGTACTTGCTGATAAGGCTGCTGACCTGATTGATCGCCGACTGGGCGTCGTGGGCGATCACCTTCTGGTAGTGCACGACGGTGGTCGAGGTGCTGTCGGCGATCACGACGGCTGCGATCACGATCAGCGCGAGCACCGCGATCAACACCATCACAACCATGAAACGCCGAAAGCCGCGACCGCTCTTCGGTGGCGGCGGCTGGCGCCGCCGGGCGCGCTGCTGAGCGCCCTGCGGGGGCCGCCGCGGCGGCACCTGTCGTGCGACCTTGGTCTGCTGGGTTCGCTGCGTCCCGCGCGGTGAGACGCGGGTCGCCTCGGTCGGGTCGTCGCGGTCACCCATGTACTGGGTCGCGGCGCTGGTGGCGAACTCGGCCGAGTCAGCCCCCGGAGGGGCGATCCCGCGCGCGGCGTCGCGGAGCACATCGGCCAGCTCCAGCGCGGTCTCGGGGCGGGCATGCTGGTCGATCGCGAGTGACATCGCCACCGCCTGCGCGAGCGGGTGGGGCACGTCGACGTTGAGCTGATCGAGCGGGAACGGGGCCTCGCGTTGCTGCTTGAGCGCCAGCTCGGACAGCGAGTTGGCCTCGTAGGGCAACCGGCCCGAGATCAGCTGGTAGGTGACGACGGCAAGCGAGTAGAGGTCAGCGCGCGGCCCGGCCTCGTCGCCGCGAGCCTGCTCGGGCGACAGGTAGGCCGCCGTCCCTAGCACCGACCCGACCTGGGTGATGCTCGACTGATCAGCGGCGCGCGCGATCCCGAAGTCGGCCAGCTTGACCACCTCGGAGTCGGACACCAGCAGGTTGCCGGGCTTGACGTCACGGTGCACGACCCCGTGGCGGTGGGCGTAATCGAGCCCGCGGCATGCCTGGGTGACGATCCCCAGCGATTCCTCGACCCCGAGATGACCGCGATCGCGCAACAGCTCGGCGCAGGAGTTGCCGGGCACGTGCTCCATGACGATGAAGTGCTGGTGATGTCCGGCGTCGAAGCCGAAGTCGAACACCTGGACGATGTTCGGGTGCACGAGCCGAGCGGCTGCCAGCGCCTCGCGGCGAAACCGCGACACGAACGTCGGGTCGTCCGCCAGGTGCTCGGCGAGCAGCTTGATCGCGACGTAGCGCTCGAGGCGGTTGTCGAACGCGAGGTGGACGGTCGACATCCCGCCGACCCCGAGGCGGCCCTCGATCCGGTACCTGCCGGCGATCGTGGTCGTGCCAGTCATTGTCGCTCTTGCCCTTAGCCCTGGCCGGTCGTCAACCCGGCGCCTCCGTTGGTGTTAGTACCCGTGCCAGTCGGATTCGTTGCGGTCGTGGACGACGACGAGCTGCTCGAGCTCGACGAGGTCGGGTTGGTCTGGGTGGTGGCCGTGGTCGGGTTGGTCGTGGTCGTCGAGGTCGTCGAGGACGTGCTCGACGAGCTGCTGGAGCGAGTGACGGTGCCGTGGCAGTCCCGGGCCGCGAGCTCGCTGATCGTCTGAGCGCCGACGCCCAGGCTCCGGATCAGCGTCCCGCTGACCCCCCGAGGCAGCTGACCGACGAGATCGGTGAACTGCCGCGCCGCACTCTGGGCCGCGGCGCACTGGCGCGCTGAAACTGCCGACGAGACGGCGCTCAGCTGGGCGTTGAGGCTGCTCGCCTGCTGGCTTGAGAGCAGGCCGCTGCTGCCCCCGCAAGCGACGACGAATGCGACCGCGAAGCCAAGACTCCCGGCCAGGAATGCTTTTGCGCCATGGCCCATCCGTCGCCTGACTTTAGAGGCTGCTCCCGTTTGCTTGAAGTTAGACCGCCCGGCGCCCCCGGCCGGGCGAGTGCCTGTCGCTCACTGACCGTACTGGAGCCGTTCGGCAAGCGAATCGGGCAGCCGGGCGGCTCTGATCGCGGCCGCCGCGCCGGCGATGTCGTAGTCGGTGCGGCGGTAGATCGCTCGCCAGCCGTCGAAATCGAGCTCCAGCCAGGAGGCCCGGGGATCTCCATCCCGGGGCTGGCCGACGCTGCCCGGATTGATCAGCCACTCGCCCTCGGCGACCACGAGCTCGTCGTCGGCGCTGCGGACCTCGCCGGTCGCGGGCTCGCCCGAGAACCGCGAGAACGAAAGCGCCACGTGTGAGTGGCCGATCAGCGCAACGCGCTGCTGCTGGACGTCGAGGCAGAGCTCGGCCTGGAGCGGCGAGAGGACGTACTCCCAGACCGGATCGCGGGGGCTGGCGTGGTAGAGCCCAACGATCTCGTCGAGGTTGAAGGGCTCGAGCCGATCGAGGTATTCGCGAGTCTCCTCGGTGATCGTCTCGCGGGTCCACGTCGCCGCCAGTGCGGCCCCGCGCGAGAACTGCTCCAGAGGCAGCGAACCCCGCACGCCGAGATCGTGGTTGCCTGCCAGGCAGATTGCCGCATGGGCGCGGGCGAGTCCCACGCATGCGTCCGGGTCGGCTCCATAGCCGACCAGATCCCCTAGGCACCAGAGCTCGTCGCACTCCGACGCTTCGATCTCGTCCAGCACCGCCTCGAACGCCTGACAGTTGCCGTGAATGTCGGACACGATCGCAACGCGCATCTCTACAGTCTCGCGGGTGAGCCGGTCCAAGCGTCACCAGACAGCCGCCGCCATGGCGCTGGCGCTGGCGGTCGCCGAGGGCGCCCGCAGGGCGCTCGCCCCGCGGGCAAAGGCGATCGAGCCCGCGCCCGTCAACGTCCGCGACTACTTCACGGCCGAGCAGATCGAGCGGGGGTCGCGATACGCGAGACCGCAACGGGCGCTGGCCCTGGCCCGGATGGCGATCGACGTCGGCGCGATGGCGCTGCTCGTGCGCACGCCGCCGGCACGCCTGTCCACCGACACC
Organism: uncultured Solirubrobacterales bacterium; assembly: GCA_963730075.1. Taxonomy (GTDB): domain Bacteria; phylum Actinomycetota; class Thermoleophilia; order Solirubrobacterales; family Solirubrobacteraceae; genus Palsa-465. Next base: position 161,579 of record CAVSQH010000016.1, on the reverse strand, counting down.
CAGTGGCGCCACCCGGTCGCCGGCGCGGCGGTATCAGGGGCGTCGCTCGCGGCCGCGCTCACGGTGCCGACGCTGCCGCTCCGCGTCGTCTCGCGCCGGCGAGCGATCGGCGCCGGTCTCGACACGCAGAGCTGGGGCGGCTGGGCGGCTGACCTTGTCAAGGCGGGCGCGATCGAGGCAGCGTTCGCCGGCGCCGGGGGCGCCGCAATCGTGGCCGCGACCCGTAGGTATCCCGACACCTGGTGGGCGCCGGCGGCGATCGGCTCGGTCGCGGTCGGGGCGGGGCTGGCGGCGCTGGCGCCGGTGGTCCTCGATCCGCTGTTCAACGACTTCACGCCGCTGCCAGAGGGGGAGGCGCGGTCTGACGTGCTGGCGCTCGCGGCGGCCGCCGGAGTGCGGGTCGGCGAGGTCTACTCAGTTGACGCCAGCCGCCGCACCACGGCCGCCAACGCATACGTCACCGGACTGGGACCGACCAAGCGGGTCGTGTTGTTCGACACCCTGCTCGATCGCTACAGCCGCGACGAGGTGCGCGTCGTCGTGGCCCACGAGCTCGGCCATGTGCGCCATCGCGACGTGCCCCGCGGCATCGGCTACGCCGCGCTGGTGGCGCCGGCGGCGACGCGCGCCGTGCAGCACCTCAGCTGGACCCTCTCACCAGCCCGCGGCACCCCCGCGGCGCTGCCCGCGCTGGCACTCGCCGCCGGCCTGGTGAGCGCCCCGGTCGGGTTGATCGGCAACCGCCTGTCACGGGCGATCGAGCGCCGTGCCGACGCCTACTCGCTCGAGCTGGCGGGGGCGCCGGACGCGTTCGTCTCGTTCGAGCGGGCGATCGCGGTCCAGAATGTCGCCGATCTCGAGCCGCCGCGCTGGGTCACGAAGCTGCTGTCCACCCACCCGCCGACCACCGAACGGATCGGCGCCGCGGTTGCGTTCGGGGCCGCCTTCCGTCCTGAGACGGACTAGGGCGCGCGGACGATCACAACGCAGTTCTGGCCGCCGAAGCCGAACGCGTTCGCCGCTGCAGTCCTGACCGTCGCCTGGCGGGCGCGCAGCGGGACGTAGTCCAGATCGCACTCCGGGTCTGGCGTCTCGAGGTTGGCGGTCGGCGGCAGCACCCCGTCGCGCATCGCCAGCAGGCAGACCATCACCGACAGGGCGCCCGCGGCTCCGATCAGGTGGCCGACCATCGATTTCGGCGAGCTCGCCGGAATCCCGTCGGCCGCCGCGCCGAGCGCGATCCTGATCGCACGCGTCTCGGCCCGGTCATTGGCCTTGGTAGCGGTCCCGTGGGCGCAGATGTAGTCGAGCTCGCCGGGCGTCGCATCGCTGCGTTGCAGCGCGAGCGAGATCGCCCGCGCGGCGCTGACCCCCGACGGCTCGGGGGCGCTCATGTGAAACGCATCGCAGGTGAGCGCCGCACCGGCGACCGTGCCGTACACGCGGGCGCCGCGCGCGGCGGCGTGCGCAGCCGACTCGAGCACCATCACGACCGCTCCCTCGCCGAACACGAACCCATCGCGATCGGCGTCGAACGGGCGGCTGGCGCGCTCGGGCTCGTCGTTGCGCTCTGAAAGCGGCCCCATCTTGGCCAGGCCGGCGAACATCACCTCGGTGATCGCGGCGTCGGTCCCGCCGGCGATGACCACATCCGCCTCGCCGTCGAGGATCCACCGCCGGGCCTCTTGGAGCGCGTAGGTGCCGCTCGCGCAGGCCAGCGCGCTGGCAGACACCGGTCCCAGCGCGCCGAGTTCGATCGCGACCTCGCAGGCGGGCATGTTGGCGATCATCTGGGGGACGAAGTAGGAGCTGACCTCGCGCGGCCCCTGGGCCTGAAGGGCGCGGATGTTCTGCTCGGCCTCCGGCATCGCGATCACCGCGTTGTTGATCAGGACCCCGGTTCGCTCGCCGCTGGCCGACACGTCGAGCGCGGCGTCGGCCACCGCCTCGCGGGCGGCGACGATCGCCAGCTGGCTGAAGCGCGCGGAGCGCCGCGCGCGCTTGGTCCCGAGCTCGCGCTCGGGATCAAAGCCGCTGACCTCGCCCGCGATCCGAACCGGCAGCCCGGACGCGTCAAACGAGGTCACGGGGCCGACGCCGGACCGCCCTTCGACCAGCCCCCGCCACGTCTCGGGCGCGGTGTTGCCGAGCGGCGTCAGTGCACCGATCCCGGTTACGACCGGGTCATCTGGGCGTGACAGGGAGCTCAAGGGGTCTGCAACCTTGGGGTCAGGTCGCCGGCGCCCGGGCGGACGGCCCTTAGCTTGGCGCTCACCTCGGCCAGCCGCTCGTACTGACGCAGCGCGTCGCGGGCGAGCGGCATCAACACGAACTCCTCCACACCCGCGACAGCATGCGAATGAAGATAGGCGGTCACCTGCTCGACAGTGCCCAGCGCCGTCCACCGCTGCACCGCCTCGAGTGCCAACCCGTACTGGCCGCGGAGGTGGCCCTCGGCCTCACGTCGCGCCGCCTCGAGGGAGTCATCGACGTGCACGCCCACCAGCAGCGCCAGCGTCGGCGTCGCCCGGCCATGCTCGGCCGCCAGCTCGGCGAGGCGCCCGGCGCGGCGCGACAGCGTCTCGGGGGTGAGCCACATCGGCAGCCACGTGTCGCCGAACCGGGCCGCTCGCACCAGCGCCCGCTCGCCGCGGCCGCCGATCAGGATCCGCGGCGGTGCCGCCATCGCGGGCTCCAGCGGCGGGATCTGGAGCGTGATCGTCTGGCCGGCGTGCTCGACCGCTCGCCCGGTCAGCAGGTCCGGCAGGACGGCGAGCGTCTCGTCGACGCGCGCGCCTCGCTCGCTCACGGGTACGCCGGCCGCCTCGAACTCCTGCGGGAACTCGCCCCCGACGCCGACGCCGAGCAGCAACCGCCCGTCAGACAGAGCGTCGATCGAGATCAGCTGCTTCGCGGTCCAGGCCGCCGGGCGCAAGCCGATCAGCATCACGCTGAAGCCGAGCGACACGCGCTCGGTCACCGCTGCCGCCGCCGCCAGACAACTCGGCGCGTCGAGACCCGGGGCGGGGCAGGCGAGGTGATCGCCGACCCAGACCGAGTCGAACTCGAGCTCCTCGGCGAGCCGCGCCGCGGCTGTGATCTGTGAGGGCCCGCCCTCGCGGAACGGGTCAAAGCTCGGTAGCAGGACGCCGCAGCGTGTCATCGGCGCCAGCCGCTTGGGGAGGTCAGTCGTCGTCGCGAGTCGAGTCGGTGCGGCCGCCGCCACCGCCACCGTACTCGGGCAGATTCTTGATCCCCTCGCGCGTCTGCCACTTGGAGTAGTTGTCCTGCATCGCCTCGATCAGCTCCTGCATAAAGCGCGCCGAGAGGTTGATCCTCGACACCACGACGCCGGGTATCTCATCCTCCTCGACCTCGTGATCGACGCGCGCGAACGTGATCGTGAACTCGTAATCGGAGTGGCTGACATTCGCGAAGTTCGAGTAGACGCCGGCCATGATGTCCGGCGAGAAGTGAATGTTTATGTGGCGCTCTGGCGGATTGGGATCTTCCATATGCGCTTAGTATCCCATCGTGCGGATCGTCGTCGTCGCCGTGGGCAGACTGCGCCCGCCGTTCGCAGACGACGTTCAGCACTATCAGAAGCTGCTCGCGGGCCATACGAAGCTCGAGCTGATCGAGGTGCGCGAGGACCAGCAGGTGGTGCGGCGGCTCCCGGAGCGGGCGTTCGTATCGCTGCTGGATCGCACGGGGGAGAAGCCCGACTCGCTCGCGTTCGCCGTCTTCCTCGAGGAGCGCAGGCGCAGCGGCCGCGACCTTTGTTTCGTGATCGGGGGCCCGTTTGGCCATCCCCCGAACCTCGACGGCATCGATCATCGGCTGTCGCTCGGGGATATCACGCTTCCCCATCAGCTGGCGCGGGTGGTGCTCCTCGAACAGCTCTATCGCGCTCACAAGATCCTCGCACGAGAGCCGTACCACTACTGAGCGGAGTCGCTCGTCGCCGCGCGGCCCCGGCCGGCGTGCATGGGTACGCTCAGACGCGTGCTGCAACAACCGAACCCCGACACCGTATGACGCCCCCGCTGACCGAGCTGCGAGGCGCGGTCGAGGCCGCCGCCGCCGTCGTCCGGGGCCGCAACGGCGAGCCGCCCGCGCAGGCGCGGGTGGATCGATCCAAGCGCGAGGGCCAGGGCGACTACTCGACCAACGTCGGGATGCTGCTCGCACCCGCGCTCGGCGAGCCGCCGCGCGAGATCTCCGAGCGGGTCGGAGCGTCGCTGGCCGGGATGCTCGGCGACCAGCTGGTCGCCTATGAGGTCGCAGGCCCTGGGTTTCTGAATCTGACCCTGTCGGACCTCTGGTACCGGCGTGCGACGCGTAGCGTGCTCGATGCGGGGGACCGCTTCGCGGCGGGGGGCGCCGACCCTGCCCGGCGAGTGCTGGTCGAGTTCGTGTCGGCCAACCCGACCGGCCCGCTGGTCGCGGTCAGCGGACAGCACGCCGCCTACGGCGACGCGCTCGCGCGGATCCTCGCCCACCACGGTCACGAGGTGTGGCGCGAGTACTACTTCAATGACGCCGGCTCCCAGATCCGTCTGCTCGGTGAGTCGGTCCAGGCGCGGGCCCGGCGCGCCGACGTCCCGGAGGGCGGCTACCAGGGCGACTATGTGCGCGGATTGGCGGAGTCGATCCCCGGCGTGCAGGAGATGACTGCCGACGAGGCCGCCCAGCGGGCGGTGGAGCTGCTGCTCGTCCGGATCAAGGGAACGCTCGAGCGCTATGGCGTGAGGTATGACCGCTTCTTCAGCGAGCGCACGCTGCACGAGGGCTCGCCGAGCCTGCTCGACCGTGCGCTCGAGCTGGTCACGGAGGCCGGCCATACGTACCGCTCCGAGGACGCCCTGTGGCTGCGGACTACGACCTTCGGCGATGTCAAGGACCGCGTGCTCGAACGATCTGACGGCACGCCGACCTATTTCGCCGCCGATCTCGCCTACCTGCTAGAGAAGCGCGAGCGGGGGGTCGAGCTGCAGCTGATCCCGGTCGGCGCCGACCACCACGGGTACGTCGCTCGGATGAAGGCCGCGTTCGCCGCGCTCGGCGGCGATCCCGACTGCGTTGAAATGCCGATCCTCCAGTTCGTGCACCTGATCGAGGGCAGCGAGCGCGCGGCGATGTCAAAGCGGCGCGGGGACTTCGTCACGCTCGACGAGCTGCTCGACGAGATCGGCGTCGACGCGACCAGGTTCTTCATGCTCCAGCGCTCACACGACCGCACTATCGACCTCGACCTCGACCTCGCGCGCCGCGAGTCATCCGAGAACCCGGTCTACTACGTCCAGTACGCGCACGCGAGGATCGTGACGATGCTCGGCAAGCTCGACGAGTCACGGGCTGCCGCGGCGCTCGCCGCCGATGCGGCATGGGGATCGGGGCCGCTCGAGCCGGCCGAGCGGACGCTCGTCAAAGCGCTGGCCGCGTTCCCCGACGAGGTCGCGGAGGCAGCCGAGCGGCGGGCGCCGCACCGGATTGCCACCTACGCGCTCGAGCTCGCGCAGGAGTTCACCGCCTTCTACCGCGACTGCAAGGTGATCGGCGCACAGCCCGCGGAGGTCGAGTCGTTCCGGATCGCGCTGTCGCAGAGCACGCGACAGGCGATCGAGCTGGCGCTCGGGCTGCTGGGGGTGCGGGCGCCCGACTCGATGTAGCCGCTTGGCACGCCTATGCGCGACGGGCGAGGTCCTCGTCGAGCCGGCGCGCGTCGTCGGGATCCAGCACCGGGCCGGGGGGGAGGGGCGCGGCCGCCGCGTACCGCGACCGCCGTCTCCACTTCGGGATTGTGATCGCGAGCGTCACAATCCCGATTGCGAGCAGCAGCGGTGGCAGCACGTAGATCAGGAGGTTGAAGCCGTGCGCCGGCGGCTTGCCGAGCACCGCCGGTCCGTACTGGGCGACCAGTTGCTTCTCGATCTGCTGTTTGGTCAGCCCCTGGCGGATCAGCTGTCGGATATAGGCGCGCTCGGAGAATGCCTCCGGCGACTGGGCCACCGCCAGCGACTCGTGGCAGGCGACGCACATGACGTCGTTCTCGATCTGCGTGAGCGACGCACGGGGCGGGGCGGCTGCGGCTCCGGGGGGCGCGCCGGCGAGCACTCCGAGCAGCCCCAGCACGAGCGCGGCCGCGGTGGCCTTGCGACGGATCGGGTTCACGACCGTTGAGCGAGGATCGGGGGCAGAGTGCGGCTCAACCATCGTTGCGTGACCGGGAAGCGCTGCAGGGCCTGGATCCGGCCGGCGCGGTTGATCACGAACGTCTCGGGGACTCCGGTGGTGCCGAACGAGCGCACGAAGTTGCCGTTGACGTCACGCAGGATCGGATAGCTCAGGTGGTAGCGGTGGGCGAATTGCTCCGAAGCGCTCGAGTTGTCCAGGTATGTGACGCCGAGCATGGTCGCGTTGTGCGTGGCGAGCACGTGCTGCTCGCGAGCCAGCAGCGGCGCCTCGGACGCGCACGGGCCACACCACGACGCGAACACGTTGAGCACCACGACCTTGCCCCGATAGTCCGCCAGAGTCCTCTGGGCCGACGAGCCGAGCATCGGCAGCGACACGTCCGAGCTCGGGGCGACCGGGAAGCTGCCCCGCGCGACCTGGGCGTCGATCGACGAGTTGTCGCTCTGGTTGGAGACGCCGAACGCGAGCAGGGCCAGCAGCGCGACCGCGGCGGCCGCGATCATGCCGGGGAGTACGAAGCGCCGCATTGCCAGCGCAAGGTTAGTACCCGCCTGCCCTCGGCTGCGCCCCCTGCGAGGCCGGTGGGTGGGCGTCTCAGCCGGCGGCCGAGCTCAACCCGGCCATCGTCGCGGAGCCCAGGTGAGCGCTGTGGTCACGGGCGCGCCTCCCACCGTTCCTCGATCCGCCCGAGCCGCCAGACGGTCAGCGCGACCGCCCAGGTGATGACGAACATCACGACGATCACGAACCCGAGCATGTTGATGTTGACGTTCTCGAGCCAGCTCCAGACCGGGCCGGCGAGGTGGAGCTGACTGGCGGCGAGGCCGCCGAGCTCGAACGTCCCGATCACCAGTGCGACGGCGACCGAGAGGCCGGTGATCGTGAGGTTGTAGAAGACCTTGCGGACCGGCTTTGAGAACGCCCATCCGTAGGCGAAGTTCATGAACGACCCGTCGATCGCATCGAGCAGCGACATTCCGGCCGCGAACAGAAGCGCGAGGCAGAGGATCGTGTACCAGGGGAGTCCGGCGCCGGCTGCGCCGCCGGCGAGCACGAGCAGCGTGACCTCGGTCGCGGTGTCGAATCCGAGTCCGAACAGGATTCCGATTGGGTACATGTGGGTGGGCTTGGTGATCGAGCGGGTGAGGCGGCCCAGTAGTCGGTTCATGAACCCGCGCTGGTTGAGCTGCTGTTCGAGTGCCTGCTCGTCGTAGCGGCCGCTGCGCATCTCGCAGAAACACGCGGATGATTCCGATCAGGATCACGATGTTGAGCGCCGCGATCAGGTACAGAAAACTGCCCGAGACCAGCGTCCCGACCGTGGTCGTGAGCTGGTGCAGGTGGGAGTTGTGGTTGGCGACCGGCCCGTTGATCGCCTTGACGCCGGCGCTGATCAGGATCGCGAGCGCGAACACGATCGTCGAGTGGCCGAGCGAGAACCAGAATCCGACCGACAGCGGCCGTTTGCCTTCGCTCATCAGCTTCCGGGTGGTGTTGTCGATCGCCGAGATGTGGTCGGCATCGAACGCGTGGCGCATCCCCAGCGTGTACGCGGTCAGGCCCACGCCGACCGTGAATGCTCCGCGACGTTCCGAGCTGGTAGTGCCCAGGCGCGATCACCGCGAACAGGAGAACGAACCCGGCCACGTGCAGAAGGCCGACAACCACGGCCATCATCACGCAGCGCCCGCCGCTGCCCCGCATCCAAGCCCGCCACGAACGACCGCATCCGTGATCGCCGCTGAGCCGCGCACAAGCTCGCTACCTCCATCTGTTCCTCTCAATCGTCGGTCGGGCGCCCGCCCGCCCGGTGCGGACGCGGGCGGGCGCAGACGTTCTCAGCTCAATCGCAGCTGGGCGACGGCGCCGTCGGCCACGGTGACCCGCGGTCCGGGGGTCGTGTCGTCCTCCCAGACCTGTACTCGGCGGCCGGCAGGCTGCCGAAGACCGCGGTCAGGATGGACGCCCGACTCGGTCGTCCGCTCGTGGACGCCGGTGTGGACCCGGCGGCCGTCGCTGTCGCAGCGGCTGATCTCGATCTCCAGACCGCGAAACCGCTCGCTCGGGTAGAGGACGAGCGCGCCGCGGCCCGCGCCGATGTCGAGCGCGACGCTGGCGGTCTGGGCCGCCTCGGCGGGCTGATGCTCGCCGTGGTGGTGGTGTGGCCGTTGACTCGGCCGTCGTAGACACTCATAGCGACGCCTCACGCGACCATCCCGAGCGGCGACGTCTCATACCCGCTCTGCGGCGTCCCGAGGTATGGGAACGTCGGCAGGTAGGTGGTGTCGGCGTCGGTGAGTCCGTCGGTCGATCGCCGTTCGCGGCACCGTCGGGCGTGTAACTCGGCATCGACAGCGGGTACGTGAGCCCGGCGATCGCCCGAAGCTCGACCGTCACCACGTCGTCGAACACGCGCCGGCCGTTCGGGAACCCGGCGAGGTCACCGCCGACCACGCCGAGCGGGTTCGGGCTGCTGGTCGGTCCGATCGCCATGTTGAGCCGCAGCTCGTCGGCGTAGCGTCGAGCCGGTGAAGTTCTGGAAGTCCGGCGACGATGCCCTGACGGGATCCCGGTCAGCAGGATCGCGACCAGGTCGGCGCGGGCGGCGGTCAGACCCGCGAGGTTGGGGAACACTCCGTTCGGATACAGGACCGGGCAGCAGCGCGGCCAGCTCCGGATGCTGGACGTACTTGCAGGAACCGTTTGTCGTCGGCCGGGGTCAGCGAGTTCCACAGGTCCTTCTTGCCCATCGGCACGATGACCTCGTTGAACAGCGGGTTGCCCAGCCGCGAGATCTGCACCCACGTCCCGAACTCGGCGGTGATGCCGCCGAACTCGCGGATCAGCGCCCGCTGGCGGCTGGCCGCACCCCAGACGCCGATCACCGAGTCGCTGTGACATCGGGTCCGTCGGCGTGCGTGCCGCTGCGTGTCAGCTCGCGCATCGGAACCTTGAGCGCGATCGTGTGAACGCCGAACGCCGTTGGTCGCGTTGACGCCCACGAGTTCGCCATACCGCCGATGTGCAGCTTCTCGAACGGGCGCAGGTCGCCGAGGTCGAAGATCGCCCCGAGGTCGACGTAGAACCCCTCGAGCCGCTGACCGGCGAACACCGTGCGGCCTGCCGCCGAGCGAGTGGATCGCCTGCGAGGCGAGCGTCGCGTAGTCAGGGGTCGAGGCAGGCCCGATGTTGCACGGCGGGCAGGCGAGGCCGGTGCCGAGCACCTGCCGCGACCATGCCTGGTCTTCCTTGGTGACCGTGTAGAACTGGCGCCGGTTCCACTTGACACTGTCGATCGAGTCGATCGGGCCCGTGTTGTACAGGAACGTGTTCGGGTCTGCGGACGGTCGTCTCGAACTTGAACTCGTACGTGATGTCCGGCTTGCCGTCGCCGTCGTTGTCGACGTAGATGTCGTAGCGGACGTCGTCGCCGAACTCGTAGAAGTTGGGGCCGCCGAACGGCGGCTCCAGCGGCAGGTAGTTCGTGATCAGCGTCACCGTGTCGGGATCGTCAGGCGAAACGAACGCGTAAGTGTCAGTGTTGTCGGCGACCGGATCCTTGCTGATCGCCGGTGCCTCGCGATGAGATGACATCAGGTACCTCCGGTGGATTTGTTCGCGCGACGTGGCCCGGTTCGGGCGCGTCGCGCGGCGGGACGGTTTCCGGCTAGCGCGCTGCGCGCACGATCGCGGCCGACAGCTTGCGATCGCGAACAACCACCTCGCGAGCGCCCGACATCACGAACACCTCACCCTTGCGAGGGTCCTTGACGTATGCCACCACGGGCCTCGACCCGGAGTGCCCCTCTTCCGCCTCGGCTGCCGGCGCCACAGCGCGCCGATGATCGTCAGACCCGCTGCCGCTCCGGCCGAGGACTTCATGAAGTCCAGTCGCGTGATCTCGCTCACGGTCGTCCCTTCCTCCTGATGGATTTGCGTCGAGCGCTCCACCTGAGCGGGGACTCGCTCGATCCGGTCAGTTGGGATACGACCGCCCGCGTTGATCGGATCACCGACGTTCACAAGAAGGTGAGAAGTCCCGTCGCGGTTAGGATGAGGTCGCTATGCGGATCCGCCTCGGGCGTGCGTGGGGCTGAGGACGAGATGGGATTCTTCGAGTCCGGTGGCGCCGACCAGCCAGACGATCGTGGCGCGGCGGACGAGGCCGAGTCGCTGGCTCGGATCGAGGCGCGGGCAGGCGGCTCCGCGCGCTCCGGCGACCGTCGCGGAGCGTCTAGCGCCCCGCTGTTCGAGGGGCGCCGCGGGTGGTCGGCGTCTGCCAGCGTCGACCCTTAGAATCGCCTCCAGCGCGGACGTAGCTCAGTTGGTAGAGCGTCGGCTTCCCAAGCCGAAGGTCGCGGGTTCGAGACCCGTCGTCCGCTTCCCGTCAGGACGGGGCTTGCCGTCCGTCACCGGGCGTTGAGGGGGCCGAGGTGTGAACCCCCGGGGCCAGTCCGACCCAGAACATGCGAAGGCCCGGCCAGCGACCCCGGGCTGCGGTGGGCCGCTTTCGCGGGGGTCGGCCCGTGTCGCTGCCTGTTCGCAGACGAGCTTCCGTATACGTAGACGCGCTCGGGCGATCGCGTGGTCGGAGCCGATTTGTCTAATTCGTCCAGCCCGCGTCGGTCTCCTCGGGAAACGCCGTCATCCAGTAGTCGGGTAGGACGTCCTTTAACGTCTTCCACACGACACGTGTTGCGTCATCGATGTCCGCGACCGCGACGAGCGTGTTGGGGCCGTGGACGGCGAGTCGCTCCCGACAGACCCCGCAGGGGCTGAGGACTACCGTCCGTCCGCCCGGCTCGCGATGCAGACAGACCGACGCGACGATGCGTCTGCCCAGCCGGAACGCCGCGCAGTACGGCTCGGTCTCGTGGCAGACCTCGACCGACGGATTGATCGCATCAGGGGCGGTGCCCGTCAGGATCGTCCCGTCGTCGAGCAGCATCGCCGCGGCGCCGTGGTGATCGTCGTCAGAGAACCTGCTGCTGATCAGCGATCGGCATGCATCGACCGCGGCAGAGAGATCGAGCTTCTCCACGAGCGCGATCTTACGGCGCATGACCCGCGGCGTTAGCTCGTGCTCCCGTGCGCAGCTAGCCCCAGGCGCCGGATCACTCCTGGCGACTGGCCGTGACGCTCGCCGCGAACCGGCCGTGGAATGAGAAGGGGATGTGGTGCGGGACTTGCGCGCGGGCGAGTTCGCTGAGGTCCGCCGCGTCGAGCACGAGCAGGAACGAGGTGTTGCGCGGCCCGTCGAGCACGACCGAGAGCAGGACGCCGTCGTCCTCGTCGACCCCGTCGGGGCGGCGCACGAAGACGGGCTCGCCAGGCCAGCAGTCGGGCTCGTGCCAGTTGGTGGAGGTGCGGTTGAGGACGTCGGCGCGCACGATCCGGTCGATCCAGTCGCCGGCTTCCCCGACCCCCCACGCGTAGCGGTAGGGGCGCTCGTTGTAGCGCGCGTAGTTGATTTGCGCCAGCTCGATCGGGCTCGTCGAGCAGCCGTTCGGAGGTGACCGTGCCGGCTGCCGGGTCGCAGGTGGAAGCGGCGCAGCTCCGCGTGCTGATCCGGGGCCTTGACTCGAAGCCGGTTCAGGTACAGCTCCTCGATGATCGAGGCGTCGGGGTAGACGGTTGCGTCCACGACCAGCTCGTCGCCGTCCTCGTACGCGTTGACGTGGTGAAACGCGAAGCATGCGTCGGTCGTGAGGTCCTGGCGGACTTCGCCGGTGACGCGGTTGACGAGGATGAAACGGGTGCCCTGCTCGGGCAGCCAGCGGTAGTTCTCGGCGTAAGTTCGTCCCGAGAGTGCGAGCCGGAGCGGGTTGACCTTCCACGGGAACTCGGCCAGCACGTACCAGTTCTCAGTCAGGCCGAACGAGTGCACATAGCCGGGCTCCTTGACCGGGATCCCGGCGAGGACCTCCGGGACCATCGTCGCGGCCGGCACACGGTAGAAGCGATATGCGCTGCGCGGGCCGAGCTTGACGGAGAAGTTCAGCATCGCGCCGTCGTAGCGGTCGAAGTGGGGGTGGGCGGTCGTGATGTTGCCCGGCGGCATGTAGGGGACGCCGGCCGACTTCAAGGTCATGGGGTCGAACTCGACCGAGATCGGCGCCTCGGTCATCGACAGGAAGTGCTCGCCGAGCTTGACGACGTTGATGTTGGCGGAGTCTCCGAACTCGGGGCCACCTTTGAACAGGGTCTGCACGCGCTGGAACAGCGTCCGGCAGGGATCGGAGGCAAACTCAGGGAAGGCGATCCGACCCTCACGGCGCACGGCGTGCTCGGTCCGGCCCTCGAGGAAACGGTTGCCGTAGGAGACCTGGCCGTCGCCGAAGGTGAAACGGTGCAGCATCGCGAGCCCGTCGAACCAATGGTTGAACTGCCGCTGGCCGGCCTCGAACTTGGCCGGGCCGGTGCGCAGCAGCGAGCCGCTCAGCCACGCCGGCAGCTCCCCAGTGATCGGAAGCTCATCGACCGTGATCTCCTCCTCCAGGGTCTGGAAGCCCTTTGTGTACGTTGCTGCCGCCGTGCTCACCGCCATGATGCCTCCCGGATGGTTCAAATCGTATGATTCGAAGCGTAGGTTATGATCGGGGTCGATGTCAAGCGTTCGCCTGAGCACGACGAGCTACGTGGTCCTCGGCCTGGTCGAGCTGTGCCAGCCGGCGACGCCGTACGACATCAAACGCGTCGCTGAAGCCACCACCTCAAACTTCTGGACCGTGGCGCACACGCAGCTCTACAGCGAGTGCTCGCGCCTGGCACGCGAGGGGCTGCTTGAAGAACGCCAGGAGGAAGGCGGCCGACGGCGCAAGCTCTACCGAGTGACCGAGAGCGGACGGGCCGAGCTGGACGCGTGGCGAGCGGAGCCGATCAGCGAATCGCTCGAACTGCGCGACCCCGGGATACTGAAACTGTTCTTCGGCGCCGACCCCGCGCAGCTGGCACGGGCTCAGCTGGCGCAACATCAACAGCTGCTGGAGCAGTACCGCGGGCAAGCCAAGAGAGAGATGACCGAGGGGATGCGGCTAGCGCTCGAATGCGGCCTCGGCCATGAGCGCGAGTACGTGCGCTACTGGAAGAAGCTCGCCGACTGACGGGCCCTGGTCACGACCAGGTCCCGATCGCCCAACGGGGGGCTTCTAAAGGTCGTGGCCCCGACGTGCGCGGATCTGCTCCCGCTCGCGCTCGTCCCGAACCTTGCGGGCCTTCTGGTGGGCCTGCTCGTTACGCTGCGCGATTTCCTTGCGGAGCTCGTCGAACGCCGCCGCCGCCGTCGACCGTCCCGGGCCGGGCTCTTGGATCTGCTTCGTCATTGCGCTGCACTCCTCGTCGCTCCACTAGGAAGACTGGCCACAGGAAGAATGCGAGAGCGCGGCACCCAAGCGTGGGACTGCCTCTGACACTCTACGGGATGGTCATCCGGACGACCACTCGGGCCGGTCGCGTCGGTCGTGCGAGAGACAGGAAGTCGCGCGCCGGCCCCCGGCGGCCGCAGAACGGGCACGCAAGCTGGTCAGTCAGCAACAACGGGCGATCGCCGATCGCGATCGGCGCATCGCAGCTGTCGCACGCCAACGTGCCGACTCCGAGCAGCGTGGAGCGAATCGTCTGGCGCCTCTCCACGTGCGCCGTGGCGGCGCGCCGCGCCAGCGCTGAGTCGTCGGGCGTTTGCCCGAGCCCTCGAAAGATCGTCACGGGGATGAGTCTAGATCGCGCACCCGATCGCCGGCCTAGTGCCCTCGCTCCGCGTCGGACTGGCTGACCACCGGGCGGTGTTTGACAAGCGACCGCTCACGATATATCGTTGAGCTATCGACTGAAGATGGAGGCGCGAATGACCAACCAGTACTTCTTGGACCGCATTGCGGGTCGCAATCCCAACTTGCGCGCATCCGACGCGGATCGCGAGCGAATAGCGGACCGCCTTCGCAAGAGCCATGCCGAGGGCCGTCTCGACCTGGCCGAGTTCCAGCAGCGCCTCGAGCGCTGCTTGGAGTCAAAGACCGTCGGCGAGCTCGACGAACTCGTCACGGATCTGCCCCGGCCCGACGAGCCCGCCGAGCGATCCTCGGCTGCGTGGTTGCGGCCGCGACCCTTGCGCGTGGTGCCGCTGGCTCCGATCCTGATTGTGTTGATCGTCGTCTCGGCGGTGACCGGACATCACCTCTTCTGGCTGTGGGTACCGCTCCTGTTCGTCTTCTGGAGGATGTCCTGGTGGCACCGGAGGCGGTCGTGGGCAGGTGCACGCCGAGGGCCTGGCGGGTGGATCTGAGCGCTGCTGCGCTCGGTCACGAGCGCAATCGCGGCCTGACCGGCCGTCTGAGGTAGGCCCGGACCAGCAGGACGTCGTGGTCGGTGTGTCGCGCCGGCACGACCCGCGACGAGGGCGAGCGCAAGGCGGCGGTTCCGTAAACCTGCTGCAGCCCGGGATCCTGGTGGGCGGACCGGTCAGTGCGGATCCAGAAGCCGTCCGGGGCGCATGAGGGAAGGCGGTTGAGGTCTCCTCCGAAGATGACGGTGCGGCGAGCCGCGCGACGGGCGAGCAGCGCCCTGAGCTCAGCGCACTGGGGCTCGTTCGCAGCGACCTCCACGGACTCGTAAGAGGCCAGGTGGGCGGTGCACACGTCAACGCCGATGCGGGTGCTGACGCACAGCCACTGGCGCTGCTCTGGGCCCGCCTGTGCCCTGAAAGGCTGGCTGTCGGCGCTTTCGATAGCGGACTTGGTGAGCACCGCGTCACCGAAGAGTCCGCGGCCGCCCGGTTTGACGCAGGACAGGGGCTGGCCGTCGTAGATCACCTTCGAGAACCGCAGGTGGTAGCCGGTCCGCCGGGCGATCAGCGCGACATCACCGCTGCAGGCCTCGTTGAACGTGACCGCCTCAGGGCGTGCTCCACGGATCCGGGCGATTGCCTCCTGCACCCCCGCCGGGTAGTGCACCTTGCGATAGCAGCCGGCCACACCCGACAGGCACAGGTTCATCTGCATCAACGTGTAGGTCGAGCCCGGCGACGGCGACGGCGACGCCGCCGCGGCCGTCCCCGAGGCTCCGCTGCAGCCCGCGAGGACGAGGGCGAGCCCGCACGCCGGCGCCGCAAGGACCGGGCCCGCAGACCTCCGCGAGCGGTCGGCGCAACCGCGGAGGACCCGCTCCAGTGTCTCCAGCATCTTCGCGCCGCAACGTTACGCGAGGCATCGCCGCCACGAGCCGACTGGCGTCCCCGCCCAGACGATCAGAGCTCGTACGAGATGCCGGCGAGTCCGCGCGCGGCCAAGCGCGACTTCAGCGATCCCAGAGTACGGCTGGCGGGGGCCAAGGACTCGGCCACCTTGATCGCTGAATAGACCGCTGACTCCTGGGAGTCAAAGCCGGTGGTGTACTGGCCGCTGAGGTAGAGGCCGTCGCGGCCTTGCAGGGGCCGCAGGGCGCGGGCAGCCTGGATCGTCGAGCGGCTGATCAGTGGGTGCTTGAAGCGCCGTTCCAGCAGGATGTGCTTCGGGTCAGCGCGTCGGCGCTCGGCCCATGACTTGAACACGTCGATCGTCTCACCGGATGGAAGTCTCTGGTGCAGGGCGCCATACCAGACACTGCCCTCGCATTGGGACCCGTTGACTCCGGCGTTGTACGTCGCCCAGTTCCGGCGGTCACGTTGCACATAGGCCGGATCGGTGTGAATCAAAATGCGCGAGTCGAAGTACCGGTAGGCCTTCAACAACGCCGTCAGGTGCGCGAAGCCCGGCAGCGGGCGCAGCAGCTGGCGTCCGGCGTGTGGCGGCGCGTTCAAGACGACAAAGCGGTAGGGCCCGCAGTGTCCGGCCGCCGTCTCCAAGTACCAACGGCTGCGCTGACGCTTGAGGCCGTGGGCGGCCGTGCTGAGGTGAACCCGCACCGTCGGGCTTCGGTCCAGCAGGCGTTGCAGGTTGCCCTGCAGGCCGATCGTCGAGTTGTACGTGGTCGCGCCCTGCGCGACGTTGGCCGGAAACGCCAACGCGAACGTCTGCAGAATCGAGCGCGCCGACGCGCGCAGCGCGTCGGCCCGCGGAGACCCGATCAACGCCGTGATCCACGGATACACGACCTCGTTCTTGAACGACTGGTCGACGGGCAGGCTGCGGATCCAGGCGTCGACGGTGGTTCCCCACGAGATCTCAGACAGAACCGCTTGCCGCGCGAGCTGCGCGTAGGTGGCGAAATCGATCGCGCGGGCTGGCGTCGCGAACGGGTTCGACGACGAGAAGACCGGCGGTCCCCCGGCGGTCGGAAAGATGCACAGGCCGGCGGGCGCCTCCAGCGTGTCGTCGCCGTTGGGGTGGGCGGGATCGTAGAGGCCCAGCTGCTCGAGCAGCGTGACGTAGATGGGGTGTGTGTCGGGATGGAAGAACTGCGCGCCGAGATCGACGGTGAGCCGGTGCCCGTGATAGTCGATGACGTGCGAATCGCAATGGCCGCCGATCTTCGACCTTGCCTCGAAGATGTCGACGTCGAACGTGTCGGCAAGAAAGTGGGCGGCGGCGACGCCGCCCGCCCCGGCGCCGATGATCGCCACGCTGGGTCGATCGGATCTGGGCCGGGCGTTGGCGGTGCGGGTGGCCGGTGAGGCGGCCGCTGGGGCGGCGTCGCGGCCCACAAGCACCGAGCCGACACCGAGCGTCGCGAGGGCGACCGCGCCCTTGACGACATCCCGGCGCGTCATCGACTGAGAAGATCTCGCCGGTTCGCTCATGGCCCCGGCACTGTGTGTAGCACGCAAGCCCTGACGAGCGGCGGGCCTGGCGCCATCGCGGATCAGGTCCCGTCGACTGCAGTTCGACGTCCGACGTCCTCCCAAGCGGCAAGTTCGTCTGAAAGCTCCGTCAGCCGCGATCGGATGTTGCCGATCGCGTCCGCGCCCAGCACGAGACGCAGCGGTGGCTCGTCTGACTCGAGCGCGGCGATTATCGCCTCCTGGGCGGCCTTTGCCGGATCGCCCGGCTGTAATCGGTGGTTGCCGCGCACGTAGTCGCGGGTGGGCCCGACAGTGGCGGCGTACTCGGGCAGCTCGGCCGATTCGTAGGCGGCGTCCGGGCGGAACAGCCCGGTGCGAAACGCTCCCGGCTCCACGATCAAGGTTCGAATTCCAAACGGCGCGACCTCGTCTGCGAGGGTTTGCGTAAGGCCCTCGAGCGCGAACTTCGTCGCGCAGCAGGCGCCGAAGCCCGGCGCGCTGATCTGACCGCCCACGCTCGACATCTGCACGATCGCGCCCTCGCCCTGAGCCCGCATGTGGGGCAGAACCGCGCGGCAAAGCGCCACCGGCCCAAAGAAATGCAACTCGAACAGCGCCCGGAGCTCGTCGTCGGCGGTCTCCTCAACCGCCCCGACCTGCGTCCGGCCGGCGTTGTTGACGAGCACGCCGATGCGGCCAAACCGCTCGAGCGCCTGCTCAACCGCGCGGACTCGCTGATCGGCATCGGTCACATCGAGCGCGATCGCGTGGACCCGCTCACCGTCGGCGATGGCGGCCAGCTGCTCCACGCTCCTGGCGGTCGCCACGAGCCCTTGCTCGGGTAATTGTCCGGAACTGCGATCGTGTCGCCGCGGACGTCGACGCCGGAGATCTCGAAGCGCGCGAAGGTCACGCCGGGGCTCGCAGGTCGGCCAGCGTCGCGTCGAGACCGAGCTTGTCGCGGTAGGAGGCGCGCGCCCCGGTCGAGATTTGGGCGGGGAGCTTGGTGACGGTGTGAGCGTTGCTGAGCGGTCTGGGCATGGTCGCCTCCTCGGGATGATCTCGGGGGGTTACGACGAGACTACGAGGGGCGGCGTGGGAACCGGCCAGTCAGGCGATCGCGTCTGCGACGAACGCCGCGATCGCGGCGGTGAACTCGCGCCGGCTCTTCTCCCAGGCGTAGAACATGTGGCCGCCGTCGAAGTGGCGGACGGTCAGCCGGCCGGCCATCTCGGAGTCGAGTCGCATCAGGTTGCGCAGCCGATCGCTCGCGTAAGTACGGCGTCACGAGGTCGTAGCGGCCGTGCGTGATGAACGCCTTCATGTGCGGGTTGAGCGACATGCCGTAGCGGAAGTCGTCGGTGGCGCCGACCGGCGGCGATGAAGAAGTGCTGCGGCGCGTCGTTGCGCCACGACTCGTTCACCTCGTGGCTCAGCACCACGTACTCGCGATCGGTCTCGACGCCGATCTCCGATCGGAGCTGCCGGTTGATCGCCGTCGTGTACGCGGGACCGATGCCGGCGAGCGTCGGGTCGGGGCCGGCGAACGCCTCCCGATCGGGGAACGGATCGGTGGTCGTGATCGTCGCGTCGTACAGCCCGAGCACCTTGCGCTCGTCGCGGAGCAGCTCGCGCGTGAACGTGCCGATCGTGATCCGACCCTCAGCGCGCGCGACCATCTCGGCCGGGAGGCCGATCAGGTCGGCGAGACGCCCGAGGATCCGGTCGCGTTCGACCGCGGGCATCGACGCGCCACGCGTGAGCAGGGTGGCGTAGTCGCCGGTGGCGAACCGCTCCGCCTCTCCGAGCACGTCCTCAGGCGGCGTGCCGGCGGCGAACGCGCGCGAGCGCCCGTGGTGCACGGCGGCGATCGCCATCGTCGGCACGAGGTCGACCCACCCGAGCACGTCGTAGTCGGTCGGCGAGAGCGATGCGAACTCGAGCGCCGGGGAGATCAGCACGGCGCCGCTGAGCCCGATGCCCGTCGTCTCCTGCAACATGCGCACAAGCCGGCCGACGCGGTATCCGCCGTAGCTCTCGCCGGCGATGAACACCGGCGAGCCCCACCGGCCGTGGCCGGACAGCCACCGGCCCATGAACTCGCACAGCGACTCGAGATCGCGCTTGTAGCCGAAGTACTCCCGCGCGTCGCCGTCCTCGCCGCTGCTCGCTGCTTCTTGCACCGTCGCCGTCCTTGCCGTCGTCCTCGATCACGCGGCTGAAGCCGGTGCCCACCGGGTCGACGAACACCAGATCGGTGAAGGCGAGCCACGAGTCCTCGTTCGAGACGAGCCGGGGCGGCAACTGCGGCAGCGTGCCGTCGGCCGGAAACGCCACCCGCAGCGGCCCGACGGCGCCCATGTGCAGGTACGCCGACGACGCGCCCGGGCCGCCGTTGAAGACGAACGTCACCGGACGGTCGTCATCGCGGTCGGCGACGTAGGAGACGGAGAAGATCTCCGCCGCCGGCTTCTCCTTTCTGCGCAGGACGATCCACTGCGCGCTCGCGGTGTAGTCGATCGACACGCCCGCCGCCGTCCAGGTGGCGGTCGTCTCCGCCCCGGCGGGCGGCTCGTGGTCCGCCTTCGCGGCGGTCTTCTCGTTCTTGGTGCTCTCGTCGGCCATGATCGGGACGCTATCTCGATTGCCGGGTTGTTGGCGGTTAGGCTGTGCGCCGCACTCCGATGGACACGTTCAACTTCGACAGCGCCGCAGCTGAGCTGCGGGAACGGGCCGACAACTGGGGCGAACCGCTGCGCGTGCCCGCACTGAGCGTCGGTGTCTACCTGCTATCCGCCGGTGGCACGGATGAGCAGACCCCGCATGACGAGGATGAGATCTACTACGTGGTTCACGGCCGCGCTGTGCTGCGGGTCGGATCGTCGGCCCGCGGAGTTGCGCCGGGGGACTGCATCTTCGTCGCCGCGGGCGAGACTCATCGCTTTGAGGACATCAGCGATGATCTCGAGCTGCTGGTGGTGTTCGCGCCCGCCTATACCGGCGACTAGAGGCTGGCCGCCAGCCGGGCGTGCGGACGCAGCGTCTCGCGCAACGTCGCCACCAGGTCACGCTGGATGACGTCGAGAAACACGCGGGAGACGGCGTCCTCGCCGTTGAAGAGCTGCTCGAACGGGCCGCGAGGGAGGACCAGCAGGAGCGACCGCTCGCGCGTGATCGCTGTGATCGGAGAGGGCTGACCGTCGATCAGGCTCTCGTAGCCGAACGCCTTGCCGGGGCCGGCCAGCCGGATTCGGATCCGCCGGTCGCCGCGGATCAGCAAGTTCTCGACCGCCCCGTTGATCGTCAGATACAGGGCGTCGGAGAGCGCGCCCTCGGCCAGCAGCATGCGCCCCGGCGGGCAGCGGACGTAGGTGCCCGACGTCAGAAAGCCCCACAGCGCGAGCGAATCGAAGTCGTGGAAGGTCGCCATCCGCCGCAGGTATCTGCTGTCGGGCGGGCCACACTGCTCCAGCTCGACGAGCGCCTGGGTTCCGCTCGGCGGCGGTCCGGTCAGATCGTCGCCCAGCGACGCGGCGAGTTGCGCGAGCTGGCTGCGATGGCGTTGCACGAACAGCGACGCGAGCCGGCGTTTGAGACGGAAGGCCGACGGGACGCGGCGCGCGAGCAGCGTCGCGAAGTCGGTGCGGTTGAGGACCAGCACGGTCGCGGGCTCGGTCGCCCGGACGCGCATCGTGTGCGCGCCGCCGTCGAGCAGTGCCAGCTCGCCGAGCATCTCGCCCGGCCCCGACCGCGCGATCTCGACGTCCCGATCGCCCGGTACGTGGAGCGTGGCCGCGAAGCCGCCGTCGACGATGAACACCATCTCGCGCGACTCCTCTCCCTGGCGCCAGAGCACCTCGCCCGCTCGAAGCTGCCTTCGTCGCAGCATGGCTCTGAGCTCCGCCAGGTCGTCCTCGTCCTGGTCTCCGAGCAGGGGAACCGTGGCGAGAAATTCGACCGTCGCGGAGTCAGACATCGAGGTCGCGGGTCTCGAACTCGAGCGCACCGCAGCTCAGGTCTGCGGTCAGCATTGAGTACTCCGGGACCTCGAGCCAGCTCGAGCGATCGCTGGTCAGCGGCTCAGACGCGATGATCACCGACCGTGGCGGATCGCCGGCGGACATCCGCCAGCTTCCCCCGTCCTGGGCGTACGAGCTTCCGATCGCGTACCAAAGGCTGACGAACGGAAGGTCGGTCTCGAGCATTTCGTCCTCCGGCGGATACCACCCGTAGTCGAACGAGAAGCGCGTGGCGACGACCGAGCGGCCGCTGCTGACCAGCAGGTTGACCGGCGAGGAGGTGTCGATTCCGTGCCGGTCACGGACGGTGCGCAAGATCCGCAGGGCGTTCGCCGTCGCATCCGCCAGTTCGCGCGTCTCGGGCAGCCCGTAGGGGTCATCGAGCTGCGACAGGATCAAGGCGTAGATCCACTCGGAGTCGGTGGTCCCCTCGATCCGCTCGGCGAGCTCAGGCCGCACGTGGTCGACCAGCGCATAGCGCATCCGCGCGAACTGGCGCAGGTGACCGTTGTGAGCGAGCACCACGTGCGCCCCCGAGAACTGGAACGGGTGCAGGTTGGTGTCCGACACGACCGCCTCGTCGGAGTAGGTCACGCCGCGGACGTGGGCGACTGCGCACGTCGGCGCGAGCTTGGCCGAGAGCAAGCGCAGGTTGCGGTCAAACGACGGCAGCGTCGTGGCGCGGTAGCTGAAGGGATCCGCGGGCCGTAGCGAGGTCGGATCCCAGGCCTTCATGCCAAAGCCCGCGAGGTTGAGGAACGTGTTCATCATCTGCGGGCTGTACGACTGCCTGACGAGGCTGTTGTCGGTGTCGAACAGCAGATGCTGGAGTGGCAGCGCCTCACCGAGGTAGGCCAGGATGCGGCACATTCATCGGATCGTACTTGCGTCGCTACGATGGATTCGTCCACGGGCCCAAGGGAGGAAGCCAGATGAAGCAGTTCAAGTGCGGTGATGTCGTTCCCGGCTGCCAATGGGTGACGCGCAACGATGACGAGCAAGAACTGTTCGCTGAAATCCACACGCACGCGCGCGAGGTCCATGGCATGGATGAGGTTCCGCCCGAGGTAGCGGACGCGATCCAGAGGGTGATCACCGACGTCTAGGCCGGGGCGCTGACGCCGGGCAGGACGCCGCGCTCGAGGAAGGTCTCGAGCGCTTCGCTCCATGGAGTCAGATCGAAACCGTGCTCGGCGACCCATGCGTCGTCGTAATACGTGTCGGTGTAGCGGGCGCCGCTGTCGCAGATCAGGGTGACCACGCTCCCTCGCTCACCGCGCGAGACCAGCTCGGCGACGAGCGTGAAGGCTCCCCAGACGTTGGTCCCCGTGGAGCCGCCCACGCTGCGCCCGGTGCGCTCATGGACCAGGCGCATGGTGGCGATCGACGCCGCATCTGGCACCTGGATCATCCGGTCGACGATGTCGGGGAGGAAGGAGGGCTCGCGCCGCTGGCGGCCGATGCCCTCGATCCGTGACGGCCGACCGGTGAAGGCCGTCGGATCGCCGCTCCAGACCGAGTAGAAGATCGAGTCCTCGGGGTCGACCACGCACATCTGCGTCGGGTGGCGGCCGAGCCGGGCGTAGCGGCCGATCGTCGCGCTTGTCCCGCCCGTGCCGGCGCCGACCACGATCCAGGCGGGGATCGGGTGCCGCTCGAGCGCCATCTGGGAGAAGATCGACTCGGCGATGTTGTTGTTGCCGCGCCAGTCGGTTGCGCGCTCCGCGTAGGTGAACTGATCGAGGAAGAATCCGTTGCGCTCCCTGGCGAGCCGCTGCGCCTCGTCGTAGATGGTGGTCGGGTCATCGACCAGGTGGCACACCCCTCCGTGCGCCTCGATCAGCGCGATCTTCTCGTGGCTGGTAGCGGTCGGCATGACTGCGATGAACGGGAGGCCCAGGAAGCGCGCGAAGTAAGCCTCCGAGACGGCCGTCGAACCGCTCGACGCCTCGACGATCGTCGTCCCCTCCTGGATCCAGCCGTTGCACAGGCCATACAGGAACAGCGAGCGGGCGAGCCGGTGTTTGAGCGAACCGGTTGGATGCACCGACTCGTCCTTGAGATAGAGGTCGACGCCCCACTCCTCGGGCAGCGAAAACGCATGGAGATGCGTGTCGGATGAGCGATTCGCGTCCGCTTCGATCCGGCGGACAGCTTCGTCGGCCCATGGCCTCGGACCTCGGCTGCTACGACCATTGAGGGGCATCGTCATCACTGAAGTTTCACCGATCCCGAGTTCCCACGCCGCGTTACGGAGCTGCGCCCTCTCCAGTACACGAAGGCGACCGATGAGTCCCGAGCGAAACGCGGTCTACACCCAAGTGGGCCGAATCGCTGCCGCGGAGGCGATCGCGCCATTTCAACGAGGGAGGATGATGAGAATCACGTTTCCAGGCGAATCACAGGAGTACCGGGCGGCTCGCGATCGGTTGCTCGAGCAGGAGATCGAGCTGCGCCGGGCGATGGGCGCGGTCGCCGCTTCCCGACGGGAGTTACCGCCAGGTGGGCCGGTGCCGCGCGACTATGTCTTCAAAGGCGCCGCAGCCGACGGAACGCCGGTCGACGTGCGGTTTTCTGAGCTGTTCGCGCCAGGAAGGGATTCGCTGGTGGTCTACAGCTTCATGTTCCCGCGCGACGCCGGCGACCTGACCCCAGGTCCCAGGTCCGGCGCGACGGCGGCGCTGCCGTTGGCTGACGGGCCGTGCCCGTCGTGCACCGCTCTGATTGACCAGCTTGACGGTGCGGCCGACCACCTCCGCGAGCACATCAATCTGGTGATCGTCGCCAAGGCCCCGCTGCCCCGGTTGCTGACGTTCGCCGGCGAGCGCGGGTGGCGGCGGCTCCGGTTCCTGTCCTGCGCGACGAACACCTACAACGCCGATTACCAAGCCGAGACGCCCGAGGGTGCCCAGCGGCCGCTGCTGACGGTGTTTCACCGCGACGGCGAGGCGATCAGGCACTTCTGGAGCTCGGAGCTGTTCTACGCAGAGACCGACCCGGGCGAGGATCCGCGACACGTGGGCACGCTCGAGCCGCTGTGGAACATGCTGGACCTGACCCCTGAGGGGCGACCTCGGGATTGGCAGGAACAGTTCGATTACGGCGAGCCCTCCGCGTGAGCGATGGCTGAGTACGTTCAGCTGGCCGAAGTACGGACGTGGTTCGACGAACACGGCGACGGGCCGCCGCTCGTGCTGCTGCACCCTGGCGGAGCGGACTCGAGAGCGTGGGCACCGAATATCGGGCCGCTCGCAGAACGCTTCCACGTCTACACCCCGGAGCGGCGTGGACACGGTCGAACCGCTGATGTCGAGGGCCCGATCACCTATGAGCTGATGGCGCAGGACACGATCGCGTTGATCGAGCAGGTGATCGGCGAGCCAGCGCATCTCGTCGGGCACAGCGCCGGTGCGAACGTGGCGCTGTTGGTAGCGCTGCGCCGACCGGACCTGGCTCGGCGCGTGGTCCTGATCAGCGGCGTCTTTCACCGTGACGGATGGATCTCGGAGGCGATCGACCCTGAGCGCGAGCCACACGATGCGCTGGTCCGCGGCTACGCAGCGCTCTCGCCCGACGGAGCGGACCATTTCCCGGTCGTGTTCGCCAAGCTCAAGCGGATGGACTTCGAAGAGCCCGCGCTCGGCGCCGACGAGCTGCGGGCGGTCGCGAGCCGAACGCTCGTGATGGTCGCCGACGACGACGAGGTCAAACTCGAGCACACGATCGAGATGTACCGCGGTCTTCCTGACGCGGAGCTCGCGATCATTCCGGGGACGTCTCACGGACTTCTGCACGAGAAGCCCGGCCTTTGCAACACGACGATCCTCAACTTCCTGACGGTGGATCCGATTCCGACGATCGCGCCTGTTCGGCGAGCGACGGCAGCCTGACCCAAGGGCGCCAATCGCGCAGATGCCGGTTAGGGCGTGACCGGGATCGCCGGGGGCTCATCCGAGCGCAGCAACGCCGCGAGCAGGATCACCACGCGCCTGTGCCCGACATTCGCCCCTTGGTGGTGGACCGTGGGGGTCTCGATCAGCCATTGACCGGTCTTGATCGAGCCGGTTTGACCTGCACGCAGCACTCTGACGAGCTTCTGCGTGCTGCCCGGCTGACCCTTGAAGATCCTCACCTTGCCCTGGAATACCGTGTACTGCAGCGTCCCGGACTCAACGTAAGCGACCTGCATGCCGGGGTGCCGATGAGGGGGAAATGCCGCGCCCGGCGGCAGGATCGCCTTGGTCAGCGAGAGCCGGTACCCGCGAGCAAAGCTCGGATAGCCCGCCGCGAGATCGATCCGTTGGGCCTGCGGTGCGCTTGCAGCGGACGCTGTTCGCCCCGCCTCGATCACCGCGCCGAGCAGCGCGGCGATCGGAATCGCCGCCAGCAGCGCGAGGACGCGTAGGCGGCTACGACTCATGGTCCAGATCGTGAACGGCATCGTGTGCTCCTCTCTGGTTCGGCGACGACCGTGCGCCGACGCGCGTCGTGTACGCCGGCCACACTAACTGCGGCGCGGTCGTTATGAACCGCCGTGCAGCGGCGCCCCGCCGAACCCCACTTCGTTGCCATCCGGGTCTCGGTAGAGCACCTTGCGGACGCCGTTGGAGTAGGTGACCTGCTCGTCGGGTTGCAGGCCGCGGGCGGCGATTGCGGCCAAGTGGCCGTCGAGATCGTCTACAAACACCGTGACGACGGATTTGCCGGCGGCGTCCGAGTCCTCGACGACGTAGACCGACCTGTCCTCGGCGAGCGTCCATACCGCCTCGGTCGCGTGCGGATAGAAGGTCGGTTCGCCGAGCAAGCGCACATACCAGGGTCGCGCTGATTTAAAGCTCCGAACGCGCAGACCCGCAAACAGGTGCAGTGACATCGGCGCGAGTCTAGGTCAGGCCACCGCGGCGCCGTCCGCGGCAGCAGTCGCGGAGTTCGCGACCCAAGGATGCTCACGCCCTTCGCGTTGCGACCAGCCGCGCTCCCACGGCCGGCAATGCCCCACTCGCGATCAACTCGACCTCGGCCTCGTACAGGCTTGGGTCTAGCTCCCAGCGGTGCAGGTAGGGCCCCGGGACCGGGGGCCCGAGCTCGAAATGGGGGCGCAGGGCGTCGCAGACCAGTCTCAGCGGGTGGATGTGCTCGCGCAGGTGGTCGAGGATCTTGGATCCGCCGTGGTCGTGCTCGGGCAATCCGAGCGCCCGGCGCTGCAGGAGCCACCAGCGGACGGCTCGCTCGTCGTAGCTGTCGATATCGAGCTCGTCGATCACCAGCGGCGCCCCGGGTCCCACCAAGGTCGCAAGGTGGTCGCATGACTCCTGGAGCGGGTCAATGTGGTGCAGCGAGACGACGGCGACCGTGGCGTCGAACGAGCCACGCACCTCGATCAGAGCCCGCCGCTCGACGATGCCGCCGGGCTCCGCCGCCGGGTCGACGGCGGTGAGCTCGTAGCCCGCGCTGCTCAACGCGTCCGCAAGCTCGCCGCGGCCCGCGCCGATCTCGAGTATCCGTGCGGGGGGCGGCGGCAGCGCTCCTCGGACGAACGCGAGCAGCTCGCGTGTCAGCACCACGTATCCCCGGGCGTGCGATCCCTCGGCACGATTCAGATCGTGACCGCTCCACCTTCGTCGAGCGACCAGTCGGGGTTGTGAGCGACCTCCCAGACGTATCCATCGGGGTCCGCGAACGCCCCGGTGAACCCGCCCCATTCGGCGCGGGCCGCCAGCCGGGTGACCGTGCCGCCGGCTCGCTGCGCCTCGGCCAGCACCTCGCTCACCTCCTCCGGAGAGCGAACGTTGTGTGCGAGCTCGATACCCGGCGCTCCATGACCGCCGAGCGCGGTCCAGAGGCCGAACACCATCCCGCCGGCCTGAAAGAAGCAGACCTCATCGTCTGGCTGACGGGCGCCGGTGAATCCGAGCGCCTCGTAGAAGGCTCGCGCGCGGGCGAGATCGGTCACTCCGAGGGTGACGAGACTTATCCGTTGTTCCATTTGAGCAGCATTCCAGGTTGCCGGCGAGCACCGCTGCCGGCCGGCTCTGTGCCCGTGTGACGGATCCGGTTGCACTTGGGCCGATATCGGAGCAGCATTGAGGATCAGTGGTCGGCAGATACGAAGGGCTGGACTGAGGCTGTGGGCGCGGGTGCACCGAAGACGTTTAGGTACTCACGCCTGCTCCTGACCGCGGCGGTGCTGGTCTTCGCCGCCGAGGTGGCTGGATTCGCAGCGCTCGGCACCGGGCGCGGGACCGCTCCGCAGCCCCGTCGCGCGCCGGCGGCATCGCCGGGTGACATTACGTCGCCCAACGGGCGGCCGCACATCGCGGAGCTCCCGATCGGCCCGACGATCAGGGCCTACCCGTTCGGGATCGCCTCGGCTCGCCACGGGAGGATGTGGATCTCCGACCAGGGATGTATGAACCTCGGCAGATGCACGCTCGAACGCGTTGGTCTCAAGGAGGATCGCAAGGGCCTCAGCGTCAACCTGCCCGCGGGGGAGATCCCGTACGGAATTGCCGTCGGACCCGGAAACAACCTGTGGTTCGCGCTCGAGGGGTCGCACCCGGCGATCGGCCGGATCACTCCGAGCGGCCATCTGACGGTGTTCACGAATGGACTCACGGCGGGCAGCCTGCCGTTTGAGATCACCGTCGGCAGCAACGGCGCGATGTGGTTCACCGACCAGGGACACCACCCGGCGATCGGCCGGATCACGCCAGGCGGCCAGATCACCGAGTTCTCCCACGGCCTGAGCAGGGGGAGCATTCCGTTCGGGATCACCACCGAGCCTTCGGGCGACGTCTGGTTCACCGACCGTGGGTGCAGCGCCAGCGCTCGGTGCGCGATCGGGCGGGTCACGGACTCGGGGCGCATCACCGAGTTCTCGGCCGGCCTCAACGCCGCCAGCGAGCCGTTGGGGATCGCCCCGGGCCACAACGGCGAGGTCTGGTTCGCGGACGCGGGAACTCCGGCGGCGATCGGGCGCGTGACGGCCGATGGGCGGATCACCGAATACTCGGCGGGGCTGAACTCAGGCAGCAAGCCGGTCGCGGTCACCGCCGGACGTGACGGCGACCCGTGGTTCGCCGACGAAGGCAGCACACCGGCGATCGGTCGGCTGGTGGTCGGTGGTGGCTATGCGGGGACGCCGGCTGTGGTCCACGAGTACTCGATGGGGCTGTTACCCGGCAGTGAGCCGGCGCTGATCGCGTCGGCCACAAACGGCACGCTTTGGTTCACCGACGAGGGATCCACATCGGCTCTGGGACTTGTGCGTCCCGGCATGTCCCCGCCGCGTCGCTCGCCGGTGCCGGTCGGCTGGCCACTGACCGAATGACGCGTTAGCCCGTGACCGAATGACGCAGGTGCGCACGTCAGAGAGCGGCCACGAAACGGCCGATGGCGTCGGTGAGCAGCCGCAGGGCATCCAGCGACGCCGACGGGTCGCCCGGCACCTGCAGCGCGTGGTCCACGTCTACCAGCTCGAAGACCTCGAGCGCCGGGTTGGCTGCGATCGCGTCACGACGCCAGACCGGGTCGGCGGTGCCGCCCACGAGCAGTTGCGGTGTGTGCACCGAGGCGAGCGCTCGCTGGGCGCACTCGCGCTCCCATCCGAGCGGGTCGGCATCTGAAATCACCCTAGTGCGTGTGGCCTCAGGCTCCCCGCCGGCGCGTGGGTGGCGAACCGCACGCACCGGCGGGGAACAGGGGCGGCGCGATCGTACGGGCCAGATCGCATTTGCCCGAACGGGATAGACGAATGAACGAGCTCAGTGCCCGGGCATGGCGCCCAGCGCGAGCGCCGCAGGGGCAGGTCAGGTCAGGCCGATCCGCTGTAGGAGGACGGGATCGAGGTGCTCGACTTGGCGGCGTCGATCTCCGATAGGAGCTGCGGCGCGGTGGTGCCGCCCCGCACCTGGAGCCGGGGGAGGCGGTAGCGGTCCTGGTTCGGACTGGCCCAACCCGGAACGACGGTCGTCGAGCCCACGAAGCCAGCCGCGCGGACGGCTGCGACCACCGACGGGTTGTAATGCCCGGTGGGATAGCTGAACCAGTTGCCCGGCACGCCGTAGCGACTGCGGAGCAGCTGTCGCGCCGCGCTGACCTGCTGCTGGACGGTCGCGGGATCGAGCGTGATCAGGTCCGTGCCTCCGATCCCCTGCGTGTCCAGCTCCCAGCCTGCGGACACAAGGCCCCGAACCTGCGACTCGGTCAGGCCGCCGTCCGATGGCGACAGCCCGTTGAGCTCGAGATTCTCGACCCCGACCCAGCCGAGCCGCTTGAGGACGGGCACCGCGTTGGTGTACTGAGAGGCGTAGCCGCCGTCGAACGAGATCACGATCGGCTTGCCGGTGCCGAGCGAGACGCCTTTGGTCCAGTACGCCTCGAGCTGGTCGAGCGTCACCGCGTGCCAGCCGCCGGACTTCAGTGCCTGCATCTGGCTGGTGAATTCGTCAGCCGGCACGTAGAGGTCAGACTGCGCGCTGGTCTGGGCGGGCGGCGCGTTGATCACGTGGTAGGTCAGGATCGGCACGGCCGCGGTGCCGGGTTGCTGGGCCGAAGCGGCGGTAGTCGAGCTCTGTCCCGAGCCGCCGCCGGACCCGGCCGACGGGTGGTGGCCGGTCGCCGAACCGGATCCACCGATCGATCCAACCACCGCCACGACGATCACCACCGCGACGACGAGCAGCGAGGCGATCGCGACGAATCGCTCGCGCCTGACCTGCACCTGTCGCTTGCGTGCGTCCTGGCGGCGGCGTGACTGCGCGTCGCGGAAGCTCATTTGGCGCGCGACGTTACACGGTGGCGCAGTCAGTCGGGGGCGGTGCGCTCACAGGAGCTTGACGAGCCGGAGGTCCGCGGCGTCGGCCGGGTCGATCAGCGCCTGCAGAGCCGACTCGTAGGACGGCAGCGAGAGCACCGTCCCGTCGTGGAGCACCATCAGGAAGCGGTCCAGCGTGCGCAGGAAGGCGCGGTCGTGGGAGACCGCGACGACGGTCCCCTCGAACCTCTCGAGCGCCTTCTCGAGCGCCTCGGAGGAGTCGATGTCGAGGTTGTCGGTCGGCTCGTCGAGCAGCAGCAGGTTGTGTCCCTCGAGCTCGAGGATGAGCATCTCGAGCCGGGCCTTCTCGCCGCCGCTGAGCACGTCGTACGAGCGCCGTGCCGCATCGGCCAGGCCGTAGCGGGCCAGCGCCCCCATCGCGGCCTGCACCCCGCCGCCGCGGACGCGCTCGAGCACGACGTCGAGCACGACGCGCCCGACGAGGTCGCCGCGTGCCTGAAGCTGCGTGAAGAACCCGGTTGAGACCCGCGGGCCGACGACCAGTTCGCCGCTGTCGGGCGCGCGCTCGCCGGCGAGCACCCGCATCAGCTGCGCTCTTGCCGGATCCGTTCGGCCCGATCATCCCGACCCGCTCGCCGAAGTGGACCTCGTCGGAGAACGGCGACACGAGCTCGTCGATCCCGAGCGATCGGAGATCCAGCACGCGCCGAGCCGAGTCGCCGCCCCGCATCCGGACGGTGATCGGCGTGTCGGTCACCGGCGGCGGCGGCGGTCCGGTGTCTCGGAATCGCCGCCACCGGGTCTCGGCGGCGTCGGCCTTCTTGGCCCAGTCGCTCGAGTAGCGGGCCCGCTCCTTGAACGTCTTCATCAGCCGGTAGAGGCGGCGCTCCTCGTCGTTCCAGCGCTTGACGGCGTCACCGAGCCGGCGCTGGCGCTCCTCGCGCGCCTGCGGGTAGGTCGGCATATGAGCCGCCGTGCACCCAGGCCCCGTTGCCCTCGAGCGTCACGATCGATCCGACGGCGCCGACAGCACGGTCGCGATCGTGGGAGATCATCAGCACCGTCTTCTTGGTCTCGCGCACCGCCCGTTCGAGCGCGAGCTTGGCCGGCACGTCGAGGAAGTTGTCGGGCTCGTCGAGCAGCAGGACGTCGGCGTCGGAGGCGAACAGGACGTCGAGCACCAGCCGCTTGCGCTCGCCGCCGGAGAGGGTCACCGCGGGCCGGTCGGCGACGCTCGGCGAACGGGGCGCGGACGATCCTGCGGCAGGCCGCGTCCCATTGGCCCTCGAGCTCGTAGCCGCCGAGCGTCGACCAGTCGGCGATCGCGGTGCCCAGCTCCATCCCGGCAGCGGTGTCGCCGGCGGCAAGCTCGGCTTCGTAGTCCAGCATCCGCTTTCCGGCGAGGCGGATCGCGTGCGGCGCCAGCGACAGCAGCAGCTCACGGACGGTCCGGTCATCGTCAGTGACCCCGACGTCCTGCGGCATGTAGCTGACGATCCCGCCGGCCGAGGCCTCGCCCTCGTCGGCGGTCAGGTCTCCGGCCAGCACCCTCAGCAGCGTGCTCTTGCCGACGCCGTTGGTCCCGACCAACCCGGCGTGCTCGCCCGGCGAGACCCGGAACGAGACCTCCGAGAACAGCAGCTCGCCGCCGGGGTGGGCATACGCGAGTCGGGAGACGACGACGTGGCTCATTGCACCATCCTGCCACCAGCGCCGCCACGGCCGCGATCCGCGCGAGAGCGTCGAGCATGCGCAAGCACTCAACTAAGGTGCGCCTGTGCACCCGACCGCCGAGAAGCTCAGACAGCGGCTGCTCGACCGCGGGCTCGAGATCGACGTTCAGATGCTCAGTGATTCGGCTCGGACGGCGGACGAAGCGGCTGACGCGGTCGGCTGCGAGGTCGGCCAGATCGTCAAATCACTCGTGTTCACGCGCGATCACACTCCGCTGATGGTGCTCTGTGCCGGCGATCGCAGGGTTGACGCCAGGCGGCTGGGGCTGAACCCGGCGAACGCCGATCAGGCGCGAGCCGCGACCGGGTTTGCGATCGGCGGCATCCCGCCGCTCGGTCACGACTCAGAGCTCGAGACGCTGGTCGACAGCTCGCTCGGCCGGTTTGAGACCGTGTGGTGCGCGGCCGGCACTCCGCACGCTGTGTTCGAGGTGCAGACCGGGGCGCTGATCGATGCGATCGGCGACGCCGAAGTCCTCGACGTCAGCTGACCGGCGTAGCCCTCGGGATCCGGTCAGCCGGCGGCGACCGGCTGGGTGTCGGCGTCCACCGGCTGGGGCAGAACGTCCGGACGGGGGACGCGAACCGCTTCGTCAGCCCTGAGGAACTGGTGTACGAACGCGATCGCCATGCTGCCCTCGCCGACGGCGGCGGCGACTCGCTTGACCGGGCCCGAACGGACATCGCCGCACGCGAACACGCCCGGAATGCTGGTCTCGAGCAGGTATGGGTCGCGCTCGGGGGTCCAGATCGCGGTCGCGCGCATGTCGTTTCCGGTCAGTACGAAGCCGTGGCGATCGAGCGCGATCTCGGCCGGCAGCCAGGCCGTCTGAGCGTCGGCGCCGATGAAGATGAACAATCCTCCGGACGTGACTCGTGCGGTCTCGCCGGTCGCCCGATCGCGGATGTCAAGTGCTTCAAGCCCGGCGTCGCCGTGCACGGCGGCAATCTCGGTGCCCATGCGCACGTCGATGTTCGGCCTGCTCTCGACCTGGTCGACGAGGTATTGGGACATGCTCTTCTTGAGCGCCTCGCCGCGACAGAGGATCGTGACGCTCCTGGCGTGCGT
Organism: uncultured Solirubrobacterales bacterium; assembly: GCA_963730075.1. Taxonomy (GTDB): domain Bacteria; phylum Actinomycetota; class Thermoleophilia; order Solirubrobacterales; family Solirubrobacteraceae; genus Palsa-465. The sequence goes on along the minus strand of CAVSQH010000016.1, from coordinate 129,070 downwards.
GGCGAAGAACAGCGCCGCCTGGCCAGCCGAGTTGCCGGCGCCGACGATGTGGATGTCGAGCCCGTGGGTGTTCGGAGCCTCGCTGCGGGCGGCGCCGTAGGAGACGCCCTTGCCGCTGAGCCGGTCGATTCCCTGGACCGACATCTGCCGCCAGGCGACCCCGCAGGCGAGGATGATCGTCTTGGTGCGGATCACGTCGCCGTCGTCGAGGTGGACCTGGCGCATTGCGACGTCGATCCGGGTGATCGATCGGGTCACGAGGATCTCGGCGCCGAGCCTTCGCGCCTGCTGGAGCGCGCGGCTGGCGAGCTCGTCGCCCGATACGCCTGACGGGAAGCCGAGGTAGTTCTCGATCCGAGACGACGTTCCCGCCTGGCCGCCCGGCGCCTCGCGCTCGATCACGATCGTCTGCAGACCCTCGGAGGCGCCGTAGACGGCGGCTGCCAGACCGGCGGGCCCCGCGCCGACGATCACCGTGTCGTACTCGCCCTTCTCGGGCTCGGTCCCGAGGTCGAGCAGCTCCGCGACCCTGCGCAGCCGCGGCCGGATCACGGTCTTGCCGTTGATCACGCGGATCGCTGGGAGGTCGGGCTCGGGGGGCAGCGGACCGTCCCACTGTTCAACCGCGTCCGGGGCATCGGGCGTCACATGCGTGAACGTGACCTGATTGCGGTCAAGGAAGTGGCGCAGCTCGGTCGTCGCGCCATCCCAGCGGTGGCCGATGACGATCGCGCGCGACGGTGGGGGCGAGGCGGCGAGGCCCTGCAGACCGTGGGCGCCACCCATCCGGTGTCTGGCGAGCTTGCTCACCTCCTCGCCCAAGGCTGGGACCGCAGCGACGAGCGTGTGGTAGTCGCGAGGTTCGAGTCTCAACACCCGAGTCGGCTCTGCGGCCCGGAAGCCGACCGGGAAGACCGTTCCGAGCACCATCGGGACCTCACCGAAGAGGTCACCGGGATCGCGGTTGCCCAGCACCTCCGGGATCCCGTCGACGAGCCGGGTCGGCTCGATGCGACCCTCGATCACCGCAAACAGCGCCCGTGCGTCGCCCTGGTGGGCGGCGTATTCCCCCTCGAGCAGGCTGATGTCGGCGGCGAGCCTGGAGACGCGCTCGCGCTGATCCTGGTCGAGTCCGGCGAACAGAGTGACGCTGCCGACCTCGTCCGGCGTCAGCAAGTCAGCTCACTCCCGGGCTCGGTGATTGTGCTCTCCTGGGTGATCGTGCAGTGGTCATCGTCCTCGAAATGGCCCATGCCCGGCCACCTCATATCACTCCCCGACCGGCGAAACATTAGCCGATGGCCCGCCGGCAACCAGCGTGCTTTCGGCAGTCGGCGACGTCGCGCGAGCCGGACCAGACCGTGGGCGGCACCGATCGGATACCAAGGTGTCGATTACGCCCGATCCCGTTCGTCTGATACGCGACCATTCCACAAAAGGAGGACGCAAATGAAGTACATGCTGCTGATCAACCTCGGTCCCCGCGTGCGCGATGTCCAGAGTCTGTCGCCCGACGAGCGCAAGGAGCTCGCCGCCGGCTTCAAGCTGCTCAACGAGACGCCTGGGGTTACTCCGGGTATCGGTCTGGCGCCCCCGGAGACGGCCACGACCGTCCGGGTTCAGGACGGCAAGACGCTGACGACCGACGGTCCATTCGTGGAGACAAAGGAGGCGCTCGACGGCTTCTGCACGTTCGAGGCCGACGATCTCGACGCCGCGATCGAGCTGGCGTCCCGGATTCCGGCGGCCAGCATGGGCGGAGCGATCGAGGTCCGTCCCGTCAAGGAGTGGTAGCGATCCTCGAGCGGACTTTCCGCGACCAGTGGGGACGGGTCCTCGCTGCGCTGATCGGCTTCCTCGGCGACTTCGACCTCGCCGAGGAAGCCGCGCAGGAGGCATTCGCGGCCGCAGCGGAGCGGTGGCCCCGGGACGGGGCGCCGGTCAACCCGACTGCCTGGTTGATCACGACGGCGCGCAACCGAGCGATCGACCGCATCCGGCGCGACCGCACGCTGGCGGCCAAGACCCGGCTCCTAGAGGTGCCCGAGATGACGGAGGATCCGGTGGACGAGAGCACATTCGCAGACGAACGGCTGGAGCTGGTCTTCACCTGCTGCCATCCGGCGCTCGCGGTCGAGGCGCAGGTCGCGCTGACGCTGCGGACGTTGGGCGGGCTGACGACGACCGAGATCGCGCGGGCGTTCCTGGTCGAAGAGGCGACGATGGCCCAGCGGCTGGTCCGCGCCAAGCGCAAGATCAAGGCGGCCGGAATCCCTTTCCGTGTGCCCCCCGACCATCTGCTGCCGGATCGGCTAGCGGCCGTGCTCGCAGTCGTCTACCTGATCTTCAACGAGGGTTGGAGCGGTCGCAACGAGCTGACAGCCGAGGCCTTCCGGCTGCAGCGGGCGCTGGTCGAGCTGATGCCCGACGAGCCCGAGCCCCAGGGTCTGCTGGCGCTGATGATGCTTCATGACTCCCGTCGCCGCGCGCGGTTTCGCGACGGCGAACTGGTGCTGCTCGCCGACCAGGACCGCTCGCTGTGGGACGCCGAGCAGATCGCGGAGGGGAGAGTCGTGCTCGACCGGGCCCTGGCGCTCCATGGCCACGGGCCCTACGTGGTCCAGGCGGCGATCGCCTCGCTGCACGTCGAACAGCCCCGTGATTGGCCTCAGATCGCGGCTCTCTACGGCGAGCTCCAGCGGCTGACCGACTCCCCGGTGGTCGAGCTCAACCGCGCCGTTGCGCTCGCCGAGCAGGAGGGCCCGGAGGTCGGGCTGAAGATCGTTGATCGTCTCGGGCTCGACGACTACCGCTACCTCCATTCGACGAGGGCCGAGCTGCTGCGCCGACTCGGCCGGACCGGCGAGGCGCGAGATGCCTACCGCCGGGCGCTGGAGCTGGTGCACGATGATGCCGAACGACGGCTCTTCGAGCGCCGCCTGTCGGAGCTGCCGATGCGTTAATACTCAGGTCGCACCCCGCCGCGACCAGAGACAGGCGGGCGCGTGCCTCTTCCGCCATGCACAACCATGAGCTGCTGCCATCGCTGGCCGACGTCGAGTTCTATGACCAACACGGTTGGTGGATCTCGCCGTCGATCTTCGGCGACGACGCGATCGCCAACGCGATCGACGGCGTGCAGCGGTTCTACGCCGGGGAGCGCGACGGGGATCTGCCGGCGCCGATCAATCGATACCTGAACTGGGCGCCGGCGGAGGCGGAGCGACGGCTCGCCAAGGACGACTACGTGCTGCAGCAGAGCGATGCCCTGGGCCGGCTCGGGATGGCGAGCGTGCTCGGGGCGACCGCGGCGCGTCTCGCGCACACCGATGAGATCAGGCTGTTCAGCAGCTCGCTGATTCGAAAGCCGCCATTCGTCGACGCCGACGCCGCGAGGGTTGGATGGCACGTTGACCGCGCGTACTGGCAGACCTGCACCTCGGACGCGATGCTGACGGCCTGGATCCCTCTGCACGACTGTGACGCCGAGATGGGGACGATTACGATGATCGACCGCAGCCACCGATGGCCGGACACACCCGCGGTATCGGCGGTCCGGGCTGGGACGACCTTCATCTCCGATGACGTCGCGTCCGTTGAACGTCAGCTGTCGGCGCTCGGTCTGACGATCGAGTGGGTACCGATCTCGCTCAAGAGCGGGCAGGTCAGCTTTCACAACTGCCTCACGTTCCACGGCAGCGGGATCAATCGGTCCGGTGTGGCGAGGCTGTCGCTCACGGTACATCTTCAGGATCAGCACAACGAGTACCGAGAGGTCCAGAAGCGCAACGGTGAGCTTCTGGTCCACAACACCGACCGACTGGTTCGCCGGCGTGCCAACGGGGAGCCCGACTACCGGGACGCAACCATCTGCCCCGTGATCTGGCGCGGCTCGGCAGACGGAGCGTCCGCATAAGATGCCGGCGATCGCGCCGCGGCTGACGCTCGACATGGCGCCGGGTCCGCGTCCCGAGGTTCCCGCTGGGCCGTACGCCGTGGCCGGGCTCAGGCGGGCGGGCGTGGCCGCAGCCCAGGCACTCCGCCGGCATGCATCGAGCACCGAGGTGGTGGGATATGAGCGGTTCGCCCCTAGTCTCAAGCGCAGAGACAAGCGCCGGCTGGTGGCCGCCGGGGTACAGCTCCGACTCGGCGACGAAGGGGACGAGCTCGGGGGCGACCGCGATCCCAGTGTCGTCATCAAGAGCCCGGGGATCCCGTTTGACGCGCCCCTGATCGAGGCCGCCGCCCGCCGGGGGATCCCGGTCATCGACGAGCTCGAGCTCGGATGGCGGCTGAGCGGCTCGCCGATGCTGGCAGTGACGGGGACGAACGGCAAGACGACGGTCGCGAGCCTTGCCAGAGCCGTTCTGGAGTGCAGCGGCCTCGCGGTGACGCTGGCCGGGAACACGGGTCTGGGACCGGCGCTCTCGTCCGTCGCACCCGATCCCGATTGGGTCGTTTGCGAGGTGTCGAGCTTTCAGCTCGAGGGATGCCCGGCCCTGATGCCCGAGCTGGCGATCTTCACCAACCTGACCCGTGACCACCTCGCGCGCCACGGCACCATCCGCCGGTACGGCGAGCTCAAGCGCCGGCTGTTCATTCGCGGCGACCGGACCGTGCCGGTGGCGATCATCGACGTCGGCGATCGATTCGGCTGCACGCTCGCCGATGACGTCGAACGGCTCGGCGGCCGCGTGATCCGGGTCGGCTCAGACCAACATGTCGATTACGAGATTCAGAGCGCTCGCTGGGACCTGCGTTCGGCCACGGTCGAGTTGCAGACGCCAACCGGCCCACTCGAGTTGTCAACGCGGCTGCCCGGTCTACACAACGCGCGCAACGTCGCCGCCGCGGTCGCGGTCGGAGATCTGTTCGGCCTCGACCGAGGCCAGCTGATCGACGCGGTCACACGCCATGTCGGACCGCCGGGCCGGCTCGAGGTGCTCGGACTCGGGCTCGACTTCGACGTGATCCTCGACTGCGCTGCGTCGCCCGCATCGGTGGTGGCCGGTCTGCGCACCGTTCGAGCCGCGCTTCCGGCCTCGGGACTGGTCCATGTCGTGCTCGGCGTGCTTGGAACCCCGGAGGACGATCACCTCCGGGCAATGGGTCGCGTTGCGGGCGAGCTCGCAGACAGCGTGATCCTGACCGCGGGCAGCTTGCGTCCTCGCGCCCCGACGCACGCAATCGCCGCGCTGCTTGCCGGCGTGCACAAGGCTGGCGGGGCGAAACCCGGCGGGGCGAAGGTCCGGGTCGTGTCCGACCGTAGAGACGCGATCCGACTAGCCCTGCGGCAGGGGCGGCCGGGCGATGTCGTCATCATTCTGGGCCGTGGTGACGTTTCTGAGGCGACGCACGACAGGCGCGTCGATGACCGGGGCACCGTGGCGGAGCTCGTCTGATGCGCGTCGTACTCAGCTGTGAGAACTTCGCGGGGGTAGGCGGGACCGAGGCGTACGTGCTCACGGTGGCCCAGGCACTCGACCGGCTCGGACATGAGCCGTGGATCTACACACCGAACGCCGGGCAGATGGCTGAGGCCGCGACTCGTGCGGGCATCCGAGTAACGGACCTTCGCGACCTTCCGGAGGAGTTCGACGTCCTGTTCTCACAGGACGCGGCGACGCACTACGAGCTCGCCTCCAGGTACCCCGGCGTGGCGCGGGTGTTCGTCGCTCACACGCGCGATCACGCGCTGCAGGGCGTGCCTGCACTAGCGGGCGTCTGCGATGCGGTGGTGGTGCTCAATGATCGGGTTCGAAGCTGGGTTGAGGCTCAGACGGAGCATCCGCCGGTCATCCGGCTGCGCCAGCCGATCGACACCTGGCGGTTCACGGTGGCCAGACGATCCCAAGGCAGGCCGCGCCGGGTGCTGGTCTGCACCAACTACGTGTCAGGCGCTCGGGCGGATCTGATCGAGCACGCGTGCAAGGAGCGCGGCTTCGAGGTCGCGTGGGTCGGGGTGACCTCGCGCCCGACGGTCCACCCCGAGGCCGCGATCGCCGGCGCCGACATCGTGATCGGCCTCGGCCGCTCCGCGCTCGAGGGCATGGCGGCAGGCTGCGCCACGTACGTCTACGGTCCGATCGGCGGCGACGGATGGGTTACTCCCGCGTCGTATCCCGGACTCGAGGCGGACGGGTTCGGGGGCTTGGCGACCGAGCGGGTGATCGACGCATCGCAGTTGGCCGCAGATCTCGAGCAGTGGCGTCCCGATATGGGTGAGACGAACCGAGATCTCGCGTACGTGCACCACGCGGTCCGACCGCACGTGATCGAGCTGGCCAGACTGGCTCGTGAGTGCGTCCGCGGGCCGGCTGCCGTCGGTCATGCCGATCGGGGGCGATCGCAGACCGACGAGCTGGCACGTCTGGTGCGCCTGGAGTGGCACATGTACCGGCGTGCGGTGCGGGCCGCGACCGAAGCTGAGCAGACCCGCGCCGAGCTGGATCGCTGCCGCGACGAGCTGGAGCGACTCGAGGCCGCAATGGCGGAGCAGTCGCGTCGTAGTCAGGAACAGCTTGCAGCGCTGACCGGAACTCGTCGCTACCGGTTCGCGCGATCGATTGGGGCCTCGATCGACTGGGTTCGCAGATTGCGCGGGGGCTGACTGCGCCGAGCGCGAGGCGGAGCCCGTTGACGGGCTGAGTGATGTTGGCGACAATCGCGCTACTGGGAATCGGCGGATGAGGAGGCTGTATGTCCTGGAGGCTGCAAGGGTCCTACTTTGAGACGTGCTCGTGCGAGGCGGTGTGTCCGTGCACGGCGTCGTTCTCGTATGGCGCGACGTATGACCGCTGCAAGGTCACGCTTGTCTTCAACATCAAGGACGGCGAGGTCGAGGGGACCGACGTCAGCGGGCTGGTGGTGGCGGCGGTCGCCGATACGCCGAAGGTGATGACCGAGGGCAACTGGCGGCTCGGTGTGTTCATCGACGCGGCCGCATCCGACGCGCAGGCCGAGAAGCTCGGCGGCGTGTTCTCGGGCGCCCTCGGGGGCCCGATGGCGGCGCTCGGGCCGCTGATCGGCGAGAGCCTCGGCGTCGAGCGGGCCCCGATCGAAGTCCATGAGGACGGCGTCAAGCATTCGGTCCGGATCGGCGAAGCGGTTGACTTCGAGATCGAGGACATAGTGCCGTTCGGGTCCGAATCGGGCCGGCCGGCACAGCTGACCGGAGTCCTCCACCCGGCCGGGCCCGAGCTCAACGTCGCCCACGCGACGCGGTCGAGGATCGACGCGTTCGGGATCCAGTACGACGGCAACTCCGCATTCTCGCGATCGCCGTTCTCCTGGGCGGCATGAGCGCGGTCGGATCGGCAGCGGTCGGGCGCCGCGGCGGCGAGCGCGGGGACCTCGGCGCGGCGTTCGCCGCGGCGCGCGCACGGCTCGGGCTGGTGGCGGTCCTGCTGGCGCTGGCGGCGATCGCGTGGTGGTCGACCGCGGACCGGATGGCCGGGATGGACGCCGGGCCCGGTACCGACCTCGGTGCGCTGGGGTGGTTCCTCGGCGTGTGGGTGGTGATGATGGCGGCGATGATGTTCCCGTCGCTGGCGCCGACGGTCGCGCTCTACACGACGATGACGCGCCGTCACGGGCTCGGCCGCCCGCTGCTGTTCGCGGCCGGGTACCTACTGATCTGGGGGGCGGCGGGTCTCGGTGCCTATGCCCTGTTTGAGCTTGGCAGGAGTCTGCTCGGGACCGGGCTCGCCTGGGATGGGGCCGGGCGGTGGCTGGCGGCGGGCATACTGGCGCTGGCGGCCGTCTACGAGCTGACGCCGGTGAAGGACGCCTGCCTGTCGAAGTGCCGTAGCCCGATCGGGTTCCTGATCGGGAGCTGGCGCGACGGCCGGCTGGGGGCGCTAGAGATGGGCTCGCGACACGCCGGATGGTGCGTGGGGTGCTGCTGGGCGTTGATGGCGGCGCTGTTCGCACTCGGGATCATGAGCCTGGTCTGGATGGCGTTCGTCGCGGCGCTGATCGCGCTCGAGAAGACGCTGCCGTGGCGGCGCGTGGCGACTTGGGGGACGGCGGCGATCCTGGTCGTGCTGGCGATCGCGCTGCTCACCGTGCCGGACTCGGTGCCGGGACTGGTTGTGCCCGGCTCGCACAACGCGATGAACGCGATGAGCTCGATGCGCTGATCGCCGTGACGAGGCGATCGGCGCCAGCAGGCGGTGCCCTGAACGCAGCGCGGCGATGGTCACCCCGTCCCGCGGTCCGCGAGCCAGGCGTCGAACTCGGTCGCGACGATCCGCTGGTCGTGGACGCCCGCAGCCTGCGCCGATGCGAGCCACACGATTGGCCGCCCCATGATCGCCGGGTCCAGCATCCGGGACCGCGCCTGCTCGGGAACATCGTCGGGGATCATCCCGGTCGCTGTGGCGCCGCCCGGGAGCAGGATGTTGACCGTCACGGCCGTTCCGGCCAGGTCGGCCGCCATCACCCGCGACAGCGCCTCGACGGCGGCGCCCGAGGGTCCGTAGGGCACAAATCCGCGGCGGGTCATCGTCTGCTCGTTCATCGAGATCGTGACGATCCGCCCGCCCTGCGCCTCGAGCATCCGCGGGACGACCGCCGAGGCGACGAGAAAGCATCCGGTGACCTTGGTCTCGAGCACGTCTCGAAAGCCACCGGGCGTGACCTCCCAGAACGGCCGCGGGTCGGTCAGAAACCGCGGATTGACGGTCCGCATGCCGATCCCCGCGTTGTTGACCAGCAGATCGATGCCACCCATCGTCCGGTAGGCCTCGGCGATCGCCGCATGAACCGACGCCTCGTCGCGCACGTCGAGCCGCAGCGCCTCGGTGCCCGAACCTATCTGTCGCGCGACGGCCTCGGCGCGGTCACGGTCTGCGGCCGGCGATCGCGACGTGTGCGCCGCCCGCATGAAGCGCGTCAGCCATTGCGCGCCCGAGGCCGCTCGTGCCGCCGGTCACCACCACGCGGCTGCCTTCGAGTCGTGGGGAGCGTTCTGCGGAGCCGTCCATGTGGTAAGCACGTTCGATGCGACACGGTCTCACTCCTGCGCCGACAACGCTGACGGTGCGAATTCGTGATGCTTACGAGTACGAGCGGGGTCCGCTCGAGGAGCTCCAGCGCCGAGCTTCCGATATCTGGCCGCAGTTCCGGGCGCAGCTCGCGGCCGCCCCGGACGCGATCGAGCTCCCGGCGCGGTTCATCGCCGACGGCTGGGTGCGCGTCGCGGCCGGCACCGACGATCGGCCTGTCGGCTTCTCGGTCACGATCAGGCAAAAGCCCCCACCGGGCCACTCCAACCCAGGCACCGGCCGGGTCGACGAGCTCGATGGACTGTTCGTCGAACCCGCTCGGATGCGCCGTGGGGTCGGCACGATGCTGTTGGTCGATGCCTGCCGGCGCGCGCGGGCCGGCGGCGCAGTCGCGCTCGAGGTGATGGCCGGCCCCGCCCAGCACTTCTACGAGAAGCTCGGCTTCCGCGTCACCGCGCCGGTCAAGAGCCGCTTCGGCCCCGCGGTGCGGATGCGCGTCGATCTGACGTCGATTAGGCTGCCGGCGTTGACCCATGAAGTGACCAGCGACGTCGCCGTGTTGGGACGTCTCGTCCAGCCGGCGGGCAAGGATGTGGTCGATGTCGGCTGCGGCACGGGCTCGCTGGTCCGCGAGCTGACCGGTCTCGGCGCCCGGGTGGTCGGGGTCGAGGTATCGGAGCAGCAGTTGGCAACCGCCCTGCAGCGCGCCGACAGCCGCGGTGCCCGCTACGTCGTCGGTCGTGCCGAGTCACTCCCGCTCGAGGACGGGACGGCCGACGCCGTCCTGTTCATGCGCTCGCTGCACCACGTGCCTCGCGATCGCCATCTCGATGCGTTGCGTGAGGCCCGACGGGTGCTGCGGCCGGGCGGGGTCGTCTACGTGGCCGAGCCGCTGGCCGAAGGAGACTTCTTCGAGCTGGTCAGCATCGTCGATGACGAGACCGACGTTCGTGCCGCCGCACAGCGTGCGCTGCGCGGCGCGGCAGATGCCGGTCTGCAACTCGGCGAGACCGTCGAATACGGCGTTCGGTTCCAGATCGCCGACCTCGATGCGCTGCGCGTGCGCGTGGTCGGCTCGGATCCCGAGCGAGCGCCGGTGTTCGACGCGCGGGCCGACGAGTTGGAGCGTGCGCTGGGGCGACTGGGGGAGCCGGCGGGCGCGGACGGCGCCAGGGAGTTCGTGTCGCCGATGCGCGCCGATCTGCTCGTGCGCGGTGATTAGCGAACCTAAGCGGCAGCCGCGCCGAGCAGTTCGGTCAGCTCCGCGAGGTCAGCATCGCCCGCGGTCCACCGCGCGGCGGCGGCGTTGGCCCGAACCTGTTCTGCCTTGGTCGCGCCCGCGATCACCGACGCGACGACCGGCCGCGCCAGCAGCGCCCCGATCGCAACGTCGGTCAGCGAGATGCCCCTCTGCTCGGCATAGCCGCGCAGCGAATCGAGCAGCGCGAACTGGGCGGGAGTGGCGACCTCGTCGCGTCCGGAAAGTCGTGTGCCGCCAGGGGCCGGCACGCCGCTGCGGTACTTGCCGGTCAGCAGCCCGGACGCGAGCGGAAAGTAGGGGATGAACGAGATCCCGAGCCGTTCGCACGCGGGGAGCACCTCCTGCTCGGCCTCGCGCACGAGCAGGCTGTACTCGTTCTGAACCGCGGAGAAGCGGGTCAGGCCGTGCTCGCGGGCGACCGCGTCCGCCTCGTCGAGCTGCGCGGCGCTGAAGTTGGAGGCGCCGATCGCGCGGACCTTGCCTGCGGTAACGAGCTCTCGCAGCGTCTCGAGCGTCTCGAGGATCGGGGTTACGCCGTCGGGCTCGTGGTACCAGTAGTAGTCGACCGCGTCAGTCTGCAGGCGCTGCAGCGAGGCGTCGATCGCCTGGCGGATGTAGTCGCGCGACCCGCGAGGCTCCCTGCCGTCGCCCATGTCCATGCCGAACTTGGTTGCCAGCACGACCCGGTCGCGCCGGCCCTTGAGCAGCTCGCCGATGAAGCGCTCGCTCTCGCCCCGCCCGTACGTGTTGGAGGTGTCGAAGAACGTGGTCCCCTCCGAGATCGCCGCGTCGATCACCTCCCGAGTGGCTGCGAAATCGATCCGGCGACCGAAGTTGTTACAGCCGAGGCCGACGACCGACACGTCGATGCCCGAGTCGCCGAGGGGTCGCGTGGGGAGGGAGGCCATCGCGTCTCATATATCAGAGCCGGGGCGCGACCGTCGGCGATAATCCGCCCGGCGCCCGCCGCGTGCCGCGGCTGCGCAACCATGGGATCGCTCACCTTCAGGACGACGCTCGTCAGACGGAGCCCGGGGGTCGCGGTTGTGCTCGACGACGGCCAGGTGGCGGCGGTCGGCGAGAGAGCAAAGCGGTTTTCCGGTCGCCGCCACGATCAACGGCTACAAATGGCGCAGCACGATCGTGCGGATGCGAGGCGAGTTCCTGCTCGGCCTCAGCAAGGAGGTGCGCGGCCATGCCCAGGTGGAGGCCGACGACGAGGTCGAAGTCGCCCTCGAGCTCGATCGCGTGAGCGAACGGTCGAGGTGCCGCCGGCGCTCGCCGCCGCGCGAGCGCCGGGTCGCCAAGGCGCTCGAGATGCTGCGGACGGGCAGGACGCGAAGTTGACTGGGCGGCCGTGATCAGAGCGGCCGCGAGAGGATCTGCCCGCGCCAGCCGTTGAGCTCAAAGCGGCCGTCGCGCGTGAACCCCTGCTGCCGACGAGCCATTCGATCGCCTCGTCGAACAGCGCCAGGACGGCGGCCGCGTCGGCCTGCGAGCCGGGCCGGATGCGCAGCTCGATCACGTGCGGTAGTTCTAGCGCGCGTCCTACGATCTGTGATCGATGACGGTTGTCAGCGAGATCCTCGCGCGTCGCATGCGGCTGATTGCGCCGCAGTCGCTCGACGTCGTCTGTGACCCCGACCTCAGAGTCCCGATGGACGACGGGGCGGTGCTGCTCGCCGATCGCTGGGTGGCTCGCGACCAGGCGCAGCGCCCGCAGCCGACCGTCCTGGTCCGCTCGCCGTACGGACGCGCGCGGGCCGTCGGCCTGCTGTTCGGGCGGATGCTGGCCGAGCGAGGGCTGCAGGTCCTGATCCAGAGCGTCCGGGGCACGTTCGGATCGGAGGGCGCCTTCGCGCCGTTCGACGAGCGTGCCGACGGCCTCGCGACGCTGCGCTGGATCCGGACCCAGCCGTGGCACCGTGACCGGATCGGGATGTTCGGGCCCAGCTACCTCGGTCTCGTGCAATGGGCGGTCGCGGCCGACGCCGGTGACGACCTCTCGGCGCTGGCGATCGAGGTCAGCGCGTCTCAGTTCTACGAGCAGACGTACGCCGGCGGGAGCCTCGCGCTCGAAACTGCCGGCTCCTGGCTGGTGCTCGTCTCGACCCAGGAGGGGCGTTTTGCCCTGATCACGATCACCCGGGCGCTGAGGGCGCTCCGGGCGCTGATGGATGAGCTGCCGCTGGGCGACCTCGATGAGCGCGCCACCGGTACCGCCGTTCCGTGGTTTCGCGAGGCGTTCGAGAACCCGGGGCGCGAGGGCGCCTACTGGGCGGCGCGTGACTACTCGCCCGGGGTGCCCCGGGTGCAGGCGCCGGTCCAGCTCGTCGGCGGGTGGTACGACATCCTGCTGCCGTGGATGCTCGATGACTACGCCGCCCTCCGCGCGGCCGGGCGCCACCCCCAGCTGCGGATCGGTCCGTGGACCCACATTGCCCCCGGCCTCGCCGCTGCGGGCCACCGGGACGGGATCGCGTGGCTGCGCGCACATCTGCTCGAGGACGATCGGTTGCTGCGGACCAGACCGGTGCGGGTGTTCATCACCGGCGAGCGCTCCGGAGGAGGCTGGCGCGATCTCGACGACTGGCCGCCGCCCGGGACCCGGGAGCGGCGGCTGTGGATCGGACGCGAAGGGCGGCTGGTCGGCGTGGGGGAGGCGAGCGCCGACGGGTCCGGGAGCGCGTCGGAAGCGACTCCGCGTGGATCCGACAGCTACCGGTACGACCCCACCGATCCCACGCCGGCCGTCGGGGGCCCCGTCCTGCTCGCCCGGGCAGCGGTGCTCGACAACCGCGAGCTCGAGGCACGCGACGACGTGTTGGTGTACAGCACCGAACCGCTGCAGTCGACGGTCGAGGCGATCGGCCCGGTGCGGGTCGCGCTCTGGGCGCGCGCGGACTCCGACTATTTCGACCTCTTCGCCCGCGTCTGCGATGTCGACCTCGACGGTGCGTCGTGGAACGTCTGTGACGCGCTCGCGAGGGTTGCTCCGGGCCGCTTCCCCCGCTCGGATGACGGCGTCTGGGAGGTCGCGTTCAACCTCTGGCCGCTGGCCCATCGGTTCGCCTCCGGACACCGCATTCGTCTGCAGGTCTCGTCGGGCGCGCATCCGCGGTACGCCCGCAATCCCGGCACCGGCGCGGACCTCGCAACGAGCACCGAAGTCAAGCCGGTGGCGATCGAGCTGCTCCACGACGGCGACCATCAATCGTCGCTGGTGCTGCCTGCGCCGGGCGCGTGACCCGCCGCGGTTCGATCGCGCTGGTCGCGGCCTTGTGTTCGATCGCGGCGCTTGCGGTGCTCGATCTCGCCGCGGGGACGATCGCCCCGGGGCGCGCTGGGGCCGCCGTTGCGGCGCCCTGCTCGGGCCACTACGTACGTGGGCCGTCGCGCGCGGGTCGCCGACTGCGGTTCGGGATCGACCCCGAGCTGGCCGGCAGCGCAGGCACGACCCAGCAGGCGGCCGCACCGCTAGACCGGAGAAGGACACTCCGCGCCCTGCAGGCGCTGCGTCCGGCCGGCAGGCAGCTCGTGCTGCGCGTCAACCGCCTGTTCGAATCCGGCGGCGAGTCCGGCATCAGTCGTTTTGAGCGGATCAGCCGCAGCTACACCCGGGCCGGGTTCGAGACCGAGCTGCAGGTTCGCTACCACCCGACACCCGGCGAGGCTGGGAACATCGCCGCCTGGACGCGCTACGTGCGTCACGTGGTCGATGTGTTCGGCCCAAACCGTCACCTGATCGCGATGACGATCACCAACGAGGTCAATCTGGCGAGCTCGCCCAACACCTCCGACGGCGCCTACCCGCGTGCGGAGCAGGCGCTGATCGAGGGGATCATCGCGGCCCACCGCGAGGCCGAGCGCCGCGGCTTTGATCAGCTGCGGTTCGGCTTCACGTTCGCCTACCGGTTCGATCCGGTCACCGACGCAGCTGTGTTCACCGGGCTCACGCGCGGCGGCCGGGCTTTCCGGCGCGCGCTCGGATTCGTCGGGGTCGACTACTACCCCGAGCTGTCTCCGGGGCTGCACAGCGGGGTCGACCTGCGCGCCGCGACGCTCGAGATGCTCGCGACGATGCGCCGCTGCTTCATGGCGCTCGGCGGTCTCGGTGCGCGCGTGCCGCTGTGGATCACCGAGAGCGGCTACGACACGACGCCCGGGGTGGTGACCGGCGCCGCGCAGCGCGCGGCACTGGTGAGGATCGTCGACACGGTCCGGGGCGCTGCGCGGACCTACGGCGTCACCGACTACCGCTGGTTCAACCTGCGCGACAACCTGTCGGCGAGCTCAGGGTTCGCCCAGACCAGCGGACTGCTGACCGACAGCTACGCGCGCAAGCCCTCGTTTGGCGCCTATCGCGGCCTGATCTCGCGCTTTGGGACATGCGCGTCCGCGCGCAGGCCCTGCCGTCCTAGACCGCGCGGACCTCGTCGCCGACGTTGATCACGCCGTCCTCGAGGATGTCGGCGCGCAGGCCGCCGCGGTGGACCAGCTCGCGGAGCACGGGCCGCGAGGCATAGCCCTGGACGACGGTGCACGGCTCGCACAGCCGCATGCCGCGGCAGCGAACGGCGCCGACCTTGAACTCATAACCGACCAGCCGGTTGAGCGCGACCCCCCGGGTGACGACGTTACGCCGGTGCTCGTCAGGTTCCAGCGGCGGCGCGAACGACTCGCACACCTCGGCCTCGACGAGCGTCAGCGCGCTCCCCGGCACGCCCGAATCGAACGTCCCGGTGCCGGTGACGTGACGGTCGCCCTCGAGTCCCTTTCCTGCGAGCGCCCTGACCGACTCGACCGCCTGAGCGGGCTCCCCCGCTGACGCGGACACCCAGATCCGCTCGACGTTGCCGATCTCCGTCGGCGCCGACGGCAGTGGCGGCCGTGCGAGGGCGATGTCGGCTGCCGCGATCAGGAATCCATCGACGAGCGACTCGTTGTCGACCACACCGCCGCCCGCCGGGTCCCACACCACGCCGGAGGGGGTGCCGAACATGACCACGAACCGTGCCGGCGCGTCGTCGCGCCCGGGGACGCGGGCGATCCACGGTCCGGCCCAGCTGAACGACGCTGGGTCGGCGATCCTGGCGAGGCCGAGGCCGAGGCCGCCGAGCCAACGCGAGACCGTCCAGCCGGTGGCGGGATCCTCGGCCGGCCCAAGCCGGGGGAGCTCCTTGCGTTCGAGCTCGAGCACGGTCGCGATGCAGGACAGAAACGACGCCTGCTCCACCGACGTTCCCGTTTGTGCGTGCGCGATCGGCTTCACCCCTGAGACAGTAGTGGCTACGCGACGGCCGGATATCCTCCCGCCCCGGTCTGATGCCAGACACCCCAACACCACCTGTGGTAACCCTCGATGGCGAGCTATCGGTCGCCGATGTCGCGGCGATCGCGGCCGGCGCTGCAGTCGAACTCGACCCGGGCGCGATCGCGCAGGTCGCGCACAGCCGCGACGTGCTCGAGCAGATCCTCTCGACCGGGACCCCCGTCTATGGGATCAGTACCGGCTTCGGGGCGCTCGTCTCCAACACGGTCGCGCCCGAGCTTCAGCGCCACCTTCAGGTCAACCTGCTTCGCAGCCACGCGGCCGGGACCGGCCCCGAGCTGCAGCGCGGGATCGTCCGCGGGGCGATGGCGGTGCGCGTGAACGGGCTGCTGCTCGGTCACTCGGGGGTGCGCCCGGTCGTCGTCGAGCGGGTCGCGGCGATGCTCAACAGCGGCTATGTCCCGTCCGTGCCGCGGACCGGATCGCTCGGCGCAAGCGGGGATCTGGCGCCGTCGGCGCACGCCTTTCTGCCGCTGCTCGGTGAGGGTGTTGTACGCGGGCCCGACGGCGTGGCGGTGAGCGGCGCCCAGGCGCTCGCCGAGCTTGGACTCGAGCCGCTCGAGCTCGAGAGCAAGGAGGGGCTGGCGCTGATCAACGGGACCCACTTCATGAGCGCCATCGGCGCGCTGTTGACGGTTCGCGTCGCGCGTCTGCTGGACGCAGTCGACCTGGTCGCGGCGGCGACGATCGATGCGCTGCGCGGCGCCCTGGCCGCGTTCGATCCCCGCGTTCACCGGTTGCGCCCGCTCGCCGGCCAGAGCGTGAGCGCCGCCAACATCGCGACCTCGCTGCGCGGGTCACAGCGGATCGCCGGTCCCGGCTCCTCGCGCCTGCAGGACGCGTACTCGCTACGGTGCGCGGCGCAGGTCCACGGGGCGGCGCGTGAGGCGCTGCGGTTCTTCTCCGAGCTCGTCGTGGCCGACCTCAACGCGGTGACCGACAATCCGCTCGTGTTCGACGACCCGCCCGAGGTGATCTCGGCGGGCAACTTCCACGGTCAGGCGCTCGCGCTCGCGTTCGACACGCTGCGGCTGGCGCTCGCGGACCTCGGGTCGATCTCCGAGCGGCGGACGTTCAGGCTGCTCTCACCGAGCCTCAACGGACGGCTGCCCGCGTTCCTGACCAACGACGCCGGCACCTCGAGCGGCTACATGGTCGTCCAGTACACCGCCGCGGCGCTCGTCTCCGAGTTGCGCGCGCTCGCTCACCCGGCCAGCGTCGACAGCATCCCGACCTCCGACAACCAGGAGGACCACGTCTCGATGGGAATGACCGCGGCGCTGATGACGCTCGAGGCCGCGGACCGCCTCGAGCGCGTGGTCGCGAGCGAGCTGCTGTGCGCGGCGCAGGCACTCGACTGCGACCCCGGGGCGCCGGGGGAGCTGGTGCTCGCGCTGCACGCTGCCGTTCGCGAGCGCGTCCCACCGCTGACGCATGACCGCCCTCCCGCCGATGATCTCGAGGGCGTGCTGCCGCTGATCAGCGACGGGCTCGCGGGCGCGCTGATGGCCGCCGGGCGCGACTGAGGGCTGGCGGCGCGATTTTCCACGCAATGAGGGGGCGCGCGATACTCCGGTGATGGCCTTCGTTCCGCCGGAACGTCATCTGCTGCGCGCCAAGGACTTGGCCGATTCGCGGTTCTTCGAACCGCTCGATGTCGATGACCTCGCGCACGCCGCGGGGCTGTCACGCGCCCACTTCAGCCGCGAGTTCAAACGCGCCTTCGGCGAGGCGCCCCACTCCTACCTGCTAACGCGGCGGCTCGAGCGCGCCGCGGCGCTGCTGCGGATGACCGACAACTCGGTGGCCGAGATCTGCTTCTCGGTCGGGCTGCAGAGCGTCGGGTCGTTCACCAGCAGCTTCACGCGCACCTATGGCGTCTCGCCGACGCAGTACCGGGAGAGGTTCCCGCCGGCAGCCGATCACGCGCTCGTCCCGGGCTGCATGGTGCGGTTCTACGGTCGCCCGCAACACAGCACATTTGGAGAAGACAGCCGCGGAGCGCGTGACTAGCTTTGGCGGCGGCAATGCACTCCAACCGACAGGAGCAACAATGATCAAGCTCTCTACCGCCCACCTGTGGGTCCATGACCAGGACGAAGCGCTCGCCTTCTACACCAAGAAGCTCGGCTTCGAGGTGCGCAGCGACGTCACGCTGCCCGAGATGGGCAACTTCCGCTGGCTGACCGTGGGCCCCGCGAGCCAGCCCGACATCGCGATCGTGCTGATGCCGATCCCCGGTCCGCCGGTGATGGACGCCGACACGGCCGAGCAGGTCAGGGCG
Organism: uncultured Solirubrobacterales bacterium; assembly: GCA_963730075.1. Classification (GTDB taxonomy): domain Bacteria; phylum Actinomycetota; class Thermoleophilia; order Solirubrobacterales; family Solirubrobacteraceae; genus Palsa-465. The sequence continues at coordinate 111,185 of CAVSQH010000016.1, read as the reverse complement.
CTGATGGCCAAGGGCTTCGCCGGCACGGTGTTTCTGACGACCGACGACATCGGCTCCAGCTACGACGAGCTTCGCCAGCGGGGCGTCGAGTTCTCCGAGGAGCCCGAGGAGCGGCCGTACGGAATCGATTCCGGATTCCGGGACCCGTCGGGCAACAGCCTCAGGCTCACTCAGGTCAACGAGCTGGTCTCGGCCTAGAGCCCGGACGGCAGGCGCGGGCGCGACGACGCGGACGTCGCGCCCGCCCAACGCTCAGGATTCGCCTTCGAAGTAGTCGACGTTGCCGTCGGCCCGTCGCAGCATCAACGTGTCGTCGGGATTACCCGGCCAGACGCCGATCTTGTCGCTGTCGGGATAGACCGACACCGCGGGCTCCTGGGAGCTTGACCACATCAGCACGTGCGCCGGCGCCTGGCCGGCGTTGCTCACCTTGTGGGCGCCGCGCGGGCCGCGGGGGAAGCAGACCAGCGAACCGGGGACGATCGTCTCCCAGCCGTTGGGCCCGCGGAGCTCGACGGGCCCGTCAATCACCAGCATCCACTCCTCGACGTACTCGTAGTGGTACGGGCAGACGCTCTCGCCGGGCGGCACTTCGAACAGCTTGACGACGTTCTCGATCCCGCCCGCGACCTCCCCCACTCTGCAGACGCCCGTGCGGTAGCCGCCGGGATCGGATTCGTCGTAGTCGAACAGTGACTCGAACACGTTTGGATATGCCATCGCTCGATCTTCGCACGGGGAGCGGGCGGGGTGAGGCGCGCCCCGGCGCATTCAGCCGCGGGGCGGGGTGAGGCGCGCCCCGGCGCATTTAGCCGCGGTCGCGCGCGGCGGCCACCGCGGCCTGCCCGTACGAGATGCCGCCGTCATTGGGCGGCAGCCGCTCGGGGATCAGGACCCGCATCCCGGTCCGCTCCAGCCCGGCCGAGACGGTCTCGAGCATGAGCCTGTTCTGGAACACGCCGCCGCTCAGCACACAGATCTCAAGCCCGCGGCCGGCCGCGATGCCCGCCACTGCGGTGACGGTCGCATCGGCGATCGCACGGTGAAAGCGCGCGGCGACCGCGCCGACGTCAACGCCGCGCTCGAGGTCGCGAGCGATCGCTCGGATCACCGGCCGCGGGTCAAGCTCCCACTGATCGCCGATCGCCAGCTCGTACGGCGGTTCGCCGCCTCCGGCCCGCCAAGCGGCCCCCTCGAGCTCGACGGCTGCCTGACCTTCGTAGCTGACCTCGGCACGGATCCCGCACAGCGCCCCGACGGCGTCGAACAGCCTGCCGATGCTCGACGTGACCGGCGATATCTCCGGGCTGGCCCCGATCTGGGCCATCGCAGCCCAGCGAGGTCTGTCGACGAGGCTCGCCAAGGCCGGCGAGGGCGGGCGCGGCTCTCCGAACGCCTCAGCGAGCCACGCGAACGCCATCCGCCACGGCTGGCGGATCGCGGCGGTGGAGCCGGGCATCCGAACCCGATGCAGCGAGCCGACCCGCTCGAAGCCAACGAGCCCGCCGACCAGCAGTTCCCCGCCCCAGACCGTCCCATCGGTCCCGTAACCGGTGCCGTCGAAGATCGCGCCGACCACATCGGATTCACAGACCCCGTGCTCGGCCAGACAGGCCGCCAGGTGAGCGTGGTGGTGCTGGACGGCGAGTCGCTCCACGCCCTCGCGCTCGAGCGCGTAGGCAGTCGAGAGATAGTCGGGGTGCATGTCGTGGGCGATCAGCTCCGGGGTGACCGCGAACAGGCGCTCGAAGTGCGCGATCCCGGCGCGGAAGGCGCCGATCGTCGACACGTGCTCGAGATCGCCGATGTGGTGTGAGACCCAGGCGCGGGCGCCCTTGGCGACGCAGAACGTGTTCTTCTGCTCGGCGCCGCAGGCCAACAGCTGACGGTGGGCCGCGGGCGCCACCGGCAGCGGCGCCGGGACGTAGCCCCGGGAGCGGCGGAGCGGCAGCTTCCTGCGCGCGCCGCCGACCGCGACGACTCTGACGACGGAGTCATCGGTCCGGGTCTCGATCTCGCGGTCGTGGGTGACGAACAGGTCAGCTATCGGGGTCAGCCTCGCGAGCGCATCAGAGTCGTGGTAGGCGATCGGCTCATCGGAGACGTTGCCACTCGTCATCACGAGCCCTGTGCGCCGGCCGGTCGCTGCACCGAAATCCGCCAGCAGCAGATGATGGAGTGGGGTGTAGGGGAGCATCAGCCCCAGCTCGGGCGAGCCGGGGGCGACCGATGGGGCGACCGCCGCACCCTCGAGACGGGGCGCGAGCACGATCGGGCGCTGGACCGAGGCCAGCAGCTGCTCGGCTGCGCTATCGAGCTCGGCCAGCTCCCGCGCGGCCGGGAGATCGCCGACCATCACCGCGAACGGCTTGTCCTCGCGGTGCTTGCGGCCGCGCAGCGTCGACACCGCCTGCTCAGAGCCCGCATCGCAGGCGAGGTGGTAGCCCCCGAGGCCCTTGATCGCGACAACGAGACCTTCGGCGAGCCGGTCGGCGACAAACGCGACCAGGTCCTCGGCGTCAGCAACGGCGCCACCGGGGCGCTGAACGGTCAGGCGAGGGCCGCACCGCGGACAAGCGTTGGGCTGCGCGTGGAAGCGCCGGTCGAGGGGGTCCTCGTACTCGCGCCGGCAGTCGCCGCACATCGCAAACCGCGCCATCGTCGTCTGCGGTCGGTCGTAGGGGACGCCGCGCACGATCGTGAACCGCGGACCGCAGTTGGTGCAGTTGATGAACGGGTAGCGATAGCGGCGATCCGAGGGCGACAGCAGCTCGGCGAGGCAGTCCGGACAGGTCGCGCAGTCGGGCGTGACTGGCGCATCAGGTGTCCCGGAGCGCTCGCTCTCGAGGATCTCGAACCCGGTCGCGCCCTGCGGTTGCACCCGGTCGTGGGCGACCCGATCGACGACCGCTAGCGGTGGAGTCTCGTCCGACAGCCGGTCCATGAACCGCGAGATCGCCTGCGGTGGGCCTTCGACCTCGAGCAGGACGCCGTGCTCGTCGTTGAGGACGTAGCCCGCGAGCCCCTCCTCGATCGCCAGCCGGTAGACGAACGGGCGAAAGCCGACGCCCTGGACCGTGCCCTCGATGCGGGCCCTTGTTCGACCCGGCGCGGCGTCTGCGCTAATGGCTTGGAACCGTTCCTGCCGTATAGACGAAGAACGTTCCTGCCGTATAGACGAAGAACGTTCCAGGCGGGATCGTCGGCGGCCCATTCACGCCTCGACCAGCTCTCTGAGCGCGTGGTACGCGGTCGCCTGGGCCTCCTGGATGCGCGGGATGTGCTGCGACGGCGTCACGACGACGTGGTCGGCGAGCTGCTCGGCCGCGATCGCGCCGCCGTCGTAGCCGACCATCGCGATCGTGACCAGCTCCCGACGGCGGGCCTCGGCGAGGGCGTCGAGGACGCTGAGCGAGCTGCCGCTCGTCGACAGGGCCAGGAGCACGTCCCCGGCGCGGCCGTGGGCGATGATCTGACGCGAGAAGATCGCCTCCTTGCCGATGTCATTGGCGATCGCGGTGATGATCGCGGTATCGGCGACGAGGTCGATCGCGCGGCGAGCCGGCCAGCCGAAGGCCGGCGGCGGCGCGACGAAGTCGGCCACCGCGTCGGCGGCATCGGTGGCCGAGCCGCCGTTGCCGAGTGCCAGCAACCTGCCGCCGGAGTCGAGCCGGTCCCGAGTGGCGGCGGCCGCTTCGGCGAGCGCAATCGCGCCACCCTCGAGCGTCGCGGCGCGCAGCTCGCCGACCTCGTCTGACTTCATCAGCACCGAGGAGCGGACGTCGGCGAGGACCGAGCCGAGATCATCCTCGCGCTCGGCCAGGAACGGGTACAGGAAGCTCGATGCGCCGACATCGTGGGCGCGCCGCTCAGTGCGCCCCTCGAGCAGGCCCCGGTGCTCGAAGAACACGTGGACCAGCTCCCACAGCACGTGGTACAGCGTCTCGACCAGCTCCTGGCGTACGAACGCGTCCAAGCTCGGCGGGTCGAAGGTCCACTCGGCCCCGAGCTGCGAGAAGGCGATCGTCAGACAGTCCCGCGACCGCGCGGCGGCGACGGCCGCGGCCAGCTCGGGCCCCTCATCTGGCTCGCCGAACGCGATCACGATGTCGCGCGGCTCGACAGCCAGCTCGAGCTCTCGCACGACACCGGCCGACTCGCCGGTCAGGCCGAGCGCAGGCAGCGCGCGCTTGCCGACGATCACGGGGTGGACGAACTCGACCGCCACGTGGCGGACATCGGAGCGTGCCGCGGGGGAGGTTCCCGCCGCGATCAGGCGTCCGCCGCGGGCGAACCGCTCGGCCATCCGATGGCAGAGCCTCGCGATCTTCTCCGACTCGGCGTTGAAGAACGCGGCACCCGCGTCACGACGCTGCGCCAGTCGTTGATCGAGCAACTCGCGCACCCGGCCGACGGGGCGCACCGGGGTCATGCGACCGCCTTCACCCGCCTCCGCGCCAGCTCGGTGAGCCAGCCGCGGAGCTCCGCGACGCCGTCACCGGTCTTGGCGCTGGTCTGGATGATCTTGACGCCGGGGTTGACCACGTCGATGTTGTAGCGCAACTTATCGAGGTCGATCTCGAGATGGGGGAGGAGGTCCAGCTTGTTGACCACGACCAGCTCGCAGGCCCGGAACATCAGCGGATACTTGAGCGGCTTGTCCTCGCCCTCGGTGATCGAGCAGACCATCGCTCGCGCGTCCTCGCCAACTCTGAACTCGGCCGGGCAGACGAGATTGCCGACGTTCTCGATCACGAGCAGGTCGAGATCGCGGAGCGGGATCTGATCGAGCGCCGAGCGGACCATGTTGGCATCGAGGTGGCACTCGCCGCCGAACCCGTTGCCGGTGTTGAGCTGCGTGACCGGGATGTGCAGTGTCGCGAGCCGGTCGGCATCGATCGAGCCCTGCACGTCGCCCTCGAGCACGCCGGCCCTGACCCCGTCCAGCGGCTCGCCGATCGCCCGCTCGAGCAATGTCGTCTTGCCCGCGCCCGGGGCGCTCATCAGGTTCAGGACGGTGACGTCATGGCGGTCGAAGTCGTCTCGGTTGGCGCGGGCGATCGTGTTGTTGGCGTCCAACGCATCCTCCACGACCCTCACCTTGGTCCGGTGCATGCGGCCTCCTGTTCCTCGACCTCTATGTAATCGACCTCGAGCTCGTTACCGCCGGTGATCTCGACCTCGCCCGAGCCGCAGTCCGGACAGCGGAAGGCGGGAATCTCCGGTGACCACTCGTGGCCACACACTTCACAGCGCAGGGTCGCGTCGAGCTCCACCAATTCGAGCACGGCGCCGTCGCAGGCGGTCTCGCGGGCGACGATCTCGAAGTAGAACGTGAGCGAGTCTCCGACCACCTGGCGCAGGCGCCCGACACGCAGGTTGACGACCGTCACGCGCCGCCCGTCGGCGTGCTTGAGCGCGGTGTTCAGGACCGCCGTCGCGACCGACAGCTCATGCATCCTGCCCGCCGCCATCGGCCTGCAGTTCGGCGACAGTGTCGAGCACCACGTCGACCGCCCGCGCGAGTGCGCCGCTGACGGGCTCGGAGAGGCCGAAGCCCACATCCTCGACGACCTCAGGCTCGCACGCGACGACGAACACGCGCCCCGGCCAGCCGCCGACGGCCTTGACGAACCGCAGCACGGTCTGTGGGTCCATCCCGTGCGGGTCGAGCATCTGACCGTCGTCGATGCTCCCATCTGTGTCGTCCTCCTCGGCCTCCATCACGTACAGCGTGCCCGGGGGCTCGCCCTGGCGGCTTACATCGATCAGGATCAGGGCGTCGTAGCCCCTCATCACCTCGTAGGCGAGATCGAGCCCGCCGGATCCGAAGTCGATCACCCGCACGCCGGGCGGCAGCTCGCGCTCGCTGAGCAGCTTCGCCACCTCGCCTCCGAAACCGTCGTCGCGCAGCCACGCGTTGCCGATCCCGGCGACGAGGATCTGCTTGGTCCGCTCAGCGGTCTGGTTCACGGTTGCTCCACCTCGTTTGCGAAGAAGAACAGATACCGGCCGGTCTCGCGCATCAGCTCCTGGCCGGGATCGTCATCGACGGTCACCCCGAGGTAGACACGGTCGTCGTATCCGACGTAGATCCGCTCGATCGTCGCCCGGCGCCCGTCGAGCATCTTGTCGTACACGTCACGGTCGGTCCCGGGGCGCAGGACGAGCTTGGCGCCGCGGACGAACGTGACCCCGTCGACGGTCGCGGTTTCCTCACCAGGGACGTCGGCCGCGCCTCCGGGGAACACGGACGGGCGCGGCCCGCTAGCCATCTGAGACCTCCGTCAGCCCGCCGTGCAACCGGAGGATCTCGTCCGGCGTGACCGCCAGCGCTCGCTCGAGCATCTCACGCACGACCGGGTCCTCGCCGGCGGCCTGTTCGCGCTCGGCGTCGGTGAGCGCGTTGACATGGAGGACGAGCGCCTCCTCGATCTCGGTGTTGTCGAACAGGTTCCCGCGGCTCTCGGCCGCGATCCGCGGGTGGTCGGGCAGGACGATCGCTGCGCCCAGCACGGCATCGTCGTCATCGGTGGCAAGCACCGGCCAGATGTTGACGCTTTCGCGCTCGCTCTCGAGCGGTGACTGAAAGCGTCCGGCGTAGATCTCGACCAGGACATGGATCGAGATCAGTGAGTGCCTCAGCGCCGCGACGCGATCGAGCCCGGGGGCGACCGTCGCAGTGTTATGGACACAGGAGCGCACCAGCAGGCGCCCGTCAGCAAGCGGCTCGGAGCGCAGCGTGAAGCGGCCGCCGCCGAACTCGGTCGTCGCGCGGTCTCCGGCGGTGACCGGCCCGAGCTGCACGCGGCGCTCGCTCGCCTCGTGTCGCTCGCCGCTCGGCGCCAGATAGCGCAGCGTCGCCGAGAGCGCCGCGCCGGAGTCGGCCACGGCGACGCATTCGAGTCGAGCCCGGTCAAAGGCGCCGGCGCACTCGGCCGCGTAGGCGGGCGGATAGGCGATCCCGAACGGGGTCGGGGTCGCGTTCTTGGTCGCGCCGGGCGTATACGGGTACAGCGCGTAGCCCTCGTACAGCAGCGAGGTGACGAGCTCTTCGAGCTGGTCACGCATCGGACTGATCCGCGAGCTCGAGCAGTTCGGCGATGCAGGCGGCGAAGCTCGGCATTCCACGGGCTGAACGCCGGTCGTTGAGCGCGGCGAGCGTCGACTCGTCGACCCGGACCCAGCCGCCGCCGGGATAGTGCTCGGCAATCATCGCTCGCCAGGCGGCCACCGGCATCCTGTACTGCGCCGTGCAGCTCCACGGCACCGGCACGACCTGCAGTCGCCGCTCGGGACCGTGGAAGAACACCGTCCCGTTGAAGTGGAAGCTGAGCGGGATCTCGCCGTCCTGCACGGCGTAGAAGTACTTCGCGGCCGCGACCTCGAGGTCATACGTGCACGGGACCTCGATCCCGAACGGTGTCGAGCCGGTGAACCCGGCGACGTTGGCCGATACCCTGGCCCACGCGAGGCCGGAGGTCGAGGGCGCCCAGGTCGCCGGCGGTCCGAACAGCTCGGCCAGCCGCGCACGTGTCTCTGGGTCGTAGCCTCGGCGGGCCGGATCGATCATCACCTGGACGGTCAATGCGATCGACTGGATCTCGTGGTCGCTGGGGTCGCTGACGATCGCCGAGAACAGCATTGTCGGCGTCGCGGCGAACGCGATGTGAGCCGCGCCGGTGATCTCAAACAGCGGCTCGGGCGCGAGCAGCGCGGCAGGCTCGGTCTCGGCGTCGGTGCTCAACCGACCACCTCCGACGCGTTTGTGGCGCGGCCGCGGATCGCGGCGAAGAACTCGGGCACAGCGTGCTCGATCGCGCTGCCACCAGAGATCCCCTCCCAGCGGGACTTGATCAGGCCGACTAGCGAATAGCACTGGTCGATCGGCACGATCGCGTACTGGGCCGGGTCCGATATCCGGTTGACGACCAGCGCCTCGGCATCGGCCTCGAGCTGCGCGAGCAGCGGGTTATCGCGCACGAGCGGCTCCCACGCCTCCAGGGTGAGCTCGGATTCGGTGGCGCCCGCCGGGCTCGGGTAGAACGCGACGACGGACTCGGTGACCGTGCTGCGCATGAAGAACGCGAGCCCGATCGGGATCTGGAACGTGCCCCAGACCTCGTCACTGCAGCGGAACTGGTCCAGCCACACGATCCGCCTGCCGGTCGGCCGGTACTCGGCATCACCGGAATGCAGCGCCCAGCACGCCTCGCAGGTGCAAACGATCCGGCGGTCGACCAGATGCAGCATGTGACGGTGATCGGCGGGCAGCACCGTGTTGCACAGGTCACACCGCTCCTGGGGCCCGGACGACGGCGCGCCCGCGGTGCCGCGTGCCGAGCCCGCCTTGGCCAGGGTCCGCATCCTCGCCAACGCCTCGGCGCGCTTACGCGCGGCGACCATCGCATCCAGCTCGGCGCTCAAGCTAGCGCCCCACTCAGATCGCCACCCGCAGGCCGCCGGCCTCGAGCAGCGGCACGGGTCGCAGCTGCAGCGGTTCGCCGCCCGCGGCTCGCCCGGCCCTCGGCAGATCGAACTCCATCTCGCAGGCAGGGCAGCGCAACATGCCGTCCTGCAGGCCCGCCTCGCCCAGCGATTCTCCGCATGACGCGCACTCGTTGACATAGGCGAGCAGCGTGCCGTCGACGTCCGCCAGCAGCAGGCCGACCCCGTCGACCTTGATGATCCCAAGCGAGTCGCGGCCCGGCCGGCCCGATGGGGTCACTGCAACCCACCGTGGCGGCGCGCCGTCGGCCGGCTGCGGCGCCGGCGCCGCGTGCACGACCGGCAGCTCGAACGAGGGCGCGGGCGCGTCGGGAGCCATCGGCAGCGCGACCCCGTTGGCGCCCGGCAGCTCGGACTCGGTGACGCCGAGCACCTCGAGGCCGACGAGGTCGGGGGCGTGCTCATCGAGCGCCTGCTTGATCGCGAGCTCGAGCGTCGCTCGCGAGGCGGCGCATCCGTTGCAGCTGCCCTGAAGCTCGAGCCGGGCAACGCCGTCCTGCACGCTGAGCAGCTCGACGTTGCCGCCGTGGGACTCCATGTAGGGGCGGACCGTGTCGAGCGCTTCGACGACCCGGTCCTGCAGCGAGATCGGGAACAGGTCATGGATCAGCAGCAGGCTCGCGACCGCTCCGTCCTCGCTCAGCTGGTCGAGGATCGTCGCGCCGGCCTCCCTGGATTCGGTGATCGCCTCGATGATCCGCCGCAGCCCGTCGCCATACATCGCGATCACCGCCGCGACAAGCTCCTGTGCGAGCGTCCGTGCCCGCACATCGGAGAGCTCGTCGATCTGGGCCGTCAGATCCTGGATCCGCTCGAGTAGTTCCTCGGGCCGGATCTCGGTTGTCATCTGATCGCCTCCGTGCGCCGCCACCGCTTTCGCTAACTCAGGCCGGTTGGGGTGTGGATCACCTTGCGAACCTTGCCGGCGCCCGTGTACATGTGCACGCCGCACGGCAGGCACGGATCGAAGCTCCGTACAGCCCGCATTATGTCGATCCCCTTGAAGTTGTCAGGCCCGTTCTCCTCGAAGATCGGCGTGTTCTGGACCGCATCCTCGTACGGGCCCGGCGTTCCATAGGTGTCCCGTGGGCTGGCGTTCCACGGCGTCGGCGGATACGGCTGGTAGTTGGCGATCTTGCCTTCGCGGATCACCATGTGATGCGAGAGCACGCCGCGGGCCGCCTCATGGAAGCCGCAGCTGATCGCCTGCTCGGGAACCTTGAACTCCTTCCAGCTCTTGGTGCGTCCGGCGCGGACCTCCTTCAGCGCCCGCTCGAGGCAGTGCAGCCCGACGAGCGCCGCATAGGCCTGGTGGTAGGCCCGCGCGCGGTCGCGCTCGACCGCGTTTGACTTCTCCGGGACCTTCCACTCGAGCTCCATCTCGGGCATCGACGCCGTCTTGGGCAACACCATCTGAATCGAATGGCCGGTCGCCTTCAGGTAGCCGAAGTCGACCAGGCCCGCCTTCGCGGTGCACCACTGGCGTGCGAACGGGCCGCCGCCGGTATCGCAGCAGACGTGCGTGTCGGTGCGCTTGTCGTAGATCCGGGGCGACACGACCCAGCTGTACTTGTCGGCCCAGTCGCGCTTCTGGGGCTTGGGGAGCGTCTGCTTGTTCCACGGGTGGTTCTTGTCGACCGGGTTGCCGAGCGGGTCGTGGGTGACGAACGTCGGCTCGTTCTCCCAGCTGTCGAAGTACGAGCTACCGAGCAGGATCCGGATCATCAGGTTGATCTCGACCAGGTCAGTGGAGATCAGCTCACCGTTGATCGCGACGCCCGGGGTGATGTAGCGCTTGCGGCCCCATTCAGTCATCGTCCGGTAGTCGTAGTCGACGTAATCGGGGTCGTCGAAGCAGCCCCAGTTGACGAGGTTCGTGTCCCGGTAGCCGACCATGTCGTAGCCGGGCAGCTCGGTCAGGAAGAAGTCGTACAGGTCGTCGTGCATCGGCACGGTGCGCTTGACGTAGTCGATGTAGCGCATCAGCCGCACGTAGTAGTCGGTCAGGGTCTGGTGCGTGATGTCGGCGCTGCAGCCGCCCGGCATGATCGTCGACGGGTGCGTGTGCCGGCCGCCGAACAGGCAGTACATCTCCCGCGTGTAGCGCGCAACCTGAAGCGTCTCCAGATAGAAGCTGCCGGTGAACGGGTTCAGCGCCCGCATGATGTCGGCGATCGTGTTGTAGCCGTGCACATCCTGGTGGGGCGCCGAGGTGTTCTCGGCCTTCGCCAGCAGGGTCGGGTTGGTGTCCTTGACCATCTGCTCGCAGAAGTCCACGTTCGCCATGCAGTCGTTGAAGATCGCGTGGTCGAACATGTAGTCGGCGGACTCGGCCAGGTTGAATGCCAGGTCGCCGAGTGCCGGCGGCTTGACCGAGTAGGCCATGTTCTGGTTCAGGCACGAGCAGGTGCAGTGGTTATCACCACAGATGCCGCAGATCCGGCTGGTGATGAAGTGCGCGTCGCGCGGATCGATCCCCTTCATGAAGATGTCGAAGCCGCGGAAGATCATCGACGTGCTGTAGCACTTGTTCACCCGCTGGTTGGAGAAGTCGATCTCGGTGTGGATTCCGAGGCTCCCGACGATCCGCGTGATCGGATCCCAGGACATCTCCTTGACGACGACTTTCTTCTCGGCTGTTGTCTCGGTGGCCATATTCGGAAGGCTCCTTGCTCGATGGTGGCGTTCGGGGGTGGGCCGCAGCTACCAGCGCTTCTGGTAGCCGCTGCTCAGCACCGGCCCGGGACGCCGCCACTCGGGCTCGATGTCGAACTTCTTGTCGAGGTTGCGCTTGCGGAAGTACCGGAACACCGGGCCGTAGGTGAAGCGTTGGAAGTTGGCGGCTTGCTCACCCCACTTGTCGGCATCCATGAACGGCATGTACTTGTCAGGGAAGCCCGGCATCGTGCACGCCATGCAGATGCCGCCGACATTCGGACATCCGCCGATCCCGTTGACCCAGCCGCGGACGGGCACGTTGCACTTGGTCACCGGACCCTTGCAGCCCAGCTTGACAAGGCAGCGGTGGTCCGAGCCGTACTCGGTCGCGAAGTTGCCCTGCTCGGTGAACCCGGCCCGGTTGCAACCCTCGCGGACCGTACGTCCGAACAGCCATTTGGGCCGCAGCTGCTCGTCGAGCTCGGGCGCGGGCGCCATCCCCGCCAGATGGAAGACGAGGTACATCAGCGTCTCGGTCATGTTGTCGGGCTGGGCCGGGCAGCCGGGGATGCACACCACCGGCAGATTGGCCTTCGAGCGCCACTTCCAGCCGAGATAGTCCGGGAGCCCCATCGCGCCGGTCGGGTTGTTCTTCATCGCGGGGATCCCGCCGTAGGTCGCGCAGGTCCCGACCGCGACCACCGCGGCCGCCTTCGGCGCCAGCCGGTCGATCCACTCGTTGAGCGTGATCGGCTGCCCGTTCTCGGGGTTGACGCCGAATCCGGTCCAGTGCCCCTCGCCGTTGATCTGCTCGTTGGCGATCGACCCCTCGACGACGAGCACGAACGGATCGAGCTTGCCCTGCTCGGCGTCATACCAGGCCTGGAGGAACTCGTCACCGACCTCGAACGCGATCACCTGGTTGTGGATCACGACCCGCGGCATGCCCGGGATGACTCCCTGGATGATGTCCTCGAGGCTGGGGTTGGTCGCGGTCGTCATGGCGACCGAATCGCCCTCGCAGGAGAGGCCGATCGTCATCCACAGCACGTGTGCGGTGACGTTCTCGGTCGCCGCCTGGTTGGGTACGAATTCGGTGCTCGCCATCACGCGTCCTCTCCTCTGGAGTCCGTTGTCAACAGATCCGCGGCAGTGGATCTCCGACCAGCTGATCCATCACCCGCCTGCCGCCAAAAGCCGTGTTCACCATCACCATCCCGGGAGGCTGCTCCCGCACTTCGCCGATCATCGCCGCGGCCTCGCAACCATCCACCTGCTGGAGCGCCGCCAGTGCCGCGGGGCCCGCGCCGGGGGCCACGAACGCGACCAGGCGACCCTCGTTCGCCACGTACATCGGGTCGATCCCGAGCAGCTCGGCTGCGGCTGAGACGACCGGCGAGACCGGGACCTTTGCCTCGTCCACGACCACGGCGACACCCGATGCGCGCGCCAGCTCGTTGAGCACCGAGGCGACGCCACCCCGGGTCGCGTCGCGCATGCAGTGCAGCTCGCCGCCGGTGGCACCGAGCAGCGCATCGGCCGCCGGCCACAACGAGCAGGTGTCCGATTCGAGCTCGGCGTCGAGGTCGAACTGGTTACGGGCCAGCATGATCGCCGTCCCGTGTTCGCCGATCGGGCCCGAGACGAGCACCTGATCTCCCGGTTGGATGCCCCGCGTTGAGAGCTGGGCTCGCGAATCCACAATCCCGACACCGGTCGTGATCAGGTACATGCCGTCGGCGGCGCCGCGCTCGACGACCTTCGTGTCGCCGCCGACGATCTCGACCCCGGCCTCGCGTGCGGCACTTGCGATCGCGTCGACCTCGGCGCGTAGTACGTCGGCGTCCAGGCCTTCCTCGAGGATCATCGAGACCGTCAACGCGGCCGCCCTGGCACCGGCCATCGCGAGGTCGTTGACGGTGCCGTTGACCGCCAGTTCGCCGATCGATCCGCCGGGGAAGCGAAGCGGCTTGACGACGAAGCTGTCGCTGGTCATCGCGAGCTGGTGGTCGCCGACGTGGATCTCGCCGGCGTCACCGAGCGCGGCCAACGCACCGTCGGGGGACCCTTCTGCGAACGCCGGCACCAGCAGTCCCTCGATCAATGTCTGGGTCGCCTTGCCACCGGCGCCGTGCGCAAGTGTGATCTGGGTATCGCGGAATCTGGCCCGCTTGGAGCGCGCGGTCTCGATGATCGCGAGCACCCGCTGCTCGCGGCCGGTGGCGACCGAGTCGCTCACCCGTCCTCCAGGCCGCGGTCAGGGGGCGGGGAGGACGTCACACGGCCTCACGCTCGCGGGCGTATCGCCCGAAGTTGTAGTAGGCCGCGCACGCCCCCTCGGGCGACACCATGCAGGTCCCGATCGCGTGCTCGGGAGTGCAAGCTGTTCCGAACACCTTGCACTCCCATGGCTTGATCACTCCCTTGAGGACCTCGCCGCACTGGCACGCTTTCGGGTCCGCCACTCGGACTCCGGGGAGTTCGAACCTGCGTTCCGCGTCAAAGTCCTGGTAGGCATCCGACAACCGCAGGGCGCTCTGGGAGATGAACCCGAGGCCGCGCCATTCAAAGTGGGGACGGAGCTCGAACACCTCGGCCATCACCTCGAGCGCCCGCAGGTTGCCCTCCTGCGGCACGACGCGCGTGTACTGGTTCTCAACCAGGCACCGGCCGGCCTCGAGCTGGCGCAGGATCATCAGGATCGACTGCAGGATGTCCAGCGGCTCGAAGCCCGAGATCACCACCGGGCGCTGGTAGTCGGCCGGGATGAACTCAAACGGCCTGGCGCCGACGACGGTGCAGACGTGGCCGGGTCCGATGAAGCCGTCGAGCCGTAGGTCGGGCGACTCGAGCAGCGCCCGCAGCGGCGGCACGATCGTCACGTGGTTGCACACGCACGAGAAGTTCTGCATCCCCTCGGCCTTGGCACGCTTGAGCGTCAGTGCCGTCGACGGAGCGGTCGTCTCGAATCCGATCGCGAAGAACACGACCTCGCGATCCGGGTTCTCGCGCGCGATCCGCAGGGCGTCCAGCGGCGAGTAGACCATCCGCACGTCGGCGCCCTGAGCCTTGGCGTCGAGCAGCGTGTGCTCTGAGCCGGGGACCCGAAGCATGTCGCCGAAGGAGGTGAAGATCACGCCCTCGTTGTGGGCGACCGCGATCGCGTCGTCGACGCGGCCCATCGGGATCACGCAGACCGGGCAGCCCGGCCCGTGGACAAGCTCGACGTTGGCCGGCAGGAGATCGTCGATGCCGTACTTGTAGATCGAGTGCGTGTGGCCGCCGCAGACCTCCATCACCTTGTAGTGGCGGCTCGGGTCGACCGCCGCCAGGATCTCGCCGGCGACGGCGCGGCCGAGCTCGGCATCGCGGAACTCGTCGACGAACTTCACGCGGCGCGCTCCAACTGACCGATCGCGACGCCGGCATGGACAAGCACGCGGTCTCCGACCGTCACGGGGGCCACGAGGTCGATCACGACCTCGTGTTCGGCGCCGCCGCTGTCAACGCACCTGGCGAGCGACTCGTCCGAGCTGCGGACCTCCATTGGGATGCCCTCGTCGCCGCAGGTGATGCAGTGCGCGTCGGCCGCGTCGCATTGCCGGGCGGGGGGCTCGAGCGTCACTCGATCACGCTCGCCTTGAGCTCCTCGAGCTCCTGCTCATAGTCCCGACCCATTCGCTCCAGTAAGTCCAGCGTCGCGTGGGCCTCCTGTTCGTCGACCTTCGAGAGCGCGAAGCCGACGTGGATCAGGACCCAGTCACCAGGACGGGCGTCGTCGCCGTCGCCGGCCAGCAGGCTGACGTTGATGTTGCGGCGCACCCCGACCACGTCGACCTTGGCGATCTGATTCGCCTCGTCGACCATCTCGACAACCTGTCCAGGAATGGCCAGACACATCAGGTCATGCTCTCCTCGCAGGCATTGGTGAGACCAAGACGGCGGCCCATCGGCGATCTGCTCGACGCGGGTATACCACCGCCGACAAACGCTGGTCTAACCGACGTAATCCTGGTGACGGTAATTGCGATTACAGCCCTTTCGAGGGCGACACAGGTTTTCAGACGAACAGTCCCGTTCGGCGTAGACTCGCGTCCGAGCAGTCCGTTGTCCACCCACAACGAGTCGTGGCGGTGTAATGACAGCGAGTCGTGGCGGGTCCGATGGGAGCGGCGGGGCAATCGAAGTACAGCCCGACCACGAGGGCACCGTTCACCCGCGGTGGGCCAGGGTCCGTGAGCCCCGCGAGGGCTCGAGCTCGTATCGCTATCTGCTCGACCTTGACGTGGACCTGGCAGAGACGCTCGACGTCAGGATGCGGCTGGTCGCGCGGCCGGCCGCGACCGCGTTCACGTTCGAGTGCGACGTCGGAGAGGTCGGCATGTCGCCGAGGCTCACGGCGGCGGCGCCCGGCCCCGGTGCACTCGTCCTCGACGGCGTGATGGCAGTCAACACGCGGGTGGGTGATCGCGTCGCGGCCGAGCTGCTCGGCGCAGGCGACGTGATCGAGCCGACCCAGAGCGAGGAGGACGAACTGCTCGCGTGCGCGGTCAGCTGGCGCGCGCTGGTCCCGATGCGGTTCGCGGTCCTCGACGCGGCGTTCGCCGAGCGGGTCCAACCCTGGCCGCAGATCATGCAGGCGCTCCTGCGGCGCACCGAGCGGCGTGCCCGCAACCTCAATGTGCAGCGGGCGATCGCGTCACAGCCGCGGCTCGAGGTGCGCCTGGCGCTGATGCTGTGGCATCTCGCGGCGCGGTGGGGGAGGGTCGAGCCGGGCGGGATCCGCCTGCCACTGCCACTCACCCATCAGTTGCTCGGGCGCCTGGTCGGTGCCGAGCGCCCCTCCGTTTCGCATGCGCTCGCGCGCCTTTCTCGCTCCGGCCTGGTGACCGGCCACGGTGACGAGTGGCATCTGCACGGCAACATCGAGGAGCAACTCCATGGCATGGTCGAGCCGCGAGGCGGGCGGGTCGAGGCACTCGTCCGGGCGACCGCCGCGCGCCGGCCGAGCTGATGCACGGCGTCGAGTTCGGGCCCGGGTACGCCAGCACCGAGCGCCAGCTCGTGCACGTCATCTGGCTGACCTCGGGGCTGGGGTGCGACGGCGACTCGGTCGCGATGACGAGCGCCACCAGCCCGAGCCTCGAGGACCTGGTTGGGGGCATGCTGCCCGGGATGCCACGACTTGCGATCTACAACCCGCTGCTCGCCTACGAGACCGGCGACGACTTCATGCGGGCATTCTGGAGCGCGGCCGCCGGCGAGCTTGACCCGTTCGTGCTGGTGCTCGAGGGCTCGGTGCCCAACGAGGAGATCAATGGCGAAGGTCACTGGGCTGCGTTCGGGGTCGACCCCGAGACCGGCCAGCCGATCCCGACGGTCACGTGGATCGACCGGCTCGCGCCCCGCGCGGCCGCGGTCCTGGCGCTCGGCACATGCGCCGCCTACGGTGGAATCCCGGCGATGGCGGGCAATCCGACCGGCGCGATGGGCCTGCGCGACTATCTCGGCGCCAACTGGAACTCCCGGCTCGGGGTGCCGCTCGTCAACCTGCCCGGGTGCCCGGTCGGGCCGGACAACATCACCGAGACGCTGCTGCACCTGGCGCTCCACATCGCCGGTGTCGAGCCGTTGATCGACCTCGACGAGCAGGGGCGCCCGAGCTGGATGTTCGCGCGCACCGTCCAGGAGGGGTGCGGTCGTGCCGGGTTCGCCGAGCAGGGTGAGTTCGCGACCTCGCCCGGCGACGCGCGCGGCTGCCTGGTCAAGATCGGCTGCATGGGGCCGGTCACCAAGTGCAACGTCCCGATCCGCGGCTGGACGTCGGGAGTCGGGGGCTGCCCCAACGTCGGTGGCGTCTGCATCGGCTGCACGATGCCGGGCTTCCCGGACCGCTTCATGCCGTTCATGGAGGCCAGCCCGCTCGGGATGGCCGCCGCCAAGGTCAGCCAGTTCTCCTATGGCCCCGTGATCGCGCGGCTGCGCAGGCGGGCGATGCGCCAGGTTGCGTGATGCCGACCCGGGTCGTGTTCCGCTGCGAGTTCTGCGATGCGCCCCCCGACTCCCAGACTCAGGCGGCGCTCGAGCGCCGGATCCGCGAGCTCGCCTTCGGCGAGTACATCGATGTCCCGCCCGGTCGGTGGCTCGTGTGGCTCGGCGGGGGCCCGCTCGGACCGCGGCGCTACGCGTGCGCCAAGCATCGCGGGGAGTTGACCGCGTACCTCCGCGAGCACTACGGCACGATCGCTCCAAACCCCTGGAAGCGTCCGCCATACCCGACCACGAGCCGAACGCCTGACACGGAGCGGGCGATCGCCAACGGCGCGTTCTCGTCAATCCCGAAGTGGGGCCTGGGGTGAGCGCCGAGAGCCCACTCGAGCGCCCCGTCTACGCCGATCACGGATACAAGCCGTTCGGCGAGTTCACGGTCGCCGACGCGCAGGCGCGCGCGTCGGAACTGGCGGCCGCGTCAGGCTGGGGTCCGACGGCCCGGGTCGCCGGCGTCGCCCGCGGCTGGGCCGAGCTCACGCGGGCGATGATCGGAGCTGGGGCCGAGCGCGTGTGCGAGCTCGAGCCCGAGGTGGCCGAGGAGTTCGCTCGCAGGCTATGGGTCGTGCCGCCTGGCGGCAGCCTGCTCTGACGGCTGCCTTCGTCACACCTCCGGAACGAGGCGCGCCGGCGACCCAAGATCGAGCCCGAGCCGCAGCCGGGCCTCGGCGGCCGCGGGCTCAACCCGGCGCGAGCCGGGCGTCGGGGGGGTGTGTTCGAAGCTGACCAGCGCCGGGTGGACGGGCTTATGGATCGAGTCACCCTGGACGAGGTCGCAGCCGAGCTCGTCGAGCAGCTCGATCGTGTCCGGGTTCTCGACCCCCTCGGCCACCATCCGCACACGTAGCGCATGCCCGAGGGCGATCGTCGCCCGAACCAGCTCGACGTCCCGCGTCTCGTGCGCCACATCGAGCGGCGCGATGAAACGGCGATCGAGCTTGAGCTCGGCAACCGCGAGTCCGCCCAGATAGGCAAGCGACGTCACACCGGCGCCGAAGTCATCGATCGACACGTCGACCCCGAGCTCGCGCAGGCCGGTGACGACCGTCTTGGAACGCTCGAACTCTTCGATGATCGTCGTCTCGGTGATCTCGAGCACAAACATGCCGGGTCGGATGTCGTGCTCCTCGAGCAGGCCCTCGACGAGGTCGAGCAGGCCCGGGTCGAGCAGGTCGCTGACCGACACGTTGACCGACACCCGGACGTCGCGCCCCTCCTCGCGCCAGGCGGCGCACTGCTCGAGCGCGTGCCGGAGTACCCACCTCGTCAGCGCGCCCATCAGGCCAGCCTCCTCCGCCAGCGGCAGGAACTTGACCGGCGGGATCAGCCCCAGCGTTCGGTGGCGCCACCTGACCAGCGCCTCGACCGACAGGATCTCGCCCGTGCGGAGGTCAAGCTGTGACTGGTAGTGAAGGACCAGCTGGTTGCTCCAGATCGCCTGCTTGAGCTCGCGGGCGAGCCGGACTCGGTTGTCGACCTCGTCGAACTCGCGCTCGTAGTGAGCCAGCGGCACGTGGGCGACCTTGGCCCGATACATCGCCACGTCGGCGCAGCCCATCAGCGCCTCGCCGTCGGCGGCGTGGTCGGGCGCAAGCGCGATCCCGATGCTCGCTCCGATCCGCGCGCTGACAGCGTCGATCACGAACGGCTGCTCGAGGCTGCCGCTGAGGCGGTCGGCGATCTCGGTGGCGATCCCGGTGTCGGCGTCGAGCAACAGGACCGCGAACTCGTCGCCACCGACCCGTACCAGCAGATCGGAGTCCCGCAGGGAGTCAGACAGCCGGCTGCCGACCTGCGCGAGGATCCGGTCTCCGACCGCGTGACCGAACGAGTCGTTGATCTGCTTGAAGCCGTCGAGGTCGATGAACAGGAACGCGAGCTCGCTCTGCGCCTCGGGCCCCTGCGCGAAGTAGCCGCCGAGCACGTCGAACAGGTGGCGTCTGTTGCCGAGCCCGGTCAGGTGGTCGGTCACCGACAGGCGATGCTCGTCCTGGGTGCGGGTCCGCAGCCCCTGGACCGAGATTGCCATCCGGACGCCGACCACGACCAAGGTCGCCTCGGCCAGCCCGAGCGCGATCGGGTTGACGTGCCCGAGCCCGCCTAGCATCAGCACGGCAGAGCCGACGATTGCCGCGAGCGCCGGCAGCACGAAGCCCGGGGGCCTGTGGGTCGCGATCGGGTTTGACCGTCCCGGCGGGAGCCACATCGCGAGCGACAGCAGCAGGATCGCGGTCCGCCAGGCGAGCGCGAGCGCGACCACGCTGACGGTTGAGCCGGCCATCGGAGGGCGAAGCAGGTGGAGCGTGTCGCCGGCGACGCCGAGCGTGATCCCTGTCACCACGAGCAGCCACGACGCCTTACGCCGTCCGAGGATCACCGCGGTGCCCCCCGCGACCAGCAGCAACAGCAGCACGTCGCCGACGGGGTAGGCGAGGTTGACCGCGACGGCCGTGGCGCTGTGGGCGGACGAGCGCTCGAGCTCGCGAAACGCGAACGCTGCACAGAACGTCGCCGCGCCCAGCCCCGCGACCGCCCCATCGAGCCAGCTCGGCGCGCTCAGCCGCCGGACCTCGCCGCGGATCAGGAGCACGAGCGCGACGTACGCGAGCGGGAAGAAGCCCAGGTAGAAGGCGTCGGCGACCGACGGGACCGGTGGGTGCCGGCCGCCGGCCGACTCGATCGTCAGCACGATCGCCCCGAGACTCCATGAGACAAGCGCGCAGCCGAGGATCAGCGGCACCGCGCGCGTGGTTGGGCGCCGGAGCCCCGCGTCGATGCACAGCAGGCCGGCCGCGAGCTCGAACAGGCCGATCGTCCAGCCCGCGATCGCGATCGATCTGGCCTCAGACGGGCGCGCCAGCAGCAGCACCAGATAGGCAAGCAGCAGCAAGCCCATCAGGCCGTAGGCGGCCCGCACCACCGGTCCTGGCTTCGGGCCGCCCCGGAGTTTGCGCAGGCTCACGCGACGCACATCCGACGCCGACATCTAGCCCGAGTCGGCCAGAAACCGGTGTAGCTGAACTCGTGGCGCGAAAGCTCGACAAACCTACGTACCGTTCACGCGTTCGGTACCCGTACGGACCGCGGACATGCCGGCTTGCGGGCGACGGCGCACCGGCGGTGGGCCGGAGGCCAGCGGCCCGAAGCGCCGCTACCCGATGACCCGGAACACGCCCCGCATCCACGGGTGGATGCGGCAGTAGAACGTGTAGGTCCCGGGTTTCAGCGTCGTCGGCGTACTCCAGCTCAGCTGGTTGACGGCGGGAGTGCCGATCCCCAGCTGGCCGGAGTCATAATGCCCGGCTCCATTGGCGAGCGGATACGAGATCCCCGTGTTGAGCCCGCACGGGCTCTTACAGGCCGTCACCGTGTGGAACACCGAGGCCATGTACGCCGCTGACGGGTTGAGCGGGTTCCCGGCGCTGAGCGGGCTTGCATCGTCGTTGACGAACTTCAGCTGCTGTCCCTCGCGGATCGTCGGGATGCAGCGGTTGTGGCCGGTCGCGGCGAAGTCGCCGGGGTCGAACTGGAATTGGGAGATGTTGACGGTGTGCGTGAAGCACTGCGGGCGCGTCATCACGTTGATTTTGAGCGAATAGCTGCCACCGTTGTCGTTGTTCTGACGCAGGTAGCCGTGGGTGACGTGGCCGGTCTCGTTGAGCGTATGCGTGAATGGATCGACGCCACCGGTCGTGTTCCACGCCTCCCAGGTGACCATGATCCCCATCACCTCATACCACGAGGCCCGGGTCGTGTTGTAGGTCGAGTTGACCCGCAGCACGTCGCCGGCTTTGACCTGCGGGCGCCAGTTCGGCGCAGTCGCGGTCATCGCCAGGTTCCACGAGATCGGCCCCCGTTTGTCGAAGTAATGCGCGTAGGACCTGAACAGCCGCACCGAGTTCGGCTCGCCGCCCGGGATCGCACCCCCGCTTGGGCTCGCCCCCGGTCGGATCAGATCCAAGGTGTCATATAAGCCGCCTGGGTGCACGTGCCCTGCGGTGCCGATCAACGTCCCGGGATGGTCGATCGTGAACTCGTTCAGCGGTTGCGCCGGGCCTGGGCCGTAGGGGTCCTTCGCCATGTCCGGGAAGGTGAACTTCCCATCCTTGCCGCTGCCCTGCTTGACGTTGAAGACAGGGTAGATGTGGTGATCCTCGACGTCCATCCAGATCGGATGCACGGCAGTGATCCCGGCGGACGCAGGGTCGCTCAACGGCACGAAGTCGATCGTGTAGTCGATGTAGACCTTCGCGGGCTTGGAGGTCAGGTTGTGGATCATGTAGTTGAGGATCCACTGGTCGCTGGCCGCGACCGGGTAGCCGTACCCCTTGGGGAAGGTCGTGATCGTCTTCTCCTCGCCCGTCGCCATGAACGGGTAGACGCCGCCGATGTAGTTGTTGCCCTCGCCCTCGCCGGCACGGCCGTTGCTGAGCCAGACGCCGTGATGCAGGTGGATCACGCTGACCATCGGGATCTTGCCGCAGCACTTGCCGTTCGGCAGCGCGTAGCGGAGATTGGGGACGAACCGGACCATGTACCCATCCTGGTTCGGCTTGGGCACGTGGTTGTAGGCGACCAGGATCAGGTTCGCTCCCGGATGGATGCTGTACGGCCCCGCGTTGAAATGGAGGTGCTCCATCCCCGGGTAGGAGACGCTGTCGGCGGCCGCCGAGGACGCGAAACACGTCATCGCGGCACAGGCGACCAAGATCCCTAGACAGACTCGCTTCAACCTCTGCACCCTTCCCTTTGGGACACCTCCGCTAAGGATTCAATCATCTTGCGCGAAGGCGTGAGTCGGTAGGTCCGTCTGCGTACCATACTCGGTCCGCGGGCGTACCAGTGTCGGTTCGGCGCCGCACGGCAGCAACCATCGGCGTCGGGCACCGCGTCGATGCGATCGCTGCGAGGTCGGGTTACCAGGCCTGGGTGCCGCCGCAGTGCGGACACCCGACCGAGGTCGAGACGTGCGCCTCGAACACGAATCCACAGCCGCAGCTGTAGACCGCCTGGTCCTGGGGGGCTCCGGCTTCGCGGCGGCGCCTGGCAGCCGCGCCGCTGCCGGCCGACAGGTGCGGCGAGTCAATCAAGCCTGTGGCCTCCGTGCGCCCGTTGCCCCGGCCGGCGCGTGAGCGCCGCATCCGCCCGGCGCTGAGTTTTGATCGTGCAATCACAGTCATGACAGATAACTCTCGGCTCGGCGATTGGTTTCGCTGGCTCGACAGAAATCCCTTGCGGTTAACGCGACGCTAATCTCCCGCCGGGCACAGCGCTGCCGCCGCCCGCGGACTGACGCGTATGGAACAATCGGCGGCGGTATGGACCCGAGCCGCAAGCGCGCCATCCGCCTCACGATCGCCCTCACCGTCGCGCTCCTGCTGGCCACCGCATTGGTCTACACAAGCTTCGAATCAGGCCGGGACGAGCTCACCGCGTCGCAGCTGCTCAAGCGCGCCAAGCCCGGTCAGTCCTACATCCTGGCCGGCACCGTGCTCGACGGCTCGGTCCGCCGTGCCGGCGCCGTACTGTGGTTTCGCGTCCGCGACCCGAAGCTGAGGATGTCGGTTCCAGTGCGCTACACGGGCGAGGTCCCGGATCCGTTCGCCCAGGGGCGGCCGGTGCTGGTGACCGTCCAGGAGGGTCGATCGGCGCTCGTCCAGGAAGGCCAGTCGGCCACCTTCCTCGGTCAGCCCAACTCGCTGACCACCAAGTGCCCGTCAAAGTACGTCGCCGCATCGGGCTCGTATTGATGGGTAGCTCGCACTGATGGCGGTAGTCGGCCGCGCGCTGCTGATCCTCGGGCTGGCCTCCTGCCTGTACGGGATCGGGGCATCTCTGTACGGCGCGCGCAGCGGCGAGCGGGCGTGGGTCGACTCGGGTCGGCGCGCGATGTACGCGCTCGCCGGGATGACCGCGATCGCGTTCGTGATCCTCGACATCGCGTTCCTGAGCTCGAACTTCTCGTACAACATCGTCGCCAGTGGCTCGAGCACGACGACGCCGATCTTCTATCGCGCAGCCGCGATCTGGTCGACGCAGCAGGGCTCCCTGCTTCTGTGGGTGCTGCTGCTCTCGTCGTGGTCGAGCCTGGCGCTGTTTTTGACGCGCCGCCGGATCCCCGAGATCGTCCCGTACGCCCAGGCCGTCCTGCTCGGGCTGTGCACGTTCTTCGTCGGGCTCAACGTCCTGTTCGCCAACCCGTTCGCGACCAGCTCCAACCCGCCCACCGAGGGCGCCGGGCTGGACCCGCTGCTGCGCCACACGACGATGATGGTCCATCCCCCGATGCTGTACTCGGGGTACACGCTGTTGCTGGTGCCGTTCGCATTCGCGATCGGGGCGCTGATCAGCGGCCGGCTGGGCGCCGAGTGGATGCAGGTCACGCGGCGGTTCGCGCTCGCAGCATGGCTCTGCCTCGGGATCGGGATCCTGCTCGGCGCGCGGTGGTCATACACCGAGCTCGGCTGGGGTGGGTACTGGGCCTGGGACCCGGTCGAGAACGCCGCGCTGATGCCGTGGCTGTGCGCGACGGCGTACATCCACTCGATCATGATCCAGGAGAAGCGCGGGATGCTGAAGGTCTGGAACGTGTCCCTGGTGCTGCTGACCGGCACGCTGGCGATCGTCGGGACGTTCCTGGTCCGGTCGGGGATTCTCAGCTCGATCCACGCGTTCGTCTCTGACCCGACGCTGAACATCTCGTTCGTGGTCCTGATCGCGGTGATGGTGATCAGCTCGCTGTACCTGGTGATCTGGCGACGCGAGAGTCTGCGCAGCGAAGCCCGCCTCGACTCCCTGATCTCCCGGGAGGCGGTGTTCCTGTTCCAGAACCTGGTGCTCGTGGCGCTCACCGCGGTGATCTTCTGGGTCACGTTCTTCCCGCTGATCTCGGAGGCGATCACGGGCACCGAGGTGTCGGTCGGGCCGCCCGCGTTCAGGCCGTTCGTCGTTCCGCTGGCGATCATCGTCGTGCTGCTGTCGGGCATCGGCCCGATCATCGCCTGGCGGCGGGTGACGGTTTCCAAGCTGCGGCGCAACTTCACCTTCCCGGTGGTCGTTGCGGTGCTCGTGGTCGCGGTGCTGCTCGCGTTCGGGAGCATCGGGTCGCACTTCCTCGCGCTGGCGATGTTCGGCGCCGGCGCGTTCGTGATCGCGGCCGTCGGGCAGGAGTTCTTCCGCGGCGTCCGCGCGCGCCAAGCGATGACCTCGGAGTCGCCGCCAGTCGCGCTCGGCCGGCTGGTGCGCCGGAACCGGCGGCGCTACGGCGGCTACATCGTCCACGCCGGGGTGGCGTTCGCGTTGATCGGAGTCGCCGCCTCGACCTCGTTCCAGGACTCCCGGACGGCGACGATCCGCCCCGGCCAGAGCGTGATGATCCACGGCTACCGGGTCAAGTACGTGCGGGCGACGGCCTCGGCCACGGCGCAGAAGATCTCGCTCGGGGCGATCCTCGATGTGACCAGCGGCGGCCGTCACGTTACGACTCTGCAGACCTCCTACGGCCTGTACCCGTCACAGGACCCGACTCAAGGCCCGATCGGCCGCTTCTTCAACGGCTCGAGCGAGAGCCGGGTGGGGCTCCGCGCCGGGTTGACGCAGGACATCTGGGCGGTCATCAACCCGAACATCACGCCGCTGCAGGGGCTCATCAACAAGGGCAACGCGGTGCTCCAGCGGGCGCTGACCGCCGCGCTCAACGATCCGCCGTCGCAGCAGCCACGGGCCCTCAATCAGCTCTACCAGCTGCGCGACCTCGCGATCCGCGAGCTCACGCAGCGGTTCGTGGCGCGGCCGTGGGCGGCGACCTTCCTGTTGATCGTCTCGCCGCTGGTGACCTGGCTGTGGCTCGGAGCGATCCTCGCCGCGATCGGCGGGCTGATCGCGCTGTGGCCGCTGCCGCCACCGCGCAGGCGCCGCCGGCCGCCGGTGCCGTCATCGCCCGACCGCTCGGCGGCGGGAGCGCCCGAGGTCCGCGCGCCGGAGCTGGTGTAGCGGTGGCATACGTGATCGTGTTGGTGTAGGCGATGGCATACGTGATCGTGTTGGCTGTGCTCGCCGGGGCGGTGTATCTGATCTCCGCGCCGCTGCGGGCCGACCGCCGGCGGACCGTCGACCCCGAGGCCGGGCGGATCGCAGAGCTCGAGGCGGCCCGTGACGCCAAGTACCGTGAGATCCGCGACGCGGAGCTCGACATGCGGACCGGCAAGCTATCGCCCGAGGACTACGAGGCGATCGATACGACGTTGCGCGGCGAGGCGGTCGAGATCATGCACGCGCTCGACACCGCCAGCCCCCAGCAGCACGAGAACTGACCGCCAAAGGGCGCTACCATCGCGGCAATGACCGCGATCCTGGATGTCGTGCAGGTTGGTCTCTGCGCGGGGCTGATCTTCCTGATCCTGATGCACTCGGGCAAGGATTCCGGGCTGTCTGGCGCGTTCGGCGTCGGGACCGGAGCCGGGCCGCTCGGCGGCGGCTCATTGGTCGAGCGCAACCTGAACCGCTGGACGATCGGGTTCGCGATCGCGTTCGTGATCAACACGATCATCCTGATCAAGATCAGCTGACCCCGGTCGCCTGCCGGCCCCCGGCGAGGCTTGGAACGCTTGAGTCCGCTACGGACTAAACGGTTCCGAAGGTCCGAGCGGGCCGGTCCCGTGAGCCGGTCAGTCGCTCTCGCCGAGGCGGTCGACCAGCCGCAGCAGCTCCAGTGGGCTGAACGGCTTGGTCAGGAACAG
This sequence comes from uncultured Solirubrobacterales bacterium, assembly GCA_963730075.1. Lineage (GTDB taxonomy): Bacteria > Actinomycetota > Thermoleophilia > Solirubrobacterales > Solirubrobacteraceae > Palsa-465. The sequence goes on along the minus strand of CAVSQH010000016.1, from coordinate 85,233 downwards.
ATCGGCTCCCGCCTCCTCGGCGAGTCGCTCGGTCTGGTCGCCGTGGGCGGCGGTCAGCATCACGATCGTTGCCTGGCTGGTGAGCGGGTTGGCCCGCATCCGCCGGCAGGTGTCGATCCCGTCCATCCTCGGCATGTCGACGTCGAGGAATACGATCGCGGGTTGGGTCCCCTGCGCGACCTCGAGCGCCTCGACCCCGTCGCATGCCTCGTGGAGGTCAAACTCGGACACGTCCTCGAGCGTGGTCGCGACGAGCTTGCGGATGAACTGGTCATCGTCGACGACGAGCACGGCTTGGCTCATCGGATCTCCGCGGTGATCCGCAAAAACGTCTGATCGTGGATCGAGTTGAAGGCGCTCACGACGCTTGGATCGAACTGGCTCCCCGACCCGAGCACGATCATCCGCCGAGCCTCGTCGAGCGTCAGCGCCGGCCGGTAGGGGCGGTCGGTGGTGAGCGCGTCGAACACATCGGCGACTGCGAACACGCGGGCCGCGATCGGGATCTCCTCGCCCCGCAGCCGGTCAGGGTAGCCGGTCCCGTCCCACCGCTCGTGGTGGGAGCGGATCACCTTGGCGGCGTCCTGGAGAAACTCGATCCCGCCGATGATGTCGGCGCCGATCGTCGGATGGCGCGCCATCAGCTCGCGCTCCTCCTTGGTCAGGGCTCCCGGCTTGTAGAGAATCGCGTCGGGAATCGCGACCTTGCCGATGTCGTGCAGCAGGAAGCCGAACTCGATCTCGGGGGCATCGGGGCGATCGATGCCCAGCGCGCGCGCGATCTCGATCCCGTACGCGGCGACGCGCTCGGCGTGCTTGCCGGTGTACGCATCCCGTGCCTCGACCGCGTTCGAGAGCGCGCGAACGGTCGCCATATAGGAGCGGCTCAGCTCCTGGGAGCGGGCGCTCAGCTCCTGGGAGCGGGCGCGCTCCTCCTTGAACGTCTCCCGCAGGTCGGCCGCGTACCGCTCCAGCTGGAGCGCGTTGTCAGCCGCCTCGCGTTCGCTTCGTGCGAGCTCCGCCTGGAGTCGCTCGATCTCCCGCGCTCAGCTCAGTCTCGCCTGTGAGCTCCATCCTTCTTCCCGCCTGATTTCCTGGGTTTCTCCGCGCAGGGCCTGGAGTAGTGCCTGCGCTGCGTCCTCGACCGGCACGACCTCCATCCCGAGCCTGACGATACCTGAGGGCGTCGGAGTGGCTCCGTCAGAGAACAGAATCACCGCTCGCCGCAGCCGCCTCCCGCGCAGGTCGAGCGCCTGGAGCGCGGCCTGCGGGTTGCGGATTCCGACGTCGATCAGCGCCACTTCGAAGCGTCGCTCGTTGCAGATGCGGGCGGCGGCGGCCCCCGTGGTCTCCCACTCATGCTCGATCCCGAGTTCGTCGAGCGCCGGCTCGAGCGTCAGCTGCATGTCCTCGCGCCCCACGACGAGCACGCGAGAGCGGCCGGCCCGAACCGCTGCGGCGAGCACGTCGCGCAGCTCGTCGGCGTCGATCGGCTTGGACACGACCCACTCGCCCGACAGCTCGCTGCGCCCCGCGAACACCGACACGAACACGATCGGCGTCGCCCGCAGCTCGGGGTCGGCGCGGATCTGGCGCAGCACCTCGAACCCGTCCATGTCGGGCATCAGGATGTCGAGCGTGAGCGCGTCGAAGCGCTCATCGCGCAGACGCTCCATCGCCTCGGCGCCGCTGGTCGCGACAGTCGCCGAGACCTCGAGCGGCGCGAGCTGGCCGCGCGATCAGCTCGGCGATCTCGCGCTCGTCGTCGACGATCAGGACGCGCCGTCCGCGGATCACCTCGAGCGACTGGCTCGCCTGGCCGGCCACCGCCGGCCGGGATGAAGACGTGGAATGTCGTGCCGCGGCCGGGCTCGCTCTCGACCTCGATCTGGCCCTCGTGGAGATCGACGAGTGACTTGACGATCGAGAGACCCGAGCCCGGTGCCCGGGATCGATGCCGTCGCCCCGCGGGCGCGGTAGAAGCGGTCAAAGACGTGCTCGCGCTCGTTGGCGGTCATGCCGATCCCCGAGTCGGCGACGACGATCCGCACCCAGGCCCGATCGGCTTCGACGCCGACATGGATCCGGCCGCCCTCGTCGGTGTACATGTGCGCGTTGGTGAGCAGGTTGGCGATGATCTGGCGAATCCGTCCCGGGTCGGCGTACGCGAGCGGCAGCGCCGGAGCGACATAGACGCCGAGCGTCTGGTGCTTGTTGGTTGATCCGGGGACCCATCAGCTCGGCGACGTCACGGACCGCCTCGCCGACATCGATCGGGCGGCGCGAGATCTCGACGCTGTCGGCCTCGATCCGGGCCACGTCGAGCAGGTCGTTGACGAGCTCGACAAGCCTGTCGGTCGAGCGCAGGACGATGTCGATGAACTCGCGCTGGCGCTCGGACATGTTCTCGGGGCTCCGTTCGAGCAGCTCGACGAAGCCCTTGATCGAGGTCAGCGGGCTGCGCAGCTCGTGCGAGGCGGTCGCGACGAACTCGCTCTTGGCCCGCTCGAGCCGGGCACGCTCGGTGACGTCACGCATGGTCCACACGACGCCGTCGACCTCGGCTGCCGAGCGGGGCCGCGTTGACCGCGAGGATCCGGCCGTCACGCTCGATCACGGTCTCCTTCTGGAGCGCGGTCTGCAGCGGCGGCAGCGGGCTGTTCGGTCCGTCGACTCGATCGCCGGGGCGCAGATCGGGGACCAGATCGGCCGCACGCGGGTTGGTGGTCGCGATCACGCTCGAACCCGCCTCGGTCACGAGCAGTGCATCGCCCGAGGCTCTCGATCGTGACCGCCAGGCGGCGACGTTCCTCCTCGATCCGCGCCTGCGCGCTGGCGAGGTCCTCGCCCATCGAGTTGAACGCCGTGCCGAGATCGCGCAGCTCGCGCGGTCCCGACGGCTGCACCCGCCGCGCGAGCTCGCCGGCCGCGAGGCCCTTGGTCGCGTCGACGAGTGCGTCGAGCGGCCGGCGCATCGAGTGCACGAGCGCCGCGATCAGCGCCAGCGCGCCGGCGAGCGCCGCGATGCCGGTGCCGATCACGAGCGCGATCGCGTTGTTGGACTGCGACCTTGCCCGGCTGCTGGCCTGGCTCTCGAGCGCCTGCTCCCTGGCCTGGATCGAGGCGGCGATCGCCGTGCTGCGCTGCAGCGCCCCGCCGGTTGCCTCCGCCGTGGTCAGTCGCCCGGTCGCGGCCAGCAGGCGTGCCTGCGCCTGCTGCGCGATCTGCGCCGCGACGAGCCTCGCGGTCGCGGGATCTGACTGAGCGAGCTTGGTGGCGGTCGACGCCGCCGCCGCGTAGTTGCGCCGGGCCTGGAGGCGGGCTGCCGGGGCGGCCGGACCGGCCGCGTCGCGCAGCACCTCGGCCTCGGCGATCCCGGCGCTGGTCAGGTTCGCCGCGGCCGTCTGGACGCTGGAGGTCTGCGCGAGCGTGCGCTCGTATCGCTGTCGCGCGCGGTACAGGCTTGCGACCCCGGCGCCGGCGACGATCACGAGCACGATCGTCAGAAGCGTCAGCGCAATGCCGAGCGAGCGAGCGATTGATAGGCGCATTTCCGTCCTGGTCCCGAGAGGCGCTGGGGGGCGCTGCTCCGTCGAAATTCCATTTTGCAGGGTGATCGTACTCACGGGTGTGGCTTTGCTCACACGGCGCGTGTGCGCGCGCACACAGATGGCGTCCGATCGGGGACGGGCGGTTGCCCAGGCACTGGTTATGCGCGATCGGGGCGGGGGCTAGCATGGGCGACATGTCATGGGCTCTGCGATCGCTCGTGGCGGCGTGCGCGCTCGCGATCGCGGGCTGCGGAGGCGGCGCGGGAGCGATGTCGAGCCTCGCCCCGACGGCGTCGACGGCCGCCGGCTCGGGCGCGGTCGCCGCCCAGGCTCCGGGCGGTGACTGGCTGACGTTCGACTACAACGCGCAGCGGACCGGAAGCGGTCGGGCGGACCTCGGGATCACGGCCACCAACCTCGGCCGGCTGACCCGGCGCAGGGTCAGGATCAACGGGATCGCCGACTCGTCTGCAGTCGAGCTGCACGCGGTCAAGGTCGGCGGCCACGTCCGGGACCTGATCGCGGTCACGACCTCGTACGGAAAGACGATTGCGATCGACCCCGCGACCGGCGCCCGCCTGTGGGAGTTCGTCCCCCGGGGCGTGAACAGCGCGCCCGGCAACCCTCAGGTCACGACCGCGAGCCCGGTCGTCGACCCCGACCGCCGCTACCTGTACTCGGCGAGCCCGAACGGGGTGATCCACAAGCTGGCGATCGCGAGCGGCCGTCAGGTCTGGGGACGGAGCATCACGTTCGATCCCCACCACGAGAAGATCGCCTCGGCGCTGAACATCAGCGGGCGATTCCTCGTCGCTGTCACCGGCGGCTACATCGGCGACATCCCGCCCTACGACGGCCACGTGGTGACGATCCTGCGCGGCAGCGGCCGGATCGCGCACGTGTGGAACTCCGAGTGCTCGAGCCGCCACCGTCTGATCCGCGCGAGCTCGTGTTCGGTCACAAACACCAACGGCGACAACGCGATGTGGGGTCGGGCCGGAGCGGTGATCGAGCCCGGCAGCCACCGGATTCTGACCGCGACCGGCAACGGGCCGTTCAACGGGCGCACGAACTGGGGCGACAGCGTGCTCGAGTTGTCCGCGAACGCGAGCCGGCTGCTTCACAACTGGACCCCGACCGACGAGGCGCAGCTCGACAGCAGCGACGGTGACCTGGGCAGCACCTCGCCGGCGCTGCTGCCTCGCTACCACGGGCGCCGGCTCGCGGTCCAGAGCGGCAAGGCGGGCCGGCTCGACCTCCTCGACCTCGCCGCCCTGAACGGGACCCGCGGTCCGGCATCGAGCAGACTCGGCGGACAGCTGGAGTCGCTCTCGAACCCCGGGGGCGCTCAGGTGCTGACCGCGCCGGCGGTCTGGAGCGGCGGCGGTCACGTGCTGGTGTTCGTCGGTGACGACTCGGGGACCGGCGCCTATCAGCTCGTCGGCGGCCGACACCCGCGGCTGCGCACGGTATGGGAGGACGGGACGCCCGCGACCAGCCCGGTGGTCGCCGGCGGACTGCTGTATGCGTATGACGAGATCGACGGGCAGCTCGTCGTCCGCAGACCCCTGACCGGCACGACGCTGCGCTCGCTGCCGGTGGCGACGGGCCATTGGAACAGCCCGATCGTCGTCGGCGGACGGATCATCCTGCCGACCGGGAGCTACCACAGCGGCGCCGGGTCCAGCGAGGTCGAGATCTACCATCTGCCCGGGCGCTGACGGCGCGCCGCGCTGGGAGCCGGCCAGTCGGCGAATCGCCGCCCGCTCGAGCTCCACGGGGCCGCCGGCGCAGCACCCGGTCTGCCTATGTGCGTGCGCATCCTCGGGGCCGGCCTGCTGCCTGGATGGTGGATGGCGGGGGTGCAAGTTTTGCTGCAGCGATCTCTATCGGGCCCCGGCTTCCGGGACCGCTTGCTAGGTTCGCGGCTGGCCGCGATGCACCCTGCCGGTGCGGTGGAGGCGTGCGCGTACCGGCCATCACGACCACCCTCCGCATGCCCCTGATTCGCCGCATCGTCTCGCTTCTCCTGCTTGCGGCCGCCGGTTTCGGCGTGCTGGTCGCGAGCAGTGCGGCCGACCTGACCAGCCGCTACCAGGCCGGCCAGCAGCGCTCTTCGCAGCTGCGCGGTGCGATCGCCGGCGAGACGAGCCGGATCGCCGGCTTCGAGGGCACGATCGGCACCCTCCAGGCGCGGCTGGACGCGATCGAACGCAGCGTCGCGATCCAAGAGCAACTGCTGCACTCGGTCGACGACCAGCTCGCGTCCGCTCGCAGCCGGCTCGTCCGGCTGCGCGTCCAGTACGCCCACGACCTGACGGTCCTGGCGGGTGAGCTTCGCGCGGAATACGAGTCGCCGCCGCCGACGATCGTCGGCGTGGTGGTCGACGCCGGTGGTTTCAACCAGCTGCTCAACGGGATCAGCGACCTGACCGCGATCGAGCGCCGCAACACTGAGACCGCGCAGCGAGTCCGGGCAGCCCGAGCGGCGGTCAAGGCCGAGACCGTCCACCTGGCACGCGTGCAGGCCCGTCGGCGTCGGTCCACCGCCGCGGTGCTGGTCGAGCGCGACAACGTCGCCCAGCTGAAGGCCTCAATCGTCGACCGCGAGCTGCAGGTCGCCCATCAGCGTGCCGGCGACCGGGCGCGGCTCGAGGGCCTGCACCGCAGGCTCGTCCACGAGGCACAGGTCCTCGACCAACGGGCGGCACAGGCCCAGACGCTCTCATCGGGAGGGGCGGTCGCTCCCCCGGGTGGTTGCGTCAACGGGCCGTTTGTGCCCCACGGCGGCGAGTTCGGGTTCTTCCCGGCACCCGGCACCAACTACACCGTCAACCAGGAGCCGGTCATCGCCGCGCGCCTCGACCAGCTCGGGATCGCGCTCCATCTGCACCTGATCGGGCTGTCGGGCTACCGGACGCCGCAGCACTCGGTCGAGGTCGGCGGCTTCGCCGATGATCCCCACACGCGCGGCGAGGCGTCAGACACGCCCGGGGTCGAGGGTGTGCCGCAGTCGACGCTGCTCGAGTTCTGCCTGACGCGCCCGTTCCCGGGAGCGGCCGAGGCAGACCACATCCAGGAGTCGTGACTACAGTCGGGCACGAACCTCGCTCGCCGCCCGCTCCCCTGACCGCACGGCGCCGTCCATGTAGCCGTTGAAGACCTCAGAGGTCTCCGTGCCGGCCCAGTGGAGACGGCCGATCGGCTCCCGAAGGGCGCTGCCGAAGTCGCTCCAGACGCCCGGCGGCATATAGCCGACATAGCAACCGCGGGTCCAGACCTCCTCGGACCAGTTGTGCTCGATCAGCATGCGCGGCCGGCCGGCGGGCTTTCCGAACAAGAGCTCGAACGAGGCCATCACCGCCCGGCGGCGTGCCCGCGTCCCGAGCGTGCCGAGCCGGCGCGCCTCCGAGCCCGCCACGAACCCGAGCAGGACCCCGGGCTTGCCACCCGGTGGCGAGTTATCAAACGTGAAGTGAACCGGCGGCTGATCGCTGTAACTCTGGCCGTTGAGCCCCTGGCTGCGCCAGAACGGCTGGTCGTAGACCGCCTCGTACTTGATCACCGAACCCTGCGGGACACGCTGCGTCAGCTGGTCGCGCAGCGCCGGTAGCGCGGGCTCGTAGTAGATCCGGCCCGCCAGCGTCGGCGCCAGCGCGACGATCACACGTCGCGCGTGCCAGGCGCCGCGGTCGCTCCCGACGGTCACGCCGCCGCTCGATTGCGTGATCCGCCGCACCGGCGCGCTCAGGAACACCCGCGAGCCCAGGCGCGCTGCCATCCGCACCGACACGAGCTGCGAGCCGCCGACGAACCGGGAGTCCTGGGCCCCGCCCGAGGTCGACGTCAGGTTGATGATCCCGCGGCCGGAGTTCATGTAGAAGAGCGCGTGCAGCAGCGACAGGTCCCGCGGCTCGGCGACGAACACCGCCCGGCTCGCCAGATCGACCAGGAATCGGGCTCCGGGCGTGCTCGTGTTGGCGAGCTTCCACGTTTCGAGCGTCTGGGCGTCGAGCTCGGCGGCGTTGGGCGCCGTCCAGGGACGGTCGAGCGGGACGGTCGACGCGAGCGCGGTGAGCTTGCCCAGCACCGAGGCGAAGTCGCCGGCGTCGGGCTCGGGCAGCGGCGGGATCAGCCCGCTGAAGCGCGACTGGTTGCCGCCGAACTGGAAAACCAGCTCACCCTTGGTGTAGGTCTTGAACGTCTTGACGGCGACCGACCTCGCACGGGCGATGATCCGGTCCTGGCCAGGACCGACCCACTCGCCGCCGACCTCAACGGCTTCCCCGTGGCCTACACCGTGGTTGAGCGTGCGGCCACCGACCCGGTCGCGGGCTTCAAGGACGGCGACCGAATGGCCGGCCCGGACCAGATCGGTCGCCGCGGTCAGCCCGGCGAGCCCGGCGCCGACGACGACTACATCGACGTGCCGCGGGCGACCCGCGTGCGGTGCCCGAGCTTCGGCGCCCGACACGTCGGTCAGCGCGGCGGCCGTCGCGCCGGCCGCTCCGATCAGCGCCTCGCGCCGTGAGATTCCGCTCACCGGCCGGCCTCCACGCAGCCTCGGCGCGCGCGATCGGCCGGGAACGGCAGGTCGGCGACGACGGCGGTCTGGACATAGTGATAGGGGCCGCTGCCGCTCGCGAGCGAGGCGCCGACGTCGAGCAGGTGAGTGCGGCTCGAATCGGGCACGACCCACGGCGCGAGCGCCAAGAACTGCGGCTTGGGGCCAGCGTACGACCGGTAGCGCCGAGGTCGTGGCCCGCGACAAACGACCCGTTGCCGACGTAGTGACATCCGGGGCCGCGCCGTCCGCGTTCGAGGATCGCGCTCTGGCCGTCGAACGGCGTGTCAGCGAGGTTGCCGACCATGAAAGGGTTGACAGCGTACGTGAAGCGGACCGACGGGTCGCTCACCGCGCGGTAGGCCGATCCCATCCATGACAGCGGCTGCCACTCGCCGCTCGCGTCGTCTGCAGTCCACTGGCCGTCGTTGGCGTCGGCCTGGATGAGGACGTTCGCGCCCAGCCGCGAAAGGCAGCGCATGTAGGTCATCGCCACATCCGCGCACGGTCCACCAAGACCCGGCCGACCGTAGTCGAACGCCGGCAGGCTGGTAGCGAGCCCGAGGCGCGCGCCGGTGCCCGGGATCCTCACGGGGCGAAGGTTGCGCCGCGCGGCCGCGCCGCCAGCGGGACCGGGGGCGAACCCCAGCTCCTGCTCGAACGAGGTGAGCGGCACCTTGTAGTTGTCGGCGATCAGGTTGGCCAGCGGCGCGCGGCGCTCCACGGTGGACGACCCGCGGACCCCAGACGAACGTCTGGTCAAAGGCGGCGCCGGCCGTTGGCGCGTAGACCGTCTTGACCGACGGCGTGGCGGGATCGCGGAGCGCCGCGACGGTGCGCGCGTTGCGGGTGGCGCGGAACGGGGCCTGCGTGTTGGACGCGATCACGTACAGGCCGTAGCGACGAGCGGCGTTCGCCATCGTGGTCATGAACACGCGCACGAACGAGTCCGTTGCGGCAACAAAGCCGCGGCCGAGCATCCCCCGAGCGCTGGGAAGCGGCGCTCGAGGTACGTAAGCGCGGGCTCGTAGCCGGTGTCGATCGCGGACAGCGTCGCCAGCGTCTGGCATGGAAACGGCAACCCCTTGCACGACGGCACGCCCGCGCGCAGGAGGGCTCGTGCTCGGGCCCCCCGCGGGCCGACGGCGATCGTCTCGAGCCCGATGTCCTCGTCGAACACGACCAGGTTCGGGCGACCACGCGCCAGGTGTGCAAGCACCTCGGTCCGGATCGCGCAGTTGATCGCGTGCGCGTAATCGCCTGCGGTCCGGATCTGTGCCGGACGCTGCTCGAACTGGATCGCGAACACACGCAGCGCCTTGGGGCGCGGGTCGGCTGCCACTGCGGGGCGGCCCCAGCCCGTGCACCCGGCCATCGTGCCCACGGTCGCCACTCGGGACTGGCCGGCCGCGCTTGCGCCGGGGCGGCTGAGCGAGAGCCCGAGCGCGACGACCGCCAAGGTGGCGGCCACGATCGAGAGGCGGGTCTTGGTCGGGGTCCGGGTCACGGCGCCGAGCCCGAGAACGGTAGCGGCGAGCACGGCGCCGCGCATCGGTTGGCGGACGCCGTTCGCGGTCGGCGCAACCCGTCACCCCTCAAGGTAGGCTCGCGTCCGTCCAAACACAGTCAAGGGGTGGAAGTTGTCTCAGTCAGGTTCAATCACAAGGCGCCAAGCGCTGACAGGTGCGGCGGTCGCGGGTGCGAGCGTCGCCGGGTTGGGGGCGATCAACGACCTCGTCGCTCAGGCGGTGGCCGCGAGCCCGAAGCACGGGACGATGGCCGACATCGAACACGTCGTGATCCTTATCCAGGAGAACCGCTCGTTCGATCATTACTTCGGGACCTACTCGGGTGTGCACGGCTTCGGTGACAAGGCCCCGCACGATGTCTTCCATCAGCGCGGCGACAACGGCAAGACGCTGCAGCCATTCCACTTCAAGACAAACTGCTTCGCGGATCTGACACACGACTGGCAGCCGCAGCACCTGTCGTGGAACGGGGGCCGGATGAACGGCTTCCTCAGCGCGCACGAGGAGTTCGATCCGATCATCAACGGGATCAGCTCCGGCCCGGAGACGATGGGCTATTACAAGCGCGAGGACCTGCCGTTCTATTTCGCGCTGGCCGACAAGTTCACGATCTGCGACGGCTACCACTGCTCGGTGCTCGGGCCGACAGATCCCAATCGGCTGATGTCAATGTCGGCGACGATCGATCCGACAGGCAAGCATGGCGGTCCGCAGGTGTTCACCAACAGCAATCCGGCGACGCGTGTGAACCTGTTCAGCTGGCGCACGATGCCCGAGCAGCTGACGGCCAAGGGCGTGAGCTGGAAGGTCTACCAGGACCCGGCCGGCGGCATCTTCGACAACGTGCTGACGTATTTCAAGCAGTACAAGCCGGGGACGGAACTCTACGCGCGCGGTGTGCAGACCACATATCCCGACGATTTCCTCTCCGACCTCGCAGCCAACAAGCTGCCGAAGGTGTCCTGGCTGCTGCTCGGGATCGAGGAGACCGAACACCCTGGGTTCTCAAGCCCCCACGCCGGCGAGGAGGGCGCCCGGCTCGTGTTCGAGCAGTTGACCGCCCATCCCGACATCTGGCGCAAGACCGCGCTGTTCATCACGTGGGACGAGAACGGCGGCTTCTTCGACCACGTCACCCCGCCGACGGCGCCGAAGGGCACGCCGGGCGAGTACCTGACCGTCGAGCCGCTGCCCGAGGATACGGCCGGGATCCGCGGCCCGATCGGGTTGGGCTTCCGGGTCCCGATGCTCGTCGTGTCGCCGTTCTCGCGCGGCGGCCTGGTTTCGTCTGACGTGTTCGACCACACCTCGACGCTGCGCTTCATCGAGACGCGGTACGGCGTCCGGGTGCCCAACCTCAGCGCCTGGCGCCGCCGCGTCACCGGCGACCTGACGGGCGCGTTCAACTTCGCCGCCAGACCCAACAGCTCGCACGTGTCACTGCCCCAACCGGGGGGCGAGACGACCTGCGCCGCGTTTCCGGCGGTCGCGCCGACGCCCGGTCGGTTTCCAAAACAGGAGAAGGGCAAGCGCGGCCGTCCGAGCGGGATCGTCAGGACACCGAGGCGCAAGCCGCGCCACGGCCGCGGATAGCGGCGCGGGGGCGGGCGCGGATCTGGCATGGCGCAACTCACAACGCTCTCAGACGCGCTTGCATCGCTGGTCGCCGACGGTGACTCGGTCGCGCTCGAAGGGTTCACCCATCTGATCCCGTTCGCGGCCGGTCATGAGCTGCTCCGCCAGGGCCGGCGCGAGCTCGAGGTGATCCGGATGACCCCGGACATCCTGTATGACCAGATGATCGGCGTCGGGGCGGTTCGCAAGCTCGTGTTCTCCTACGGCGGCAATCCTGGCGTCGGGTCGCTGCACCGCTTCCGTGACGCGGTCGAGCACGGCTGGCCGCGGCCAATCGAGCTCGAGGAGCACAGCCACGCCGGGATGGCGAACCGATACGCGGCCGGGGCCGCCCGGTTGCCGTTCGCGGTGATGCGCGGCTACGTGGGCACCGACCTGGCGCGGCGCGCGAACGTGCGCCTGATCGAATGCCCGTTCACCGGCGAACGGCTGGCCGCGGTGCCGGCGCTGCGACCCGACGTATCGATCATCCATGCACAGGAGGCCGACCGCGACGGCAACGTTCAGCTGTGGGGGCTGATCGGCGTCCAGAAGGAGGCGATCCTGGCCGCCGACCGGTCACTGGTGACCGTCGACCGGATCGTCGACGAGCTCGAGCTGCAGCCCGGTGGGATCGTCATCCCGGGGTGGGTGATCGACGCGGTCGCGCTCGTGCCGGGCGGCGCGTGGCCCTCATACAGCCACGGCGCAACCGAGCGCGACAACGACTTCTACCGCGAGTGGGAAGCGATCAGCCGTGACCGTGAACAGTTCACCAGCTGGATGCACGAGCACGACCTCGTCGGCACGGCCCAGGCTGTCGGTCAGCGCGCGGGGGCGCCATGACGGCCGCAAGAGCGACGGGCGCCGTACCGGCTGTGAGCGCGGCGGACGCTGCCTCCGGCGCGAGCGCGACCAACGGCGAGATCCAGACCGTGGTGGCGGCGCGGAGGTTGACCCACGCGCAGTCGGTGCTGATCGGCGTCGGACGGCCGAGCCTCGCCGCGCTGCTGGCCCGCAGGGTCCACAACCCCAAGCTGGTGCTCGTCTATGAGGCGGGCACGATTGGGGCCAAGCCGGCCAACATCCCGCTCTCGATCGGCGACGGGGAGCTGGCCGAGACCGCCGACGCCGTCGTGTCGGTGCCCGAGATGTTCAACTACTGGATCGGGCCTGGACGGGTGGAGGTCGCGTTTCTCGGCGCCGCGCAGGTTGACCGGTTTGGCAACCTGAACTCGACCGTGATCGGCGACTACGATCATCCGACGACGCGGCTTCCCGGCGCGGGCGGGGCGCCGGAGATCGCCGCCGGCTGCGACGAGATCGTGGTGATCGCGCGGCACGCGACGCGGACGGTCGTAGAGCGGCTCGACTACCGCACCACGGTCGGCTATGGCGACGGCCCCGGCGATCGCGAGCGTTTCGGCTTCCGCGGCCGCGGGCCGACAGCGGTGATCACCGACCTCGGGGTGCTCGAACCGGATCCAGACACGCTCGAGCTGACGCTCGTCCAGCTGCACGAGGGGGCGACGGCCGAGCAGGCCCGTAATGCGACCGGCTGGGAGCTGAAGATCGTCGACGAGCCGGTCGTCACGCCGGCGCCGACCGAGCGCGAGCTGGTCGCGCTACGACATCTGAGGAGCCGATGAGCAGCGAGACGAGCGGACCGCGCCGCGGCGAGGCCGATGAGCCGGGGCGCACGATCTACGACCCGGTCGCCGATTCGCCCGAGCAGTACGTGCGCGAGCCCCCGGGTGCACATCCGCCGCTCGATTACCCGCCATACAAGTCGACCGCGCTTCGCCACCCGCGCGAGCCGCTCGTCTACCTGCCGCACACCGTGACCGAGATCACCGGTCCCGCGCTCGGCGATGAGCTCGTGTCGGAGAACGACAGACAACCTGCTCGCCCAGCACCAGGGCGATCCGATCGGCGAACGGATCACGGTCAGCGGTCGCGTGTTCGACACCGAGGGCAAACCGCTGCGCGGCACGCTGGTCGAGATCTGGCAGGCGAACTCGGCCGGGCGATACCTCCATCGCTGGGATCGCTGGCCGGCGCCGCTTGACCCGAACTTCTCGGGCGCCGGACGGTGCGTGACCGATGACGAGGGCCGCTACCGGTTTGTGACGATCAAGCCGGGGCCGTACCCGTGGGGTAACCACTACAACGCGTGGCGACCGGCGCACATCCACTTCTCGCTGCTCGGGCGGGCGTTCGCGCAGCGGCTCGTGACCCAGATGTACTTCCCGGGGGATCCCCTGTTCCCGTATGACCCGATCTTCAACTCGGTCGGCGACGAGGCGGCCCGCCAGCGGATGGTGTCGCGGTTCTCGATCCACGAGACCCAGCCGAACTGGGCGGCCGCGTACGAGTTCGACATCTATCTCCGTGGGCCGGGGGCGACGCCGTTTGAGGGGGCAGCTTGACGTTCGCCGTCACCCCCTCGCAGACCGTCGGGCCGTACTTCGCGATCGGGCTGCCGTGGGCGAAGGGCCCGAGAGTCGTGCCCGACGGGGCCGATGCAGCGATCCGGATCTCCGGGACCGTCTACGACGGTGCCGGGCAGCCGGTGCCCGATCACCTGATCGAGACCTGGCAGGCCGATCCCGAGGGGCGGTTCGCCGACCTGTACGGCTACGGCGAGCGATCCCGACTGGAGGGCTTTCGCGGCTTCGCCCGCTGTGGCACCGAGGACGGGGACGGCAGCTTCGAGATCGTGACCGTCAAGCCGGGTCGTGTGGCGGGGCCGCGCGAGTCGACTGCAGGCGCCGCACATCGATGTATCGGTGTTCGCCCGCGGGATGCTCAATCGCTGCGTAACGAGAATCTACTTCGCCGACGAGGCCGCCGCCAACGAGGCCGATCCCGTACTCGCGCACGTCCCGGCCGGCCGCGTGCACACGTTGCTCGCGCAGCCGACCGACGGCGGCTACCGGTTCGACATCCGGCTCCAGGGCCCCGCCGAGACGGTCTTCTTTGCCGTCTGAGCCGGTGCTGTTCGCCGGCATCTATGCGCGCGGCGCGGCCGCCGCGCAATTGAGCGACGAGGCCGTGCTGCAGGCGATGCTCGACGTGGAGGCCGCGCTCGCGACGGCCTGCGCGGGCGAGGGGCTGATCCCGGCGCAGGCGGCAGACGCGATCACCGCCGCCTGCCGCGCAGAGGGGTTCGACGGCGAGGCGCTCGGTCGCGAGGCGGCGCTGCACGCGTCACCTGTCGTCGGCCTCGTCGCGGCGTTGCGATCGTCGGTCGGCGAGCCGTACGGCGAGTACGTCCACCTCGGCGCGACCAGTCAGGACATCCTCGACACGGCGATGATGGTGCTCGCCGGGCGGGCACTGGCGCCGCTGCTGGTCGACGCGGCGGCGGCGGCCGACGCCGCGGCAGCGCTCGCTGACGCTCACCGAGCGACGCCGATGGTCGGCCGCACGCTGCTGCAGCAGGCGCTCCCGATCACGTTCGGCCTCCGCGCGGCGGGCTGGATGCACGGGCTCGACGCCGCGGCCGGGCGGCTACGTGAGATTCGCGATCGAGAGCTGCCGGTCCAGATGGGTGGCCCCGTCGGCGCTCGCCCGCCGGCGATCGCGGCCCGGGTCGCGTCTGAGCTCGGGCTGGCGGCCGCGCCGCTGCCATGGCAGGCAATCCGCGTTCCGGTCGCCAATCTTGCTGCCGGTCTGGGAACACTGTCCGGGGTCGTCGCGAAGATCGCCCGCGACGTGACGCTGCTCGCCGCGCAGGAGGTCGGGGAGGCCGATGAAGGAGCCGAGCCAGGCCGTGGCCGCTCGAGTGCGATGGCGCACAAGCGCAACCCGGTCGCCGCCGTGTCGGCGCTCGCGTGCGCCAAGCGGGCGCCGGCGCTGGTGGCGACGGCGCTTGCGTCGATGGAGCAGGAGCACGAGCGGGCGGCCGGCGCCTGGCAGGCGGAATGGGGCGTGCAGCTCGAGCTGCTGGGGCTGGTGGGCTCGGCGACGGCGTGGTGCCGTGAGCTGCTCGAGAACCTGATCATCCACCCCGATCGGATGCTCGACAACCTCGACCGCCTGGCTCGCAGTGGGGCCGCCGACAGCGAGCTGACGCGCGAGCGGCTTGCGGCCTGCGCGGAGCTGATCGACGGCGCTCTGTCGGAGCACCGGCGTTGAGCGCGGTCAGGCTCAACGACGAGATCACGGGCTCGGCTGGGGCGCCACCAGTGCTGTTCGGCGGGTCGCTCGGTACGACGCTGAGCATGTGGGAGCCGCAGCTCGAGCTCGCGCGCCAAGCACGGATGATCAGGTTCGACGTCCGCGGCCACGGCGGCTCGCCGGTCCCGACCGGGCCGTACTCGATCGCCGATCTGGGCAGCGACGTGCTGGCGCTGATGGACCGCCTCGGGGTCGCTCGCGCGTCCTACTGTGGGCTCTCGATCGGCGGCATGATCGGTCAGTGGCTCGCGATCAACGCGCCCGAGCGGATCGAGCGGTTGGTCCTGATCTGCACCTCGGCCCATCTGCCGCCGCGCGCCGCCTTCATCGAGCGGGCGACGATGGTGAGGGCGGCCGGGAGCCCCGAGGTGCTGGCCGACGCGGTGATCGGACGGTGGTTCACGCAACCGTTCGCGGCCGCGCACCCTGAGGTCGCAGCGCGCTTCCGCGCGATGATCGCAGCGACCCCGCCCGAGGGATACGCCGGATGTTGTGAGGCGATCGCCGAGCTCGACCTTCGGGCCGGGCTGCCCGCCGTATCGGCGCCGACGCTCGTGATCGCAGGGGCGCAGGATCCTTCAACCCCGGCCGAGCACGGCCGCGAGATTGCGGCCGCGATCCCCGGTGCGCAGCTCGAAGTGCTGGATCCCTGCGCTCACCTGTCAAGCGTTGAGCGCGCGAGCGACGTCACGCGCCTGATCGCCACCCACATCCGAGGAGAGAGATGAGCGACCCCGACTACGAAGCTGGAATGTCAGTCCGGCGAGAGGTGCTGGGCGACGAGTACGTCGATCGCGCGATCGCGCAAGCGACCGACCTCACGGCGCCGTTTCAGGAGTTCATCACCCGCTACGCGTGGGGTGGCGTGTGGTCGCGGCCGGGTCTCGATCGCCAGACCCGGAGCGCGGTCACGCTCGCGGTGCTGGCTGCACTCGGGCGCGAGCGGGAGCTCGAGCTGCACGTCCGGGCGGCGCGCCGCAACGGCCTGACCGAGGCGGAGATCGGTGAGGTCCTGCTGCAGACGGCCGTCTACGCAGGTGTCCCGGCGGCAAATGCCGCGTTCGCGGTCGCGCAGCGGGCGCTCGAGTCGGAGCGCGAGACCGGCTCCGAGCACTAACCGGCCGCCGTGATCTTCACTGCCTGCTGCTACGCCTGGGGCTCTTGCGCTGTCGAGGCCGCCGGGTCGGCGACGATTTGGGCGGGCGGCGACTCGCCGGTGATCGACTGCTTGAAGCCGCGCAGGCCTTCGCCGAGCGACTTGCCCATTTCGGGCAGGCGCTTGGCGCCGAAGACGAGCAGCAGCACGACAAGCACCATTGCGATGTGGAGGGGGTTATCGAGTCCGATCATCTGATCTCCGATCAGGGCTGGTGGGAGGGACGTGAGGTTCTACGGAGCGGGCCGCCGATCGGATCATCGCCGGCGAGCCGACTCAGCTGAGCTCGGCGCTGATCACCGGCGTGTGGGTGGGCGCGCTGCTCCCACCCGACGGCTCCGGCGTGACCAGCAGCGCTTTGACCCCGTGAACGTCACCCACGTTGACGTTGCTGTTGCCGCTCGATGTGACGCTGAACAGAACGCCGGTCGGAATCGGCTTGCTGCCCTTGCGCGTGAACCAGACCTCGTACACCTTGCCGTGCGGCGGCGGCGAGAACTGGTGCAGGATCAGCTGACCATGGCCGTTGGTGATCGCGACCTTGGCGGTGCCGTGCTCGCCTGTCACCTGCGCCGCGATCACCCGGGGTCCGTTGCCCGAGTTGGAGATCGCGATCCCGCCGACGACGATCGCAGCGATCAGGACCGCGGTGCCGAGCGCGAGCACGGACCGCGGCAGGCGCGAGAAGAGATCCGGGCGGCGGCGCGTGCTCTCGCCGCCACGGGCGCGGGCGTCATCGCGGACCTCGGAGAGCACCCGGCGTCGGAGCCGCCGCGGCGTCTGCACCTGAGTTGCCGCCAGCGGCAGGACGTCGACGACGCGCTGAAGCGCGGCCAGCTCCTGCCGGCAGTCGTCGCACGTCTGCAGGTGGGCGCGGAACGCCTCGGCCTCAGCCGGCTCGAGCGCGCCGAGGGCGTAAGCCGCGACGTCCCCGCCGCACGGGCGATCAGTGCTGTGATCGGAGGGGCTCATCGTCTTGGCTCCCTCATAGCACCAACCCCGCCGTATCGCCGAGGGCGACTCGCATCTTGGTCAAGCCGAGGCGCATCCGCCCCTTGACGGTGCCCGCCGGCAGCTTGAGCATCTCGGCGATCTGGCTGTGGGTGAAGCCCCCGAAGTATGCGAGCTCGATCACCTGGCGCTGATCGGCCGGCAGCTCACCGAGCGCGGTGCGGACGTGGCGCGCCTCGTCGCGGCGCTCAACCTCGGCCTCGGTCCGCTCGCTCGCCGCGATTCGCTCGGCGACTCCCTCGTCGCGTACATCGCGGCCGGTGCGAACGGTCTCGCGGCGGAAGGCGTCGATCGCCCGGTTGTGTACGACGCTCAGCACCCACGACCGCACGCTGCCACGGGTTCGGTCATAGCGCGCGCCGCTCCGCCAGACCGACAAGAACGACTCCTGGACCACGTCCTCGGCCATCGCTCGCCGTCCGCACATCCGGTAGGCGAGCGAGAACGCCGCGTCGGAATGGCGGTCGAAGAGGGCCTCGAACGCCTTCGCGTCGCCCTCCTGTACGAGCTGCATGAGATCCTCGTCGGCAAGCGTCTGCGGATCGGGGCGGCTCTGGCGGAGGGGTTTTGGCGCTCGGAACACGGTTGGTCGCGGTCACATTGAATCGCGCGGACGCTCGCGTCCACGTCCGCCTTCCTACGGCGCCGCGCGATAAGCGGATCACTGCTCGCGGGTATTTCGACGTCTATCGAATCGGGCGTGGCACCGGGACGCCGCGGAGCTCGAGCAGCTCGCCGGGGGGTTCGCCGGCCAGCAGCCAGCCTCCGCGCGACGACTGGACGGACCCCTGCCGGGCGAGCTCGGTCAGCGCCGTCGTGACGGTCGGGCGCCTCGCAGCGACCAGGTCGGCCAGCACCGCGTGGGTGAGTGCCAGCGGCAGGATCACGCCCTCGGTGCGTACGCGGCCCCACCGCTCGGCCAGGTGCCAGAGCAGCATTCGAAGCCTCACGTGAACGCGCGCCTGGTGGACGATCGCCATGTTGATCGCAAGATTGCGCGCACGCTCAAGCGCCCGACCGACGAGGCTTCCGGTCAGCTCCGGATATGCCGCCAGGCACGCGGCCGCGCGGACGTCCAAGACCGCAACCCGTGCCGGCTCCAGCACCCGCCAGCCGGTCGTCTGCGTGAACGTCGAGCCGTTGTCCTCGCCCTGCCATGGACGGAGCAGGTCACCCTCGCCGAGCAGCTCGGCTCCGAAACGCCCGTCGATCCCGACGCGGCGCAGTAGCAGGCCGTCGAGCACCAACAGGCCGATGCCGTTGTGCAGCGGCTGGTCCCAATTGACCATCCACCGTCCGCGCGCGATCCGGACGGTGCGCGCGACGCAATCATCGGCGGCGCGGTCGCGCTCGGAGGGGGTCAGCGCCTCGCCGAGATCGGGATCCTCTTCGAGGATCTTGCACCTGCTGACGTCGGTGATGAGCGAAGTTGGCGACATGGCAGCAATCAGTCATTTCTCTGACTACCCACGGTCGCTGCTTGTCAACACAGAAATCAGCCCGGCGATTGACGGGTATGAACACCGTCTTGGGCCTACCGCGGCAGCGGACTGCGGGTATCGTGTCGGCCGGTGACCGACCCGACTTCGTCCACGCTGCCGTCCGGCGATCAACACGAGATCACGCGCGGCGATCAGCACGCGGTGGTGGTCGAGGTCGGCGGTGGACTGCGGATCTATGAGTGCGCGCACGGCCCGCTGCTCGACGGCTACGGTGCCGACGAGGTGTGCGAAGGCGGGCGCGGCCAGGCGCTGATCCCGTGGCCGAATCGCGTCCGCGACGGGATCTATGAGTTCGACGGCGAGCGCCGTCAGCTGGCGCTGACCGAGCCCGAAGCGCACAACGCGATCCACGGGCTGGTCCGGTGGGCCAACTGGTCGGTGGCAAGCCAGGCCGCCGACCGGGTCGTGATGCATTACACGGTGCACCCGCAGCCCGGCTGGCCCGGCACGCTCGAGCTCGAGATCGACTATCGGTTGAGCGCCACCGGGCTGACGGTCACCACGACGGCTACGAACGCCGGCGCCCGGAGCTGTCCGTACGGTGCGGGGCAGCATCCATACCTCACGCTCGGCACCGAGGCGGTCGATTCGCTGGTGCTCAAGGCGCCGGGCCGGACCTACCTCGAGTCCGACGAGCGCGGGATCCCGATCGCGACCCACGACGTCACCGGAACGCGCTTTGATTACACCGAGCCACGCGAGCTCGGTTCCGACAAGCTCGATACCGGTTACACCGACCTCGACCGCGATCGTGACGGCATCGCGCGCGTCTCAATCGAGACGGCCGGCGGCGGCCGGCGCTCGACGCTGTGGATCGACGACGCGTATCGCTACCTGATGGTCTTCACCGGCGACACGCTGCCACCGCCCGCCCGCAGGCGAGGGCTGGCTTGTGAACCGATGACGTGCGCTCCGAACGCGTTTGCGTCTGGCGACGGCCTGGTGATCCTCCAACCGGGGGCGAGCCACACCGCGAGCTGGGGCATCGAGTCCGGCTGAGAGCCCACTCACGGCGTTGATGGGACGGCCCGGCCTCCAGGATCCCTGAGGAGCTGTCGATAACTCCCACAGCGGGCGATCGCCCCGGAACGGGGTGCGGCCGCGAGGTCCGTGCGACAGGCAACTTCAACCCACCGGCTATTGGCAGCCGCAATCGTCGCGATGGCGGCGGGCGTCGCCTTCGAGCTCGGCCAGGCGCTGTCGGGCGTCGGCGGCAGCTCGTTGAACACGTTCGCCGACACGTACGTCTACACCGCGGTCGAGCTGCTCGCGGTCGCCGTCTGCGCGGCCCGGGCGATCAAGCGCCGCGACGACCGCGCAGCGTGGGCGCTGATGACGATCGCGCTGATCGCCTGGACGGCCGGTGACCTCGTCTGGACGCTGTGGCTCGACAATGTCTCCAACCCGCCGTATCCGTCGATCGCCGATGCGCTCTATCTGACGATGTATCCGGCGATCTACATCGCGCTGATGCTGCTGACCCGGTCGCGGCTGCGCAACGCGGGCGCCGCCCACTGGCTCGACGGAGGCGTGGTCGGCTTGACGGTCGCAGGAGTGGCCGCCGCGCTGGTGTTCGACTCGGTGCTGGCCGCCAGCCCCGACCAGATCGTGGCCGCCGCCGTGACGATCGCCTACCCGGTGTGCGACTTCGTGCTGGTGATGTGTGTCGCGGTCACCTACTCGCTGTCGGGATGGCGGCCCGGACGTGGCTGGCTGCTGCTCGGCGCCGGAATCGTCGTGACGGCGGTCGCCGACATGATCTTCACCTACCAGACCGCCAAGGGGACATACGTCGCCGGCGGCCCGCTTGACGCCATGTGGCCCGCCTCGATGGGCCTGCTCGCCGTCGCGGCGTGGGCGCCGATTCGGGGCTCTGCTCGCGACGCGGTCGATGCCCCGCACACAATCGTGCTGACGTTGCTCGCCGCGACCAGCGCGCTGGCGCTGCTGGTCGCCGCTGCGTTTGAGCCGATCACGCCGCTTGCGGTCGGATTCGCCGCCGCGGCGCTCGTACTGGCGAGCCTGCGCGCCGCGCTCACCTATCTGGAGAACGTGCGAATCCTCCGCCGAAGTGCACGCGAGGCGCTGACCGACCCGCTCAGCGGGCTCGGAAACCGGCGCTGTCTGATGGGCGACCTCGAGCACGCGCTGAACTCCACGGGAGGCGGCCACCCGATGACGGTCCTGTTCTTCGACCTCAACGGTTTCAAGCGCTACAACGACAGCTTCGGCCACGCCGCCGGTGACCCGCTGCTCGCACGTATCGGCGCCGGGCTGCGTGCATCGATCGGCGAGCACGGGCGGGCCTATCGGCTCGGCGGCGACGAGTTCTGCGTGCTGCTCGACGGCCGCTACGACCGGCACGACATGCCGGTCGTCGCAGCGGCTGCGGCCCTGGTCGAGCACGGCAGCGGATTCACCGTGGGCTCCTCGATGGGCCTTGCCGTGATGCCCGACGACGCGACCAGCGCCACGGCCGCGCTGCAGCTCGCCGACGAGCGGATGTACTCGGACAAGGCCTCGCGAAGCAGCGCCGGACGCGCGCAGGCGCACGACGTGCTGATGCACTGCTCAACGAGCGGGCGCTTGGGATGCGCGATCGGCTGGTCGGTGTCGGCACGCTGGCGGCGGCGGTCGGGGCCCGGCTCGAACTCGGCGCAGAGCAGCTCGACGAGCTGCAGCGCGCAGCCGAACTGCACGACATCGGCAAGCTCGCGATTCCCGACGAGATCCTCAACAAACCTGGCCAGCTGACCGAGTCCGAGTGGCGGTTCATCCGCCAGCACCCCGTGATCGGCGAGCGGATCCTGGGCGCCGCGCCGGCGCTGCGGCCGGTCGCCAAGCTCGTGCGGTGCAGCCACGAACGGTGGGACGGCCGCGGATACCCCGATGGGATCTCGGGGATCAAGATCCCGCTCGGGGCGAGGATCGTCGCAGTCTGCGATGCCTACGAGGCGATGATCGCCGAGCGCAGCTATCGCCGGGCGCGTACCGAGCAGGGGGCGATCGATGAGCTGCGGCGGTGCGCCGGAACCCAGTTTGATCCTCGGGTCGTCGATGCCGTCTGCGCCGTGCTCGAGAACTCAACCGACGTCGCATACACGCCGCGCTACGTGGCGGCGCCGCCGGTGATCGGTCAGCAAGGGATCGCCCAGACGTAGAATTGCGTCCGTAACTCGAGCGCGAGAGGAGAGCGCGATGGAAGCTGGCGGCGACCGGACCATGGCTGGCTCTCGCGCACGCGGTAGCGAGGCCATACCGCTGCTTGCAGAGACGATCGGGGCCAACCTCGATGCCACGATCGAGCGATTCCCGCGGCACGAGGCGCTCGTCTCGTGCACGCAGGGCATCCGGTTGACCTACTCCGAGCTCGGCGAGGCGGTCGATCGGCTCGGCCGGGCGATGATCAACGCCGGACTGCGGCGCGGCGACCGGGTCGGGATCTGGAGCCCGAACTGCGCCGACTGGGTGCTGGTCCAGTACGCGACCGCGAAGATCGGCGTGATCCTGGTCAACATCAACCCGGCCTACAGGACATCGGAGCTCGAGTACGCCCTCAAGCAGTCGGGATGCCGGCTGCTGATCTCGGCCACCGCGTTCAAGACATCGGACTACCGCGCGATGGTGGACGAGGTAAGGGGCGAGCTGCCCGAACTCGAGCGGGTCGTGTTTCTGGACTCCGCGGACTGGGAGCAGTTGCTGGCTGGTGCATCGGAGGTGTCAGAGGCCGAGCTGGAATCGGCCGCGGCCGCGCTGGGTCCCGAGGATCCGATCAACATCCAGTACACGAGCGGCACGACCGGCTTTCCCAAGGGCGCGACGCTCAGCCATCTCAACATCCTCAACAACGGCTTCTTCGTCGGCGAAGGGTGTCGCTACACCGAGCAGGACCGAGTCTGCATCCCGGTGCCCTTCTATCACTGCTTCGGGATGGTGCTCGGCAATCTCGCCTGCACGACCCATGGCGCGGCGATCGTGATTCCGGCGCCGGCCTTCGATCCCGCGGCGACGCTCGCCGCGGTCGCGGCCGAGCGGTGCACGTCGCTGTATGGCGTGCCCACGATGTTCATCGCCGAGCTCGACCATCCGAGCTTCGCCGATCACGATCTGCGTTCGCTGCGGACCGGGATCATGGCCGGATCGCCGTGCCCGGTCGAGGTGATGCGGCGCGTGGTCGACCGCATGCACATGACCGAGGTCGGGATCGCGTACGGGATGACCGAGACGTCGCCCGTATCGACGCAGACCGCGTTCGATGACCCGCTCGAGAAGCGGGTCGGGAGCGTCGGCCGTGTCCATCCGCACGTCGAGATCAAGATCGTCGACCCCGACAACGCTCAGATCGTCGCGCCCGGGACCAGCGGCGAGTTGTGCACGCGCGGCTACAGCGTGATGAGCGGCTACTGGAACGATCCAGAGCGCACGAGCGAGGCGATCGACAGCGACGGCTGGATGCACACCGGAGACCTCGCGACGATGGACGGCGACGGCTACGTCAACATCGTCGGCCGGATCAAGGACATGGTGATCCGCGGCGGCGAGAACGTCTACCCGCGCGAGATCGAGGAGTTCCTCTATTCCCATCCCGACATCGCCGACGTCCAGGTGATCGGCGTCCCCGACGAGCGCTACGGCGAAGAGCTGATGGCGTGGGTGATCCTGCGCGCCGGCGCGACGCTCGACAGCGACCAGCTGCACGAGTTCTGTGATGGCAAGATCGCCCACTACAAGATTCCGAGGTACGTGAAGGTCGTCGACGAGTTTCCGATGACCGTCACCGGCAAGGTGCAGAAGTTCAAGATGCAAGAGCAGAGCATCGACGAGCTCGGGCTTGGCGAGTCGGCGAACATCAAGACGGCCTGAGGACCGACGCCAGATGCTTGAGCCGGCTCCCGCTCGGGTGACCCGAGACGACCCCGGAGGGCCCAGGTGACCGGCTCCGAGCTCGGGCTGGCGCTCTCGGTGTTCGTCGCCTGCGCGGTCGAGGCGGTCGAGGCGCTGACGATCGTGCTCGCCGTCGGGATCACGCGCAGCTGGAGATCGGCGCTGTACGGCGTCGGCGTGGCGCTCGTAGTGCTGGCGGCGATCACGGCCGTGCTAGGGCCGGCGCTGACCGCGCTGCCGATCGGCGTCCTGCGCGTGGTCGTCGGCGGGCTGCTGCTCGTGTTCGGTTTGCAATGGCTGCGCAAGGCAATCCTTAGAGCCTGTGGGTTGAAAGCCGTGCACGACGAGGATCTCGCGTTCAAGCGCGAGCGCGAGGCGGCCGGCGACGCGGGGGCCGTCGACGGATCGTTCGACGGCTACTCGTTCACGATCGCGTTCAAGGGGGTGTTGCTGGAAGGGCTCGAGGTCGTGTTCATCGTCCTGACGTTCGGCGCCAACCAGCACCGGGTCGGCCTCGCCGCGGCGGCGGCAGCGATTGCGGTCGCGCTGGTGGTCGTGGCGGGGATCGCCGTCCACGCGCCGCTGAGCCGCGTGCCCGAGAACGCGATGAAGTTCGCAGTCGGCGTGATGCTGACGTCGTATGGGATCTTCTGGGGAGCCGAGGGTGCCGGCGCCGACTGGCCCGGGGGGGACGGCGCGCTGCTGGCGATCATCCCCATGACGCTCGTGGTCGCGTTCGGCATCATCGCGCTGCTGCGAAGCCGGATCGCCGGCGCCTCCGGGGCGAGCCCGGATGAGTCGGCGGCGCGCGCATGAGACGCGTCGAGGCGTTCGGTCATTTCGTCTGGGAGTTCGTCGTCGGCGACGACTGGCGGATCGCGGCCGGGGTCGCGGTCGCTCTGGCGGTGACGGCGCTGGTCGCCGACGCCGGAGTCGCCGCCTGGTGGATCCTGCCGCTGGCGGCCGCTGGATTGCTCGCCGGTTCGGTCTGGCGCGCGGCGAAGTCCCGGCAGCGGTAGGCGGCGCGTCCGCATCGAGGCGGGACGATCGTCCCGCGGGGCCCCGGCCGAGGCAGCCCCGCGGGGACGTGTCCGGACTAGGGGTACGGGTTGGTGCCCGTGCTGGTCGTACCGGAAGACGAGCCCTTGCTGGTCTTGATCACGTGCCAGGTCCCGTTGAAGCTCGGGATCCCGTCGCCATTGGCGACGTCCTTGGCCTTGTCCTCGACGAACGTGTAGAGCGGATGGCGATTGAGAGTCACCTGGTGGACACCGCTGCGATGCCAGGTGGCCAGCTTGCCGCGGATACCGGGCGCCTTGGTCGGCTTCCTGCCGGCAGCGACCGTGACCGGCTTCCAGAACGCGAAGCAACCGTTGGCCTTGGTGCACTTGGGATGGCTCTTGGTGTCGCCACTCAGCGTGTAGGCCGCGTGGCCACGGGAGCTGACGACGATGTTCTCGCTGGACATCGCGCCGCTGTGGACGACCTCCGCGCCCTTCGCAATCTCGAGCGTGAACGTCTTCGCGACCGCCACCGAGACGAGCGCGGCCGTCGCGAGGCCGGCGAGCGCCGCGACGAGGAGCAGTCCGTAGCGCCGCGGCCGGGCGGCGTCACGTGAGGATTTGGCGGGCATCTAGCGGCCTCCAATCGTGGTCATTTGCCCCTCTTGACTCCGCCGGGCGGGTTTACTTCCCGAGTTTCTCTGCCGATCGGAGTCAGCTTGCGGACCACGAGCGCCCGATCGATGGCCGGGCGTTGCCCGCCGGCACCTCCGCAGCCGGCGAGCAACGCCACGCGCGTTGCGCATCCGCGGCGCCCGAGGCGCCCACCGAATGGCGCGTCTCCCTAATAGGCGTAGCCACCCGCAGCGCTCGAGCTGCTGCTCGATGAGACCGGCGCCGCGCTGGTCTTGGCGCCCGTTGCGACGGCGTGCCAGGTCCCGACGTCCTTGATGCCCTCGCCCTTGGCCTGGCCCGGGGCGGTGTCCTGGGCGAACGTGTACAGCGGGTCGCCCTTGTATGAGACCTGGTCAACGCCGTTGGGCCGCTTGATCATCCCGATCCCGGCGACGCCCGAGGGCGTGCTGCCGGCCGGGGCCGCCAACGGGATCCAGATGTGCACGCACGCGGAGGTGGTGCAGATGAACTTCCCGGCGTGCTCGCCGCTGAGGTGATAGAGGGTCATCCCTTTGCTGTCGACCAGGACGGTCCCGAGGCTCCCGACCTGGGCCGTCTTGACGATCACGCTCGTGCCACCGGAGGCTGCGGCGCTCGACGCGGCGGAACTGCTGGAGCTCGAACTGCCGCCACATGCGGCCAGGACGAGCGCCGTACCGAGCGCGGGGAAGAGGAACTTCATTGACGCGGGGAAGGGGAATTTCATCGAACTGCGCACGTGAACTCCTGACTGCTGGGAACTCGGCGGCCGTGGCGCAAGCCGCTCGCTGCCACTTAAGACGGCTGCCGGCGCGGTTCCTTCCCGTGGGTCACGGGGTAGCCCATCAGGTGCGGACCACAGTCAGGCATGGAGGTAGCGATGATGCTCGTCACAACGACAACGAAGACCAAGCTCGCGGGCAGGGTCGCCAGGACCGTGGCAAAGCACCCCGGCGCGACGTGGACCGGGGTACGCAGGTCGGTTCCGGCAGCCAGGGTGGCGTTTGGGGTTGGCCGCTTGATCGCCACGCGCCGTGCCCGCCGACGGATGCAGCCGCTCGGAGCGACGGCGCGGTTTGCCGCCGGAGTCGCAATCGGCGCCGGAACGGTCTACTTCTTCGATTCCAAGCGCAGTCTCTGACAAATCGGCTGGAGCCCACTCTCAGGAGAACCCTGAGGCGTCTAAGCGTTGGGCATCTTGCTCGCATAGCGACGAAGATCGCCAATGCAGGAGTGGGGAAAGGAGGACCAGATGGCCTACCCTGACCCGGTCCGATCACAATCGGATTCCGAACTCGTCACTTGCCGAGTTGGTCAGGCAGCTAACCGTCCAGACGACCCGCTTGGCACACTAGGAGGTCGAGCTGGCGAGGGCTGAGCTCGAGCGTGACCGGCGGCGGCCCGGGGCGGTTGGGCGGTCGCCTTCTATGCCGTCGGCGCCCTGGCCGCGACCGCGGTGCTCGGTCTTGCGACCATGATCGCCGTCTATGCGGAGGTCCGCGGCGCGGCGTCCCCTCCGTCGGAAGGCCTGCCGGGGGCCGAGCGCGACGCCGGCTGGTCGGCGGTCGGTACGCGGACGACCGCCCGCTCAGTGATCGGGTGGCAGCCCCCTGAGCGCCCGCCGCAGCTCGCCGATCGTGCGTGCGCCGTGGACGATCTCCAGGCGGGATGTCAACTGCTCGAGATCTAGGCGGCCGGCGCCGAACCCCTCGCGCAGCAGCAGCTCCACGCGCGATCGGTCGCGATCGGCGACGAGGCGATCGCACGGGAGGCCGGCCAGTCCGGCCGCGGACACGAGCGCCGGGCGCTTTGATCCGAGGATCCCGATCGTGCGGCCGAGGACGACGAAGCCGGCGGCGGCCGCAAGGGCCTCCGCGATCCCGCGCTCGAGCCCTTCGATCAGCGAGCGCTCGGCGTGGGCCACGAACAGGGTCATCACGAGACCGACGAGCAGCGTCGCCAGCGCGCCCAATCCCCAGGGGTAGCGGCGCAGCCAGGAGTGGTTGATCAGGGGGACGTCATCGAACACGTCGCCGGCGGGGCCGGGAGTCGCCGACCGCAGCGCGCCGGCCCGGCCGAGCTCCCCCGCTGCCACGAGCAGCGCCGCTCCCGCCACGGCCGCCAGCCCGGCGGTGAGTGCCAGCCACCAGACCGGCAGCACGGCAACGAAGTCGATCACGTACAGCTCGATGCCGACCACCGTGGCGAGGCCGGCTCCCAGCGCCGCCCAGGCGCGCCGGCGGATCAGCGCGAGCTCGGCCGAAGGCCTGAGTCGCGCGGACCGGTGGCAGACAGCCCGCCAGGCGGCCAGCGTCCCGGCGACCAGCGCCACCTGGGGAGCCACGAACATCCCCAGCAGGGCGGGGAGGAACAGCGCCAGCGAGAGGCCGCTGGCGAAGCCGGGGTAGCCGTTGTGGGCGCCGCGCAGCACGAGTTGGGGTACGACCAGCGCGATCGCGGCCGTCACCAGGGCGGCGAACACTCGATAAGCGCTGCGTCGAGCGGCGCTGGTCGCGAGCTCGTCGGCGAATGTGGCCGCCAGCTCCGTGGGATCACCGAGCCGCGTCTCACTGCCAGGGTCGCAGGCGATGTGATCCTCAAGCTCGGCGATGATCCGGCGACGGGTGCGTCCGGTCACGCCGCGAGCGGTCAGCTCCGCTGACAGGTGTTCGAGCCAGCTCACCCGAGCACCGCCTCGACGGCGCTCGCGAACAGGTTCCAGTCGCGACGGCGGTTGGTCAGCGCCGTGCGTCCGTGGCGGGTGATCTCATAGACGCGGCGCCGGCGCCCGCTCTGGGCCGACCACGAGCTGCTAAGCAAGCCGTCACGCTCGAGCCGGTGCAGTGCCGGGTAGAGGGTCCCCTCGGCGAGCTCGAACGCGCCGCTGCTGCGATCGCGCAGACGCTGCAGGATCACGTAGCCGTGTCCCGGCTCGTCGGCGAGCGTCGCGAGCACGAGGACGTCGAGCTGTCCGTTGAGCGCGTCGGTTCTCATGCCTCGGCATCGTATGCATAGACTCACTAGGTGTCAAGCTGCACCCGGGATGCGCGGGCACCTGCAAGGCTGTCGGGCATGCGCCGAGGAGCACGACAGCCTGCTCGAGCTGATCACCACGCCTCACTGAGAGGCCCAACCACGAAGGGAAGCCGGAGACGATGAGCAATCAGACGTTCGTGATCGTCGGCGCGAGCCTGGCCGGCGCGAAGGCCGCGGAGGCGCTGCGGGAAGCGCGGGTTCGACGGGCGGGTGGTGCTCGTCGGCGTCTGAGAGCGAGCGGCCGTACGAGCGTCCGCCGCTGACCAAGGACTACCTGCGTGGCGAGTCAGAGCGAGCGAAGGCCTACGTGCATGACGCCGGAGTTCTACGCCGAGCACGAGATCGAGCTGATGACTCGGGACGACGGTTACGGCAATCGACCCGGTCGCTCCACGGTCAGTGTCGCGGGCGAAGCCGACCTCGAGCTACGACAGGTTGCTGCTGACGACCGGCTCCGAGCCGCGACGGATCTCGGTCCCGGGTGCCGAGCTCGACGGGATCCACTACCTGCGCACGCTCGCCGATTGCGACGTGCTCCGCGGGCGGCTCGACGCCGGCGGTCGCGTCGCGGTGGTCGGCGCCGGCTGGATCGGAAGCGAGTTCGCCGCGTCGGCGCGTCAGCGGGGCCTCGAGGTGACGCTGATCGATCCGCTCGAGCTCCCGAACGAGCGGATCTTCGGGCCCGAGATCGGCGCCTTCTACCGCGACGTGCACGCCCAGCACGGGGTCGAGCTGCTGCTCGGCCAGGGCGTCGAGGGGTTCGAGGGCGACGGGGCGGTCAGGCGGGTGCGGACCGACCGCCGGCGAGACACGATCGAGTGCGACTTCGCCGTCGTCGGGATCGGCATCGCGCCGCGGGTCGCGCTCGCGCAGGACGCCGGCGCTCGAGGTCGACAACGGCGTCGTCGTCGACGAGCGGCTGCGGACCTCAGCCGCGAAGTCTACGCCGCCGGCGACGTCGCGAGCGCCTGGCACCCCTTTTTTGAGCAGCGGATCCGGGTCGAGCACTGGGCCAACGCGCTCAATCAGGGACCGGCCGCGGCGGCGCGATGCTCGGCGAGACGAGCCGGTTATGACCGGATCCCGTACTTCTTCTCCGACCAGTACGACGTCGGCATGGAGTACTCGGGCTACGCGACGAGCTGGGACGAGGTCGTCTTCCGCGGCGATCGCGACGGGGGAGAGTTCGTCGCCTTCTGGCTCAGCGACGGGCGCGTCGTGGCGGGCATGAACGTGAACGTCTGGGACGTCAACGAGCACGTTCAGGAGCTGATCCGCTCCCGGCGTCAGGTCGACGTCGCGGCGCTGACCGACCCCGACACGCCGCTCGACGGCGCTCGAGTCGCTGGTCGGCTAGCGACTATCACGGCCCGGCAGCCAGCTTTGCGCAAGGTCCCGCACCCACCCGGCGGCAAGCCGCGGATCGGAGGGTGGGCTCTCCACGATCACCAACTCGGTGACGCCGAGCCGCTCGAGCTCGCCCGCGTCCCCGGGCTGACAGTCGGTGACGGCGACCGCGATCTCGAGGTCGCCGGATCACGGCCGGCGCGCCGGCAGTAACTTTCGAGCGCCGCGATGCGATCACGGACACCATCTATCCCGGCCAGGTTGAAGCCATACCAGCCGTCGCCGTGCGCGGCGACGCGGGCGAGCGCCGGGTCGCTGTTGCCTCCGAAGATGATCGGCAGGCTCCGGCCCCCGCACGGGCTTGGGGTTGACGCGGATCGAGCCGAAGCTGACGAACCGGCCATCGAACGACGCGACCTCGTCGCGCCACAGGACCCGCATCGCCTGCACGTACTCGACGGTCCGCGCCGCCCGGTCCGAGAACGGGACACCGAGTGCCTCGAACTCCTCGCGCGACCAGCCGATCCCGACGCCGAGGGCCACTCTCCCGCCCGACATGAGATCGAGAGTTGCGGCCTGTTTTGCGACCAGCACGGGGTTGTGCTCCGCCAGCAGCAGGATCCCGGTGGCCAGACCGATCGTGTCGGTCGCGGCCGCCGCGAAGCTGAGGCAGACCAACGGATCGAGCCAGTCGGCGTCGGCTGGGATCGGGATCTCGCCCGCATCGTTGTAGGGGTAGCGGGAGCCCGAGTGGTCGACCATCACGACGTGCTCGCCGACCCACAGAGTGGCGAACCCTGCGTCCTGGGCCCCGCGGGCGACGGCGTCGATCACCTCACGGCGTGCGCCCGCGCCGATCCCGAGCGCATGCAGCCCGAACCGCATCAAGCAGCCGCACGGACGCCGACCGCGATCGCCCGCGCGACCAGATCGACCGCGGCGACTTCGACAACGTCATATGCGGCGGCCACCGCCCCGGTGGCCAGGCAGAAGAGGGTGTCGCCGTCATACATGGTGTGAGCCGGGCGGATCGCGCGAGCGATCCCGTCCTGTGCGACGGTCGCCAGCCGATTGGCCTGCTCGGTGGTCAGGGCGGCGTCAGTGACGACCGCCCCGATGGCCGTGTTCGTGCCGGCGGTGACCGGCGACTCGCGATCCCAGCCTCGGAACTCGGCGATCCACTCGTGACGCTCGTCGTCCCAAACGCCGCCGACGCTGTTGACGACCATCACCGCCGTGACCGTCGCGCCGCCGGCGAGCCCAGATGCGATCCCGAGTCCGCCCGGACGAACGTGCGAGGCATCGCCGCCCTTGGAGACGCTGGCGCCCGTCCCGGCACCGACGGCCCCGATCACCGGTGCGCCGATCGCCGGTGCAGCGGTCGCCGCCGCGCAGGCGGCGTAGCCGGCATCGCGGTCAGGACGGGCCTTGGGATCGCCGACGAACAGGTCGAAGATCACGGCTCCGGCGACGATCGGGACGCGGGCCGTGGCGAACTCGTAGCCGATCTCGTGCTCCTCGAGGTAGCGCATCACGCCGCCGGCGGCCTCGAGACCGAAGGCGCTGCCGCCGGTCAGCAGGATCGCGTGGACCCGATCGACGAGCGTCGCGGGGCGCAGGGTGTCGGTGCAGAGGGTCGACGAGGCGGCACCGCGAACGTCGACGCCGCCGGCCGCGCCCCCGGGGGCGATGATCACGGTGCACCCGGTACGGCCGACGGCGTCGGTGTAATGACCGATCAGGAACCCGTCGGGAAGCGCAGTCGCGTCGTCCCCCTCCATAGCTGAAAGCGGACGCTAGCGGACGACGGGCGTGGCGTCTCCCTTGACGGCGGCAAGCTGCTGTTGGAGGCGCTCCATCGCCGTCTCGTTGGCCTTGCGC
This sequence comes from uncultured Solirubrobacterales bacterium, assembly GCA_963730075.1. Lineage (GTDB taxonomy): Bacteria > Actinomycetota > Thermoleophilia > Solirubrobacterales > Solirubrobacteraceae > Palsa-465. Next base: position 53,321 of record CAVSQH010000016.1, on the reverse strand, counting down.
AGCATCGAGCGGACAACCGGGGAAAGCAGGCGCTCGCTCAGGGGCGCCTGGCGCCAGGCGTACTCGAACTCGATCCTGGTCCCGCCGTCTGGGAGCTCCTCCAGCCGGTAGGTCCCGTTTGCGATTCGCTTGCCGCCGGCGCCGACGTTGCGCTCGACGATCGTGACCGGGCGCTGCGCCGAGACGACCTCGATGTCGATCGTGTCGGTGCGGCCCGCCGATGTGACGTGGACTCGCGCCTTGGAACCGACTCCGCGGTCGGGGCCGGAATACTCCCAGTCCTTGAGGATGTGGTCTGTGAACTGCTCGTGGTTTGACATCACGTCGAGGAACTCGAATACGTCCTCGCGCGGGTACGGCACTTGAGTTGTTACGCGTACGGGTTTCATGTACCAGATGGTACACTACGCGATGTGAGTGTCAACCAAACATCTAAGCCGACCCCGCGCCGGCGGCTTCTGGACGCGGCGATCGAGTACACGGCGAACCACGGACTCGGTGACGTCAGCCTGCGCCGGTTGGCCGCCGCGCTCGGGACCAGCCATCGGATGCTGATCCACCATTTCGGGTCCAAGGAGGGCCTCTGGATCGCGATCGTGCACGAGGTCGAGGAGCGCCAGCGGATGCTCCTGCAGGACATGCTGCCCGACCCCACGCGCCCCGTCGGCGAGGCGATGCGCGTCTGGTGGAAGCACATCTCCGATCCGTCGCTGTGGCCCAACGAGCGCTTGTTCTTCGAGCTCTACGGACAGGCGCTGCAGGGCCGGCCGCATACGGTCGCGTTGCTGGACGGGATCGTCGAGAACTGGCTCGAGCCGGCGACCGAGATCAACATGTCGGTCGGCGTCCCGCGGCCCGTGGCCAGGGCTCACGCGCGCCTTGGCATAGCTGTCACGCGAGGGCTGTTGCTCGATCTGCTGGCGACCCGAGACGTCGCCGGCGTCGACGAGGCGATGGAGGCGTTCATCGACGTCTACGAGGCGTGGCTGCACCACCTGGCCGCCCACCCCTGAGGGTGCCGTGCCCCTCGAAGTCGAGCTTGATCGTGACCCTCGATCGGTCCTCGGAGAGCTGCTCGACGGTCAAATCGATCATCGGCCGCACCGGACCGTCGATCCCGCGCGCAGTCCACCGGTTCGGAACGCGCAGCTCCGTTATCTCCGCGCTGGTCGTTCGCTCGGTGCCTCGGATCAACCGGGTCGTCGTGCATATCGAACCGATGCGAGCCGGGCCGGCCCCGTCACTGTGGCCGCCGACCACGCCCGTCTGCCACTCGCCGAATCGTGCCGGGTCGGTGGCGTACGCGAACACCGTCTCGGGCGGACACACGATCTCGACGCTCGACGAGATCGGGGCCATCGTCAGCCGGTCTCCGGCGCGGTCGCGAGTTCTCCCTCCAGCGTGTGCGTGACCACACGCTCACCGGGCACCAGCAGAGCGGCGAGCACGCATACGAGGAGGAACACGGCCGCCATCACGTACGTGGCCACGAACCCGGTCACGGTCGGAAGGCCGTGAGCGGTGTTGTCGGCGAGGAACGTCGCCGACAGCTGACCGCCGAGCGCGCCGCCAAGCGTCCGCATCACCGTGTTCATGCCGCTCGCCGCGCCGGTCTGGGTGGGCGGCACCGCCTGCACGATCAGGTTTCCCAGTGCCGCGAACGCGAGACCGATCCCAATCCCGAGCAGCGCCGCGGTGATCAGCATCTCGTAGGGGTGCGCGTGCTCCAGCGCCGCGTAGCCGAATGCGACGGCCGAGATCGCCGCGCCCGCGATCAGCGCCGCCTTGGAACCGAACCGGTGTGAAACACGGCCGGCGAGCGTGCCGAGCACGCTCATCGCCAGCGCGGCCGGGAGCAGGTAGATGCTCGAGACGACCACCGAGGCGCCGAATCCGAAGCCGGTGCTGGTCGGCAGCTGGGCGAATTGGGGGATGACGATGAACGACGAGTACAGGCCCGCCCCGAGCAGGAAGGCCGCCAGGTTAGTCGTCCACACTCCGCGGATGCGCATCATCTTCATGTCGATCAGCGGCTCAGGGCTACGCAACTCGTTCGCGATCCACAGCGCGGAGAACACCAGTCCGACCAGCAGCAGCCCGATCGTCTTGGCCGAGCCCCAGCCCCAGACGGTCGTCTGGGCGACCGCGATCAGCACCGTGCAGATGCCCGTGCTCATCAGCGCGGCCGAAAGCCAGTTGACCCGTCCTGGGGACCGGACCGGTGACTCGGGGATGTAGCGCCAGGTGAAGAAGGCGGCCAGCAGGGTGACGACCAGCGGAATCCAGAACAGCCAGTGCCAGCCGAGGTGCTCGTCGATCAGCGCGCCGACGACGAGGCCGAGGCCACCGCCAATCCCCAGGATCGACGACATCAGTCCGATGCTGCCGGCGACCTTGTGAGGCGGGAACTCGTCGCGGGCGATCGAGAACGCGAGGGGAAAGATGCCGCCGCCGGCGCCCTGGATCACGCGCGCGACGATCAGCATCGCGAGCGATTGCGAGACCGCGGCGAGCAGCGTTCCGGCCGCGAGCACGATCAGCGTGTACAGCAACAGTCGCTCCTTGCCGTACATGTCTCCGAGGCGGCCGATGATCGAGGTCGCCACGGACGCCGACAGCAGGAACCCGGTCAGCAACCATGTGACCTCGGTTTCGCTCGCGTGAAAGGTCCGCTGGAAAGTGGGCAGCGCGGGGATCACGGCCGAGCTCAGAACCGCGTAGGCGAGTCCTGCGAGCGACAGGACCGCGAGGATCAGATTCGGATGGACGCGGTTGGGCCCATGTAGGGTGTCGACATCGGCCGCCGCGTGCTCGGCGCTCGACATACCCGTACCGTAGCGTCACCGCAATCGCGGGCCGGTTACCGAAGATGGTCGGCGACCGCCGGCAGTCCGACGCCCGCCGGGGTCAGGGAGTTTGCTCGGATCCCTCTTCGGCCAGGTAGATCAGGGTCGCCTTGACTCGGCGGCTGACGTCCTGGGTTTCGGGCAGGTTGAGCTTGGAGAAGATCGAGTTGACGTGCTTCTCGACCGCACGCTTGGTCAGCACCAGCGACTCCGCAATCGCGCCATTGCTCTTGCCGGCTGCGATCTCGGCGAGCAGCTGGCGCTCGCGCGGGGTCAGCTCGGAGAGGCGGGACTCCGAGGCCCTGGCGCGGGCCTCGATCAGAACATCGACGATCATCGGGTCGATCACCGAGTCGCCACGGGCGACCGTCTTGATCGCGCCGATTAGTTCGTCGCGGTTGCGGATTCGCTCCTTGAGCAGGTACGCCCGCCGGCTCGAGCCCTGGTCGAGCAGAGCGAGCGCGTATGACGGCTCGGCGTATTGGCTGAGAACGACCACGCCGACGTTGGGATGGGTCTCGCGGAGGTTGGCGGCGACCCGGATTCCCTCCTCGGCGCCCGAGGGCGGCATCCGGATGTCGGTCACGACTACGTCGGGGTCCCAGGTGTCGATCGCGATCTGGAGCTCCTTGCCGTTCGAGCACACGGCCACCAGCTCGACATCGGGGCTGGCGCTCATCGTCGCCGTCAGAAACTCTCGGATCACATACGCGTCCTCGGCCACGACGACGCGGATCGGCAGGCGAATGCCGTCGTCGGCGTCGGCCGCAGCGATCGGCCCGAGCTCCTCGCGCGGATCGGAGACCGCGTCAGCCACGGTGGCTGCAGGGATTGAGTCTCATAGGTCCGCTAGCCCTCCTCGCCAGGATTGTGACGATCCGATGATCGTATGCGAGCCACCTCCGCTGGCCTGGTTTCGCCGATCGCCGGCGCCCGCATCCGACCGTCTTTCGTTCACACTCCGTTAACAGTCATCGTCACCGTTGGCCGGGTCGGCGGCAAGGGGGTGGGCATCCCTCCAGCGGTGATGCGGACACCACGTTGCGCGGGCCCTCCGGAGCCCGTCCTTGCTACGGTTTGAGGGGGGTTGAAACCCAACTCCAGGCTGTGCCCCCGTCCTCTCACCGATCCGCGAATGGGGCCTTCGTCGGGCATGAGCAGCAACACCGCCGCCGATACAGATCCACCCGCGATGCTCGCCTCGGTCGGGGCGTCCGTCGACCCCACCGAGCTGCGTCTCGAGAACGCGCAACTCGAGGCCGAGCTCGAAGCGACGACGGCCGACCTCGCCGCGTCGCGGATTCGTCTGGTGGAGGCCGCCGACGCCGAGCGCCAGCGGATCGAGCGAGATCTCCACGACTCGGTCCAGCAGCAGCTCGTCGGGATCCGCATCAAGCTCGACCTGGCGGCCGAAGAGGTCAGGCGCGAGCCGGCGAGCGGCGAGCGGATGATCCATGCGATCGGTCGCCAGATGGACGAGATGCTGGAGACGCTGCGCTCGCTCGCGCGCGGCATCTACCCCGCCGTGCTCCACGAACGAGGTCTCGGCGAGGCGCTGAAGTCCGCCGCTCGCCGCTCGCCCGCCCCCGTTTCGGTGCATGTGCAGGGAATCGGCCGGCTCTCTGAGGAGATCGAGATCGCGGTCTATTTCTGCTGTCTGGAGGCGATGCAGAATGTCGCCAAGCACGCCGGCCGGGAGGCGGCGGCCGTGATCAGGTTGTGGGAGGAGGATGGCCGGTTGCGCTTTGACGTGGTCGACTCGGGAGTCGGCTTCGACCTGGCTGCAGTGCCGCGCCGCCACGGTCTGGTCAACATGAGCGATCGCATCGAGGCGGTCGGCGGCACGCTCAGGCTCAGCTCGCGCGACGGGCGTGGCACCGCCGTGCGTGGGTCGGTCCCGACCAGGTAGGCCGGCGGTGGTGCGGGCACCACTGGCCGGACGGAGGTCCCCGCGCTTGCGCGCGCCGCGTCTGAGTGGGACCCTCACACGGTGCGTTACCGGTGGTCGCGGCTATGTGCTCTCGGCGCGGTTCCCGTCGCCGCGCTGGCGCTAGCCGCCTGCGGTGGCAGCAGCAAGCCGGCCTACTGCTCGTCGGTCACCAACCTCGAGAACTCGGTCAAGTCGCTGACCAATGTCAGCGTCCTCAAGAACGGGACCAGCTCGCTCACCGCGGCGCTGCAAAAGATCGAGAGCAACGCCAAGACGGTCGTGAGCAGCGCCAAGAGCGACTTCCCGAGCGAGACCAGCGCCGTGAGCAGTTCCATAAACGCGCTCTCGTCGTCGGTCAAGCAGGTCTCCGGCACGCCGTCGGCCGCGCAGATCGTGACGATCGGTCAGCAGGCGACGGCCGCCGCCACCGCGGTCAAGAGCTTCAGCAACGCGACCTCGTCGAAGTGCGGCTGATCCCCGGGTAGCACAGGGTCGCGAACCCCCGTCCCCGTCCCCGCCACGGCTCAGGTCAGGAGGCCGATGACGCCCTTGATCACCAGCAGGACGCCGAGCGTCGCCAGCCCCCGCACGGCCAGCTTGAGCCCGTGGCGGCTCAGCCACGCCTTGGCTTGCTCGAGCGCAACCGGCGTCCAGTCGGGCGCGAACGCGAAACACAGCAGCGGCACCTCGATCAGCGCGAGCATCACGATGTTGAACGCGACCACGATCACGACCACCACCGCCGTGTTGAGGTGGAGCTTGCTGATCGCGTGCAGGGCGGCGAGATAGGCGGCTCCGGGCAGCGTCAGCAGCGCGCCGATCACGAACGTGTCCGGGCCGACCCCCTGTCCAGCGCCCGCTGCCACCGCGGCGGCTTCTTCGGGCGCTCGGCCTTGCGGTCCTTGCGCCTTTCCAGCACCCGCTCGGTGCGCGCGTTGGCGAGCACCACGGCCACTGCGATCGCGATCAGCCCCAGCGCGATGTCGACCGCCGGGCTGACCGTGTGCTGAGTCGCCTTGACCGACTCGGTGCCCTCGAGCGCGGACACGATCACGACGCCGAGCGTGACGCTCGTCATCATGGCTCCGAGCAGGTAACCCAGCATCAGCCGCTTTGGGCTTGGGAGCAGGAGCATCACGGTCGTCACCGCGATCAGGGTCGGGTTCAGCGCTGAGGTGAACGCCAGCAGGACGATTGGGCCCACGAGCTAGCGCCTCGCGTCGCGCTCGACATCGGACGATCGCTGGGGCAAACGCGGGATCCTGCTCTGGTCGATTGTCGTCACGGTGGCGCCATCCGCGGCCGGCGCGGTCAGCTGCGCCTCGATCTGCCATCCCAATCGGGGGATGACTGTACCGCCGGATACGGTCTGATCACGGTGGTCGGCCCGCCCTACAGCCCGATGTCCCAACCACCCACGGCAGCCCCCGCTTCGGTCACCTGGCTGGGACACGCCACGGCACTGCTCTCGATCGACGGGGTCTCGCTCCTCACCGATCCGGTTCTCGGCAGCCGAATCGGCCCGCTGGTCCGGATCGCGCCTCCGGTCAAGACCGAGATGCTCGGCCGGCTCGACTGCGTGCTCCTGTCGCACCTGCATGCCGACCACACGCACCTGTGGTCGCTGCGGGAGGCCGCGGCGTCGGTCCCGATCCTCGCCCCGCACGGGGCGGCGGACTGGCTCGCTGATCGCGGCATCCGCGCGGTCACCGACCTGCGCCCTGGAGAGGACGTCGACGTGGCCGGGGTGCGCGTGAGCGCGACGCCCGCCGTCCACGACCCGCGGCGGCGGCCATTCGGTCCCCGGGCGCAGACGATCGGCTATCTCGTCAGCGGGACCAGCTCCGCCTACTTCGCCGGCGATACCGACTTGTTCGACGGGATGTCGGACCTCCGTGGCTTGGTCGACCTCGCGTTGCTGCCGGTCTGGGGGTGGGGGCCGACGCTAGGGCCGGGCCACCTCGACCCCGAACGGGCGGCGAGGGCGGCGGCGCTGATCGCCCCACGAATCGCCGTCCCGATTCACTGGGGGACGTTCGCGCCCGCGTGGCGCAGGCGCCCGCAGTCGGACCCCCAGCAGCCGGCGCGCGAGTTCGAGCGCTTGGCCGGGCGCTACGCGCCCGGGGTCGAGGTGCGGATCCTGCAGCCCGGGGAGCGCATGGAGTTCGGGTGAGCGAGCCGGCGCCCACCGGGGAGCACACCGACTTTCGCCCACCGGGGAGCGCACCGACTTCGAGTTAGCCCGCGCCGGCGAGCCCCCGTCGATCACCCGCTTTGGATGATGAACCGCCGATCAGCGACTGACAGGATGCCCGACCATGGTCAGCATCACCGACCGGGATCCCGGCACCGTTCTCCCGCATCTGACGGTCGCCGAGCGGGTCGCCCGAGGCAAGGCCGCCCGGGCCGAGGTGCCACGCTCGAGCCACGCCCACTACGAGCCGGCGCCCAACCGGACCGCTCCGATCGAGCTGCTCGAGCGCCAGGCGGCGACGCGCGTGCCCGAGCTGGTGCCGATCCGCTATGGGCGGATGCTCGTCTCGCCGTTCACCTTCTACCGTGGCGCGGCTCTGATCATGGCGCAGGATCTGGCCACGACCCCACGCTCGGGGCTGACCGTGCAGTGCTGCGGGGACGCTCACCTGTCGAACTTCGGCGTCTTCGCCTCGCCCGAGCGCCGGCTCGTGTTCGACATCAATGACTTCGACGAGACCCACCCCGGGCCATGGGAGTGGGACGTCAAGCGGCTCGCGGTGAGCATGCTGATCGCGGCGCGGGACAACAGCTACCCGGTCAATGACCAGGACCGGGTCGTGCTCGAAACCGTCGGCCAGTACCGCGCCGCGATGCGCGAGTTCGCGACGCAGGACAACCTGACCGTCTGGTACGCCAAGCTCGAGATCGAGCAGTTGCTGGCGGAGCGGTCAGCCGAGCTTGCGCCGCGAGCGGTCAAGCGGACCCAGAAGTCGCTCGCCAAGGCGCGCACCCGCGACAGCATGTCGGCATTCGAGAAGCTCACACAGGTGGTCGACGGCGAGATCCGGATCGTCGACCAATCACCGCTGATCGTGCCGATCGGTGCGATGGCGCCGGGCGGCGATCGCGACGACCTGATGGAGCTGCTTCGATCGCTCACGCGTGTCTACCGCGAGTCGCTCGAGCACGACCGCCGGATCCTGCTCGAGCAGTACCGACTGATTGACTTCGCCCGCAAGGTGGTCGGCGTCGGCAGCGTCGGTACTCGGGCCTGGATCGCGCTGATGCTGGGCCGCGACGACAGCGACCCGCTGTTCTTGCAGATGAAGGAGGCCGAGGCATCGGTGCTCGAGGGCTATCTGACCCCGAGCGAGTTCTCCAACCACGGCCAGCGGGTCGTCTACGGCCAGCACCTGATGCAGGCCTCGAGTGACATCTTCCTCGGCTGGCTGCACGTCCCGTCGGGCTTCGACGGCCAGCCGCGCGACTTCTACGGCCGTCAGCTGCGCGATTGGAAGGGCGCCGTTGAAGTCGACCAGATGGTCGCCGACGGCATGGCGATCTATGGCAGGCTGTGCGGCTGGACGCTTGCGCGCGCCCACGCTCGCACCGGCGACCGGGTCGCGATCGCCTCATACCTCGGCAACGGCACCAACTTCGAGCGCGCGATCGTCGAGTTCTCGCGAGCGTATGCGGAACAGAACGACAACGACTACAAGCAGCTTGACGACGCAGTCAAGTCGGGCAGGATCCTCGCCAAGACGGGGCTCTGAAACCGTCGGAGATCGGTGATGGCGCGGAGATTCTGGGCGCTGGCAAGTCTGCTTCTGTTCCTTGCGGCGGTCGTCGTGGCGCTGGTCGTGACGATCGTCAGCTTCCCGCGCGGCCTGTCGGTGCTGGTCTGCCTGGCGATCGCCGTGATCGCAGCCTGGGCCGGGATCCGCCGGCGCGGGGCGGTACGGATCGTCCTGTTCGCCGTGGCGGCGCTGCTCGCACTCGCCGCCGTCGCGTTCGTCGTCTTCGAGGGCTCGCTGGTGGCGAACCTGATCGTGATCGTCTGCTTCCTACTCTCGCTCGCGTGCGCTCGCAGCGCGTTCACGGTCCATGTCAGGCTGCCGCCGGCGCAGCGGCCAGAGCGCCCGGTGCTGCTCTACAACCCGCTGTCAGGGGGTGGCAAGGCGACGCGCTTCAAGCTCGCTGAGGAGGCCAAGCGCCGGGGGATCGAGGCTGTGCAGCTGACCCGCGGTGACGATCTCGAGCAGCTGGTGCGCGCCGCCGTCGATCGTGGCGCCGACGCGCTGGCGATGGCCGGGGGGGACGGCTCGCAGGCGATAGTCGCGATGGTCGCCGCCGAACTCGGGCTCCCATATGCATGCATCCCGGCAGGCACGCGCAATCACTTCGCGCTCGATCTCGGCGTCGACCGTGACGATGTCGTCGGCGCGCTCGATGCGTTCGTCGACGGCGGCGAGCGGAAGGTGGATCTCGCCGAGGTCAACGGGCGCGTGTTCGTCAACAACGTGTCGCTCGGGCTGTACGCGGAGGCAGTTCAGAAGGCCGGCTACCGCGAAGCCAAGATCCGAACGATCCTCAACACGGTGCCCGAAGTGCTCGGACCCGAGGCAAAGCCGCCGTCGCTGACGTGGCGCGGGGACGACGGCCGCCACTCCGGCGCGGCGATCCTCGTGTCCAACAACCGCTATCGGCTCGGGCGGGCGCTCAGCAGCGGCACGCGCCCGCGGCTCGACCGCGGTGAGCTCGGGGTCACGGTGATCGGGCCGACCGACGCCTCGCAGGACGGCGAGCCGGCGGAACCCGGCGGGACGCTTGGCTGGGAGCAGTGGACGGCGCAGACGTTCGAGCTCGACGCCACCGGCCCGGTGCCGGCCGGAATCGACGGCGAGGCGATGACGTTTGACCCGCCGCTGGTCTTCCGGATCCGACCCGGCGCCCTGCGGGTTCGGATCGCGCCCAGTCACCCAGGGGCATCACCGTCGGCATTCGAGCCCGACACGCTGCTGCAGACGCTCGGTGCCCTGGCTGGCTTCGTCGTCAAGGGCGGCGCGACCGAGGTCCAGCGCGCGCCGTGAGCTCATCGTCGCGGCTCGCCCGGTCGGATTAAGGAGCTCCTGGATGGCGATCGACGCGCTGGTCAAGGACAGCGGTGCCTCACCGACCGAACGTCGCGAACGCTTCGGTTTGCTGCTGGCTGCGATCGTCGCCGCGTTCTGGGTCCAGGGAATCGCAAGGTCGGGAAAGTTCGAGCAGGTGATCGTCACGGGACTGCTCGCGGCCACGCTGTTGCTGGCGCTCTGGGTCGCCGACGTGAGGCCCGTGGTCAGACGCGTGGCGCTGATCGTGTCGATCGTCGTGGTCGCGGCGAGCCTCACTGATGCACTGGTCGGCAACGTCGGGAACGGCACGTCGCGGCTGGCGAACCTGCTGTTGGTGATGCTCGCTCCGCCGGCGCTGATCGTCGGCGTCGCCCGCAGCCTGCGAAAGCGACAGCACGTGACGATCGAAGCGGTGTTCGGCGTCCTGTGCCTCTACCTGCTGCTCGGGATGTTCTTCTCCTTCATCTACGGGGCGATCGACCGCTTCGGGGGGCCATTCTTCGCCAACGGTGCCCAGGCCACCGTCTCGCATTGCCTCTACTACAGCTTCACTACGCTGACCACCGTGGGGTACGGCGACTTCGTCGCGGCCACCAATCTCGGCCATACGTTGTCGACGTTCGAGGCGCTCCTGGGGCAGATCTACCTCGTCACGATCGTCTCGCTGATCGTCGGCAACCTCCGCCGGGGACCAAGCACTCAGTGAGTCGGCCGATCGCGGACGGAGCGCAGCGGCGTGAGGTTGGAGACGGCCCGGCGGGGAACGGGCGGGCGTTGCTGGCCGAGGCGCAGCGGATCGACACCGCCGTCTACATGGCCGTCGCGGGCACGCGCACACCGCGGCTGGACGGCGCGATGAGCCGCCTCTCGACCGCAGCCAACTATTCGCGGCTCTCGATCGCGTCAAGCGCGCTTTTGGCGATCGCGGGTGGCAGCAGGGGACGGCGTGCGGCCGTGTTCGGGCTCGCCTCGGTCGCTGCCACCTCGGCGACGGCGAACCTGGTCGTCAAGCCGTTCGGTCGCCGCCAGCGCCCGGATCGAGAGTCAGGCGATGTCGCGGCTGCGCGTCAGATCCCGATGCCCGACTCGCGGTCGTTCCCGTCGGGCCACACCGCCGCGGCGGTCGCGTTCGCGTCGGGCGCCGGCAGCGTTCTGCCACTCGCCAGTGTCCCCCTGCACGCATTGGCGGCGCTGGTCGGCTACTCGCGCGTGCACACCGGAGTCCACTACCCCGGTGACGTGCTCGCCGGTGCGGTCCTCGGGTCGGTCGTGGCTGACCTCACGGTCGGGGCTCTGGCCCGGCAGTGGCGGCAACCTTAGGCACATCTCGCTCGCCCCCGGGATCGGCGGATCGCGGCGTGTCGGTCCGGAGCAGCTCGTCGATCAACGCGAGTGCCTCAGCGTGTGAGCGCTCGTCGTGTTGTGCGATCGCGCGGACCACCTGCGGCCCGATCACGTCGAGCTCGGGCATCCACGCCAACGAACGGAGGCGGCGCGGCAGCAGTCGCGTCCATCGGCGCCGTTGCTGCTGGAGCCCCCACTCGGTCAGGCGGCGGACCCGCGCTTGCTGCACCTGCTCGGCGGCCCGGCTGCCGACCACCTTGGCGGCATACCCGTACAGGTCCTGACGACGGCCATCGTCGATCGAGTCGTTGTATGCGCGCAGGAACGAGCCGATCACGGGGCAGACGGAGGCCGGTTGGTCGCTGAACGGCTCGCCGGCGAGCATCGAGGCGAGCTCCATCACGCACGCCCCCTGATCGGGTGACTGGTGCTTGCCGCGGCTGAGCTTGATCGTCTGGTAGCTGACAGGTCCCATGAGCGCCTTTCCGTCGCGGGTCGACCACGCTGGGGAAAATCATCCCACTCGCCGGACGGCTTCAGAAGGGGTGCCAGTCTGCGCCGGCGGCTGCGCCGGCCGAGCCCGGTTGCACCGCAGCCGGGGTCAGCTGACCGCGGTGTCGGGCGCGCGAGGCTCTGACTTCAGACTGCGAACGGCGACCCCGATCGCAATCACGACGGCTCCGTTGATGATCAGCCAGATGCCCGTCAGAATCGCAAGCGTCGCGTACCCGATGTGAGGGTCGCTGACGATCACGATCCCGGCGATGATCTCGACCACCGCGACCACGATCCCGAGCAGCCCTCCGACCACGATCCCGCGGACGAGGCGCACGACTCCGGCCGCGACGAACCAGATCCCGATCAGCAGGCCGATCGCCGTCACGCCGTGAAACGGGTGCCGGATCAACGCGATGCCGACGATGATCCCCAGCACGCCGAGGATCGCGGCAAGGCCCCGGTTCTGGACCGAGTGGCCGAATGACCTGATCAGTTCGGCGATCCCGTCGATCAGCAGGAAGATCCCAACGATCACGGCGAGCGTCGCGAGGCTGTTGCTCGGCTTGAAGACCAGAATCACGCCGGCGATGATGCTGGCGACCCCGACCATCACGAACAGCCACCACAGCCGAGAAACCTCGATCGCGTCCTCTTCGCTCACGGCCACTCTGTCCACTGACACACCTCCGTCACTCCGTCACTCCGTCAGGGCGGCCGTTTCGGCCGCTGCACAGAGTATTTCGGATCGGGATGACGGTCAGCGGGTCACTCGTCGGCTTCGATGTCGTAGCCGATCGCCAATGCGAGCCTGGGCGCGATCGAAACGACCCGGGCGAGGCCCACCGCGGGCGCGATCGCGACCAGGACGGCGACGATCTCCGCCTCGGTCGCGCCGGCGTGCGTCGCGCGCTGGACCGCGGCTCGCAGCGAGGTGGTCGCCGCGCCGAGCGCCAGCAGCGCGCCGAGCTGCACCAGCAACGCAGCCTTCGGCCGCAGCGCGGCGCCCGGGTCGGCATCGGCGCCGGCCGTCAGAACCATTCCGATCGACTCCTCGTCGTTGAGCGCAAGCCGGCGGAGAAGGCGTTCCTCTTCGTCCACGGTCCAGTGAGCGTACGATCGCGCGCGTGCGGGGCATCGCCCAAACGGGGTGATGCGATCGCGCGACCACTTGCGGCGAATATCTTCTTCATGATCCGCCCGAGGGCACCGATGCCGTGACAACGCAGCCACCAGATACGCCGCCTGCCGCGCCAGAGAACGTGGACGTGAGCCGCCGGACCTGGCTCGCGGCCGAGCGAACGTGGCTTGCCTGGTGGCGGACGGGAGTCGCGGTCGCGGCCGTGGCGATCGCCGTCGGGCGGCTGCTTCCGGGTCTGACCGGAGGCGCCCAATGGCCTTATCGCGTGCTCGGTCTCGGGTACGCGGCGCTTGCGGTGGCGATCCTGTTGATCGGGGCGTGGCGACAGCTGCGCAGTACGAGGGCCCTGCAACAGGGGGCCTACGAACCGCTCTCCTCACCATTGGTCATGGCGATGACCGGGGCGGCGGTCGCGCTTTCAGTCCTGACGATGGTGCTGGTCGCGGTCGCCCTCTGACGGCGAATCGCGCAACTGCAGTATCGACAAACGCCGGCTGTGACCGCAGAATCGTTATGTGGCAAGAGAACGGCCTGAGTTTCACCCCGACCCGCGCGAGATCGCGAACGCGAGCGCCGAGGCGCTGCGCGAGATCGAGGAGCGCTCCAAGCAGGAGACCGAAGCCCTCATGTCGGCCGTGCTGTGCGCCGCCTGGCCGACGTTGCTCGCGCAGAATCAGTGACGCGGCGGAGGCCGCCGACGCGCGGACCGGCCGGCGTCAGCTCAGCACCAGGCCGTCGCCGATCGTCTTGGCGACGAGGTGAGCCCGGGAGCGAGCGTCGAGCTTTGACATCGCATTGCGTAGATGGGTGCGGACCGTGTTGTGGGAGATCTGCAGCTCGTCGGCGATCTCCGGCCCGGTGCTTCCGAACGCGACCAGCCTGACGATCTCCATCTCGCGGGCCGACAGCGTGCCCGGCTCGGGCTTGGGTGGCTCGGAGCGGCGAAAGCGCACGCCCCAGCGTGAGGTCGCCAGGGCGACGAACAGCACCAGATAGCTGCCGGTCACGACCTCGGTCGTCGCCGCCCACTGCACGGCGACCTTGGCCCCGTCGGCGCAGCGCAGCTCGGTCTCGCCCGTGGACCGGCCATCGACGAGCTGCTTGCGCCACTCCTCAGGTGACGCCGGTGGCCCGACGACGAACTCGTAGACGTGCCGTCCCACGAGCGTCGAGCGGTCGTAGCCGGACAACTTCACGTGGGCGCCGTTGACGTCCACGATCGTGCGTGTCCCGTCCGCCAGCAGCATCGCGTTCTTGGACTGCTTGAAGGCCGCCGTGAACAGTCCGGACACGCCGCGGCTCGAGCTCGCGCTCGAAGTTGGCGTTGTCTGAACAGGTTCTCGGGCGGCAACTCGAGAGTCCACCGGTCACCTCCATTAGCTGCGGGAACGCCCCTCTGCGACGTCCGCCTCGAAGCATGGCAGACGGTCGCGGGACGCACCAACCGGACCTTGATCTGGGCCTCCCGGGGGCCCCATTTTGCGCCGCGACGAGTGGTGCGCGCCTCCCCAAACATGGGGGCTGACCTACTTGAAGGGCGACAGCGCATGCGGGACAACTACGTGCGTCGACTACAGGGGGACCGCAACGACCATGCCGACAACACAGGAAGCGGCTCGACAGCGGCGCTTTTCTGCGTCCAAGGACGCACCCCACGAGCGGGCGATGCCGGCGCGGGGGTCGCGGTCGCACCCCTTCCGGGCCGGGCTCGTGCGTCGCCCGGAGCTTGTGAGCCGCTTGGTCGACGCCCACGACGCCACCTTCGCGGTGGTCGTGGCGCCGCCCGGCTACGGGAAGTCCACGCTGCTGTGCGAGTGGGCCGAGAGCGACCGGCGCCAATTCGTCTGGATCACCCTCGATGGACACAATTCGCGCTCGGCCGAGCACGCGGCGACCGCGATCCGTGACGAGTTGGTCGACGCGGACAGGATTGCGCCGGCGCGGGTGTCGACGCTCGACCGACGAGGCTCGGCGGAGCTCAAGACACCGCTTCCAGACCTGACGCGATCCGTGGGAGCCGTGGACCAAGAGATCGTGCTCGTCTTCGACAGCGCCCACGAGCTGTCGCCGACGGCGCTGCGCAAGTTGCTCGATGCGACAGTCGGTGCGCTCCCCGACGGATCGACGGTCGCGATCGCGTCGCGGGTCGAGCCCAATGTCCCGACCGGGCGTCTGCGCGCACACCGGCGGCTGGTCGAGATTCGCATGCAGGACCTGGCGATGGCCCCCGCCGAGGCCGCCGTCCTGTTGCGCGAAGCCGGACTCGAGCTGAACTTCGAGCAGGTCCAGGCGCTGGTCCGGCGGACCGAGGGGTGGCCGGCAGCGCTATATCTCGCGGCGCTGTCGCTGCTGGAGCACAGACAAGAAGAGGATTTCAGCGGCGACGACCACATGCTCGCCGAGTATCTGCGCGATGACGTGCTATCGGCGGTTCCGGGCGAGCTGAGCGACTTCCTACTGCGCACCTCGGTCCTGGAGGAGCTGTCGGGACCCGCGTGCGACCGGTTGTTCGGAGACGTGGGCTCCGCCCGCGTCCTGGACCGGCTCGCCGACGTCAGCCAGCTGCTGGTACCGCTCGACGCCGCCCACGGTCGCTACCGCTGGCACCGCCTGTTCGGGGAGTCGCTGCGAGCGGAGCTCAGGCGGCAGGAGCCGGACGTCGAGGTTGCGCTGCACTCCCGGGCGAGTGAGCTGCTCGCAGACCAGGGAGACATCGACGGTGCGATCGGTCATGCGGTCGCTGCCGGCGACGGTCCCCGCGCCGCCGAGCTGCTGTGGCCCAATCTGCTCGCCTACCTGGCGCAGGGGCGCGCCGAGATCGTCCAGGGCTGGCTGGCAACCCTCGGCGCCGAACGGATCGCGGACTCAGGGCCGCTGGCGCTTTGCGCGGCGCACACTGCGCTGACCAGCGGCGACATCGTCGAGGCGCAGCACGCGGGACAGGTCGCAGCGGAAGCGCTCAAACGTGATCGCACGGCAAAAAGCGATGCCACGCTGGCGACGGGCTTGAGCGCACTCGAGACGATCGTCGCGCGCAACGGCGCGCTGAAGATGCGCTCAGCGGCGACGCGCGCTCACGACGGGGAGCCCGACGGCAGCCCCTGGCGTCCGGTCCTATGCCTCGCCAAGGGCGTGTCGCAACACCTCACGGGTGACCGGGAGACCGCCAGGGCGGCGCTCGAGGAAGGGGCCGACCTCGCGCTCGGCAAGGCACCGGTCCTAGCCGCGCTGTGCATGGCGGTCGACGGGATGATCGCGATCGAAGAGCGGGACTGGAGTTTGGCGATCGAGTTGACCGACCGGGCGATGGCGGTCGTCGCGGAACGTGATCTGACCGACTACCCGGTCACCGCGTTGGTGTTCGCCGCGGCCGCAGCGGCGCGGGCTCACGAGGGGCGCGCCGACGAGGCCAAGCGCGACCTGCGCTGCGGCCTAGACCTGCTCGCAGCGCTCGGGGACTACATCCCCTGGTACGGGGCCGACGCGAGGATCCTGCTCGCGCACGCCTCGCTGTGGCTGGCAGACATCGTCGGTGCGCGGACGTTGCTCGCCGAGGCGTCGCGGCTGGCCCGCAAGACGCCGGATGCGGTGATCTTCCAGCAGTGGTTTGATGAGGCCTGGGGGTACATGGACTCGCTCGCCGAGGCAAGCATGTCGGGCCCCTCGGCGCTGACGATCGCCGAGCTGCGGGTGCTGCGCTTTTTGCCCAGCCACCGGTCCTTCCGCGAGATCGCGATGCAGCTCGGCGTGTCCGCCAACACCGTGAAGACACAGGCGCACGCCGTTTACCGCAAGCTTGGCGCCGCCTCTCGCTCAGAGGCCGTCACGCGCGCCTCAGAGGCAGGGCTGCTCGGTCAGTAGTAGTCCGGGTGCGCCGCCCCGCTGGGGGCTCGACGTCTACGAACCGTCCCAGCCGTCGACTTCGATGTCGAACCCGAGCGCCAGCGCCAGTCTGGGAGCGCTGGCGACCACCTGCGCGCTACCGGACGCCGCCGCGGTCGCCGCCAGCACCTCGGTGATCGCCTGCGCACTGGCGCCGGTGCTCGCCGCAAGCTCGACCGCCCAGCGCAGTGACGTGGTCGGTGCGTCGATTGCCAGCAACGCGGCGAGTCTGATCAGTGCCCGGAGACGCTGGTCCAGCACTTGACTGCCGGGCGGCGGCGCGTCACCGAGGCCGCCGCACGGCGCCAGCAACGGTTTGAGGCTGCCCTCGTCGGCTGCCGCGAGCCGACGCAGGAGTGATTCGGGCTCGCTGCGCACGGCCTCAGCCGCGCAGCAGGTTCGCCTTGGCCGCCTCGTACTCCTCGGCCGTGATGTTCCCGCTGTCGCGCAGCGTCGCTAGCTTCTCGAGCTGGTCGGGGAGCGAGGCCGGACCCGGGTTGGATGCCTCGTGGCGGTGATGCCTACCCTCGCGGAAGTGCTCGATTCGCGCCCGCAAGGCTGCCGCCGTCTCTCCCGATTGGGCGTTGGGGAACTCGGTCGCGGTCTGTCGACGCAGGACCTCTGTTCCGAGCAGCGCGAGCGCCAGGAACACAATGATCCCGATCGCCGTGCCTGTGGCGGGGATCGGATCCCAGATGAAGATCAGCAGCATGACCGCGGCGACGATCGCAAAGGCCCACCCGGGCCGCTCGCGGAGGAACGGGGCGATCGTCCGACGGCCCGTGATGGCCAGCCCGGCGGGACCGGCGAACCAGGCCGCGATCACGACGACGAACCCGACGAGGATGAACGCGCCGGCGATCTCGCCGAGGATCTGGGTCCCGATGCCCACGGTCGCGCGTACAGCGGGCCGCTGCGCATCGTTGTTGACAAGCGAGTTCACGATTGCGTTTTGAAGGATGTGACGCCCCGCGACCCCGGCCAGTCCGGCGATCACGATCGCCGTCCCGACCGACATCAGGGTTCGCCGTCTGTGGCGGCGAGCGAGGAAGATCGCCAGCGCGTACAGCAGCGGAACGAGGATCGACAGCCACAGCGCGAGTCCCCGCACCGCATTGCCAACCTTCTGGATGAACGACAACTGATCGGACTTGAAGACCGTGAGCGTCCCGATGTTCGACGGGAGCTTGGACGTGAGGCTCGACGGTAACCCGAACCGCGCCGCCGCGTTGTCGACGATCGATGCCAGGTCGAGCGTCACCGCCCCGGATTGGACACCGACGGGGCCCTTGCCACCCTTGACGATCGCAATGAAGGTCTGATCGGCCACCCGGTTGGCCTTCTCCCAGAGCGACTGCACGAGCGGACGCTGGAGAGCAAAATCGACACCCTGGACGGCGACATTGCGAAGCGCACCCGCGGCTGGGCCGGCGAGCGGGTCAAGCCGCGGGGGCAACCCCGATCCGATCAGCTGCGCGACGTTGACGTTCGCGTAGATCTGATCGACCACGTAGTTCGCTGTGGCGCTGCGGATGTCCGGGTTTTCGAGCAGCTGGGTGCTGGTGCTCGACCAGTTGTCCGGGTTGAAGAGGAGCCGGTTGGCCCACACGGCGAGCATCCCGACGACCGCAAGGATCGTCGTGAACACGATCAGCGCGTCGACCCCGATCAGTCGCCCGCGGCTGATCGCTCCGGTGCCCGTGGCGGCCGCGGCAGGCGGCGGGGCCGAGTCGCCCACGGCGGTCTGGGTGACCGCGGTCTCGCCGATGGCCGGCGCCTCGACGGTCGGGACGGTCTCGGTCGGCGGCTCCTGCGAGGACGCGTCGGCGGCTCCGCCAGGGGCGGGCTGATCGGAGGCGTCGGTCGGGGGCTCGTGTTCGCTCACGTGCTTACCGGCGGATCGTCATCGAGCCTGGTCCGCCGGGCATCGTCCGAATTGGGTGATAGCGAGCGGCTGACCCGGCGGCTCGCCATCGCCTGAAAGGGATGACGCGCAACGTGTTGTCGGTGCGAAGATTGCGCCAGGACCGCGCGATGGCGGACGGAGACAGAACCAACTCCAGGCTGCGACCCCTGGGCTCGATCGTCGGGTTCGGTGGTCGCGCCGCGGCCGCGACATTGCGCCCGGTGGCCGGCGCCGCCGCGTTCACCCTCCGGCCCGCGGCCAGTGCGGCCGAGTACACCCTTCGGCCGGTCGCGGGTGCGGCCTCGCTCGCGGTGCAGGCGGGCAGAAGTGTCGAGCGCCGTGCGGTCGACCGCATGCTCGGGAGC
The DNA here is from genome assembly GCA_963730075.1 of uncultured Solirubrobacterales bacterium. GTDB lineage: Bacteria > Actinomycetota > Thermoleophilia > Solirubrobacterales > Solirubrobacteraceae > Palsa-465. The sequence continues at coordinate 34,322 of CAVSQH010000016.1, read as the reverse complement.
GCCGAGCGCGCCGAGCTGCAACGCCTTCCGGTCGCGGCGCTCGAGAGCCCGTGGACCCAGGCGGCGATCCGCAACGCGCTCGAGAGCGACGGGGCCAAGCAACTGGTCGCGACGTTCTTCGACAGCGGGCTGTTCGACGAGCTGCTCGATCGGGTGGCCGCGAGCGATGCGCTGTGGCGGATGATCGACGAGATCGCCGCGAGTCCGGCGGTGAGAGCCGCGATCGCGCAACAGGGGTTCGGCTTCGCCGATCAGGTGGGCGAGCTCACGCGCTCGCGCTCGCGGACCGCCGATGAGTGGCTCGAAAGCCGGGCACGCCGCCTGAGGTTGCGGCGCTCGAAGCGGACCGCACCGGTCGACGGCGAGCCGGTAGCGAACGACCCCGCGCCGACGCCCGTGGCCGGCGAGCCTGACGGACGGGAAGCTCCCGGGCCGTGAGTGCCCTGCCCGAGCCCACCGCGCTGACGCCTCCCGACGTGACCGCGCCGGCCCCGGGGCCGCCTCGCTACGTCGGGCTGATCACCCGCGCGATTGCCTTCGTGCTCGATGCCGCGGTGATCAACGTCGTCGCGATTGTGGCCGAGGTCGGCGCGGCGCTGATCCTTTCGGTGGTCCATCTGCCACAGCAGCACAAGAACCTGCTCGTCGCGCTCGGCGCTGGCGCCTACGCGCTCTGGGCATTCGCTTACTTTGCCGGCTTCTGGGCCGCGACCGGGCAGACGCCGGGCAACAGGGTCATGCAGATCCGGGTGGTGTCGGTCAACGGAGAAGTCATCAAGCCGCGCAGGGCGGTCGTCCGCTGCTTCGGGCTGCTGCTGGCCGCGCTACCGCTGTTCGCGGGCTACCTGATGATCCCGTTCAACCGGCGCCGGCGCGGGCTGCAGGATTACCTCGCCCGCACGGTCGTCGTCGAGGCGCCACAGCTGTCGGTGGCCGCCACGCGCGGCCAGCGGACCCGCTCGGCGAGGGCCGCCGTCGACGGTGGCGCCAGCGGTGCAACCGGGGCGCGACCACCCCGTCTCAATGGCTCATCCGATTCGGGTGATGACCGCGACTCGGCACAGGTTCAGGGTTGATCTGACGTGGCTCGCCACGTCTGACTCGGCAGCGGATCGACAAGCGGAGCCGGGACAAGGTCTCTGACCACACAGTCGAAAGGAGCAATTCGCAATGGCAACGCTGGTTGCGATTGGCTATCCCGATCAGGGCACAGCCGAGCAAGCGCGGGAAACGGTTTCACAGCTCGAATCCGAGCTGATCATCCAGGCCGATCAGGTCGCAGCGATCTCCCGTGACCTCGAAGGCAAGTACCACGTTCACACCACCCACGGCGGCGCAAGCGCCGGCGGCGGGGCGGCGTGGGGCGGGTTCTGGGGCCTGCTGTTCGGCCTGCTGTTCTTCATTCCGGTGATCGGGCTCGCGTTTGGTGCCGGAATGGGCGCGCTGTTTGGACACATGGGCGAGAAGGGCATCGACAAGCAGTTCCAGCAGCAGGTACGCGATTACGTCAAGCCGGGCACGTCAGCGCTGTTCCTGATCATCGAGCAGGTCACCGAGGACAAGGCGGTCGCCGCGCTACAGCAGTACGGCGGCACCGTGATCAAGACCTCGCTGTCCGAGGAGGACACGCAGAAGCTTCAGGAAGCTCTGCAGCCGCCCGCGCAGGCGAGCGCCTGATACCCAGCGTCCAGGAGACGGGCTGCGGCCGGCTGTTCGGGCGCCGGCGGCGGTCTGCTGATCGAAAGGAGATCAAATGCCAGTGGTTGGAGCCGAGACACATCAGACCCTGTCGGGCATCTCGGCCGGTGACGGGAGCATCATCGAGAAGGCGGTCGGGCTTCGCGAGCTCAACCAGGAGGGCAGCGGCCTAGACGGGCGCACGTTCGCGCTGGTCAAGATCGCAGCGCTGATCGCGCTCGACGCGCCACCGGCCTCGTACGCGTGGCAGATCGCCAACGCACTCGACGAGGGTGCGACCCCAGAGGACATCCTCGGCGTGCTGCGTGCAGTGGCGCCGCAGGTCGGCGGGCCGAGGGTGGTCGCTGCCGCCCCCGAGATCATGCTCGCCCTCGGGCTGTCGCTCGACGGCGAAGAGTAGGTAGGTAGCGATGCCGTTCATGAGACGCCGTCCGCTGCTGCGGGCCGCCGCGATCGGCGGCGGAGCCTACGCGTACGGCAAGCACCGCCAGCGTTCGCAGGAGGATCAGCAGCAGGCCGCCTACGAACAAGGCCAGCAGTCGATGGCTCCACCGCCGCAGCAGGCAGCCCCAGCGGCGGCGCCGTCGTCCACAGGGATCACGTCCGACGACACCACCCGACTCGCCGAGCTTGGCAAGCTGCACGAGCAGGGCGTCCTCACAGACGAGGAATTCTCGGCGGAGAAGGCCAAGATCCTCGGCCTCTGATTGAGCGCACCTCAGCTCGCCGATCCGCCACCGCGGTGGCCGGGTCGGCGAGCGGCGCTCTCAGATCAGAGCCCGGTCTGGGCGACGATCACGCCGTCCTTGACGGCCTTTTCGAGCCGCTTGTAGTCGCGCTCGTTCTGGTCGGCGTAGGCCTTCGAGAATTCGAGGATCGCGCGATCGAACGCGTTGCCGTTCCCGAGGTAGGAGGCGAGCGCAACGCGATCGCCAGTCCGTGCGTGCGCGCGGGCGACGGTCCAGCCGCATAGCCGGCCGTAGGCCTCCATCGCTCTCGGGACCATCTGCTCGATCTCCGCCGAGCCCTTCCAGTCCCTGAGCTGGCGGCCGTAGAAGTCCCTGGCCTGGCCGTCGAGCCCGGCGGCGACGTGCACCCAGCCGAGGAAGATGTCGCTGGTGGTCTGCATCAGCCGCTGCCCGGTGACGACCCGGCGGCCGTGGTTTGAGAACCTGCTCTTGCCGACGTACGGCTCGAACACCGATGACTCGGCCTCCTTAAGCTGGAGGAACAGCGGATCGGCGCCCTCGCGGCCGAGCAGCAGCGCGATCCACGCGCGCGTCCCGACGCTGCCAACGCCGACGACCTTGCGCGCGAAGTCGGTCAGCTCGAACTGTTCGAGCAGCACTCGGCGGTCGTACTCGAGACTCTGGCGGTAGCTGCGCAGCAGTTGGTGAAGCCAGTGGAACCACTCGTCGGCGTCCGAATCACCGACGATCACCCGCAGCGGCACGATCAGCGGCGACTGGTCGACGATCTCGACGCTTCCGTTGACTCGCTTGGCCAGCTTCGAGAGCGCTGACATGCTGTCGCGCGTCCGGGCCTTGGCGAGCGTCTTCTGCGTCCGCTTGATCATCCGGCTCTTGAACTGCGCCGAATACTGCGCCATCACCTCCTCGACGTCGAGCCGCGAGTACCAGACGGCCAGGTTGTCCATCGAGGCGAACTCGCGCACCGCCTTGCGGTACTGCTCGGTCGTGGAGAGGACGATCCGGTCCTGCTCCTTGGCGGTGAAGTTGCGGTCGCGCGCGGCGATCAGCATGCTCGTCGACAGCCGCTTGACGTCCCACTCCCAAGGCCCGGGGAGCGTCTCGTCGAAGTCATTGATGTCGAACACGAGCCGGCGCTCGGGTGACGCGAAAACGCCGAAGTTCGACAGGTGCGCGTCGCCGCAGCACTGCACGGTGAGCCCGGACCGGGGCGTGCGGGCCAGGTCCATCGCCATGATCTTGGCCGCGCCACGGTAGAAGGTGAACGGCGAGACGAGCATCCTCCCGTAACGGATCGGGACCAGCTCCGGGACTCGGGTCCGTGCCTGTTGCTCCAGCAGTGCGACAGGATCGGAGCGGTCCGACGGGGGCGCGAACTCGGCCTGGCTGGCGCGCGGCACCTCGGAGCGGGCTTCCTTGCCACGCTGGACGCGCTCCGCGGTCGTGCGGTGAATGACCGCGCCGTCGGGCTTTGCGACCTTGGGCATCGGCGACAACATATTGCACGCCTCCGGCGTCGTCCATCATCCGAAGCGAGTGATGGGCCGGGATCATCCAAACCGGGTGAATCGCGCGGGTGGTCGGTTAGCGTGGCGGTGCGATGCGCGGGTACGTCGAACTGCCGGAAGGATGGGAGCGCGTCTCGGCCGATGGCCCAGGGCCGTTCGTGACCAGCGAGGTGCTGCGCCGGCCCGACGGAACCGAGGTCACGTGGCAGTCGCGCGTCCATCGCAAGGCGTCACCGCAGACCGACGGCTCGCGGGCGCAATCGATCTGGTGGCGGCCGACGACACGCGGCTGGTGGATGTCGGTGCTGTTCATGATCGGCTCGGCGTGCTTCCTGGTCGGCGGGGTCGTGACGCAGTGGTCCTCGGGGACGCGCTCGGGGATCGGGATCGTGTTCTTCGTCGGCTCGATCTTCTTTACCTCGGCCGCGTACCTTCAGTACTCGGAGACCGTCAACGTCGACCACGTGCTGACTCCCGATCGCCGGCGCAAGCGCTGGCGGCCGGTGTCGTGGGAGCCCGGGCGGATCGACTGGCTGGCCGCCGTGATCCAGCTGATCGGCACCGTGTTCTTCAACGTCAGCACGTTCGCGGCGCTCAACCACAGCCTGTCGACGCACCAGATCAACACGCGGGTGTGGGCGCCCGACGTGTTCGGGTCGGCCGCGTTCCTGGTGTCGAGCGAGCTTGCGTTCGCGGAGGTCGGCCACCGGTGGCTGTCATTTCGCAACCGGACCCTCTCGTGGTGGATCGTGGCGCTCAACCTGTTCGGTTCGATCGCGTTCGGGTTCTCGGCTGTCGCGTCGCTGACCGAGCCCGCCTCCGGACAGGCGGTCAGCGCCCGGCTCGCAAACGCCGGCACGTCGGTTGGTGGGGTCTGCTTTCTGATCGGAGCGCTGCTGCTGCTGCCCGAGGCCGCGCGCCACCAGGCGAAGCGGGCCAAGTTGAGCTCGGGTATCGAGCACAACCCCTCGCAGCGCCCAAACGGAACGCCGGCGGTCAGGTAGAGCTGTCCGCGCTGATCGCCGCCGTGAGCATCGCGGGGAGCTCGTCGTGGTGGCCGGCGACGAACTCGTTGGTCACCTGAGCGCCGCCCATCCGTTCGATCGTGTCACCGAGCATCACGGCCCACGTGTAGCTGAAGACAAGCAACTGCCGGGTGTCGACGCCCATGGTCCTCCACCTCAGTTATCCGCGAGCAATGTACAGGACGCTCGGCGCCCCTTCGGCGCCCCTTCGGGGACCCTCGGGGGCTGGCGATGTCCAGGCATCACCCCGATCGGGTGATTGCGCCCGGTCCGCGGCGTGTTTGAGTAACTGTGACGTGTGCGCGATGCGACTCCAGCTCGGTAGCGAAATCCACTGCTCCGACGGCGACGCCCGCGAGTTGGCCGACGTCGTGATCGATCCGGCGACTCGGCGCGTCACCCATCTGGTCGTCCAGCCGCGCGACCGGCGCGACCTCGCGCGGCTGGTGGATGTCGACAAGGCGCGTGGCGGCGAGCAGCCCGACGCGCCGATCGAGCTCGACTGCACGTCGGCGCAGCTCGATCAGCTCGACCCCGTTCACACCGCGAAGTACCTGCGGATCGGCGAGCAGCCCGACACCGACCCGGGCTGGGACGTCGGCATCGAGGAGATCACCTCGATGCCGTACTACGGCGGCTTCGGCCCCGGCGGGATCGATGCCGGTATCGGGCCGACCGACTATGACCCGCACGTAACGGCGAGCTATGACCGGGTCCCGAAGGGCGAGGTCGAGATCCGCCGCGGCAGCGAGGTCACCTCATCGGACGGCGAGCGCGTCGGGCACGTCGACGGGTTCGTGATCGACGAAGGTCACCGGATCACTCATTTCCTGCTCAAGCACGGTCACCTGTGGGGCAAGCGGGAGGTTCTGGTCGATGTCGATGCTGTCGCGCGGCTCGAGAACGACGAGGTGCTGCTGACCCTGACCAAGGACGAGGTCGGACGCTGACCGCGCCGCAGCGGCGCTGCGGCCGGGAAGCTTGAGCTGTCGTGCTGAGCCTGGCCATCGCGGTCGTGGCGATCGCGCTACCCGACAGCATCAACCCGTCGCTGATCGCCGCCGAGTTGCTGGTCGCCGGCGGGCGCCACCCGGGACCGCGGGCGTTGGCGTTCACGTGCGCGGCGGGGGTGGTCACGTTTGCGGCCGGCCTGGCGCTCGCGCTCGGGCTGGGCGATCTGATCATCTCGCTGCTGCCCAAGCCGGGCAGGACGCTCAAGTACTCGTTGATCATCGCCGCTGGGTCTGTGCTCGCCGCCGGCGGCGCGATTGTCTGGTTGCGGCGCAAAGCGCTGGCCGGTCACGCGCCGAGCCCTGAGTCGAGCAGCCGCTCGCATGGGTCGGCGGTGATCCTGGGGGCGGGCGTCGCCGGAGTCGAGCTGCTGACTGCATTCCCGTACTTCGCAGCGATCGCGATGATCGTCGGCTCGAGCGTCGCGGTGCCGGGCAAGGTGTTCCTGATCGCCCTGTACTGCGTCGTCTACACGCTCCCGCTGATCGCGATCGCGGTCGTCTGCCTGTTCAAGGGGCGGCACGCCGAGGCGTTGCTCAGGCCTACGGTCGAGTGGCTGTTCGTGCGCTGGCCGCTGTTGGTGGCGCCGCTCGCGGCCTGCCTGGGGGTCGGCCTGGTGGTCTACGGGATCGTCCGCCTCAGCTGACGTCACCGACGCTCATCCCGATCAGGCGATGTGAGCCGCCGGGGCCCGTGCTTGACTACAGCGCGATGTTCGGCTCGCCGCGTACCGCTCTGATCCTTGTGCTCGTGTTGACCGCGTGCGCCTTCTCCGGCGTCCCGCTGGCTGCGGCCGCCAGCACCTCGACCCGGACCCAGAGCATCACCATCACCACATCGACACAGACGTCGACCACGACCAGCACCGCGACCTCGACGACGACCCAATCGCCGTCGACGACGACGATCACCCGCACGAGGACGGCGAAGGCGAAGCCGACCCAGACGACATCGACCAGCGGCACGCCGTCCCAGAGCTCCGGGCTGCCGGGATGGGCGTGGGTGCTGATCACGCTCGGCGTGGTCGCGATCCTGGCGGGTGTGTTCGCGCTTGGCCGCAACCGCGGCAAGGACCCGAACGAGCCGCCCTACCCGCCCGACGATCCGTACGACCCGCGGTATCAGGACGACCCCCACGGTCGGCCGGACGACCCAAACCGTCGGCCGGGCGACGACCCGCGACGGCCGCGCGACCCACCGCCGCGTTAGGTCCGCCGCGCCGTCAGCCGGTCCGCGATGACCCGTGCAGGTGCGCGTGCAGGCGCTGGATCCCGAGCGTGACGGCGGCACCCACGACGATCATCGCGACGTTGGTCGCCAGTACCGCGAGCGCCCCCAGCGCCCGCGACGCCTCGCCAAGTCCGGCCGCGACGCCGAGATACGCCGCGGCCGGGATCGTCGTGACCGAGATCGCGACCCCGACCCCGGCGCTCGCGCGCGTCTCGAACGCCAACATCCCGGCGATGCCCGCCGCGAAGGCGACCGCGATCGTCTCGTTGCTGACGTGGACCAAGCCCTGGAGGACGCTCGCGTCGAGGTTGAAGCTCGACGGGATCAGCGACAGCTGGTTCTGAGCGAACGCGAGCACCATCGCGACCGCGCTGGTGACGGCCATGCCGATCGCGAGCGTCAGCAGTGCCCGTGCGACGAGTTTCGGCGCGCGCCCGATCACGCCGACCGCGGTCGCCGTGATCGGGAGCAGATCGGGGCTGACCGCCATCGCGCCGACGATCAGGATCGCGCTGGTGTCGATCACCCCGTAGCAGGCGATCGCACCCGCGACCCCCATCAGCGCCAGGTACCTGCCGAGCAAACGCGCGTTGGTGCCGGCGAGCCCGACGACATCGGCCCAGATCAGGCTCGTCGCCTCGGCCCGCGTGAAGCCGCCGCCAAGCTCCTCGACCCGCGTCAGCGTCAGGTCCGTCCGCTGCACCCCGAGCGCCTTGAGGTGGCTGAGCACCTCGTCGGTCGAGTCGTGGGCGATGTGCGCGAGCACGACCGAGTGCTCGGCGCGCACGACCGGCTGGATCCGTACCCGCGCCACGCCGTCGAGCTCATACAGACGCTCGGCGACGGCGTCCATCGCCGCTGATTCGCCGAACACCTCGAGCGCGATCATGCTGTGAAACGATGACCTACCGGGTGGACGTGCTCATCCAAATCGGATGATGTGCCTCGCCCGCGTTGCTTCCTAATCTGCACGATGGCTGCGAGCGATCCTGGACCGAATCCGCCTGCCGCCGAACCCGACGCAGCCGGCGCCGGCGACGAATCTCCGACCGCGAAGGTGCTGGCACGCGTGTGCGCGTTCGCGGCGGTCGTCGGCGTGGTCGTATCGCTCGCCGCGTGGTGCTTCCTTGAGCTGATCCACCAGATCCAGCACGGGGTGTTCATGGGGCTCCCAAACGACATGGGCTACCACTCCGCGCCGTGGTGGTGGCTGGTGCTGGTGCTCGGCATCGCGGGAGTAATCGTGGCGCTGGCAATCGAACGGCTGCCAGGCCGCGGTGGCCACGTCCCCGCCCACGGCCTGGCGGTCGGCGGTCCTCCGGTCCAGCCGGTCGACCTGCCGGGCGTGATCCTTGCGGCGCTGGCATCGGTGGGGCTCGGGACCGTTGTCGGCCCCGAGGCGCCACTGCTGGCGATCGGCGCCGGCCTTGGGTTGCTGATGATCCGGCGCGCCCAGCCCAACACCCCGCAGCAGGGGCAGATGGTGATCGCCGCGGCCGGCAGCTTCGCCGCGATCTCGTTTCTGTTCGACCAGCCGATCATCGCCGCGATACTCATCATCGAGGCGACTGGTCTCGCGAAAAAGCAGCTTCCACTGATTCTGCTCCCGGGGCTGCTGGCGGCAGGGATCGGATCGCTGGTCACGATTGGGATGGGACAGCTCACCGGGCTGAGCACAGCGGCGTACGCGCTCAGCGCGCTGCCGTTGCCCGAGGAGGCTCGGCCGACACTGGTCGACTTCCTGTGGACGATCCCGCTCGCGATCCTCGTCGCGATCGGGTCGGTGATCATCTTCCGGGTCGCGCGCGCCGCCGAGCCGCGGGTGGTGAAGCGGCTGCTGGTGTTCGCCCCGGCGATCGCGATGATCATCGCCGGCCTCGCGATCGCCTTTGCGCACATCACCGGCAAGAACTACAGCTACGTCCTCTTCTCGGGCCAGGACCAGCTCCCGGGGCTCATCTCCGGGCAGGCGGGCTGGTCGGTTTCGGCATTGCTGCTCGTGCTGGGCATCAAGGGGCTCGCCTACTCGATCTCGTTGCCGACCTTCCGCGGCGGCCCGACTTTTCCGGCCCTGTTCCTTGGCGCCGCGGCCGGAGTCCTGATGTCCCGGCTGCCCGGATTCCAACTCACCGCTGCAGTCGCCGTGGGGATGGGCGCGTCGTTGGCCGCCGTGCTCAGACTTCCGCTGTCGGCGATTGTGATCGCGACGGTGCTGACAGCAAAATCGGGTCCGGGTGCCGGGCCGGTGACGATCGTCGGGGTCGTAATCGCATACCTGACCGCGATTGCGATGGACCGCCGACAGGCCGCCAAGGCCCCAGACACCTCTGAGCCGGCACCGTCTCCGGGCGACCCGGCGGCGAGCGGAGCCGCCCCGGCCGGCACCTAGGACGTCGGCTCGGGCGAGGGGTGACCGCCGTTCGCCGGCGGCGCGCCGCTGTCCTCCGTCTGCCGCGACGAGCCCCCGAGGCGGTCATCAACCAGCGCGACCGCGCTCACGTAGGCGGCGTGGGTGCCAAACGCGGTCACGATCACGCTCGGCGGCCAGCGCCACGGTGGCGGCGTGCGGCCGAGAATCGGGAACAGCGTCAGCGTCGCCGTCATCAGCGTCGCGCCGAACCCAAGGCTCGCCCACGGCTCGCCGATCTTGCGCCGCAGGAGGCCGTGCCAGATGCCGAACGCCGAGCCGTAGCTCCAGCGCAGCGCGAGCCCGAGCTCGTTGGCCTCCCGGTCGCTGACATTGCCGAGGTGCATGATCCCGGCGACGATCTCCCCGGGCACCAGGCTGTCGTCGTAGTCCAACGGCCCGATCGCGGACCGCAGCCGCCGCTCGGTCGCGTAGCTGAGTGTCATCGCCGCGGTTCCGGCGGTGCCCGCCAACACGCTGCGGACCGGCCATGGAACTCCCACTCTGCTCCTCCTTGGATCGGTGACTCAGCCTCGGATCGTGCCTGCCGCCGGTTCTCGGCTCATCGCCCGAAAGGGGTGACACCCGAGCTCGGCCAGGCGATCCCGTCATCCGATCGGGGGGATGGCGCGCCGGTGATCCCGTTTATGTTCAGGACCGTGAGCTCGGCGCACGACGTAGATTACGGGCAGGGCGTGGGCTGGAACCCGTCCCGGCCGACGTTCTCGCCGCAGCGGACCGCGATCGCGCTGCTGGTTGGCGCGGTGGCGGTGTGGATCGCCGCGGCGCTGCTTTCGGGAGTCCACGTCAAGAGCTTCGCCGGGGCGCTCGAGGCGGCCGTGTTCATCGGGGTGCTGAACGCGCTCCTGCCGCCGGTCGTGGCCGCGCTCAGGCTGCCGTTCACGCTCGTGATCGGGTTTCTGGTCGTGCTCGCGGTCGACGCCGCGATCCTGCTGCTCGTCTCCGCGCTCGACCCGGTCGACTTCAAGGTCGACTCGTTTGGAGATGCGCTGCTCGCCGCGCTGCTGATCTCGGCGGCGAGCCTCGTGCTGCAGGTGATCCTCGGCGTCAACGACGACGACGCCTACTCGCTGCGCGTCATCGAGCGGGTCGCACGGCGCCAGGGAGAGCGGATCCGGACCGACGCACCCGGGATTCTGTTCCTGGAGATCGACGGGCTCGCGGCCGCCGGTCCTGCGCCGCGCGATGCGCGACGGAAGCGCCCCGGTGCTGGCCCGCTGGCTGGGGGAGGGCACGCACCGCTGATCGAGTGGGAGACCGACCTCAGCCTCCCAGACCGGGGCGAGCCAGGCCGGGATCCTGCTCGGCTCCAACGAGGACATCCCTGCGTTCCGCTGGGTCGAGAAGGAGACCGGCAAGATGATGACCTGCTCGGCACCGGCCGACTGCGCCGAGATCGAGCGCCGCCACGCCACCGGCCGCGGACTGCTGGTCGGCGGCGGTGCCAGCCGCGGAAACCTGCTGTCGGGCGAGGCCGACGAGGTGATCCTGACCGTCAGCCGGATGGACGCCGAGAAGCGCGCCAACCCCGGCTATCGCGCGTTTCTGGCCAACGGCTTCAACGTCACCCGCGAGCTGGTCCTGTTCGCCTGGGAGGTCGCGCTCGAGTACTCGGCGGCGATCCGCCAGCGGCGGCGCGACGTCGTGCCGCGAGGCGAGCGGGGTGGACGCTATCCGTACCTCCGCGCCGCGCTGTGCGTGGTCGTCCGTGACCTGATCGTGCTACGGCGTGCTGACCGACATGATGCGCGGACGTCCCGCCGTCTATGCCACCTTCTCGAGCTACGACGAGGTCGCGCACCACTCGGGGCTGGAGCGCGCCGACACGCTCGAGGCGCTGCGCAAGCTCGACCAGCAGTTCGGCCGGATCGAGCGCGCCCGTCGGTTCGCGCCGCGTCCTTACAAGATCGTCGTCCTCTCCGACCACGGCCAGACGCAGGGCATGACGTTCAAGCAGCGCAACGGCTACGGGCTCGACGAGCTCGTCCAACGGTCGCTGGCGCGCGGCAGCGTCTCGGGGATGGGCGGCGGCGACGAGCACGACGCACGCGGTCGGTCAGGCGCTGCAGGAGGCCACCGGCCGCACGCCGGCTCACGAGCCGACCAGCGACCTCGGCGAGCACCGCGCGATCGTGCTCGGGTCGGGCAACCTCGGCCTCGTCTACCTGATGGAGGAGAAGCGGCGCCTGACGATGGAGGAGATCGACGAGCGCCATCCGAAGCTGCTGACGGCGCTCGGCGAGCATCCCGCACATCGGCTTTCTGCTCGTTCGCTCCAGCGAGCACGGCCCGCTGGCGATCAACGCGCGAGGCACCCACTACCTCGCCAGCGGCCGAGTCGAGGGCGAGGACCCGCTGGCGGCGTTCTCGCGCAACGCGCCCGCCCACCTGCTGCGCACCGACGGATTCGAGCACGTCGCCGACATCATGGTCGGCAGCTTCTACGACCCGGAGCTCGAGCAGGGCTGCGCGTTCGAGGAGCTGATCTCGTTCCACGGTGGCCTCGGCGGCCCGCAGACCAGTCCGTTCATGCTGCATCCCGTCGAGCTGCCGGCGCCACCCGAGCCGATCGTCGGTGCCGCGGGGGTGCACGAACTGCTCAGCGGCTGGCGTCGCTCGCTGCAGCCGCAGCCAGCCCAACCGGCGACTGCGGCGCTGCCACATGCGACTGCGACGGCGCGACGTGGATGATGCCGTCGTCAGCGCCGAGCAGTTCCAGGCGCTGTTCGACGAGCTCTGCAACTGGGGCCGCTGGGGGGACGACGGCACCAACGCGGGGCGCTCGCGCTGCTGACCGCAGAGCGAATCGCGCAAGCCACCCGCGTGGCGCGAGATGGCCGCACGGTCACGATGAGCCTGCCGCTCAACACGCATCGGGCGATCCACAACCCGATTCCCGCCGACCACCACATGACGATGCTCGGGGAGGAGGCCGACGCCGACGAGCCGCTGCATTTCCTCAAGGACTACATCGGCATCGACTTCCACAACCACGGGCACAGCCACATCGACGCGTTCAGTCACGTCGTCTTCGACAACTGCTCTACGGCGGCCGTCCCACGACGCCATCACCGCCGCGGGCGCCGACTCCGCCTCGATCGACCTGCTCCGCGACGGCCTGGTCGGCCGCGGCGTGCTGCTCGACATCCCCGCGCTGTGGGACGTCGACTGGCTCGACGCCGGGGAGCACGATCAGCCGGCGGGACCTGGAAGCGGCCGAGCGCGCCAGGGCGTACGGGTCGGACCCGGGGACACCCTGCTGGTGCGTACCGGTCACACCCGGCGGCTGGCCGAACTGCCGCCCTGGGATCCCGAGGACCAAGGCCGGCCTGCACCCCACCGCCGTACGGTTCCTGGCCGAGCGGCAGGTCACCGCCCTCGGCTCGGACGGCAACAGCGACGCCGTGCCGAGCACCACCGAGGGCGTCGGCGTTCCCGTCCACGTGCTCGCGGTCCACGCGATGGGCGTCTACCTGATGGACTACCTCGACCTCGAACGGCTGGCGACGGTGTGCGCGCCGGCCGGCCGGTGGGAGTTCCTGGTCGTGGTGGCGCCGCTCGGATCGTCGGAGGCACCGGCTCGCCCGTGAACCCGATCGCGATCTTCTAGGGGGAGTTCGGCGGGTTCGAGCCGGACGCGGCGGCGTCGACGACTGGGTCATCCTGCCAGTCGATCTCGGCCGCATCGCCACGGTCGAGCACGTGGGGACCGCCCGTCTTCGAGAATCGGTCCCATCCCCAGTCGATGATCGCCTCGATCTTGTCGCGGGTACCGGTCATCAGGCTGGCGTGCACGCCCATCCAGGCCACGTGGGCGAGCTGTCCATGGATCTCATGGTGGTTCTTGCCGACCTCGGCGATCGCCGCGCCGCGGCCGATCATCGCCATGATGCCCTTATCGCGGTAAGCGAACGGCGATCTCGGTTTGGCGTGGAAGTCGGCGAGGATGTTCTTGGCTGCCGCCTGGCCGCTCTGATGCGCCACCGACCCGAGTTGCGGGAGCATCTCGCCGCCGGGTCCCGGAATATTGGCGATGTCACCGATCACGTAAACGCCCGGATGGCCGGGAACCGTCAGATCGGGCTGCACGTCGATGCGCCCGCCGCGTCCCTGCGGCATGCCGGCGTCGGCGGCGACGGTGCGGCGCTGTGATGCCACCGCCCCAGATCGACGCACCTGCGTCTTGATCACCGTCCCGTCGCGAGCAGTCGACGTGGCCGGTTCCGACCTCCTCGACGCCGGTGCCGAGCCGCGAGCTGACCGCCCGGCCCTGTGAGCACCTGCGCCGCGTAGTCGTGAGCCTTGTCGAGAACGGCTTAAGCAGCGTATTCCCGTGGTCGACGAGAAGATGTGCGTGGCGCTGACGGTCGATATTCCGATACTCGGCGGGCAAGGTCACCGTAGCATCTCGGCGATCGCGCCGGCGACCTCGACGCCCGTCGGCGCCGCCGCCGACGATGACGAAGTTGAGCGCGCCCTCGCTCGATAGCTCGGGGTCGCGGTCGGCGTCTTCGAACAGCCCCAAGATCCGTGAGCGCAGCCGGTCGGCGTCATCGAGAGAGTAGAGCGGGAAGGCGTGCTGGGCCGCGCCCGGAGTCTTGAAGAAATTCGGCTGCGACCCGGCGGCGAGCACAAGGACGTCGCCGGTCTATGTCTTCCCTCCGTCGTTGGTGCTGACCGTGCTGCGCTGGCGGGATCGACCGACGACGACCTCGCCGAGCTTGACGTCGACGTTGTCCTGGTCGGCGAGCACCTCGCGCAGCGGAAGGGCGATATCGCTCGGCGCCAGCTGCGAGGTGGCCACCTGGTAGAGCAGCGGCTGGAACTGGTGGTAGTTGTTGCTGGTCGATCAGCGTGACGCGGACGTCGTCGTGCGCGGCCAGCTTCCGCGCGCAGGCGAGGCCGGCGAACCCGCCGCCGACGATGACGACGTGGCGTCTGCGGTCGCTCGTCATGAGCCCGCCCCCGTCTCGCCGGTCGCGGGGACGGTCGCGCCCATCCGCTCCAGCAGGTGATCGCCGACCCGGAGCGCGTTGGCCATCGCCGTGAGCGCCGGGTTGACGGCCCCGATGCTGGGAAAGAAGCTCGTGTCGGCGACGTACAGGTTGTCAAGTTCGTGGGCCTTGCAATTGACATCGAGCACCGACGTGCTGGCGTTTGACCCGAACCGACACGTACCGGCCGGTGCGCCACACCAGCGACCGGAATCTCGTTCTTCAGATATGCGTTGTGTGGCAGCAGATGGTGGTGGTGCATGCCAAGGTCGCCGAGCATCGATTTGAGTTGCTCGTATAGGCGATCCTTCGCCTCGTCGTTGGTGGCCTGATACGCAATCGTGATCATGCCGCCACCGTCAACGGTGACGCGGTTCTCGGCGCGCGGGAGAGTCCTCGTTGATAGCCAGAAGTCCACGGCGGGCTTCGCCACGTCCTCGGAGTGACCAGTTTGGGGCGAACCTGGTTTCACCAGGTTTCTCGCCCCGGAACATCGGGGCCTGTGACTTACCGACCATCTGGATGTTGCCCATCGGGAACTTGAGTCAGGGCCGCGGAGGTAGAAATCGTTGAGGCCGAGCGTCTTCTGTGCAGGCTATGCTGGGTCACGCCGATCTTTCCACCACGGAGATCTACACACACGTCGTCCGCGCGCGTCTGCGCGAAACGCTGGACGCCCACCATCCGAGAGCCTAACTAATGAGCGATTACATGTTTGTGCTCGAGAGTCATCTGGATGCCGCGCAGAACCGCGCGGTCACCGAGATGCAGCGAGTGGCCACTGAAGCCGGGATGAACGTCTGGCTGACCGGCGGCGCCATGCGGGACACTTTGCGCGGCGCGATGATTCTCGATCTCGACTTCACCGTTGAGCACGATGCGATCAAGGCGGGTAAGTCGCTTGCCCACGCCCTGAGCGGCAGCGTCGTGTCGGAAGACAGCCTGAAACGCGGCATCGAGCTGGAACTTCCCGGCGGCGTGCGCGCCTCGGTTTTCAATGCGCGCACCGAGAAAGTATCGAAGCCCGGGCGGTAAGCCGCAGATTGCGCCCGCCGGGATTCACGAAGACCTCATGCGGCGCGATTTCACGATCAACGCAATGGCGTTGTCGTTGAACCGCGGGTCGCGCGGTCTCCTGATCGATCCCACGAACGGGCAGGCCGATCTCACCAACCGCGAGCTGCGCGGAGCCAACCCGTATATTTTTTTCGACGATCCTTCGCGCATTTTCCGGCTGATCCGTTTCCAGCACGCGCTCGGTTTTGAGATTGCCCCGCGCACGCAGTCGCAGCTCGAAAATGCGCTGATGGAAGGCTACGAAAAATCCGCTCCCGTTTCGGCGCTGGCGGCGGAGATCCGCGCGCTGGCGGAAAGCGAAAATGCCGTGGCGGCGCTGGAAGCGTTTGACCGCCTCGGGCTGTTGAAGCTCATTTCACCCGGTTTGACGGGCGCAAAGCTGAATACAGCCGGTCTCGCCCGGTTCGAGAAATCTCTCCATACCGTTCTGCCCCCGGGTTCGAAGGGCGGCTGGATGGCGTTCCTCGTGGTGCTGATGGAAAAGGCGAGCGCGAAGGAGAAGGCCGATCTGCTGCGGGCGTTCGAGCTTTCGAAGAAAGAAGCCGACGCGCTCAAGAAGCTGGAAGGGCAGGCGAAGAAGCTGGAATCCACCTTGAAATCTTCGCGGATCACCAAACCATCGCATGTGTACGACGCCTTGTACGACGCCAGCACGGATGAAATACTGCTGGTTCTCTACGATTCCGCGCAGCGCGTGGTGCAGGACCGGATCCGCGCCTATTACCAGAAGTATCTGGCGCTAGCGCAGGAGGTCACCGAAGAACAGGTGGCCGCGACGGGAGTGAAGCCAGGCACGCCGAAGTTCGAGAAGGCATTTCGCGCCATGGTGACCGCGCACATTAACGCGCGGCCGAAAAAGATTCCGCCTCCGGAGCCCGAAGCCGTAGTGGCGCCTGGCCCTCCCTCCCATGGCCGCCCGCAAGTAGTTTCTGAACGATAATGGGCCAATGCCTCTGATACGAACCTTAGCCGCTCTGGCGCTTACCGTTGCAGCCTTCGGGCAGGCGCCACTTCCGCCGCCCCCGAACATTCCCTACGGCATCTCCATCTCGCCCGACGTCGCGAAGAAGATAGCGGCTGCGGCCATTGCCGAAGCGCGCAAGAACAATTGGGCGATGGCCGTGGCTGTCGTCGATACCGGCGGCTACCTCGTTTACTTCGAGAGAATGCCGGACACCCAGTTGGGCAGTGTCGAGGTCTCAATCGAAAAAGCGAAATCAGCCGCTCTTTTCCGCCGCCCGACAAAATCGTTTCAGGATACGGTAGCTGCGGGCGGTGTGGGTCTCCGCATGCTTGGCTTGAAGGGCGCGGTTCCGGTCGAAGGCGGCATCCCGCTTATCGTGGACGGCAAAGCTCATTGGAGCGGTGGGCGCCTCCGGCGGCAGCAGCGATCAGGATGGCCGCACGGCCCAGGCCGGCGCCGATTCGTTGAAGTAGGAGCTGCGGCTTCAGCCGCGTTTCCCCGTTGCCTGTCCAGACGCGGCTGTACAGCCGCGCGACGGTACCTGGTGTATTTCCCGGAAAACCGGTCTAGTCGTAATACGCGGGCGATTTCTTCAGTTTGACGAACGTCGCGGTGTCATGCTCGATCCACATCTGCGCACCGGATTTCTTAAGAAATTCGTCGATCGCAGCGCGGCTGACGGCGGACTGCTCTTTGTTGAATTCGAAGCTTGGGAACCGCTTCATCGTTCCTTCTTCCGGGTAATGATAGAGATCGCCGGCAACCAGCAGCGGGCCGAAATTCGCCAGCTTGAGAAACAGCACCTGATGTCCCGGCGTATGGCCCGGCGCGGATTTGATGACCACCGTGCCGTCGCCAAAGACATCGTAATCGTCGCTGCCGAGGATCACGGTCTTGCTGCTCTTCAGAGCGCTGTAGCTGCTCTGCTGCATGATGCCGGCCGCGGTGGTCGCGAACATGGCGTTGCGCTCGGCGAGCGGCACCAGCCAGGTGGATGCGGCAAACTCATTGGCATTCGCCGTGTGGTCGGAATGATAGTGCGAAAGCGACATGTAGTTGATGTCGGCAGGCTTGTAACCGATCTCGGCCAGCTGCGCTTTGAGCGTCTTCGTTGCGGTCGAAATGCCCTGTGTCACAGGGCCGCCGCCGGCGGGAAAGCCTCATCCGGAACCACTCCGACATCCCACACCATTGTGCCCTTCGGATGGACCACCAGATAACACGGCACTGCGAAATCCCGTATCGGCACCTCGCCTTCTTTGAATCCGAACATGGTTACGGCGAGGCCTTTGATCACGCCGCAATCCATCACGTAGAGGCGCAGCGACGAGGGCGCTTTCGGCGCGGTCTGGGCCGGCATGACCCCGGCGGCAAGGCAGAAAAATGCAGGCACAACGTGAAACCGGTTCAGCGGCATGGCCATCAGCATAGCACCGCGTCGAAGGGACGGTTGAAGATATAATCGCCGCAGGTCAGCCATGAAGATGAACCGAATCGGTCTGGTTGTATTATTCGCCGGAAACATCTGGGCGCAATGGCTCAACTACCCCACCGCCGGGATTCCCAGGCTGCCAAACGGCAAACCCGACCTCTCCGCTCCCGCGCCGCGAACGGCAGACGGAAAGCCCGACCTCTCCGGCATCTGGCAACAGCCGAATGGCGTGAAGTACACGATCAATCTCGCGGCGGATCTCAAACCGGGCGACGTCGTGATGACACCGTCGGCGGCCGCCCTATATAAGGAACGCCAGGAAAACCTCAGCAAGGATGATCCCGTCGGGCACTGCAATCTCGCCGGAGTCCCGCAGATGAACGCGGTTCCGTATCCCTACAAAATCATCCAGCGCTCCGATATGGTCGTCATCCTCTATGAAGCGCTGGCGACCTTCCGCCAGATTTTCACCGATGGCCGCGAGCTACCCAAAGACCCGAACCCCACCTGGATGGGATACTCGGTCGGAAAGTGGGACGGCGACACGCTCGTGGTTGAATCCGCCGGCTTCAACGACAAAGCCTGGCTCGATAGCGGCGGCCATCCTCATTCCGATGCCTTGCACGTCACCGAGCGCTTCCACCGCCGCGATTTCGGACACATCGATTTTCAGGTCACGATCAACGATCCGAAAGACTACACGAAGCCATGGACCGCGGCCTATGAGATCCGCCTGATGCCGGACACGGAACTCATGGAATACGTCTGCGGCGAGAACAACAAAGACCTCGAACATCTGGTGGAAAGTAGCGCAAAGGGCGGACCCACCCGTTTTGCGTTGGAAAGTAGTTTGCCGCAAGTTTGACCGGCCGTACCCGCACCTCGCCGATGGCGGTTATACAATAGGCCTTCCGTCGAAAAATTCTTATGTGTAATCTCAACCGGGCTGGAATTGCGGCCTTAGTCCTGATCACCGCGGGCGCCTGGACCGCATCGGCGCAGGTGAATCTCGCCGGCGAATGGGCGATGACTCTCGATGAGGATCAGCCGGAGCGCCTGCCGGGTCCGGAGATCGGCGACTACCTGGGAATTCCGATCAACGCCGCCGCGCGGCTGCATGCCGAAAGCTGGGATGCGTCGCTGCTCGCGCTTCCCGAGTATCAATGCCGGGTCCACCCGGTCGACTACGTTCCCAGCTTCTTCAACATCAGAATCTGGGAGGAGCGCGACAAAGACTCGCAGGATCTGATCGCGTTTCACGTCCATCATCAGGCGTGGGGCACGGAACGCACCATCTGGATGGATGGCCGGCCGCATCCGCCGGATTACGCGATGCATACGTCGCAGGGTTTCTCCACCGGCAAGTGGGATGGCGAGATTCTGACCGTCACCACCACGCACCTGAAGCAGGGATGGATTCGCCGCAACGGCATTCCGCGCAGCGACCGGGCGATCGTGTACGAGAACTTCATCCGCCACGGCGATCATCTGACCTGGACGACCGTCATCCACGATCCCGCCTATCTCACCGAAACGTTCATCCGCACGCGCGATTTCCTGCTCAGCATCGGCCTGCAGATGGGCGCGTATCCGTGCGAGAGCGTGGTCGAAGTGGTGATGCCCAAAGGCAAGATCCCGCATCACCTGCCCGGCACCAACACGTTTCTTGCCGAGTTTCCGGCGCGCTACGGAATACCCGCCGAAGCTGCGATGGGCGGGGCGGAAACGATGTATCCCGAGTATCAGGAAAAGTTGAAAACCATGCCGAAGCCGGTGAAGAAATGACGCCGGCTATTCTGCATGGCGCTGCTTGCGGCAGGCCTCGCGCCTGCCCAGGAAATCCATGTTCTTCCCGCGCAGGGTAACGTCTACATGCTCGTCGGGCCGGGCGGCAACACGATGACGATGCAGGCGGGCAGCGACGGCGTGTTCCTCGTGGATACGATGTCGGCGCCGCTGGCCGATAAAATCCTGGCCGCGATCCGCACCGTTTCGAAGGGCCCGATCCGCTACATCGTCGACACCGCATGGCCGCGGATCATGTCGGCGGCAATGAGCCGCTGCGAAAGGCAGGCAGCACCATCACCGGCGGCAACGTCTCGGCCGACATCAAGGATTCGGCCGAAGGCGCGCAGATCATCGCGCATCAGAACGTGCTGAACCGCATGAGCGCGCCCAGTGGAACGAAGTCGCCCTACCCCTCGGCGGCATGGCCGACCGATAGCTACATCACCGACGAAAAGGGCGTCTTCTTCAACGACGAAGGCATCCAGGTCATCCATATTCCCAACGCGATTACCGATGGCGACAGCATCGTTTTCTTCCGCAAGTCGGACGTGATCAGCGCCGGCGAAATCTTCACCACCACCACGTATCCCGTGATCGATATCGCCGCGGGCGGCAATATCCAGGGCGTCCTCGCGGGCCTGCAGAAGATCGTGGATCTGATCATTCCGGTGTACGGGCAGGAGGGCGGCACGATGGTGATCCCCGGCCACGGCAGGCTTTGCGATCTGGGCGACGTGATCGAATATCGCGAGATGCTCACCATCATCCGCGACCGCGTGCAGGACATGGTCAATAAAGGGATGACGCTCGAGCAGGTGAAGGCGGCGAAGCCGACGCTCGATTACGATCCGCTCTACGGCAGCGATCCCGCCTGGACCACCGCGCAGTTCGTCGAAGCGGTTTACAAGAGTCTGAAGAATCAGGGCAAGAAATGAAATTCGGATCCGGAACGATTGCCCTCATGGGCTCCCTTGGCTTTGCTTCGTGCGATGCTCGCGCAGTTCGGCGGTCCACCTCCGGGGCCTCCGCCGACGGGCCGAGCCGCCGCGCCGGAGGATCTCACCGGCTACTGGGTGTCGCTCGTCACCGAAGACTGGCGCTACCGCATGGTCACTCCGGCCAAAGGCGATTACGACGGCATTCCGTTGAATGGCGCGGGCCGCAAGCTGGCCGACGCGTGGGATCCCGCGAAGGACGAAGCTGCCGGTAACCAGTGCAAATCGTACGGCGCGGCGGCCATTACGCGCGTCCCCGGACGCCTGCACATCACCTGGCAGGACGACAAGACTCTGAAAGTCGAAGCCGACGCCGGCACGCAGACGCGCTTGTTCCACTTCGCGGGCAAGCCGCCACAATCGGGCGATCTGCAATGGCAAGGGTATTCGACGGCCTCCTGGGATCACCAGGCGGGCGGCGGCTTCGGCCCTCCCGGACCTGGCGGATCTCTGAAGGTGGTGACCACGAAGATGAAGGCCGGGTATCTGCGTAAGAACGGCGCGCCCTATAGCGCGGATGCGGTCGTCACGGAATATTTCGACGCGATCAAAGAACCGGACGGGGAACAATACCTGATCGTGAAGACTCTGGTCGACGATCCTCAATACCTCTCGGGCGAATTCCTCACGAGCACGCATTTCAAGAAGGAGCCAGATGGCTCCAAATGGCATCCGACCGCCTGCGCCTCGCGATAGGCTTACTTGATCGCGGCTTTATTTAATTGCAACGGCGTTGGGCGGCGACGCGATCCCGCCTTCCAGATTCAAAGGTGTTGAAACCAGCATGAATTCGTAGCGCCGGTCGGCGGCGCAGTCTTCCGCCAGAGGGGCCAGTACAAACAACTCACCCAGCGGTAACCCAAGTAACGGCAGCGCCCGGTAATGCAGGGCGTTGTCATCCGCAAAATCGAACGGAAAAGCCTCTACCGCGGGGCAATCCGTGCCGATGGCCGCGACCCTGCTGTTCCAGAGCCATTCGACCATCCTGCGACTCGCCTCGATCCCCATCGATGCCAGCTTTTCCATGGGAGCGAGTGCCTGCTTCTGCTCCGCCGAACAAGCTTCGTAGGATTCCATCCAGCCTGTCCGGATCAACAGAACCGTTCCCGGACGCAGCGTCGTTCCCTGGGCTTCCAACGCCCCTTGCAATTCTTCCAGCGTGTATACGTCCCTCGCGAGCGGATTCGCCGCGACACCGCGCGCTTTGCGGAAACCGAACACGTCGATCAATACGCCCCGGCCCACGAATTTATCCGCCCAGTGATGAATTCCCAGGCGGGCGTTGCCGTTTCTGGTTTCATCCACGCTGACGCCGTTGTAAAAGAGCTCGTGGCGGCAATGGCCCACGTGACCGAGTCCATCCCACTGGCTTCCCTCCTGCGTGTTGAAGCGGTCCAGGAAATCGTCGTTCGCGGTGGGCCCCAGAGGCACGACGCTGTGGGCCATCGAGGCCCTTCCGTATAGCGGCGGTTTCGCAAAACCGATTTTCGCGTCCAGGCGAAACACTTTTCCCGCCTGAACCAGCGCCGCGGCCTCGACAACTCCGGCCGGCGTCAGAAAATTCAGGCACCCCAGCGCGTCTTCCTCGCCGAATACGCCCCACGACGAATCGGCAGGCGCGCCTTTCCTCACGGGCAGTTCGGAAAACTCGGGTACGGTGTTCCAATCGATGTTCTTCATGGTCTCTGTCAAGGTTATTACAGTTCGGCAATCCAACGATTTTTTTATGGTTCATGAAAATTTCGTGAAAGTCATGGAGTAAAATATCTGCAACGGTCGGCAGGCGGCCGTGGAGGCCATGATGACGAGAAACCGAATCGCTGTGATTCAGGATGTGTGCTATTGGGCGGGTGTCGCTTTGGCGTTCACCTGTCTTCTGCTTCTCGTGGTGAGCAACACGGACATCGGCTGGCGGTTGGAGCACGCTGATCTTCCCGCGTCCTGGCTTGCGGGCGGACTCGCAATCCTCGCGTTTCTGGCGGCGGAATACCTGGATCCCACCAGAAAGACACCCGCGGAATCCGACCTCCCGATCGAGATGCTTGAACTGGAAGCCCAGTAGCGGTTTGCCTACCAGCTCCACGTGTACCCGGCGCTCGTGGTTGTGTACCACGGCAGGGTAACAATCTTGTTGTACGTCTCCTGAACCCAGATGGAATTGCGGTCATTCAAGTGAATGATGGCGCCTAACGACTCCCCATCATAGAAGCGGTTGGCGATGCCGGCGCCCCCGGTCAGGCTGGTCAACCCGCCCTGAATCCACGTATAACCGGTGGCGCGCTTCGTCCGCGGCAATCCAAAATTCTTCATGATGCCGAGAGATTCCGTGTGCGAACCGAAATCGGTATGGAGAAAGCCGTGCGAGCCGGCGTTTTCGTACGTGTAAGCGAAGGTCACTTCATCGCCGAACGGGTCTTTCCCCAGAAACTTGAACGTGTGGCCGATGCCGATGTTGTAGTTGGCCTTCGGGTAAAGCCCCGGCCGCACAAAATCGGAGCCGAACATGACGAAAAGGTCGGTTGAAGTGGCCCCTTCGTCTTCAGATCCGGTCGGCGGCGCTTGAGCGGTCTGAGCGAAAACGGCAACAGACGTCAGAAAAACAAGAGTTGCGGCGCGCGCATGAGTTTCCACGTTTTCCTCACAGATTTGCGGAGAATTGGGCCTGAGAACGTGGGGCCGGTGCGCATTTCCCTCGATGAGAACGGTGCGCGGAACCTGTAGCGTAACCCCGGGGAGATGGAAAAGGCATGAGAGACATCAAGATACCGCAACCCCTTGACGAAATCGAAACGGCTTCCTTATGGTTTTCCAGGGTTCTCCCGGCTAACCTTCGATCAAGCAAGAGAATTCCGATCCCCGACCCACAGATAACCGGCCCTGGACCGCCGCCTTGCCCGAGAAGTCCGTCAACGACTTTATGCGGCCGATTCCATTCATCGCGCTTCGAGGCCTTGCTGTCCGTATTCTATGCGGGGTTATTATCGACGCGCTGCTGACCGCCGCCTGTTACGCATCAGGCCTGAATCTGGCGAGCGCCAGCCTTCTTTTCCTTCTTGGTGTTGTTGCTCAGGCCCTCCATGCGACTTTCGCTTCTTCGGTGATCGCTTCGGTCATCGCCGCCGTGTTTCTGGACTATTTCTTTGTCACCCCGGTCTTGACCTGGCGCATCGCAAGCCCATTCGATTTCATCGCCCTCGTGGCATTCGTAACCGTCTCCGTGGTCATTACGCGCCTGACGTCGAAGGCACAGCAGCAGGCCAGAACCGCCGAACAACGCCTGAAGACTCTTGAGCAGATATACCAGTGCAGCGAGCGCCTTCTCGCTCTTGATCCCGCGCCCGGCCTGATCCCCGGCGTGCTGAAAGCTTACAAAGAAATCTTCGGCCTGTCGGCGGCGTGTTTCTTCGATGGCGGCACTGCCGAAGGGTACATTGAGGGAGAATCGGGCAATCTTGCCGCTCTGACTCGCCATGCCTGGATCGCGGCAGGGGATTTTGACGATCCCGATCGTCGTGTGTGCGTTCGTTGTCTGCGCTCACGCGGCAAGGTCACAGCGGCTATCGGCTTCGAAAATCTCAGAGATCCTGAGGTGACGGCCCGGTCGCTGGTGGCTATGACAGTCGCCACCCTCGACCGGGCGACGGCATTCCAGGCCGCGAGCATATCGGCTGCCCAGGCCAGGACTGAGGTATTTCGTGCCGCCGTACTGGATGCTCTCGCCCATGAAATCAAGACGCCGCTTGCCGCGATCCTTGCCGCTGCCGGAGGTTTGCGCGAGACCGTCCGTCCCGGTGAACGGGAATTGGCGGAGGACATCGAAACCGAGGCGCTACGTCTCACGGACCTTACCTCCTCTCTGCTGCGCAAAGCGGAAATGGAATGCGAACAGATTCAGGCGCGCATGAAAGATGTTGACCTCGAATCGCTGATAGCGTCTTTGGTGGAACGATATGCCCGGCATTACGGTGACCACACTCTGTGTTTTGACTGCGGTGAGAGCTATATCGAAGGTGTCCACGCGGATGAAGAACTGCTGCGCCTGGCCCTGAGTCAACTGCTCGACAATGCGGTCAAGTATTCCCCGCCCGGCGCCAGGATCGTCGTCAGGCTGGAATCGCGTGGCCAATCCGTGGGTGTGCGCGTGTGGAATAACCGCAGTTCGCTCTTGCCGGCGGACCGGCCACGAATCTTCGAACGCTTCTATCGCGGCGCCAACACCCGGCATCTGGTTGCCGGGTCGGGCCTCGGTCTTTACATAACCCAAAAAATCGCGCGCACGCACAACGGAACCCTGACTCTCGAAACGCAGGGTGATGGCCTCGACGGCATCGCCTTTTGCCTGACACTTCCAAAGGAGAACGAATATGGAACAACCTGGGACCACCTTACTGGTAGTCGACGATGAACCGGCTATTCGCCGGGTCCTGCACAACTCGCTCGGCGCCGTCGGCTACTCAGTAGAAGAAGCGGCGAGCGGAGAAGGTGCGCTGGCGGCAATGGAGCTGCGCGGGTGCGAGGTGGTCCTTCTTGACGTCAACATGCCCGGAATGGGGGGAATCGAGGCTTGCCGGCGGATTCGAAAGATCGCTCCCGGGAGCGGCATCATCATGATCAGCGTGCGGGGCGGTGAGGACGACCAGGTGATGGCGCTGGAATCGGGAGCCGACGATTACATCACCAAGCCTTCCGGTTTCGCGAGCTTCTCGCCCGGCTGCGCGCTGTGCGGCGCAGGGTGCGGGGCGAAGGCACTTTGACTGATACGCTTCTTCGCGCCGGCGGCCTTGATCTCGACGTCACGAAGCGCATGTTCTTCAAGGACGGCATCGAGATGCGGCTCTCTCAGCGAGAGTTCGATATTCTTTCGTTCTCATGAGTCACCAGGACATGCCGATACCTCACGCGAGACTTCTTAAGGCCGTCTGGGGCCCGGAATATGGCAACGAAACCGAATACCTCAGAACTTATGTCCTGCGGCTGCGCAAGAAGATCGAGGCCGACGCAACTCAGCCGAAGTACATTCTTACCGAGCCTTGGGTAGGCTATCGCTTCCGCGATCCATCGTCCGCTGACACGCATTGCGGCATGGAGTTACCTGCGGCAGTATAACGCCTGTGTCCTTCATGCCTTTTTCACGGACTCAATCTCATACTAAAGCCACGATTTGCCGGGTACTCCGGCGATCGGTGGCCTATGACCATGAGAACCGGGCTTGCGGCCGCCCTGCAGTTAGTAGCCGCCATGCAGTTGATCGGGCAGACAGCGGAGTTGCGGCCTGTCAGTGTGCGGCGGCCAGCCGGCAGAGGTCCTCAAATCACCGGTTATCCGCGCCGATTCCAATCTGGTGCTTGTACCCGTTCTGGTCGTAAATCGCGCCGGATCGACTGTGAACGGGCTCGCCGCGGACGCGTTTCACGGTTTTCGAAGATAAGGTTCCGCAGAATATCGTCTCCTTCGGCAGCGAAGATGTGCCATGCTCGCTCGGAGTGGTTCTTGACCTGAGCGGAAGCATGAGCTCGAAGTTGAATGTGGCCGCGAACGCTCTTCATTCATTCCTCGGACTGGCTAATCCGGAGGATGAAGCGCTTCTTCTGACCGTTTCCACGCGCCCCCAGGTCATTTCGGAGTTCACACAGGATTTCGGATTGTTGCAGAACCGCCTTGTTACAGCGAATGCGGGCGGCGGCACGGCGCTCACCGATACGGTCTTCATGGGGCTGAATCGAATGCGCGCAGCGAAGCGGCCGCATAAAGCCCTGCTCGTCATTTCCGACGGCATGGATAACCATAGCCGCTACTCGGCTTCGGAACTGTTGCGAGCTGCGGAAGAAGCCGATGTTCAGATATACACCATAACGATCCAGACTCAGGCCCTGACAAAGAAACCGATCGAACTGACGGAGGAACGGAACGGTCAGGCTTTCATGCAGGCTCTCGCCGACCGGACCGGCGGTTTGAACTGGACGATCAGAGACTATAACGAGGCCCCTGCGGTAGCTGCGAAACTTAGCCAGGCCATCCGCGAGCAATACCTGATAGGCTATCGTCCGGTTACCGGCAGCGACTCCGGCAAATGGCGCACAATTCAGGTCAAGGTAAGTCTTCCGCGCGCGCACATTGCCTCCCGCGTAGGCTACTACTCCGCACAGTAGCTGTGCCGCCTTCCTGACCCCGACGTTTCTTACCGCTCCTTGACAGTCGCGCCGTCCCAGAGTACGCCTTAGAGCTGCTCCGGCAGGCAACCACACCGTTCATTTCTTTTTCATGCCTTTTTCACAACTTTTATTGGAACCTGTTCCTACTAACCATGTGAAGGCCCTGTCCGCCGCCGTGGCACGACTTAAGGACACACAGCGGCATTTCGGGATGAAGATCACGTCTTCAGAGGCCAGACGCGTTTCGCTGCAGATCGCCTCGGGGTCTGCTCGGCGTTGCGCTGATAACTTTCGTCTGCTTTCCGGCGGAACGTCTCGTCATTCCCGGCTTTCTTTATTTGCTCCTGGTGGTGATCGAGTCCCTCTGGGGCGGCTTCGCTGTCCGCGGCAATTGTCTCCATCGCCGCTGCCGTTTGCCTCGAGTATTTCTTTATCCCTCCGGTTCTGGAATGGCAACTCCTGGGCGGAGGCCGGGCGCCGGCGGGGTCCTTCGACAGGCACCGCCGCACCAATTTGGCAAACTCCGACGAAACATTACTGTCCGCGGCCTCCAAGGGCGGCGGCGCGGATTTCAAATGTTTACCGAATAAATCCTCCTTTGTCGACCCCGTAAATGGCGGGGCTCCGGCCACAAGTTCGTGGAGGAGGCAGCCAAAACTGTAGACGTCCGACACGGGCATCCAACGCCCCGCCACGGATCTGTTCGGGCGACATGTAACTCGACGTCCCCGCCCTTTTCGGCCTCATTGACAGCATCTTCGCCAGCCAGCCGGAGGGGCGGATTGCCAGGCCAAAGTCGATCAATTTTGCCTGTCCTGCGTCATTTACCAGGAAGTTTTCCGGTTTAATATCGCGATGCACCCAACCTTTGCTGTGCATCCAGCCCAAACCATCGGCCATCTGCTCGACTACCGTGGGGATTACGTTATACAGTGTCTTCCCGGTCCTCCTTGGTGCGAATCCGCTTCTTCAAATTGGGGGCCGGAAACCACTCTAAAGCCAGGAACGGCGTCCCGCGGTCGATGCCGAAGTTATAGACTTCGATAATTTGCGGATGCTTGATTTCCAGGCTGACCTTATATTCCTCGCGCATGGCGGCCGGATTTTGGCCGGTGTCGGCGGCCTTGATGGCGATCATGCGCTGGTGGCCGTCGTCATAGGCCTGCCAAACCTGCCCCATCTGGCCTGTATGGACCACTTTCAAAAGTCGGTAGGAGCCAAGGCAGGTTTGATTCACAATCGGTTTCCGGCGCGCCACTTGTTTCCCCCAAGAAGTAGTGGCTTTCTTGGGTGGCGTTACACCATATCAAGTCTAGTCCTCGGACAGCGGTTTAGCAACGGACGAACGCGGGGAGTGAGATGCGGGAGTGGGGAGCGGGGAGGTGGAGTAGAGCGGAGCCGTTGCACTCCCCTGCCCTGCCCTGCTTTACTTTGCCCATCCGCTGCCAAGTACACCAAGACTTGCGCAACGCCCTTGACTGCCGTTGTACACTGTCGCCGACGGCGCTACGATCGCCGTAAGTCATTGTAATGCATATGACTTACGACTTTGCACCGGCGGCGGCAAGCTGGCCTTTCCCTGCGGAAAGTGTTGCACATCTCGCGGCGTCGCACGTCTGACGGCCGGCCCTACTCTGGGCACCCGTTGGACAAACTGCTGGAGGCACGAAACGCGCGTTTCCGCTGTCATTCGAGGCTGGAACACTCGCCGGCGCCT
Organism: uncultured Solirubrobacterales bacterium; assembly: GCA_963730075.1. Taxonomy (GTDB): domain Bacteria; phylum Actinomycetota; class Thermoleophilia; order Solirubrobacterales; family Solirubrobacteraceae; genus Palsa-465. The sequence continues at coordinate 5,593 of CAVSQH010000016.1, read as the reverse complement.
GTCGTTCGGCAGCGGACGCGGCGGCAGTGCCGAGCGGGCTGACTGCGGCGGAGAAATGATCGGAGTCGGGAGGCGGGGCCTCGCCGGCGATTCGCGGCGGACTACCCTGCCCTTCACCCTCCTCTTCGCTTCGATCTTCCTCCGGCGAATAGTACTCCGGCAGCGGCAGCCGGGCCTTTGCGACCACATCGGCCAGTTCCTCCTCGAACTCGTACATCACTTCCGCGACTTCCTCCCGCGGCACGGACGGCATGACGGTCTCGAGGACGCGGCCAAGGATTTCCATGACCTGCTCGCCGGTAAAACTGTTGGGGCTGCGGCGGCCATATTCCTCGGGGTTGCGGCGTTCGAGGATCCAGGCGGCGACCCGCCAATTCTTCTCCTGGCTGGCGGTGCGGCGGAGCAGCTTTCAGGGCGTCGATATCGGCGTCGGCCCTGGCGTCGGCGATCTGGTCGCGAAAACGCGGGTCCTCTTTGGTCGCGTCGGTTATATCCGCCGGTACGCAGCCGATGTTCTCAGCGGGCCATGCGGATGCTGTAGCCCAATGCGAGGAGGCCAGATTCTGGTCTGGGATTGAAGGTTAACGGTTGGCCCCTTGGGCCGGCGATGGTCCGTGTTGTGGTGGCGTTATACCAGGGCTGCGCCCTTCGCTGGGTTAACGTCTGGGCCTTCGGCCCGTGCGCTGACGCGTCGCTGTTCGCGATGGTGCCGAGTTCACGACGTTTGCACCATCTCGTTTTCTGGTGACTTGAACTGCCGACTGATGTTCACTGCTCCAAATAGTCCCCGCTTATGAATCCATTACTGCCTCTTGCAGGTCGTTGCTGCCTCGCCTCGCGAGGTTAGCGGCGGTGTTCCCCGGTGGGTTTTTATCGTCCTCATTGCGTCTTTTGCCTTCGCCTTCAGTGGTTTGGTTGCCGGTCTCACACTGCGGTTTCAAAAACTGGCGGCGACGCTGCCTTGGCTGTCGATGATTTTTTGAGTTGCCGGGATTGCGAATTCCGGGTTGGCGACTTAGTCGGGAAAGAAGTCGATCTTGCGATTCTCGACGAGCAGCTTCGCGAACAGGACGAGGCGGAACCGCCCACGTCGAAAGGCAGCAGCTACAGCCAAACAAAGAAATCCGCGCGACAAAGCGATAAAGCAGTGATCATGCGATTCGTAATGACTTGCTGCTCCCGGCTTCAACTGATGTCACTCATGCGATTGCCGCCCTCAAGTTGAAGTCGGCGCCGCCGCCGACCTGCCGGCCAAGGTCGATCTGACGCCGGAGTTCGAGCGGCTCGACCTGCCCGCACATGCCCAGGGCGATCGCGATGTCTGCTCGCTGTTCGCGGTGACGGGCGTGGCCGATTTCGAGAACGCCCGGCATGGGCCAGAAATGCAGGGGAGAAGCAGCCGTGCCTCTCCGAGGAGTTTTTGATCTGGGCCGCCCGGCAAGCGACGGGCAAGGACCACGACCAGGCGATGTTCTATGGATTGATCTCTATTCGGGCCGGGTTTGCCCGAGCGGTTCGCTGGAGCTTGGCCAGCACGAGCTGGCCGCCGGCCGGCACCGGCTGCGGTGTACGGCCGCAGGCAAGAATCCGGCCTCGGGCGGTTTTTATTTCGGGCTGGACGCGATTGATTTGATGGGGGTGAAGTGAGTGAGATGTAGGGTGGGCCGAGCGCGAGCGAGTCCCGCGCACCGCCGAATCGCGCAAATCGGGCTGGCGGACTCCCCTGCCCTGCCGGCCCACCCTACGCCCCTCCCCTGCCCTGCCGCCTAAAGGCGGGACTCCCTGCCCCGCCCCCCTTGCCCTATTCGATCTTTTGCAGTTCGACGAGGAAATGGAGGGTTGCGCCGCCGGGGATATCGCGGCCGGCGCCGCGGTCGCCGTAGCCGAGCTTGGCGGGGATTTCCAGTTCGATCATGCCGCCCTCGCCGACGTGCTGCATGCCTTCGGTCCAGCCCTTGATGACGTGGTTCAAGGGGAAGGAAATCGGCGACTTGCGCTCGTAGGAGCTATCGAAGACCTTGCCGCCGTCAAGCCAGCCGTGGTAGTTCACTTTCACATCATCGGTCGCCTTGGGCTTCGGGCCCTTGCCGGCCCGCAGGACGCGGTAGCGGAGGCCGGACTTGGTCTCGGTGAACGTCTTCGGGGCGTCCTTGGCGATCTCGCCCGCTCCGGCGGGGAGCTTGGGATAGGCGACCTCTTTCTCTTTGTCTTTATCTTCAGCGGAACTCACATTTCACCTCCGAGAGCAGGAACAACGCGGCAAAACAGAAAACGAAACGCCAAGCGACAGCGGACATGATAACCTCCGTGGATTTTAGTTTAGCCGATGGTCGGCTGGGGAAATTGAATGGGGTTATTTTGGCGGAAATTGGCGGCGGGGGCAAGGGGCCACGCGGCGAGCGATTAGTTTCGTAGGGTGGGACAAGCGAGCGCTGCGAGCGTTGGCCCACCGTTGATGTTCGCGACAGGACTGGTGGGCCGGCACTCGCTTGAAGCGAGCTTGTCCCACCCTACGCTGCTGTGAGAAAAAACAAATTGCAAGCGGCCGTTTGACACGAGCTTTATCCGCCGCTAGAATGACCGCGTTCGCTATTGGGCGTTGGTGGTCGGCCGCTCCTGTGGGAGGGCCGACGTACAGACAACATTGTATAAGGGAACCCGGTGCAAATCCGGGACGGCCCCGCCGCTGTAACCGAGCAAAAGAGATCCGCCAGTCTTTATTGGCCATTGTCGCACGCGTTTTTCCAGCAGTAATTGCAGGATGAACAACGACGAGAAGGCCCGTGCGGATCGAGCTTGGAAGTCAGAAGACCTACCAGCGCATAACATGCCGGACTCTGCGAGGGCGGAGCACGGTCCCTCGGTCTTGTGGTGAAACGCCCGCGATCGAATTTCCTTTGCGCTACGCTTGACGTCGCTGTTCCGCTTCGTGCCGTGAATCGTGCTCTGCGCGATCGCTCGGTGGGGACGGTTGCGCGTCGGTAGTGGCGAGTTGGCTACTGCTTGCATGGCAAGTGCGTTTTTCCACCGTAAGGCCTTCACGCTCATCGAGCTGCTCGTCGTGATCACGATCATCGGCGCGCTGATCGCTTTGGTGCTGCCGGCGGTCCACTCGTCGCGCGAGTCGGGTCGGCGAATCACCTGCGGCAATAACCTGCGGCAGATCGGGCTGGCGCTGCAAAGCTTCCACGAGGCGCACGAATGTTTTCCCATGGGAACCGCCTTGAAAGGCTATCCGGACGGTACGAGCCCGAATGACATTCCAGCTCGGTTTCTCACAACAGGGCCGTACCGTCCGGGAGTTTTCGCCGCGATTCTGCCGTACCTCGATCAGGACGGTCTGTACGAGAAACTTCGCATGGACCTGGCGATCGACGAAGATGTCAACGTCGCCTTGGGCAGGACGCTGATTGCGACGTATATCTGCCCATCGGACGACCACGTCTATGGCCTCGAAAAGGCCCCGCACTCGCTGCCGCTGGCCGATCCGACGATGCAATTCGCGGTGATCGACTACAACGGCATGAACGGGACTTATCCGCTCTATGCCGATGCGCCCGACGAAAGCCAATTGCTGGACCACGGCGGCTTCGCGGAGCGACAGCAGTTGCGAGTGGCGAACTTCACCGACGGCGTCTCGCAAACGATCCACGTCGTGGAGACGTTGAAATTCGGCCGCGGCGTTTGGATTCACGGCCGACCGCTCTACAACCAGGCGGCCACGGCGATCAACTCGCTCGATGGTTTCAACGCACCGAACTCCGTCTCGCCCGACGGACCGAACATGCCCATCACGAACCGCGGGCCGGGCAATGGCACCGGCGGGACGTGGGGGATTTCCAGCAGCCATCCAGGCGGTGCGAATGTTCTTTTCGTCGACTCCGCGGTCCATTTTTTGAAAGACTCATTGTCGGCCGAGACGCTGACGGCCTTGATCACCCGCGACGGCGGCGAGACGGTCGATGGCTCGGCGTATTGAAAATAACCAGAACGGGCCAACGGCTCAAACTTCAACTGATAGGAATGAAAACTATGCACACAAAAGAAAACGCAAGTACGCGCGCGATCGCGCATTACATTCAAGCTTTGGTCGCGATCATCGGGCTAATGGCGATTGACGGCAGCAGTTATGCTCAATCGCCGGCGGGAACGGTCTCGAACATTCCCTTCCCCGATAACTCGGCGAACGCGTTTTCCACGTCGCTGCGTTACGATGCCGGCGGCAATCTCTATGCCTGGGATGGGCTGAGCGTCTGGGAACGAGCGGGGGCCGGGCGCTTTCGGCAATAGCAGCATCGGTTCGGCGGCATCGGGCAACCCGGCCGATGCGGGACCGATCAGCTTTTCCCAAGACGGCAATACACTTCTGCTCAGCAATGGCGCCGGCGGCTTCAACTTCACGGGCAACGGCGGTTTCTGGACGATGCCCGCATCGGGCGGCACTGCCGCGCAGGTGCCCGGCGGCGTGCCCTATACTGGCGATGCCCTGGCCTTGCCGGCCGCTTCGACCATTCCCAATTCGAGCACGAAGTACATTGTCTACGAAGGAAGTGAGTTTACGGGCGGCGCCGTCGCAGTTTCGGTTTCGGTTTTCGACGCTGCGAGCGGCACGAACAAGGTGGTCATTAACGGCGAAACGGGGGCGACAACCTCAATCGCCATCAAACGCGCAAAACAATCGTCTTTATGTTGGCGTCGGTTTTGGAACGGATGCGGGCAAAATCTTCAGCTTCAGCCAGAGCCAAATCGACGCCGCGTACGCCGGATCGCCGATTCCCTTCAGCGCGGGCACGGTTTTCAACCCGAACGCCACGGGCAGCCAGAGCGGCGGAGGGATGTTCTTCGATAACAACGGTTATCTCTTCTCCGGCGGCGACGGGATCACGGTTTTTCGGCCCGACGGCACGATCTGCTTCGATCGGCCGGCCGGTTCGGCGGACGGCTACTACGAGACGCTGACGTTTGATCCCGCCACGAATCAGGTGCTCAAAGTCGCGCCCTTTTCGGCGACGCCCTCGACGGGCGTATTGTATAACGCGGGCGATTTCGAGCCGGCGACCTGGACTAACGCGAGCGGCGGACAATGGGGCGCAGGCTCGAACTGGATCGGCCGTCCGCTGACAACCGCGGCTTCGCTGGTGTTCGCGGGCAGCACGAACGGCACGGCGACCGTGTCGTTGGACGGGAGCCAGACCGCGGCCTCCTTGCAATTCGGCGACAATTCTTCATCCAGCAGCTACGTGATCAGCGCGGGCACGGGAGGCGGGCTGATGCTGGGCAACACGTCGGACGGGGCCGCGATTATCGTAGCCAGCGGCACGCAAACGATCTCTGCGCCTATCGTGCTCGAAGCAAGCCTGACCGTTACGAACTCCGCTGGGACCGCCCTGCTCTTCTCCGGCAATGTCGGCCAGGACACGGGCGTGACGGCGGCGCCTCGGCCTCAGCGGCGGCGGCACGCTCATCCTCTCCGGCACGAACAGTTTTGGCGGCGGTGTTACGGTGGATGGCGGCCGGCTGGTGTTGCAGCAGCCTTACAGTTTGCCCGATGGGTCGGCGTTACGGTCGGCGACCCGATGGCGTTTGCAAGTCC